>CAVSND010000009.1:0-493362 GCA_963729215.1 uncultured Acidobacteriota bacterium | reverse complement strand
CACGCGGAGTCCGCCAGAAGAAGATCGCGGAGGCGATCAGCGCGCCGATGAACCCGCCGTAGAAATCACCGGCGCTCGTGAGCACCGACAGCGAGAAGAGTTCGGACGGCGCCGCCGCGTACTCCGGGAAGTCTTGCGCGATCATCAACGCTTTCGCACCGATGATGGCGCCGCCGATCGCCCAGAATCCGAGTGAAGAGAGCGCGCTGACATCCAGCCCTTCGCGGCGTCCCTGGCGAATCAGCCACCAGAAGGCGGCGAAATACGCGGAGGCGAGCAGCAGTCCGAACGTATGGACCGTCAGAAGCGGCGTGGTCAGCAGGCGAGGGTGCATCCCTTAAGGGTACAGGACGCAAGATGACCGCCTCACTACTTCGTCCCGACGGCATGCGGCGTCAGCGCGGCACACGACTTGCGTCGGCGACTGTTGCTCATCGGTGGTTCTCCAGGACTCGATTAACAGGCTGCGCCCAGGCCTACGCAACAGCGGCCCCAAGGGAGTCCCAATTCTCCGGCCTGTTTGCACCAGAAATACAGTCCCGACGGGATGGGTATGAAGGGCGGTCCAGCGTATCGTCGGTCTAGACGCATGGGCGCGTCTTTTTTGGCCGGGAGGGTCGCATGGCGCGAACAGGCGTATCGGATTTCGTGGCTGGTGTGGCTCGTTTTACAGGTGCGGTCGTCTTGGCGTCGGCCGTTTGGGCACCGTGCCTCCAGGCGCAGACGTCACAGTCCACGCCCCAACCGTCGTCGGGACACGACGGGCACGCGCCGACGGTGCGGGTCTTCGCATCAGATGCGGGCTTGGTGCTGAATTTCGTGAAGCCGGATAAGACGGCGGACTTCGAAGCCATCATGGGCAAGCTCAGGGAAGCGCTGGCGAAGAGTGAGAAGCCCGAGCGCAAGCGGCAGGCCGCAAGTTGGAAAGTCATGAGAGCACTCGAACCGGGCGCGAATGGGAGTGTGCTCTACGTGTTCATGATCGATCCGGCGGTCAAGGGTGCGGACTACACGGTATCGACCATTCTGTCAGAGGCGTTTCCTGACGAGGTCCAAGCTCTCTACAAGCAGTATGCCGAGTCGTACGCATCCGGGCAAAACTTCGTCAATTTGACGGTCGTGTCCGACCTCAGTCAGTAATCGCGCCGCGCACAACTCTCCATTGATAGCCCGCGGCGCCGCTCGGTGAGCGGCGCCGGTCTCTTCTTCGGCGATCGACCCGTCGCATCCATGAACGTTCTGGAATTCACGGTCGCAGTGGGCCTCGGATCGGTTCTCGCAGGCTTTCTCGGCGCGTTGACGGGGCTCGGCGGTGGCGTCGTGATCGTCCCGCTGCTCGTGTTGGGATTTGGCGTGGACATCCGCTACGCGATCGGAGCCTCGCTGGTGTCGGTCATTGCGACATCCTCGGGAGCCGCCGCCGCGTACGTGCAGGAGGGCTACTCGAATATCCGCGTCGGAATGTTCCTGGAGATCGCGACGACACTGGGCGCTCTGTCCGGCGCGATGCTCGCGTCGCGCGTTCCTGCCAATGGGCTCGCCGTGGTATTCGGGTTCGTATTGTTGTACTCCGCGTACCTGTCGCGACATCGATCGCCAGATGGGACGAGCCACGGTGAGACCAGTCGGTGGGCCGTCGCGCTCCGCCTTGACTCCGCCTATCCAACAGTGGCGGGCAAGAAGAGGTATCACGTGCAGAGAGTGCCGGCGGGGTTCGGGCTGATGTATGCGGCTGGCATTCTTTCGGGCCTGCTCGGCATTGGCTCTGGGGCCGTGAAGGTGCTGGCGATGGACCACGCGATGCGGCTGCCGTTCAAGGTATCGACGACCACGAGTAACTTCATGATCGGGGTCACCGCGGCGGCGAGCGCGGGAGTCTACCTCCACCGCGGGTACATCGATCCGGGGCTTGCGATGCCAGTTATGCTCGGCGCTCTGCTGGGCTCTATGCAGGGCGCTCACTTCCTCGCCGTCGCGAAGACCCGATGGCTTCGTGTCGTCTTCATGTGGGTGATCGTCGTCCTGGCGGTCGAGATGCTCTACAAGGGCATCGCGGGCACATTGTGACCAGGCGCCGAATGTCAGCGGCCTGGTCGGATGACCAGTTTGATGCGGTGCTCGCGCACGTGCTTCGCGGAGGCGTTCTGCTGTCCGCGACCGTCGTCGCCTGCGGAGGCGCGCTGTTTCTGGCGCGACATGGAATGCAGCGTCCCGAATATCACGTGTTCAGAGGCGAGCCCAGCACGCTGCGGGCCATCTTGGGAATTGTCGCAGAGGCGACGACACTCGGCGGTCGGGGTCTCGTTCAACTCGGGCTGTTGCTCTTGATCGCCACGCCAATTGCGCGTGTCGTATTTTCGGTCATTGGGTTTGCGAGAACAACGCGACTGGTTGTACGTCCTGGTCACGCTAACCGTGTTGACGCTTCTGACGTACAGCCTGGCGAGCGGGTAAGCTATCGTCCCCCAGGGTCACGAGTGGAACGTCGGCGGTGTATCCTATCCGTGACTATGGAAGCATTGAAGTCTCTGAACGCAGTCGGTGGTTCTTCAGATAGCCGAGTGGTGCCGGCGCATTGGCTCGCGCTGTCGCTCGTCTGCCTGGCGATTGACTACAGCGCCGGCCCGGTTATCGAGTTCCCTATCGTGTACCTGGCTCCGATCAGCGTTGCATCCTGGTTTGGCGGACGGAGGTGGGGAATGACGCTCGCAATCGTCCTACCGCTCTGTCGACTGTATTTCAGAACAGTCTGGAATCCGCCGTGGACGTTTCTCGAGTCGTCGATCAACGCAGCGATTAGAATCGGCGTCTTCGCGTCGTTTGCCTGGCTGATCGATCGGACGGCTCGGCAGATGCTGGAACTGCGTCACATGCACCTGCTCGAAGGAATACTTGGTGTCTGCAGCGTCTGCAAGAATATCCGCGATGAACGTCTGGACGCCTGGCAGTCTCTGGATTCTGTACATCCAGGCCCACCCCGGCGAGTTTCGCCAGGAACTGTGCCCGGCATGCGCCAGACACGTGCGGGACGTCGTCGACCGTCGATGAGGGACGGAAGTGAGGGCCCACTCCGCGGCCGTCATTGTCCAGTCCTTTCGGCAACAGAATACGGTCGCGGCCGGATACAGTGCGATCAACAAGCACGATATCGTTCTGATGGGATCGCTGCTTGTCAGCGTCAGCATCGGGGACTGGGTTTCGTTTCCGCCGGTTCGAGGCGCGGACAGCCTGCGAGATCCGGGGCAGCCCCGTCCACCAGGCGGCGATCCCGACCAGATTCACCGAGGGTTGTGCTAGGAGATCACACCACGTCGGACCGCGTAAAGCACGAGTTCAGCCGCGTTATGGATGTCGAGCTTCTGCAGAATGTGTGCGCGATGCGTCTCGATCGTGGCGGGGCTGACCGAGAGCAGATCCGCGATGGCTTTGTTGCTGCGTCCTTCCGCGATTAACTGGAAGACTTCTCGTTCACGTACGGACAATAGTCGAACCGATCGGTGATCCCTTTTTCGGCCAAGTGTCGAACGTAATCGTCGAGCATGACTTTCGCAACCGCAGGACTGAAGAACGATTTGCCGGCCGCCACGATGCCGACGCCACGAATCAGGTCGGTATCGGCTGAATCCTTGAGCATGTAACCATGGGCGCCGGCTTTCAGTGCCTGGATGATGTACGCTTCGTCCGCGTGCATGCTCAGGATGAGGACCCGTATCGTTGGCAGGCGGCGCACGATCTGGCGCGTCGCCTCAATGCCATTCAAAATCGGCATACCGATGTCGAGAATGGCGATGTCGGGCTGGGCTGATATCGCCTGGCGCACCGCATCGCGGCCGTCGCTGGCCTCGGCGATGACTTCCCACTCCGGGCGCTCTTCGAGGATCTTCCGAAACCCCTGACGAACGAGCGTATGATCATCGCCCACCAGAATGCGCAGCTTACCCACCGACCACCTCGCGAGGGGCCGCTGGAACGGTCGTCGTCGCGAATCCGGCCGGCGCTCGAGAGGTCCTGCCCGCTGGTAAGGGCGCCCGCAGGCACTTCAACGGTCACGCGCGTGCCCTTTCCGGCACTGCTCTCCAGGCGAAAGGTGCCATGAAGCTGTGCCACGCGCTCACGAATACCGACGAGGCCGAGGCCGCCTGTCCCGTCGGCCCGACGCGTGCCCCCAGGTGCGAACCCGACTCCGTCATCCTCGATCGTGACGAGGAGGGTGTTCGTCAGACCCTGCAGGTACACGCGGCAGCTTGTCGCCTTGGCGTGCTTCGCGACGTTTGTGAGGGCTTCCTGGATGATCCGATAGATCGCCGCTTCAGTTTCCGGCGCGAGGCGTCCGTCGATGCGATGGTGGAGCAGTTCGGCACGAATGCCGTGCCGTTTGCCGAACCCCTTCAGGTACCACTCCGTGGCCGCGGCGAGACCCAAATCGTCGAGCAGCGCAGGATGCAGCAAGTGCGACAGATCGCGCACCGTATGAAGCACTCCGTCGGCGATTGAACGCGCATCGTCCATCCTCGAGATCTCAAACGCGGTTCAGCGCGGCCGCAGTATATGTTCCTCGTAATCGTCAACGGCATCGTCGGTCTGTGCACGTTTGCCTATCAGCAGTGGACCGTCTGGCGGCAATCGAACGCCTGGAGTGACGCAGCAAAACCGCGCGATGACGCGAGAGAGTGACGGATGCGATGGTCAGAACGGTCACACCGATGGTCCGCCCTTGGCGTCTTGCGAGCTTGGCGTGGGGATGGCGACGGTGGCTGGAACGGTCATGAGCGCCGCGGTTCGTGCCCGACAGGGCGCCCGCCTCGCGCCAGGCGACGCTGAACTCTGGACTGCCTTACGGCTCAAACAGGTGATGCGTGAAAGCCTGCCTGGGCAGCGGCTGATAGTCGTCTCGAATCGGGAGCCTCTGATCCATACCGGCCCCGGCATCGCGCCTCAACACGCCGTCACGCCAGCGAGCGCCGGATTGTCGCCCACGATGCCGAGCGCCGTAAGGGGCGCCATCGCGGCGACGACGCTCGACGAGACACCTGTTTCGTAGACGATCACGTTGCAGGGCAACAGGAGACCGATGTCGAGTTCTGCGTGCAGCGCGCGATCCGCCAACGGCGGGTTGCACGCACCAAGGATCACGTACTTGCGGAAGTCGCGACCCAGCTTGGCCTTGAGCGTCTGCTGAACGTCGATCGTGGTCAACACGCCGAACCCCTGGCCCTTGAGCGCATCGGTCGTTCGTGCCACCGCCACGTCATAGGGGACGTCCAACGCCACTTTCAATCCGTACCGTGTTGTCTGCATGACAACCTCCGTTGTGTTCAATCGATCGGAACGACAGCCGCCACGCAGTCGTGTCCGCTGCGCACGTGGCTGCGGTGGCCTTTCCCATCGACGTCCTCCATCAGTACGCAGGTGCCGGGCCCGAACGACCGTTTCTCGCCGTCGCTGGCCGTGACCTCGAGGTGGCCGTCCAGGCAGATCAGGAACTGCCGCTTGGGCAGATGAACCTCGCCTGTCCAGCCGCCCGGTAGCTTGATGAACTGCAGGCCGCCGGCGGCGAAGGCGTGCGACACGAACAGGAGTGGGGCAGGCGGCCGATAGTCGATCTCGTCGAGCGCGAGCTCGGTGTCAGCAAAATGAGTCTCACCGCCATTGTCGGAATACAGTCGGATATATCGCACGGTCATTCCTCCTCGGCCCACTTCAGCATCAGGTAGGTACTTCGAAAGAACGCAAAGTCAGGGCCAACATCAGTGCTTGGCTTCAGGGTCCGCCTCCAGTGGTCCATCGACGGTGCTTTTGCTCAGTCCGTGCCCGAGCTTCCGGCGCACTTCACCGCCCGTGGCGGCGAGTCGCGGGCTTCGTGCCGGTGTCTGGCCGCGTGTCCGGGACGAATCCCTCACGGTTCGGCATCTTGACGCGCGGCAGTGTCGTCTGATCGAGCACGTCGTGCTCGCCGACGATGCCGTTGATGTAGAGCAGGTACGCCGTGGCCGAGTACACGCCGTTGGTCGGGAGCGTGGACGCATGGCCTTCTTAACGGTTTTTCGGAGATGCGCAGCCGCAGTCAAAAAACTGCGCCATGGTAACACTCGCACTACACTAGCGCGAGACGATGTGCGCCAGGCACACGCACCTCCACCGTCGCCTGCGCGCTCACGCTTGCCATCCTCGCGGCCGGGTGCTCCCGGACGCCCGCCCGGACCCTGTCCGGGTTGTGGGACGCTGTCATCGTCGCCAATAACGCAGAGGTCCCATTCCGCTTCGAGATCGCGCAGAACGAAGGCCACGTCCAAGGCTTCTTCTTCGAGGGCGATCGCAAGGTGGGCTCGACGTCGGGAAGCTTCGAAAACGGCACGCTGAGGCTCGACTAGGATTTCCTCAACACGACGCTCGAAGCGACGCTCGAAGGCGACGAGCTCCGCGGCACGTATCGCAACAAACGCGCCGGCGCACGTCCGCAGGTATTTCGGGCGCAACGGTTTGCGCCCGTGCCGGTGACGGAAGCCGATGTCCCTCAGGTCGAGGGCAATTGGGCCATGTATCGAACCGCCGACGACGGGTCGAAGCTTGACGTGTCGTGGCGGCTGTACCTTCGGCAATCGGGTCCCGAAGTCTCGGGCGCGATTCTCAGAACATCGGGCGACACCGGGACGCTGGTCGGCCACTGGACAGACGGCCGGCTGGTGATGAGCCACTTCGCCGGTGAGCGGCCGCTGCTCTTCGAGGCCCAGCCCAACGCCGACGGCACACTCAGCGTGACCCTTGATCGAACGTTCGACCTATCGCGCCGCGCGCACGAACGAAGCACGTGCCAAGGGCATCCCCGAGCCCCCGGACCTGTCGCGCTTCACCAGCGTGACGGATCCGACCGAGCGCTTTCATTTCTTCGGACCGGATCTCGACGGGAAGATGGTCAGGGACACGGACCCGATCTTTCAAGGCCGGGTGGTCGTCTTGACCATCGGTGGGACCTGGTGCCCGAATTGCCACGACGAAGTGCCGTTCCTGGTCGAGCTCTACAAGGAGTTCCATGCGAGAGGCCTGGAGATCGTGGGCCTGTTCTTCGAGAACGATGCGACGCTGGCGGTTGCCCGCCCGCGTATTCTCGCCTTCATCAGGCGCTACGCTGTCGAGTTCCCGATCCTCGTGCCGGGGACCAACCAGGACACCGAGGTCGCCCAGAAGCTGCCGCAACTGGTCAACTTCGCCGTCTACCCCACCACGATTGTTCTGGGACGTGACGGGCGCGTCAGGCGCGTGCACGCCGGTTTCGCGAGTGCGGCGACCGGTGAGGAGCATGTGCGGCAGAAGCGGGAAATGCGCGACTTGATCGAGCGGCTCCTCCAGGAGCCGGCCAAATAGGCAAGGAGCAGACGATGGCAGATCAGCTGACCCGTAGAGAAACGCTGAAGCGAGGCCTGGTGGCGGCGAGCGTGCTGGCGCTGGTGCCGGAATGGGCACTGCCGGCCCTGGCTCAAGGCGAGGCCGATGTGCCGTTCACGGACATCCCGGCCACGTTCAACCCGACGAATCCCACCGGCGCGAACCGGTTTCTCGACATCCGGAAGATCGACGGCCTCATCACGCCGAACGATCAGTTCTTCTTCATCCAGCACTACAACAAGCCCGAAATCGACCCGGCCGCGTACCGCCTGAAGCTCACAGGTCTGGTCGACAAGCCGATCGAATTGACACTGGCGGATCTCAAGGCCATGAAGTCGGTGGATATCGTCAACGGCTACGAATGCTCCGGCAACAGCCCGCGCGCGATGCAGGGGCTCTCGTCGAACGGCCGGTTCACGGGCGTACGCCTTCGTGACGTGCTCAAGCGGGCCGGTGTGGGCGACCGGGCGCGGGAAGTGGTCTTCTTCGGAACCGACCGCGGCAAGGAAGACGTGGTGTTCCGTCAGCAGACGTTCAAGATCGAACAGCAGTTCGCGCGCAGCATCACGCTGGAGCACGCGATGAAGCCGGAGCCGCTGCTGGCCTACGCGCTGAACGGACAGCCGTTGACGCGCGACAGCGGGTTTCCGCTCCGGCTCATCATGCCGGGCTGGTACGGCGTCGCCAACGTGAAGTGGCTGTCGGAAGTGCACCTGCAGGAGGACCGGTTCCTCGGCAACTTCCAGGCTCGCTGGTACCGAACGGTGCGCACCGTGGGCGGCTCGGGAGGGGAGACCGACCCCGAGACGCAATGGGTCGAGACGGAAGTCACCCGGCTGCAGCTGAAGTCGGTGATCGCCCGCGTCAGGCGAACGGCCGGCGCGCACCAGGTCCTGGGCTTCGTCCTGAACGACGGCACGCCGCTGAAGTCGGTCGAAGTGCAGATCGACGGCGGGCGCGTGGCAGCGGGCCACGCTCGATCCCGCCAACACGCAGCATTCGTGGAAGCTGTTCACGTATCGCTGGGACGGTGCCACGCCGGGTGAGCACACCCTGGTGTCGCGCGCGACCGACGCGAACGGCGTCGTACAGCCGACGGCCGCCGATCTGGCTCGGAAGAAGACGTTCCTCGAAGACAACTCGCAGTTCCCGCGCAAGGTGCGGATCGGCTGAAGCAGAAGATTAGTGGAGGAGGACGTATGCGTCGAACACGCCAGTGGCCCACACTCGCCATCGGACTCGGATGGCTGGTCGTCGCGACATGTTGGGGCCAGCTGACGGCCCTCGCGCAGAACGCACCACCGGGCCCGGTCATCGATCTGGCCGGTGAATGGGCCGCGCAGGTGCACGAGGACGCGATCTATCGCGGTGCCGGCGGTTTTCTGGGCGACTACACCGGACTGCCGATCAACGCCGCCGCCCGGCAGATGGCGGAGAGCTGGGACGCCGATGTCCTGTCGCAACCCGAGCGACAGACGCAGGCGCATCCGGCGCAGTATGCGATGCGCGGCGAAGGCCCGAATATCCGCATCAGCGAAGTGCGAGATCCGGTGACGGATCGGCTCATCGCGTTGAAGACTTGTCGGCGTGTTCGGCCGCGCCGATCGCACGATCTGGCTCGACGGCCGGCCGCACCCCTCCGAACACGCGGAGCACACGTGGGCCGGCTTCTCGACCGGCACCTTCCACGACGGCGAGCTCACGGTCACGACGACGCACATGAAGCTCGGCGTCATTCAGAAGGTCGGCGTGTACACGAGTCCGTACAGCGTGATGACCGAACACTTCTTCCGCCACGGGACGCTGCTGACGACGTCACGGTGATCGAGGATCCGATCTATCTCGAAGAGCCGTTCATTCGCACGCAGACGTGGGTGCTCAATCCGAATCAGAGCGTCGCGCAGGCCTTGCCGTGGGAGCCGGTCGACGAGCTGGTGGGCAAGCCTGTCGGCTGGGTGCCGCACTATCCGCTGGGCACCCGTCACACCGAGCCCGCGGAGAAATATGGCATCCCGTTCGACGCCACTCGGGGCGGCGCGAACACCACCTATCCGGAATACCAGATCACGATCGAGCAGCTGCGGGCCAAACCGTAGGTACGTCCATGACACTTCGTCGCACGTCAGACGGCCGTGGCGGCATTCGCGATGAGCGTCGTGGTGCTGGGTGTGGCGGCGGGCGCGCAATCCGTGCTGACGCCGGACCAGATGAAATACCGGCCGGGCCGTCCGAACCTGGACGATGCTCCCGTCGAGCTGCTTCCGGTCCAGGGGAGCGTGTTTCTCATCTCCACCGGAAAGAGCAGCAACATCGCCGCGCAGATTGACGATCAGGGCGTCTTCCTCGTGGATTCGGGACGGCTGGACGTCAGCGACGACGTGCTCGCCCAGATCAGAAAGCTGACGAGCGCCCCCATCAAGGCGATCGTCAACACGACCACGGACGCCGACCATATCGGCGGGAACGAGAAGCTGGCCAAGACCGGCACGCCGCTGTTCAGCCTCGCCTTCACCGACGCGCCGCAGGCGCAGATCTTCGCGCACGAGAAGGCGCTCAACCAGATCAGCGCGCCGACGGGCCGCCCATCGCCGGTGCCGCACGCGCTGTGGCCGACCGACACGTTTGCCGGGGAGAAGCAGAAGATCTTCTTCAACCACGAGCCGATCGAGCTGCAGCACGCGCCGGGGCACACCGATGGCGACGCGATCGTCTGGTTTCGCCGCTCCGACGTCATCGCGACCGGAGATGCGTACAGCACGACGTCGTATCCGCGGTTCGACCCGTCGAGGGGCGGCACGATGCAAGGGGTGCTGGACGTGTTGAACCACGTCATCGACATCGCGGTGGCCGAGTTCAACCAGCAGGGCGGCACCCGCATCATTCCCGGCCACGGCCGGATCAGCAATCAGTCGGATGTGGTCGAGTACCGCGACATGGCGACCATCGTCCGCGACCGCGTGCGCGACGCGATGAAGGCCGGAAGATCGCTCGAGCAGATCAAGGCGGCGAAGGTCACCTTGGAGTATGACGGGCTGTATTCGAATCCGGACTACACGGGCGCGATGTTCGTCGAGGCCATCTACAACGATCTCAAGCGGGCCGCTCCCGCTGGCAGGTAACGCACCAGGAATGGACGACGCGCGCGACATGACGCTGACCTTGCGCCCGATTGGCATCGTGCGTACGCCGTATAGGGAGACGCGTCAGCATTCCCAAAGGCCCCGGTGCTCGGCATGAGGCGGAAGGTGACGCTCGAAATTGCGCCAGAGTTTGAGGCCGGCCTCACCGATATCGAAGGCTTTTCGCATCTCTTCATCGTGTGGGTGTTCGATCGGGCCGAAGGCTACGATCTGCTGTCGACTCCGCCAACCGACGATCGGCCGCACGGCGTCTTTGCCACGCGCTCGCCACGGCGGCCGAATCCGATCGGACTGACGGTCGTCGAGCTGCTCGACCGGCACGGGCCGACGCTGCGGGTCCGCGGCGTGGATATGCTGGACGGGACGCCGATCCTCGACATCAAGCCGTATCTCTCCAGTGTGCCTGCTGACATGCTGAAGCGCGGATGGCTCGACGAGGCCGAAGCACGTCGGGCCGGCGACGCGAGCCGCCAGGCCTGAGAGGAGCAGGGAAGGTCATGCACGCATTCCCGCATCGGTATTCTGTCGCTGCAGCCGCCGCTGTAGAGGGCGACGTGACCCTCGAGGGCGAGCGCCTGCCGCCGTTGCATTCCGCTCCGCCGACCGAGTTCGACGGTCCCGGCGATCGCTGGTCGCCCGAGACCTTGCTCGTCGCCGCCGTCGCGGACTGCTTCGTGCTCACGTTCCGCTCAATCGCTCACCTGTCCAAGCTACCCTGGATTTCTCTCACGTGTGACGTGGTGGGAGCCGTCGATCGTGTGGAGCGCGTCACACAGTTCACGGGCTTTGTTGTGCGTGCACGTCTGCGAGTTCCGGTGGGGACCAACGAGGATCAGGCGCGGCGTCTGCTGGCCAAGGCCGAGCAGACCTGTCTCGTGACCAACTCGCTCAAGGGAGGAGCGCACCTCGAGGCCGAAGTTGAGGTCGCGCCTTCGTCGGCGTAGCTCGCGTTTAGGCGATGCCCTCAGCTTTGTTTCGAGGGGCGGCCCAATTGGCAGACAATAACGCTTAGAGTTCATCGCAAGAACGGAAGAGAGGTCACGTGATGAGGGCACTCAAAGTCTCGCTCGACATGTGGGTTATCTCGGTTGTCCTCTTGGTGGTTATCGAGTCAGTGGCCGCCGCGCAAGGCGACCCCCGTGTCGGAACGTGGGAACTCAACTTGGCACAATCCACCTTCAGCCCAGGTCCGCCGCCCAAAAAACAGACCCTGACGTTTCAGTCCGCAGGACCCCATTGGACCGCGCTGTTGCAGGGCATCGACGCGTCAGGCAAGCCAATCAATCCGGATATGAACAATCTGGCTATCAACTTCGATGGCAAGGACCACGCCACCCCGAACACCGATTACGACACCACCGCCTGGAAACGCATCAGTGCCGAGAAGTACGAGGTTATCCGCAAGAAGGCCGGAAAAATCGTTTTGACCTCCACGAACGTTCTCACGAAGGATGGCAAGACGATGACCATTACAACGAAGGGCGTCAACGCGGCCGGTCAATCAATCTCCAACGTAAGGGTCTACGACAAGCAGTAGGGGAGATTCGACACCGCAGTATCTCCGAATCGATGGCACGCAGCTGCATGCGGTGCAGAGTGTCGCTGCGTTGGCTTCATCGGATCGCCGATCGGTCAGCGCCCTGGCATCCGTCGCTCCTCTCGCCTCGCAACCAGCATCCGGATCCGCTTCGCCGCTCGCGACATCACGTCGCGGGGCGGCCGCCTTTGACCTTCGGCGCGGCAGGCGGCCACCGTCCTCCGCAAGCGGGCGGCCATTGTCCCGCAGCAGCCGCACGTCTTGATGTGCCGTTCGACCGTCCGGCGGCGGGCGGGCGTCAGGTCGCCGTCCAGATACCGCGACAATTCCAGTAGCAGTGCGCGACAGCGCGCGGACGGGCGGGTCGGCGCGGTCATTTCGCGTCCCTCCCCAGGTGCGCCTGGAGTTGAACACGAGCCCGATGCAGGCGCGTCTTGACGTTGTCCTCAGACATCCCCATCACTTTTGCGACCTCTCGCGTCGACAAGCCTTCCATCTCTCGCAGGAACACGATGGCGCGGTAGGGGCCGGGCAACGTGCGAAGCGCCGTTCGCAGGCGTCGACGGAGCCCGGCGTTGTCCGCCAGTTGTTCTGGACTCTTTCCGGGATCCGGCACGTCCGGGCGCCCCGGACCATCGGGCCCGGGCAGCACCTCATCGAGCGACTGCAGCCGCGCCGGCTCGCCGACCTTCTTCCGCCGGCCCATCAGACAGGCGTTGCGCACCGTGCGATACAGCCAGGGCCGGAACGCTCCAGGCTCCCGGATGCGTCCGACGTAGCGGTACGTCTTGATCAAGGCCTCCTGCATCGCGTCCTCGGCATCGTCGGCATGCCCGCACACGGATGTGCTGAAACGCCAGGCGACTTCCTGTACGCGCATCAGTAAGCGGTCCAGGGCCGCCGCATCGCCAGTCGCGGCCGATCGCACGAGATCCGTGTACTCGTCCTGCGCAGGATCCGCCGCCACTCTCTCATGGAGAGGATTCAGCCGCTGGGTTTTGGTGACACGCGTGCGGGCGCCCGCCTTTGTCACCATTCTGCTGTTTCATGAATCTCTGCTAGTGAGATGATACGTCGCCCTGCGATCTACGTCCTCCTGGCCGCGCTCGGGCTGGCTGCGCCCGCGCTGGGCCAGACCCCGCTGACCCTGACGGAGGCCATCGCTCGCGCCCGCGCACAGAACCCGGACGCCAGCAGCACGGCGGCCGCGGAGCGCGAAGCGGCGCAGCGCGTCACGCAGGCTCGGGCCGGCTACTTGCCCAAGGTGGACGTCGCCGAGTCGTGGCAGCGCGGCAATCAGCCCGTGTTCGTGTTCAGCTCATTGCTGGCCCAGCGGCAGTTTACGGCCGCCGACTTCGCGCTCGACGCGCTCAATCATCCGGATGCCGTCAACAACTTCCGCACGGGGGTCATGGTCGAGCAGTCGCTCTTTGACGGCGCAACCAAAGCGAACGTCACCGCAGCGGGCCTCGGCCACGACATCGCGACAGCCAGTCGCACGATGGTCGACCACGATTTGGCCGCCAGCGTGACCGAGGCCTATGGGCGCGTGCTTGTCGCGGCGGCCGCCAGCCAGTCTGCCGCCGCGGCCGCCGAGACCGCGCGCGCCGATCGCGAGTTGGCGGGCAACCGGCGCGACGCGGGGCTGGTGACCGACGCCGACGTCCTGCAACTCGACGTCTACGTGTCCCGGGCTCGCGAACAGCAGATTCGTGCTGCCTCAGACGAACGGATTGCCCGCGCGCAACTCAACCAGTTGATCGGCGAACCACTGGGCGAGGTCTTTGTGCTGGATCGTTTCCCGAGAGCGGTGGCGATCGATGCGACGGATCTCGCGTCGCTCGAAGCCGAGGCGCTGAAGAACCGGCCCGGACGTGAAGCTCGCGGCGCTGCAGGAACAGCTCGCTGGCGCGACGGAGACGGCGGCGCGCGGCGCCTTTCTGCCCCAGGTGGCGGCGCAGGGTGGCTGGGAATTCAACGGTGGTGCCTGGAACGCCCAAACCTCGAGCTGGGTCGTGGGCGCCGTGGCGCGCGTCAACGTGTTTCATGGCTTCGCGGACAAGGCGCGGCTCGCCGAAGCGCGCGAGCAGATGACGCGCCGCGCGTTCGAACGTCAGAAAGCCGAGACCGCCGCGCGCCTCGACGTCCACGTCGCCGTCGCGCGGCTCGACGCAGCCCGTGCCAGCGAGACGGTCGGCCGCGCCGCCGTGGAGCAGGCGCGCGAGAGCCGGCGCATCATCCGCGATCGCTATGAGGCCGGCTTGACCGACGTGGCGTCGCTGCTCCGTGCGGCCGAAGCCGTGGTGCAGGCCGAGACGCAACAGACCGCGGCGCAGGTGGCGGTGCTCACCGAAACCGCGGCGCTCGAACGGACCTTGGGAAGGCGATGACCAACATGGCGAGAAGACATTCACGACCGGCTGGCGGCATCGCCGTCGTCATCGCCTGGCCTTCGCGGGCCTCGTCCTGACGACGGCCTGTTCGAGTGGCGCGAAGACGACACCCGCCGAGGCGGAGGCGCCGATTCCCGTCACGGTCGCGACCATCGCCATGGCTGACGTCGCCGACACGTTCGAGGCAGGTGGCGTGGTGCAGGCACGGACGACCGCCACGATCATGGCGCGCATCCTGGCGCCGGTCCTGGAGGTCCGCGTGGCGCCCGGTGATCGCGTGCGGGCGGGCCAGGTGCTGGTCGTCCTCGATGGGAGCGACCTGGCCGCCCACGCGCGAAGCGCTCGCGCGGCCGCGCTAGCGGCCGATCAGAACGTCAACGCCGCGGCGTCCGAGCAACAGGCGGCCGATGCCGCCCTCGCGCTGGCGCGCGCGACGCACGAACGGATTGCCGGCCTGAACGCCAAGCGGTCGGCCACGGCGCAGGAGCTCGACGACGCCACCGGCGCGCTGCGCGCGGCGGAGGCGCGGGCCGCCGGCGCCGCCGCTCGTGCGCAAGGCGCCGTGTCGGGCGTGGACAGCGCGCGAGCCGCCAGCGATGCGGCCAGCACCACCGAGTCGTTCGCCCACATCACGGCGCCGTTCGACGGCGTGGTCACCGAGAAAATGGTGGAGCCCGGCAACATGGCGGCACCCGGCACGCCGCTGATGCGGCTGGAGGCGCGCGGCTTCCGGCTCGAGGTCCGCGTGGACGAATCGCGGATCGGACAGATTGCACCCGGCGCCGTCGTGCCCGTCTCGCTCGACTCGGGCACGGGTGGCGGGGTCTCGAACGTCAGCGGCACGGTGGCGGAAATCGGCCGCGCCGTGGACGCCGACGCGCGCGCGTTTCTGGTCAAGATCACCCTGCCCGAGACCGCCGGGCTGCGTTCGGGGATGTTCGGTCGGGCGCATTTCAGCGGCCAGGCACGACGCGCGCTGACGGTGCCCGCGGGCGCGCTCGTGCACCGCGGGCAAATGACGTCGGTCTTCGTCGTCGAGAAGGGCATCGCACGCGTCCGGCTCGTGAACGTGAGCGGGACCGAGGTGCTGGCCGGCCTGTCCGAGTCCGATGTGGTGATTGTCGGGGCGCCTCCAGGGCTGACCGATGGACGCCGCGTCGCGGCAGGAGACCGCTGATGGCGAGCTCCTACGGCGCGGCCGGACGGCTGGCGGCGGCGTTCATCCACTCGAAGCTGACCCCGCTCTTCATCGCGGCCTCGATGGCGCTCGGCGTGCTGGCGGTCGTGGCGCTGCCCCGGGAAGAGGAGCCGCAGATCATCGTCCCGATGGTGGACGTGTTCGTGGAGATGCCGGGCGCGACGCCGGCCGACGTGGAACAGCGGGTGACGCGGCCGATGGAGCAACTCCTCTGGGAGGTGCCCGGCGTCGAGTACGTGCTACTCGACCTCGAGCGCCGGCCAGTCGATGGTGGTCGTCCGCTTCAAGGTCGGCGAAGCCGAAGAGCCGGCCCTTGTCCGGCTCAATCAGAAGCTCGCGGCCAACGCCGATCGCATCCCGCCCGGCGTCATCGGCCCGATCGTGAAGCCCCGTTCGATCGACGACGTGCCGATCCTGGCCGTGACGGTGTGGTCGGCGCGCTACGGCGACGACCAGCTGCGGGCACTGGCCGCGCAACTGCGCGACGCCATCGCGGAAGTCACCGACGTGTCCGAGGTGACGCTGATCGGCGGCCGACCGCGTCAGCTGCGGGTGGACGTCGATCCGGCACGGCTCGCCGCCTACGGGCTGGACCCGCTGGCGGTTCAGCGCGCGATCGGCGCGACCAACGCGCGCGGCACCGCGTCGGGGCCCGTCATGGGCGGGCAGATCACCGGCCTCGAAGCCGGCAGCCGGCTGCGGACGGCCGACGATGTTCGTCGCGTCGTCGTCAGCGCCGCCAGCGGCCGTCCCGTGCTCGTGAGCGATCTCGCCGAGGTCGTGGACGGCGATGCCGAGCCCACCGCCTACGTCACCTATCAATCACGCGAGGCAGGCGCCCATCCCGCGGTCACGATCGCCGTGGCCAAGCGCAAGGGCACCAACGCCATCGACGTGGCGCACCACGTGATCCAGAAGCTCGACACGCTGAAAGGGACGCTCGTCCCGTCCGACGTGCATCTCGCGATCACGCGCGACTACGGCGAGACGGCCGCCGAGAAGAGCAACGAGCTGCTGTGGCACATGCTGCTCGCGGTGCTCTCGGTGTCGGCGCTCATCTGGCTCGTGCTCGGCCGGCGCGAAGCGGCGGTGGTGCTCATCGCGATTCCGGTCACGCTGGCGCTGACGTTGTTCATGTTCTTTCTGTACGGCTACACGCTCAACCGCATCACGCTGTTCGCGCTGATCTTCTCGATCGGCATCCTCGTGGACGATGCGATCGTCGTGGTGGAGAACATCGTGCGGCACGCGAAGCTGAGCACCGGGCGAGTCGAACGGACTGGCCGCCGTGACGCTCCGCGCCGTGGACGAAGTGGGCAACCCCACCATCCTGGCGACGCTCGCCGTGGTGGCGGCCATTCTGCCCATGGCCTTCGTGGGCGGCCTGATGGGCCCGTACATGCGGCCGATTCCGGTCGGCGCGTCGGCGGCGATGGTCATCTCGCTCGTCGTGGCCTTTCGTGGTGACCCCGTGGGCGTCGGTGCGGCTCCTGAAACCGGCGGCCCATCACGACCATGGCGAGGAGGATCTCTTCACGCGTCTCTATCGGCGGGTGATGGGCCCGCTCATCGCGAGCGGCCGGATGCGCGCGCTGTTTCTCGCGGGCGTCGCGGCGCTGCTGCTGGCCGCCATGGCGCTCGTGCCGCTCGAGCTCGTCACGGTCAAGATGCTGCCCTTCGACAACAAGAACGAGTTCCAGGTGATGGTCGACATGCCGGAGGGCACGGCCCTCGAAACCACGGCGCGTGTCGCCTCCGCCCTGGCCTCGGCCACGCTCGAGGACGAGACCGTCGTCAACGTGGAGCAGTACGTCGGGACGTCGGCGCCGTACAACTTCAACGGGCTGGTGCGTCACTACTTTCTGCGCCGGGCGCCGCACCTGGCCGACCTGCAGGTGAACCTCGTGCCGAAAGGCGAGCGGTCGGCGCAGAGCCACGACGTGGCGCGGCGCGTGCGCGACCGGCTGCTGCCGATTGCCCGGTCGTTCGGGGCCACGCTGCAGGTGGCGGAGGTCCCGCCGGGACCGCCCGTGCTGCAGACGCTGGTGGCCGAAGTCTACGGGCCCGATGCCGCCCGACGGATGGACGTGGCGGCGCAGGTCAAGGCGATCTTCGAGCAGACGCCCGGCGTGGTGGATACCGACTGGTACGTCGAGGCGCCGCACCCGAAGGTCACGCTCGTGGTGGATGGCGAGAAAGCCGCGGCCGCAGGACTGTCGTCGAGCGCCGTGGCGTCGGTCGTCCGGATGGCGGGCTCGGGCGAGGTCGCCGGACTGCTGCACGATGCGCAGGCGCGCGAAGACGTCCCGATCGTCATTCGTCTGCCGCGCGCCGACCGCAGCCTCGAGGCGATTCAATCGCTGCGGCTGAGCGGGACGAAGCCCGTGGCCGTCGGCGAGCTCACCCGGGCCGTGCGCACGCAGGAAGACCCGAGCCTGTATCACAAGAACCTGCAGGCGGTGACCTACGTCACGGGTGATCTCGCGGGACACAACGAGAGCCCGGTCTACGCCATCCTCGAGATGAACAAGGCCATCGCGCGTCTGACGCTGCCCGAGGGCTACGGGCTGGAGGTGTTCAACGCGACCCAGCCGTTCGACACGTCGAAGTACGCGATGAAGTGGGATGGCGAATGGCACATCACCATCGAAGTGTTCAGGGACCTGGGCCTCGCCTTCGCCGCGGTGCTCCTGCTCATCTACGTGCTCGTCGTCGGCTGGTTTCAGTCGTTCAAGACGCCGCTCCTCATCATGGCCGCGATTCCCTTCTCGCTCGTCGGCATCCTGCCGGCGCATGCGGCGATGGGCGCCTTCTTCACCGCGACGTCGATGATCGGCTTCATCGCGGGCGCCGGCATCGTGGTGCGCAACTCGATCATCCTGGTGGACTTCATCGAGCTGCGACTCCGCGACGGTGTGCCGCTCGAGCAGGCGGTGGTCGACGCCGGCGCGGTGAGGTTCCGGCCGATGGCCCTCACCGCGGCCGCCGTCATCGTCGGGGCCGGCGTGATCCTGTTCGATCCGATCTTTCAGGGCCTGGCCATTTCGCTGATGGCCGGCGAGGTGGCGTCGCTCCTGCTGTCGCGCATGGCCGTCCCGGTCCTCTACTACATGGCGAAGCGCCACGAAACCACCGTCCAGAACACCGTGGCAGCGCCACTGGAGGTCGCGTCATGAGCTCCTTACCGGTGGTCCACTGGCAGTGCCCGCCGAAGACGGTACTCGTGGCCGTGGACTTCGGCGACGCGTCGGCCCGCGCGCTGGCCATCGGCGGAGTGGTGGCGTCGGCCTTCGGCGCACGGCTCCGCGCGCTGCATGCCGAGCGGTTCGAGCCACCACCGTACTTCACGCTCGAACAGATCGCGCGACTGGAGGCCGAGCGGCGCGCGGCACAGGCGGCCGCCACCGATCACCTGGCCCGATTCGCCGCCGAGGCCGCGGCATACCGCGTCGAATCCGTCGTGGTGGACGAACCTCCGGTCGACGCGATCCTCAACGGAGCGGTGACGGCGGATCTGATCATTGCTGGCACGCATGGCCGCCGGGGCCGGGACGCTGGTGGCTGGGTTCGGTGGCCGAGCGGGTCGTACGCGCGGCCACGGTTCCCGTTCTCGTCACGCGCGCGGCGGCCACGCCCCCGCGCGACGTCTTCGAGCGCATTGCGTTCGTGCAGGACGGAGGCCATGCCGAGTCGGCCGCACGCACGTGCGCCGAGCACCTCGCGACCATTGCGGGCGGCAGCCTCATCGAAGGAGGGCCGATCGCGCAATGCGAAGCCGGCGTCATGCAGCGGGCGTCGCTGGTGGTCATGGCGACCAGCCACGATCGTCCGTCCTGGGGCATCACGGATTCGGTGGCGAAGGTGCTCGGCGCCTGCCAACGGCCCGTGCTGTTCATTCCGACACGCTGAACACACTATGAGGAATCATCATGACTATTGAACGTTCGCTGCGGATGATTGCCGGCGGCTTCGTGGCCGCGAGCGTCTTGCTGGGGATCTACGTCAACCCGAACTTCCTGTGGTTCACGCTGTTTGTGGGACTGAACCTGTTTCAATCGGCATTTACGCAGTGGTGTCCGATGATGACGATTCTTCGCAAAGCCGGCGTTCGCGGCTAACGGCCGCACTGACACGAAGCTGCGCCCACAAAAACGCCCACAGTGCTGGCGTCGTCTTCATGACTCCGCGAAAGCTCGCCAGATTTTCTGTGGGCGCGTGATTGTGTGTTGGCCCTGCGAGGCCTGGCGGCGAGGGGATTCGGTGCCGCCATTTCGCTAGGTATTTCTCAGCAAATGGCGTCCCCAACGGGATTCGAACCCGTGTTTTGGCCTTGAAAGGGCCACGTCCTGGGCCTCTGGACGATGGGGACCTGTGAGGAGATCCGTCGGATCCTATCACGCGACCGCGACGTCCGGCTAAAGCCGGACGCGATGCACCATCGTGCTACGGGCGATCGCTCAGGAATCCGCCCGACGGCCGCTCCGTGTACGCCTGGAGCCTCGCGCGGCGCATCAGGTTGAACCCGTACAGCGTGCCGCCAAGCCAGGCGACCCCGAGGAGGGCGCCGGCGACATAGGGATGACCAAGCACCAGCGCGCCGACGGTCGTCCCCGATAGCAGCGCGGCCACGATCCACAACGTCAGCGGCAGGTGACAGGGACACAGGACGAACGCGCCGACGATCCAGGCGAGGCCTCGCCGATCGGCCTGCTCCGGCGTCAAGGCGCAGGCCGCGCGTGGCGTCATGACGCCTGCCCCCGCTGCGCCCTTCGCAGCGCCTCGTCGGCCTTCTCCACATCCTCGGCCCGGACGACGAGTTCAGCACCGCCAATCGCCGGATACATCCCGCCGGCGTTGTCGGATCGAATCATCGACTCAATCTTCGCATCGTCGAGAACGCCTTTGGCGATCTCGGCGTCCACTATCGAACGAAACGTCGAAACGGTGACGAGCTCGGTGGCTTTCATGTGTTGGTCCCTTCGTGATCAGAACCGGAACAGCGGCCGTCCGGCACGCAGGCCGGGCCACGGAATCGACAACAGCATCAGCGCCGTCGCGATGCCGAAACAGATGAATTGTTTCATCCGTTTTGAGTCGGGAGTCGCGGCCTTGCGCCCGAGCACGCGTCCGACGTGCACCAGCACCACCGCCGCGATCATCATCGTGATGTGCTCGACGGCCCAGAACCGCGCGACGGGATCCTTCATCGACGCGCCGAAGTTCGCGCGGATCTCCGCCATATTCGGACTGACGACGAGATAGAGTAACAAACCGAGCAACATTTGCAGGTCGAGCACCGTGACCAGCACCATGCCCCAGCGGTCCAGTCGAGCGCTGCCGCCCGGCCCGGCCGTATCCCGCGCCGCCATTACCGTTGCGCCAACGCCCGCAATGAGCGCAATCCACCGAAGCCAGGAATGCAGGATGAGAACTGCCGTGTACATGCGAAAAACGTTATCACGGGGGCGTTCAAGGATGGGGTGAATTGGTGAGCTTGTGGTGGGTGATCTGGCGCCGGTAGCTAAACGTGCCCGGAATGTAACAGGCGGCCGGCCGGGCGGTCTAAGAAATGCAACAGTAAGGTCCCGAGCCACGAGCCACGAGCCACGAGCCACGAGCCACGAGCCACGAGCCACGAGCCACGAGCCCCGAGACTGAAACACCATGGCAGACTCACGTATCCAGCATCTGTTGAGGCGCGCCGGTTTTGGCGCCAGCGCGGACGACCTGGCCGTTTTTGGCGACCTGTCCTACGGGTCCGCGGTCGCCCGTCTCGTCAATTACGAGTCGATTCCGGACGATGTGGACGGGAAGATCGGGCAGCCGGGGTATGTCGGGACGACGTCGAACGGGCCGTTTTCGCCGAACACGGTTATCAACGATGCCCGTCAGCGGTGGCTCTTCCGCATGCTGCATTCCGCCCGTCCGCTCCAGGAGAAGATGACGCTCTTCTGGCACAACTACTTTGCGACGGGCTACACGAAGCTCGCCGGCGCGCTGCAGGCGCCCAATGCGGCGCGCGTCATGGCCGCGAAGCCATCGGAAGATCCGGCAGGGCAGCAGGGCCAGATCGAACTGTTCCGCGAGAATGCGCTCGGCGCGGTTTCGGATCTCCTCGTGGCCGTCGCGCAGGACCCGGCGATGCTCGTCTGGCTCGATGGCAACACCAACACGAAAGCGAAACCTCAGGAGAATTTCGGCCGCGAGCTGATGGAGCTGTTCACGCGCGGCGTGGGCTTCTACACCGAAGACGACGTGTACGCGGCCGCGCGCGTCTTTACGGGGTGGAATCTCCTGGCCGACCTGCGTACGACCACCGGCGCGTTCAAGTTCGTCTACAACGCGAACGCGCACGAGACGAACGCGAAGACGTTCAGTTTCCCGGTATACCCCGACGGCGGCCGCACCATTCCCGCGCGATCGGCATCGTCCGGCATGCAGGACGGCCTCGATCTCATCGCGGCGCTGGCGACGCACCCGGAAACTGCGCAGCGCATTGCGACCAAGCTCTACGCGTTCTTCATCAGCGAGACAGCCACGCCGCTGCCGAATTTCATCGGCCGGCTCGCCTCGGTGTACCTGCAGAACGGCACGCGCATGCGCCCCGTCATCGAGTATCTGCTGGGCAGCGCGGAGTTCCAGGCGCCATCCACGTACTTCACGCGCTACTCGTGGCCCGCGGAGTTCGTCATCCGATCGCTGAAGGAAACCGGGTGGACGGGTTTTTCGCTCGGCAACACGCTGTCGCCGCTTGTCAGCATGGGGCAGCAACTCTTCGAGCCGCCCGACGTCGCCGGCTGGGCGCTCGGCGAATCATGGTTTTCGACCGGCGCCATGCTCACGCGTATGAACTTCGCCTCGGCGCTCGCCGCGAACCAGAAGTTCCGTCTCGCAACCGCCGCAGCCGGGTCGAAGGAGAGCCCTTCGGCCCTTGTGAACTACATGCTGTCGCGCCTGACGACATCGGATGTCAGGGGCGAGGTCTACAACGACCTGCTCGCCTATGCCAGCGGCGCGGCCACCTGGACAGGATCGGCCGCCCAACTCCAGGCGAAGTCGTCGGGCCTGGCACATCTGATCCTCGGATCGGCGGAGTACCAGTTCCTATGATCACCAGGCGCGAATTCTTCAAAGGCGGGATCGCGGCGTTCACGGTTAGCTTCGCCGCGCCCGCCTTCCTCACGGATCTCGCGCGGGCGCAAGGTGCGAGAAGCCGCAATCTCGTGGTGTTGAACCTGTCAGGGGGCAACGACGGCCTGAGTCTCCTGGTGCCCTACACAGACCCTTTCTATTACAGCCGTCGTCCAACGCTGGCGATTCCCCCCGGCGCCGTCCTGCAGATTGGCAGCGACACCAGCGGCAAGGCGCTGGGTCTTCATCCGAAGCTCACCGGAATGCGGGAAATCTTCAACCAGGGCCGCCTTGCGCTGATTCAGCGCGCGGGCTATCAGAACTCGAGCCGCTCGCATTTTTCAGGCACCGACATCTGGTCCACGGGCGAGCCTCCAAACACTCAGGGTTCCGGCTGGCTTGGCCGGTACCTCAGCACGCTCAAGCCGCTCGATCCGCTGGACGCCTGGACGACGACCGCAGACACCCCGCATTCGCTCCAGGCGTCGGGCGTCGCGGTGGCGTCGGTACCGAGCGTGACGGGATACCTGTTCAACAGTCCCAATACGGGCAACGAAGCGGCGCTCGAGCGCGCCGCCGCGGCGAACATCGCCTCGCACATGCCGGTCGATCAACCGCACGTCAGCTTCGTGAGTTCGAGCGTGCAGGCGGCCATGGCCACCTTGCAGCGCGTGTCGACGGTCGCCCAGTACAGACCGACCGTGGCATACCCCAACAACGGCTTTGGCCAGGCCCTGCAGGCCGTCGCCGGGGCGATGGTCAAGGGCATCGGTACCCGCGTGTTTTTCGTGCAAACGGGCGGATTCGACACGCACGCCTCCCAGGACACCCTGAGCGACAACGGGGCGTATGTGAGGCTGATGACGACCCTCGACACCGGCCTGAAGGCGTTTTTCGACGATCTCAAGAACGCCGGCCTGCTCGGCGACACCCTCGTCCTGTCGTTCTCCGAGTTCGGGCGCCGGATTACGGAAAACGGCAGCCGGGGCACCGATCACGGCGCCGCGAGCCCCATGCTGGCCATGGGCGGCCTCGTCCGAGGCGGCCTCTACGGCACAGCTGCGTCGCTCAACCCCGACCCCGCGAACCCCACCCTCGAAAATGCAGGCGGCGACATCCATTTCGAGACAGATTTCCGGTCGGTTTACGCCAAAGTCATCGATAATTGGTTAGGTGGGGACTCGGTCGGGATTCTGGGAGGCAACTTCCGGAAGCCCGGACTCGATTTTGTGTGAATCCCCCTAAACGCCCGCCGCGTCCAAAGCGTATACAAGACTAATAGGGGAGGGTGCATGGCCAAACGTCCAGCTGGAATCATTTGTCCGCGTTGCGGGGTGCCGAGCGCAAGAATCATCGGCCGGTCCGAAGCGCTTCCCGTCCTGTATCTGCGGTGCGACGACTGCGGCAAGACTTCAGTTTCACCTGAATAGCCGGATCGTCATCTTCGACGATCACGCACGCACGATCACGCAGTGCCGTGAAAGACGTCGCGCCGTGAAGACAGCGCCCGTGAAGGCATGCGCAATGGTGGGCCCCCCGGGGATCGAACCCGGGACACCGTGATTAAAAGTCACGTGCTCTACCACTGAGCTAGGGGCCCTGCTGGTGGGAAATCTCCTGACGATACCACACAGTCCACGCCTGCTCGTGTCCGTTGGCGGTATACTGCTTCTTCGCCCATGAGCAAGGACACCGCCCGCCTCGTCCTCGTCGTCGAAGACGATCTGTCCGTTCGACGGCCGCTGGTGAAGTTTCTCGAGATGCACGGCTTCGCCGTCGTCACGGCGGAGACGTCGGACGAAGGTCTCGAAGCGCTCGGCAAGAATCAGCTGGTCGCCGCCGTCGTGGATTTGCGCCTGAAAAAGGGCTCGGGCCGCGACGTGGTCATGGCGACACCCGCCGAAGTGCCCGTCATCATTTTTTCAGGGGTGCCGTCGGAGTCCGCCGAGCTCGAGCGGCTGCGCCCGCGAACCCGGCTGATCGAGAAGCCGGTACTCGCTCGTGCTGCTCGTCGAGACGCTCGAGGAAATGCTCACGGAATCCAAGTCCGCGAACTGAACCTCTCGAACCCCTCGAACCTCTCGAACCCCTCGAACCTCTCGAACCCCTCGAACCTCGTCAGAGAATCTTTTTCCCGAGCGCCGACAGTGCGAGCTCCGCGCCGAGTTGTGCCGTCATGTTCCGGACATCGAGCGTCGGGTTGATCTCGACCAGATCGAGCGCCGTCAGCAGGCCGGAGTCCGCGATGATTTCCATCAGCATGTGCGCCTCGCGATAGTCGAGGCCACCCTTGATGGGCGTGCCCACGCCGGGCGCGATGTCCGGATCGCAGACATCCATGTCGAACGAGACATGAATGCCCGCTGCGCCTTGTCCCGCCAGGCTGACCGCCTGTTCGACCACCGACGCGATGCCCTGGCGATCGATGTCCTTCATCGTGAACACGTGGACGCGTGAATCGCGAACGGCCACTTTCTCGCGTTCGTCGAGGTTCCTGATGCCGATGAGGACGGTCTGCGCCGGTTGCAGCTTTTGCGACGCGCCGATTCGCGCGAGCTCGGCTGGCTCGGGGCCGAGCAGCGCCGCGAGCGGCATGCCGTGGACGTTTCCGCTCAGGGAGGTCGCCGGCGTGTTCATGTCGCCGTGCGCATCGATCCAGAGAAGCCCGATCGGCAACTCCTTCGTGGCCATGGCCCACGCGGTGGATGCGCCGACCGACCCTGCCGCCAGGCTATGGTCGCCGCCCAGCACAATCGGCATGGCGCCGGCTGTGAGCGAGGCGAGCGAGCTTTCGTAGAGCAATTCGCACACGTGCGCGATGTCGCCGATGAATTTCTTCCGCTCGTCCGAACGCTCCCGCGTTTCCGGGATCGGGGCAGGGAGGTCGCCCTTGTCCAGAACGGGGAAGCCGAGGCGGCTGAGGCGTTCGCCGAGGCCGGCAATCCGGAGCGCCGAAGGGCCCATGTCCACACCGCGCCTGTTTCCGCCGAGGTCGAGCGGCACGCCGATGATGTGGATCGGTTTCATCGCAGTCTGACGGAGACCGACATCCCCTCGCTGCCCGGGCGCACGATCGATGTCGCGAGCGACGGGTGGTGCTCGATCGTCTGCAGGAAATCGCGCATCTCGCCCTGCTTGTTGACGACATTGTGGGCGAGGAAGAGGCCGCGCGCGGCCAGCCGCGGGAACACGAGCTCGAAGAAACGCTGATAGTCGGGTTTCCAGGCGTCGAGGAAGACGAAGTCGAACGTTCCCGGAAGCTTCGGTATTTCCTTGAACGCGTCGCCGGGCACGACGGTGACGATGTCCGCCAGTCCCGCGCGCTTGATATTCGCCGCGGCCGTTGCGGCGCGCCCGGCGTCGAACTCTATTGTCGTCAGGCGGCCACCGGTCTCGCGGAGGGCGAGGCCAATCCAGATCGCGCTATAGCCGTGTGCGCCGCCGATTTCGAGCGCGTGTTTCGCGTTGGCGGTCGCCGCGAGGACGCGCAGGAAGCGGCCGTCTTCCTCCGAGATGCTGAGCTGGCCCGAGTCCGCGGCCTTGATCGAGTCGAGGAGCCGCATGACCTCGGACGGCACTGACGACGCCGCGGGCCGTGGTTGCGCAGCCCCGGGGACGATGGCGCCGGCGGTCAGCGCCACAACGATCGCAATTCCCGCCGCTAGTTTTGCTGCAGCCATTCGCATGCTTTTTTCGCCGTCGCCCTCGCGTCGGCCACGCAATCAGGAATACCAACGCCGCGCAGCCCGCTGCCCGTCATGAAGAGCCCCGGCGTCTCCGCGAGACGCCGGTCGAGCGCCTCGATGCGGGCGAGGTGGCCGACCTCGTGCTGCGGGCTTGCCCGATCGAAGCGGTAGACACGCGACAGGAGCGGGTCGCCGCTGATGCCGAGCAGCGGACGCAGCGCCGACAAGGCGACGTCTTCGAGCTGCGTGTCCGACTGGTCGAGCGCATGTTCGTCGCGGGCGCCGCCGAAAAACGCGCGCATCAGCACGCGATCGTCGGGCGCCCTGTGCGGCCACTTGGACGACAGCCACGACGCCGCCAGAATCCCCGTCCGTTCGGTACGTGGCACGACGAATCCCGATCCGTTCAGCGGGTGTTTCACCGCGGAACGCGGAAAGGCCAGGGCGATCGTCGCCGTGGACGCATAGCGGACATCCTGACACATCCGCGCGATGTCACCGTCCTGATCGCGCAGAAGGTCAGCGGCGACATATGCCGGCGCCGTGATGATCACCGCGCGCGCGGCCAGGGATTCGCCGGCCGCGGTTTCGACCCGCGCCGGCGCCACGAGGACGCGCCGGGCCGGCGTGCTGAATCGCAGGGCGTCGGGCGGCAGGCGGGCGGCGAGCGTGCGGACCATTTCGCTCAGGCCGCCTGGAAGCGAGCGGAACGCGCCGTCCGCGGCTGCCGGCGATGGCGCGGCCCGGCTGAAGGCGGCGATCAGGCTGCCCTGCGTGCGCTCGGTCTCAACCAACCGCGGAAACAGCGCCTTGATTGAGAGTCGATCGACGTCTCCAGCGTGAATGCCAGCCAGCAGCGGCTCGGCGAGGTATGTCGTCGCCTCCTCGCCAAACCGCCGGCGCATGAAGGAGCCAATCGATTCGTCGGCGCCGTCGCGTCTCGCCGGCACGAACAATTCGGACGCCATACGCAGTTTCCCGGCCCACGTGAACAGTTCCGTCCTGACAAACGGGCCGAATCGCGTGGGAATGCCAAGGACCGAATGGGCCGGCAGGGGATGAAGGCGTCCGGCGCGCTGAATGAACGCGAGGCGAGGCGGCTTGGTTGTGATGAGGCGATCGCCGAGGCCGATCTCCCTGCAGAGCGCGATCGCCTCCGGTTTCTGCACGAGGAGGGAGTCCGGTCCGCCGTCGATCGTGTAGCCGTCCACCTCTTCGCTCACGATCACGCCACCAGGCCTGGCCGTGCGCTCGAGCAGCACGAACGACAGGCCGCGTGCCTGGAGTTCGTAGGCCGCGCTGAGCCCCGCGATCCCTCCGCCGACGACGATGACGTCAACGCCCATCAAAGCTCCGCCCGTCCGCGCCGTTCACAACCTCGCCCTGACGATTTCCTCGAGCGCGTCGATGAAGGCCGGCGAAGTGTTGAGCGATTCGGTGCGGCGGAGCGTCGCGCCCGCCTCCCGGGCCGTGCGAGCGGCCTGAACGTCAACGTCGAACAAGATCTCGGTGTGGTCGCACACGAAGCCGACCGGGACAATCAGGAAGCGCCGCGCGCCGGCGGCCGCGCGCGCGGTGATGAGCTCGCCGAGATCGGGGCCGATCCACGGCTCGGGCGTCCGGCCCGCGCTTTGGTAAGCCGTTTCGAACCGGCCGATTCCGGCGAGGTCCGCCACGCCGCGAGCCGTGGCCGCGACTTCGTCCGCGTAGACGTCGCCGCCCTCGATCACGCGGACAGGCAGGCTGTGGGCCGTGAAGACGACGGTCTCGTCTTCGCGAATCGAGGCCGCGCGCACGCGCCCGGCAAACGCTTCGAGCAGACGTGGATGCGTGTGATACGACGTCACGGCGTCGAACTGCACGCCGGCCGGCAGCGCGGCCCTTGCCGCGTCGACATACTTCTGGACGCTCAACGTCGAGAACTGCGGCGCCATCGGGACCCCGACGATGCGCGTGGCGCCCTGGCGGACGAGATCCTCGAGCGCGTCCTTGATGAACGGCCGCCAATTGCGCATGCCCACCGCGACCGGCACGTCAGCGCCGAGCCGCGCACGCAGCGCGTCGGCCTGCGCCATCGTCAAGTCCGTGAGAGGCGATCGGCCGCCGATGGCCGCGTAGTTCCGCCGCATCTCCTCGACAAGCTCGGGCGAGGGCGGCCGTCCGCCGCGGACCAGCCTGAGATATTCCGGCATCTCGTCGAGTGACGACGGGGTTCCGTGGGCCATCAGGAGAACGGCGGAAGGCACTAGAGGTTCCAGAGGTTCGAGAGGTTCAAGAGGTTCAAGAGGTTCAAGAGGTTCAAGAGGTTCAAGAGGTTCAAGAGATTCCGACGCGTGATTTCAGCCTAGCATCTTTCGTGAACCTCCAGAACCTCTCGAACCCCTCGAACCCTTCGAACCCCTCGAACCTCTGGAACCCTTAGATGTGTGTCTGCTGATGGACGTATTGCGCGACGGCCTGGACGTGCTCGACGGGCGTCATCGGCAGGATGCCGTGGCCCAGGTTGAAGATGTGGCCAACCCTGCCGGCCGCGCGTTCGAGCACTTCGTCGGTCGCGGTGAGGATGCGGTCGAGCGGCGCGAGCAGGAGCGTCGGATCCAGGTTGCCCTGGATGGCGCGATCGAAACCGATGCGCGCCCACGCGTCGTCGAGCGGTGTCCGCCAGTCGGCGCCGATCACGTCGCCGCCGGCCTCGCGCAATTCGCCGAGGATGGCGCCCGTGCCGACACCGAAGTGGATGGTCGGTACGCCAAGCGGCGCAACACGTTCGAAGATGCGCCGCGTATGGGGCAGGATGAACTCGCGGTAGTCCGGCGCGTTGAGCACGCCGACCCAGGAATCGAACACCTGCACCGCATCCACGCCCGCTTCAACCTGCGCGACCAGGTAATCCCCGATGAGATCCGCGAGCAGGTCGCAGAAGCCGTGCCACGCGGCCGGATGACCGTACATCAGCGCCTTCGTGTGGGCGAAGTTGTTCGAGTGCCCGCCCTCGATGGCGTACGACGCGAGCGTGAACGGCGCGCCGGCAAACCCGATGAGCGGCACGCGGCCGGCGAGCTCGCTTTGCACCTGCTGAATCGTCTCGAGAACGTGGCCGAGGTCTTCGCGCGGCTCGAAGCGGCGGACGGCAGCGAGATCGGCTTCGGTCCGCAGCGGCCGCTCGATCGCGGGCCCCTCGCCGGCGACGAAGTCGAAGGGGATGCCCATGTGCTCGAGAGGCAGGAGCAAATCGGAAAACAGAATCGCCGCGTCGACCTCGATCCGGCGGACCGGCTGCAGCGTGACGGCGGTGGCGAGATCGGGGGTGCGGCAGATGTCGAGCAGGGAATGCCGCTGGCGCAGCTCCCGATACTCGCTCATGTACCGTCCCGCCTGGCGCATGAACCAGACCGGCGTCGCATCGACCGGCTGGCGGCGGCAGGCTTGTAGAAACCGGGTCGCCCGACTGCTCAGTGCGTCACCTTCAGCAGGTTGCGGGCGAGGCCGACCAGGTCCTCGAGCCACAGGGGCTTGAATCGCAGTTCCGCGCCCAGCTGTCTCAGCTCCGACGCAACCGCATCATCGAGAAAGTAGTCGCCGGTCACGATGGCGACCGGCGTGGGGGCGACGCGCTGGCCGGCCTGCGACCGGAGCTGCCGGAGAAAACCAAGGCCGTCAACGAGCGGCATCCGGAGATCCAGGATGATCGCGTTTGGATGGGCCTCGTTCGCGGCGCGGAGACCGGACTCGGCATTAAATGCCGTCCGCACCTGGAAGCCTTCGAGTGTCAGCATCCGCGCAAACGTCTGCGTGACGCCCTCGTCATCGTCTACGATGAGGATGGTCGAAACTTGCTGTGCAGTTTCGGGAGTTGACACGCTTTGTTATTCTACTCCTGCGCTCTTGAAAGCGCTTACCCTATCCGACATGAAAGCAATGGGATACGGCGGAATGGCGCAGTTTCGTGCTAGAGTTACCAGTTTGATAATGCGGTCCGATCCAATCGTTTGGAGGCACTGGCGTTGAGTCCTATCCTCGTGCGACCGGTCCGCGAACAGCTGGAGCACGATCGCCTGATTCGAATGCTGCAGGTCAAGCTCCGCCGTAAGTACGACGTCGGCATCAACCCGGGCGCCGAACAAAACGTCCCGGTCGGCACTGGCCCGACAGCGGTGTTTCCTGACCTCGTTCTTTACTCGCTCGAACGCGGGCGCCGCCTCCAGGGTGTCGTCGAGGTCGAGACGGGCGAATCGGTCAACCACCTCGAGGCGCTGGCGCAGTGGACGCATCTGGCCAAGCTGCGGGCCGCGTTCCATCTGTACGTCCCGGCCGCCATGGTGGAAGTGGCGCGGCGCCTCTGCGAAGACAACCACGTCGTGGCCAACGAGATCTGGAGCTATCACACAATCGGCGACCAGGTTCGCTTCACACTCGTTCATCGAAGCCGGGAAACATCCGCCGGCCGGCCGGCCGCGCCGCGGCCGGTTGTCGAGGCCCCTCGGGCCGTCAAGAAGCCGGCTGTTGTCGCCAAGAGCGCGAAAGCAAAACCCGCCCCGAAGGCAAAGAAGAAGGCCAAGGCACCCGCGCCGAAGAAAGCCAAGAAGCCCGCGAAGGCGGCCAAGCGCAAGTAGCAGCGCCCAGTGCCCTACCTGAAGTTTTCGCGGGACAAGCGGGGATACGAGCACTTCTCGATCATCGAGCCCGGTACGCCGCGTCGAGGCAGGCCGCAGCGCCCGCGCCTTCTGTTCTGGTTTCGCACGCCGCCCCAGGTCAAAGTCGGCCGCCTTCCGTTTACAGACGACGTGCGCCGTGCGATTGAAGCGCAGAATCCAGGCGTGCGATTCGACTGGCCGCGGCTCCTCGCGACGCCGATTCCTCCGCCGGACGCCGAACACTGGCGCGAACGGCGACGGATAGAGAAAGCCGCCAAGCAGGCCGCGAAGGAAGCCGAGGGTTCAGAAGCTTCGGAAGAGATTGAAGAGGTCCACGAGGTCCAAGGGGTCCACAGGTCCACGAGGTCCACGGTCCAGGAGGTCCACGAGGTCCACGGGGAGAGCGACGTTCAGGGGGACCGGGAAGATCTCGCCGACCACGACGCTGGTCAGGACCTCGAGGCGGGCGAAGGAGCCACGGTTCAGGCCGGGACGCCCGTTCAGGCGTCTGACTCCACGGAGGTGGTGACTGACGCGTCGACAGCCGCGTCCGCTGATCGTCCGGCGGGCGGCCGCCGGAGACGCCGTCGGGGCCGGCGACGACCGCGTCCCGCGGGCGAAACCGCAGCGGCAGAGCCCGCACCAACTGTCCCCGTCCCGCCGACCGAAGAGGTATAATTTGCCGGTATGAAAGTGAAAATCTGCGGCTTGCCGGCCGTGGTCTGGAGCGTCGCTGCCGTCGCGTGTGTCGCGCTGGTAGCAGCCGTATCCGCCCAGGCGCCCGATCCCGCCAAACCGGCGCCGACGCCGGCACCCGCGCAGCCGACCTTCCGCGTCCAGGTCGATCTCGTGACCAACGACGTGGTGATCCGCGACGAAAAAGGCAATTTCATCTCCGACCTGAAGCCGGAAGAATTCCGCGTTTACGAAGACGGCGTGCTGCAGGACCTGGCGTCGATGACCGTGGTCACAGGGGGCCGCGTGTACAACCCGATGTCGGCCCCGACCGCTGCTGCTCCGGAGGGCATCATCCTTCCGAAGAAGCGCACCGTGTCGGACGTGTCGGGCCGCATTTTCCTGTTCTTCGTGGACGACCAGCATCTGCAGTTTGGCAACACCGGGCGCGTGCGCGAGCTGTTCAAGAAGATTTCCAAGGAACTCGTGCACGAAGGCGATCTGTTCGGCATTGTCTCGAGCGGACCGTCGTCGATCCAGGTCGACATGACGTACGACCGGTCGCGGATCGAGGACACGATCAAGAAGATGACGGGCAACGAGCTGAAGCCGACCGAGATCATCAACGGTGCGGGCGGGCCGGGCGGACCGACTGAAATCCGGTACCGCGCCCACGTCGCGTTTTCGACGATGACCGACGCGCTCAAGAACCTCGAAGCGGTGCACAACCGCCGCAAGGCGATCATCTGGGTGAGCGACGGTTACGACTTCGCGCCGTTCAAGGACGCGCGCTACGGGACGATGGATCCCAATTCGCCGTTCGCGCAGAGCGACAGCGCGCAGGCGCGCAACCAGGCGGCCGCGCAGAGCGCCCAGGCCAACGGGGGGCAGGCTCCTGATCCCGGCACAGACCCGGACACCCGGCAGCAGATGCAGCAGGAACAGTTCGCCGACGCGGACCTGTCACGCGAGCTGTACGAGATCACGCAGGCGGCGAACCGCGCGAACACCACCATCTACACGATCGACCCGCGCGGTCTGGTCGGTCCGATGGCCGACCTCGACGAGAACGTCGATCCCCAGCAGTGGAGCGAGTTCGTCCGCAAGAGCCAGGACAGTCTCCGTACGCTGGCCGAGGAAACCGGCGGCATCGCGGTGGTGAACACCAACGACTTCACCAAAGCGTTGAAGCGGGTGGATGCCGAGACAAGCGACTACTACGTGCTGGGGTATTACTCGAAGAACCCGGACATCCTGAAGCGCCGCCGGGTCGTCGATGTCCGGGTGACACGAGCGGGTCTGACGGTGTGGGCGAGAAAAGAGTACGTGCTGAAGCCGCAGCCAGCGCCGGTCCCGTCTACGAAGCAGTAGCTTTCCGGGTTTTCACTTCGCCCCGCCGCGTCCGGGTCGCTCTTGCGGGACGCTTGTCCGTGGTGGCCCGATCGAGGACCGCCTCGCGCGTTCGCGAAACCGCCTGCGACAGATAGGTTTCGTCCAGGTCCGACCCCACGAATTTCACGCCGAGCCGGGCGCAGGCGACGGCGGTGCTGCCGAGCCCCACAAACGGATCCATCGCCAGTTCGATACGTGACAGCCCGTGCAGGCGGAGACACTGCTCGGGGAGGCGGGACGGGAACGTCGCCGGGTGCGGCCGGTCGCGATCACGCCGCTGAATCGTCTCGTACGGGATGAACCACGTGTTGCCCCGGCAGCGGACGCCGCCCGACGCGCCGCGCCATCGCGCGATGTTCGACTGGTCCTGATAGGGAACGCCAAGGGCGAGGCGATCGAGACGTGTCTCGCCGGCCGGCGTGAAGTGGAACACGAATTCGTGGCAGTCGTTCAGATAGCGATCGCTGTTGATCGGCTTGTAATGCCCGACGGCCAGGTCGCGCTCGAGGCCGGCGTTGGTGCCGGCCATGTTCCGCTCGATGGCGATCGACTTGACCCAGTGGATGATGTTCTGCAGGCGCAGGTGCGAGCGCGCAGCCTGCGCCACGTCCAGCGCCGTAAAGGGGTCGCTCGGCTTCGAACCGACGTTCAGGAAGAGCGAGCCGTCCGGCCGGAGCACGCGGGCCGCCGCCGCCACCCAGGTGTGGGTCCATTCGAGGTACTCCGTGTGCGACAGCGTGTCCTGGTAACGGTTGTACTGGATCCCCAGGTTGTAGGGAGGGGAGGTGACGATGACATCGACACTTTGCGGCGGTAGTTGACGGAAAACGTCAACGCAATCTGACAAAAAGAAGCGGTTCGGGCCGCGGCGCCCCGGGACGATGGCGTATGGCTTGAGCAGGACCGACATTGCCCATATGTTTCGGTCCGGACACACCCGGGCGTTAATGCGCCACGGGGCGGATGGGGTTAGGAGGCCTTCTTTGAGAAGGCGATGGGCGAGGCGGTGGAGAGCCTGTCGACTGAAACCGTGTGGTTACGCCGATGAGCGTGTCTTCCGCAAGCGTGCCCTTTTTCTTCTACGTAGCCGACTTCCCGACTGGTCGCCACTTCACGGTACCTGCCGATCACACACCCGCAGGCCAGCGTTGTGAAGCCGAGAAGCCTAACGAGGCTCATCATACAGTTTCCTTAGGAGCAAGTTTTGTACCGCCGATATTCATCTCGTCACACGCATCAACACGAACAAATGCAGGGCTTTTTGAACTGCCGGTCCGGACGTTGTACCTGTCCGCGTCCAGCCGTTTGGATGACGTACGATTGTTTGGATTGATCAGAGGCATTTGGGTGTCCACGTACTGGAACACGCGCCTTCCGCGAGCGGTTGGGCTCACCTTGCGAGTGGTGCTTGTTCTCGCCGCCTCGCGTGGAGCGCTGGCGGCCGACGCGCCGGTCGACATGCTGCTCAAGGATCCAACCGTCAAGGCCGCGCTCGACTCGATACGCGCTGATGAGCCCACAACAGTCAGGAACCAGATTCGACTCTGCGAAATTCCAGCACCCACGTTCCATGAGGCGGCTCGAGCCCGGGCGGTGAAAGCCGCGTTCGAGCAATCGGGGCTGTCCAACGTCCGGCTGGACAAGGCGGGCAATGTCCTTGGCGATCGTCCGGGTGTCGCACCGGGTCCGCGTCTGGTGGTCGCCGCGCACCTGGACACCGTCTTTCCAGAGGGAACCGACGTTCGTGTTACGCGGAGCGGGACCGTCTTGACGGGACCGGGCGTCGGGGACAACTGCCGAGGGCTTGCTGTCCTGCTGGCCATGGCTCGCACGCTCGGGCGCACGAACGTGAAAACGGAAGGCCCCGTGACCTTTGTCGCCGACGTCGGCGAGGAAGGCCTGGGCGATCTGCGGGGGATGAAGCAGCTCTTCGGCGAAACGATGAAGGGCCAAATCGACCGGTTCCTCGCCATCGATGGCTCGGGCTCGTTTCTGATCAATGTGGCGGTGGGCAGCCGCCGCTACCGCATCACGTTCAAGGGGCCGGGCGGCCACAGTTACGCGGCGTTCGGCACCCCTAACCCGGTCCAGGCGATGGGACGCGCCATCGCCAAAATCTCGCAGCTGCAGGTTCCCAACCAGCAGAATCAGCCGAGGACGACGTTCAATGTAGGCCGGGTGGGTGGGGGCACGTCGGTCAACGCCATCCCTTCGGAAAGCTGGATGGAGATCGACCTGCGGTCCGCGGATATGGCCGCGCTGTCCGCACTCGACGCGAGCGTGCAGCGCGTCGTGGACGAGGCCGTCCGCGAGGAGAACCAGCGGTGGAGCGCGCCACGCACGATTACGGTCGTGAGGGAACTCGTGGGCGACCGGCCATCTGGCCAGACCCCGGCCGATTCACCGATCGTGCAGACGGCGCTCGCGGCCGCGCGAGCGCTGGGAATCCGGCTCTCCACGAGCGAGAGCTCGACGGACGCCAACATCCCGATTCAGTTGAAGATTCCCGCCGTCACAATCGGGACAGGCGGCCAGGGGACGGGGACCCACACGATGGGGGAGACGTTCGATACCGCTGACGCGTGGCGGGGGACTCAGTACGCCCTGCTCACCGTCATTGCCCTCTCGAGGCGCTAGACGGCTGCCCGACCCGGTTCCCTTGAGCTCGGTGAACCGCTTCAAATCCGCCGCGCGCTGGCGGGAGGCGATGCCGCGAGCCAGCAGAATCCGGACGATCACGATCACATGGGCGGCGAGGACCGCGCCCGCCTCGATGGGCAGGAGGGGCTGGGCCGAGGAGCGCCGGCCCGGTGTTGAGAAAAACGGCGATCACAAAATAGGCGGTGAAGAGGGGGTCGACGCTCGTCCCCTTGAGCGGGGGCCCGACCGCCATCGCCACATGTTCCCAGCCGCGGCGGCCTTCTTCATCCTCCAGGAAGACCTGGATATACCGGCCGATACGCTCGACGGTAACGTGCAGGCTGAACACCGCCTCGAACGTGAGTGCAAGAATGAGCAGCGGCAGGAAGGTCGCGACGGGCAGGGCGGCGAGGCTGGCCGTCGCGATCGTCAATCCGGCCCAGCCGATCATCCCGGCCACAAATACCCAGATCCGCGCGGTTCCGCGTTCGCGAACCGTCGCGCGGAGCTCCCGGAATTCTTCCAGTTCGCGCGGCGTCATGACTATGCTTTCAGGACTTCTCGGCCGATACAGTGAATTACAGGATCGCGATCGGGTTATCTTTACACACGGTTGGCGTCAATATTGCCTTGTGATCATGAGATTGTCTGCTAAAATGCCATCAATCGTGACGAGTCGAACAGGTTTTTGGATTGGTGCGCTGGCCTTGGCCAGTGTCATTTGCGCGACAAGTGCGCCTGCCGAGGCGGCTGCCGCGAAAAACGCGAAAAAGAAGTCCACGCGGACCACCCAGGCTCGTCCGTTATATTCGGCCGACCGATCTCTGAGCCGCAAGGCGACGCTTGCGCGCGCCCGCGCGGTCGCGATGGCGCGCGAGTTCGCCCTCACGCCGCTGCCGCGTTACAAGATGGACGCAAGCGGCGACATCGTCCCCGATCTCCGCGCGGCCGCTGCGATCGTCTACGACCCTGAAACGAATCAGGTGATCTGGGAAGAGAACTCCCAGAGCCAGCGATCGATCGCCAGCATCACCAAGATGATGACCGCGGTCGTCTTCATGGAGAGCAATCCCGATCTCACGGAGCCTGTCACCGTCGCCCGCTCCGATGTGTTCCAGGCCTCGACGACGCACCTGCACAGCAACGATCACGTGACGACAGACGATTTGCTGCACCTGCTGCTGATTGCGTCGGACAATGCCGCGGCCCGGGCGCTTGCGCGCGTGTCTCCGCTGGGCTACGAAGGTTTCATCGCGCGGATGAACACGAAGGCCGCCGAGCTCGGTCTCGAGAACACGCACTACGCGGATCCGTCGGGGTTGCTGTCCGAGAACGTGTCGTCGGCGTACGATCTGGCGCGGTTGATCACGTATATTTCGGGCGACGAGCGCATCACGTCGATCATGCGGACGCCGGAATACACGGTGTACAGCGGCCGGCGGGCCATCACGTTCCGCAGCACCAATCATCTCCTCGGGCGAACCGACGTGGATGTGCGCGCGGGGAAGACCGGCTTCATCTCCAAGTCGGGCTACTGCCTGGCGACGCTGCTCCGCCTGCCGCAAAGCACGCAGCAGTTTGCCGTCGTGGTGCTCGGCGCGCGATCCAACGCCGGACGCTTCATGGAAACCGAGAATCTCTTCGCCTGGATGTCGAACAAGGTATCGACGGCCCTGTTCGCCACCGGCACGCCCACCGAGGCGCCGCAGTAAGAGCCGCCCGCATGTCGTGCAGGCCCTTCAGGCCTGCACGAAGCCAATTCGAAAACTCCCGAATTCTTCGTTCTACGGTTTCCGTTTGACGTTCAGGCTGCGTTCTTCAGCCGCCTGCTAGGCGTAGCCGCGCTGGATGGCGGCGGCGTCGAGCGGCAGCGTCGCGATCGTGTCCACCGCGAGCAGGACGGGCCTCGCCGCGTTCCGGGCGTCGTACGCCTTGAGATAGCGCTGGCACGCGTCACAGCCGTACACCCGGTACCGGCCGTCGCGCGAGGTGAACGACGTGACGCGCGAGCGTTCCGCGTTCGCACAGAACGGGCACGTGAAGGCGGCAAACGGCCACAAGGCGGAGCAGCGGCCGCAGATCAGCTGCCGATCGCCGCTCGGCAGGATCACCGCGAACTCCGGTTCCCACGCGCAGAACGGACAGTGCGGATGTCCCCAGCCTGAGAGATCCACGCGCTGCATCAGGACTTCGACGGAGCGCGCGAGAAACGGTCTCAGCGCCAGCACGAGCACCTGTTCGAGGCCGGCCGGGCCATCGGGCCGCTGTCCGCCCGCGCCGGACGAGGCGTTGTACCACTGCGAGACGATGGGCTCGAGGGCGTTGCCCTCGCGCGCGAGCGTGATGATGGCCGCGTGATCCGCGGGCTCGAGGGCGTCGAAGCGCCGCAGAATGTCGGCCGTCTGACGAAGCGTCAGACGAAAATCCGTCCACTCGAGCGGGATGTCGCCAAACCTGATGAGCGCCCGCCCGGCCGATTGCTGCTCGCGCAGCCAGCCGTCTTCCGCGGAAATCCACGGCAACGGCACCCGCGACTGCACGCGGCGCTGCATCTCGACCAGCGCCAGCTGCATATCCACCGCCGACGCCAGTTCGGGCTGCGTGACCTTGATCTGTTTCAGTTCGACAACTTCGCGGGGTTCGGCCCGTTGCGGACGAGGGGGACGCTCAAGCACGCAGGCATTGTACCGTGGCTCGTGGGCTCGTGGCTCGTGGCTCGTGCCTCGAGCGAGTGCTGCGGCCACTGTTTCGGCGTGCGACGTGGCCACGGTCACGAGCTCGTCGAGCTACGAGCCACGAGCTACGAGCCACTAGAATAGATCCATGCCCCCGCGCCCATCCGTCCTGATGATTGGTTCGGAAGCGGTACCGTTCGCCAAGACGGGAGGGCTGGCGGATGTGCTCGGCGCGCTGCCGCCGGCGCTGGGCCGGCTGGGCTGGGATGTGACGGTGGCGTTGCCGCGATACCGCGGTGTGTCGGCGGGGACGCTCGTCGAGCGCGTGCCGGTGAGCGTTGGCGGCTACACGCGCGAAGTCGGGCTGTATGACGCGCCGATGGACGACGGCGCGCGTGCCCTTCTCGTCGAGTGCGCCGATCTCTACGATCGCGATTCGCTCTACGGATCCGGCGGCGAAGAATATCCTGACAACGCGCGCCGGTTCGGCGTGCTGGTGCGCGCCGCTCTCGATTACGTCGCGCGCCGCGGAGCGCGCCCCGCGGTCGTCCACGCACACGATTGGCAGGCGGGCCTCGCGCCCATCTATCTGAATACGCTCTTCGCATCGCACCCGGTGCTCGGCGGCGTGCCCTCGATCTTCACGATCCACAACATCGCGTACCAGGGGGTGTTCGAATCGGACTGGCTGCCGCGACTCGATCTCGGCTGGACCGAGCTCGGCGTCGATCGGATGGAGTTCTGGGGCCGCATCAGTTTCCTGAAGGGCGCCATCAACGCGGCGACGATCGTCACGACCGTCAGCCGCCGTTATGCCGAGGAAATCCAGACGGAACCGTTCGGCTCCGGGCTCGACGGCGTGCTGCGCCGCCGCGGCGACCGCCTCGTCGGCATCCCGAACGGGATCGACACCTCGGTATGGGACCCCGGCAACGATCGATTTCTGCCCGCGCCCTACAGCGTTGAGCGCCTGGACGCCAAGACAACCGCCAAGCGCGCGCTGCTCGCGCGGTACGGCCTGCCGGCAGACGAAGAAGCCGTCGCGCGCCCGCTGGTCGGGATGATTTCCCGCATGGTCGATCAGAAGGGCTTCGATCTGATCGCCAGCGTCGCTGGTGAGCTGCCGGGCCTCGACGCCACGTTCGTCGTGCTCGGCACAGGCGAATCCCGTTACCAGGATTTGTGGCAGGAGCTCGCGGCGCGTTACCCGTCGCGCGTGGCGGCCTACATCGGTTTCGAGGAAAGCCTCGCGCACCTCATCGAAGGCGGCGCCGACATCTTCCTGATGCCGTCGCGGTTCGAGCCCAGCGGCCTGAACCAGATGTACAGCCTCCGGTATGGCACGGTGCCGGTCGTACGGGCTGTCGGCGGCCTGGCCGACACCGTGGACGACTACACGCCCGGCAATCCTCGCTCTACCGGATTCGTCTTCCGCGAGTACACGGGGGAGGCGCTTTTGGCCGCCTTGCGCCGTGCATTGGACCTGTTTCGCGATCGGGCGGCCTGGCGGGCGCTCCAGACGGCCGGCATGCGGCGCGACAACTCGTGGGACCATTCGGCGGGCGAGTACGTCAGAATATATGGGTTGGCGATGGGGAAATAGAGGTTAGAGGTTACGAGGTTACGAGCCACGAGCCACGAGCCACGAGTTAGAAGGAGATTCAATGGCAGCCGAGAACGTGCAGACTTTTACGGATTCGAACTTCGATTCAACCGTCATCAACGCCGCCGGGCCGGTGTTGGTGGATTTCTGGGCCGAGTGGTGCGGACCGTGCAAACGACTGGGGCCCACGATTGATGCGCTGGCGACCGACTACGCAGGCAAAGTGACCATCGGCAAACTGAACGTGGACGACAACCCGAACACGGCGTTCAAGTTCCAGATCCGCGGCATCCCGGCCATGCTGGTGTTCAAGGGCGGGCAGGTTGTCGAGCAGATCGTCGGCCTGACGCCGAAAGAGGAACTCAAGCGCGTCCTCGACAAGCACATCTGAATGCCGACTTCCCGCCACGTCGTCATCATCGGGTCAGGCCCGGCCGGCCTGACCGCCGCTCTCTACGCCGCGCGCGCCAACCTGAAGCCCCTTCTCATTGAAGGCGTCGAAGCCGGCGGTCAGCTGATGCTGACGACGCTCGTGGAGAATTTCCCTGGGTATCGCGACGGCATCATGGGTCCGGATCTCATGGGCGAGATGCGGGCGCAGGCCGAACGGTTCGGCACGGAGATTATCCAGGGCCAGGTGACCCGCGTCGACGTTCGCGCGCGGCCGTTCGTCGTGGCCACGTCGGACGCCGAATTTCACGCCGACGCGCTGATCATCGCCACCGGCGCGTCAGCGAAGCTGCTCGGACTTCACTCTGAGAAAAAGCTGATGGGCCATGGCGTGTCGACGTGCGCGACGTGCGACGGGTATTTCTTCCGCGGCCACGAGATCGCGGTCGTCGGCGGCGGCGATTCGGCGATGGAAGAAGCGGTGTTCCTCACCAAGTTCGCGAGCAAGGTGACCCTCGTGCATCGCCGCGACACGCTGCGCGCGTCGAAAATCATGCAGGACAAAGCGCGCGCGAACCCGAAAATCGAGTGGCTGCTCAACACCGAGATCGACGAGATCAAGGATACCGGCAAGGGTGAAGTCACGGCGATGGTCGTCCGGCACGCGGCGACAGGCGAGCGCAGGGAAGTGCCGGTCACGGGAGTGTTCGTCGCGATCGGCCACAACCCGAATACGTCGCTGTTCCGCGGCCAGCTCGAGATGGACGCGAACGGCTACCTCATCACCCACGACGGCGCCAAGACGAGCGTGCCCGGCGTGTTCGCGTGCGGCGACGTCCAGGACCACCTGTACCGCCAGGCGATCACCGCCGCCGGGTCCGGCTGCATGGCCGCGCTCGACGCCGAACGCTACCTCGAAAGCTCGTCGGATGTCGTGGAAGCCTCGGCTATTCACGAAGTCACGAAGGCCACGAAGACTTCTTAGGCAGGAACGTCGTCTTTCTTCGTGTCTTCGTGATGAACCGGCGTGTAACCCGCTAACTGTCGATCCAGCCGCCGCCCAGCACGACATCGCCATCATAGAAGACGGCCGCTTGTCCGGGCGTCACCGCGATCTGCGGCGCGTCGAAGACGACCTCGGCGTGCCCGTCGCCGGTGGCGCGGACGGTGGCGGCCGCCGGCTGATGCCGATGCCGGATCTGCACGTGCGCGCGAACCGCGCCGGCGGGCGCTCCCTCGATCCAGTTCACACCCGATGCCGTCAGTACCGCGCGCTCGAGGGACGCCTTCGGCCCCACAACGACCTGCTGATGCTCGGGCTTGAGCGACAGCACGTACATCGGCGAAGACGACGAGATGCCGAGGCCCTTCCGTTGTCCGACCGTGAACCGGTGGATGCCGCCATGCCGTCCGACCACGTCGCCCGACTCGGTCACGATCGCGCCGCCTGACGCGGCCGACTCCGGGAGGTGCTGCGTGACGAACTTCGCGTAGTCGTGATCGGGGATGAAGCAGATCTCCTGGCTGTCGGGCTTGGCGGCCACGGGCAGGCCGCGCCGATGGGCGTACTCGCGGACCTCTTCCTTCCCGCGATCGCCGACGGGAAAGACTGCGTGGGCGAGCTGCGTCTGCGTGAGGGCGAACAGAAAATACGACTGGTCCTTTGCGGGGTCCGCGCCTCGCTTCAGCTGATACGCGCCGCCCGCGCCCGTCCGCTCGACGCGCGCGTAGTGGCCGGTGGCGACCGCATCGGCGCCGAGGCCGTGCGCGCGCTCGAGGAGCGTGGCGAACTTCAGGTCGCTGTTGCAGTGCGCGCAGGGCAGGGGCGTCCGGCCCGCGGCGTACTCGCCGACGAAATTGCTGACGACCTGCTCGTTGAACTGCCGCTCGAAGTTCAGGATGTAGTGCGGGATGCTGATGGTCGCCGCCACCCGGCGCGCGTCGTGCAAATCGTCAATCGAGCAGCAGCTTCCGAATGCGCGCTCGCCGTTCTCCCCGTCCGAGACGTCGTAGAGCTGCATGGACAGACCAATGACGTCGTGGCCCTGCTCGACGAGCAGGGCCGCCGCTACCGAAGAATCCACTCCGCCCGACATCGCGACGACTATGCGCATTGCTCACGACTATCGAAACTACGAAGACTTCAACCACGAAGACCACGAAGATCACAAAGGCTTATTCATCGGTTTCCTGTAATCAGAGATCCTTCGTGTTCTTCGTGCCTTTGTGGTGTCCTGACGTGCTCTTTCTTGTCAGCCGTGTGCTCCGACTGATTGCGGTTTTCTGTCGTCAGGCGGCGCAGCTTCTCCACGAGGCGCGGCAGAACCTCGACGACGCGATCGACTTCGGCCTCGGTCGAAAACATCCCGAGGCTGAATCGCAGCGAGTTCTGCGTGCGATGAACCGGCAGCCCCATCGCCCGCAGGACGTGCGACGGCTCGAGGGTGCCTGATGAACATGCCGAGCCCGTGGACACGGCGATGCCTTCCAGATCCAGCGCGATCAGCAGGCTCTCGGCCTCGACGCCGTCGAAGCTGATGTTGGTCGTATTCGGCACGCGCCGATCCCGCTGACCGTTGACGGCCGTCCCCGGCACCGATCGCAGGACGCCCTCTTCCAGACGGTCGCGGAGTGCGCCGACGCGGCCAGCCTCGCCCGCCATCTTCGCGGCGGCGAGCGCGGCGGCGACGCCCAGGCCCGCGAGTGCCGGTACGTTCTCCGTGCCGGCCCGCCGGTTGCGCTCGTGTTTGCCGCCGGTCTGGTGGGGCGACAGGCGCGTCCCGCGCTTGATCCACAAGGCGCCCGCGCCTTTCGGTCCGTTGAACTTGTGCGCGGAGAGCGACAGCAGGTCCACGCCGAGCGCACGCACGTCGACCGGAATCTTCCCGACCGACTGCACGGCGTCCGTGTGCATCAGCGCGCCCCGTTCGTGCGCGATGGCCGCCAGCTCCGCGACGGGCTGAATCGTGCCGATCTCGTTGTTCGCGTGCATCACGGACACGAGCGCTGTGTCGTCGGTGATGACTTCCCGCAGCCGATCGGGCGCCACGATGCCTGACTGGTCGACAGACAGGAGCGTGGTGCGCCAGCCGCGCCGTGCCAGCGCCTTGAACGTGTTCAGCACGGCCTCGTGTTCGATCCCGGTCGCGATGAGATGACGCCGCTTGCTTGGTTCGAGCGCTTCGGCGGCGCCGCGGATCGCGAAGTTGTCCGACTCGGTGCCGCCCGACGTGAACACGATCTCGGACGGGTCGGCGGCAAGCAGCGCCGCGAGCGCCGAGCGCGCATCGTCGACGGCAGCCTTGGCCTGCTGCCCGAAGTGGTGAACGCTCGACGCGTTGCCGTACAGATCGCGTGTCGCGGCCGTGACGGCCTCGATCACCTCGGACGCCATGGGCGTCGTCGCGTTGTAGTCGAAGTAGATGCGCACCTGGATCTTTCATTCTAGCACCGCCAGCACTGCCGTAAACCTGCGTAACAAAAGGACTAGACAACGCTGGACTGGTTTGCAAGAATGTTGCGACCCTCTGGGCGGGAGGACGCGAAGACATGTGGAAACGTGATGAATCGGTGCGGCCTGCGAGCGGGCAGCCTGCGGCGCCGCCGCAACCGGCTGCAACGGTGCCGGCGGGTGGTGGTGTTCCTCGTCAGGAGGCGGGCCAGAACATGGAGAAGGACATCGTGAATATCGGCAAGTCGGTCGTCATCAAGGGCGAACTGCAAGGCAGCGAGGACCTCACGATCGAGGGCCACGTCGAGGGCACGATCCAGCTCCGCGAGCACGTCTTGACGATTGGCCCGAACGGCCGCATCAAGGCGCAGGTGTTCGCCAAGTCGGTCGTGGTGCTCGGCGAGGTCACCGGTAACGTGACCGCCACCGACAAGGTGGACATCCGCGACGCCGGCTCGGTCGACGGTGATATCGTCGCGCCGCGCGTCGCCATCGCCGAAGGCGCACACTTCCGCGGCAGCGTCGACATGCAGCGCAAGGCCGGGCCGCAAGCGGCGCCGAAACCGGTGGCCGTGGCGCCGGCGCCGGCAGCGCCTCAACCCGCGGCAGCCGCTGCGGGGCCGCAGCGCGCCGGGGCGTAGCGCCGCCATAGACGCCTTCACTTCCTGTTGATGATTCGTGGGTCTGTTAGACCGCCTCGCGCCTCGTAGCCGTGAATCCGATCCGCCGGTTCTTCAACCGGCGTCGGATTCCGAGCCGCTATTTTCTACGAAGGCGTTCCGGAAATTCCTGCCGTGCTTCGCGGGCCGCGAGGCCCCTGTCTTGCTCGATCTCGGGCCGACGGTCGGCGCCAACATCAGTTTTTTCGGCGAGCAGCTGGGCTGCAAGATCTTCATTGAAGATCTGTTCGCGGATCTCGACCGTCATATCCGCGCCGGCACGACCGAGCGCTTCACCGAGATGCTGCGGCACCGTTTCCCGCAGGAGTCCGGCTCGGTGGACGGGATCATCTGCTGGGATTTCATCGACTACCTGGAACGGCCGGCCGCGCAGGTGCTCGCCGAAGAGCTGGCGCGGGTGCTGCGGCCCGACGGCGCGCTGCTGGCCTTCTTCGCCACCGTGCAGACGAACGACCCGCGCTACACCAAGTACGTCATCGCCGACGAAGAGAACCTGAGGCACCGCAGTTATCCCGCGGCGCGCTGCCGGCAGACCATCCTGATGAACCGCGACATCATCAGGCTGTTTCCCACCTTGCGGGTGTCCGACTCGTTCCTTCTGCAGAACAATCTGCGGGAGATTCTGTTCCGCAAGCCCGCATGATCGGCTTCGACCTCACGGACGAACAGCGGCTGGTCGAGCAATCGGTTCGCGAGTGGGGGAGCAGGGAAATCGCGCCCCACATCCGCGAACTCGACCGCGCGCACCGCTTCGATCGCGATCGCATCCTGGGCGGCATGGCGAAGCTCGGGCTCCTGGGCGTGTGCGTGCCGCAGGAGTACGGCGGCGCCGGGCTGGACTACATCTGCCTCGGGCTCGCCAGCGAAGAGCTCGAGTACGTGGACACGTCGCTCCGCGTCATCATGTCCGTGCACACGGGGCTCAATTGCCTGTCGCTGCTCACGTGGGGCACCGAGGCGCAGAAGCAGCGGTATCTCGTGCCGCAGGCTCAGGGCGAGAAGATCGCCGGATACGCGCTCACCGAACCGGGGGCCGGCAGCGACGCGCGCGCGATCCAGACAACGGCGGTGAAGAAGGGCGACCGGTACGTACTCACCGGCGAGAAAACCTGGATCTCGCTGGCGGACGTGGCCGATCATTTTCTGGTCTTTGCCTGGACCGACCTCGCGAAGAAGCAGCAGCGCGATCCTTCCGGCATCAGCGCGTTTATCGTCGAGCGGCGGTTCAAGGGGTTTTCGAGCGGCCCGATGAAGGAGAAGTGGGGCATCCTGGCCGGCAACACGGGCTTCTTCACGATGGATCAGGTCGAAGTGCCCGAGGAGAACGTGCTGGGCCGTCCGGGTGAGGGCTTCAAGATTGCGATGTCCGCGCTCGATCAGGGCCGCTACACGGTCGCCGCCGGAGCAACCGGGCTGATTCGCGCCTGCCGCGACGCCAGCGTGCGGTACGCGAAGGAGCGCACGACGTTCGGCGTCGAAATCGCGCAGCATCAGCTCGTGAAAGAAATGATCGCGAAGATGGAATCGGACTACCAGGCGGCACGCCTGCTGTGGCTCCGGTCGGGCTGCCTGAAGAACGACGGCCGCCGCAACACGCGTGAAACGGGCCTGGCGAAGTGGTTTGCGACCGTGGCGTCCGAGCGGGCCGCCGGGGACGCCGTGCAGGTCCACGGCGCCAACGGCTACTCGGACGAGTATCCTGTGGGCCGCTTCTACCGGAACTGCAAAGCGGCGGTCATCTACGAGGGACGCGGGAGATTCACACGATCATGCAGGCCGACTATCTGCTCGGATACCGGGACGATCGCCCGGCGCGCTGTGAGCTCCAGCCGTACGCGGGTCGCCATCAGTCCGCTGACCATCGATCGCCGGCCGCCCACACCAGACCAGCCACCGACCACTGACGACCGAGACCTGACACATGCAATCAGACCTTTCACTTGAATTCCTGCGCGTCGTCGAAGAGGCCGCAATTGCCTGCGCCCATACGATGGGCCAGGGCGACCGGCACAAATCCGATCAGGTGGCCGTCGAAGCGATGCGCCGCATCATGGACACGGTGCCCATCGACGGCACGATTGTCATCGGAGAGGGCGAGCGCGACGAAGCGCCGATGCTGTACATCGGCGAGAAGGTCGGTCAAATCACACGCGTCCCGAGAGCGGCGAGCGCCGGCTCACGCGATTCGAAGAAGTGGACATCGCCGTCGATCCGCTCGAAGGCACGAACCTGTGCGCGACCGGCGCGCCGAACGCCATCGCCGTCCTCGCCGCGTCCGAGCGCGGAGGGCTGCTGCATGCCCCGGATCTGTACATGGAAAAGCTCGTCGTCGGGCCGAGCTCGAAGCACGCGGTTCACCTCGACGCCTCGGTCGCCGACAACCTGAACGCGATCGCGAAGTGTCTCGGCCGCGAGGTCGAGGACCTGGTCGTCGTCGTGCTCGATCGGCCGCGTCACGAGCAGCTCATCGCGGACATTCGAGCCACGCGGCGCCCGCATTCGCCTCATTGGCGACGGCGACCTGTCGGCCGGCATCTCGGCGGCCGTGGCCGGCAGCGGCGTCCACGCCGTGATGGGGACGGGCGGCGCGCCCGAGGGCGTGCTGACCGCCGCGGCCATGCGGTGCCTGAACGGCGAAATCCTGGCGCGGCTCGTGGTCAGCAAGCCGGAGCACGAAGAGCGATGCCGCGCCATGGGCATCACCGACTTCAAGCGGGTCTACCGCGCCAAGGATCTCGCGCCAGGCGAAAAGATCGTCTTCGCCGCCACGGGCGTGACCGACGGCACCATCATGCGCGGCGTGCGATTCTTCGGCGACGGCACGCGCACGAGCTCGGTGATCATGCAGAACAACCCTCACCAGATCCGGTTCATCGACGCCATTCACATCAGCAACAAGAAGGACGTCAAGGTGTACTTCCGGGTCGATTTGATCGATGCGCCGGCTTGCCATCGACGCACGCCAGCCCGACACGATGGCATTGGAAGAGGCGGCGGCGCTCATCCTGGCCGGCGAGATCGTGGCCGTGCCGACCGACACCTTGTACGGCCTGGCCGCGGATCCCTTTTCCACGGATGCTGTGGCGCGTGTGTTCGCGGCCAAGGGCCGGGCAGCCGAGCGCGCACTTGCGCTCATCGCGGCGGACATCGCCCAAATCGAGGATCGCCTCGGCCCCCTTTCGCCCGAGGCGCGCCGCCTGGCGGACGCGTTCTGGCCCGGCCCGCTCACACTGCTCGTGCCGCGTCCCGCCACGATGCCTGACGCGGTGACGGGCGGCCTCGCTCAGGTCGGCGTCCGCGTGCCGGCGCATGCCGTGGCGCGCGGGCTGTGCCGTGCCTCCGCACGGCCGCTTACGGCCACGAGCGCGAACCCGAGCGGCGCGCCCGCTCCTGCTGATCCCGGCGATGTCGCCCGGACGCTGAACGAGTCCGTCGCCCTGCTGCTCGACGCGGGGCCGGCGCCCGGCGGTCCGCCGTCGACCATCGTCGATGTCAGTGGCGGCACGGTCCGGCTGGTGCGCCCTGGCGCCGTTTCATGGGACGAGGTGCAGGCATGTCTCGCCCACGCGTAGCGGCGCGCGAGCGCGCGGCGCTGGTCGGCCTGGTCCCTGGATCGAAGCAGCGTCTCGCGGCCGAGCGCTCTCTCGAGGAGCTCGCGGGGCTGGCGCAGGCCGCGGGCGCCGACGTGGTGCTTCGCGTGCTGCAGGAGCGGCCGAAGCCCGACCCGTCGACGTTTCTCGGGTCCGGCAAGATCAAGACGCTCGCGGCGTCGTGCGCCGAGACACGCACCGACATGGTCGTGTTCGACAACGAACTGACACCCGCCCAGCTCCGACAGATCGAAGCCGAAGTCGGGTGCAAGATCATCGACCGGACGCAGCTCATCCTCGACATCTTTGCGCGTCGTGCCCGGACGCGCGAAGGGAAGCTCCAGGTCGAGCTCGCGCAGCTGCAGTACCTGTTGCCGCGGCTCGTCGGCGCCGGCGCGGCGCTGTCACGCCTGGGCGGCGGCATCGGCACGCGAGGCCCCGGCGAAACAAAGCTCGAAACGGATCGCCGTCGGATCCGCACGCGCATCCATGCGGTCAGCAAGGACATCGACCAGGTTCGGAAGCGCCGTGCGCAGCTCCGCGAGCGCCGGCACAAAGCCTCGGTGCCCACCGTCGCGCTGGTCGGCTACACGAATGCCGGCAAGACGACGCTGTTCAATGTGCTGACGAGGGCCGGCGCTGAAGCCTCGAACGCGCTGTTTGTGACGCTGGATCCGCTCATTCGTCAGGTGCGTCTGCCCGACAACCGGGCATTGCTCGTGTCCGACACGGTCGGGTTCATCGACCGGCTGCCGCATGCGCTGGTTGCCGCCTTCAGAGCGACGCTCGAAGCGGTGGCCGACGCGGACCTCATCCTGCACGTCATCGACGCCTCGGCCCAGGACCGCGACCGCCGCATGGACGCCGTGCGCCAGGTCCTCGAGGAGGTGGGCGCCAGCGATGTGGCGATGATCGAGGTCTACAACAAGTGCGATGCGTTGACCGCCGACGAACGGCGGCGTCTGCAGGCCCTCGATCCGGCCGCGTTGTGCATTTCGGCCCTCGATGGCGACGGAATCGACGACCTGGTCGAAACCGTCACGTCGCGCGTGGCTCTCGACGTCCGCCGGATGACGCTGACGTTCGATCCGGACGATCCGGCCGACCAGGAGCGTATGGCCCGTGTCTATCGCCACGCGCGCGTGCTGGTCCACGAATCGAGGGACGGGCGTGTGACTATCGTCGCCGACGTCCCGCGGCGCCTGGCGGCCGCGATGAACCTGGCGACGCCTTGATCCGCTCGCGTAAGAGGTAGAATTTCCCCCGATGCCCGCCTCAGGTCTCCGTCAGCTGCTTCGCCTCGGCAGCGCCCTCGCGCTGGCGATCGTCCTGGGCGCGTGCGCCAAGACCACCTCGACGCCGCTGCCGAGTGTCTCGGCGCCGAAGTTCCCCGAATTCCTGCAGCCATCGATTCCGCGATCGCTCGCCAACAGCCCGGCAGCCGTGACCAGTCAGGGAAGGGGCTGGCAGTTTCTGCAGGCCGGCGATCTCAGGAACGCCGAACGCGAGTTCAAGGTGGCGCTGATCCTGGCGCCGGAGTTCTATCCGGCGCAGACGGGCCTCGGCTACGTCGAGCTCGCGCGCAAGGAGCCCGAAGACGCACTCCCGCATTTCGAGCGCGCACTTGCGGCCGATGGCCGCGACGTGTCGGCGCTGGTTGGCGGCGGCCTGGCATTTCTGGCGCTCAATCGCGAAACCGACGCGCTGTTCGCGTTCGAGTCCGCGACGGCCGTCGATCCGAGTCTCGTCGACATCAAACGCCGCGTCGAAGTGCTGCGTTTTCGCGGTCTGGGCCAGGACCTGGCCGCCGCGCGTCAGGCGGCGCGGGAGGGAAAGCTGGACGAGGCCGCGCGGGCGTACGCGAGCGCGATTGCCAGCTCGCCCGACAGTCCGTTCCTCTACCGCGAACTGGCTGTTGTGGAGCGCCGGCAGGGGAATACAGACGCCGCCCTTTCGGACTTTCGCAAGGCGCTGGCCCTCGACCCGACAGACGTAGCTTCCATCGTCGGTGTCGGCGACCTGCTTGCGGATAGCGGCGACCTCGACGGTGCGGAGAAGGCGTACACCGATGCGCTCCTGCTCGAGCTCAACGAGGCCGTGGACGCAAAGCTCGACGCCGTCCGCGCGCGCGTCGAGCTCGCTCGCCTTCCGGCCGAGTATCGTGCGATCGACACCGCAGCGCAGATCACGCGGGGCGATCTGGCCGCGCTGATCGGTGTACGTCTCGCGCCCCTCGTGCAGGCGGCGAGGCGCTCAGAAGCCGTCGTCGTGACGGACGCGCGCAATCACTGGGCCGCCACATGGATCATGGCGGTCGTTCGCGCCGGCGTCATCGACCCATACGACAACCACACGTTTCAGCCCAACGGGATCGTGCGCCGGTCGGATCTGGCGCTGGCGATGAGCCGTCTGCTCTCGAGAGCGTCGGCGGGAAGACCGGCGCAGGCACGCGCCTGGGAATCGGCGCGGCTGAAATTCTCCGATCTTCAGCCGGGACACCTGGCGTACCCGGCCGCGTCGATTGTGGTGGCCGCCGGCGTCATGAAGACCGGCGCCGATAACGCGTTTCAGCCCCAGCAGATCGTCAACGGCCCAGAGGCAGTGGCTGCCGTCGTCCGCGTGGAGGCTATCGCGGCGTCGCTGCCGGCGCCTGCCTCCCAGCCAGCGGGAGACCAGAACCCCCGATGAGCGGGCCCGGGCCGTTCACGACGGCCAATCAGATCACGCTCCTCCGCATGCTGCTGATCCCGGCGTTCGTGACGCTCGTGATCTACGGTGAGCTGGGCTGGGCACTCATCGTGTTCGCGACGGCCGGCGTCACGGACGCGGTCGATGGACTGATCGCAAGACGAACAGGGCAGAAGACCAGTCTTGGCGCGTGGCTCGACCCGATGGCCGACAAGCTGATGCTCGTCAGCGCGTTCGTGGTGCTGACGGTGCCGGGGCTCGGGCTCGCCAACCGCCTGCCCGTCTGGCTGACGGCCCTTGTCATCAGCCGCGATGTCCTGATCGTCGTGACGGTCGCCATCGTGAATCTGGCGATCGGCCGCCGGACGTTCCGTCCGTCGATGTTCGGCAAGGTTGCGACGGGGACCTACATCGTGACCGCCGTCATGGCCATGCTGTACAACTTCCGAGGCTACCATTCGCCGATGGTGGATCTCTGCGTGTACGCCTCGCTGGCGATCACGCTCGTGTCCGGCTTTCACTACATCTGGCACGCGGCCCGAATTATCCAGCCATGATCGCCGCGCTGTTGCTCTGGACGCTCGCCATCCTGCAGGCGCCGGCTCCTGCCAAGCAGGCCGTCGTCGAGACCACCGCTGGAACGTTCGTGATCGAGCTGGCCACCGACCAGGCGCCGGCGACGACGGCGTATTTCATGAAAGTCGCGGCCGACGGCGGCTACGCCGGCACGATCTTTCACAAGATGATCAAGTACGGAATCGTGCAGGGCGGCGATCCGCTCACGAAGGATCCCGGAAAGCGCGCCCAGTACGGCACGGGCGGGCTGAACGTGCTGAAAGACGAGACGCGCGCGGCCAAAATGACGCGTGGATCCGTGGCAGTCGTGACGATTCCCGGCAAGGCCGACAGCGGGGGCCAGCAGTTCTTCATCGCCGTCGTCGATCAACCCGGGCTCGATGGCAAGTACACCGTGCTGGGTCACGTGACGGATGGCATCGAAGTCGTGCAGAAGATCTCCGAGACGCCGGTTGATGACAAAGGCGTCGCCGCGGCGCGCGTAGAGATCACGCGCGTGTCCATCCGCGAGAAGCCGCCCGAACCGTTCGTGAACGACACGGTCCAGGACCTGGCGGCCTATCGAGCCGTCCTCGACACGAGCGCCGGCCCGGTTGCGATCGAGTTTTTTCCTGACAAAGCGCCCGAGCACGTCCGTCAGTTCTTGCGGCTGGCGCAGGCCGGCATCTACGACGGCATGGCCGTCCATCGCGTGGCCCCTGGTTTTGTCATTCAGACCGGCGCAGTGAACACGCGATCGGCACCGCTCACGGAAACGCAGCAGAAGCTCGTGCACAACATGGCGCCCGAATTCAACGACGTGAAGCATGTGAAAGGCATCGTGTCGATGGCGCGCGGCGATGCGCCGGACAGCGCGACCACGTCGTTCTTTATCTGCACCGGGGCCTCGGCCCCGCTCGATGGCCAATACACGGCGTTCGGCCATGTCGTGAGCGGAATGGAAGCGGTTGAGGCAATCGAGAAGTCGCCGCGGAACGGCGAGACGCCGACCACGCGGATTGAACTGAAAAGCGTTCGTATCGAGAAGAAGTAGAGAAGTAGAAGAAGGCGCGAACGCCGGCAGACGCTACGCGGGAACCACCCGGGAGACCTTGACCACCTGTCCGACGAGATATTCGAGAGTGATGGTATCGCCTGGCTCGAGGTTGGACGCGACCGCCTCCGACCCGACCCGCGCGACACTGGTCTGGCCGTCGGGGTCGTCCACCGAGGTGAAGTAGACGTCCATCGACATCTGGCCGTGGATGCTGACCGGCTGCAGTTTCTTCAGGATCCCGTCGCGCGTCCCCTTCAACATCATCGAATCATAACATCTGGTCATCTGGTCATCTGGTCATTTGGTCACTATTGAGAAAGCTCAAAATTGGTAAGCGATGACCAGATAATCAGATAACCAGATGACTAAATGACTAGGTGACCAGACTGTCGAAGAGGGGGAGTTCTTCCTGTTCTCCGAAATTTCGGACGCTGACGCCCAGGAGCCGCACCGGACGGACGCCGGCCTCCGTCTTGTCGAGCAGCCGCAAGGCTCGGGCGACGATTTCGTCCGTCGCGCAGGTGGGCGCGGCCGTGTGGCTGCGTGTAATGGTCGTGAAATCCGAATACCGCACCTTGATGGTGACCGTTCGCGCGAACAGTGTCTTCCGCGAAAGCCATGCCGATACGCGCGCCGCCATCTCGGCGACTTCCGCGTGAATGACGTTGCGGTCGGTGAGGTCGTCCGCGAAGGTGTTCTCGCTGCCGGACGACTTGGCGTCGCGGTGGGGGACGACAGGCCGATTGTCGACGCCGGCGGCGAGCTGTCGCAGCCAGTCCGCAAGGCTCCCGACGGCTTCCCGCAGCACCCGGATGTCGGCCGCGCGGATGTCCACGAGCCGCTCGATGCCCTGCGCCCTCAGCTTGCGTGCGGTGACCGGGCCCACACCCCACAACGCGTCCACGGGAAGCTGCTGCAGGAACGGCTCGACGCGCTCCGGGCTGATGACCGTCAGCCCGTCCGGTTTCTTCCAGCCCGACGCCACCTTGGCGAGAAACTTGTTCGGCGCGACGCCGGCCGACGCCGTGAGCTGCGTCGCCTCGCGAATGCGGGCCTTGAGACGTTTTGCGACAGCGGTCGCCAGGGCTTCGCCCCAGAGGTTCTCGGTCACGTCGAGATACGCCTCGTCCAGGGAAAGCGGCTCGACGAGCGGCGTGACCTCACGGAAGATGGCGAACACGGCGTTCGAGGCCGCGCGGTACTTCGAGAAATCCGGCCGCACGATGGCGAGCGCCGGACACAGTCTGACGGCGCGGGCCATGGACATGGCCGAGCGCACGCCGAACGCGCGGGCCTCGTAGCTCGCGGCGGCGACCACGCCGCGGCCGCCGGGCTGTCCACCGACCGCAACCGGGCGTCCCCTGAGCGACGGGTCATCGCGCTGCTCGACCGACGCGTAGAACGCGTCCATGTCCACGTGCAGGATGCGCCGCATCGAGATTACAATACAAGATTACGTACGCTAAACGCAGAGATCGCAGAGATCACAGAGTCTCTTGGTCTTAAGACGAATATGAGCTCCTGCGATCTCCGCGATCTCTGCGTTGATCGTTTCCTTTGAGAGTCGTCCCATAACCTATGCCGCAATTCATTTACACGATGAAGGGCCTCGGGAAGGTGCATCCTCCCGACGCCAAAGTCCTGGAAGACATCTGGCTCTCGTTCCTCCCCGGCGCGAAGATCGGCGTGCTCGGCTTGAACGGCGCGGGAAAGAGCTCGCTGTTGAAGATCATGGCCGGCGAAGACACGAGCTTCCTTGGCGAAGCCTTCCCGGCCGACGGGATCTCCGTTGGCTTCCTCCACCAGGAACCGCGCCTCAACGCCGCCAAGAACGTGCTGGGCAACGTGGAAGAAGGCGTCGCCGAGACCAAGGCGCTGCTGACCCGGTACGACGAGGTCAATGACAAGCTCGGCACGGACCTTTCACCAGAGGAGATGGAGAAAGTCCTCGACGAGCAGTCGCGGATCCAGGACAAGATCGACGCCAGCAATGCCTGGGATCTCGATTCGAGACTCGAGCTCGCGATGGACGCGCTTCGTCTGCCGCCACCGGAGGCCGACGTTGCCACCCTGTCGGGCGGCGAGCGTCGTCGCGTTGCGCTCTGCCGCCTGCTGCTCCAGTCGCCGGACCTCCTGCTGCTCGACGAGCCGACGAACCATCTGGATGCCGAATCGGTGGCCTGGCTCGAGCGCTTTCTCAAGGACTATCCCGGAACGGTCGTCGCGGTGACGCACGATCGGTACTTTCTCGACAACGTGGCCGGCTGGATCCTCGAGCTCGATCGCGGCCACGGCATTCCGTGGGAGGGCAACTATTCGTCATGGCTCGACCAGAAGCAGGGACGTCTGGCCCTCGAAGAAAAGCAGGAGACGCGGCGCCAGCAGACACTCCAGCGTGAGCTGGAATGGATTCGCATGTCGCCTCGCGCGCGCCAGGCCAAAGGGAAGGCGAGACTGAACGCGTACGAAGAGCTCCTGAAAGAAGAGGCATCGAGGAAGATCGAGACGGCCGAGATTTACATCGCACCCGGGCCGCGCCTCGGCGACGTCGTCGTGGAAGCGCGCGGCCTCAAGAAGGGTTACGGCGATAACGTGCTGATCGATGGCCTCGATTTCACGCTCCCGCGGGGCGGCATCGTCGGGGTGATTGGCCCGAACGGAGCCGGCAAGACGACGCTGTTCCGGATGATCACCGGGGCCGAGAAGCCCGACGGCGGCACGCTGAAGCTCGGCGACACCGTATCGGTCGGGTACGTGGATCAGAGCCGCGACGCGCTCGACGGCAACAAGACGGTCTGGGAAGAAGTCTCTGGCGGGAACGAGGAAATCGAGCTCGGCAAGCGAAAGATTCCATCGCGAGCGTATGTCTCGTGGTTCAACTTCAAGGGCGGCTCGCAGCAGCGCAAGGTGGGCAGCCTGTCGGGCGGCGAGCGCAACCGCGTGCATCTCGCGAAGCTCCTCAAGAAGGGCAGCAACCTGCTGCTCCTCGACGAGCCAACCAACGATCTGGACGTCGACACGCTGCGCGCGCTCGAAGAAGCGCTGCTGTCGTACGCCGGCTGCGCCGTCGTCATCAGCCACGATCGGTGGTTCCTCGATCGAATTGCCACGCACATGCTCGCCTTCGAGGGCGACAGTCAGGTCGTGTGGTTCGAAGGGAACTATCAGGACTACGAGGCCGACCGCAAGCGCCGCCTGGGCGCCGCGGCCGATCAGCCCCATCGCATCAAGTACCGCAAGCTCACAAGGACCTGATTAGGGCGTTTGTGCATCACGAAGTCACGAAGATCACGAAGAGGCTCAATACGGCATGAGCTTGGTGGTCTTCGTGTCTTCGTGATGTACAGGCGCGCTATGCCTCTCGCGAGCACGCGGCGGCGCGCTGGAGCAGAAGTTCGCGCTCGCGGGCGTTGCGCGTCAGGGACGCCGCGCGCTCGAATTCCGGTTGGGCCTCGGCGTGCCTGCCCAGCTTCATCAGGAGGTCGCCGCGCACGCTCGGCAGCAGGTGGTACTCCTGGAGCGACGGGTCCGATCGCAGAGCATCCACGAGTGCGAGTCCCGCCTCCGGCCCATCGGCCATCCCGCGCGCCACGGCGCGATTGAGCTCGACCACGGGTGAGGGTGTGAGCCTGGCCAGCACGTCGTAGATCTGGGCAATGCGTGCCCATTCGGTGTCTTCGGCCGCCAGCGCCCGCGCGTGGCACGCGGCAATCGCCGCCTGCAGTGCGTAGGGGCCGAACGCTCCACCCAGGCGCTCCGCACGCTCGAGGGCCGCCAGGCCGCGACCGATGAGCACGCGGTCCCATCGCGCGCGGTTCTGATCGAGCAGGAGGACCGGTTCGCCCGACGGCCCGACTCGCGCGGCCGACCGCGACGCCTGGATCTCCATGAGCGCGACGAGGCCGTGTACCTCGGGCTCGCCAGGCACGAGCTCCGCGAGCACACGGCCGACGCGGAGCGCGTCTTCGCAGAGGGCGGGCCGCAGCCAGTCTTCGCCCGCGGTCGCGGAGTAGCCCTCGTTGAAGATCAGGTAAATCACCTGCAGAACAGACGTGAGGCGGGCGTCGAACTCCGCGCCGCGCGGGACTTCGAAGGGGACGCCGGCGGCTGACAGCGTCCGCTTGGCCCTCACGATGCGCTGGGCGATGGTGGGCTCGGAGACGAGGTACGCGCGCGCGATCTCGGCGGCCGTCAGGCCGCCGACGAGTCGAAGCGTGAGCGCCACTCGGGCTTCGGTCGACAGCACGGGATGACACGAGACGAAGACAAGACGCAGCATGTCGTCGCCGATGTCGTCGTCCAGCGCGTTCACGGCCGCGTCGAGAGCCGTCGCGCCGGTTTCGTTCTGGCGGGCTTCGAGCTCACGTCCGACTTCTTCGTGCTTGCGGTCGAGCATCTGCCGGCGCCGGAGCAGATCGATGGCGCGATGTTTTGCGGTCGCCATGAGCCATGCGCCGGGGTTGTCGGGAACGCCCGATTTGGGCCACTGCTCGAGCGCGACGACGAGCGCGTCCTGGGCGAGATCCTCGGCGACACCCACGTCGCGCACGATCCGTGCAAGCCCGGCAATCAGCCGCGGGGATTCGATGCGCCAGACCGCGTCGATGGCGCGATGCGCGTCGGTAGCCGTCACGGCTACCGATCAGACCATCTTCAATGGGCACGCGCAAGCCCGCGCTTATGTCGAGAAGAACTCCGTGAGGACAGGAGCGGCCGCGTCGGCCTTCAGCATGTGCGTCTGCCCCTCCAGCGTACGGAACGTCGCATTGGGCAGCACGCCTGCGAGCGCCCGCATCCCGTTTCGGATCCACGCCGGGCTCTTGCCGCCGTCCATCGCGAGGGTCGGCATCGTCGCGCCTGACCACCGGCCCGCCTGAAACGGCCTGCCGCGTTGATTGTCCTGGACGAGGGTGATGTCGTAGGGCAGCGTGTGCGCGACGGCTTTGAGCTTTGACCACGCGGGCAGGAGGGGCATGATTACCATCGCGATCGCCGGCAAATCGACAAGCCTGAGGAACATTTTGACGGCGTCGCTGCGGCGCCCGGCTGCGACCAGCTCGTTCAGCCTCGCGAGGAAGTCGCCCGGAATCGGCGCGTGCGTCTCGTCGACGATGCAGGGTGACTCGTAGAGGGCGAGCTTCCTGATGGCCAGCCCGTGGTTGGCGGCTTCGAGCGCGAGGGCGGCGCCAGATGAGATGCCGTACACAAATGCCGATCCGCCCGCTTCCCGGATGAGCGCATCGAGGTCTTCGATTTCGCGTTCGACGGCGTAAGGCATGGTGTCGCCGCTGTCGCCGCGGCCTCGGCGGTCGTACCGGTCCACGGTGAAGCGTTCCGAGAGGAGCGCGGCCAGCGGGCGGCTTGGCCCGGACGCTCGATAGCACAGCGCTCCGTCCACCAGAATGAGTGCCGGGCCGTGGCCCGACCGTTCGAACGCGATGAGGGTGCCGTCTTTCGAACGCGTCGTGTGCATAAGATCTCCGCTGCGTATCAGAGGTTGGCGAAATCCTCGGGCTCGAACAGCTGACGGATTTCGAGCTCCACGTCGCCATCCAGGCGAGGCCATTGCTTGACCCAGGCGATGGCGTCTTCCTTCGATCGCGCCTGAATCATCGTGAACCCGGCTATCAGCTCTTTCGTCTCGGCGAATGGGCCATCGGTCACCGTGACCTTGCCGCCGTCGAACTTCACGCGCGCACCTTTCGCGCTGGGTTGAAGCCCCACCCCGTCCAGCACGATGCCGGCCTTGGCGCCGTCCTCGTGGTACCGGGTCATCGCGTCGAGCAGGGCCTTGCTCGGCAAGAGTCCCGTTTCGGTCTGCTTGTCGGCCTTTCGAATCACCATGAATCGCATGCCGTTTCTCCCGGAATCGCGTCGCCGCACAGGCGCCGTGTCATGTGCACGGTTGATGGAAGCGCAGTCTATTGTCCGCGCGGCCTATGTGTTCGTCCGCTTCCGGAATTCGGCTTCGGCGTCCATCACGGCGCGGCCTTCCGCCGTCTTGATGACGGGCTCGAAGTCCGCGGCGTCGAACACTTGTCGAATCTCGACCTCCGCCGGGCAGCGCAGGAACCATTCGATCGCTTCCTGTTTCGATTTCGCCTGGATCATCCAGAAACCGGCGACGAGCTCTTTCGTCTCGGCAAAGGGGCCGTCGATCACGGTTCGCTTGCCGTCCGGGGCGATCTTGATCCGCGCGCCCTTCGACGAAGGCTGCAGGCCCTCGCCGGCCAGCATGATGCCCGCCTTCACCAGCTGCTCGTTGAATTTCCCCATTTCCACCAGGAGTTGTTCGCTGGGCATGACGCCCGCTTCGGAGTTCTGATCGGCCTTGACCAACACCATGAATCGCATCGCATCGCTCCTTTGGCCGGGGGCGTATCTGCCTTTTTCCGGCTCTATTGATACGTCGAATGGAGGGTGTCGAGATCGACAGGGCCCGAAGGCCCCGTCGGTTGGGCAGTCGCCCGAGGAGGCGGAGGTGTTAGAAGCCGGGGACGCCGACTACGGTCGCGGGGCGTGCGCCGGCCGCTGCGGCTGCGGCCGCCGGCAGCGCCGTTACGGTTGTCGCTGGCTGCTGAGCCTGGGTATCCGCTGCACTGGAGGCACCAGCTGGGCCGGAGGGACCGGCCTCCTGAAGCTCTTCGAAATCCACCAGGGCCAGGTCATAGGCCAGCACCGACGAGACCTCGTTGGCTTTGGCCTGGGCGAGGTCCCGCTGCGCCTGAATCACCAGGAAGCTGGTGGAAAGACCGACCTCGAACCGCTTTTGCTCCGCGTCGAGCCGCTGTTCGGCGAGGTTGCTGGCGGCTCGCGTCGTCTCGATGCGTTTCGCGTTCATTTCGATCTTGTAGGCGGCATCGCGCACCTGCTGGATCGCGCGTCCCTGGCTGCCCTTGAGCCGTTCGGCCGCCTGTACTCGCGAGAGCCTCGCGCGCGCGTAGTTGGCTTCCTCGTTGCTCTGGCCGAGCGGGTAAGAGAGGCTGACGCCGACCACCCAGGTAGGGTAGTTGTGCGAGAGCAGCTGGTTCAGCACCGAGCCGAAGTCCACGCTCGATCCCGGACCGACGACGGTGCCTGGAAAACCGCCGGTTCGCAGGACCTGTGTGCCGCCCAGCCCGGCCGCGGCGTAGCTGGCGTTCACGCGAACGTCCGGCAGCTTCTGGTTCGCCGCGTACTTCACCGTCGCATCGGCGTTTTCGATGCCCTTTTTCGATCGGACGATATCGGTGCGTCCGTCGAGCGCCCGCGTCACGGCCGCTTCGACATCGAGCGTCGGCTGTGCGATTGGCGGCGAATCGATCGGTTCGATCTTCAGGTTCCAGACCGTCCGGTCGGTCGGATCGTAGATGAGCAGGCGGAGTCGATCCTCGGCCTGATGGACGAGCGTCTGCGCGATGATGAGCTGCTCTTCGTTGGCGGCCACCTCCGCCTGCGCGGAGACGAGATCGATCGGCGGCGATTGTCCGACGTCCACCTTGGCCTTGTTGACGCGGACGAGTTCCTGCGACAAGGCCAGTGTGGACGTGCGCGCCTCGACGTTGGCAATGGCGGCGGCCAGCCCCCAGTACGCGCTCTTGGTGTTGGCGGTCGTGTGCACGATGCTCTCGCGAAGTCCCGTATCGGCGATGGACCGGTTGATCCGGCTCGAGATCAGATTCTGCCGCGCGGCATCGATGGAGAGATCCCGCACCAGGGGCTGCGAAATTCCCAGCGTAAGACCTGACTGGACCAGCGGGTCGTAACTCGACAGGAAGCTGTTGCTGTTGGTGTGGACCGCGTTCCACGCGACGTTGTAGGAGGTCCCGTACCAAGGCAGCCGCTGACTCAGCCCGGCACTCGAGGTCACGGCGTCGCTCTGTGTCGGCGTCGGGACGAGAAAGCTCGACGGCGGCGGATCTGGTTGTTGCGGTTGAGGCCGGTGTTGAACGTCGGCCGGAACAGCGCGCTCGCGGAGGCGACCTGCGTGTCGCTGATTTGCGGGTCGACGCGATCGGCATTCAGATCGACGTTGTGATCCAGTGCCATCTTCACGGCGTCTTCCACGGTCAGCCGGACTATGGCCGGCGTCGGGGTCTGCGCGTGCAGTGCGGAACGCCGCCAGCAGGATCGAGAGCGTTGTGACGGTGATGGATGTGCGCATGATTACACCTGAGACGGCGCCGGGGCCGCGAGCGAGCCTGCGGGCTCGGTTTGGACAGCTTTGCGCCCGAAAACGCGCTGCGAAAGATCGTCGAACAGGGAATACGCGACCGGCGTGACGACCAGCGTCAACAGCAGCGCCAGGGACTGGCCGCCGAAGATCACGAAGCCGATGGCGTGGTTGGTGCCCGACCCGATGCCTCGGGACACGATGAGCGGAATCATCCCGGCCACGAACGCGAAGGTGGTCATCAGGATGGGCCGCAGCCGGTCGCGACTGGCCTGCACGATGGCGTCGTGGGTGGCCAGCCCCTTCTCTTTGAGCTGGTTCGCGTGGTCGATCTGCAGGATCGAGTTCTTCTTGACCACGCCGAACAGCACCAGCAGCCCGAGGGCCGAGAAGATGTTCAGCGACTGTCTGAAGATCATGATCGACAGCAGCGCGAACGGCAGCGTCAGCGGCAGCGACAGGAGGATCGTGACCGGATGCAGCCACGACTCGAATTGCGCGGCCAGAATCAGATACATGAAGATCAAAGACAGCGCGAATGCCAGGATGAAGTTCTGGGCGGCGCGGCCCAGTTCGCGCGACCGGCCCGTCAGCCCGCCTCGATACTCGGGTCCCGCGTTCAGGCTCTTGAACTCGGCCTCCATCGCGTTCTGGATTTCGGCCTGCGAGCCGCCGGGCAGAAGGTTCGCGAACACCGTCACCTGGCGCTGCCGGCGCAGGCGGTTGATGTCCGACGGAGCTGACCCGCGTGAGAAGGAGGCCACGTTGTCGAGCGACACCGTTCCCAGCCGTGCAGAGGGGACGGTCAATGACGCCACCGCCTCCTGCGTGCTTCGGTTGGCGGCCTGCGCCCGCAGGTGCACTTCGTACTGCTCGCCGCCCTCGTTGTAGGTGGTCACCTGGTCGCCGCCCACCAGCAGGCGCAGGGCCTCGGCGGCATCGGCAACCTGGACACCGAGATCCGCCGCTTTCGGGCGGTCGAGGCGCACCGAGACTTCCGGCTTGCCGGCGTTGAGCGACGTATCCACGTCCACCACGCCCTTCATCTGCCGCACGCGCGCCACCAGTTGCTTGCTGTAGGTGTCGAGCTTCGTCAGATCCGGCCCGTTGATGATGAACTGGATGTCGGCGTTCTGGTTCCCGCCGCCGCCGATGTTGGCAACCTGCTGCACCGATGTCCGCATGCCGCTCGCAAGCGTGGGAAGAATCCGGGTGCGGATGTCGTCCATCACCTCGAACTGGTCGCGCTTCCGCTCTTCGATTGGCTTCAGGCGCACGTAAATGGTGGACAGGTTCCGCGTCTTGGGGCCGTCGCCGGCGATTTGCACCAGCGTGTACGTCACCTCGGGTGTCTGGCTCCGGATCGCACTGGTAATCCGGTTGGTCAGCAGCTCGGTCGACTCAAGGCTCGTCCCCTCCGGCGCTCGAATGTTGACTTCGAACTCCGACTGATCGTCGGCCGGCGTGAAGTTCTTGTCGACGGCCATGAACAGCGGCACGCTCGAGAAGAGCACGAGGACGGCCACGGCCGCCACGACCGCCCGATGACCCATGGCCCATTCGAGCAGCGCGGTGTAAAAGCGATCGACCGCCTTGAACACGCGCGAGTCCTTCGAGGACGCCTGGCCGGGGCCTTTCTTGTGAAGTTTGAGGAACCGGGCCGACAGCATCGGCGTCAGGGTAAAGCTGACCACCAGCGACACCATGATGGCGAACGCCATCGTGAGGCCGAAGCTCTTCATGAACCGTCCGACGATGCCGCCCATGAAGGCGACGGGCACGAAGATCGTGGCCAGGGACAGCGTGGTCGCGAGCACCGCGAGGCCGATCTCCTTGGTGCCGTCAATGGCGGCCTGGAATTGATCCTCGTGCTTCTCCTCGATGAAGCGGTAGATGTTTTCCAGCACGACGATCGCGTCGTCGATCACGATGCCGACCGAGAGCGTCAGCGCCAGCATCGTCAGCATGTCCAGGGTGAAGCCCATGAACCAGACGAGGCCGAACGTCGCGATGATGGACGTGGGAATCGCGATGGCGGAGATCAGCGTCGAGCGCAGGTTCGTCAGGAACAGCAGCACGACCAGCGCGGCGAGAATCGATCCGACGACGAGGTGTTCCTCGACATTGTGGATTGACGCTTCGATGAACTCCGAGGTGTCGCGGACGATTCGCAGCTCGTAGCCGGGCGGCAGGGCCTTCTTGATCTCTTCAATCCGCTCTTTCGTGTTGTGCGCGACCTCGACCGTGTTCGTGCCGGACTGCCGCCGCACGTTGAGCAGGACGGTGGGCGTGCCGTTGACGCTCGCCACGGTGTCGGCGTCGGCCATGCCGTCCTCGACGACCGCGATGTCGGCAATCCGGATCGGGTGGCTCTGGTTCGACTTGACGACGATGTCGTTGAATTCCTGAACCGACTGGACGCGCCCGCGCGTCCGCAGGGTCACCGACTGCGGACCCTGGTCCATCCGGCCGCCGGGAATCTCGGCGTTCTGGAGGCTCAGCGCGCGCGAAACGTCGGTCACCGTCACGTTGTAGGCGCGCAGCCGATCCGCGTCGAGCCGGATGTTGATTTGCCGCTGCCGTCCGCCGATGACCACCACCTGGCCGACGCCTTCCAGGCTCTCGAGCTGGCGGCGGATGACCTTGTCGGCGTATTCCGTGATCTCGCGAACCGGCCGGGTCGAGGTCAGCGCGAGGCTCAGCACGGGAGCCGCGTCCGGATCGAAGCGATCCACGCGCGGCTGTTCGATCGTCTTGGGCAGTTGCGCCAGGACGCCGTTGATCTTGTCCCGCACTTCCTGCGCGGCGATGTCGCCGTCTTTCTCGAGCAGGAAACCGACAGTGACAATGGATACGCCTTCCGACGAGGTGGAGCGAAGCTCGTCGATGCCGCTGATCGTGTTCACGGCCTGCTCGATCTTGTCCGTGACCTCGGTCTCGATCTGCTCGGGCGCGGCGCCCGGTTGCACCGTGGTAATCAGAATCGTCGGGATGTCGACCTTGGGATAGCGGTCGACCCCGAGCTTCATGAACGAAAACGCGCCGACGACGGTCAGCGACAAGATCAGGACGGTCGCGAAGACCGGCCGTTTGACGCAGAGCTCAGCAAGCCATTGCATGGTGCACCTTTATTACTGGACCTTGACGCCGTCGACGAGCTGCGGAACATTGGCCGTGGCGACTTTTTCGCCGCGCGACAGCCCGGCGGTGATCTCGACCAGCTGGTCGAGCACCTGGCCGGTTGTCACGAGGCGTTCTTCGGCGCGGTCGCCGGCAATCACGAACACGCGGCTCGTTCCCGAGACGACGCGGACGGAGGCCGTTGGCACGAGGACCGCCTGCACTTTGTTGGGCTGCTGAATCAGCGCCGTCGCGAACATGCCTGGCTTCAACTCGCCGTTGCTGTTGGGCACCACCGCTTCGACCGTCAGCGCCCGCTGATCTGCGCGCAGCGAGGGCGACACGTAGCGCACGCGGCCCTCGAAGGCGCGGCCGCTGAACGCGTCCACCGAGAAAGAAACGGGCTGGCCCACCTTCACGTCGGCCACAAACTGTTCGGGCACCGTGAGCGCGATGCGAAGCGGCATGATGCGGACCACTTGTGCCACCTTCGTCCCCCTCGTGACGTAGTCGCCGGTTGAGACCAGGCGCTCCACGACGACCCCGGAAAACGGCGCACGCACCACGGTGTCGCTCGCCGCTTTTCGCGCGAGCGTCACGCGTGCGCGCGCCGCCTGCAACGCCTGATACTGCTGTTCGGCCCCGTTCTTCGCGGACTCGAGCAGCTGACGGGCCGCTTCGACCTGTGTCTTGCGCTGGTCGTACTCCGACTGCGAGACCACGCGCTCGGCGAGCAGCTTCTCAATCCTCGAGAATTCCGATTCGGCGAGCGCGAAGTTTGCGCGGGCGTTGGCGACTTCCGGGACGCGGTTCACGTCGAACGAACCGTTGGCCGGCTGCGCGAGGCGGGCCTCGATCTGCGCGGCGTTGGCTTCGGCTTCCTTGACGCTCGCTTCGGTTTCAACGGCCGACAACCGGACGAGCTCGGTGCCCTGGGTGACCGGCGAGCCGCGTTCGACCGGCGTCGAGATCACGCGCCCGCTCGTCTCGGCGGCGACGTCCGCCTGTTCCTCGGCCGTGAGCGTGCCGGTGACGCGAATGAAGCGGGAAATCGGCTGTTCGGTTACGGCGACCGGCGATACGGAGACCGCAAGCGCGGAGGCTGCGCGATCCTCCGTCTTGCCGTTGGCCGTGCTGCAGGCCGTCCAGACGAGGGAAGCCAGGATGACGGCGCCCGACGCCGTGAAGGTCACTAATCTGCCAGACGTGCGCGATATTTCCGCCATTGGTACGCTCCTCAGGAAACCTTCTTGCTCGCCGACGTGTCGTCCGGCAGGCAGTCAACTTCGACCAGATTGGATTCGAGCGCGATGCCCGATTGCAGGCCGCGGAGCGTGACGTTCAGGACGTCGCGCGCAAGCGCGTCCGCGTCTTCGCCGCGACCCAGGCGATCGGAAAGCCGCATCATCGCGGCGCCCATCAGCCCCATCGTCAGCAGCCGGAACGCCACGCTGGCGTTGATGTGCGCGGGCAGTACCTTCGCGTCGATGCAGGTCTGAATCTGCGCCACCAGATGCGTCTTCATCTCGCGGGCAAAGGCAAAACGCTCGTACACCTGGCTGATGCGGGGCACCGACCGATCCATGAACATCAGCTCGAAGTACTGCGGGTGCTGATGGCTGAACTCGTAGAGCCGCCAGAAAATCGTGCGGATGCGGTCAAGCGGCTCGAGCTTCTCGAGCTCGCCGTTCAATGCGCCAGCATGGTCGCGGGCGTAGAGGAGCCGGAAGCCTTCCTCGGCGAGCGCGTAAAAGATGTCGTCCTTGCTGGGGAAATAGCCGTAAATGGCCGCCGGGCTGTATTCGATCCGCTCGGCAATCTTGCGGATGGAAACGTTGCCGTAGCCTTCGGCCACGAACAGTTCGCGGGCCGCATCGAGGATGGCGCGGCTGACGGCCTCGCGATCTCGCTCCTGACGTTCTTTAATACCCATTTTGCTGGTCTTAATCTGAACAGTGTTCAGTCAATCAACACTGTTAGACGCAGAAACAGCACTCAGGGTTCAGATGTCTCTAAGTAGCTACAAGCAGGGCGATTAAGCCAACAAGGTAGGTTCCGGAAGCCGCCAGGAGTGTCACGCCGAACCCCCAGTTCATCGCGATGAAGATAGCCAGGGTGGCCCCGAGAACGGACAACGCCCCGTTGATGCCCCAGGCCCAGGTGACCATCTGCGGCGCTCGCGCATTCAGCAGTCGGATGCCAGCCGGCATCGGGATGCCCAGCGCCACGCCGATCGGCGCGAGCGTCGCGACCGCGATGACGATCCGGATGGGGCGCGAAAACGGGATCGCCCAGTTGAGAAGCGGCGTCGCGACGGCGATGACGGCGAGGCCGATCCCAGCGATGACCACCAGCATGACCGCCGTCGATCGCACCAGCGTCGCATCGTCCAGCCGCCGGCTCCAGGCCGCGCCTATACCGGTTCCGAGAAGCAGCGAGAACAATGTGACCGTCAGCGAATACACGGGGTGCCCGAGCAGGAGGACGAACCGCTGCAGGACGGACACCTCAATCAGCATGAAACCCGCGCCCAGCGCGCCGAAATACAACAGCCACGGCAACCATCGCCGGGCGCCGCCCACGCCGACCAGCGCGAGGGGTCCGAGGACGAAGAGGACCACCAGCGATGCGGAGATGCCCATCAGCGTCAGCAGGGCGCTCAAGCCGTTGCCGAACAACATCGAGCGGCCGAACACGACCTGGAACTGATCCTCGAGTTTCGTCGTGTGGAAGAAGAACGGCCGATCGTCGGTCGTGGGCCTGAGGTCCTGCTTGTAGTCGTCGTAGAACTTCTGGCGGTCGGCCGCGAGGATGAGCCGCGGGTAGTCGGCGGTCTCCATGCCGTCCACCCAGTCGGTTGGCAGCGGCGCCGGCGGCTCGCCGGCGATCTGCGGCGCGTACAAGATGTTGAAGTCCAGGCGGGCCGCCGTCTGGCGCAGCGCGGTGATTTCTTCAGGTGTGAACGGCGTCTTCTTCAGGAGGAATGTCTGCACGCGATTGTACTGGACGATGGCGAGCCGCGATTTCACGTCCCAGCCGCGCGCCTCGCACGCCGCCTGGGCGAGCGACACCAGACGCAGGCCGTCGATGACCCACCGCGTCATGGTGACCACACCACCGTCGGTGAGGTGGTCCAGGTAATCGTTGAACGCCTCCACCGTATAGAGCGTGTTTTCGGTCAGGGTATACGCGCCGGCGGCCGTGGCGGCCCAGGTGTCCACGAGCGAGGCCTGGATGACGTCGTATTTGTCCGGCGACCGCCGCACGAAGCTGCGGCCATCGTCGATCGCGATGCGGACGCGCGGCTGCGTGTAGATGCCGCCCGAATACTCACCGAACTGCCCGCGCATCACGTCGTTGGCGATGATCGGATTGATCTCGACGCCGTCAACGTGAGCAGCGCCGAAGACGAGCGCCGAGACCAGATCGCGGCCGCCTCCGGGTCCGATCACGAGCGCGGAAAACCCAGGCTGCTTGAGCTGATAGGCGATGGAGGTCAGCTCGTAGCGGAGGTACTGGACATTCGCGAAGCCGGGCTCGACGTGCAGGATCGGCGTCGACGCGGCTGAATCGATGTCCATATAGCGGGTGTCGGGGAGAGCACCCCTGTACTTTGGACTGAGCGACCAGTCCCCGTGCGTGCGCTCGTAGACGCCAATGCGCGAAAACGAGTTCCACTTACTGAACAGGACGGTATCGCCCTGGTGTCCTTTGGTGACGCCTACGTCGAACACGGCGACGCCCGACAGCTGCCCGGCGACCGCGACGGCCATGACGCCGGCGCCTACGGCGGCAAACCTTGGCCGGCTCGAGGCCGGCGCAAACAGGACCGCGGCTGCGAGCGCCAACGCCGCGGCGGTCAGCACGACTCCCGGTGCGCCGACCCGGTCGAGCAGCGGGATCAGCACCAGACAGCCAACTGCGGCGCCGAGGAGGTCCGACGCGTAGACGGCGTTGATGCGCGAGGCCAGCCGCGAAACGGCGAGCGTGATGACCAGCCCGCCCGTGAAGAAGGGCAGGGCCGCCAGCGCGTAAATCGCCAGCATCAGGACGAGGTTTTCGCGCGAGTAGGTGAGCCCGACGCGCAGGCGCACGAGCGCAAACAACGCGACCAGGGTGAACAACGCGTAGATCACCGACTGGCGCGCGAGCAGCGTCTCGGTCGGCTGGCCATCGAGCTTGCGTTTCGCGACGTACGCGAATACGCCGCTCGCGCTCAGGCCGAACAGGGCAATCGAGATGGCCAGAAATGCGAAGTGGTAATACATGACGACCGAGAAAATCCTCGTCAGCGCGAGCTCGGTCATCAGGAGCGTGCCGGAGGTCAGACCAACGGCCACGAGGTGACCGCGGGAAACGGGAAGGGAAGAGGACCTCATGTTTACCGGCCGAGTAGTCTACTCCGTTATTCTTTTGCCGTGCTGTTCCGTCGGGCATATCTGACCGGAGCGATCGTGTGGGCCGGGGTCATCCCGCTGGCGGCACTTGCGGCTGGCTCGACTAATGGGGCGTCGGCCGTCTATGCATTCGCGATCGGTGTTTACGCACTCGGTCACGTGATTTGTCATCAGCTCCCCGTCCGGTCGTTTCACCTCTGGGGCGTTGCCTTGCCGGTCTGCGCGCGATGCACGGGCATCTATGTCGGCGCGGCCGTGACGGCGCTCCTGATCTCGCTCCGCCCCGTGCGGACCACGCCATCGGCCGCCAGTGCCCGGCGCCTGCTCATCGCGGCCTTGTTCCCGACCGCCCTCACCCTTGCGTATGAGTGGACGACAGGCGTCATGCCTTCCAACTGGATTCGTGCGCTCGCCGGCGTGCCGCTCGGAGCTGCGGTCATCTGGCTCCTTGGGACAGCGAGATCTAGAACGTAAAACGTAGAACGTAAAACGTAGAACCGAGAACGCAGAACCGGAACGCAGAACCCCTCGAACCCCTCGAACCCCTCGAACCTCTCGAACCTCTTCGAACCTCTTGAACCCTCGAACCCCGAGCCGAGTGATAAGCTATCGGTCTGTGCCCGCCACGACCGTTGAAGGAACTCAGTCGGGTGGCCTTGTCCTCTTATGTCTCGCGTCGTGGGTTGTTCCCGGCGCGGGCCATCTATGGCTGGGCCGCCGGCAGAAGGGCCTCATTTTCCTGATCGCGTTGTCCCTGATGTTTGCGATTGGCCTCGCGCTTCAGGGCCGTCTCTTCCCGTTCCAGCTGTCTGACATGCTCGTCTGTCTCGAGGCGTTTGCCGAGCTCGGTATGGGCGTGCCGTACTTCATCGCGTCGGCGCTGGGCCTCGGCGCCGGTGACGTTCGCGCTGTCACGTACGAGTACGGCAACGCGTTCCTGATTGTGGCCGGGCTGCTCAACCTGCTGGTCGTCATCGACGCCTTCGACGTCGCGCGGGGGCGGAAATGAAGAGCCATCTACTGCTGATGGTGCTGTTCGCCTTCTTTGTGTCGCTCGTGTTTGCCGTCATCGCGAAAGACGATGTCCGCGACCAGGTGCGTCTTGGCGGCGTGATGTTTGGCGGGTTCATGGTGGCAGCCGTCGTGCTCGGCTGGCTGATGTATCCGTTCCCGCTGTAGCGGCACTGGCCCGCCTCATGTCTTTTGACAATCTTCTCCTCGAGCGTGACGGGCCGGTTGCAACCGTCACCTTCAATCGGCCGCAAGTTCGCAACGCGCTCAACGCGGAGACATTCGCCGCGTTGCGTCAGACGATGCTCGAGCTGCAGGCCGACGATCGCGTCCGCGTGGTCATTCTCACGGGTGCGGGCGGCAAGGCGTTCGTCGCGGGCGCCGACATCAACGAGCTCGCGGTGCAGACGCCGACGAGCGCGCGCGCGTTCGCGCTCGCCGGACAACACGTGTTCGACATCGTCGAAGGACTGGGAAAACCTGTTATTGCCGCCATCAATGGCTACGCGCTTGGCGGAGGGTGCGAGCTGGCCATGGCCTGCACCATCAGGCTGGCCGCAGATACGGCGACGATCGGCCAGCCGGAAATCAACCTGGGGATCATCCCGGGGTACGCCGGTACGCAACGCCTGGCGCGGCTGGTGGGAAAGGGGAAGGCGATGGAGCTCCTGCTCACGGGCGTTCCTGTTTCCGCCGCCGAAGCGCAGCGCATCGGCCTCGTCAACCGCGTGGTCGGCGTCAGCGAACTGATGAACGAAGCGCGGACCCTGGCGGACCAGCTGGCCAGGAACGCGCCAATCGCGATGCGCTACATTCTCGACGCCGTCAATCGCGGCCTGGAAATGCCGTTTGAGCAGGCTGCCGAGTACGAGGCGACGCTGTTTGGCCTCGTCGCGGCGACCGACGACATGCGGGAGGGCACGCGCGCCTTCCTCGACAAGCGCAAGCCGGAGTTCAAGGGACGCTGATGGCCGCGGGCACGTCCATCCGGACGATTGAAGGGCTCCCGTGCGCCGCCGGCCTCCGCGTGGCGGTTGTCGTGTCGAAGTATCACGATTTCGTGACCGATCGGTTGCAGTCGGGTGCGCTCGCGGCGCTGGCCGCGTCCGGCGTCGCCGAAGGGGATATCACCGTGGTCCGGGTGCCGGGGGCTTTTGAAATTCCTTCCGCCGCGCAGCACGCGGCGGCGGGCGCGCGGTTCGACGCAGTGGTGTGTCTCGGGTGTTTGATTCGGGGTGAGACGCCGCACTTCGAATACATCAGCCTGGCGGTCGCGCACGGGTTGACCGCCGCCGCCGCCGCGACGGGCGTGCCCATGGCGTTCGGCGTCCTGACGACGAATTCGGTGGAGGAGGCTCTCGAGCGCGCCGGCGAGGGGAAGAGCAACAAAGGGTGGGAAGCCGCGGCGGCCGCGGTCGAGATGGCGACGGTGATCGCCCGGTTGCGGACGTGAGGGAGCCCACGCGGTGCGTGGCGGGGTCCCGCGCGCTATGAAAAAAGACAGGCGCCGTCGCGCCAGGGAAGCGGCGCTCCAAATCCTTTACCAGTGGGACGTCGGACGCGGCGACGTCGACCGGGCGGTTGAGACGTTCTTCGGCCACCAATGGCCAGACGCGCACCCCGCGGCTGAGGACGTGCAGTCATTCGCGTCGGGTCTCGCGCACGATACCGTCGCCGGGCTCCCAGCCATCGACGCGCTGGTGGCGGAGACCGCCCAGAACTGGCGCCCCGAGCGCATGGCGGTGCTCGATCGTCTCATTCTGCGGATGGCGGTGTGCGAACTGATGCGCGACGTGGACACGCCGCCGGCCGTTGTCATCAACGAAGCGTTGGAGCTGGCCAGGACGTTCAGCACCGAGGACGCGGTGAAGTTCATCAACGGCATGCTCGACGCGATCAGGAAGCAGCTCAAAACACGCTCATGACTTCGCTCGACGAACAACTGCAGCAGCGGCGCGCCAACCTCGACGAACTCGTCAAGCTGGGGGTGGACGTCTATCCCCGCCGCTTCGACCGCACGCACACCGTCACGGCGCTCGCCGGCGCCTACAGCGCACGATCCCACGACGAGCTCGAGGCCGAGCGTATCGACACGACCACGAGCGGGCGGATTCTCGGCATCCGCTCGTTCGGCAAGGCGAATTTCCTCGTGCTGTCGGACGGGCTGGCGAAGATTCAGGTGTACGTCCGCCAGGACGCGATGCCGGCGATCGATTTTCAGACCTTCAAGCTTCTCGATTTCGGCGACTGGATCGGGGTCACCGGGCATCTGTTCCGGACCAAGACGAACGAACTGACCATCTGGGCCTCGCACGTGCAGTTTCTCGCGAAGTGCCTCGTGCCGCTGCCGGAGAAATGGCACGGGCTGACCGACGTCGAGACACGATACCGGCAACGTTACCTGGACCTCATCGTCAATCCCGACTCGCGCCGCGTGTTCGAGACACGCAGCCGCGTGGTGGCCGCGCTGCGCGAGTTCATGACCGCGCGGGGGTATCTCGAGGTCGACACGCCGATGATGCAGCCGCTCGCCGGCGGCGCCATGGCGCGGCCTTTCGTGACGCACCACAACACGCTCGACATGGAGCTGTTCCTGCGGATCGCGCCTGAGTTGTATCTGAAGCGGCTCACGGTCGGAGGCTTCGAAAAGATTTTCGAGATCAACCGCAATTTCCGGAACGAGGGGATTTCGACCCAGCACAACCCTGAGTTCACGATGATGGAGTTCTACGAGGCGTACGCCGACTATCAGGCGCTGATGGTGATGACCGAGGAGATGCTGGAGACGGTCGCGCAGAAGGCGGTTGGCGCCAGCGTCGTGACGTTCGGCGAGCATCAGATTTCGCTCAAGGCGCCGTTCGCGCGCCTGTCGCTGCGCGAAGGGGCGCGAGCAGCCGCGGCCCGCCGTCTGCGACGGGATGTCAGCGACGCCGATCTGCGGTCGCGCGAAACGGCGGCGGGCCTGGCGTCAGCGCTCGGCATCGAAGTCAAGGCAGGCGACGGCGCGGGCCGCATCGCCACCGCGATCTTCGAGGCCCTGTGCGAGGATCAGCTGGTCCAGCCCACGTTCGTCTACGACTTTCCGACCGAGGTCTCGCCGCTCTCGAAGCAGAAACCGGACGATCCCGACACGGTCGAGCGGTTCGAGCTCTACATCGGCGGATTCGAGGTCGCCAACGCATTCAGCGAACTGAACGACCCTGCCGAACAGCGTCGCCGGTTCGAGGACCAGTTGAAGGACCGGGCCCGCGGCGATCTCGAGGCCCACGCGATGGACGAGGACTATATCCGGGCGCTCGAATACGGTCTGCCGCCGACCGGAGGCGAAGGCGTGGGCGTCGATCGCCTCGTCATGCTGCTGACGAACAGCCCTTCAATCCGGGACGTGATTCTGTTTCCGTTGATGCGGAAGCGCGAATGATCGCCACGAGCTACGAGCCTCGAGTCTCGAGCTACGGGCCACGAGCCACGAGCCACTGATGGAAATCCCCTTCGAGCTCCACGTCGCCGTCCGCTACCTGCTCGCGAAGCGGAAGCAGGCGTTCATCTCGGTCATCTCGCTGATTTCGATCATCGGTGTCGCCGTCGGCGTCGGCGCCGTCGTCATCGCGCTGGCGGTCATGACCGGCCTCCAGCAGGAGCTGCGCGATCGGATCCTTGGCTCGAACCCGCACGTCTACGTTTCCCGGGTGGGAGGGCTCGACGATTATCGCGCCGAGGTCGCGCGCCTGCGCGGCATGCCGGGTGTCGTCGGCGCCGCGCCGGATGTGCTCGGCCAGGCGCTGATTTCCGCCGGCCGCGGCGCAAACCCCGTGCAGATCAAAGGCGTCGACCCGGCGCTCGAGCCGAGCGTCACCGACGTGCAGCGCACGATGCAGTCGGGGAGTCTCGAGAGTCTTGCCAACAGGGGCGACGAGATTCCGGGCATCGTGCTCGGCAAGGATCTCGCGGCATCCCTCGGCGTCGCGGTCGGCGACTCGGTGCAGGTGCTCACCCTCGAAGGTGTGCTGACGCCGATGGGGAGCCGGCCGCTGTCGCGCAAGCGGCAGGTGGTCGGGATTTTCAGGCTGGGCCTGTACGAGTTCGACTCGACGTATGCCTTCGTGCTGCTGCAGGACGCGATGCGTCTCTTCGACAAGCCGCAGGTGGACTTCATCCAGCTCCGGGTCGCCGACGTCTACAAGGCGCCGCAGGTGGCGGCGAACGTCCGGGACAAACTCGGCGAGCAATACTCGACGGAAGACTGGACCGTCATGAACAAGCCGCTGTTTTCGGCGCTGACGCTCGAGAAGATCGCCGTCTCGCTCGCCGTCGGCCTGATCGTGATCGTCGCAGCCCTGAACATCGTCGCCACGCTGATTCTCCTGGTCATGGAGAAGCACCGCGACGTGGCCATCCTCAAGACGATGGGGGCGAGCGCCAGGAGCGTGACGGCCATCTTCATGGTGCAGGGGCTGATTATCGGCCTCGTCGGCACGTCTGTCGGCGCCGCGCTGGGATACGGCCTGTCGTTCATCTTCAACCATTTCCGGCTCATCCAGGTGCCGATCGACGTGTACCAGGTGTCGTATCTGCCGTTCACCGTCCTGGCGAGCGACTTCTTCATCGTCGTCGGCACGGCGATTGTCATCTGCTTCCTCGCGACCATCCATCCCTCGCGGCAGGCCGCGCGCCTCGATCCCGCGCAGGCGCTCAGGTACGAATGATCCTCATCTACAAAGCCCAATCTTTCGTTGAGGCCCATGCCTCTCGTTGACGCGCGCGGAATCGTCAAGAGCTTCCCGGTCGGCGGACGCCGGCTGACGGTGCTGCAGGACCTCGACCTGCAGGTTGAGGCGGGCCAGATGGTGGCCATCGTTGGCGCATCGGGAGTCGGGAAGAGCACGCTGCTCCACGTCCTGGGCGGGTTGGATCGCGCGGACCGGGGCTCGGTCACCGTTGGCGATGCCGAGCTGACGGCGATGCCCGACGCCGATGTCGTGGCCTTTCGCAATCAGCGCATCGGGTTCGTGTTTCAGTTTCATCACCTGCTGCCCGAGTTCTCGGCCATTGAAAACGCCGAGATGCCCATGCGCATCGCGCGTATGCCGCTGGCCGAGGCGCGGCCGCGGGCGGACGCGTTGCTCCGGCGGGTCGGTCTGGGTGAGCGGCTGGACCATCGTCCGGGGATGCTGTCGGGCGGCGAACAGCAGCGTGTCGCCGTCGCCCGCGCGCTCGTGATGAGGCCGGCCGTCCTGCTGGCCGACGAACCGACCGGCGACCTGGATGAGCAGTCGGCCGATGCGCTGCATGCGCTGCTGCGGGAGATGCACGAGGCGTTCGGGCTGACCTCGGTGATTGCCACCCACAACCCGCGGCTTGCAGCGGCCTGCGACCGCGTCCTGCGTCTCGTGTCCGGCCGCCTGGTGCCGGCGTAGCGACGACCTCTTCGCCGGTGGTCCCCGCCGCGACGAAGCGGCCGGAACCGCCACGCCGCCTCGAGCGTCCTAAAGATGGGTCGGGAACCCTAAGGTTCTCAGGGACTTATCACACACAATGCCTTAGGACCGCCGTCAACCATGCCGTATAATGTGGTCAGTATGATCGTCACCCCAACACCATCGGCTTTCACCTAGGGACGCTGGATGTTCGAACGGTATACCGAACGTGCTCGTCGCGTGCTCTTCTTCGCCCGGTACGAAGCCAGCCAGCTTGGCAGCAACTCCATCGAGACCGAACACCTTCTGCTCGGGCTGATCCGGGAAGGCAAGGGGCTGACCAGCCGCATTTTTGCGCGTTCGCATCTGTCGCTGGAGAACATCCGGAAGGAAATCGAAGGCCGCACCGTGTTCCGGGAGAAGGTCTCGACATCGGTCGAGATGCCCTTCAGCGCGGAGACCAAGCGCGTCCTGCAGTTTGCGGCCGAAGAAGCCGATCGCCTGCTGCACAACTACATCGGCACGGAGCACCTCCTGCTGGGCATCCTGCGCGAGGAGCGGTCCGTCGCGGCGTCCATCCTCATGGAAAAGGGGATGCGGCTGAACACGGTCCGCGAGGACATCGTGCAGCTGCTGAACGAGAAGACCACGCTGACCCGCGTCAAGGAAACGCCGCTGCTCGCCGAGTTCAGCCGCGATCTGACCGAGTCCGCGATGAAGAACCAGCTCGACCCGCTCGTCGGCCGCGAGCACGAGCTGGAGCGGGTGCAGCAGGTCCTGTGCCGGCGCACCAAGAACAACGCCGTCCTGATCGGCGAGCCCGGCGTCGGCAAGACCGCCATCGTCGAAGGCCTGGCGCAGAAGATCGTGTACGGCGACGTGCCGCACTTCCTCGCCGACAAGCGCATTCTCGCCCTCGATATCTCCCTCATCGTGGCGGGCACGAAGTACCGCGGTCAGTTCGAAGAGCGCCTCAAGGCGATCATGAAGGAGCTGACCGACAACCCGAACATCATCGTCTTCATCGACGAGCTCCACACGCTGGTGGGCGCGGGATCGGCCGAGGGATCGCTCGACGCGGCCAACATTCTCAAGCCGGCTCTGTCCCGCGGCGAGATCCGGTGCATTGGCGCCACCACGCCAGCCGAGTATCGCAAGTACATCGAAAAGGACCGCTCACTCGAACGCCGGTTCCAGGCCATCAAGGTGGATCCGCCCGGCGAGCGCGAGACGATCGAGATCCTGCTCGGCGTGAAGGATCGTTACGAGTCGTTCCACCACGTCGAATACACGCGCGAGGCCATCGAAGCGGCGGTCTATCAGTCGAACCGCTACATCACCGATCGATTCCTGCCGGACAAGGCCATCGATCTCGTGGACGAGGCGGGCGCCCGCGCGAAGCTGAAAGAGGCCGGCTACAGCGAGGAATTCGGCGAGATCAACAAGAGCATCCGCATCGCCGTCGAGCAGATGGAGAGCGCGGTCTCGCAGAAGGATTTCGAAAAGGCGCAGTTCTACCGCGAGCAGGAAGTCACGGCGCGCGAGAACCTGCAGTTCGTCCGCGAGAAGTTCGACGTCAAGTCGTCGGCGCGCAAGGTGGTCGTCGGCAAGGCCGAGATCGACGAGGTCGTGTCGAAATGGACCGGCGTCCCGATGGCGTCGATCAACCAGGATGAAGGCGACAAGCTGCTCCGCATGGAAGGCGAGCTCCACCGGCGCGTCATCAGCCAGGACAAGGCGATTTCCGCCATCGCCCGGGCCATTCGCCGCTCGCGCGCCGGCCTGAAGAACCCCGCGCGCCCGGTGGGCAGTTTCGTGTTTCTGGGCCCGACCGGCGTCGGCAAGACCGAGCTCGCCCGCGCGCTGGCGAACTTCCTGTTCGGCAGCGACCACGCGCTGATTCGCTTCGACATGTCCGAATACATGGAGAAGCACTCGGTGAGCAAGCTGATTGGCTCGCCGCCCGGGTACGTCGGCCACGAAGAGGGCGGCCAGCTCACCGAGAAGGTGAAGCGCAATCCCTACTCGGTCGTCCTGCTCGACGAGATCGAGAAGGCGCACCCGGACATCTTCAACATCCTGCTGCAGGTGTTCGAGGACGGCCACCTGACGGATGGCCTGGGGAACCGCGTCAACTTCAAGAACACGATCATCATCATGACGTCGAACATCGGCGCTCGCTTCATCCAGAAGAAGAGCTCGATGGGGTTCCAGACGTCGGACACGGGTGAAATCGCGAAGAGCGTCACCGACATGGTGCTCGGTGAGGTGAAGCGCACGTTCAATCCCGAATTCATCAACCGCATCGACGAGATCATCGTCTTCGAGGCGCTCGGCGACGAGGACCTGCGGCGCATCATGGCCCTGCTCGTCACGCAGTTGAACGAGAACCTGACCGATCGGAAACTGATGATCTCGCTGTCGCCTGAAGTGGTGGACTGGATCATCGAGATCACCTGCAAGGACCGGTCGTACGGTGCCCGGCCGCTGCGCCGGGCCATCCAGCGGTACGTCGAAGACCCGTTGTCGGAGGAGCTCATTCGGGGGCACCTGCACGGCGGCGAGATCGACGTGTACCTCGAGGCGGGGGCGCTGGCGTACCGGCCCGCGGGCGAGCTGGCCGCCGGCCGCAAGCTGGCCTAGCGCGGCGGCTGCCCAATCCTCCCGGCCAACCGCTTCCCAGCGGCGTCTAAAAACCAGTAGACTAAGAGGTTCACGCGTCCGCCTGTGTTGGTAGCTTCTTGATGTTCAAGCGTGTCGTGATTCTGGTGGGCTTGGCCATTCTGGGCGCCGCCCCGCTCCGGGCGCAGGTCCCGTTGCCGCCTCCGCCCCCGCCCCCGGCTCCAGCGGCCCCGACGAACGGGCCTCTTCGGTTCTGCGGCCAGGACGTCCCGGCGCCGGCGGCGCTCCCGCCCGCCAACTCTCCTCCGGTGGTCTATCTCTTCGGCCCCTGTTTCGAGGCCCAGGGCGGGGCATCGGTCATCGAGCCCGAGACCTACCTGTATTACATCCAGCTCAAGCCGAGCCAGCCGTCACAGGGCAATTGGACCACCTACGACGAGGCCGCCGAGAAGACGATTCTGGAGGACTTCCACCGCCTGTGGAACACCAACTTCCTCGACAACCTGTCGATTGACGTCGAGAACTACACCTTTTCGAACGGCGTGGTCGGGAAGCTCGTGTCCTACAACATGGAGGAGCGCCAGCGCGTCAAGATCGTGGACTACGTCGGCTCGAAAGCGGTCGAGACGTCGAAGATCGACGAGGCGCTGAAGATGTCGATGTCGGAGATCCGGCTCGACACGTTCATCGACCCCGCGCTGGTGCGGAAGGTGTCGGGCATCGTCCGCGACATGCTGAAGGAGAAGGGCTTCCAGAGCGCGGAGGTCACGCCGGAGATCGTGACGATGGAGGGCGGGCCGAAGCTCGTGCACCTGACCTTCCACATGTCGGAAGGGCCCAAGGTCAAGATCAAGAAGATCGAATTCGTCGGCAACAAGGTGTTCGACGACGCCACGCTGAAGAAGAAGATGAAGGAGAACCGCGAAGTCTGGATGTTCTCGTGGATCAACGGCCGCGGCGTGTTTCAGGAACCCAAGTTCGACGAGGATGCCGACAAGATCACCGAGTTCTACAAGGAGCACGGGTACATCCGGGCGAACGTCGGCGTTCCCGAACAGAAATTTCTCAGCGACTCCGACGACAAGAAAACGCGCTGGATCGAGCTGAGGATTCCCATCACCGAAGGCCGCCAATACAAGGTCGGCGAGGTCGACTTCACGGGCAACACGATCATCAAGACCGAGTATCTGAAGCCGCTGTTCAAGCTCAACACCGGCGAGGTCTACAACGAGAAGAACGTGCGCAAAGGCATGGAAAAGGCGCGCGAGGTGTACGGCGGCGGCGGTTATTGGGAATTCACGGGCTTCCCCGACTACAAGTTCCACGACGACCCCAATCCGGCCGAACCTCAGGCGCCTCAGGCGCTCGCCGCGCCGGTCGAACCAGGTCCGCCCGTGGTCGACGTGACGATGAGGCTGCAGGAAGGGCAGCAGTACTTCGTCAACCGCATCACGTTCGTCGGCAACTCGACCACGCACGACACCGTCATCCGGCGGCAGATGCGCCTGGCGGAGGACGGCGTCTTCAACACCGAGGCGCTGAAGTCGAGCATCAAGCTGGTGAATCAGCTCGGGTACTTCAAGCCGCTCGAAGGCGGCAAGGACGTCGACGTTCAGAAGACGCCGAACGAGACGAACAAGGTCGACGTCCGGGTGAAGCTCGAAGAGCAGAACCGGAACCAGCTGACCTTCGGCGCCGGCGTCTCGCAGTACGAGGGCTTCTTCGGGCAGCTGTCATTCCAGACGTCGAATTTCCTGGGGCGCGGCGAAAGCTTCACCGTGTCGCTGCAGGCCGGGTCGCTCGCGCAGAACTACACCGTCGGCTTTACCGAGCCGTTCCTGTTCGACCGGAACATGACGGGCGGCGTGCAGGTGTTCAAGCAGGAAATCCACTACGTCAATCAGTTCACGCAGAACACGACGGGCACCACGCTGACGTTCGGTTACCCGCTCGGCAACTTCACGCGGTTCTTCGCCAACTACAGCTACCAGCACGTGACCGTCAGCGAGCTGAACACGGTGTACACCGACCCGACCGTGCTGCGGCGCAATCCGTTCCTGCAGGATTCGCTCTTGATCGGGCAGGGTGGCGAGCGCGTGATCAGCAAGATCACGCCGAGCATCGTGCACAACACGGTGGACAATCCGATCTTCCCGACCTCCGGCAAGCGGTTCACCGTGTCGACTGAGCTCGCCGGGCTCGGCGGCAACACCAACTTCTACAAGCCGAGCGTCGAAGGCGTCTACTTCTGGAAGCAGAATCCGCGGATGTCGCTCGGCATGCGCGGCCAGCTCGAGTACATCAACCAGTTCTCGGGGAACGTGCCGCTGCCCATTTTCGAGAAGCTCTTCCTGGGCGGCGAGTACAGCGTCCGCGGCTTCGACATCCGGAGTATCGGACCGTCGGATCCGTTCACGGGCCTGGTGCTGGGCGGCAACAAGAGCTTGCTGTTCAACCTCGAGCAGGGCTTCACGATTGCCGGGCCGGTGCGCGCGATCCTGTTTTACGACGCGGGCCAGGTGCGCGACGCGGGTGAGCGGTTCTCGATCTGGGAAGACACGCGGATTCCGATCATTCCGCCTGGCCCGGTGCTCATCGATCCGAATGCGCCCCTCACGCTTGTCGATCCGAACGCGCCCGGGCCGCAGTTCACGACCGTCGGCCAGCACAGCGCCTTCAAGACGTCCACGGGCGTTGAGATTCGCTTCTTCATGCCCGTGCTCAACGTCCCGTTCCGTTTGATCTTCTATTGGGATCCGCAGCGCTGGGGCGTGCGGGACAACAACCTGCAGCCGCAGCAGGCCTACGGATTCCGTTTTGCCGTCGGATCGACTTTCTAGCCGAGGAAGCTTCATGCACCGATTGTCCTGTCGCGCCCTGCTGCTCTCGATCGCCATCCTGGTGATGAGCGCGTGTTCGAACAACCCCATCGTCCCGACGCCGCCGGTGGGGTCCGTCACCGACACCTACTCCGGCACGTTGTCGAAGAACGGGGCGTTCACGCACGCGTTCAGCATCTCGAGCCTGGGCTCCATTACGGCCGCGATCGTCTCGCTGGCGCCGAACGCCAGCCAGATCGTCGGCTTCCAGTTCGGCGTCTGGAACGGCACGTCGTGCACCGCGTCCTCGTCGACGGACGTGGCCACGACCGGCAGCAGCATTACCCTCACGGCATCGTCAGCGGGCATCGTGTGCGTGCGGCTCTACGATGTGGGTTTCATCGACACCCCGGTCTTGTACCAGCTTCAGGTCGTGCACCCCTGATTTGGGGTAAAATCAAGCACTTCTGTTCACGAAAGGACTGAAACGCAATGAAAGGTTCTGCTGTTGCCGCGACGCTCGCCGTTGTGCTGAGCGCCGCTCCCGTGTTCGCCCAGGCCGCTGGCCAGGCCAGGCCGCCGCCGCCCCCGCTCCGGCACCCGCCGCGGCTCAGCCCGCGCCGGCGCCGCCGCCCCCGGCCCCGTTTCCAACAGGTGCGAAGATTGCCTTTGTGAACCTGCAGCAGGTCGCCAATCTGTCCGGTGAGGGCAAGATTTCGACGGCCAAGGTCCAGGCGCTGATGCAGAAGAAACAGGTGGAGGCGCAGGCCAAGAGCAAGGCGCTGGCGGACGCGCAGGCCAAGCTCCAGAGCAGCGGTGCCATCTTGAGTGACGCGGCGCGCGCCCAGCTCGAGAAGGACATCGAGCGCATGAACGTCGAGGGCCAGCGCTTCCAGCAGGACGCGCAGGCCGAAATCAACGAGCTGTCGCAGCAGCTGCAGGGCGAATTCCAGCAGAAGCTCTTCCCGGTCCTCGAGGCCGTGTCCAAGGAGAAGGGTGTCCAGGTGCTGTTGAGCGCCGCCGACGCCGGCGTGGTCTGGGCCGAGGCTGGTCTCGACCTGACGCATGGATACCGTCAAGAAGCTCGACGCCATGGCCGCGGCCGCCAAGACGGCAGCGCCGGCTGCAGCGCCGCCTGCCGCGGCCGCCCCGAAACCGGCGGCGCCAGCCGCGCCCAAGCCGTAGGTGGGAACGCGCCAGCGTAGAACGCAGCACGTGAAACGGAAGACGTCGGTTTGACGTGTGACGCGTTGCGTTCTACGTTATCAGCGCCTTGATTAATCCCCTCGACACAAACAATCACATCAACACGCTCGTCGACCGTCTGTGCTACCGGTATCCGTCCACGCTGGTTGACGCGATCCTCGAACACGAGCCCGGGCGCCGCCTCGTCGCGGTCAAGAACGTCACCGTCAACGAGGAGTTCTTCCAGGGCCATTTCCCCGGCACGCCGCTCATGCCGGCGGTGCTGATGCTGGAATCGTGGTCGCAGGTCGCGGCCATCCTGCTGCTGCACCGCGAGGGCGGTGCGCCCAACGCCCGCGTCTACGTTCGAGGATTCAACGATGCGAAGTTCCGCCGGCAGATCGTGCCGGGGGACCGCCTGCGCCTCGAAATCTCGCTCGGCCGCAGCCGCAAGCCGCTGGCGCGGGCGCAGGCCGTGGCGTACGTCGGCGACCAGGTCGTGGCGGAGGCCGAGCTGTTGCTGGGTCTCGTCCCCGACCGGACGCAGATCGACCCGACAGCGCTCGTTCACCCGAAGGCGTTTGTCGGCGAGGGCACCACGATCGGTCCGCACGCCGTGATCGGCGAGCACGTGCGCATCGGCGCGAACTGCACGATCGGCTCGTCGGCCGTGGTGGACGGCTGGACCGACATCGGGGACGAGACCGAGATCTTTCCCTTCGCGTCCATCGGCCTCATCCCGCAGGACCTGAAGTTCCGCGGCGAGCCGACGCGGCTGTCGATCGGCCGGCGCAACATTTTCCGCGAGTTCGTGACGATCAACCGCGGCACGCGCGGCGGCGGCGGCGTGACCGAAATCGGCGACCGCAACGTGTTCATGGCCTACGTTCACGTCGCGCACGATTGCCACGTGGGGCACGACACGATTTTCGGGCCGCACGCCACGCTGGGCGGCCACGTGACGGTCGAAGACTTCGCCAACATCAGCGCCGGCTCGGCCGTCCACCAGTTCTGCCGCGTCGGCCGGCACGGCTTCATCGGCGGGTACTCGGTCGTGACGAAGGACGCGCTGCCGTTCGCGAGAACGGTCGGCAGCCGGCCGGCCCGCATCTTCGGCGTGAATACGATCGGCCTCGAACGCCGGGGTCTCAAGCCGGACGTGATCGAGAAGCTGAAGCGTTCGTTCCGGTATCTGCTGCAGTCCAAGCTGAATACGACGAAGGCGCTCCAGCAGATCCGGAAAGATCGCTCGCTGGCGTGCGACGAAGTGGAGTATCTGGTCGACTTCATTCGCACCTCGCAGCGGGGCGTCGTGCTCCGCCGCGCCTCGCGGCGGGCCGAAGAAGTGCTCGCGGATGAATAGGCGGACTGCAGGCCGCCTGCGAAAGCCTGACGACCGATGCGCCTGGGGCTGATCGCCGGCAACGGCCGCTTCCCATTCCTCGTGCTCGAGGCGGCGCGGGCCGCCGGGCACGACGTGACCGTCATCGCCGCCAAGGAAGAGACGTTTCCCCAACTGACTGACGCGGCGGCGCGGACCGGCAGCGAGATTCACTGGGTGTCGCTCGGCCAGCTGGGCACGTGCATCAGCCTCCTCAAGAAAGCCGGGGTCACGCACGCCGTGATGGCCGGCCAGGTGAAGCACACCAAGATCTTTTCCTCGGGCATCATCCCTGACTGGACGCTGGCCAAGGTGATGGGCAAGCTGGTCGCCAGAAATACGGACGGCATCATCGGCGCGGTGGCCGGAGTGCTGCGCGAAAACGGGATCGAGTTGATGGATTCCACGGGGCTGCTCACGCCCCTGCTCGCGGCACCCGGCGTGCTGACAAGCCGCGGGCCGACCGAGGAAGAGCAGAAGGATCTCGCGTTCGGGTACCGGATGGCGGATCAGATCGCGGCGCTGGACATCGGACAGACCATCGCGGTCAAGCACCAGGCGGTCGTGGCGGTCGAGGCGATGGAAGGCACCGACGAAGTGATCGCCCGCGCCGGGCATCTCGCCGGCCCTGGCGTCTGTATCGTGAAGGTGGCGAAGCCCAGGCAGGACATGCGGTTCGACGTGCCGGTGATCGGGTTTGCGACCGTCCAGGCCCTGCGCGTCGCGGGCGCCGCGGTCCTGTCGGTTGACGCCGGGAAGACGCTCGTCCTCGATCGCGAGGCCGTGCTGGCATCGGCCAACGAAGCGAAGATCGCAATCGTGGGAAGACCCCTGTTGCCATGAGTCCATCACCTCTTCATCACGAAGACACGAAGACCACGAGGCCTTCTTGACAGGAATACATGGTGATCTTCGTGCCCTTCGTGACTTCGTGATGAGCGGCTATTTCTAACTAAGATGTCGCTTCGAATTGCAGTTGTCGGTGTCGGTCACCTCGGGAAGCACCACGCCCGGATTCTGTCGGCCATGCCCGGCGTCGATCTCGTGGCCGTGGTGGACACGAACCGCGCACGGGCCGAGGAAATCGCGTCGGCGAATCACACGACGCCGCTCGGCGATGCGCGAGAATTGGCCGGAAAGGTGGACGCCGTCACGATCGCCGTGCCGACCGAGATCCACCGCGATATCGCGCTTCCGTTCCTGTCGGCTGGCGTGGCCGTGCTCGTCGAGAAGCCGATGGCGCGAAGTCTCGCGGAAGCGGACGACATGATCGCGGCGGCCGCGAAGGCGGGGGCGACGCTCGCCGTTGGCCACACCGAGCGGTTCAACCCGGCCGTGGCGGTCGCGCAGCCGCTCGTGGCCAACCCCCGGTTCATCGAAGTACACCGGCTGGGCGTCTTCCCCGAACGCAGCCTCGACATCGACGTCGTCTTCGACCTGATGATTCACGACCTGGACGTCGTGCTCTCGCTCGTCGATTCGGAGGTCGATTCGATCGACGCGGTGGGGGTGCCGGTGCTCACCGGTCGCGTGGACATTGCGAACGCGCGTGTCCGCTTCAAGAACGGCTGCCTCGCCAACCTGACCGCGAGCCGTATCAGCCGCGATCGCGTGCGCAAGATCCGGTTCTTTCAGCCGTCGGCATACTTGTCGATCGACTACGCAGCGCAGAAGATCGAGATGTACAAACTGGTCACCGGCGCCGGGTTGCCGTCGATTCAGGGCGGCGATATCCCGGTCGTCCAGGAAGAACCGCTCGTGCGCGAACTGGCCGACTTCGTCGACGCGGTCACGTCCGCGCGCCCCCCGCGGGTCACCGGCGAACAGGGACGCCGCGCCCTGGCGCTCGCTCAACAAATCACAGATAGAATAGGCGCGACTGCCTAACCACGAAGACGCGCAGATCGCGAAGGCACGGACGATCGATTGCGGCCGGCCGCTTCGCGACTTTCGTGACACACAGGCCCTGGCATGTACCCAGATCTGAACGACTTCATCACCGACCTCGATCGCCGCAAGCTGCTTGCGCGGGTGACCGACCAGGTCAGCCCGGATCTGGAGATCGCGGCCGTCACCGATCGCGCATGCAAGTCTCCCGGTGGTGGACCTGCCCTGGTGTTCGAGCGTCCGTCCGGCTTCGATATTCCGGTCGCGACGAATGTTTTCGGCTCGGTCGAGCGCATGTGTCTGGCCCTCGGCGTCAAGGCGCTCGACGACCTCGGGCGCGAGATCGAGGAACTGATGACGCCGCCGATGCCCAGGGGCGTCCTGGATGCGCTCAAGTTGATGCCGCTGGTCAGCCGGCTGAGCGACCTCATGCCGAAGACGGTTTCGGACGCCGCGTGCCAGGAGGTCGTCCGCAAGGACGGCACGCTCGACGAGCTGCCGATTCTCAAGTGCTGGCCGGAAGACGGCGGCCGCTTTATCACGCTGCCGCTCGTCTTCACGAAGGATCCCGAAACCGGGATGCGGAATATCGGCACGTACCGGATGCAGGTCTTCGATGGCCGCACAACCGGGATGCACTGGCAGCGCCACAAGGGTGGCGCCCAGCATCATCGGGTTGCGGAGCGGCTCGGCAGGCGTCTCGACGTGGCGGTTGCGTTGAGTCCGGAGCCCGTGCTGACGTACTGCGCGACCGCTCCGATGCCCGAAGGCCTGGACGAACTGCTCCTGGGCGGGTTCCTCGCCAGGAAGCGCATCGAGATGGTCAAGTGCGTGACCGTGGATCTCGAAGTGCCCGCAAGCGCGCACATCGTGCTCGAGGGCTATGTCAATCCCGGCGAACGCCGCCGCGAAGGACCATTCGGCGATCACACGGGGTTCTACTCGCAGCCGGACGACTACCCGGTATTCCATCTCACGTGCATCACGCAGCGGAAATCGCCGACGTATCTCTCGACGATCGTCGGCATCCCGCCGATGGAAGACTATTACCTCGGGCTCGCGAGCGAGCGGATCTTCCTGCCCTTGATCCGCAAGACGGTCCCCGAGATCGTCGACATGCACTTTCCGGCCGAAGGCATCTTTCACAACCTGGTCATCATCTCCATCGACAAGCGGTATCCCGGCCACGCCCGAAAAATCATGAACGCCTGCTGGGGGCTCGGCCAGCTGATGTTCTCGAAAACGATCGTGGTGGTGGACAAGGACGTCAACGTCCACGATGTGAGCGAAGTCGCCTGGATCACCGGCACGCACGTCGATCCGCTGCGCGACGTGCAGATGACGAAGGGCCCGGTGGACGACCTGGACGATGCCGCCGAACTGCCGGCATATGGCGGCAAGATGGGCATCGACGCGACGCGGAAATGGGCGTCGGAGGGTTACACGCGCACCTGGCCGTCCCGCATCGCCACGACGGAGGAGGCTGGACGAAAGGCCGCGGAAATCTGGTCTCGAATGAAAGGCAGGTGAGAGTGTGGACTCTGACTTCTCCAGGATGCCGCCGGTGCAGCTGCCGCGCCCGTCGCGCGTGATGTTCGTCGTCGGAGCCGTGATCCTGTTCATTCTCTTCCTCACGGCCGGACCGTTTCGAACCGTGCCGGCGGGCAACGTCGGCGTGAAGGACTTTTTTGGCAGCGTGTCGTCTTCCACGCTGTCGCCCGGTATCGGCATCGTGCTGCCGCTGACGAGCGTCGTCAGGATGTCGGTCCAGACGCAGGAGATCAAGGAACTGGCGGAGGTCCCCTCGCAGGAGGGGCTCATCCTGTCGCTCGAGACCTCGCTGCTGTTTCAGCTCGATCCCGCGAAGGCGGTGGAGATCTACCGTACGGTGGGCTCCGACTACATCGGGACGATCGTTGAACCGCAGTTCCGTTCGGCGATCCGTGAGATCACCGCGTCCTACGAGGCCAAGGCGTTGTACTCGGCCGAACGGGAGAAGATCGCCGGCGAAATCTTCACGCTGTTCAGGCGCCTCGCGGGCGACCGCGGTATCATCGTCCAGCAGGTGCTGCTCAGGAAGATCGGCCTGCCGCCGGTCGTGGCGAATGCGATCCAGGAAAAGCTGCGGCGCGAGCAGGAAGCCGAGCAGATGAAGTTCGTCCTCCAGAAGGAGCAGCAGGAGGCCGAACGCAAGCGTATCGAGGCGCAGGGCGTGGCCGACTTCCAGCGCATCGTGGCGCAGGGCATCAGCCCGCAGCTGCTGGAGTGGAAGGGCATCGAGGCGACGGAGAAACTTGCCGCGAGCGCCAACTCGAAGGTGGTCGTCATCGGCAATTCCAAGGGGCTCCCGCTGATCCTGGGCGGCGACAAGTAGGACAGAGTCGCCGGAGGCGCTTATGAGCCGAATTGTGGTCCTCGTGCTCACCGTCGGGGTTCTCTGGGGCGGGATTCGCGCCGCCGCGCAGGAACAGCCATCCTTCCCGCACACGAAGCAGAGAGGCCGGGCGACCGTCGAGTACAAGGACAGTGCCATTCAGGTTGTCGCCTCTTATGACTACTCCCAGCGGAACCATGCCTTGCGCTGGGTGCTGGTCGATCTCGCCCTCTGGACGACCAGCCGGCGCCTGATCCTCGAGCGGGAACACGTTACGCTCCAGACGCCGGCCGGAAGCCGGATGATGGTGGCGGATCAGCGCCGATTTCTCGAAGACAGTTCCCAGGTCGCGTTCGTCAGGCAGAACGCCATGATCTGGAGGCGCCAGCTCAACATTTATCTGAGCCCATTTGCGCCGCTGGAACGCCTGCAGTTTCTCGCCCTGCCGGGAGAAGGCCTCGCGGTAGACACCGCGCTGCTGGACAAGGATCGCGTCACGATCGGCGAGGTGTTCTTCGAGATGCCTTCCGGAGAGTGGGAGACAGGCACGTACGCGCTCGCGATCAACCATCCGCTCGCGCACGCCGTGCTGCCGATCACGCTCGAGTAGCGCGCGCCGCGCTCGGGGTTGTTGCCGGGGCAGGCGGTGCCATAAAATCGTTGTTCGCGGTGAAGCGCCGCGTCCACCCACACATGCCCGTTTCGGACACCGATCTGTCGACCCTCGCCGCCTCGCACGACATCATCACCCTCGGGATGCAGGCCGACGCCGTGCGCCGCGAGCGTCACGGGGTCCGCACGACGTTCGTGCGGGTTGCCGACGTCGCCAGCGAGCCCGGTGCGCCGCATTTCGTGGCCGCCCGACGCGGGTGAGATCCGGATCGTCGGCGTACCGGCCACGCGCGCGGCCGCGCTGGCGCGTGTGCGCGAGGTCGTGGAGCGGGCGGAGGGTGTCCCCGTATCCGCGTTCTCGCTCGACGACCTCGAGCAGCTCGCCGGGGCGGAGCAGGTGACCCTGCGGGCGCTTCTCGAGGAACTGCACGCCGCGCGCCTCGACCTCGTGGCCGAGGCGCCGTTCGATCGCCTGCGCGACCCCCGCCGGTCGATCGAAGAGGTCAACATCGGCGGGCTGGCGCTTGCGCGGCTGACGATTCACCAGTTGCCGACGGCTGACACGCTGGCGCTGTTCAAGCAGGTCGCGGAGCTGCAGCGTGTGGTGGGCGTGATCCGGTCGTTCGCCCCGCTGCCGCGTCGCGTCAACCCCGCGGTTCCCACCACCGGGTTCGACGACGTCAAGCGCGTGGCGCTGGCGCGGTTGACGATCGAGAACATCCCGTCCATTCAGGTGGACTGGGCCCTCTACGGACCGAAGCTCGCACAGGTCGCGCTGACGATTGGCGCTGACGATGTGGACGGCGTCTCGGCCGACGAGGATACCGGGCAGGGCCGCCGCCGCTCGCCGATCGAAGAGATCCGCAGGAATATCCGGGCGGCCGGCCAGGAACCCGTGGAGCGGAACGGGCGGTTCGAGATGCTGGCTCGATGATGGTGCGTCTCGGCGCGGTGGGCTATCTCAACGCGCGCCCGCTCGTCTACGGCCTCGAACGATCGCTGCGCTTTCTGCTTCGCTTCGACGTTCCGTCCACCTGCGCGTCGCTGCTGCACGACGGCGCGATCGACATCGGACTGATTCCGTCCATCGAGTACACGCGCGGCGGCCCGTATTCCGATCGTGCCTGATCTGGCGATCGCGTCCCGCGGTCCCGTTGCGTCCGTCCTGCTCTTTGTGTCGCGTCCGATCGCCGACGTGCGATCGATCGCGATGGACGTCAGCTCGCAGGACTTCGGTGGCGCTCGTGCGCGTGCTGTGCGCGCGCCTGTTCAAGATTCACCCGAAGATCGAAGCCGCCGGTCCCGACCTTGCCCGCGATGCTCGGGAGATGCGACGCGGCACTCATCATCGGGGACAACGCCCTGTTCCAGCCGCCCAACGTCGAGCACCGGCTGCCGGTCGAGGTCATCGATCTTGGACAGGCCTGGACGGAGCTGACCGGTTTGCCGTTCGTCTATGCGTTCTGGGCGGGACGCGAGGGTGTGCTCGAACCTGCTGATGTCGAAGCGCTGCAGCTGGCGCGCGATGGCGGCGTCGCCGCCTCCGACGAGGTCGCATGCGCCTACCTGCGGGAATCGCCCGAGCGGCAGGTCCTTGGGATGCGTTACCTGCGGGATAATATCAAGTACCATCTGGGCAGCGACGAGCGGGCGGGCCTGGAGCTGTTCTACCGCTACGCCGCCGAAATCGACGTCGCGCCGCCTGCTGGCGGGCTCCGGTTTTACTGATGCCTACAGTGCCAATCGGTCTCGAGGGGCTGGTCGAGAAAGTGCGGGCGGGGCTCAGGCTCGACGGGGCCGAGGCGCTTGAGCTGTATCGCTCGGCGCCCACGGCGATCCTCGGCGCGCTGGCTGACGGCATCCGCCTCCGCAAACACCCCGACGGTCTCGTCACATACATCATCGATCGCAACGTCAACTACACGAATATCTGCGTTGCCAAGTGTAACTTCTGCGCGTTCTACCGTCCGGTTGGATCACCGGACGGCTACGTACTTGGATTCGACGAGTTGTTTCGCAAGATCGACGAGACGATCGCGGTCGGCGGCGTGCAGTTGCTGCTGCAGGGCGGTCACAACCCGGACCTGCCGTTGTCCTGGTACGAAGACCTGTTCCGGGCTGTCAAGGAGCGCTATCCGTCGTTCAAGCTTCATGCGCTCTCGCCGCCCGAAGTCATCCACCTGTCGCGTCTCTCGCAGTTGCCTGTGCCTGCCGTCATCGAGCGGCTGATCGCGGCCGGGCTCGACAGCATCCCCGGGGGCGGCGCCGAGATTCTCGTGGATCGCGTCCGGAAGCTCCTGCATTGCTACGGGAAGGCGACTGCCGACGAATGGCTCGACGTCATGCGTCACGCCCACCGCGCCGGCCTCCGCACCACGGCCACGATGATGTACGGCACCGTCGAGACCGATGCCGAGCGCATCGAGCACATGCTGCGCCTCCGGGATCTTCAGGACGAAACCGGCGGATTCACGGCGTTCATCACGTGGAGCTATCAGCCCGATCACACGGAGCTGTCGGGCACCGAAGCCACCGGCATCGACTATCTCCGGACGCTTGGCGATTGCCAGAATCGTGCTCGACAACTTCGACAACCTTCAGGCGTCATGGGTGACCCAGGGCGGGAAGGTCGGCCAGTTGAGCCTCGCGTACGGCGCCAACGACATGGGCAGCGTGATGATTGAAGAGAACGTCGTCCGCGCTGCCGGCGCCAGTTACTGCATGGACGAGCTCGAGATCGTGCGCAACATCGAGGACGCGGGTTTCGCGGCCAGACGGCGGAACATGCACTACGAGGTGCTGGGCGAGCCGATCTTCCGGGAACGCGACGTGCCACGGATGCTCGAGCTCGCGACCGCTCGCGAGGCAGGCGACACCCATGTGCCCGACGAACTGCGCTTCTATCCTGCCCGGAGCCGCGCCGGGAAGGCCGCGAGGCCGTAACTGATTCGCTATCGCGCTGCCTGGGTCGTCCCGATCGATGGACGGCCCGTTCGTGACGGCTGGGTCACGGTTGACCGGGGCCGCATCGTCGCGACCGGCCACCGCACGTCGCCCGGCGATGTGCCTGAAGTGGATCTGGGCGACGTGGCGGTGATGCCGGGCCTCGTGAACGCCCACACGCATCTGGAGTTGTCCTACCTGCGCGACGAGGTCGCGCCCGCATCCGAGTTCGTCTCCTGGATTCGCGCGCTGCTCGCCGCACGACGCCAGCAGCCGGATCCGCGATCCCCCGAGGTCCTTGCTGCCATCAGCGGGGCCGTCGTCGAGGCGATCGCATGCGGGACGGCCGTTGTCGGCGACATCAGCAACACACTCGCCAGTTTTGGCGCCCTGGCGCGCAGCCCGCTCGCCGGCGTCGTGTTCTACGAGATCGTCAAGTTCAACGCCCCGGACCCCGAAGCCGTCGTCGAACGGGCGCGGCGTGAGATCGACGCGCTCGGACCGGCTCCCATGGTCAGGACCAGCCTTGCGGCGCACGCGCCATACTCGGTCGCGCCGCTCGTGTTCCGCGCGATTCGTAGAGAAGTCGATCGCGACGCCTTTGCGCCATGCAGCGTGCACCTGGCGGAATCGGCGGAGGAAACGGAATTCATCAGGACCGCTGGCGGTCCGTGGCGGACGCTGCTCGAAGAGCTCGGATCCTGGGACGCGGCGTGGACCGCGCCGGGCGGCACGCCGGTGCAATACCTCGATGACAACGGATTCCTGGACGCGCGCGTGCTGGCCGTGCACGGCGTCCAGATGTCGCCGGACGATCTGACGCGGCTGGCCTCGCGCGGTACCACGCTGGTGACCTGTCCGCGCAGCAACGGCCATACGGGAGCGGGCGTACCGCCGATCGAGGACTTCTACAAGTCGGGCGTCCGCGTGGCCATCGGGACCGACAGCCTCGCGAGTGCTCCCGACCTGAGCGTGTTTGCCGAGGTGGCCACGCTGCATGCGCTGGCCCCCTCGGTTCCGGCCGCGGCGCTGCTCGAGAGCGCGACGCGGCAGGGCGCCCGTGCGCTCGGCTTCGACGCCGACTTCGGCACGATTGAGCCGGGCAAGCGTGCACGGCTGCTTGCGGTCGATCTGCCGCCGGATACCGACGATGTGGAAGAATATCTGGTGTCGGGAGTTCAGCCCGGGCAGATTCGCTGGCTCGAATGATGTTCACGCGCCTTCGCACCTATCTTTCGTTCGTCAGGTTCAGCCATTCGGTGTTCGCGCTGCCGTTCGCGCTGGCGGGCGCGCTGCTCGCGTCGCGTCACGCGGTGATCACGGCGGGCACGCTTGGCTGGATTCTCGCGGCGATGGTGTCGGCCCGGAGCGCCGCGATGGGATTCAATCGGCTCGTGGACGCCCGCATGGACGCGCTCAACCCTCGAACGTCCAACCGCGAGCTGCCGCGCGGCGCGATGTCGATGCGCGAGGCGGCGCTGTTTGTGACCGTCGCGTCGATCTGTTTCTGTTACTCGGCGTGGCGCCTGAGCCCGTTGTGTTTCCTGCTGTCGCCGGTGGCGCTGGCGATCGTGTTCTGGTATTCGCTCGCCAAGCGGTACACCACGTGGACGCAGATGTTCCTGGGCCTGGCGATGGCCGTGGCGCCGGTCGGAGGGTGGCTCGCCGTCGGCGGCCGCGGCGGCGGGGAGCCATGGATTCTGGCGCTCGCCATCGGGACCTGGGTCGGGGGATTCGACGTGCTGTATGCCTGCCAGGACGTGGACTTCGATCGCGAGCACGGCCTGCGGTCGATTCCGGTGCGCTTCGGCGTGGCGGCATCGCTCACGATTTCACGGGTGATGCATGTCGTGACCGTGGTGTGCCTGCTGGCCTTGTCGCTGGTCACGCCGCTGCCGTCCTGGTATCCCCTGGGAGTCGCCCTGATCGCCGGACTGCTGGTGTACGAGCAGTCGCTGGTCAGCGCCGACGACTTGTCGCAGGTCAAGCGCGCGTTCGATTTGAATGGCTACGTCGGCATCCTGTATCTGATCGTCCTGGCGGTGGCGGTGTATGGCGGGTGAATCGCATCGCTCGGTTGCGCTGGCCGTCACGGGCGCGAGCGGGGCGCTCTACGCGGTCCGCACCCTCGCCGAACTGTTGTCACGGGGTGTCCATGTCGAACTGGTCGTATCCGATTACGGCCGCCGCCTGCTTCGCGACGAGCTCGGGGAGGCAGCCGCGGTCGAGCGCCTGATGCCGTACCTGTCGGCGAAGTACGGCCCCGATGTGAACAAGGGCGCCTTTACGCTGCTCAGCAATCGCGACCTCGGCGCGACGATCGCCAGCGGCAGCCACGGGTGTACGGCGATGGCGATCGTGCCGTGCTCGATGAAAACGCTCGCCGGCATCGCCCACGGGCTCTCGCGCAACCTGGTCGAGCGCGCGGCCGACGTCATGCTGAAGGAACACCGTCCGCTCGTCATCGTCCCGCGGGAGACGCCCATGAGCCTGCCGGCGCTCAAGAACATGGTGTTGTGCGCGGAAGCGGGCGCCGTGGTCCTCCCTGCCATGCCCGCGTTCTATCAGCTGCCGCAGACGCTCGACGACCTCGCCGACTTCATGGCCGGCAAGATCCTCAGCGCTCTTGGCTTCGAGCATCAGCTCTATCCGGCCTGGACGGGGCAGGTGGGCTCCTGATTATTCTCGGCAGCGACCAGCTGGTATGTGCGGCGACCGCTCATTCACGAAGTCACGAAGTCCACGAGGAAGGCTCTGTACAGCCCTCTTCGTGCGCTTCGTGTTCTTCGTGTCTTCGTGATTGACAGGCGCTGACTTCAGCTGACGAAGCCGTCGAAGAGATGCCGTGGCAGACCTTTCAAAGAACCCGGGCCGCATTGCGGGGATGTTCGACGCGATTGCGCCCCGCTACGATTTTCTCAACCACCTGCTGAGCGCGGGAATAGACCGCCACTGGCGCCGCCGGGCGATCCGGTCGATCGGCCTGACGGGGCGGGAGCGCGTCCTCGACTTGTGCACAGGGACCGCCGATCTTGCGCTCGCGGCACACCAGGCCCGGCCAGGCGCCGCACGCGTCGTCGGCGTCGATTTCGCCGGCGCCATGCTGAATATCGGCATGGAGAAGATTCGTCGTGCCGGACTGGACCGCGCGATCAGCCTGGTCAGGGGCGACGCGATGCGGATCCCCGTGGCCGATGCGTCGGTTGACGCCGTCACGATCGCGTTCGGGATCCGCAATGTCGAAGATCCGGAGGTGGCGTGCCGGGACATCGCACGCGTGCTGAGGCCGGGCGGCCGGCTCGTCATCCTGGAGTTCGCCATTCCGACCGCGCCGCTGTTCAGGGCCGCCTACCTGTCATACTTCCGTCACATACTGCCCCGTATCGGCCGGGCGATTTCCGGTCACGACGCGGCATACGGCTACCTTCCAGCATCGGTCGGGGCGTTTGCGTCGCCCGACACGTTCATGAATCTTCTCCGAAAACATGGATTTCATGAGGTGACGGCCAACTCCCTGACGTTCGGCAGCGTCTTTCTGTATACGGCCACACGTGGCTCGTAGCTCGCGGCTCGTCACTCGGGGCCCCGAGTCATGTCCCGGACCACGAGTGACGAATCACGAGCCACGAGTTACGGACCCCAAGCCACGCGCTATAATCGCTTAACTAGCTGATGTACTTCGAGATCGACGACTATCGTCCTGACATTACACCCGTCGGACGCGCGATTTCATGGCGCGAGGGCGTCCTCCTCTCGATCATTTTTCACCTTGTTGTTGTCATCCTCATCCTGCTGTTTCCGAGGCTGTTCCCATTTGACAACAAGGCCGCGCAGGCGCGAGCTGCGCTGCTGCAGCAGCAGCGCGAGCGGGACGACACGCGGTTCGTCTTCGTACAGCCGCGCAACGATCTCCAGGCGCCCAAGCCGCCGCCGCGGGCCGACAGCTCCGACAAGGATCGGGTGGCGCGCGCACCCGAGCGTTCGCCGAAGCCGACGAATCCGCTGCCGTACTCGCGCGGCAACACGCCGGAACGCGTCGAGGCGCTCCCGCCGCCTGCCCCGGCGCGCGGGCAGGGGCCCTCGCCGGATCCGGCCCAGGGTCAGCAGCAGGCGCAGAACGACGCGAGGGTTCCCGTTCCCGAGTCCCAGTCGGCGATGCAATTGCCGGCGCCGCCTACGTCGCCGAGCCAGAACGGCGCCAACGGCCGCTCGGCCGTCCCGGGCGGCTCGCTCGGCGATGCGCTGAGGAACCTGCAGCGATTCATCCCGCGCGAGCAGTTCGACAATCCGGGCGGAAACGGCGGCGGCTTCGGCCCGGAAATCCAGTTCGACACGAAGGGCGTGGAGTTCGGGCCGTGGATTCGCCGCTTCATCGCGCAGGTGAAGCGCAACTGGTTCGTCCCGTACTCGTCGATGTCGATGCGGGGCCACGTCGTCATTACGTTCAACGTGCACAAGGACGGGACGATTACCGATCTCAACATCATCGGGCCCTGCCCGATCGACGCGTTCAACAACGCCGCGTTCGGCGCGTTGTCGGGCTCGAACCCCACCACGCCCTTGCCGCCGGAGTACCCCGCCGACAAGGCGTTTTTCACCGTCACGTTCTTCTATAACGAATCCCCGCCGTGACCAGGTCCCAGCAACGCGGTCTGGTGCTGCTGCTGTTCGCGTTCATCGTGTACGTGATATTCCGCGTACGGTGACCCCCGTGTTCGTCGTCGCGGTCCTCGGCCCGACCGCCACCGGCAAGAGCGCGCTGGCGCTGGCCATCGCCGAGCGCTGCAACGGCGAAATCATCAACTGCGATTCGACGGCTGTCATTCGTGGCTTCGACATCGGCACCGACAAAGTGCCGCTGGCCGAACGCCGCGGCGTTCCTCATCACCTCATCGACATCGTTGACCCGACGGCCGAGTACACGGCCGCGCAGTACGCCCGGGATGCCGCGGCGGTCATCCGCGACGTCCACGCGCGCGGCCGGCTCCCGATTGTCGCCGGCGGGACCGGTTTCTACTTCCGCGCGCTGACGCGCGGCCTGTTCCCGGGGCCCGGTCGTGACGCGGCCTGCCGCGCACGCCTGGACGCGATTGCCGCCAGGCGCGGTGTCGAGCGTCTCCACCGGATGTTGGCCCGTGTTGACCCGGCCTCGGCGGCCCGGATCCAGCCGCGCGATCAGAAGCGACTCGTCCGAGCCCTGGAGGTCTACTTCCTCACGGGCCGCCCCCTCACGGATCATTTTGCCGAGACCACGTCGCTGATTCCCGATGCCACCGTCCTGGCCATCGGCGTGACGCTGCCGGCCGCGCTGATTGCGGAACGCGTGGCGCGTCGGGTGGATGAACAATTCGCGCGGGGTCTGCTCGACGAAATTCGGACGATGCTGGCCAGTGGAGTGCCCGAGGACGCGAGGCCGTTTGGCGGGCTCGTCTACCGGCAGGCGCTGGAACACCTGCGTGGTGTCCGGGACGAGGCGGCTACGCGCGCGCTGATCGTGCAGGAGAACCGGCGTTACGCCAAACGGCAGTTGACCTGGTTCCGGAAGGAGCCGAACCTGACATGGTTTGAGGGCCCGGGAGAGTCGGCGGGGACGATCGCCTCGGTGCTACGGTTCCTCGGCGACAACAACGTAGAATGTAGAACGTAGAATGTAGAATGTCGGACTTGTTCCGCATTCTTCATTCGGTGTTCTGCGTTCTACATTGACTCCTGTGCCATTTTTCACCCGCGTCATCGTCATCGTCATGGACAGCGTCGGTGCGGGTGAATTGCCTGACGCCGGCCGCTACGGCGACGAAGGCAGCAATACACTCGGCAACATCGCCCGTCATGTGCCGCTGCGCGTCCCGACGCTCCGTTCGCTCGGGCTCGATCGCATAGTCGCCCTGGGTGAGTCGCCAGTGGAACCCGCCCCGCGTGCGGCGACCGGCCGCATGCACGAAGCATCGGCCGGCAAGGATTCGGTGACGGGGCACTGGGAGATGATGGGCATCGTGCTCGACACGGCGTTTCCGGTATTTCCGAACGGGTTTCCGGCGGATGTCATCGCCACGTTCGCGCGTGAGGCCGGCCGCGCCGTCATCGGCAACAAGGCCGCCTCCGGAACCGCGATCCTCGACGAACTCGGACCGGAGCACATGCGAACCGGCGCCCTCATTGTCTATACCTCCGCCGACAGCGTGTTTCAAATCGCGGCGCACGAAGCGATTGTCCCGGTGCCCGAGTTGTACCGCGCGTGCGAGATCGCGTACAGGCTGGTCGGCGAGGGCCTCGGGGTCGGACGTGTGATTGCCCGCCCGTTCGTGGGCGACGCAACCAGCTTCGTCCGCACGGCCAATCGGCGCGATTACGCCCTGCCGCCGCGGGGGAAACACTGCTCGACCGCGTCAAGGCCGCCGGTCTTCCGGTCGTCGCGATAGGCAAGATCGAAGATCTCTTTGCCGGTCGCGGCGTGACCCGGGCCGTGCATACGGCGAGCGACGAAGAGGGAATGGACGAAGTGGCGAGGCAGATGGCGTTGACCGACCGCGGTTTGATATTCGCCAACCTCGTGGATTTCGATACGCGGTTCGGGCATCGCAACGATGTCGCCGGGTACGCGGCCAACCTCGAGCGGTTCGACGCGCGCCTTGCTGCGCTGCTGCCTCAGCTTCGTCCGGACGATCTTCTCGTGGTGACGGCCGACCACGGCAACGATCCGACCACGCCGAGCACCGACCATTCGCGTGAATATGTGCCGCTGCTCGTGACCGGCGCCGGTGTGCGAGCGGGCGTCGACCTGGGCACGCGCGCCACGTTCGCGGACCTGGGCCAGACGCTCGCCGAGGTCTTCGGCGTCGGGGCGCTTGCGCACGGCACCAGCTTCCTGGCGGACGTGACCGCGGCTCCGGCGGGTCAGCCGCACGTGCTCCGATGACCATACGCGAACAGCTCGAGCAGCGCGAACGCGACATCCTCGCGCCTCAGGCGGCCAGGAGCGCCGATTCGCGCGGCCGCCTCCGTCCCGAAACAGAGGACGACGTCCGGCCGGCGTTTCAACGGGACCGCGACCGCATCATTCACAGCAAGGCGTTTCGCCGCTTGAAGCACAAGACACAGGTCTTTTTCTCGCCGACGGGCGATCACTATCGGACGAGGCTCACGCACACGCTCGAGGTGTCACAGATCGCGCGCACGATTGCGAAGGTGCTGCGGCTTCACGAGGAGTTGACCGAGGCCATCGCGCTCGGCCACGACCTCGGCCACACGCCCTTCGGCCACGCGGGCGAACGCGTCATCGACACGCTCATGCCCGGCGGGTTCAACCACTACGAACAGAGCCTTCGCATCGTCGACGTGCTCGAGAACGATGGAAGGGGGATGAACCTGAGCTGGGAAGTGCGCGACGGGATCGCGAAGCATTCGAAAGGAAAGTCCGGCGCGCCCGTCGGCATGGCGGCCGCGATGCGTGCGAGCACGGTCGAGGGCCAGATCATGCGGGTGGCCGATTTGATCGCCTACGTCAACCACGACATCGACGACGCGACGCGTGCGGGGCTGCTGGCGGCCGCGGATCTGCCGCGCGACCCTGTCCGGATCCTGGGTGCGACATCGTCGGCGCGCATCGCGACGCTGGTCAAGGATGTCGTCACCGAAACCCTGGCGGGCGGCCTGACCGAGATCCGCATGAGCCCCCAGATCCTCGACGCCGTGCTCGAACTCCGCCGCTATCTGTTCGACGCGGTGTACGAAAACAGCCTCGCAACCGTGGAGTTCAAGAAGGCCGCGGACATCCTCAGCGGCCTGTGGGAAAAGGTCCGCGAACGGCCCGCCGATTTCCTGGACGTCCGGACCATCGAAACCGAGGGCCTGGACGCCGCGGCGCGCGACTTCGTCGCGGGCATGACGGATCGATACGCCATCAGGCTGTTCGAGCAACTCTTCATCCCCAAGCCCTGGGAGCACGATTAGGCCGTTTCCTGCATGGTATAATCGGGGGTTCCATGCTGCTCGATTTGAGCCGGATCCGGACTCCGCAAGAGCGCTTCGAGCAGGTCTACCCCTCCGAAGCGTTCGCCGAGGATCGGGAGGATTTCCGGGTGTCGGCGCCGGTGTCGCTGGCATTCGATATCTTCAAGGACAAGGCCCAGTACCGCCTGGTCGGCCGCACGCAGACGACGCTCGAACTGCCGTGCAGCCGATGCCTCGAGACGATCGCGGTGGCCGTCGATGTGCCGTTTGACCTGCGGTATCAGCCGCACGTGGCAGATGGCGCGGGCCACGGGAAAGACGAGCGCGAGATCGAGGAAGACGACTTCGGGACCGCGTTCTACGATGACGACCAGATCGACCTCGGGCAACTGATGCGCGAGCAGTTCTACCTGGCCGCGCCGATGAAGCCGCTCTGCGACAGCGAGTGCCGCGGGTTGTGCGCTGTGTGCGGGACGAACCTCAACCGGGGCACGTGCGGGTGCAAGCGCGACTGGGACGATCCGCGCTTTGCGGTGCTCAAAACGCTCGGGACCACCAAACAGAACTCGACCAAGGACTAACGATGCCTAATCCCAAACGACGACACTCGAAGACCCGCACGGCGAAGCGCCGGACGCACGACGCCCTCAAAGCGACCGGCCTGTCCGAATGCCCGCACTGCCACGAGCCCAAGCAGCCCCACCGCGTGTGCGCCAACTGCGGCTACTACCGCGGACGGCAGGTCAGGGCGGTCGAAGAGGACTAGGGTCCAAACAGGTCCAAAGGGGTCCAAGAAGTCCAAGGGTCCAAGAGGTCCAAGGGTCCAGAGGTCCAAGGGTCCGAGAGGTCCCGCGGTTCGAGAGGTTCACGCCTGCGAAAAGAGTCCGACTGTCTTGACCCATCGGACCACTTGGACCTTCTTGGACCCTTCGGACCTCCTGGATTCCCCCGAACCTTGAGAATCGCATGATTTGGATTGCCGTCGACGCAATGGGAGGCGACGAGGCGCCGCGCAACATCGTCGATGGCGCCCTGGCGGCCGTCCGCCACTTCGATCTGGGCGTTCTGCTCGTCGGTTCGGCGGGCGCCATTGAAGCCGAACTCGAACGCGCGGCAGATGTCGATCGCCGCTCGGTCCGGGTCGTGGACGCGCCGGACGTGGTCACGATGGAGGAATCGCCTGTGTCGGCGCTGCGGCGAAAGCCGGCCGCGTCGATCAAGGTGGCCGCCGACTCGGTGGCGCGCGGCGAGGCGGCAGCGCTCGTGAGCGCCGGTCACACCGGTGCCACCGTCATGGCGGCGCACGGAGCCTTCGGCATGCTGCCCGGCGTCGATCGACCGGCCCTCGCGGCCACGATCCCGACGCGCCGCCGTCCGGCCGTGCTGCTCGATGTCGGCGCCAGCGCGGAATGCCGGCCTCAGCACCTGTTGCAGTTCGCGGTGATGGGGGAGGTGTACACGCGAACCGTTCTCGGGACGGAATCGCCGCGGATTGGTCTGCTGTCCACGGGGGCCGAAGCGACCAAGGGCAACGAGCTGACGCGCGAGGCGCACCGGCTGCTGAAGGCCTCGACGCTGAATTTCGTGGGCAACATCGAGGCGCGCGACGTCTACAGCGGCGACGCCGACGTCATCGTGTGCGACGGTTTCACGGGCAACGTGGCGCTCAAGATCAGTGAGGGCTTGGTGGAGGTCGTCGAGGGATTGTTGAGCGAGGAGCTGTCGAGCACCGTGACGATGCGCGTGGGTTCGCTGCTGACGCGCCGCGCGCTCCGTCATTTCCGCCGGCGCGTGGACTACTCGGAGTACGGCGGAGCCCCGCTTCTGGGTGTCGCGGGCGTGACGATCGTCGGCCACGGCCGTTCGAGCGCCAAGGCCGTCAGGAACGCCGTCGCGATGGCCTATCGGCTCGTGACCGATCGATTCCTCGAACGCGTCGGGCACGGCACAGGCGCCGCCGCGGTGTCCCACCATTGATCGCCGCCGTCTTTCCGGGCCAGGGTGCGCAGAAGGTCGGTATGGGCAAAGCCCTGGCCGACGCGTTTCCCATCTGCCGCCAGACGTTCGAAGAGGCCGACGCCGCGCTCGGCCATCCGCTGAGCCGGATCATCTTCGAAGGCCCGGAAGACCAGCTGACGCTGACCGAAAACACGCAGCCGGCGATCCTGACGGTGAGCATTGCCGCATACCGGCTGCTCGAGTCGCGCGGGCTGACGCCGTCGTTTGTGGCCGGTCACAGCTTCGGCGAGTTTTCGGCGAACGTCGTCGCCGGAACGCTCACATTTGGCGACGCCGTGTCGATCGTCCAGCGGCGCGGCCGCTACATGCAGGAAGCGGTGCCGGTCGGGGCCGGCGCGATGGCCGCCATTCTCGGCCTCGACGTGGAGCAGGTGGCCGAGGCGTGCCGCGAGACGGCGCAGGGCGATGTTGTCAGCCCGGCCACCTTGAACGGCGGCGGGCAAGTCGTGATTGCCGGATCTGCGGCCGCGGTCGCCAGAGCCGGCGAGCAGGCGAAAGCCCGCGGCGCGAAGCGCGTGATTCCGCTGACGGTGAGCGCTCCGTTTCACTGCGCGCTCATGAAGCCCGCCGAAGATCGCCTCGCGCCGGAGTTGCGCGCGCTGAAAACCCAGGATCCCAGAATCCCCGTCATCGCCGACGTGGACGGCGAGCCGAAGCGCGACGCCCGGAGCGCAATCGACGCGCTCATCGCGCAGGTGTCGTCGCCGGTGCGCTGGGAAGCCGTGGTGCGGCGCCTTGCGTCCGAGGGCGTCACAACGTATGTTGAGGTAGGCCCAGGCACCGTGCTGAGTGGATTGATACGAAAGATTCATCGCGACGCGCGGGTTGCCAACTTCGGCAGCCCCGACGATCTGGCGGCTGTCGAAGACGTGATGTCCTAGCATGTTCGATCTGTCGAACAAGGTGGCGCTTGTGACCGGCGCATCGCGCGGCATCGGTCGGGCGATCGCGCACCGGCTCGCGGAACAGGGCGCCATCGTCGTGGCCGCCGCCCGCGGCGACCACGCGAATGCCACCGCCGCCGAGATCGTGTCGGCCGGCCGCCATGGCGAGGCCGTCAGCCTCGACGTGACGGACGCCGAGGCCGTGCAGCGGCTTCCGGGGGACATCGTCGATCGGCACGGGCGCCTCGACATCATCGTGAGCAATGCCGGCGTCACGCGGGACCAGCTGCTGATGCGCATGAAGCGCGAGGACTGGGAGGCGGTCATCGCCACGAACCTGACCGCGACGTTCACGCTGGCGCAGGCGGCGATGCGGCCGATGCTCAAACAGCGTGGCGGCCGGATCATCGCCGTGAGTTCCGTCGTGGGCCAGATGGGGAACGCCGGGCAGACCAATTATGCGGCGTCCAAGGCGGGCCTGATTGGCTTCGCCAAGGCGCTGGCGCGCGAGGTGGCGTCGCGCGGCATCACCGTGAACGTGATCGCGCCCGGTATGATCGACACCGACATGACCAGGGCCGTGACGGAGAAGGCGCAAGTCGATTGGGCGCAGCAGATTCCGCTCGGGCGCCTCGGATCGGTGGACGATGTGGCGGGCGCGGCGTGCTATCTTGCGTCGGACGAGGCATCGTATATTACAGGGCACGTTCTCGCCGTCAACGGCGGAATGTACATGTAGGAGGATTGAATGGCCGTATCGGACAAAGTCAAGAGCATCATCGTGGAGCAGCTCGGCGTCGATGAAGAAGAAGTGACGCCGGACGCTTCATTCGTGGACGACCTCGGCGCCGACTCGCTCGACACCGTGGAGCTGGTCATGGCGTTCGAGGAGGAGTTCGGCATCGAGATTCCCGACGAGGACGCCGAGAAGATCACGCGCGTCAAGGAAGCCGTCGAATACATCGAGTCACACGGCAAGGGCAAGAAGTAAGACATTTCCCCGGGGCAGAACATTCCAATGGCGGACAGACGGCGCGTCGTCGTCACGGGTATTGGCTTGGTGTCGTCGCTCGGCATCGGCACGGAGGCCAACTGGCGCTCGCTTTTGGCCGGCGAGAGCGGCGTGGCCACGATCACGAAGTTCGATCCCACCGAGTTCTCGACCCGGATCGCGGGAGAGGTCAAGGGCTTCGATCCGCTCGCGTACATCGAGAAGAAGGATGTCAAGAAGATGGACATCTTCATCCAGTACGCGATCGCGGCCTCGCAGTTCGCCGTGGACGATGCGGCGCTGACGTTCACGCCGGAGGAGGCGCCGCGTGTCGGCGTCTTCATTGCATCGGGGATCGGGGGATTCACCACGATCGAGCGCGAGCACCTGGCGCTCATCAAGGGCGGTCCGCGGAAGATCTCGCCGTTTTTCATCCCGTCGGCCATCATCAATCTCGCGGCGGGACAAGTGTCGATACGGTTCGGCGCCAAAGGCCCGAACCTGGCGACCTGCACGGCGTGCTCGGCGTCCGCGCACGCGCTGGGCGACGCGTTCGAGCTGATCAAGCGCGGAGCCGCCGACGTCATGATTGCGGGCGGATCCGAGGCCGCCATCACGCCCATGGGCGTGGGCGGGTTCGCCGCCCTGCGGGCGCTCTCGACCCGGAACGACGATCCCGAACGCGCGAGCCGTCCATTCGACCACGACCGCGACGGGTTCATCGTCGGCGAAGGCTCCGGGATGCTGATCCTCGAGGAGTACGAGCGAGCGAAGGCCCGGACGCCCGGATTTACGCCGAGGTGGTCGGCTACGGGATGTCGGCCGATGCGTACCACATCACGGCGCCGTCGGAAGACGGAGACGGACCTTTCCGCGTCATGGGCTCGGCGATGGAGAGCGCCGGCGTGCAGCCGTCGCAGGTGGACTACATCAACGCGCACGGGACATCCACGCCGCACGGCGACCGTGTCGAAACCGTCGCCATCAAGCGCTGCTTCGGCGAGCACGCGAAGAAGGTGGCCGTGTCGTCCACGAAGTCGATGACGGGTCACCTGCTGGGCGCGGCCGGCGGGCTCGAAGCGGGTATCACGGCCCTGGCGGTCTACCACCAGGTGGCGCCGCCCACCATCAACCTCGATCATCCTGACGAGGAATGCGATCTCGACTACATCCCGCTGGTCAAACGCGAGATGAAGATCGAGTACGCGCTGTCGAATTCATTCGGTTTCGGCGGCACGAACGCGGCCCTGATGTTCCGCCGGTTCCATGCATAGGCCGACCGGCAGATTTTGTCATCTGATCATCTGGTCATCTCGTCATCGTTTTGAGATTCCGTCGATTTCAAAATTGATCAGCGATGACCAGATGACGAGATGACCAGATGACCAGATGAAGATTGCCGTCTGTATCAAGCAGGTGCCGGCCCGGGACTGGCACCCGCGCCTGAACGAGTCTGGTTCGTGGATCCGCGAACAGGATGCCGCCTTCGAGATGAACGAACCCGACGCGTACGCGCTCGAGGAGAGCCTGCGTCTCAAGGAGAAGCACGGCGGCGAAGTGGTTGTCTGTTCCGTTGGGCCGGCGCGTGTCGCGCAGGTGCTTCGCGAGGCGCTCGCCAGGGGCGCCGATCGGGCCATCCACGTCGACGGCGACGGCTTCTCCGGCGCGGACGCGTTCGTGATCGCCGGCGCGCTTGCGGCGGCGATGAAGGAGGAGCGGTTCGATCTGGTGCTGACCGGCCTGCAGTCAGACGATCAGGGATCGGCGCAGACGGGCGTCATCCTCGCTGAAACGCTCGGCATGCCCCACGCGACGATCATCATGGAGGTGCAGGCGTCCGAGTCTGGCCTGCGCATCAAGCGCGAGCTCGAGGGTGGGTGGTTCCAGTGGATCAGCATGCCGCTGCCTGCGCTGCTGACGATTCAAAGCGGGATCAATCAGCTGCGCTACGCGACGCTCAAAGGCATCATGGCGGCCAAGAAGAAGGAAATACGCAGGGTGGAAGCCCCTGCGACCGCCGCCCCCCGGCAGCGCATCGCGGCGCTCTACGCGCCAGAGAAGAGCAAGAAGACCCAGATGATTCAGGGCGCGCCGGCTGCCGCTGCGAAAGAGCTGGTGCGACGGCTGCGGGAAGAGGCGCGGGTTATATAGGAACCACAAAGATCGCGAGACTCACAAAGGGCAGTCGATCCGTTCTTGGTGATCTTGGTGGGCTTTGTGGTTCGTGAAAGCACATGATTTTAGTGGTTGCGGAACAGAGAGACGGAAAGCTGAACCGGGCGACGTGGGAAGCCGTCGCCGCCGGGCAGGCGCTGGCGGCAGGGCAGGCCCAGTCGAGCCTGTCCATCCTCGTACTTGGCGCGAATGTTGGAGCTGTCTCCGCCGAGTTGAGCAGCGCCGAGGCGCAAGCGGTGGTCACGATCGACACGGCAGCGCTCGAGCCCTATACCGCCGACGGGTTCACCGCGGCGCTCGCACAGGCGGTTGCCGAGCTCAAGCCGACGACCGTGATACTGCCGCACACCTATCAGACACGCGACTTCGCGCCGAAGCTTGCGAGCCGGCTCGAGCGGGCGCTGGTCACCGACGTGACCGCGCTGAAAACGAGCGGCGGGGTGACGGCGTTCGTCCGCCCGATGTTCCAGGGCAAGTTGACGGCCGATGTCGTCCCACAGGGTGACACACCTCATTTCATCACCGTGCAGGTCGGATCGTTCAGAGCCGATGGCGCCGCCAGGGGCGCGGCACCCGCGCCCGTTCGCCCCCTCGCCGTCGCGATCGACGCCGGCGCGATCCGGCAGAAGCCCGAAGCGCCGTTTCAGGAAGCCCGCCAGGCCGTTGACCTGTCACAGGCCGAACGCATCGTGGCCGTGGGCCGGGGTATCAAGGAGCAGGACAAGATCCCGGTCGCCCAGCAGCTGGCTGACGCGCTGGGCGCCGAGCTCGCGGCATCGCGCCCCATTTGCGACGCCGGCTGGCTGCCGATGGCCCGCCAGGTCGGCAGCTCGGGCCAGACCGTGGCGCCAAAGCTTTACCTCGCGCTCGGCATCTCGGGCGCCATCCAGCACCTGGTCGGGATGAAGGGCTCGCAAACGATCGCGGCCATCAACAAGGACCCCGACGCGCCCATCTTCGAGGTCGCCGACTACGGGATCGTCGGCGACCTGTTCGAGCTGGTTCCGGCTCTGGTTGACGCGCTCAAGGAGTAACCGATCATCTGGTCGTCTGGTCATTGGTCATCTGGTCATCGTTTGACAATTTTCAAATGGCTAAATCTCCAAACGATGACCAGATGACCAGATGACCAGATGACCAGATGACCAGATGAGATATTGGGCCCTGTGGGCGCTCCTGATTGTGGCCGTCGGGGCCTTCGCGATGCAGGTCGCTGCCCGCGTCCGGCTGATCGCTGCGGCGCCGGGGCACTTTTCGTTCGACGACTTCGGTGTCCGCCTTCAACGTTTCCTGCTCGACGTCGTCCTGCAGCGCCGTACGATCCGCGAACGGCCGATTGCGGGCGCCGCGCACGCCCTCGTGTTCTGGGGCTTCGCCGCGTTTGCCGGTTACACGTCGATCGAGTTTCTGTATGGACTGGGCATCGCCGACCTGACGGCGTCGTCCTGGCTTTCACGCCTATCGGCTCGGCCTCGCGCCGTTTGCCGCCGCCGTTCTGGCGGGCATCCTCTACCTGCTCGTGCGCCGGGCCTTCGTCCGGCCGGCCGGCCTCGGCGACCACGTGTCCATCGAGTCTGTCGTGATTGCGTTGTTCATCGCGACGCTGATGATCACGTTCCTGCTGGGCTTCCAGCTCGACGAGAGCACCGTCGCGGGACGCGTGAACTGGTGGACGCACATGCTCGTCATCCTCGCGTTCATGGCGCTCATTCCGGCGTCGAAGCACCTTCATCTCGTGCTGTCGCCAATCACTGTATTCCTGAAATCCCCCGAACTCGGCCGTGTCGGCAACCTCGATTTCGAGAAGGAAGAAGTAGGTCTCGAGGCGGTCAAGGACCTCGCGAAGAAGACGGTGCTCGATGCGTTCACGTGCGTCGAGTGCGGGCGGTGCCAGGACAACTGTCCGGCCTGGGCGGCAGGGAAGGCGTTGAACCCGAAGACTCTCGTTCTCCAGACGCAGGCGGCGCTGCTGTCCGGCAGCCGCGACCGCAAGCTCGGCGAGGTGTACAGCGAAGAGGTGTTGTGGCAGTGCACGACCTGCGGCGCCTGCGAAAATCAGTGCCCGGTCGGCATCGAGCATCTGCCGATGATCATCGGCGCGCGCCGGGGCCTGGTCTCGAACGGCGACGCGCCGGAGTACCTCGGCGCCATGTACAACCACCTCGAACGGCGCAGGAATATCTGGGGCCTCGGCTACGATCAGCGGCAGAAGTTCGTGACGTCCGCCGCGCTCGAAACCTTCGACCCGGCCCGGCATGACGTGCTCGTGTGGCTCGGTTGTGCGGGGGCGTTCGAAGCCGACTTCCAGAAGTCCCTCCGCTCCCTGTTCGAAATCCTGCGGGCGAGAAACGTCAGGTTCGGCGTGCTGGGAAAGGAGCAGTGCACCGGCGACCCGGCCAAGAGGACCGGCAACGAGTACATGTTCCAGGAGCTCGCGAACGCGAACATCGAGGAGCTGAAGAGCGCCGGCCCGAAGACGATCCTCACCTCGTGTCCGCACTGCGTGAAGACCATCGGCGAGGACTACCGCCGTTTCGGATATGAGGTGGAGATCGTCCATTCGTCGGTCTTCGTTGCAGGGCTGATGCGAGACGCACCGCAGGCTGCGAGGCAGCCGCCCGCCGGCGGCACGACCGGCACGGTGACCTTTCACGACCCGTGCTATCTCGGCCGCTATGCCGGAAAGTCGGACGAACCGCGCCAGCTGCTTTCGATGTTCGGCGACGAGATTCGGGAGCCGGTTCGCAACGGGGACAACCCGTTCTGCTGCGGCGCGGGCGGCGGGTTGCTGTTCGCCGACAAGGAAGAGGAGCCGGGGAGCCGGATCAGCGACGTGCGGTTCAAGCAGCTCCAGGACACAGGCGCCGGAACGGTGGTCACGGCGTGCCCGTTCTGCACGATCATGCTGAAAGGCGCCCAGACCAGCGCGCCGGCTGGAAGCGAAGCGGTCCAGTTCGTGGATCTGATGACCTTCGTGAATGGACGGCTGGCGAAAAAAGATCTGGTGATTGGGTGACGTGGTGATCGGGCATTGGTGATGGCGTGAGCGACACGACGTCATGGCGGGCGTCCCGGCTGAAGCGATTCGAGGCGGCCGCCATCTCGATCGCCGGCTATCGCCTCATTTCCGCGCTGGGGGCGACGTTCCGCTGGCGCACCGAGGGCCTCGAACACTTCGAGGCCATCACGCGGAGCGGCCGCCAGCCGATCATGGCGTTCTGGCACGGCCGGATTCTGCCCGCCACGTTTTACTTCAAGCGCAGGGGCATCGTCGTCATCATCAGCGAGAACTTCGACGGCGAATGGATCGCCGGCATCATCGAGCGATTCGGCTACGGCACGGCACGCGGCTCGACCTCGCGCGGCGGCCGGCGGGCGCTCCTGAAGCTCTCCCGAGATTTGGCCGCCGGCAGACCGGCGGGCTTCGCGGTTGACGGCCCCCGAGGCCCGGCCCGCGTGGCGCAGCCGGGGGCTGTCTGGCTCGCGAAGCTGACGGGCAACCCGGTGCTGCCGTTTCACCTCGAGGCCGATCGCTGCTGGACGACAAACAGCTGGGACCGGACCCAGATTCCCAAGCCGTTCGCCACCGTATCGATCGCCATGGGTGCTCCGTTCGAAGTACCTCGCGACGCGCAGGACGATGGGATCGAGGCGGCGCGGCTCGAGCTGGAAGCGAGGCTGCAGGCGCTCGAAGCGCGCGCCCGGCAGATGGCATCCGGCACGTGACCGACGTGTTACGATCCGCGTCTGCCGATGTCAGAGGACACGCCCTTCCCGGCGATCGCGGCCGAGCTACTGCAGTCCGTCGAGGCGGCTCTCCCGAAACTGCGATCGATCGGTGAGCCTCAGGCTTCGAGGCCTCGCGCGCCGGGCAAGTGGTCTCCCAAACAGGTGATCGGCCATTTGATCGACTCGGCCTCGAACAACCACCAGCGGTTCGTGCGGGCGCAGGAGGTATCCGAGCTGCGGTTTCCGCCCTACGAGCAGGACCACTGGGTGGGATGCCAGCACTATGGCGACCGGCCGTGGGACGAGCTCGTGACGTTGTGGCACTCGTACAACCGTCACCTGGCGCATGTCATTGGCCACATCCCGGACGAGCGGCGTCACGTGCCGTGCATCATCGAATCCGCGACGGCTGTGACTCTCGGGTTCCTGGCGTCCGACTACGGCGAGCACCTCCGTCATCATCTCGCTCAGCTGGGGGTGATCGTGTGACGGATGCCTGGGCACGATCGAGGGCATGACGGCCTCAGACCTGCTCGCTTTCATGGACAGCCAGACCTTCGCGGTCCAAGCGTCGGTATCGCCCTCGGGCTCACCGCAGGCCGCAGTCATCGGGTTTGTCGTCACCGAGCGCCTCGAGATCTTCTTCGACACCATAGACTCGTCGCGGAAAGCCAGGAATCTGCGGCAGAACTCCAGGGTCGCTTTCGTGATCGGCGGGATGGACGGAGCTGAGAGAACCGTGCAGTACCAAGGGGTCGCGGACGAGCCGGAAGGGGCCGAGCTCCAAGGGCTGAAGGAACACTACTTCAGGCGGTTTCCGGACGGACCCAGTCGGCAGTCCTGGCCAGGCCTCATCTACCTGCGTGCGAAGCCGACGTGGATCCGGTACAGCGATTTCAGCGTGAATCCGCCCGATATCCAAGAGTTTGACGCCGCGCAATTACGCATCTGAGCCGCGTGACATGCCGCTGATCATCATCTCCAGCGAGCGCTTCGCTGAACACCAGACTCCCCCCGGACACCCGGAACGGCCCGAGCGTGCGGCCGTGATGAACGCGGTTGCCGCGCGCTGGCGCGCGACCGGCGGAGAGGTGGTCGCGCCGCCGGCCGCCACCCGGGAGCAGCTCGCGCGCATCCACGACGCGGCTTACCTGCATCGGCTGTCCGAGACCTCGGGGCAGGCCGTCGCCCTCGACCCCGACACGTACACGTCGCCTGAATCCCACGAGATAGCGCTCCTGGCGGCCGGGGCGGCCGTGGACGCGGTGGAGCGCGTCATGGGGGCCACACACACGGCAGCGCTGGCGATGGTGCGCCCGCCCGGCCATCACGCCGAGCGAAACAAGGCGATGGGCTTTTGCCTGTTCAACAACGTGGCGGTGGCCGCGGCGCACGCGCGTGCCATGGGCGCCGGACGAGTCGCCATCGTGGACTTCGATGTCCACCACGGGAACGGCACGCAGCACACCTTCGAGCGGGACTCCTCGGTGCTGTACGTCTCGACCCACCAGTACCCGTACTATCCCGGCACCGGCGCAGCGGACGAGGTCGGGATCGGCGACGGCGCCGGATTCACGGTGAACGTGCCGCTCGAATCGGGCGCGGTGGACGCCGATTATCGAGTGGCGTTCGACGAGATCGTCCTCCCCGTTTTGCGTCAGTTTAAGCCGGCTCTCATTCTCGTCTCGGCCGGTTTCGACGCTCACGAACGCGACCCGCTCGCGACGATGCGGCTCACGGCTGGCGCGTTTGGTGCGATGACGACGGGGCTGCGCGGCGTGGCGGAGGAGACGTGCAGCGGGCGGATCGCTCTCGTCACAGAGGGAGGTTACGATCTTCAGGCACTGGCGGCGTCGCTCGACGAGACCGTCAACGCGCTGGATGCGCCGCTCGAAGAGCCCGCGTGGCCGGAAGCGACGCTCGCATCGGGACGCGGACGCATGGCCGTCGACCGCGTCAAGAAGGCGATTGCGCCGTTCTGGAAGGTAAAATAGCCGAGTGACCGACTACCGGCCCCAGGAACTCGATAAGAAATGGCAGGACGTGTGGGCGGCGACGCGCGCGTTCGAGGTGGAGATCGACTCGAGCCGTCCGAAGTTCTACTGCCTCGAGATGTTCGCCTACCCGTCCGGTCACGCGCACGTCGGGCACGTCCGCAACTACATCATCGGCGACATCTGCGCGCGCATGAAACGGATGCGGGGCTACAACGTCCTGCACCCGTTCGGCTGGGACGCGTTCGGCCTGCCCGCGGAGAATGCGGCGATCAAGACGGGCACGCATCCTGAGGCGTCCACGTTCGACAACATCCACCACATGAAGGGGCAGCTGCAGCGCCTGGGCATCAGCTATGCCTGGGGCCGCGAGATCGCGACGTGTCTCCCCGAGTACTACAAGTTCAACCAGTGGATTTTCCTCAAGATGTTCGAGCGCGGCCTCGCGTATCGCAGGCGCTCGACGGTCAACTGGTGCCCGGTCGACAACACCGTGCTCGCCAACGAGCAGGTCGTCGACGGCGCCTGCTGGCGGTGCGGGTCGATCGTCGAACAACGATCGCTCGAGCAGTGGTTCTTCAAGATCACGGCCTATGCCGACGAGCTGCTGGCCGGCCTCGAGACCCTGTCGGAATGGCCGGAGAAAGTCGTGGTCATGCAGCGGAACTGGATCGGGCGATCCGAGGGCGCCCGGCTGAAGTTCCCGGTCGCCGATGCCCCCGGCGTGACCATCGAGGTCTTCACGACCCGCATCGACACGATCTACGGCGCCACGTTCGTGCTGCTCGCGCCAGAGCATGCGCTCGTGGATCGATTTGCGTCCGAGAGCCCCGACCCAGGGGCGTTCAACGAACGGGTCGCGAAGTTTCGCGCGCTCGACAAGGAAGCGAGGCGCGCCGGCGACATCGAGAAGGAGGGTTTCGACACCGGCCGGAAAGCCAGGAATCCGTTCACGGGCGAGGATGTGCCCATCTGGGTCGCGAATTTCGTCCTCGCCGAGTACGGCACGGGCGCCATCATGGCCGTGCCGGCGCATGACGAACGCGATTTCGCTTTCGCGCGCAAGTATGGCCTCCCGATACGCATCGTGGTGCGTTCGGCCGAAACGCCGGCAACTGCCGCCGAGTTGACGGACGCATCGGTGAGCTACGGAACACTGGTGGATTCCGGCGAGTATTCCGGGGCCACCGCGCCGGCGGTGATGGAGCGGATGATTGCCGACGCGGCCAGGCGGGGCGTCGGTACGGGCGAGGTTCAGTACCGTCTCAAGGACTGGGGCATTTCACGGCAACGGTATTGGGGCACGCCGATTCCGATCATCCATTGCGAGAAGGACGGCGTGGTCGGTGTCCCGTACGAACAACTGCCGGTGGAGCTGCCGAAGGTGGCGCAGTTCACGGGCCGGGGCGATTCACCGCTTGCGCACGTGCCCGAGTTCGTCAACGTGACGTGCCCGAAGTGCGGGGGCCCGGCGCGGCGCGAGACGGACACGATGGATACGTTCGTCGATTCCTCGTGGTACTTCCTCAGGTTCGCCGACCCGCACAATCGCGAGCTGCCCTTCAGCAAGGAGGCGGGCGCGTACTGGATGCCGGTCGACTTTTACAGCGGCGGTGTCGAGCACGCGATCCTTCACCTGCTGTACTCCCGCTTCTTCACGCGCATCCTCCGCGACGTCGGCCTCATCACGTTCGACGAGCCGTTCAAGCGCCTGCTCACGCAGGGCATGGTGCTCAAGGACGGCAACGTGATGTCGAAATCCAAGGGCAACGTCGTCGATCCGGACACGATGCTGCAGAAATACGGCGCCGACGCGCTCCGCTTGTACGTCATGTTCGTCGCGCCGCCGGAAAAGGAAGTCGAGTGGAACGACGCCGGGCTCGAGGGCAGCTTCCGGTTCCTCGTCCGGGTCTGGCGCATCGTGGACCACTGGCGCGATATCGTAGGGGGGCATGACACGGGCGTTCTGACGGGCATGGATTGTTCGGACGCCGAGCGGGCGTTGCGGCGCAAGACGCACGACACCATCCGTCGCGCGACCGTGGACATCGAGGAGCGCATGCACCTCAACACGGCGGTCTCGTCGCTGATGGAGCTCGTGAACGAGCTGTATGCGTTCAGCGAACGCACGCCGCACGGCATTCCCGGGCGCGGGCAGGCGCCCGGCGGGCATGTCGAACGCCCTCAGACGCGGGCGGTCGTGGGAGAGGCCATCGACGCGCTCGTCGTGATGCTCTCGCCGTTCGCCCCGCACACGGCGGAGGAACTCTGGGTGATGCTCGGCCATACAGGCGGCCTCACGACGGCAGCGTGGCCGGCATTCGATGCCGATGTCGCGAAGGCCGACGAAGTTGTCGTCCCGGTGCAGATCAACGGCAAGGTTCGCGCGCGGCTGACCGTCCCGGCCGGCTCGACAGACGATGAGCTGCGCGCCCTGGCGCTGGCGGACCCGACGGTCATGGCGCATATCGCCGGCAAGAAAATCATCAAGGTTGTGGTGGCCAAGGGCCCGCTCGTGTCTATAGTCGTCCAATGAGAAATTCTGCGAGCGCCGTTCTGTTCACCGTGAGCGTCCTGTGCGGCGTGTCCGCGAGCGGCTGCGGCTATTCGCTGGCGGGACGAGGGTCCTTTCTGCCGGCGTCCATCCAGACGATTGGCATTCCGAACTTCGTGAACCGCACGGCGATTTTCAACCTGGAAACGATACTGACGCAAAAAGTACGTTCCGAGTTCATCGGCAGGGGCAAGTACACCATCGTGCCGGAGGCAACCGGCGTGGATGCCCTGCTCTCGGGCGAGGTGACGGCGGCCACGATCACCCCCGCGAGCTTCAACCAGAACTCGCAGCTGGCCTCCCGCTATGCGATTACGATGACCGCGCGCGTGGAGCTGCGCGACACCAAGGCGAACGTGGTCCTCTGGGAAAACGCCAGCCTGGTTTTCCGGCAGGAGTACGATGCCGCCGGCACGCAGGCCGGCCAGACCTCCGTCGATCCCGCGGCGTTCTTCGGTCAGGACACCCAGGCACTGGATCGGATCAGCACGGAGTTCGCGCGCACGATCGTCAGCTCCATCCTCGAAGCCTTCTAAGTGGCGACCCTCAGTCCCGCCGCCGTCCGCGCCCAGATCGCCAAAGGCGACGCGGACCCCGTCTATTTGCTGCAGGGCGAAGACGACGTGGAACGATCGGCGCTGGCCTCGGAGTTTGCCGACCTCGTCGAGGAGGGGCTCCGGGCGTTCAACGTCGAGACCATTCACGCGGGCGAGATGACGAGCGGCGACAGAATGGCCGAAGGCGTGGGCTCGCTCGTCGCGGCCGTCCGGACGCTGCCGATGATGGCGCCCCGCCGGGTCGTCGTCGTGGCGCAGGCGGAAGCCTGGCTTGCCCCGAAGCGGGAGAGCGATGCGGCGGCGCGCGCCCTCGAACAGCTCGAGGCGCTGCTCGAGAAGCCCGAGCCCCTTGCGACCCTGGTCTTCGTGGCGGCCGCGCTCGACAAGCGCACGCGGATCTTCAAGCTGCTCGGCAAGCATGCCACCATCGTGGATTGCGGATCGCCGGCCGACGTGGCCGGCGCCGAGCGGTGGGTGCGCGCGCGCGTGGCGGCGGCTGGCGCGGAGATCGAGCCGGCCGGTGCACGCGCCCTCGCGACGCTGGCGGGCTTTCCCGATCGTCCGCGCAACGACGGAAAGACGGGGAATATCAAACGGCTGCGGGGCGAAGTGGATCGGCTGCTGCTGTACGCGCTGGGCCAGAAGCAGATCAGCCTGGCCGACGTGCGTGAGGTCGCCGGACCGGCCGCACTTCAGGACGACTGGGCGATGGCCAACGCGATCGAGGCGGGGCAGGGCGGCGAGGCGCTGCGCCAGCTCTCGTTGATCCTCGACGCCGGCGCGCCGCCCGAGAAGATTCTCGGGCAGCTCGGATGGCTGGTGCGTTCAAAGTTTCCGCAGGTGGCCCCCGCGGAACTTCCGGGTGCCGTTGAATCGCTCTTTCGGACGGATCTCGACCTCAAGCGATCGGGGGGCGATCCGCGCGTGCTGCTGGAGCGGCTGGTCGTCGAGCTCTGCGAGGGAAAACGAACGCGGACCGGGTTCGGTCCGCGGCGGTGGTGACGACGGTCGGCAGCCCGCCCTCAGGCGTTGGCTGCGACGCGGCGGTTCAGCCGCGACTTGTAGCGGCCGGCGGCGTTCCGGTGAATGATGCCCTTGTTCGCCATCTTGTCGATGAGCGAGATCGTATCCTTGAGGGCGGATTTCACCGCGGCGAGGTCCTTGCCGTCGATGGCGGTGCGGATGTTCTTCAGCGCACTGCGAAGGTGCGACCGGTACTGGCGGTTGCGGTCGCGGTTCTTGAGACTCTGCCTGTGCGCCTTGATTGCGGATGCATGCGTAGCCACGTAATTTCGTCCCTCCGAAACCACTAAGTCTAACATACCTCATGCCGATCGCCGTCCAGGACCTGACCCGCACCTACGGGGCCGCCGTCGCCGTGGACCGCCTGTCGTTCGACGTCGCGGCGGGCGAGATCGTGGGGTTGATTGGCCCCAACGGGGCGGGCAAGACGACCACGCTCCGCACGCTGGCCGGGATCCTGAGGCCGACATCCGGCTCGGTGCGCATCGACGGCTTCGACATCGCCTCCGATGCGGCTGCCGCCATTGAGGCCAAAAGGCGCCTCGCCTTCATGCCCGACGAGCCCCACCTGTTCGAGTACCTGACCGTCGAGGAACATCTGCGGCTGATGGGAAGGCTCTACCGGGTGGACGACTTCGAGAGGCGCGCGCGGACGCTGCTCGCCGAGCTCGAGTTGAACGGCAAAGAACGCTCGCTCCCGGGCGAGCTGTCGCGTGGCATGCGGCAGAAGGTCGTCATCGCGTGCGGGCTTGTACGGCAGCCGTCGGTCCTGCTGTTCGACGAGCCGCTGACCGGACTCGACCCGCGGGGCATCCGCAGCATGCGCGAGACGATCGTCGCTCGGGGGCGCGCCGGCGCGGCCATCCTGCTGTCATCGCACCTGCTGCACCTTGTCGAAGAGGTCTGCACGCGCGTCATCATCATGGACCGCGGAAAGAAGGTCGCGGACGGCACGGTGGCCGACCTCGCGTCGCGCGCCGATCTCGCCGAGGCCGGATCGAACCTCGAACAGATCTTCCTGCACGTCACCGGCCGCGATTGAAATGCTGGGCGCCAGCGTCTACATCATCGTCTGCTCCCTGCGTAATCGCCTTCGCGCCAGGCTCCGCCGCCTGCGCGAACCCCGCTACCTGATCGGCGCCATCGTCGGCTCAGCGTATCTGTACTTCGCCGTGTTCAACCGCGGGCGGATCGGCCCGGGCGGATCGCGGCGGGCCGGCCGCGGGCTGTCCGGGCTGGCGCCGGTGTGGCAGGCGACAGGTTCGCTGCTGGGCGCGCTGGCGTTGTTCGGGCTGGCCGCGGCGGCCTGGCTGCTGCCGGCGAAAAGCGGCCTGCTCGAGTTCTCGCGAGCCGAATCCGCTTTCCTGTTTGCGGCGCCAGTCTCGCGCCGTCAGCTGCTGCTCCACAAAATCATGCGCTCGCAGCTCGGGTCGCTGCTGGCGTCGATCGTCGTGGTCGCGTTTTTCGCTCCTTCGTCCGCGTCCGCACGGCTGCAGTTCGCCGTGGCGATGTGGGCGCTGCTGGTCTCGGCCCGGGTCTACTTCGCCTCCGTCACCCTCACGCGCGCGCGATTGTCGTCGAACGCAGGCGCGCAGGGGGCGGCGTGGCTGGCTGTCGTCACGGTGGCGGCGGCCGTCCTGATCGTGTTCGGCGCCGTCGTGCGGCAGTTTGCCGTTCAACCCGCGGCTGGTCTTTCGGACCTGGCCGTTCGTCTGGCGCGGACCACGGGCACAGGTCTGCCTTCCATCGTGCTGTGGCCGTTCGCCGCGCTCGTGCGTCCGCTCGGCGCCTCGGATTTCGCGACGTACCTGGCCGCACTGACCGGCTCGCTTGCCGTGCTGGCGGCCACGGTGCTCTGGCTGCTGTCGAACGCCGACGCGTTCGACCTCGAGGCAGGGGAGTCGAGTCTACGGGCAGCCGAGGCCGCCGCGCGCCGGACCGCCCCACGCGCCCGCGCCACTGGATGGACGCTCGCCCTGACGGGACGGCCCGAAGGTCTGTTCGTGTGGAAGAACGCCATGCAGACGTTGCGGGCCAGCGACGCCGGCCTGCTGCGCGTCGTCGTACCGGTCGCCGTGGTCCTGACCGGGTTGTCGTTTGCCGTGATGGCCGCGAATCGTTTGACCGGGGCGGCCGGAATCGTGACCGCATTTTCGCTCGTGGCTGGCGCCTTCGCGGTCTTGTTCGGCCCGCAGATCATGCGCCTGGACCTGAGGGGAGATCTCCAACACCTTGACGTGCTCAAGACGTGGCCGGTGTCGTCGGCGTCCGTGCTGCGCGGCGAGATTCTCTGGCCCGCGGGCGTTGTCACCGTGATCGTGTGGGCCGGCGTCACCTGCGCGACCATCTTCGCGGGAACCGCGTTCCCCCAGCTGCCGCCGGAATGGCGGTGGGCTCTGGCCGTCTCCGCCATCGTCGCGGCGCCGGCGCTCGTCGCCCCCCAATTCATCGTGCACAACGCGGTCGCGGTGTTCTTTCCCGCGTGGGTGCCGACCGGCGGACAGCAGCCGCGCGGCGTGGATGCGATGGGGCAGCGCCTGATCATGATGGCCGGCGTCGTCCTCTCGCTGCTTCTGTTCGCGCTGCCTGGAGGGCTCGCGGGAGGAGTCGTCTGGTTGGCCCTTCACCGGCTGCTCGGCACGGCCGCGCTCGTGCCGGCCGCCGTGGTGTTCACGCTGGCGGTGCTGGCGGAGGTCCTGATGGCGGTCGAATTGCTCGCGCCAGCTTACGAACGGCTTGATCTGACGTCAGTCGAACGCGCCGAATAGCGGCCTGGAAGGCCGGTGCTCTATCCAAACGAATGCCGGCGCGTACGTCGGGGCGCCCGGCGGGATGATGCCGGGCGGCGTGCCAGCCCAGGAAGCCGCTTCGGGATATGCACCCTCAATAGCATGATAGATGCGTGCACGCGATCGAGACCGTCGGTCTCACCAAACATTACGGACACAGGCCGGGCCTGGTCGGGTCCCTGCTGGGGCGCCTTCGGGTGTCCGCGTCGCCGCCAATCCACGCGCTCGAATCGCTCGACATCGCTGTGCGCGAGGGCGAGATATTCGGATTTCTGGGACCGAACGGCGCAGGAAAAAGCACGACGATCCGCCTGCTCCTTGGGTTGCTCCACCCGACGGCCGGCCGGGCGCGCGTGCTCGGACTCGACACGGGGCGCGACAGCGTCGCGATACGCCGCCGGCTGGGGTACCTGCCGAGCGGAATCGCGCTGTACGACACCCTGACGGGAGAAGAACTGCTCGATTATCTGGGTAAGCTGAGCGGCCGGCCGGCCGCGCGCCGCGCGGAGTTGTGCGAGCGACTGGAACTGGCGGCGCGCACCTTGAAGCGGCTCGTCAGGGACTACTCACGCGGCATGCGCCAGAAAGTCGGCATCGTCCAGGCGCTTCAGCACGATCCGGAGCTTGCGATTCTCGACGAGCCGACCGAGGGTCTCGACCCGCTCATGCAGCGTGCGTTCTACGGAATCCTCGACACGCTCAAGGCCGAAGGCCGGACGATCTTCTTTTCGTCACACGTCCTCTCCGAAGTGGAACGGGTCTGCGATCGCGTGGCGATCGTGCGCGAGGGACGGCTCGTGGCGCTGGAGGAGACCGCGGGACTCCTGGCCCGGCGGAAGCGCAACATCCTCATGAGGTTTACCGGTCCGGCCCCGAGGCTCGAGACGGTGCCCGGGATGACGAACGTCGAGTACGGCGACGGCTACGTGACGGGCCGCGTCGAGGGGAGCGTGCGTCCGTTTCTGGCTGCGATCGCTGACGTGGCGGTCGTGGATCTCACGATCGAGCCCGCGCGTCTCGAGGAAGCGTTCCTCGAGTTCTACGACAGGAGCGGGTCCAGATGAACTTAGCGCTGTTGCGGCATACCTGGCGTTCGCAGCGCGCCAAGCTCGCGATCGTCTCGCTCGCGATGACCGTCTGGGGCTTCCTGCCGCCCGTCATCTACGCTCGGTTCGGTTCTCAATTCGCGATTCTGCTGAAGAGCGGGATATTTCCCGAGCAGTTTGCCCGCTTCGGCGGCGGAGATGTGTTCAGCCTGTCGGGTTCGATTGCCCTGAGCTTCATTCATCCGATCGCGATCATCCTGACGTCGGTGTTCGCGGTGGGGTTCTCGGCGTCGGCCGTCGCCGGCGAGCGGCAGCGGGGCACGCTCGAAGTCGCGCTGTCGCGGCCGATTTCACGTCAGGTGTTCTATCTCAGCCTGCTGGCGGCCTCTTTCGGATTCATCGCCGTTTCCATCGCGGCGCTCGTCGCAGGCGGCGTTGCCGGAGCGACCTTCGCGGGCGTGGTCGGGGAGCTGGCATACAGGAACCTGCCGATGCTTTGGCTGAACAGCGTCCTTCTGTTCGGGGCCTTCGCGGCGATCGCCCTCGCGGCGTCGGTCTCCTTCGACCGGCTCACGCCGGCGCTCGGCGTCGCGCTGGCCATCGTGATCATCATGTATGTGCTGGACGTGCTCGGTTCTCTCTGGCCCGCGGCGGAAGTGCTGCAGCCGTACTCGCTGTTCCACTACCTTAAAGCGAAGGCCATCCTGACCGGCGTCGCTGCGCCCGTTGACCTGGTCGTCCTGTCGTTGGTCACGCTGATAGCGATGGGGTGGGCGCTGGTGGTCTTTCCGCGACGTGACCTCGCCGCACCCAGCTGACGCACGGATCGGGCGATCCGCCGATGCTCTTTCCAGCTGAGCTACGGGCGCGTGTCGTCATCTCGTACGCCGAACGTCGCCACGTCTGGCCATTCCGCCATTTTCCACAAAAACTCGCGTCCGTCGCCCGGCCGTAGCGCGTTAATCCCGCTACGCTCGAGCACATTCGGGCGTTCGTCTTGCACGTTCACCACGTTGGAAGCTCAACTACCTGGAGGTAGACAACATGAGTGGACGCGCTTTGACCGTTGTCGCGGTGTTCGCGTTGAGTCTCTTGGTCGGCCTCCCTCGGGCAGAAGCTCAGCGCCGGCGGCAGCCACCCGCTCCGCCGCGAGCGCCGGCGGAGGGCATGTGGGCGGTCGGAGGCTCGGCCGGTGTCGCCGCGCCGACCGACGACAGCCTCAGCGCCGGCTTCGATCTCGCCGGCAACGTCGAAGGCTATCTGACCTCTCGCGTGTCGGTTCGTGCGCAGGTGAGCGGCGCCTGGTGGGATATCGTCGGGCGCGGCTTCACCGGCACGGTCAGCCCCTTCGTGTTCGACGGCAACCTGGTTTACAACTGGGAAGGCGGAAAGGTGCATCCGTTCGTGACTGGCGGCGTGGGGGCCTACCATTACGGCTCGCACATCGATCGCGGAACCGATGGCGGCGACACGAAGTTTGGCGGAGATTTCGGCGGCGGAGTCGAGTACCTTCTTCTCGCGGCGCTCGACGATCACCGGCGAGGGGCTCTATCACGCGGTCGGCGCGTTCAACTCACCGGCGGCAACCTTCGACGGCTCGTTCTGGACGTTCAGGGCGGGGCTGAAGCACTACTTCTGAGTTCGACGGACGCGAGCCGGCGTGGCGCTGGCTCGCGCGAATCACTCATTCAATCGGTTTTCGTTTCACGACCTCGTACGAGCCGTCGGACGGCTTGTGGTCCGAGTAGCGGGGGACTTCGCGGCCGTCGACGACGTCCGTTGTCTTGTAGATGTTCGTGCCTGGGACCTGGACCGGACGTCCCGCCATCCGGTTGATTTTCGAGACGTAATCCCGCGTTTCCTTGTAGGGCGGGATCGCCACGCCGTGTCTGTCCACGGCCCCGGGTCCGGCGTTGTAGGCGGCCAGCGCGAGCGCTTCGTCGTTCGAATAGCGGTCGAGCAGCTGGCGCAGATACGAGACGCCGGCGCGGATGTTTTCCATCGGGCTGAACGGGTTCCGCACGCCGAATTGCTGAATCGTGGCCGGCATGAGCTGCATGAGGCCGAGCGCGCCCTTGGGGGACCGCGCGTAGGTGTTGTATCCGGACTCGACCTGGACGACGGCCCGAACCAGATCGGTCCGGATGCCGGCATTCTCCGCGTGTTCGCGAATCAGCGGGTCGTAGAGCGCGCTCTTTTCAGGCGCCACGAATCGGGTGGCCCGCACGGCGTCCGAGGCTCTGGGCACGGTGTACGCGCGAGGCGCGCCGTCCTTGGGCCGGTCCGAAATGACCATGTGCCCGTTGGCGTCCTGCCAGGTATAGATCTGGGCAGTCGCCGGCAAGGCGGTCAGCAGGGCGCACGCGGTCAGCAGCGCCAGCCTGAATTGTATCTCTCGCAGAATCAATAGTTTAACCAATGGCGGCCGCGGGGGACAACCGCCAATTGGTCTTATCGGCGGGTCGGGGCCTCAGCAGTAGGCCGTGCTGCCTGGAAGGGGGAGGCGAAGACTCCGGCCGGTCAGGCGCCCGGACGGCCTCCAGTTGCCGGTCAGCCGGCCAGCAGCCTGGTGACGACAGTCTGGCTGGCCGTCAGCATCTCGGCGATCTTTTCGGGATGTTTGCCGCCGGCTTCCGCGAAGTCGGGACGGCCGCCTCCCGCGCCGCCGACGATCGGGGCGAGGTCCTTGACGATCTGCCCGGCCTTGATCCGCGACGTGAGGTCCGGCGTCACCGCCACGATGATGTGAACCTTGCCTTCGCCCGCCGATGCGAGCACCACGATACCGCTCTTGATCTGGTTCCTGATCTGGTCGGCGATGGTCCGCAGGCCGTCTTTGTCGATCTCCGATATCGCCTGCGCGACAAGCGTGACGCCGCCGACGTCGACGGGCTCGTACGCGGCCTTGTTCCCACCGCCTCCGACCGCGAGCCTGGTCTTCAGCTCCGATGCCTCGCGGGCAAGTTTCCTGTTCTCGGCGTGCAGGCGCTCGACGGCTTCGACGGCCTGGCTGGGATTCACCTTGAGCGCGTCGATCACGCCGTGAAACGCCGCGCGCTGCTGCTGCGCCCACTCGACGGCGCCCGCGCCGGTCACCGCTTCAATCCGGCGGACTCCGGCCGCGACGCCGCTTTCGGCGAGAATCACGAAAAACCCGATGTCGCCGGTGGCGTGTACGTGCGTGCCGCCGCACAGCTCCATGCTGAAGCCAGGCACGCTGACAACCCGGACCTTGTCGCCGTACTTTTCCCCGAACAGCGCCATGGCGCCGGCCGCCACCGCCTGCTCCGGCGACACGTCCACGTCTGTTTTCACAGGCGTATTGCGGTACACCTGCTCGTTGACGATGCGCTCGATGCGGTCCAGGTCATCGCGTGTGATCGCCTGGAAATGCACGAAATCGAATCGCAGGCGGTCGGGTGCGACGAGCGAGCCGGCCTGTTTCACGTGCGCGCCAAGCACCTGGCGCAGCGCCGCGTGGAGCAGGTGGGTCGCCGTGTGGTTGCGCCGCGTGGCGTCGCGGATATCCGCGTCCACTTCGGCCGTGACGATGTCGCGCGTGCGAAGCTCTCCGCGGATGACGCGCACGTGGTGAGCGCGGGGAAAATCCTTGCGGACGGGAATCCGACGCATGGCATCCACGACGGCCTCGCCGTTCGCGCCGTAGATGCGCCCGGTGTCCGAGACCTGTCCGCCGGCCTCGAGGTAGAAGGGCGTTTCGGGAAGAATGACCCACCCCGCCTGGCCTTCGCGCAGCACATCCGTCAACGCGGGCTGTTCGTCGTACAGGATGGCGATCGGCACGCCCACCATCCTCGTTGTGTCGTAACCGCGGAACGCGTCGTTGAGCGCGTTGATCTCGGCTCGATCCTCCACGTACCAGGTCGGCTCGCCGCCGCCCTTGAAGCCGCTCTTCGCCCGGGCCTTGTCGCGCTGGCCTTCCATGGCCCGCTCGTAGGCCACTTTGTCTACCTCCACTCCTTGCGTCGTGGCCGTGTCCTCGATGAAGTCGAACGGAATCCCGAAGGTGTCGTACAGCTTGAAGGCGACGTCGCCGGGCAACACTTTGCTTTTCGTGCCGCTGATTTTCTCGAGCTCGGCCTCGAGGCGGGGAAGACCCTCGGTCAGCACCGCTTCGAATCGATGTTCTTCGGCAAGGATGGTCCGTTCGATCATCTCCCGGCTCGTACGGATGGCGGGGTAGGCATCGCCCATCTCGGCATCGAGCACGGCGACGAGCGTATGCATGAAAGGCTCGGTCAGCCCGAGATGCTTTCCGTGCCGCATCGCACGACGCATGATCTTCCGCAGCACATATCCGCGCCATTCGTTCGATGGAATCACTCCATCGCCGATCAGAAACGTCGTGCTTCGGATATGGTCGGCCACGACGCGCATGGACGTGTCCGATGCCTCCTTCGCACCGTACCTGATGCCCGTCAGCTCGCTGATGCGCCGGAGCAGCGGCTGGAAGCAGTCGGTGTCGTAGTCCGACTGGACGCCCTGCATGACGGCGGTCATCCGCTCGAGGCCCATACCGGTATCGATGGATGGCGCGGGCAGCGGCGTGAGCGTCCCGTCCGCGCTGCGTTCGAACTCCATGAACACGTTGTTCCAGATCTCGATCTCGGGATCGATCCCGGTGCCGCCGCGGACGAAGTAGATCTCCGAGCACCGGCCGCACGGCCCCGTCTCGCCCATCGTCCAGAAGTTGTCGTCGCTGCCGAGCTCGAGAATGCGGTCCGACGGAATGCCGAGCTGGCGCCAGATCTCGTACGCCTCGTCATCCCTGGGGATGCCGTTCTCGCCCTTGAAGATCGAGATGACGAACTTGTCCTTCGGCATCTTCCATACGTCGGTCAGCAATTCCCAGGCGAAGGGCAGCGCCTCTTTCTTGAAGTAGTCGCCGAACGAGAAGTTGCCGAGCATTTCAAAAAACGTGTGGTGGCGATGCGACGGCCCGACGTTGTCGAGGTCGTTGTGCTTCCCGCTGACGCGCATCACCTTCTGAGACGTCGCGGCCCGCGAGTATTCGCGCTTTTCGCGGCCGAGCAACGTGTCTTTGAACTGGTTCATGCCGGCATTCGTGAACAGCAGCGTCGGGTCGTCGCCCGGCACGAGCGGCGAACTGGGTACGACACGGTGGCCACGGCTCTCGAAGAACTTGAGGAAGGAAGCCCGGATCTCGTTGGAAGTCATCGCTGGACCAATTGAACCACAAAGATCACGAAGGTCACAAAGCCGAGAACTCAGTCTTCGTGATCTTTGCGGCCTTTGTGGTTCCTTCTTCAGGATCGCCAGCACGCGTTGCGGTTCGAAGCCCTGGCCGACGAGGTAGCGGTACAGCCGGTTGAACTCACGTTCGTCGCCGATGGTGGCGCCCCGGCGCAGTCGCTTGGCCAGCGCGGATTCGAGCAGGTCGTCGTCGTCGAGGCTGCCGAAGACTTCGTCCAGCGCCCGCTTGGCGGTGGCAGGGGAGATGCCGGCGCTCTCGATCTTGCGCCGGACGCGGAGCTTGCCGCGCTTGCGGATGCCTGTTTCCATGCGGGCGATCGCCTGCGCCACCCGGTTGTCGTCGATGGCGCGCTCCTCGATCAGGCGGGCAACCGCTTCGTCGATGGCTTCGGGATCGTGCTCGCGGCGGGCGAGCCGCTGGCGGATCTGGGTCTCCGACAGCTCGCGCCGGCCGAGCATCCGGAGGGCGTCGATATAGGCCCTCCGCGAGTCCACTACGAGCCGAAGCGGGTGATGGTTTCGCGACCCATGTCGGCGGTGGTCGAAATGCCCTGGACCTTGAGCTTGAACTCGTCCACGTTGGAGGCCCAGCGCAGCGCCTCCTCGTAGGAGACCAGTCCCTGCTGGAAGAGGCCGAAGATCGACTGGTCGAACGTCTGCATCCCGTATTGCGACGTCCCGGCGGCGATCGCCGCCGGGATCTGATGGGTGCGTTCCTTGTCCACGATGCAATCCCGGATGAATGCGGTCGTGATCATCACCTCGACCGCGGGAACGCGGCCCTTGTCGTCGGCGCGGGGCATGAGGCGCTGGGAGACCACGGCTTTCAGGACAGCGGCCAGCTGCAGCCGGACCTGTTTCTGCTGGTGCGGCGGAAACACCGAGATGATGCGGTTGATCGTTTCCGTGGCGTCGAGCGTGTGCAGGGTCGAGAAGACGAGATGTCCCGTTTCCGCTGCGAGCAGCCCCGTCTCGATCGTCTCGAAATCGCGCATTTCGCCCACGAGAATGACGTCGGGATCCTGCCGGAGCGCACTGCGGAGGGCCCACGCGAACGAGCGCGTGTCCACGGCGACCTCACGCTGGTTGACGATCGACTGGTTGTCCCGGTGCAGGAACTCGATCGGGTCCTCGACCGTCATCACGTGCGCGCAGCGCGTGCGGTTGACGTGGTCGATCATCGCGGCGAGCGTCGTGCTCTTGCCGCTGCCCGTCGTTCCGGTCACGAGCACGAGGCCCCGCTCTTCGCTGGCCACCTTCTTCAGGACGGCGGGCAGCCCGAGGTCGTCGATGGTCTGGATCGCCATCGGGATGACGCGCAACACCAGGCCGACCGTACCCCGCTGCTGGAAGACGTTGACGCGGAAGCGGCCCAGCCCGGGGACGCTGTAGGCGAGGTCCACTTCCTGCGCGTCCTTGAATTTCTCGCGGTGGACGTTCGACATGACGGCGGCGCTCATCGACACGACGTCTTCGTGGTTGAGCCGCTTGTCTTCGGACGCCGGAACGAGAAGGCCACGCAGGCGCATCATCGGATAGCTGCCCACCTTGATGTGCAGGTCCGAGGCGCCGTTTTCAACGGCGATCTTCAGGAGGTCGTTTACGTGCATGGGGTTAGAGGTCGGAGGTTAGAGGGTAGAGGTTGGAGGTCAGAGGTTGGAGGTCAGAGGTTGGAGGTTAGGGATTCGACCGCCCCACCCTCCAGCCTCTAACCTCCAGCCTCTAACCTCCTGCCTCCACCCTCAACCCCCAGCCCCTGTCTTATCGGCCGCGGGCGGCCACTTCTTTGGGGCCGGTGCGCAGGGACGCTTCCCCCGGGTAGACGTAGGTCAGCCACCCGTGGCGGTCGGGGGTCTTGCCGTTCACCACATCGAAAAACGCGTGCTGCAGCGCCGTTGTGACGGGGCCGCGATGGCCCGTGCCCACCTTGATCTTGTCCACCGACCGCACCGGGGTCACCTCGGCCGCTGTGCCGACGAAGAACACTTCGTCCGCCGTGTACAGGGCTTCGCGCGGGAGCACCGTCTCGGTCACCGTATAGCCCAGTTCACGGGCCAGCGTCATGATCGAATCACGCGTGATCCCGCCCAGGATGGAGGAGCCCAGCGGAGGCGTGTAGATGATGCTGTCGCGCACGATCAACAGATTCTGCCCGCTTCCCTCGCTGAGGTTGCCGTTGACGTCGAGCGCAATGCCCTCCGAGTAGCCGTCGGCAATCGCTTCCATCTTGATCAACTGGGAGTTGGCGTAGTTCGCTGTCGCTTTGGCCATCGCCGGCAGCGTGTTCGGCGCCATGCGCGTCCACGAGCTGACCTTGACGTCCACGCCGTCCTCGAGCGCGTCGTGGCCGAGGTACGCACCCCAATCCCACACCATGATCGCCGCGTCAACCGGGTTGCCGAGCGGATTGACGCCCAGCGTCTCGTAGCCGCGATAGACGAGCGGACGGATGTAGCAGGCCTTCATCTCGTTCGCGCGGATCGTCTCGAGCACGGCGTTCATCCAGCCCTGCAGATCCAGCGAATAGTCCATCCGGTAAATCTTCGCCGACTCCATCAGCCGGCGCATGTGGGCATCCAGACGGAAGCACGCCGAACCCTTCGGTGTGCTGTAACAGCGCGCGCCTTCGAAGACGCCGCTGCCGTAGTGAACGACGTGCGAGCCGATGTGAATGGTGGCATCGCGCCACTCCACCAGCTTGCCGTTCATCCAGATCGTTCCGGTGCCAGGAAACCCCATAAGTGCTCCTTATGAAGATATCTTAGCGTATATGGTGATTGGGTGATTTGGTAGTTGGGTGATTTGTTGGTGACCTGATGAAATTGCCACGTCACAACCTCATCACATCACCCGATCCTGGTTCGCTACTGTTTTTCGCCGCAGAACGGACAGCGGTCGGCGCGGGCGTGCAGCGGCTTGCGGCAGTGCCAGCAGAATCGCGGCGCGGGCGCTTCGCGCGCCTTCAGCCGCGTCTGGATGTCCTCGGCGGTCGCGCTGTTGGTGGGCGATGGCCGCGGCGTGGGCCGCACCGTGTGTCTCGCGGCCAGCACGTCGTCCATGAGCTCGCCGGCGCGCTGGTAGCGGGCGTGAATCTCCGGCGCGAGCGCGCGCATCACGACGTCGTTGATGACCTTGGGGATCTTCGGATTCTTCTGGCGCGGCGGCGACACGAGCTCGCCGCGCCGCAGCCGCTCGAGATCGGCCGGCGACGGCGTGTCGTACGGCAGCACGCCGGTCAACATCTGGTACATCGTGACGCCGAGCGAGTAGATGTCCGAGGCGAACACCGCCTCGCCTCGAAACTGCTCGGGCGCCATGTACGGCGGGCTGCCGATGACCGTGGATCCGTGTGCCGCGATTTCAAGAAACCGAGACGTGCCGAAGTCGGCGACCTTGAGCTGTCCGTTCTCCGATACGAGGATGTTCGATGGCCTGAGATCGCGATGCAGGACGTTCTGCCGGTGTGCGTGATCGACGGCGTTGCAGATTTGACACGTATAGTCCAGCGCCAGCGTGACGTCGAGCGCCCCTTCGCGCGACACGATGTCCTCGAGCGTCTCGCCGGGCACGAAATCCATCACGATAAAGAAGACGTTCTCCTGCTTCTCGGCCGTGACGATTCCGACGATGTTGGGATGATCGAGGGCGGCAAGCAGCCGCGCCTCGCGGAGCAGTTCGCCGAAGTCCACACCCTGCTTGTGCGGGACCTTCAGCGCGACTTTCTTGTTGATCCACGTGTCGTCGGCGAGATAGACCGTGCCGAAGCCGCCGCTTCCGATCGTCTTGAGGATCTTGTACTTCCCGATGATTTGCCCGCGGAAGAACATCCGCGGGCAGTATAGCAGCACCGGTTCATCACGAAGTCACGAAGGCCACGAAGGCACTAAGGAATCCAGACGAGAAGTTGCTTCGTGCTCTTCGTGCCTTCGTGATGAGTCAGGCCACCCGACGGCCATGGTCCCTCTGAGAGGGATCCCGCCCGTATAATGCCGCTGTGCACAGATTTTTCGCGCCGGGGCTGGATCCCGGCGACGAAGCGGTGACGCTGCCGCGCGAGGAGTCCGAGCACCTGACGCGCGTGCTGCGGCTCGGCGCCGGCGACATGGTGGCGGTGTTCGACGGCCGGGGCCACGAATTCACGGCGCGGGTCGTGCGTGCCGACCATCGGGACGCGCGGGTGCAGATCGTGTCACGCGTCGACGCGGCCGCCGAGCCGGGCGTCGCCCTCACCCTCGCCCAGGCCGTGCTCAAGGGCGACAAGATGGACGACATTGTCCGTGACGCCGTGATGCTCGGTGTCCGGGCCGTCCAGCCGCTCGTGACGACGCGGGCGGAAACGACCGTGGCGGCGCTGGCGCGCGGCGCGCGACCCGATCGCTGGCGGCGCGTGGCGCTGGCATCGGTGAAGCAGTCGGGCAGGGCAGTCCTTCCCGAGATCCGGAGACCGCTGACGCTCGAGGCGTACCTCGACGACCCGGCGGCCGCACTCGTGCTGATGCTCGTCGAGCCGGGCGCCAACGCCGATGTCGAACCGTTGTCGGTGTTGCGCGCGGAGCCGGCGCCCCAGGACGCGTCGATTCTGATTGGCCCCGAAGGCGGGTGGGTGGAGCAGGAGTGGACGGCGGCGCGGGCCAGAGGCGCGCGCCTGATGAACCTCGGCCGCCGCACGCTGCGCGCCGATGCGGCTCCCGTCGCCGCGATCAGCGTGCTGCAGTTTCTCTGGGGCGACTTGTAGCCGGCGATTCAGGTTTCATCGCCCGTCTCATCACGAAGACACGAAGAACACGAAGACTTCCATGGGGCCCCAGCCGTTTCGTGTTCTTCGTGGCTTCGTGATGAGCGGGGACGGACGCAAGTCGTGACTATCGACGGTGGCGGACTGGCGACATGAAGATGACCAGCGCCGCCACGAACATGCAACAGGCGCCCGCCGCCAGGACGACGCGCGAGCCGGCGAGGTCGGCGATGAGGCCACCCAGCACTGTCGCGACGAGCGTCGCCACGAGGCTCCCGAAGCGGTCGGCGGCGGTGACACGACCGCGCACGGTTTCGGGCGCGATGTCCTGGCGCATCGTTGTCTCGTTGATTGTGTAAATGGCCCAGCCCGGATCGCTGACGATCTGCTGCGTGACCAGCATGGCGACGCCGAGCACGCCGCGCGGCGGCGCCGCGGCGATCAGCATGACGCCCAGGCCGCCGGTGATCAGCCCGCCGATCATGGAGCGCCCGGCGCCGAACCGTTCACGGCAACGCGCCGCGCCGGTGGCGGCCGCCAGGGACGTCAGGCCGCCGATGCCGTAGATCATCCCCTGGGCGCCGGGGGAGAAGCCCAGATCCCGGCTCACGAACAACAAGACGACTGCGCCGAACAAGCCCGCCCCGGCGGAGAACGCCACGCGACTCAGGGCCAGCGCGCGCAGCCCGCCGTCGTCCCAGAGGGCGCGCATGCCCTCCACGATTTCGTGCCTGACGCCGCGGCGTTCGGCAGCGACCGGCACGGGCTCGGGTGCGCGAATGACGAACAACGACGCGGCGGAAACCAGGAACGACAGCGCATCGATCGCCATCGCGCCGGGTGCCGTCACCAGCTGCACCAGCCAGCCGCTCACGCTGAACGCGCCGAATTCGGCGACCGATTCGGTGGCGGTCAGCTTGCTGTTGCCCTCCATCAACTGTTCTTTGCCGATGAGCGTCGGCAGATACGAGTGATACGCGACGTCGAAGAACGTCGTGAGGATGCCAGCCAGAAATGCGACAACGTAGAGATGCCCGATGCGCAGGACGCCGTACCAGGCGGCGATGGGGACCCACGCGACGATCGCCGCCCGGCCGATGTCGGCGGCGATCATGATCGGTCGCCTGCGCAACCGGTCCACCCAGACGCCCGCGAACAGCGCGAAGCAGATGCCGGCCAGCACGTCGGCCGACATGACGAACGCCACCTCGTGCGGCCTGGCCTGAAGAAAGAGGATGGCGGTGAACGGCAGCGCGAGGCGCGTTGTCAGCGAACCGAAGACCGAAATGGTCTGGCCTGTCCAGAGACTGAGGAAGTCGCGGTGCCGCCAGAGGCCGGAGAAGCGAGCCGTCGTGGTTCAGCGCCTGACGCGGAAGTTCTGCGTTTTGACGTCGCCGTCCGCCAGCGTCACGCGCGTCGCGCCCTGCCGATGCTGGTCGAGATACGCCGGTCTCGAACCACTCGCCTTGTTCGGACGGATCGACCGTAGCCAGGTAGGTACTCGCCGGCAGGGAGGCCGCGAATCTTGAACATCCCGGTCTGATCGGGCCGGGCCGTCATGATCTGTCTCGACTGGGCGCGCCACAGTGATGCATCGGTCGAAAACGCCAGGACCGTGAACTCGGTCACCGGGACGTTCTGGTCGTCCGTCACGCTGCCGTCGATTTCCGTGAGGCGATCGGTGAAGGTGAGCGTGACGCCGTCGATCCGTTGATTGCTTTTCACGTCGATGGGTGTGTCGGTGATGTCGCGTCCGCCCACGGTTACCGATTTGAGCGCCCATCCGCGAAGCGCGGCGCCGCCGTTCGGCCGAATCAGGTGAGACCCGGCGGACACGCCGTCCAGTGTGAAGGCGCCGTTCTTGTCCACGCGGGCGTTGGGGTTCGGCCCCATGTCGGACGGGTCCGTTGACGGAGCTCCAACACGGACCTGCGTCAGGTCGCCCGGCACCGGGGTCTGCGTGGATTCGAACGCCACCGTTCCGCTCAGCATTCCGCCTTTCGCCAACACGACGCCAACGTTGGTGAGATCGCCGCCCGCGACCGAGAGCGGCTGCGACGCGGACAGCGGCACGTCGTTGTCATTGCTCCGCGCACGCAACGTGTAGCGGCCTGGCGGGACGTTGTTGATGGCGAAGCTGCCGTCCCAGCTGATTCGCGATCCGAAATTGGTGCCCAGGTTGCCGCGCCCGCCCGCCGCTCCCTCGGGCGTGAGGCTGACGTTGCCGCCGCCCGGCCGCGTGCCGTCGGGGTTGTCCACGTGGCCGCTCACGCGGGATGCCCGCACCAGCTGCAGGCTGAAGTCGACGTCGAGGACTTCCTGGCTCACGCCAACCGTCACCGAACGCGCCTCGTTGATTGACGCCACGCCGGGAAAGTACGTCGGCGCGTACGACAAACGGTCCTGATCGTCACCCTGACCGCCGAGCAGCGCGGCGACGTTCCCGCCGAGCACGCCGCCGACTGCGTTCGCGATACCGGCGGCCGGATTGGGCCCGGCGGCTCCGCCTCGTCCCGGGGCGCCACGCCCGCCGCCCCCTCCGATGCCGAGGTCGATTCGCGTGACGGCGCTCACGTAGTAATCGCCGGGATTCAGCCCCCACACCCGGTACGAACCCTTGTCGTCGGTCTGCGAGGTGCCGGCCGGCACCAGGCGCCTTTCGCCCTGCTGGTATTGGTAGCGCATCACGCGCACCATCGCGCCGGGCATCGCGTCGCCGTCCTCGTCGAAGACATGTCCGGCGACCACGCCGCCGCGGGGGAGGCGGAAGTCGATGCCCTGCAGCTGCTGGCCGTCGGCCAGCTGCAGCGGTGTGCCGGCCTGCAGGGGGCGGCGCTGGCCGTAGGAGAGCCCGATGAAACCGCTCTTGGACGCCGTGAGGGTATAGCGTCCGGCGGGAAGCTCCGTGAAGTCGAAAGTGCCGCTGTCGTCGGTCAGCACTCCGCGTCCGCCCGGCAACTCCGCGGCGGTGATGAAGACGCGAGCGCGTTTGACCGGACGCCCGGTGTCGGCCGCCAGGACGCGTCCGGACAGGCGCCCGGCCACGACCGGCGTCGTGTTCGACTGGGCCGGCGTATCCCGTGCCGGTTGCTGCGCCGGCCGGGCGGCCTGGCTGCCCGGCTGCGCGCTGCCGGCCGGCGGCTGACCCTGCGCCGAGAGCACGGCGACGCTGGCTGCCATCACGAGAGCGAGTGAAAAATTTCGGCGCATCCCCAACCTCCTAACCTCTAACCTCCAACCTCATAACTTAGACAGCCTTCGGGCGGTAATGGTTGACCAGCCTGCTTCGTCTGCCTCCGCGGCGAGCTCGAACCCGCCAAATACGCGCCAGACCTCGTCGCGCTCATGGGTCTGCAGGCCGCTCATAATCAGGATTCCGCCAGGTCTCACGACCTGTCTCAGACGGTCCGAGGCGCGAATGAGCATGCCGCCGGTCAGGTTTGCCGTGACGACGTCCGCTGGACGCAGGGGCAACGTCATGAAGTCGCCGACCGTAAATGTGATGCGTTCCGGAGGCAGGCCAGGGTTCAGCGCGAGATTCTCGACCGCAGACTGAATGGCATCCGCGTCATCGTCCACGCCCAGGGCGCGATCCGCTCCGAGGTGGACGGCCGCCATCGCGAGCACGCCAGATCCGGTACCGGCATCGAGGACCGCCGCGCCTTTCAGGTCGATGGCCTGCAGCGCCGCCAGGCACAGCCGCGTCGTCGCGTGATGACCGGTGCCGAAACCCATCGAAGGGGCGATCACGATGGTGATCGGTGGCTCGTGGCTCGTGTCTCGGGAGTGCCAGGGCGGCGCCACCGTGATGCGCCCGACGGTGATCGGCGTCAGGCTTTCCTGGGATCGGCGGGCCCAATCGTCGTCAACGACATCGACAGCGGAGGCGCGAAACTTTTCCCGGAGAGCGTGTGCGGCGCGGTCGCGATCGGCGGTGACCGTGAAAAAGATGCGGAGCCGGTTCTCGACTTCTTCGATCGCTGTCGGATGGAAGTCATCGACCTCGGCGAGGAGCAGGTCAACCTGCGCGCCGGGTTCGACGTCGATCGCGGGCCATGTCTTCAAATCTTCAACCGAACATGTCCTTGACGCGGTCGAAGAGGTTGCGCTCGTCCTGTTCGTCCTGGTGCTTGCGTGGCTCGAATTCTTCCTTCGGCAGTGTTTTGGCGAGCTGCTCGAGGACCTGTCGCTGCTCTTTGCTCAGCTTCCTCGGCGTCCGCACCTGCACGGTCGCGAACAGGTCGCCCTTCCCCCGGCCGTTGACGTCGGGCATACCCTTCCCGCGCAATCGCAATGTCGTGCCGGTCGCCGTGCCTTCGGGCACCTTGACGTCTTCGGTGCCGTCGAGCGTCGGCACCTGGATCTCGCCGCCGAGCACGACGGTCGTGAAGTTGACCGGAATCTCGCAGAACAGGTTCAGGCCGTCGCGGCGGAAGAACTCGTGCTCCTGCACGTGGACGACGACGTAGAGGTTGCCGGGAGGACCGCCGGCGAGGCCGCCTTCGCCCTCGCCCTGCAGCCGCAGCTGCTGGCCGGTTGCGATGCCGGCGGGAATCTTCACCGTGATCTTGCGCTGTTTGGAGACCTGGCCCGCACCGCGGCAGGTCTGGCACGGCTTCGTGATCGTCCGGCCGGCCCCGCGGCACTGCGGGCACGTCCGCGCGACGGTGAAGAAGCCCTGCTGGAACCGCACCTGGCCCTGGCCGCGGCACTGGCTGCAGACGACAGGAGACGACCCGGGCGCGGCGCCCGAGCCCGCGCATGCCTCGCAGTTTTCCTGCCGGGGAATCTGGACGGTGGTTTCCGCGCCCCGGGCGGACTCCTCGAATGTGATTTCGAGGTCGTAGCGCAGATCGGAGCCGCGCTGCGGCCCGCCGCGGCGCCGTCCTCCGCCGAGCAGATCGCCGAAGCCGAAGATGTCGCCGAGACCGCCGAGGATGTCTCCGAAGTCGGCGAATATCGTCGGGTCGACGCCGCCGTTGCCGGCGCTGCTCACCGCCGCGTGGCCGTAGCGATTGTACGCCGCGCGCTTGTCGGCGTCGGCGAGGATCGCGTACGCCTCGGCGCACTCCTTGAACTTCTCCTCGGCGACTTTGTTGCCCGGATTCCGATCGGGATGGTGCTGAAGCGCCAGTTTGCGATACGCGCTCTTCAACTCAATCTCGGTGACGGTGCGCGAGACGCCGAGGACCTCGTAGTAATCGCGTTTGCTCACGCTTTGGCCACCTTCACCATGGCGGGCCGGAGCAGGCGATCGCCCATCATGTAGCCCTTCTGCATCTCGCCGATGATCTCGCCTTCACGGTGGTCGGGGCTCGATTCGTGCACGACCGCCTGGTGGATGTTCGGGTCGAAGTCGGCGCCCAGCGAGTCGAACGCCTTGACGCCGCGCCTCCGCAGCAGATCGCTCAGCTTCTGATAGATGAGCTCGACGCCTTTCCGGTACGCGTCGCTTTGCCTGCTCGCGTCGACGGTCAGCGCGCGATCGAAATCGTCCACGACGAGCAGCACGTCCTGCAGGAGGTTCACGACCGCCTGGTCGGCCTGCTCGCGGCGCTCCCGCTCGATTCGTTTTCGGTAGTTGTCGAACTCGGCGGTCTTTCGCAGCAACCGGTCGTGATAGTCGTCGCGCTCACGCCGGATGTCGTCGGCCGCGTCGTTGACCTCGACGTCGGTCGCCGCATCCGCGACGCCGGATGGATCGGTTGCCGCCGGCGTGGTGTCCGCCGGTTCCGGCACATGTTTGTCAGTCATAACGTCCTAATTGGGATCGCGCAGAACGCGCGACACGGCCTGCGCGGCGCCGTCCACGACGTCGATGGCGCGGGGATACCGCATGCGCGTCGGTCCGATCACGCCAACCGTGCCGATCGCCATCCCGTCGCCGTAGGTTGAGACGATCAGGCTGAACGACCGGAGATTCGGGTCCAGATGTTCGGCGCCGATGACGACCGTCAGCCCCGGGCCGTCGATATACTCGTTCAGCAGCCGTACCAGCCGCTGTTTCTCTTCCATCATCTGCAACAGTGTCTGCAGCGTGCCGAGCGTCAGCCCGTGTGTTTCCTCGAGCAGCGACGCCGCGCCGTCCACATAGATGGTTCCGCCGCCCGGCAGGTCGGCGAACGTGGACGTGGCCAGTCGCATCGCCCGGGCCAGCAGCGCGTCGTACAGAAGCCGCTCCTCGCTGATTCGTTCGCGGACGGCCTCGCGCGCGCGATGCAGCGGGAGGCCCGAGAACTCCGCGTTCAGGTAATTGGCGGCTTCCCGCAGGTCGTCGGAGCTCAGCGGCTCGCCGACCTCGATGACTTTCTGAATGACGTGGCCGCCGCGCGCGACGATGACGACGAGGACACGCGAGGTGCTGAGGGAGATGAACTCGACGCGGTCGAATACCGCGCCTTCCTGGGCCTGCCGCAGGACGAAGCCGATATGACCCGACGCCTGCGAGACCAGGTGCGACACCTCGGGCAGCATCGAATCCGGCAGCCGGCCCGAATGGTCGCGGCGCAGTCGCGCTTCGACGGCGTCCGCCGTCCGGCTCGATCGTTTGGAGTCGAGGAGGAGGTCCACGTAAAAGCGATAGCCGCGATCCGTGGGGATGCGTCCCGCCGACGTGTGCGGCTGTTGAACAAACCCCTCGTCCTCGAGCCGGGCGAGGATGCTCCGGACCGTTGCCGACGACACACCCAGCCCGGCGGCCGTGACGAGCACGGACGAGGCGACCGGTTCGCCCGACGCGATATATTCGCGGACGAGCGCCGAGAGAACGCGTTTCGAACGGTCGTTGGGCTCAGGAGACATCGCTAATCAGCAAACAGTTGGCAGTCGTGCTTGGAGACTGCCAAAACATTATACACCGGCGCGCACGGTCAGTTCCCGCGCCGCCGTCCGTGCGTCGGCCGTGATCTCTCCGAGGTCCACCCGTACCGCCTGTCCGTCGCGCACGAGTACCTCGCCGCCGACGATGGTCGCGCGCACGTCGGTGGCCCTCGCGGCGTAGACAATCGTGGAGTACGGGTCGAGGCCCGGCAGCAGGTGCGGGCGATCGCGGTCGATCACGATGAGGTCCGCGTGCTTGCCCGTCTCGACGGATCCGATGTCCGCATCGAGTCCGAGCGCCGTGGCCCCGCCCCGTGTCGCCATGGCGAGCGCATCGCGCGCCGTCAACGCGCCCGGCCCTTGCGTCACGGCCTGCAGCAGAGCGGCGAGACGCATCTCGGTGAACATGTCGAGGTGGTTGTTGCAGGCGGCGCCGTCGGCGCCGAGCGACACGTGGATGCCGCGCGCCCGCATCGCGGCCACCGGCGCGATACCCGATCCCAGCTTCAGATTCGAACTGGGGCAGTGCAACACTTTCACGCCGTGCTCCGCGAGCAGGCCCTGCTCGCGATCGTCCGCCCAGACGCAGTGCGCGCAGCACAGGCGCGGCGACGCCAGCCGCAGGCCCGCGAGATACTCGATGTTCGCCAGGCCGCCCGACAGGCGCCGCACCATCGCGATCTCGTCCTGCGATTCGGAGGCGTGGGTGTGCACCAGCGTCTGGTTCGCGTCCGACAGGCTGGCCACGGCCTCGAGCAGCGCGGGCGAGCACGAAAGGGCGAAGCGCGGCGCGAACGCGGCGCGCAGCCGCCCCTGCGCGGCACCGTCCCAGCGTTTGCCGAGCGCCACGCTCTCGTCGATCGACGCCTTCGTGTGTTCGCGCAGCCGCGCGGGCACGTCGTCTCCGGCGTCCATCATGCACTTGCCGATCGTCGCGCGGATGCCCGCCTCGGCCGCGGCCTCGAACACCACGTCCGTCTCATGCACCGTCTCCATCGTCAGCACGGTGGTGGTGCCGGACGCGAGGAGCTCGGCGATGCCCAGCCGCGCGGCGGCACGCAGCGTCGCCGGCGTGTGTGCCGCTTCCAGCGGCCAGACGCGCGTGCGGACCCAGTCCATGAGGGTCAGGTCGTCGGCGGAGCCGCGAAAGAGCGTCTGGCAGAGGTGCACGTGGGTCTGAACGAAGCCAGGGAGCACCCACCCCCCGTGCGCGTCCACGACGGCGTCGTGTGCAGCAGGGGAGCGATCCGGCTCGGAACCGACAGCGGCGATGCGGCCATCACGAATCGAGACGTCGCCCTGGACGATGTCGAACGCGTCGTTCATGGTGATGACGACGCCGTTGCGGATGAGAAGAGAGGACATCTACATCACGAAGTCACGAAGACCACGAAGAGGCAGATGGATTGTTGCTTCTTCCAAGTGTCTTCGTGTTCTTCGTGTGCTTCGTGATTCATTCCTTGGTGGCAACCAGCTTCGGTGGTTCCCATTTCATCGACTGGCCGCCGCCGTCTCTGCCGAGGATCTTTCCGTGCTTGACGGCGATCAACTCGGCAAGGATGCTGACCGCGATTTCCTGCGGCGTGACGGCGCCGATGTCGAGGCCGATGGGCGCGTGCACGTGCTTGAGCGTCTCGGGCGCCATCTGGTCGGCGAGCAGCTGGTCGTAGATCCGCGCCACCTTGGCGCGGCTTCCAATGAGGCCGAGGTATCGCAGTTCGCGCGGCGCGAGGGCGCGCAACGCCTCGAGGTCGTTCGTGTGTCCCCGCGTGACGACGACCGCGTACGCGTGGGCGGGAAGCGGTGTGCGGGCGATCCACGCCGGAATGTCGTCCACCACGATCTCGACCGCGTCGGGAAACCGCTCGCGGTTCGCGAACTTCTCGCGATCGTCGACGACGTGGACGCGGAACCCGACTTCGTGGGCCACCCGCGCAAGGTGGAATCCCACGTGTCCGGCGCCGATGACGTAGAGCTCGGGCGACGGCTCGATTGGTTCGATGTAGACGTCCATCTGTCCACCGCAAATCAGCCCGGTCTCCTGGGCGAAGTCGTCATCGAGCTCGTAATGCACCAGCTCGGGACGCCTGCTGGTGATGGCCTCGCGGGCTTTCCAGAAGGCGTCGTTCTCGTAACAGCCGCCCCCAATCGTGCCGACGATCCGGCCGTCGCCAAAGACCAGCATCTTGGCGCCCACCCTCTGCGGCGTCGAGCCGCGGGCTGCCACGATCGTCACGAGAGCGGCCGGCTCGCCGCGCTCCAGGGCGCTGGCAACGGCGGCGAAGACTTCCTGGTTCACTGGTTGCGATTATAGAGGCAGGACGGGCAGGAAGGGCAGGAAGGCCAGGGGCGCCTTCCGATCAGCCACTCCTGCCTTCCGCCTCCAGCCTCGCTCACCGGTGCAGTTCACACGCCTGCGTGGGTTCGGTGCCGGCCAGGAACGCCTCGTGGAAAACACGCGGGCAGCCGGGGGTTGCCAGCTTGCCGGTGTCCTTGTCGATATCCACGAACGAAATGCCTTCGGGCACCGCGAATTCGTCCCCGGCTCGTCCCGCGAGGGCCCGTGTCATGAACTCGGTCCAGATCGGCAGCGCGGCCTGCGCGCCGCTCAACCCGACGGGCTGATTGTCGTCGAAGCCCACCCACACCACGGTGAGGAGCTCTGGCGTAAAGCCGACGAACCACGCATCGCGCAGGTCGTTGGTCGTGCCGGTCTTCCCGGCCGCGTCGAGCTTGAACCCGGCGGTTCGTGCGCCCGCGGCCGTGCCCTCGTTGAGCACGCTCCGCATCATGTTGGTCACGAGGTACGTCGTGTCGTGGCGGGCAATTTCACGGACACCTTCCGACGCCTTCCTCGTGACGTTGGCGCCCCCGCTCGTAATCGACATGATGTGCCGCAGCGGCCGCAAGGCCCCCATGTTCGGGAAGATCGTGTATGCGGTGGCGATTTCGAACGGCGTTGCTTCGAAGACGCCCAGCGCGATGGACGGATATGGCTTTGGGCGGGTTGCCGACGCCGAGCTTCTTCCACAGCGCCGCGACGCGATCGTAGCCGGCGGCCTGCGCGACGTGAATGGTGCCGAGGTTGCGCGAATGGGCAAGGGCGTGGCGGAAGGTGATCGGCCCGTCGTAGGTCTTCTCGTAGTTTTCCGGCGTCCACACCTGGTCGTCGAATTCGAAGGTCTCTGGTTCGTCGAGCGTGATGGAGGCCGGCGTGATGTCCGTTCGCCCTGTGGCGGCCGCCTGCTCGAAGGCGGCCAGGTACACGAAGGGCTTGAAGACCGATCCGGGCTGCCGGCGTGACAGGACGACGCGATCGTACTGGGATTGGTTGTAGGAGCGTCCGCCCACGAAGGCCAGAATCTCGCCCGTACGCGGATCCACGGCGATGAGCGCCGCCTCGGCTTTGCCCTTGCGCTTGCGGCGCGACAACAACGTGTCCACGTTGGTCAGCCCCGTGCGCACCGCATCCTGCGCGAGGCGCTGAAGGTGCAGATCGAGCGTGGTGTACACGTCAACGGCTTTGTCGGTCGTGGTCGTCAGGCCCGGGTAGAGCTGGTCGAGCGACTGCCCGACGTAGTCCACGAAGTACGGCGCTTCGGCCTCGAGCGCGCGCTGTACCACTGTCAGCGGTTCGGCGGAGGCCCGCTCGGCGGCGGCCGCGTCGATGTAGCCGGCGTCGACCATGGCGGTCAGCACGACGTTGCGGCGCTCGCGGCAGCGCTCCGGGTTGTTGAACGGCGACAGGGCGGACGGCGACTGGATGACGCCCGCAATCGTCGCCGCCTCGGCGAGCGACACGTTGCTCACGTCCTTGCCGAAGAAAAGCCGGGACGCTTCGCTGACGCCCAGGATGGCGAACGATCCGCGCTGGCCGAGCGGGACGTCGTTCAGGTACATCTCGAGGATGTCGTCCTTCGATGCCTTGATCGTGAGGATGATCGACACGAACATCTCGAGCACCTTGCGCCGCGGCGAACGCTCGCGCGCCGTTTCGAGCGTCATCCCCTCGAACTTCGGGAGGAACACGTTGCGCACGAGCTGCTGCGTGATGGTGCTGCCGCCGGCCATCCGGGCCCGGCGCCCCGTGACGTAGGAGAACGCGGCGCCGCCCATCCCGATCGGATCGATACCGGGATGCTCGTAGAACCGGCGATCTTCGATCGACAGCACGGCCTGAACCATCCGCGGCTGGATGGCCGTCAGCGCCACGGGACGTCGCTTTTCGCGCTCGCCGGCACTGATCGAGGCGAGGACGGGCGCCTCAAGGGTGAGGTGATCGGTCTCCCGCGTGCCGCGCTCGAGGCGAACGACGTGGTCCGACACGCGCGGCGGACCGCTTGGGATTCCTGGTGTTGGCGGGACGCTGCTCGAATCCGATGCGAACCACCCCGCCTTTTGCTTCGGGGCCGCGCGGCATGATCGACACGACCGCACCCGTGTCGGTGAACTCGCCGGGCTTCTCGACGGCCGAGCGCTGCGCGTATCCGAGCTCGTTCAGCCGGTCGATGAGCTGGCGGTTGCTCATCGACTGGCCGCGGCGGATTTCCAGCGGCCGCGCGAAGACACGCGGCAGCACGCGGTCGCGCTCTCCGTGCAGGCGCTGATCGATGAGCCGGGAGAAGCCGACGTAGTAGTAGGTGGTGGCGACGCAGAGCCCCGCGGCACAGGCGATGACGGCCCCGGCCGCCACGCGGACCCATGGCTTCCGCCACCACATCGACACCTTGATCCGCACGACCGTCTTCCATTGCCCGGTTCCGGGCCCGGAAGTCCGGCCGCGTGTCGGCGCGCGTCTGGCTGGCTTTAGATCGTGATCACCCAATGCTGTCCCATCTCAGTGGGCAGGGCGTCCCAGAGTCGTTCGACGAGAGCGGGGCCGTACTGGTTCAGAAACCAGACGAAACCGATCGTGCGTTCCTGCGCGTGCCCGTTGGGGAAGACGAGCGCGCGCGTCCGGAGGAACTGTCGTCGAAGCGTGTCGTTTTTTCGTTTCGCGGCCTGAATGGTCTTGCCGTGCAGGTTCTCCAGGTCGTGCTGCATCTTGCTGACCGTGTTCCGGGCCGCGCCTTCGAGCGTCGGGTCGAGCGTCATGAGCGCCTCGACGACGCGCTGCATCTGGTTGTCGATGGTGCCGCCCACGGCGGCGAACGTCTGGTCCACTTCCGGGGGAATCTGCGTCTTCAGCAGCTCGTTCAGGCCGGCTTCGTCCTGCGGCTGCAGCGCTTCGAGCGGAAATCGGTATTTGGAGAGGAATCGGGATGACGCCGAGTCGATAAGGGTGGCCGACGCGCGCGGATGGATGAGCGGCATCGGCACGCCGAAGTGTTCGTAGACCCCGCGCAGCTGCCCAAGATAGGCCAGCTCGCTGGGACCGGCGACATAACAGACCGTCGGGAACAGCGCATCCTGCACGATGGGACGCAAGAGGACGCCGGGGCTGAACCCGGCCGGATGTTCGGCGGCTTCCCGGGCGAGCGCGTCGGGCGCGTAGCGCGCCTCGCCGACGAGCAGCTGACCATTCTGCTGGCGAATGGGGCGGCGCTCGGCGTCGAGACGAAAGAGCGCGGGGCTCTCGTCGGCCGCCTGCACTTGCGCGTGGTAGCCATGCGCCTTCAGCTCGGCGCCGGCCTTCGACGCGGCTCGCGCGGTGTGCCCGGGTGTCGACAGCTCCCGCACGAACACCTGGCTCACGGCCGGCTTCGTGCCGGGGTCCGACGCGTCGTACACGATCAGGCCGCGCTGGCCGAGCACCTGCTCGAGCCACCTGGCAAACGCGTCGGCCATGCCCACGCCCGGTTTGTATGCCGCGCGCAGGTCAGCGAGGAGCGTCGCGCGGAACTCGGTGGGGGGAAGCGCCTGCTCGAGTTCGTTCAGCACGCGCTCAATCTGATCGTCCAGTGCGACGGTGGCGACCGGCACGGCGTGGCCCGCAGGGCGTTCGGGCAGGGCCACCGTGCGGCAGGTGAGGTCCTCGCCGAGGACCGTACACGAGCGCACTTCGTCCCAGTCGTGGTCTTCCGCTTCGATCCAGAACACCGCGACGGCAGGCACCCCGTGGCGTCGCGAGACTTCGTCCGCGAGCTTCAGCGCCGTGATCGCCTTGAGGAGGGTGTAGGCCGGGCCGCCGAAGAGACCTGCCTGCTGGCCGGTGAGCACGGCGACCGTCCGGGCATCTCCAAGCTGCTCGCCGGCGGCGGCCGCCTGCGCGGGTGCGCCCCGGCGCCGCTGCTGCCCGCGAATGGCCTCGGCCAGCTGCTGGCGTTGACGCGGGTACGCCTGCGCGCGGGCGATGGCCGCAGACCACGCGGACTCGTCCGATGGATGGCCGGCAAAGAAAGGCGCGAGGCCGGCGAACGAAAAGGCGTAGTCTGTGGCGAGACGTTTGACCCAGGGAAAACGGCGCAGGTCGATGCCTGTGCGCGCGGCCGGATCGCCTGTCTGTGGAGTGGCTTCCGCGGGGTTGACCTGCACCGAAATCCTACTTTACACGATCAGCTGCCGCGGATCAGTGCTACGATGAAACGCCTTCCTGAGGAGTCTTCACTGCACACGGAAGTTGCCGGCTCTGCGTCCCCCGATGCCTTCGGTCCTTTTCGCGTGCTTCATCAGATCGGTGCGGGGACGTTGGGTCCGGTGTTTCGTGCGTACGAGCCCGACCGCGATCGGCTCGTGGCAATCAAGCTCTTCCGGCTGGACCTGCCCCCTGAACGCGTCCACCAGCTGGTCGGAGAATTTGAGCAGCTGATAGCGGCCGGGCTCGATCATCCGGTCATTGCCGCACCGCTGGCGGCCGGCATCGAAGGCGTCACCGCCTACCTCGCCCAGGATTACGTCACCGCGGATTCGCTCGATATCGTGATTCGTGAGGGTGGCCCGGCATCGGTGTCCGACGCCGTGGGTGTGGCCACCCGGCTCGCGGAGGCGCTCGACTTCGCCGCGGATAACCGCATCGTGCACGGCGCGCTCCACCCTCGCGACGTTCTCCTGTCGTCTGACGATTTCCGGGTCACGGGTCTGGGCGTGGCGCGCGCGCTCGAGCGTGTGGGCGTCATTCCGCCGGTACGGCGGCCATACACCGCGCCCGAACGCGTCGGCGGCGGCGCGTGGGATCGCCGCGCCGATGTATTCAGTCTGGCGGCCGTGATGCACGAGCTGATCTGGGGCCGGCGGCTTGCCGGCACCGGTGCGCAGGCGGCCGAGGGCATCAGCGAGACCGGCGGCGGAGACCTGCTCGCGTTGCGTGACGTGTTCGTCAGGGCGCTCGCCGAGGATATGGCCGATCGTTTCCCGACGGCGACGGAGTTTGCGAACGCGCTGACGGCCGCGTTCGAAAGCCGGCCGCAAAAGGTGAGCCGACTGGTGCGGCGCGCGCCCCGGTCGTCCGAGCCGCGGCTGCCGCTCGAAAACCGGGACGCGGAGGACGTGGCTCCGATCACCGCGGAATCATCCCGCTATCAGGAGATCGAGGCCAGAGAACCGGATCAACCCGGGACGCCGCCCAGGAACGATGTCATCGACGTGCGCTCGCCCCGGTATCTCGTCGCGACCTCTCGAACCTCTCGAACCCCTCGAACCTCTCGAACGTCTCGCCCCTGACGTCCCCCTCAAGCTCGCTTGAACCCGTCGAACCTCTTGAACCCCTCGAACCCCTCGAACCTCTCGAACCCGAGATGCCCGTCGAGATGCGGCCCGGCAGCCTCCTGTCACCCGGGCCGGCGCCCGAGCCGTCGAGCCTCTCGCTCGTCTGGCCGCTCGTGCTGGCGGGTGTGGTTGGCGCCGCGCTGGGGTTTGGCGCCGGCTATACGGTCGCGATCCGGGATCGCCCCGCCAGCCGTGCCGCGGTCAACGATGTCGCGGTCAACGACAGCGCGCCGACTCCGACGTCGCCGGCAACCGGCGCGCCTGTTCCGTCGCCGGCAGGAGAGGTCGTCGGGCGTGACCTTCCGCCCATCGGATCGTCCCGTCCGGCTGCGCCCGCACGAGTTCCGGCACCGGCGCCGCCGGTGCCCGCGCCGCGCGCGACGGCACCTGTGGCCCCGCTGTTCGCGGGTCGTGTCCTCGTGCGCTCAACGCCGCCGGGCGCCCGCGTGTTCGTCGACGGCCACGGTGGCGGCGAGACGCCGACTACGGTTCGCGATCTTGCGCGCGGCACGCACCAGGTTCGCCTGGTCCGCGAAGGGTACACGACCGTGGAGCGGCGCGTCGTGATCACCGCGGCTGAACCCTCGCAGACCCTGGTGGTCGCGATGGCGAAGACTCCGCCGCCGGCGCCCCCGAAGACCGAGGCGCCGCTCGTCATCGAATCGAAACCGTCAGGCGCGTCCGTGTTTCTCGACGGCCGCCAGGTGGGGACGACGCCGTTGACGTTTCCGCTCGTGCAGATCGGCACGCACTCCGTCCGGATTACGCTGGACGGGTACCGGCCGTGGACATCGCCCGTCCAGGTGAGTGCGACCGAGACAAACCGTGTGACGGCTTCGCTGGAGAGATGAGCTCGAAGAGATGAGAGTAGACGCGATTCTTGCCCTGGAAGACGGGACGTATTTTCGTGGACTGGCCGCGGGCGCCGAGGGCGTGGCGGGCGGGGAAGTGGTGTTCAACACCAGCATGACCGGCTATCAGGAAGTGCTGACCGACCCTTGGTACTCCGGCCAGATCGTGACCATGACGTGCCCCGAGATCGGGAATTACGGTGTGTCGGCGAGAGACGGCGAATCGCTGGCGCCGCATGTCGCCGGCTTCATCGTGCGCGAACAGTCCCCGATCGCGAGCAACTGGCGCTCGGAAGGGACGCTCCGCGACTATCTCATCACCAACCGCGTCGTCGCCATTTCCGATATCGACACGCGGGCGCTGACGCGGACGTTGCGCTCGGGCGGCGTCATGCGCGGCGTCATCGCCACGGGCAGCCAGCTCGATCCGGACGGCCTCGTCGAACGCGCGCGTGCGTTGCCGAAGATGGAAGGCTCGGACCTGGTGCGTGACGTCACCACCGATGCGGCGTTTGACTGGCCCGCCGAAGATCCGGGCGAGTTCGGCATTGCGGCGGGCCGCCTGGCGAAGCGCCGCCTGAAGATCGCCGCCTACGATTTCGGCATGAAGCGCAACATCCTGCGCCGGCTGAGCGCGCACGGCTGCGACGTCCGTGTATATCCGGCGGCCGCTTCCGCCGCGGACGTGCTGGCCACGCGGCCGGATGGGGTGTTCCTCAGCAACGGTCCCGGCGATCCCGCCGTGCTGACATATGCCATCGACAACGCCAGGGCGCTCGTGGCCTCGGGTGTGCCGGTGTTCGGCATTTGCCTCGGCCATCAGGTGCTCGGGCTCGCGATGGGCGGGTCGACATTCAAGTTGAAGTTCGGGCATCGCGGCGGCAATCACCCGGTGAAGAAGCTGGAGACCGGCAAGGTTGAAATCACGTCGCAGAATCACGGCTTCGCCGTTGATCCGGCGACGCTGCCGGCCGATGTGGCCGTGACACACGTGAACCTGTACGATGGCACCGTCGAGGGGCTTCGCCACAAGACGCACCCGGTGTTCTGCGTCCAGTACCACCCGGAAGCGTCGCCTGGCCCGCACGACGCCGACTACCTGTTCGATGATTTCATCGGGATGATAGAGGAGACTCGTGGCTAGTAGCTCGTGACTCGTCGCTCGGGCGATCCGAGCCACGGCCCACGAGCCTCGAGCCTCTGGAAGAATGCCAAAGCGAACCGACCTCAAGCGCGTGCTCATCATCGGCTCGGGCCCGATTGTCATCGGTCAGGCGTGCGAGTTCGACTACTCGGGCAGCCAGGCCTGCAAGGCGCTGCGGAGCGAGGGACTGGAAGTGATCCTCGTCAACAGCAACCCGGCGACGATCATGACGGACCCGGAGCTCGCCGACCGTACGTACGTCGAGCCCCTCACGACGGAAGTGCTCGAGGCCATCATCAAGATCGAGCGGCCCGACGCGATCCTGCCGACTGTCGGCGGCCAGACGGCACTCAACCTGGCGGTGGATCTCGCCAACGCCGGCATCCTCGAGAAATACAACGTCAAGCTGATCGGCGCGTCGATTCAGGCGATCAAGGTGGCCGAGGACCGGCTGCTGTTCAAGGACGCGATGCGCGAGATTGGCCTCGACGTCCCGATGAGCGGGCTGGCGCGTTCGCTGGAGGAGGCGCTGAATCTCGCGAAGACGCTGGGCTTCCCGCTCGTCATCCGCCCGTCGTTTACGCTGGGCGGCGTCGGCGGCGGCATTGCGTATAACATCGAGGAATTCCGCGACCTCGCCGAACGCGGTATCGAGCTGAGCCCGGTCCACGAGGTCCTGATCGAGGAATCCGTGATCGGGTGGAAGGAATTCGAGCTCGAGGTGATGCGCGACGTCGCGGACAACTTCGTCGTCATCTGTTCGATCGAGAACATCGATCCGATGGGCGTGCACACGGGTGACAGCATCACCGTCGCGCCGATCCTGACGCTCAGCGACAAGGAATACCAGCGGATGCGCGACGCCGCGCGCCGCATCATCAGCAAGGTGGGCGTCGAAACTGGCGGGTCGAACATTCAGTTTGCCGTGAACCCTGCCGACGGCCGGATGGTCGTCATCGAGATGAACCCGCGGGTCTCGCGGTCGTCCGCGCTGGCCTCGAAGGCGACCGGCTTCCCGATCGCCAAGATCGCGGCGAAGCTGGCGCTGGGGTATCACCTCGACGAGATCCCGAACGACATCACGCGACTCACGCCAGCCAGCTTCGAGCCGGCGATCGACTACGTCGTCGTCAAGATTCCGCGCTGGAACTTCGAGAAATTCCCGCAGGCCGATCGCACCCTCACCACCCAGATGAAGTCCGTGGGCGAGGCGATGGCAATCGGCCGGACGTTCAAGGAAGCGTTCATGAAGGGCGTCCGATCGCTCGAGCTCGGACGCAGCGGCCTGCTGTTCGCGCCCCCCACCGGCGACCGCATGGAGGGCATTGCCGGCACCGAGGGAGAAAGCGACGCGTCGCTGCGGAAGCGCCTGGCCGTGCCGAACGATCGCCGGATGTGGGATGTGTTTCGCGCCCTCGATCGCGGCTGGACGATCGAGCAGGTTCACGAGCCGACCAGGATGGACCCGTGGTTCCTCCGGCAGTTCGCCGAAATCGTCGAACTCAAGCAGCTGGCGGCGAAGAGCGGTCTCGAAGGCCTGACGCCGGAGATCATGCGCCAGCTGAAGCGCGCGGGCTTCGGCGATCAGGAAATCGCGCTGGCTGTCGACGCGAGCGAGAGCGCCGTACGCGAGCGGCGCAGAAGCCAGTCGCTGATGCCCGTCTACAAGCGCGTGGATACGTGCGCGGCGGAGTTCGAGTCGTTCACGCCGTATCTGTACAGCTCCTACGAGCCGACCTGCGAGTCCAATCCAAACCCGCGCAAGAAAGTGATCATCCTCGGCAGCGGGCCGAACCGGATCGGGCAGGGCATCGAGTTCGACTACTGCTGCTGCCACGCCGCCTTCGCGCTGCGCGAAGAAGGTTTCGAAACGGTCATGATCAATTGCAACCCGGAGACCGTGTCCACCGACTACGACACGGCCGACCGGTTGTACTTCCAGCCGCTGACGTTCGAAGACGTGATGGCGGTCATCGAAACCGAGCGATCGGCCGGGGGCGACGTGTCCTGCCTGGTCCAGTTTGGCGGCCAGACGCCCCTCAAGCTCGCCCTCGCGCTTCAACATGCCGGCGTCGCGATTCTGGGAACTTCGCCGGACTCCATCGACCTCGCGGAGGATCGCGAGCGTTTCGCCGCGTTCCTGTCCGAATTGAACATCACCCAGCCGAAGAGCGGGACGGCGACGTCCCGCGAGGAAGCGCGAGCCGTCGCGGCGTCGATCGGATTTCCGGTCGTCGTGCGTCCCTCGTATGTCCTCGGTGGTCGCGCGATGGCGATCGTGTACGACACCGCCACACTCGATCGATACATGACGCACGCCGTCGATGCGTCGCCCGAGCATCCCATCCTGGTGGACCGTTTCCTCGAGGATGCGTTCGAGTTCGACGTCGACGCGGTCGCCGACAAGACGGGCGCCGTCATCATCGGCGGGATCATGGAGCACATCGAGGAGGCCGGCATCCACTCCGGGGATAGCTCGTGCGTCGTTCCGCCATTCCTGTGCCCCGAACGGCATCTCCAGACGATCCGCGAGCACACCCGCCGCATCGCACGCGCCCTCGGCGTTGTCGGGCTGATGAACGTGCAGTTCGCGACCAAGGACGATGTGGTGTACGTGCTTGAAGTGAATCCGCGAGCATCGCGAACCGTGCCGTACCTGTCGAAGGCCGCCGGCACCTCGCTCGCCAAGATCGCGGCGAAGGTCATGGCCGGCCGCACACTGGCCGAGCTCGGACTGACGCGCGACCTCGAAGTGGCGGGCGTGTTCGTCAAGAGCCCGGTGTTTCCGTTCGTGCGGTTCCCGGGCGTGGACACCATCCTCGGACCGGAGATGAAGTCCACCGGCGAAGTGATGGGCGGCTCGAGCAACTTCGGCGTCGCGTTCGCGAAAGCCCAGCTGTCGGTGGGACAACGGTTGCCCGAGTCCGGTACGGCATTCGTGAGCGTCAACAACGACGACAAGGCGAACCTGGTGCCGATTGCCCGCGACCTGGCGACGTTGGGGTTCCGTTTAATCGCGACGCGCGGAACGGCCGCGTATCTGCGCGCGTACGGACTGGACGTCGGCGTGGTCTACAAGGTGAACGAGGGCCGGCCCAACGTCGCCGACGAGATCGTGAACCACAAGGTGGACCTCGTCATCAACACGCCGCTCGGCCGCGAGTCGTTCTTCGACGATCGCATGGTCCGTCGCGCTGCGATGATGCACGAGGTGCCGTGCATTACCACGCTGACCGGCGCCGCCGCCGCTGTGCAGGCCATTCGCGGCCTTCGCGAGCAAGGCCTGGGCGTCCGCGCCCTGCAGGACTACTACGCGGGAATTACCGCGGAAAAGGTCTAGCCCCGCGCAGCTTCTGCGAACGGGCTCCTCCAACAACGACTCATCACGAAGCCACGAAGAACACGAAGGTCTTGATTGTGAAGTGACTTCGTGGCCTTCGTGTCTTCGTGGTGCCATGACGCCCCGACTCTTGCACCCGCGCCGTCTGCGTGCGTGTCGTTGCAGCTATTCCGGCCATCGCCCTCATCGCGGGCTGCGCGGTCGGGCCTCGCGTTCACGCGTTCCTCATGCGCTCGCCTATGTTGTGATGGCCGGCGCCGGCGCCGGTGCGGTTCTCGCGCTACGGCGGGGTCGGGTCTCCTGGCTGGCCGGTTGCGTCGTGTGGGTTTTGCGGCCGGGGGCGTGCTGCTCGCGTCGGATGCCTGGCAGCACGCGCGGCGGTCATCGTTGCGGATCGCCTTCGACGAGATCGCGCGTGAGCAGCGGTCGGAGGCGGTTGCAACAGGTCGCGTGGTGCCGGAGGACCCCTCGGCGTTCACGCTGCTCGAGGGCACTCTCCGAAGCGACGCGTCGTTCGGGGCCGCCGGCGTTTCGTTGAGCCTCGCGGTCGATCGCATCCGTGCGCCAGGGGCCGACCGCCGCGTGAGCGGCGGAGCCCTCATCACGGTCGCCGGCTCGCTCGCGCCGGCGTTGATCGGCCAATGGCGCGCCGGCCGGCGTGTGCGGCTGCCCGCGGAACTGCGCCGCGCGGCCCGCTATCTGGACGAGGGTGTGCCGGACGCCGAGCGCGCGCTCCAGATGCGAGGCACCTCGCTCCTCGGCTCGGCCAAGAGCGGCGCGCTGGTGGAGCTGCTGGCCCGGGCCAGCTGGCTCGATGAGCGCATGGCCGACGTGCGCGCCCTGGCCCGTCGCGCGATAGACGACGCCGTCGGCCGGTGGAGCGCGCGCTCGGCGTCGATCGTCACGGCCATCGTCATCGGCGACCGGGCGGGGCTGGACGAGGACCTGCAGCGGCGTCTGCAGGAAGCCGGCACGTACCACGTCATCGCGATATCCGGCGGCAACATCGCCATCCTCGCGGGCCTGATGATTGGCGGCTTCCGGCTGGCCGGCCTTCTGGGTCGTGCGGCGATGGGGGCGTCGATCGCGCTGCTGATCGCCTACGGCTATCTGGTTGGCGGCGGCGCATCCGTCGATCGCGCGACGCTCATGGCGGTGATGTACCTCGCGGCGCGAGCCGCCGATCACCGCAGCCCGCCGCTCAACGTCCTGTCGGCCGTGGCCGTCTTACTCGTGGCCGCGGATCCACTGTCGGTGGCGGACCCGGCGTTCGTGTTGACCTTCGGCGCGACACTGGCCATCCTGGTCGTTGCCCCCGCCGCCCCCGCCGAATTGTTGCGGCGCGTGCCTCGCCGTCTCGCCCCGCTCGCGCTCTTGTTCGTCGCATCGGCGGCCACGGAGGCTCTGCTGTGGCCGGCCGGTGCCATTCTGTTTTCGCGCGTCACATTTGCCGGCCTCGCATTGAACTTTCTAGCCATTCCACTGATGGCCGTGACGCAAGTGGCCGGGATGGCCCTTGTCCCGGCGCTGTCCGCCGCCCGGTGGTTATCCATGGCGTGTGGTCTGGTGGCGCACCTGGGCGCCGAAGGGCTCGTCCGGTCGGCCGACTTCGTGCGCTTTGCGCCTGCTGTCGCGTTCAGGGTCGCCGCCCCGGCGTGGCTTCTTGTTGTCATCTACTACGCGGCGCTGGTTGTCTGGTGGAGGACCCGTTCACGGGTCTCGATGACAGCGGCTGTGGGCGCCGCCATCTGGATGCTGGCGCAGCCGTGGACGCTCGTCACGTCGAGAGGCGACGGCCGGCTGCACGTCACGTTTCTCGACGTGGGGCAGGGCGACTCGGCATTTATCAGGCTGCCGCGCGGCAGTACTTTGTTGATCGACACGGGAGGCCTCGTCGGACGACCGGGCCCGCCTTCGAGCGCGTCGGTCGTCCCGACCCCGGCGAACGTTGCGGGCGCCACGGGCTTCGACATCGGCGACCGCGTGGTTGCGCCGCCGCTTCGAATCGCGGGCGTGCGGCGGCTGGATTACCTCGTCCTCACGCATGGCGATCCGGACCACATTGGGGGAGCCGCCTCGATCCTGCACGAGTTCAGGCCGCGGCACGTGTGGGAGGGCATACCGGTGCCGGGCTTCGCGCCGCTCGTCGCGCTGCGCGGAGTCGCGCAAAATCTCGGGCTGCCCTGGGCGAACGTGAGCGCAGGCGAGCGCCTGGTTGTCGACGGCGTGGACGTCACCGTCTGGCATCCGGGTCCGGCAGACTGGGAGCGGCAACGCGTCCGCAACGACGACTCGGTGGTTGTGGACATCCGCTGGGGGGATGTCTCCCTGCTGCTGACCGGCGACATCGGCAAGGACGTCGAGCGCGCGCTGACACCGCGCATCCAGCCGTCGCCGCTCACGGTTGTGAAGGTTCCGCACCACGGCAGCCTCACTTCGAGTACCACCGAGTTCATTCGCGCCCTCCACCCTCGCATAGCCATCGTCAGCGTCGGCCGCGCCAACCGTTTCGGACACCCCGTCCCCGCCGTGCTGAATCGCTACCGCGAAGCAGGGGCCGAAGTCTTTCGAACGGACCAGGACGGCGCGGTAACCGTCGACACGGACGGTTACTCGCTCGACGTCCACACGTTCAATGGCCGGCAGGGAAGCTGGTTCACGACGTCTTCAAATCACGAAGCCACGAAGAACACGAAGCCGTGACGCCAATCCGCGTCGCTTCAACCCTCCCGCAGGCGCTCGAGAGGCTCGTTGGACGCGTCATTGGGTGCTGCCTCACCGTTCACAGGGAGCTTGGACCTGGCTTGAGTGAGTCGGTTTACCAGCGTGCTTGCCGGATTGAATTCGAGTCCAGCGAGCTGTCCGTGGACATCGAGAAGCCGTGTGCCGATCCGGTACCGAGGCCACCTGATTTGCACGCAACGAATCGACATTCTCGTGGAACGGCAGGTAATCGTCGAGGTGAAATCCGTGGAACGTATTCATGCGGTGCATCGTTGCGCAGGCCGTGAGCTACCTTCGTGCCACCGGACTTCGGATTGCGCTCGTCGTCAATTTCAACGTGCCTTTCTTGAAGGAGGGCATCCGGCGCGTCGTTTTGTGACGAACCTCTGGGAAGGCTTCGTGCTCTTCGTGTCTTCGTGATGAGCCGTGGCAGCTAACCAGCCTTGAGCCGATTTCGCTTGCTGCCACTCCTTCTCCAGCTCGTCTATGTTCATCTCGCTCATCGCGCGGCCGCTTTGCGCCGACGGCGCGTTCCATCGTTTCGAATCGCTTCGTGAACTTGTCGTTCGCTTTTCGCAACGCGGTCTCGGGCTCGATGCCGAGCTGGCGCGCCAGGTTGGCGATGGAGAAGAGGAGATCTCCCATTTCCTCCTCGGCCCTCTCCTGGCCGCCCGGCGTGCCGACCACCTCGCGCAGCTCGTCGACCTCCTCCTGGATCTTGTCGACGACGTCGGCGGGGCGCGACCAGTCGAAGCCGACGGAACGGGCGCGAAGGCCGATCTGGTACGCCCGGAGCAGGGCCGGCAGGGCGGCCGGCACGCCACCCAGGAGCGTCTTCGGGGTCGTGGATTCGCCGCGTTCCTGCGCCTTGATCTGTTCCCAGCGGGTGACCACCTCGGCCGGGGCGAGGGGAGCGTCGCCCTCCTCGCGCGCGAACACGTGGGGGTGGCGCCGGACCAGCTTGTCGGCGATACCCGTCAGGGCGTCAGCGACGGTGAAATGGCCCGCCTCCGCCTCCAGCTGCGCGACGAACACAGCCTCGAAGAGGAAATCGCCGAGTTCCTCGCGCAACGACGCGTGGTCGTGCCGGTCGATCGCTTCGAGCACCTCGTATGTCTCCTCCAGGACGTACGGTTTGAGTGAATCGATGGTCTGTTCCCGGTCCCAGGGGCAGCCGCCGGGTGCCCGAAGCGTGGCCACAATCTCGACAAGGCGCGCAAACTCTCGCATTTGCTAAAATTATCAGATTACCCAGGCGACCCAATACCCCATGTCTGAACTGACGTTTGCAGCCTTCGTCGTTTCCCTCGCCACGACCGCGGCGATTCACTTTGGCGACAAGGCCGACCTGGCGAGCGGCGAGCGGCTCGAGCCCAACCTCGAGGGCGCGGCGCAGATGATCGCCATCCTCACGCTGCTCGAGGAAAAAACCCGCGGCAATCTGACGGCCGAAGAGCGCCAGCTGATCGAGCAGGTGCTCTACGAGCTGCGGGTCCGATTCCTCGAAGTCAGCGGCCAGACGTCGCGCATCGTCCAGCCGTGAGCGGCGGGTCCGCGTCCCGCGTGCTGCGAGTGACGATGCTCGGGACGGGCACGTCGAGCGGCGTGCCGGCCATCGGTTGCGACTGCGCGGTGTGCCGGTCGGCGGATCCTCACGACCGCCGGACGCGGCCCTCGATCCTCATCGACCTGGGCGGCCCCGGCAGCGCGGCGCCGGTTAACGGAGCGGTCGCGGCCGCGGCCCGTTTCGTCCTCGTGGACACGTCAACGGATTTGCGTGTCCAGGCCCTGACCAACGCCATCCGGCGAGTGGACGCCATCCTCTTCACCCACGCGCACGCGGACCACGTGTTCGGGATCGACGAAGTCCGGCGTTTCAACGCGATGCAGCGGTCGCCCATCCCGATCATGGCGGCGCCGGCGACGCTGGCGGAAATCCGGCGGACGTTCGAGTACATCTTCAACCCGCCCCCCGCTCATGGCGGCGGCGTGCCGAAGCTCGCGCCCTTCGCGATTGGCGGACCGTTCTCGCTCGGCGGCTGGGAGTTCGTGCCGGTCCCGCTGCTGCACGGGCCGCTGCCGATCCTCGGATTTCGTGTCGGTCCGTTCGCGTACCTGACCGACTGCAATGAGATTCCGGCCGCATCCTGGCCGCTGCTCGCCGGCGTGCAAACGCTCGTCCTGGACGCGCTGCGCGATCGACCCCACAGCACGCATTTCAGCGTCGAACAGGCGCTCGGGGTCGTCGCGCGCCTGCGTCCCGAGCGAACCTACTTCACCCACATCGCGCACGATCTGGCGCACGAGGCGACGTGCGCGCGCCTGCCGGCCGGCGTGCAGTTGGCTTATGATGGCCAGATGCTGGAGATTCACGAGTAATCGTGGACGTCATCCATTTTCCCGACGATGCGCGGCCGGCGCATTGGAAGCAGCCGGTGCTGGCGCTCGGCAACTTCGACGGCCTGCACCGCGGGCATCGCAAGATTCTCGACCGCCTGCAGCGCGTCGCCGGCGAGCGTCGCGCCACGTCCGTGGTGATGACGTTCGATCCGCATCCGCCGCGGGTGGTTCGGCCCGACAAGGCGCCGCCGCTGCTCATGACGAAAGCGCAGAAGCTGGAGGGCCTTGCGCAGGCGGGCGTCGACGGGGCGGCGATTGTCCGTTTCACGCACGAGCTGTCGCAATGGGAGCCCGAAACCTTCGTGCGGACGGTGCTGGTCGAGTGGCTGCGTGTGTCCGAGGTGTGGGTGGGCGCGAACTTTCTGTTCGGCCACGATCGATCCGGGAATTTCTCGCTGCTGCGGACGCTCGGCGCGCGTTATGGGTTCAAAGCCGAGAAGATCGACCCCGTCCGCTACAAGGACTTCGTCGTGAGCAGCACGCGCGTCCGCCGTCTGGTCACCGAGGCTCGCGTAGACGAGGCGGCGGCGCTGCTCGGGCATCCGTATGTCGTCGAGGGGGTTGTGGTGCGGGGCGCCCAGCGCGGCCGCTCGATCGGATTTCCGACGGCGAACCTGTGCAGCGAGAACGAGCTGATGCCCCCGCACGGCGTCTACGCCACGAACGCGATCATCGACGGGATCGTGTTGCCGTCGGTGACGAATATCGGCACGCGGCCTACGGTCGACTCGTCTGGAAAGACCTCCGTCGAGACCCACATTTTTGACCTGGAGCGTGATCTCTACGGGGCGACCATGCGGCTCGCCTTTGTCCAGCGCCTGCGCGACGAGCGCGCGTTCGACTCGCTGGATCTTCTGAAATCTCAGATTGCCGCCGACTGCGCCCGTGCCCGGGTACTGTTCGATCGCCTTTCACTGTAGAATCGCCCTTCGTGGCCGCTCACGACTTTGCCTTCGTCCTCACGCTTCCGGGCCACCCCCACGACACGGAGATGCTGAACGACCTGCTGAGAACGGTGCTCGGCCACGCGGGCTACGCAGGCGATACGCTCGAGCGCCTCGTGAAGCAGGTGACCCGCGCGCGTGCGGCGGCCGCTCAGGCCGAGCCCAGCACGGTCAGGTTCGACGCGCACGGCGGCGAGCTGCAGATCGTGGTCTCGCACGCCGGCCGGGACTGGCGCACGACCTGCCCCGTCCTGACCCATTAGCCCCATGCGCCTGTACAACACCCTGACACGCAGCGAAGAGCCGTTCACGCCCGGGCCCGGCAACACGGTCCGCATGTACACCTGCGGCCTGACGGTGTACGCCCGCGGCCATATCGGCAATTTCCGGACGTTTGTCTGCCTCGACGTGCTGCGTCGCAGCCTGAAGTACCTGATGGGCTACGACGTGAAGCAGGTGATGAACTTCACGGATGTGGACGATCGGACGATCGCCGGCGCTCAGAAGGCCGGGATGGACCTGCGGAAGTACACGACGCAGTTCGTCGAGGCGTTCCTCGAGGACTCGCGCGCCCTGGGGCAGGAAGACGTCGAGGAGATGCCCCGCGCCACGGACGAGGCCAACCTGAAGGCGATGGCGGATCTCATCGCCGCCCTCACGAAAAACGGCCATACCTACGTCAGTGACGGGTCCATCTACTTCAAGATTTCGACACTGCCTGCCTACGGCAAGCTCGCGCACCTCGATCACGAAGGGATGAAGCCAGGCGCGCGCGTGGACTCCGACCACTACGCCAAGGACGACGCCCGCGACTTCGTGCTGTGGAAGGCGACCAAGCCCGACGAACCCACGTGGACTGTCGTCGATCCGCCGGGACGCCCGGGGTGGCACCTCGAATGCTCGGCGATGGCGCTGCGACTGCTGGGCGAATCGCCCATCGATATCCACGGGGGCGGCATCGATCTCATCTTCCCCCATCACGAAAACGAGATTGCGCAGAGTGAAGGCGCGACGAACAAGCAGTTTTCGCGCTTCTGGGTCCATGTCGAGTACCTGCTCGTGGACGAGCAGAAGATGTCGAAGTCGCTCGGCAACACCTACACGATTCCGGACATCGTCGCCCGCGGGTTTCGACCGTCCGCCGTCCGCTATCTGCTGTTGTCCGCGTACTACCGCAAGCAGCTGAACTTCACGTGGGAAAGCCTGGCACAGGCGGAAGAAGCGCTGCGCCGCCTGTCCGACTTTCTCGCGCGCCTCGACCGTGTCGCCGTCCCCGGATCGCACCCGGAAATCGCCGCCAGGGTCGGCGAGGCGACGACGGCGTTTGACGAGGCGATGCGGAGCGATCTCAACACGGCCGCCGCGCTCGGCGCGATCTTCGAGCTTGTGCGCGCGCTCAACTCCGCCATCGACGCCGGCGAGATGGGGACCGGCGACGTGCCCGTCGTCCGCGCCGCGTTCGATCGGTTCGACCGCGTGCTCGGCGTGCTCAGCCTGCGCCGGGCCGAGGAAGAACAGCCGCCGCTTCCGGTCGAGGAGATCGAGCGGTCGATCGAAGAGCGGCACGCCGCCCGCCGGCGCCGCGACTTCGCCGCGGCCGATCGAATTCGCGAGGACCTCGCGGGGCGGGGTGTGCTGCTCGAGGACGGTCCTGGCGGCACGACGAGGTGGAAGAGGAAGTAGAGGGCGATCGGTCGAGCGCTTGCATCATGCGAGAGGCATGAGCGAGGCGCGGATGACGCTGGGGAAAAGCGGCGAAGATCTGGCGTGCCGGGAACTCGAGCGCCGGGGGTACGCAATTGTTGCCCGCAGGTTTCGCGTCCGCAGTGGAGAATTGGACATCGTCGCCCGCGACGGCGCGGTGATGGTGTTCGTCGAGGTGAAGACGCGGGCAGGCCGCCGGTTCGGGACCGCCGCCGAGGCCGTAACGGCCGCGAAACAGCGCCGGATCGCCCTGCTCGCGCACGAGTATTTATTGCGCCATCGCATGTCAGACTGTCCGTGCCGGTTTGACGTGGTGTCCGTTCACGTTGACGCGGGCACGCCGGCCGTTGAGATTATTCGGAACGCTTTCGACGTTTGACCTCATACTTCTCAACGTTGAGCTCTTTGAACTTTGAACTGTGAACTTTCGACTTGAACTTTCCACTTTGCACTTCTCAACTTCAAACTTTCTTCCCTGATGCCTGAGCTGAGAAAAGATCCGATTACCGGCCGCTGGGTCGTCGTGTCCACCGAGCGGCAGAAGCGTCCGATGGACTTCCGCTTCGAGAAGGCGACCGCGATCGGGCGCGAGCACTGTCCCTTCTGTCCCGGCCGCGAGAATGCCACGCCGCCTGAGGTGCTGGCCTACCGGCCGGCGGGCGCGGCCAACGGACCTGGCTGGGACGTGCGCGTCGTTCCCAACAAGTTTCCCGCCCTGCGCGTCGAGGGCACGCTCGAACGCGAGGGCGAGGGGATGTTCGATCGCATGAGCGGGATCGGCGCTCACGAGGTGATTATCGAGACCACCGACCACGACAAGGGATTCGCGTCGATGTCGGAGCTGGAAATCGAGCGCGTACTCTGGGCGTTCCGCGACCGCGTGCTGGATCTCAAGAACGACATCCGCTTCCGGTACATCCTGCTCTTCAAGAATCACGGGCCGGCGGCCGGCGCCACGCTCGAGCACGGGCATTCCCAGCTCATCGCGTTGCCGATTGTTCCGGACTTCGTGCGGGAGGAGATCGACGGGGCGAAGCGGCATTACGCCGACAAGGAACGCTGCGTGTTCTGCGACATCGTGCGCCAGGAGCTTGGCGCGGGCCGGCGGCTGATCCACGAGAACGCCGACATCGTCGCGCTGGCGCCGTACGCGTCGCGCGTGCCGTTTGAAACGTGGCTGATGCCGCGCAGCCATGCGTCGCGTTTCGAGGAAGCGCCGCGGCACGTGTTCGAGAGTCTCGCCCGGATGCTGAAGTGGGTGATGGCGCGGATCGATCGCGCGCTCGAGGTGCCGCCGTACAACCTCATCATCCACAACGCGCCGTTTTCGGAGGAGACGTCCGCATTTTTTCACTGGCACGTGGAGCTGATGCCCAGGATTGCGCGCCTGGCGGGATTCGAGTGGGGCAGCGGGTTCTACATCAACCCGACGTCGCCGGAAGAAGCCGCCGAAGTGCTGCGGGCGGTGAAGCTGCCCTGACGGCGGGCTCCCGGACGGTTGAATGCGTCTGGGCCGTATGGTAGTTTTGTTGTTCGGGCGAGCGGGAATAACTCAGTGGTAGAGTGCGACCTTGCCAAGGTCGAAGTCGCGGGTTCGAATCCCGTTTCCCGCTCCATTTATTACTCGCGGGGGCCCCTCGCCCCGCTCGGCACGCTTCGCTACGTGGGGCCCCAACGCCCACTCCGCTCCGCGTGCTTGTACGTTCGTCGCGCGGGCCTTTCAGGCCGCGCACCTTCTCAAGGGGCGCCGTCGCCAAGAGGTAAGGCAGAGGTCTGCAAAACCTCCACCCCCGGTTCAAATCCGGGCGGCGCCTCCACTTTTTCCTAACAAAAACCGGTTTGTGAGGCGCAGGGCGTAAGAAACCTGCGCGTTTTTCAGAAATCAGGGCTTAAGCAGGGCTTACGGGAAGAAACCCGGCGGGGGGACCGTCCGCCGGGGGGAGGGAACTAGCGGGCCACGTTCAACCGCCGTGCGGCTTCACGGAGGTCGTCGCCAGAGACGATGTCGTACCTGTCGAACACGCTGCGCGTTTTGTGGCCGCTCAACTTCATGGCCACGTTCTCACTCGTCCCACTGCGAACGAAATTGCGAATGGCCGTGCGCCGTAGGTCGTGTGGGATACGACCGGGACATCCGGCCGCACGACAGGCAATCTTCCAACTCTTGTCAAAGCGGGTGATCACCTTGGGGTGCTTCTTGCCGCCACGCTCGTCGGCGACCATACGCCAGAACACATTCGGGAAGATGTGTCCCGCCTTCTTCAACCGCTTGTGCTCGGCATGTTGGGCAGCGAGCACCGTGCGCAGTTCGGCTGTGAAGGGAAACACCCGCCCCTCGCGGTTCTTGGTGGTGCCGGGGTCGAGTCGGACTTCGCCTGCGTTGAAATCGACCTGTCGCCACTCGAGCGGCAGGATTTCGTCAGCGATGCGCCAGCCCGTGATGTAGGCAAACGTAATCACCGGCCGAATCTCCTCTGACAAATGCGCCAGGACGGCCTTGTACTGCTCGCGCTCGAAGAACCCCGCGCGGGGCGGGGCTTCGGCGAGCATGGTGATTTTGGGCTTAGTGGCGAGACGCCCGCTGTCGATTGCCAGACTGAAGATCCGCTTGAGGATTTGAAGCTCGCGATTGATCTCGCCATTGGAGACGGGCTTCGTCTCAGCGGGAACCGACTGGTTGGCCTCATCGACAAATGCCTGGCGCGTCACAATGGTATCGGTCTGGCGCTTGGCGATGTAGGCCGTAATGTCGGCTGACGTAATGGCAATCAACCGACGGTCGCCGAAGTACGGCGTGAGGTGCAGTCGGATGCGACGCCGAACCACGTCCTCTGATTGCTTCTTGTTCGCCACGAAGTCGTCGATGACGGCCTGCGCCGCATCGTGGAATGTGAGCTGTTCGGCGCGGGGGATGACAGGCAAATTGAGGGCTCCTCGGGACAGACGGTCCCGCAGCATACGGAGGGCAACAGGGCGGCGCTCGCTCTTAGTCGATTCTTTGCGGCGAGTCCCATCTGGATGCTGATACTGAATCCACCAGAACCGGCCTTGCAGGTAGACGCTTCCTTCGCCTTTGGTGCGGCGACGCTTGGGGGTGTTCATGACTTCTTCCCCTTCGGCGCTTTCGGCAGCGAGCTAAATGCATCGGGCTTCGGTGTAAACATCCGGCCAGCGACTCGTCGAGTCCATCCCAGCTTCGCAGCGACCTCCGCGGTGGCTGCCGTGCAGGCCACCGCTGCGTCCCATGACTCGTGGGCCATCGACATGCCACGTGCAGATTTCTTGTCGACGCCAGTGGTAATGACATAGGTCTTCGCGCCGTCACCCTTGCGCTCCGCACAGATTTGCATCGTGGACCCATCGGCGGCGTGGAGGGTGATCGTGGCGCTCTTCTGGGCAACGGGCGTGGGCGTGGCGGGCGTGGGCGTAGTTTCGGTTTCGGTTTTCATACTCACCTCGTTCGTGGCCGGTTAATTCCGGTTCCAAGAACTCTGGCCTTCCCGGCACCGAGAACAAAATCACGTTTCCCATCTGGACCGACCGCACGTTCGACACTGCAAAAAGCAGTTCCAAAACTTTTTCGCGGATTGTCACCTGCGCCGAGTCTGCTGCGTGCCGTGTCCTGCTCGCCGCGCGGGGTGTGCAGAGTTGAACACGCCGCCGCCACCGGTCCACCTATGCTGCGAGCATGGTAAGAAAGAAGATCGCCTCCACGCGCCGACCGACCACGAAGACGGCATCCCCCGAGCACTGGTCCGGCAGCATCTTGGAATTCAATGCACTGCTCCGGGGACTGCGCCTTTTTTGGGAGTACCAACGACCGCCCCGAGCGACACGCGCAAAAAGTTGCGCTGCTTGACCAGTTGCTCGCGCTGAACAATGCATTTCCCGTCCCGACCGACTGACATATTGAAAGACCGGCGCTCGCCGTCAGGAAGGTGAACTGTCTAAAATTGAACAGCGCACAGCGGAGCTTGAGCCTACGCTGTTCCGATGCTGTACTTCAACACCGACGAAGAACGCGCCGCCCGCGTCGAGAAGATGTTCGAGGAGTTGCACCGCGCGCCAAAGCCGCTGCGGCCCGTGACGTGGATCCTGTTGACCGAGCCACCGGGGGCCGTCCTGTCGATGACGCCAGTGACGAAGCCGACGCTCACGCTTGTGAAGTCGCAGTCGTAGTCCTCCTCAAACTTTATTGTCACGCTGACTCGCCCGCGCGCTGCTGCGGCGGCTGCTCCCGGCAGCATGACAACCGTTCATTCACTTGTTGTGCGAGGGGCTTATCCTGTGCGAGAAAGACCTTGACGAAAGCGGAAATAAATAAAGTTGCACGGCGTTGATGCCCGGGTGGTAGCGTCTGTACGGTTCCTTACATAACTGCTTCGCCCCTTTAGAGCCATCGTCGATGGCTCACCGGACCAAGCCCAACCACAGGGACGGTGAGCGATGCAATCAGACGACGTTGTCGTCCGCGAGATACGCAACAGTCCGTCCATTGTTTTCTTCCTCGGCACCCTTGCGAGCCCCGACCAGTTCCGTTGCCGAGACCGCGACGAAGCCTTCTCATGGGCGACGCGGTTTGCCGAGCGCGAGCACATCGACGCATGGCTCCAGACGCTCGACGGCGATTTCGTGCTGATGGGCTCGTTTCGACAACAACGAGAGCCCATCGTTCTATCTCCGAGGAGCGGCACAACAGCAGCCCGCCCGTCGGCTGATTGAAGCACCCCGCCACGTGAACGCCGGCTCCCCTCGGGGATGTGAACCCGTGCCACCTTGTCAACTGGGCACGGTGGCAACCTGCGGAGGCTGCTACTCAATGAGCAGCTTCACCCGGAGAGTTCGTCGGGCGACACGGCGACGCCGTCACACCATCGTTGAATCTGATGCGGTGTGACGCGGTGCATCGTCTCGGGACTGCTTGAAGATCGACAGCGCTGTGGCCGCCGCTTCGTAGAGCGTGTCCGCCGTCACCTCGACCGAGTGCCGCACGCCGCGTTCCCCCGCAAAACTCACGACGCAGGACCGGAAGCCCACGGAAGGGCAGGATAGCGCCTGAGCGAACAAAAGCAAAAGATGCGTTACGGCAGCGGCTTTGGAGCCTCGGCGCTGCCGCACGCGACTGGTCCTGACGCAGCCATCCGTGGTGCCTCGGTCAGGCGCTTGAGTTGCTCGTCGAGTCGAGCAAACTGACCCGCAATCGTCTTCATCGTCGACGTTGGATCGGGATCCAGCGTCGCTCGCCTAATTGCATTGGCCGCGTCTTCCCAGCCACCCGTTCTCAAGCCTGGGATAAGAACCGCGTAGGGATAGCTTCCTGGTATCTCAGTCCGCAACACGTGTTCGTACTCGTCGTCCACCTTCCTGCGGTCGTTTTCGACTGGGTGACGAGCATCGGGTCCGGATTGCCAACGTAAGGTGCTGTCGTCCACGTTTCGTAGGAACGTCCGGTTCGCTTCTCGAATTGGAGTTTCAGTTCTTTGAGCTGTCGGTCACGCTTCTCTGACGCCTCACGAATCCGTTGAACTGACTGTTGCGTGGCGTCATCGTTGGCCGTCGGCACCGGAGCGACGGTCTCCATGGCGGGCGAATCCATGATGAACAGCGTATAGCAGGCCGACAGCTGACTGTCGCGAACAATGACAATCCGCAGACCGGGAACATCGCCCATCGCATTTTGCTGAGCACTTCGAAGCGGGACTGGGCCGACAGTGTCGTCCCCAACACGCACAGCGCCGAGACGCAGGCTGCCACGATGCAGGTTGGTCGCCTTGACATGTTGTACCTCCTACGGCAGACGGGCGAAGTGTTTGTCCTTCACCCTAAACTCTTTCTCTCTGTACCCTGGCCGACGACCACGATCAAGAAGTCCTGATCCAGCTTTAACCCGCGCAGTTCGCAGAGTCCGTCTAGAGGGAACTTGGCGACGATACCCTGGTAACCCATATCGCGCAGCGCAGATGACGTTACGTCGGTGAACGGCTCCTTGGAGATCGGCTGCAACACTAACCGCTCGGTCACGTCTGTCAGCACAACGTGCTCTACCGATGATGCGATTGAGATTCCTGCGCCACTCAATTCACTTGGCATGTCCGGATACACGACTACGCGCAACACCGGTTCGAGCATCTCCTCGGTAATGTCGCTACCAGAAAATGGTCGATACTCCTTCGCGGCATTACTAGACTGCTGCTCGACCCACGTCCATGGGGTGTAGACGCCAACCGAAAAGCCCGATTTCGTGGCGGGGTGCTGATAGGGACCGGCCAGTGCGGCGCTGAAGGCATTCGCCCATACTTGACCACTATCTGAAAGGTACAAGACCGGTGAGCGCGCCCTTCTTCGCCACACCGACCCGAATGGCCTCGACCTTGTCAACGTCGGTTAGGGTTTGCTTCTGAGCGGCGAGGGTGACTACTGTCGCGACCAGGGCTCCAACGACGCACAACCAACGTGGCGCTGCATAACATACCGCTTCCTTCTGGACAAACGGGCGACGGAGGTAACAACGGTTCCGCACCCGAGTCATCTGCTCGACCGCAACGTGCATTGCGTGTGCCATTCATCAGCATTTTGGCAAACTGCCGTTTTTCCTAGAACTCTACCGAAATGGACTCGAACAGCTGCCGACTTCCCGCTGAAAGCGCCGTCTGAGTGTCGGGAATTTTCCGGGTTATCGATGCGGCGAGCGAATTTTTCGGCAGGCCGGTCACAGTAGCCACTGTCCAGACATGGGGCGAAGGTTCGCCTGCTCACCGACATTCGGTAAACACTGCGGCGTTTTTCGACAGCAATTCTGGAGCGTCTACGTGGCGACCGTTCTGCCCACTGTCCAGCGCTCTCGCCTAACATACAGACGAGAAACCGGGTGTTCATCTACAGGCTATGTCTCCAAAAATACGGCTGACTGCCGGGGGCGTTCTGCAAGCACGGCAGCTTTAGCGTTGATCGAAGTTCAACGCGATCGGCACTTCGGTGTGCGGGTTACGGGAAAGCCGCAGTCGCAAGATTAGCCGTCCGGCCACAGCGTAGATGGTCAACGACCACTCCTTCAGCCGCAAGTTCCGGAAACTTATCCAAGCGCGGTGCAGGCGCACGATGCCGTCGTAATGCCTGCCAATACCGATTTGGCAAAGTCGGCGACGCGGCATCACCATAAACAGCCGTCAGCCCGACACACACAGCGGCAACCAGCCAGAGCAGGGCAATCCGCAACAGTGCGCGGGCCAAGTTCATTGCGCGCTTTCCCAAACCCGTCGGAGTCTGTCCCGCAATTCCCGAAAGAGGGAACAACACCTTCTGTCCAGCGGCGAGCACCCATTCCCAGTTGATCGCGAGGTGAAACCCAGACAGCAAACACCACAGCCTCCGAGAACTGGTTGTGAAGGACATCCCAGCGCCAGTCCATTTCCGGCGCGGCGTTCGAACCTGTCAGTGTCGGAATCGCCTTCTGCGATATCAGGATGCCGGAGAAGATCACGGCAGTGACGAGGGCGAACAGAATCAGGTTGAGAGGTAGTTGATGCGCTCGCGCGCGGATTGCGTGGCGACAAAACGTCGGCTCTGCGTCGGCTATTCACCTCCAGGCGAACAGCAAATGCGCGAGACCATGCCCACTATGCAAGTCCCAACCACTCGTGAAGCACAAGTCCCGTGAAGGAAACAGTCTGCAACACGCAGACTGAGACGAGCAGCGCCACATCCAGCCAGAAGGTGATCTTCAGTCGCCCATGTCCGGACGGCGTCGTCTTGCCTAGCGCCGTGCCAGCGTGATCCGATACCCTGCCCATCGAGGTTGTTCGCCGAGTGACGGCTCTTCACCATCGGGGACTTGATACAACCAACATGACCAGACCGCAGCACTGAACACGACGCCTGCCACGACAAGCAGGTGCGACACGTCAACCGTTCTGCGATTCACGACACTCAGCGATCGCAGCGTCCTCACCCAACCCGAGCAATTACATCGAGTCGCACGCCCTGAGGTCCGTCGACAGCGTGCTGCACGCATGAAGCAATCGTGGCGATGTGCAGGCAAAAACGAGTCATCCAGGAAGCTGCCCCCGTCCAATACGTCCTCACTTGATTTCTGAACGTAACGACCAGCTCATGACCAAACGCGCGCCTGAACTCGGTGGTATAAACGCAGATAGTCCAGCTGTAGATGCTGCAGGCCACCGCAGACAACCGTGGATGTCGTGTTGGCACACGCATCACTACAGTCTCGATCCCTTAGGAAGCAACCGCCGAGCACGGCTGTCGCAACCGCCGCAGCCAAGCGTTTCGCTTCTGCCGTAACCACACGCGTGCCGAAGTCGCTGATGCGGTAGTAGCGCTCGTCGCTCATCGTCCAATTGCGGATCCGCCCGCTGCTCCGACTCCGCGATTAGACCTGCGTCCAGCATTCGCTGCAAGCAGCCGTACAGCGTGCCTGGTCCAAGTCTGAGCGTCCCGTCGTATCTGCTGCGACTTGGCGCATGAGTGCATAACCATGTCGTTCGCCATCAGAGAGAGCAACGAGGAGGTGAAACACCGGAGGAGTCAGAGGTAGCAGTTCGTCTAGGCGTTTGATACGTGGCATTGTTATATCCGTTACGGTTCTATTACATCCGTTACGGATATAATAGCCATCGTGCGGGTAGAGTCAAGGGGCGCTCCGCGATCAGCTCGGCCTCAAGCTCGAACGTGGCGAGCCGTCATTGAGTACCCTGCGATTGACCAAGTCGAAGGGCCCGCTCGAGGCTTAGTGAATCAATAACGATAAGTCGGGAAGTGTTTACCAATAGCCTGGCCGAGTGAAGTCGGAGTTAAAGTCGGCCCACGTAGTCGTGAGTGGGCGGATGCCGGCCGCGCCGAAGAAACGCGACCTGCATCACATGATTCCGGGAAACCGCGGTGCGATTTACCCCTACCCAGCGACTTTTCAAAGATGGGTTATCAAGATGTCCACCAGAAACCGATACGAGGCACGGAACGGCACTTGCTAGCCGATAGCCGTCCACCCAGTTGCGCCCCGGACGTCAGCCGTTACGGAGGTCGCCATGCTTTCCCTCAGACACCTAGCCGTTGCAGTTCTCATCGTCTCGTGTGTCGCAGTCCGTACTGCTGATGCGTCGCCAATCACCTATCTGTACACTGGCACTGCAATCGCAGATCCTGACTTTCAAGACCTCATCCCGCCTGGCACCCCTGCCACCATCCTCCTGACAGTGGACCCGGCCGTTAACATCTTGGCTGGGTTCCCCGGCTATCCTCCTAATGCTGGCCTATACAGCTTCAGCGCCGTGCTGGATTTTACGGGACTCGGGTACACCTTGCGGTGGATACTTTGAAGTTAATTACGATCCCCAAAACGGCCACCCCAACGAGGGAGAAACCAACCTAGTCGAGGCGGGTAAGTGGAGGGTCCGCGTCTGAGCGCCGATCTTCCTCCATTTATAGGTTACCCAACCAACGGGTGCGGATATGGTAATGGCGTTTGCCGCTACGGGTTTTTAGCGCTGATTCCACCTCGCCCGCGCTTCCGTTCTTTCCGCTTATGGTCGTTCCAATCGCTTTCACGGCCGCCCCGGCCCCCTCCATTCCCGTTTGCACGGGTGGACATTTCTGGATCCAATCCGCAGGTCGTTCCCGAGCCCGCCACGCTGCTCCTCGTCGGCACCGGATTGGTCGCAGTGGCGCGCCGTCGGCTGAAACGCGCGCGAGGAATCGCCGTTAGAGCTTGACGTGTGCGCTGATTACCTCTCTATTAACTGAAATTAGCTCGCCGACCTATTTCTACGCGCACGTTATCAGTAAAAGGACCTTAGCCCATGGTCTCAGCGTTGTAACGGCGGAGAGGTTCACCAGGAGGAGCGCATGAGACTCCCTGCATTGATTGCTCCTGCCGCCGTATTCGCGCTCGTGACGATGGCCTCGACAGCACGCGCGGCCTTCATCGGGGCTACGGATCTGCACTTCGGCCTGGATTCCGTCACGATAGATACGAGCACGGGCCTGACACTGGTTGGACTTGAACTTTACAGCGGGTCGTTCGTTTGTCGACGTTGCGGGTGAACTTGGCCCCGGCGGTGATTTCGCAGGATATAGGCATGCGACGCGCGCAGAAGTTCTGCACCTGTTTGACGAGTTCGGTTTCTTGGGCCCTGGGGTGGCTCCTGGGGCGACGGACGCCTTCTTTGCACTGTTTGGCCAAACCGGAGACCAGGCCGGGCATCCAGAGGCACGCGGATGGGCCGCCGATGCCCTTACGGCCCCATGGAACATCTTTGGCCTAGATTTCTTCTTTGACAACCCTGATGTGTACGAGATCTTACAGAGGCGAAAGCTTCTGGCAGAGCCCAACAACGACCTTTGACGGCACAGGCAATTGGCTCGTGGTTCCGGTTCCCGAGCCGTCCACCCTGCTCCTGTTCGGCACCGGTTTGATCGGCGTTGTAGGCCTGCTGAAACGCGCGCGAGGAATCGCCGTTAGAGCTTGAGTGCGCGGACGGCCGTGACAAACGCGCGCATTCGTCTCCTGTCAGCCGTTACCGAGGTCGCGATGCTTTCCGTCAGACACCTAGCCGTTGGAGTTCTCATCGTCTCGTGTGTCGCAGTCCGTACGGCTGATGCGTCGCCGATCATGTATCTGTACACCGGCACCGCGAGCGCAGATCCTGACATTCAAGCCTTCATCCCGCCGGGCAGCCCTGCCACCATCCTCCTGACCGTGGACCCGGCCGTTAACCTCGTGGTTGGGGATCCCCAGCTTTCCTCCTGATGCCGGCCTATACCGCTTCAACGCCGTGCTGGATTTTACGGGACGCGAGTACACCTTGGGTGGATTCTTTGAAGTCAATCTTCCCGCCGGCTTTTTTCCCGAGGACGGCGTCCCCGTCCAAGGCAGAGAAACCTCCCTTGTTGAGACGACGCCAGTGGAGGGTCCGCGTCTGAGCGCCGATCTTCCTCAAGGTGTAGGTTACCCAGACCCAGGGTGCGGTTTTCCAGTTCCCTGCCTCTACCCGCAGGGGGGCGCTGGAGTCCCGCCCGGCGCGCTGCCGTTCTTTTCATCTCTGTACGTTCCGATTGCTTTCACGGCCGAAATCGAATCTCCAATCATGTTTCCATTTCGAGAACCGCTTGACCGGGTGACGATTTCTGGATCCAATCCGCAGGTCGTTCCCGAGCCGTCCACGCTGCTCCTCGTCGGCACCGGATTGGTCGCAGTGGCGCGCCGTCGGCTGACGCGCTCGAAGCACTCTAAGGTCGTGGTTCACCACACCTGCTGAATACTACGAACCGCTAACGAAGGGCAGCCTCGTGCGCACGAACAGCCTCGTCCCAATCTTCGTCGCCGCGCTGGCGCTCACCGGTACGCTACTTCCGCGAACAGCCCATGCCAGTCCCATCTTGTTTCAGGATCGTGTCGCGTTTACTCTCGCCCTGCAGAGTGATCCATCCTTGATCACGACTGTGGAAGGCTGGGACACCTATCCTGCTGGAACGATTATTCCGAACGGTTCGACGGTCAATGGCATCACCTACAACGTGTCGACTGGTGAAGCGCTGGTCGTCAGCACAGGCATCTCGTTGAGTCCTCCGAACAATCTGTATGTAACGGGGTGCCCCACCGCGCCAGCGTGTATGTTTCATCCGCTCGTGGACACGTTTACGTTCGGATTCAACCAGCCGATTCGCGCGTTTGGCATTACGTTCAGTAGCACGTTCGCTAATCACGACGGCGACTACTTGCTGACGACAGACAGTGGCGAGGTGATCCCGAGCTTCTTCGATCCGATCTATCCGGGATTCGGGCTCGGACAATTCGCTGGCTTCATCTCCGATGACCCTTTCAATCGGGTCACGGTGAGTTCGACGGCCAATGCGCTCTATGGAATGGACGATTCTGGTGTATGCGACGCCGATTCCCGAGCCGGGCACACTACTCCTCGTCGGCACCGGATTGGTCGCAGTGGCGCGCCGTCGGCTGACGCGCTCGAAGCACTCGAAGGTGGTGGGTCACCGCTCACCTCGTCGAGCCGCGCGGCCGCGTCGCGAAGGTCGGTGCCGCTGACCATGTTGTAGCGCGCGAACACGCCCGGCGTCTTGTTGCCCGTCCACCGCATCGCGACGCGTTCAAGAATGCCGGCGCGGACGAGAATGCGGACCGCCATGCGTCTCAAATCGTAAGGGATTCGGCCAGGACACCCCGCTGCGCGATAGAGCCCGTCGTGCGCGCGAGCGTCGGCGACCTACACGCCCGAGCAGGTTGCGCGGCGACTTCGAGGTAGGATCTGACTTCTGTGCGCCGGCGCGTCAGTGCGCGTGTCGTGTTTGCGGCTGCGACCAGCCTGCTCGGGCTGTCGCTGCTTGGCGTCCTGGCCGATCCGCTGCCGAGCGGCCTCCGTGCCAGCTATTTCCGTACCGGTGATCTGAGCGGCCCGCCGGCTGCCCCTGTCGTCAGCGAGACCCCTTCGACCTACAACCTGTTTCGCGCCTGGCACGGCAAACCGCCACCGACCTTCAGCGCGCAGTGGAGCGGCTGGATTCTGGTGCCGCGCGACGGCGACTATACGTTTGCGACAATCTCCGACGATGCCTCCGCGATCGTCGTGGACGGTCAGAGTGTTGTCGACAACGGCGGCGTCCATGGGGCGCGCGCGGCGTCTGGCACGCGGCGCTTGGCTCGCGGCGTGCACAACCTGTACGTGAGTTACACGCAGAGCGGAGGGGAGCTCGCACTCGAACTGCTGTGGGCGCGCGGCGACGCGCCACTGGCGCCGCTCCCCGCGTGGGCGCTCGCACCGCGGGCCGCGACGTATCCGCGGATGGCGGTCAGCGCGTTCCTGCGCCGGCTGCTGCCGGTGGTGCTGTGGATCTGGCTGCCGGCGACGGTCGCGGCGATCGCGATGGGGATCGCACGTCCGATCGGCCGCTCTCTCGCCGCCGGCAATTGGCGCGCAGCGTTCGAGTGGACGCTCGTGTTCGGCGCCGGCGCGGTGTTGATCTTCGTGATGCCACACCGGATCACGAGCGACGCCTACGTCCGCTACTTTGCGCTCGCACAGCTGATCGAGTGGCGCGAAGTCTCCGACATGCTGTACTCGTTCATCGGCCCGTTCTGCGCGGCGCCGCTGTACTTCCTCGGCGGATTCATCGGCTCGCCGGTCTGGTGGTGCGCGCGTTTCAACGCCATGGTGCTCGCCGGCGGTGTCGCCGTCCTGTGGCAGTTGCTGCGGCGCGAGGTCGACGGGCGGCTCTTCAGAACGTTCGCGCTGCTGCTCCTGACGGCGTCGATGTTTCCCAATCACGTCCTCGACTTCTTTGGGGAGCCGCTGACGACCGTGCTGGTGGCGGTCGGGCTCGTCGCAGTGGAGCGCGGCTTTCCGATCGCGGGTTGGGCGGCGGCGATCGTCGGTGTGGCGAACACGCCGGCGACCATGGTGGGCCTTGCCGCCGCCGCAGCCGTGCGGGCCTGGCGCACCCGCCGGCTCCGACCGTTCATCGCCGTTGCACTGGCGGCGGCGCTCATCATGCTCGAAACCTGGCTGCGCCGCGGCATTCTGCTGCATGGCGACTACGTCGCCACCGCCGGCAATCGCACCGTGCTGACTTATTCGGGTCGGCCGGGCTTCAGCTACCCGCTGTTCTTCGGACTGCTGTCGGTGCTGTTCTCCTTCGGCAAGGGTCTCGTCTTTTATGCGCCCGGGCTGCTCCTGGCTGCGAGCGACCGGTTGCGTGCAGCCGGCGAGCGGCATGCGGCGTATCAACGAGCTGTGGCTGGCGTTCTTGATCGGCCTGGTCCTGATCTACTCGAAGTGGTGGGCGTGGTTCGGCGGGTGGACGTGGGGTCCCCGGTTCTTCCTGGTCGCGTCCGTTCCCGCGTCGTGGGCGCTCGCGGCAGCGTTGCAGCGGATCGATCGTTCGAGCGTCGCGCGGCGCGCCGCCGTGCTCGCCATTCTGACGCTGTCCACCTGGGTGGCGATCGACGGCGCGGTGTTCGACCTCTGGGCGCTCGACCTGTGCCTCAACGACACGTTCGCATCGATCTGCTGGTACGTTCCGGAATTCAGCCCTCTGTGGCGGCCGTTCGTGGTCTTCACGCCGCCGTCGCTTGCGCAGTCGGCGACCGCCGCGTATTTCGCGGTCGTGTACGTGTGGCTGGCCGCGCCGCTCATGCGGGATCTCGCGCCGCGCGGTCTCGCGCTCGCCGGCGACGGTTGGCGTGCCCTGACCCACGGCGAGCCGTGGCGCGTATGAGGAGCGCCACGGCGCACCACGAACACACGCCCGGGCTCCTGATGGACACAAGACCGCCGAAACAGCCGCTCTCCACGCTCTGCTAACCACCAGGGGAAAAGACAGGCTGGAGATTCGCGATTCCCGGCCTGCCTCAACGCACGCGACGGTCTGCAAGACTCCACCCGGGTTCAAAATCAGGGCGGCGCCTCCACTTTCATTCCGTCCATTCCGCACCTGGCGAGAGTTGATTCCTGAGACTGGACTCCAATTTCGAGCCCTAACGGATTCTCGATTGATGTCATCTCAGACCGGGTCGGCTGGCGGTAGCTTCGAGGAGGTGCGACGCCTAGTTGTGGACCACTGTGTACACGACGCCAGCGGCGGTGAGGAGGACCGCGACTTCGATGACGACCACGAGAATCGCGAACCAGTCGCGTTTCATGAGGTTAGCGGCTATATATTCCGCAATTCATGAGTTGAGCGTCTGTAGATTTCGTACAAACGGCACGGCGTCGCTGTAGGACTGATGACGCGTTAAGGGACTACCGTCCGCCTAGCCCTGAATAGGGCAGTGCCTGGCCCGCGACAGCCTCTTTGATACGCCCGACAAGCGGGCTGGAGGCTGCCATGCGCGCGAAGCGCCAGAGAGTACGACCGTCCGCGACCCGTCCGCCGCCCGACCGCAAAGACGGCCAGGAGTCTGTCAGCAACCGGCTGCTGGCTGCGCTCCCCGCCGACGTCTACATGCGAATCGCGCCTTCGCTGGAACTCGTGCCCTTCAAGCTCAAACACATCCTCCACAAACCGGGTGAACCGATTCGCCAGATCTATTTTCCCGCCAGCGGTTTCTGCTCGATCGTGACCGTGCTCGAAGACGGGAACATGGTTGAAGTCGCGACGATCGGCAACGAAGGCATGGTCGGTGCGTCGGTCGTGCTCACCGACACGCCGCCTGCGTCGGCGTCCATGGTGCAGGGGGAGGCCGAGAGCTGCTACCGCATGACGGCCAAGGCGTTCCGAACCGAGATGGATCGACGCGGCCCGTTTTACGACCTGATCACGCGGTACGCGCAGGCGCTCGTCGGATTCGTGATGCAGTCAACGGCGTGCAACGCCGTCCATTCGGTCGAGCAGCGTCTGGCCCGCTGGCTCCTGATGGCGCGCGACCGGATGGGCGGCGACAATTTCCCGTTGACGCAGGAATTCGCGGCGATGATGCTGGGGGCGACCCGGCCGACGGTGACCGTGGCCGCGGGCACGTTGCAGCGCGCGGGACTCATCACCTACCACCGCGGCCATGTCACGATCGTGGACGGCCGGCAGCTCGAAAAGGCATCCTGCGAGTGCTATCGCACGACGACGGCCCTGCTGGGGCGCGTCACGGAGACAACCCGCGAGCTAGCGAAGCCCGGCCGTTCGGGGCGCGATCTGTAGCAACTAGACAGACGATGACGGTGTCCGGGAGTTAATGGTAGCGAGGGATGGAGCCTCGTACCTTAAACGGACGTCCTGGACTCGGAAGCCGGCCACAGATTCGCCCGGTCGTCATGCTCGCGGTGGACGACGATGAGGCCCGCGCCGCGTACACGTACGCGCTGGCCGCCAACGGATTCGACGTGACGATCCCCAGCGGCGCGGCTGTCACTCACGGGCACATCGAGCACCCCAGCGTCATCGTCGTCGACGTATCCGTTGAAGGCGGCGACGGCTGGCTTCGCGTCCGGACCCTCAAGCGCGAAGCGCTGACTTGACGACGTGCCGATCGTCGCCGTGGTCGCCGACGCCGGAGCCGGGACGCAAGAGCGCGCGCGGCGCGAAGGATGCGCCGCGGTGTGCCTGACGACGTGCCCGCCAGCCGTGCTCGCCTCAGGCCTTCGCGCCGTGCTGGAGCGGGACGGTCGATCGCGGCAACGGTCGTCGGCCTAGTCGGCAGCGGCCAGCTGTTCTCCGGGGACTGCAAGGTCCGGCAGCGGTTTGCCGAGGAAGAACCGGGTGCACGCGCGCCCAATCCATCGCGCCCACCGCGTCGATCGCTGCTCGCGCGCGCTGTCGGTCGCGAGGCCGGTGTTCGCGTACATCTGGCGATAGAGCTTGGAGACAAGGACGAAGGCCAGGCGGGCCCGCGTGCTTTCAACGACGTGTGCCCGCGCCCACACGCGCTGCCAGCTGTAGAAGCGATCCCAGGCGCCCTGTGTGCCGACGCGGAGGTCCTCGAACGACATCGTCGGATGGGCGACGTGCAGGCTCGGCGGCCGATGCTGTTCCGGAATCAGCCAGTGCTGTGTCACCGGCACGCCCTTGACCGTTGTTCCGCGCCGGTTTTCTTCGGCCGCCCACTTCTCGAAGTCCACCGTTCCCGGAAACGGCGTCAGCAGCACGAATTGCGCGAACGCCAGGTCCGCTTCATCCGCCAGGGCCACCGTCGCGTCGAACGTGTCCTTGGTATCGCTCGGCAGGCCGAAGATGAACGAGCCGAGGATGTGGATCCCGTGGCGCCGGAACGCGCGCAGCCGCGTCACGAGCTCGTCGCCGGCCAGGTTGAAGCCCTTATACACGTCCTTCAGTCCCTCGCTGGTGACCGACTCGATGCCGACCAGCGCGCCGAGAATCCTGGCTCGCTTCATCGCGTCGAGAAACTCGGGATCCTCGGCCGCCTCCATCGTGATCTGGGTGTAGAACACCAGGTCGTCCGGTAGCTCTGCCAGCCGCGCCATGAGCGCGAAGCGTTCGGCGCGCAGCGCCTCGAGCTCGCGCAAACGAGTCGGATCGGCGCGGCGCCGCGCCTGGGCGAGATCGTCGAACGTCACCGGGTAGAAGTTGTCGTCGGCCAGCGTGATGAACCGGAAGCCGAGCCGCCGCAGCTCGACGACCTCGCGGACGACCGGGTCGCCGCCGCGCTGACGCGGCTCCTGTCCGTCGGTCCGCCAGACCGAACAGAACGAGCAGTGCTTCGGGCAGCCGCGCACGGTCTGCACTGACGCGAACAGGTAGCGCCGCGACGGCAGGAGATCCCATCGCGCCGACGCGAACTGATCGGCGGCAATGCGTCCACCCTCATAGACCGGCATCGGGTGCCCGCCCAGGCAGTCTGCGACGACGCGGGGCCAGATCAGATCGCCGTCGCCGCGTACGACCGCATGCGCCGAGCCGTGCTCGGCGACTTCATCCGGAAACAGGGTGGCGTGGATGCCGCCGAATACCACCCAGGCGCCTCGCTCCCGCAGCGTCCGCCCGATCTCATAACCGCGCAGGGCGTTGCCCGTGTGAATGCCGATGCCGACGACGTCTCCGGCGTTGACGGTGCTCACATCGAGTGGATCGAGGGTCTCATCGATGATCTGCGGTTCGCCCCAGTCGCTGCCGGTCGCGGCTGCCAGTACGTATAACCACCGCGGCGTGATGACCGCGACGCCGAATGATCGAGTGCTAGGGTTGACGAGGTGAACTCGTGGCATGTGGCCCCCGGGAACGAGTTTCGGCTGCTGGCGAGTGAGCGTGGGAACGTGCGGCGGCGGCAGGACCGCGCACGCGACACGACCAGTGATCGTCAGACGGGAGAACGCCCGCGAATGGAGCGGCCGTGTGACACCCTCACGCAAAAGGCTTTGGTGAGGGCTCAGGCCCCGGCGGCCGAGGGCTCAGAAAAGCAGATCCCGCACAGTATACGCCCGCGCCCATGGAAGAGCCGGAAAAGTGGGGTGGTTCGCCGGCGCTACTTCCTCTTCTTCGCCCTCGGAGCGCGTTTCGTTGCGACGTCGTAGTGCAGCTGCACGACACCGTCGGGACAGGGCGTGGCCGAACGCAGGCGCAGCGGCCCCTCAAGATGCGGCCCGGATGGCGGATGCCTTCTCGGCTGACGTCGGCACGACACTGATGATGAACTCGTCGATCGCGTCTGCATCGAGAAAAGCCCCGATGATTTCGCCTTCGCCGATCATCCAGATGTTCGTACGCGCTGTACCACGTACCGTGGGAAGCGCCGCTACCGTGGGGCCCGGTGCTGTGGATGCCGTTCCTGATCCCGCACGCGCTCGGCGCGGACTTGAGGCTGGCGGGCGTGGCCGGTCAACTGATCCTTCCTGTCTGGTGCGTCATCGCCGCGGCGCTCGAGGCGGCTCGTGGACGTGCCCTGGCCAGCGTGATGTGGCTGGTCCTGGTTTGCGCCGTACTCAGTAACCCGGACTTCGCGGAATTCACGCCGGTCGCCCATACGTCCGCATACTGGCCGTTGCTGCCGCTGTTCGCCGTGCTCGTGGCTGCAGAACGCTGGCAGACCGCCGCCGTCGTGCTCGGACTGATCGTCGTAGGCCGCAGCACGATGGCCGCGGGTGCGCCAATCTTCTTGCTGTGGATCTGGGTGCATCGGCGCCCACTCGCGCTTCGCGTGATCGTCGCTTTCGTCGCGCCGATCGTGCTGTTGATCCTGCCGTTTGCTCTCTGGGATCCACACGCCCTCTCGTACGGCACCCGGAATCAGCGTATGGCGTCTCGCCGGCGTCGCTGCGACATTCATCATCTGCTCGTGCGCCGACCTTTGGTCGCTCTAGTCAGGCAGACTCAGGCGTGGACTGGTTCACTCGTCGCAGCGGCCATCCTCATCGGCGTGGCGCTCGTTGGGTCGACGTCGGCGTATCCGACGCTCGACTTCGGACGGACCGATGCATCGCGACGAGACGCTGCCGTGGATCTGGGGCACCGACGGCACCGTGTCAATCGCGAGAGGTCGAATGCGCCGGCCGATGTCGTGATCGCCGCGCAACCGGTCGTGGCGCCTGACGCCGCACACCAATCCGTGACGGCAATGCTGAACGGACGTGTGCTGGCCACGCTCCAGGCGCCGCCTGGGTGGCAGAAACAGCGGCCTCCGGAGAATCACGTTGCTGATCGGCAGCGCGCTAAGTGATTTCGGCTCCGTGTCGCAGGCCTCTCGGCCTGCCGGCGACAGGCAGCCACCTGAAGGGTCCGCACTACGCCAGATTGGTTGCCGGTCCTCAGCCGGTCAGCCGAGCCATCCAGCCGCGAACTGCTTGCCGTCCGCGGTGATGGCGTTGCGCATGAACATCGCGACGGTCACGGGACCCACGCCGCCAGGCACGGGCGTCACCCAGCTGGCGACTTCCTTCACGGCGTCGGTGTCCACGTCGCCGACGATCATCGTGTCGCCGTTGGGCCCGGTCACCTGATTGATGCCGATGTCGATCACCGCCGCTCCCGGCTTCACCATGTCGGCGCTGAGGAATCTCGGCTTGCCGACGGCGACCAGCACCGCATCCGCCCGGCGCGAGTGCGCGGCGACCGAGCGCGTCATATGGTGACAGACCGTGACCGTCGCCCCCTCGGCCATCAGCATGAACGCGGCCGGCTTTCCGACGATCTCGGAATGCCCGACCATGACGACCTCGAGGCCGTGAAGCTGGAGGCCCGTTGCCTTGATCAACTCGACGGACGCGGCTGCCGTGCAGGGCGCCAGCGCCAGGTCGTTGTAGACAATGTTGCCGATCGAGGCGGGATTCATACCCTCGATGTCCTTGAACGGGTGGATCGCGGAGGCCAGCGAGCGGCCGTGAATGTGATAAGGCACCGGGCGCTGCAGGATGACCCCCAGCACGTCGGCATCGTCATTCATGGCGACGAGCCGGGCTTTGCATTCTTCCTGGCTGATTTCGAGCGGCCACGTCTGCTGCTCGAAGCGGAAACCGACCTGCGTCGCCGCGCGAGCCTGGCTGCGCTCGTACACGGCGGCGGCCTTGTTGTCCCCGATGCTGACCGAGACGAGGCGCCCGATGCGGTGGGTCGCGGCCGCCAGGCGTACGCGCTCCGCCACCTCGTGCAGAATGCGGTCGCGGACGGCCCGGCCGTCGAGCAGGCGATGGTCTTTCATGCCCCCGCGCTATTTCCGCGGCGGCTGAACGCGCCCGGTCGATGGAGGAACTCTCCCTTTCAGTCTCAGGTAGACGATGATGTTGCCGTAGTGTTCGTTGTTGTGCGCCGTGTTGAAAATCAGCACGCCGCCGCGCGTCGCATCCCGCGGGCCGCCGGGCGCGGGCGTCTTGATCGTCTGGTTGAAGTTCGAGTCGGTCGTTCCCGCGTACGCCGCATCGCAGAATGCCAGCGAATCGTTCAGAGCTTTCACGAGAGCGGCCTTGTCCGCCGTCTTCTCGTAGTCCCCGGTCGCGGGCGACTTCTCGCCGGAGGCTTGCGAACAGAAAAAGAAGTTCGCGTTCGCGACGTGCCCGATGAGCTGTCCGAAGCTTCTCACCTCGGGCGTCGGCTTGAACGCGTAGTCCGCGGCCGGGCATCGCTTCCGCCGCTTCCGACAGATTGCGGCGGATATTGGCGTGCATGCCTTTCGTGACGGCGGCGATCGAGAGGGAAGCCAGGTCGCCAAACCCGGAGTCGGACGTCTGGGCGGCGGCCGGCAGGGCCATGGACATCACGGAGACGGTCAAGACAAACGCACGCATGGTGAATCCTCCGGCAAAAATCCTAGCATGCGGTTCACGACGTCCCGAGCGTGGTCGCGCCGAAGCCGGACCCGGCGAACACGAAATCGCCAGTTGTTCAGACCAATTTCCGCGCTTCGGGCCGATTTGCCTGAAAGAGGCCCGGCGGCGGCGATCACGATAAACCGTGCAAACAGAACGAGAACGCGGTAGTAAGCTCGAGCGGCACATCTGTTGCCACGAAAGGCTGGGTTTCACTAATTCACGCTGGCTGAGAGGTATGTCCTGTGAGCCTCAAGTCCCTTGCTATTCCCAGCAGTTTCGCCGCCGTTGTCGCCGGGCTCGTCGGCATCCTCTCGAGCGAAATGGCGCCGCCGCGCGCGGCCGCGCAGGCCGAAATCGCGCAAGCGGCTCGCCAGGGCGTCCGGCGCGCCGGTCATGCGCGCGTCATCGTCGAGCTCAAGCTGCCCACGCCGCATGTCCCGGAAGGAACGCTCGGCTCAGCGGCCGCGGTGGTGGGACAGCGGCAGCGCATCGAGAGCCAGCGGCTCCGATTGCTGTCCAGGCTACCCGCGGCGGCGTACCGCCTGATCCATCAATATCAAACGCTTCCGTACGTCGCGCTGGACGTTGACGCGTCGGCGCTTGCGGCGCTCGAAGCCCTCGATTCCGATGTCGTCCGCGTGATGAACGATGAAATCGTCCAGCCGAGTCTGGCGCAGAGTGTGCCGCTGATCCAGGCCGACCAGGCATGGAGCGCCGGCTACGACGGCACGGGCATGACGATTGCGATCCTTGATACGGGCATCGATTCCACACATCCGTTTCTCGCGGGCAAGGTCGTCGACGAAGCGTGCTATTCGAGCACGGTGGCGGGGACCAGTCAGTCGTTCTGCCCGAACGGACTCGATCAGCAGCTCGGTGCGGGCGCGGCGGCGCCATGTCCATTGCCGGACTGCATCCACGGCACGCATGTGGCGGGCATCGCGGCAGGCAACGGCGCGACCGCCGGCCAATCGTTCTCGGGAGTCGCCAAGGGCGCGCAGTTGATGGCCGTCCAGGTGTTCACCAAGGTCATCAACGCGCTCAACTGCGGAGGGACGGCGCCGTGCGTGGGCGCGTTCAGCTCGGACATCATCGCGGGCCTGGAGCGCGTCTACGCCCGCGCCGGCACGTACAACATCGCGGCCGTCAACATGAGCCTCGGCGGCGGCTCGTTTCCAGCGCCGTGCGACGGACAACCGTACAAGCTCGCCATCGACAACCTGCGATCGATTGGCATTGCCACCGTGATCGCGGCAGGCAACGGTTCGTCCACGTCGGAGCTGACAGCGCCCGGCTGCATTTCCTCGGCGATCAGCGTCGGCGCCACGGACAAGAGCGACGTGATCGCCTGGTTTACGAATGCCGCGCCGTTCATGTCGCTGTTTGCGCCCGGCGTGTCGATCACCTCGTCGGTCCCGGGGGGCGGATACCAGGCCTTCAACGGCACCTCGATGGCGACGCCTCACGTCGCGGGCACCTGGGCGATTCTCAAGCAGGCGGTCCCGAACGCGAGCGTTGGTCTGATCCTGAACGCCCTGCAGCTCACCGGAACGCCGATCACGGACACGCGTACCGGCGGCACCGTCACCAAGTCGCGCATCAGGGTCTTCGATGCGCTGCACGAGCTCACGCCAGTCACGAATCCGGCGCCAGAAATCACGGCGATCTCGCCCGCGACAGGACGGGCTGGCGGCGGGGCCCTGTCGCTGACCGTGACCGGCACCGGCTTCGACGCGTTTTCGGTCGTCCGCTGGAACGGTGTCGCCAGGCCGACGTCGGTGGCGAGCAGCACGAGCCTTCAGGCGACGATTCCCGCAAGCGATCTCGCGTCGACTGGCACGGCACAGGTCAGCGTGTTCACGCCCACCCCGGGCGGCGGCACGTCGTCCACGCTGACGTTCACCATCGATCCGCCCGCGACGCTGACGCCGAGCCCGACGTCAGTCAGCCTTGGCAACACGGTAACCGTGTCGCTTGCCAACGGTTTCGGAGGCACCACCGACTGGCTGGCGCTTGCCGCTGTCGGCTCGCCGGACACCATCTATGCCCAATGGACGTACGTCGGCGGGAATGTCATCGATCGCGTGTGGACGGTGACGCCGGCGAGCACGGGAACCTATGAATTCCGCCTGTACCGGAACAATGGATACACGCGGGCCGCGACCAGCGCGCCAGTCAGCGTCACGCCGACGGCAAACCCGGCGCCGATAGCCAGTTCGCTATCGCCCAGCTTTACGAGCGCGGGCGGATCGGCCTTCACGCTGACGGTGAGCGGCAGCAACTTCATTTCCACATCCGTCGTTCAGTGGAACGGCGCGAGCCGCCCGACGACGTTCAAGAGTTCCACCGAGCTGCAGGCGGCTATTCCGGCGAGTGACATTTCCGCGGTCGGCACCGCGACCGTTTCGGTGGCGACGCCAGCACCCGGGGGCGGCATCTCCTCCGGTCTGACGTTCTCGATCGCAACTCCGCCGACGTTGTCCGTCAGCAGCACGACTGTGTTCCCAGGCGGCACCGTCACGGTTGCGCTCGACAACGGCCCTGGTGGGGCGAACGACTGGATCGCCCTGGCACCGACGTCAGCGGCGAATAGCAGCTACCTTCAGTGGGTGTACGTCGGCGCCGGAGCCACGACCCGCACCTGGACCGTTGCGATGCCGACCACGCCCGGCACCTACGAGTTCCGGCTGTTCCTCAACAACGGCTACACGCGCGCGGCCACCAGTCCGACGGTCTCTGTGGACACCAGCGGCGCTGGCGGACCGACGATAAACTCGTTGTCGCCGGCAGTTGCAACGGCCGGCGGCCCGGCGTTCACGTTGACCGTCAACGGTGCCGGATTTGACAGCGCGTCGGTCGTCCGGTGGAATGGTTCAAACCGGCCGACGACGCTCGTCGGCGCGACGCAGTTGCAGGCGGCCATTGCGGCAGCCGACATTGCGTCGGCCGGCACGGCGCAGGTGAGCGTCTTCTCAACGTCTGGCGGCACCTCGCCAGCGGTTTCGTTCGCGATACGATCAGCTGCCGCGCCGACCCTGTCGGTGAGCGCGACGAGCGCCATCGGTGGCGCGAACGTCACGGTGACACTTGCAAACGGCTTCGGCGGCGGATCGGACTGGATTGCGCTGGCGGTGCCATCCGCTCCGAACACCAGCTACACTCAGTACACCTACGTGGGCAGCGGCATCACGTCCAGAACGTGGACGGTCGCCATGCCGGCCGCGGGCGGGATGTACGAATTCAGATTGTTCCTGAACGGTGGCTACACGCGCGCCGCGACGAGTCCCGCGATTACCGTCACCCCCGCGCCGAACCCCGTCCCTCAGGTGACGTCGCTTTCGCCGAACGTCGTCGTGGCCGGTCAGTCCCTGTTCACGCTCACCGTGAACGGCGCCAACTTCACCTCGTCGTCGATTGTGCGTTGGAATGGGAGCGATCGGCAGACAACGTACGTAAGCTCGGGGCAGTTGAGAGCCGCAATTCCCGCCACTGATATCGCCTCGCTCGGTGCGGCGCAGGTCACGGTATTCTCGCCAACGCCGGGCGGCGGCACGTCGACGGCGCTGCCGGTTTCGATCGTGGCGGCGCCGATCCTGTCGGTCAGTTCGACGGCCGTCGTGCCAGGCGGCACGGTGATCGTGACGTTGACCGGCGGTCTGGGCGGGGCCACGGACTGGCTGGCGTTCGCGCCGTCCACCGCTGGGGATACGACCTTCCTGCAGTACGTCTACGTAGGGGCAGGTACGGCCACGCGCACGTGGACCGTAACCGTGCCGGGAACACCAGGCACGTACGAGTTCCGGCTGTTCCTGAATAACGGCTACACGCGAGCAGCGACGAGCCCGACGGTCACGGTGGGCACTCAGTAGACGCTCACCGCCGGTCGTCGCCTTTGCCCCGCGGCTTGAAGCCGACGGTTTTCAACGTCTCGTCGTCGAAGCCCACCAGGGCTCTCCACGGCGATTCGGGCCGGACGTAGAACGACAACAGGAATGCAACCACGGCGCCCGCCAGGAAGAAGACCCCGAGAATCGCGCCGGGATTGAGAAAACCCATCCGCTGGTTCCACGTCAACAGGGCGATGAGCCAGGCAAACGCCCCCGCAAACGCCCAGACGAACGCCGCGGCCCGTGCCTTGACCCGGAGCTCGGCGGCCTCCCGCGTGCGATCGAAGGCCTCGCGCTCGCGCGCGGCATCGGTCTCGGGCTGCGCCCGGGCGCCTTTCTCTTCCAGGAGCGTCTTGAACCGCGAGGCCATGCGCCCGAACTCGGCGTCGGTGGCGAAGAATTCTTCGATAAGCGAGCGGGTATCGGCGCTCACGTCGCCCGCGAAATACGCCGGCAGCAGATCGTAGATGACGTCGCGTGTAATTTTCATCCGTTCTCCTCATTGGCGACACTGATGACGGGGCTCAACGGCGCCGACAGTGCCTCGCGCGCTCGACAGATGCGAGACTTCGTGGCCGCGAGGCTGATGCCCAGCGCCGCTGCCACTTCCGCGTACGTCATTTCCTTGAAGACATAGAGCAGCAGGGCCCGGCGGTCGCCCTTCGCGACGCGGCGCAGCCGGGCCCGCACATCGTGCAGGGACGACCTGTGCTCGACCTGGACGTCGATGCCCGGAGCTTCATCCTCGATTGTTTCTTCCAGCTCCACGAAACGGCGCGTGGCCCGCAAGTGGTCGCGATGCAGATTGCGGGCGATCGTGAGCAGGTACCCCTTCACCGTCTCCTGCCGGATGCGATCGCGCGCCGTCCAGGCTCGCACGAACGTCTCGGAGACAAGATCGTCCGCGGCTGCGGGCTCGCCCGTGAGAAACAGCGCGAAGCGATGCACATCGCCCCTGTAGCGTTCGTAGATGAGCCAGAACGGATCCATTGGACGGCGATCTCAATACGTGGCAGCCGCCCGGAAGTTACTGAGGGTGCGGTCGCCATGTAAGATACAGGACAATTCCGGAGGCCGGCATGCGAACGGCGACACACCTGGCGGGATGTCTCGTCATGATCGGCGGCCTCGTCTTGACGACCGCGAGGCCGGGCGCGCAGTCAGCCGAGGGGCCAGTCAAGAGTCTCGGCAACTTCAGCCACATCGTCGCCAGCCTCGATCGGTCGCTGGCGTTCTATCGCGACGGCCTCGGGCTGGAAGTCACCGGACCGGCCGCCGTGTTCCGGCCGGACGAAGTGATCATGAAGCTCGCCAACGTGCCGGGCGCCCAGACGCGCTACACGTGGCTCAAGGTTCCGGGCTCCGCGATGGCCGTCGAGCTGATCGAATACAAAGACATCGAGCGCCAGCCAGTCCGGCCCAGATTTCAGGATCCCGGCGCGACCAATCTCACCGTGAGGGTGCGCGATCTGGACGGCACGATCGCGCGGTTGAAAACGGCCGGCGGCCGGGTGATTACCGTCTCCGGGGCGCCCGCAGAGATCGGCGGCCGATCGCGGATCGTCTTCATGCAGGATCCCGATGGTTTCGTGATCGAGCTGAGTCAGTCGATCGCGCCGCCGCCGGTGACGGCCGGGACGCCGGGCAACGTCCTGGGCGCCGGATTCGAGCTGACGATTGAGGACACGGACAAGACAGTCGCCTTCTACCGCGATTTGCTCGGAATGCGGCCAACCGTGGGGGAGTCCTTCAACGGCGACAGACTCATGGCAGACACCGCGGGAACGCCGGGCGCGCAGTTCCGTCAGAGCCGCGTGCAGATCCCGGATGCCTCCGACGGCATCCGGTTCATCGAGTTCAGGGGCATCGATCGCAAGCCGCTCAGCACGCGTCTGCAGGACCCTGGCATGGCGATGCTGCAAATCATGGTGCGCGACGTGGACGCACTGCTGATGAGGCTGAAGGCGGGTGGCGCGCAAGTGGTCACGGCCGGCGGCGCGCCGCTCGATTTCGGCCCGTTGCGCATAGCCGTCGTGCGCGATCCGAATAACCTGTTTCTCGAGTTGATTCAGCGTCCCCCGCAGTGAACTTTCCGGCCCGGCTGGGCGTCTAAACCCGCAATCCATGCGTCGCGGCCGAGTGGCTACACTGACCGTCGCGGTGCTGTTCGCAGCCCGGGCGGCTGTCGCACAGCAGGCCCTCTCAGGCGACACCATCCACATCACCCGGGCGAGCGGTCCCATCATCATCGACGGCGATTTGTCGGACGCCGCCTGGCGCACCGCCGCCCGCATCGACAAATGGTACGAGAAGCAGCCTGGCGACAACACCGAGCCAAAGGTCAAGAACGTCGGCTTCCTTACGTTTGACGATCGCTACCTTTACGCGGCGTTCGAATTCGACGACCCGAACCCCGCCGCCATTCGCGCGCCATTTGCCGATCGCGACAACATCAACGGCAACGCGAACGACTACGCGGGCATCCTGCTCGACGCCCGCAACACCGGCTCAAACGCCGCGTTCTTCCTCGTCACGCCGCGAAACACGCAATACGACGCGATCACGGATGATTCGTCGGGCGAGGATGCGTCTCCGGATTTTTTCTGGGATTCGGCGGCGAAGATCACCGAACACGGCTGGACGCTGGAGATCCGCATCCCGTTCTCGTCCATCCGGTACAAGAACATCGACCCGCAGACCTGGCGGATCATGCTGTACCGCAACTACCCGCGCGAATTTCACTACCAGTTCTTCACGGCGCGCATTCCGCGAGACAGCAACTGCTTCGTGTGCCGCGCCAACGTCCTGACCGGCATCGAAAAGCTGCCGGGCGGCGGTCACATCGTTGTCGCGCCGTACGCCGCCGCGAGCAATGTGGCCGAAGCTCCCGGGCCGGTCGGCACGCCGCTCGACGATGCCGTCGGGCATCTGCATGTGGGCGTGGACGCGAAATACCTGCCCAACGCCGACAACGCGATCGACGTGACCGTCAAACCGGATTTCTCCCAAATCGAATCCGACACGGCCCAAATCGCGACGAACCAGCGCTTCGCCCTGTTCTTTCCGGAGAAGCGGCCGTTCTTTCTCGAGGGCATCGACCTCTTCGCCACCCCCATCCAGGCCGTTTACACACGAACGATCACCGATCCCATTGCCGGCGGTCGCGCAACCGGAAAAGCCGGCGGGTTCCGGTACACCGTCCTCGTGACCGACGATGCGGGTGGGGGAAGCGCGATTCTGCCGGGACCGCTGAACTCCGATTTTGCGCCGGTCGACTTCGGGTCGACCGTCGTCATTGCCCGGGCCAAGCGCGATCTCGGTCTGTCATTCATCAGCGTCCTGTTCACCGACCGCGAACATCAGCGCATCGACGACGGACCGCCTTCGTCCGAGCGACACGGGCCATAACCGCGTGATCGGCCCCGACTTTCAGTGGCGCCCATCAGGCAATGACGTCGTCACCGGCCAGTGGCTCTACAGCGACACGAAGACGCCCGACCGCCCGGACCTCGCCGCAGAGTGGACCGGGCAGGCGCTGACCGGGCATGCGGGTACAGCCCGGTGGAACCACCAAACCACGCGTATCGACTGGTTTGCGCAATATCGGGATATCAGCGATGGATTTCGCGCCGACTCGGGGTTTGTGCCGCAGGTTGGATACCGGCAGACCAACGGGCAGGGTGGCTGGACGTTCAGGCCGAGGAATTTTCTCTCACGGATAAATACGTTTGTTTTTGCCGATCGCCAGGTCGATACGGCCGGCGAACTGATCGGGCGGACTCTGCAGCCCGGACGTCAACATGGACACGAAGCTCAGCGGCTACATGCAGTTCCAGTACATCGACAATGCCACCCGAACGCCGGCCGGCGACTTGATCGGCCGCCGCCAGTTCCAGTACTACGTCCAGCTCAGCCCATCACGGTATGTGGCGTCGATTCAGTCCGATGCGTCGATCGGCGAGGATATCGATTTCGAAAACTCCCGCCCCGGCCGAGGCCCGCAAATCAACACGAGCGCCGTCCTGCGTCCGACCGATCATCTCGAAATCTCCCTGATTGCCAACCAGCAATGGCTCAACGTCGACGACGCGGCCGGCGTGTCGCGACGGCTGTTTTTCGCGCGCGTGTCGCGGGTCAAGGGCACGTACACGTTCACCTCGCGCCTGTTCACCCGTGCCATCGCGCAATACGTGTCAACCGATCGCGATCCGTCTCTCTATCTCCATCCCGTGCCGGCGCGGTCCGGGACCTTTGGCGGTTCCCTGCTGCTCGGATACAAGTTGAACTGGCAATCCGTCATGTTCGTCGGGTATGGCGACGATCGCGGGCTGACCACGGAGCCCTTCCAGCCACTGCATCAGCTCGCTCCGATCGACCGTCAGTTCTTCGTGAAAGTGTCGTACGCGTTCCAGCGCTAGCTAGCGGGGCACGTGGTGGAACACGAGGTAGGGATCGATCGCCGTACCCTGCCACCAGTGCTGGGCGGCCGTGAGCTGGAAGATCGCGAAGTGCAGGTGCGGCGTGTCAGGCGGCGCGTTGCCGGACGTGCCGACATAACCCAGGACGTCCGAGCGCGAAACCGGCTGGCCGTCGCGGATGCCTTCTGCGTAACGTTCCAGGTGCGCGTAGTAGTAGCAAAAGCGCCGGCTCGGATCGAACTGGTAGATCGTGTTGCCGCCGGCCTTGCTGAAAAACAGTTTCGCAATCGTCCCGTTCTCGACGGCGTATACGGGCGTATAGCGCGGCGCGAGGATGTCCACGGCTTCGTGCGGTCGCGTGCCGGCGCCGCGGCGCTCCTCGAACCCGCCCTTGAGCCGGTCGATATCCATTCGATCGATGGGGAAGCGGAGATCGCGCTGCGCGAGCTGCTCCTCCGGGGTCTCCGCCCGAATCACCACGGGCGCTGGAGCAATCGCCTCCCTCGATGGAGACGAACTGAGGACGGGTTCTTTTGCGCGAGCGGGGAGGGGCGGGCCCTTTTCGCGGAGCCGCCAGTCGGCCAGCACGCCGACGCAGCAGCCGACGATCAATGCCGCGATGACCGATCCCGACAGGCGATGTCCGGTCAGGCGTCGCCTTCTCCTCACTGAAACACCACCGGCGTTCCCGGTTGAACCAGCGACGCCAGGCGCGCGGCGTCCCAGTTGGTGAGGCGCACGCAGCCATGCGACGCCGTCGCGCCGATACTCGACGGCTCCGGCGTGCCGTGCAGGCCGTAGTGTTCGAGGTCCAGGCCAATCCATACGACGCCCACGGGATTATTCGGGCCGGCCTTGATCGTGGCGGCGCCGTCCCTGGGGTCCGCATCCCAAAACAGTTCGGGGTTGTAGTGAAACAGCGGGCGCCAGGTCACGGACGTGACCTTCCAGTGGCCAGGAGGAAGCGGGTCATGCGTGCTGCCGCTCGAGACTGGCGCGAAGAAGATCAGTGTGCCGTCTGCGCGCGTGACACGCAGCGCTGACTCGCGGCGCGACACGAGGACGGACACATCCGCCGCGCCCGTCTCATGTTGGGGTTTGACGGCCTCGTCGAACGGCGTGACTGCCGGTACTTTGATCTGTTCGCCGGACGCAAATCGCGCGCGCGGGTTGAGGCGCTTGAGGAAGGCGGGCGCCGCGTGAAAGCGTTCGGCCAGCGCCTCGATGATGGACGTGTAGCCGAGGCTCTGGAGTTTTCCCGCCGATTCCATGTCTGGCGGCATGCGCTCGATGAACGGCCCCTTCGCATCATCCGGCGTGATGGTATAGGGCGTCAGCGTGGACTCGGCCTTGTCGCCCACGAGCGCGTGCCACGTCGCACAGTCGGGTTGTCCGCTCGCCGGCAGGCCATGGCTGTCCTGAAACGCTGCAAGCGCGTGTCGCGTACTCGTGCCGAGACTACCGTCGAGTTGGCCGGGGGAGAAGCCTTGCTGATCCAACCGGACCTGCCACGAAGCGGCATCCGCGCACGGCCGGGGTGTCCGGCGCGCGGCCGGCGAACCGGCGGGCGGCGCAGCGATCACCGTGACGGTGGCCAGTGCAACGCAGACGATCGTGACGAGACGGAAGAGCCATCGGCGCATGGTCGTGTGATGTGCAGAACCCATGCCCGTAAAGAAAAATCGAGAGCTCATCGCTCAGGGTGGGTCATAATAAGTGTTCGTTTCGACAAAGGACTCCGTGCCGTTCAGCCACTTCAAGCTCCACCCCGACCTGGTCAGGGGAATCAAAGACCTCGGTTTCGTGAAGCCCACGCCCATTCAGACCGATGCGATCCCGCCGGCGCTCGAGGGCCGCGATCTGCTCGCCTGTGCGATGACCGGCAGCGGCAAGACGGCGGCGTTCCTTCTGCCGATCCTCAACAAGTTGATGGCAAAGCCGCGCGGCACGACGCGCGCGCTCGTCCTCACGCCCACGCGCGAGCTCGCGGCCCAGATTCTCGAGGATTTGAACGGCCTGGCCGTCCACACCCCGCTCAGCGCATCCGCCATCTTCGGCGGAGTGGGAATGGGACCACAGGAGCACGCGTTCCGCAGCGGCGTCGACGTGATCGTCGCGACACCGGGACGCCTGCTCGATCATTTCCGGGCGCCGTACGCGAGGCTGACGGGCCTCGAGGTCCTCGTCCTGGACGAGGCCGATCGGATGCTGGACATGGGCTTTCTGCCCGACATCCGCCGCGTGCTGCGCCATCTGCCGAAACGGCGCCAGACGCTGTTCTTCAGCGCCACGATGCCGGGACCGATTGCGGACCTTTCGAGGGACATGCTGCACGATCCGATCAGGATCAATATCGAGCGGCAGTCGATGCCGGCGACCGGGATCACGCAGGCGGTGTACCCCGTGCCGCAGCAATTGAAAGCGCCGCTGCTCTTCGCCATGCTCCGCGGAGACGTGCAGGACGCGCTCGTATTTACCAGAACGAAGCACAGGGCGGACCGCCTCGCGCGGTTCCTCGGCGAGCGTCACGTGTCGGTGCAGCGCATCCACGGGAACCGCTCGCAGGCGCAGCGCACCGAGGCGCTGGAGGGCTTCAAGTCCGGGCGGTACAAGATCCTGGTCGCCACCGATATCGCCGCGCGCGGGATCGACGTGACGGCGCTCGGGCACGTCATCAACTTCGATGTGCCGGGGCAGCCCGAGGATTACATCCACCGCGTCGGCCGCACCGCGCGTGCCGAGTTGACAGGGTCCGCGTTCACGCTGGTCGCGCCGGAGGAAGAGGGCAGCCTGCGGGATATCGAGCGGGCGATCGGCAAGCGCCTTCCGCGGGTGACGATGCCGGATTTCGATTACGAGTCGCGTCCCGCCGCCGGGCTCGAAGTGCCCCATGCCCAGCGCATCGCGGAGATTCGCGCACGCAAGGCCGAGGATCGCGCACGGGCACGCGCGAATGCCGAGCGCCGGGCGCAGGCCCTCAGGCGGGCAGGGACGGCCGGCGCGCGCCCCGGGGCCGGGCGGCCAGGCCGCAGGTCAGGGTGGGGGGGGCCAGCGGCCCCGAAAGCCCTGGGATCGCCGCAAGTGACACGCAAGTGACGCGAACCGCTTACAATGGAACGATGCGCCGGGTACTGAACCGGCGCCCTACAGGGAGAGCGACATGGCATCAACGAAGGGCACGATCAAGCGTCTCGTGAGCGACAAGGGTTTCGGGTTCATCGCCGCGGGCGACGGCAACGAGTACTTCTTCCACCAGTCGGCCTGCTCAGGCATCGCGTTCGACGATCTGCGCGAGGGACAGGCGGTCACGTTCGAGAGCGGGCAGGGTCCCAAGGGTCCCAGGGCGGAAAACGTCCGGCTCGCCTAGTTACGGATGCGGTTGACGCGGTGTTCGATTCGACATCCCGATGCTCGAATAGCCCACCTTTCCGTCGATTCCGTCTATTGAACACTTGACGCATCGTCAAGTGTCGGGTACCTTCGGAGCACTCCACGCGCCTTTGCGGACGGCCCCCCAGCTCCTCCGCGCGGTCCCTTGCGTTTGTACCGGGCATTGATTTGGTGCCTCATCAACGGAGGTTTGTACACATGAGAAGGGTTTCGTTTTTGGTGGCCGCTGCATTGGCCTTTGGAATAGCCGCGCCGGCTCGGGCGCAGGCGCTGAGGCCCGGCCCGTACGCTCAATTCCAGACGGGCCTGACGGCTGGCTCTACGGTGGGGGCGCTGTTCGGCGGCGAAGGGGGCTACAGCGCGAATTCGTTCGATCTGTTTTTCGAAGGCGGCTACATGACGAACACGAAGTCGTCGGATATGGATGCCGCCGCCGCGACGATTGCCGCCGGACTGACGACGCCCGGCAATACCGTCACGTACGAAGCGAAGCAGCCGATCAACTACTTCGACCTCGGCTTCTGGTACAGGCCGCGGATGTACGGAAAATGGCAGCCGTACGGCGGCATTGGCCTCGGCAGCGCTGGCGTCAAACGCGAGACGACCTATGCCATCAACGGCGCCGATGTGACGGGGCAACTCCCGGCGATGGGCGTCACGCTCGGCGGCGATTTGCAGGGCGAGGAGCGGGGCTTTTTCTTCATGCTCGGCGGCGGCGCGCGGATCGGTCTCAGCGAGCGTCTCTTTGTTGACGTCTCGTACCGATATGGCCACGTCTCCCTCGACGCCGACAGCGTGAACACGAATCGCATTCAGGTTGGCATCGGCACACATTTCTAGTTCACTCGTGTTTCGTTAATCAATTTTTCTCTGCAGCGGATCACATGAAGAAGACTGCCATCGTCGTGAGTACGGCCGTACTCATCGCCGCAAGCATCGCGTGCAGCAGCCCATCAAGTCCGTCCGGCTCGGCGTCGGGAACGTCGGGTACCTCCGGCGGCGGGACTTCCACCGCCAGTTCGGACGTGGACGCCGACAAGGTTGTCACGGACAAACTGTCGGGCGTGTCCCTGACGGCCCCCAAGCCCACCTCCCCGAATGACGGCCAGGCCTTCAAGTACGCGGAACAGCCGCTGACGCTCGTGGTGAAGAATGCCGCGGCGACGGGCTCGGCGCCGACGTACACGTTCCAGGTCGCCACTGACGCGGCATTTACCAGCCCCGTGGTTTCGCAGGAAGGCGTGGCTCAGGGCGGCGCCAACGGCTCGACCAGCCTCGTGCTGCCGAAGCTTGCGGGCGCGAAGACGTACTTCTGGCGCGCGCGAGCCACCAGCAGCGGCACCGTGGGGCTGTTCGCCACGGCGCGCACCTTCAGCGTCGGCCCGGAAGTGGTCCTGCAGGCCCCTGTCCTCGCGTCGCCCGGTTCGGGCGCCAGCGTGTCGGGCACTGTTTCCTTCACGGTGAACAACGTGCAGCGATCGGGACCGGTCACCGCGATCACGTATCGCTTTGACCTCACCGATACCGCATCGTTCAGCCACGTCCTGTCGTCAACGACTGTGGCCGAGCAGCCGGGCACGACATCGGTCGCGCCGAATGTGACGCTGGGTGCCGGCACGTACTACTGGCGTGTGCAGGCGTTCGACAACGCGAGCGCCGTGTCGTCGCCGCTGTCGGCCGTGTCGCCTTCAACTACCAGCCATTCAGCCTGTCGCAGGCGAAGATGGTCAGCTCGCCGCAGGACTTTGCCAATTGGGCGGAGACCGCCAAGATTACGAGCGTCACGTTCTTCCCCGATTCGTTCTGGGTGGACTTCGACCGGAGCGGATCGGACCCGACCGCTGGATCGACACCCCGTTTGGCGACGGCAGCCTCGCAGTACACGCTCGGCATGTGCGTCAACATCGGCGGCCAGTGGTATTGCTCCGCCGTCGTGCAGTTCTGGTACGGGCGGGACCTGGGCGCCTCGGGGATTCCGGGCAACGTCAGCTTCGAGTGGTTCTACGATCCCGGCGCGCTGGGGACCGATGGCGGGTTACCAGCCGCAGGAAGGCGAGATCGTCGGGCTCTTCGCGTGCGCGGGAAACTGCCGGAACAACGACGCCGGCGACCGGTCGTACATCAAGGAGCGGACGAACGTCGCCTTCGTGCCATGGTCCAACTCCGGCAACGGCAGCTACGCCTTCTCGAACGGCATGCGAGTCAAGCTCAAGTAGGATTCCGCGGCGGCACGGTTCAGGCGGAAGCGGGCATCGCGCCCGCTTCCGCCTTTTTTGTGCTCGACTGTCAGCGGCGCCACGACTCTGCAAACGCATCGAGGATCTCGGCGGCCGCCCGTTGGTTCGCCAGGGCGTTGGGGTGCGCGTCGAACGGGCTGACCCACAGGCTGTGCGGGTCGCCGGCGCGTGCGAAAGGCGCGAGCAGATCGACGAAGACGATGCGTTCTTCCGCGCAGATGGCTTGTACACGGTCGTGGATGAAACCAAAGGGGTAATCGAGGCCGTTCGGGCCCATCGAGTCCGTGGCGGGGAAGAGGACCGCCCCCGTTGGCACTCCGGCGGCCCTGGTCCGGCTGATGAATTGACGCAGCTTGCCGAAGGCCTCGCGCGAGTCGGGCGAATTCGGGTCTCGCAGGTGCCGCGCGAGATAGCGGGCGTAGCTGTCCACGAGGCCGAGCGATTCCTGGAGCTGCGCCCAGCGATCGGCCAGCAACTGGTACACGAGCGAGGCCTCCGTCAACCGGGCGTTCAGATCGGCAGGAAGCAGCGGATACGGCGACGGCCGGCGCATGCCGGGCGTCTCGAAATTGTTGATGTACAGCTGGAGGAGCACGAAATCGGGGTTGAGCTTCAGGACCGGCTCGAGCTCGTCGACGTGCTCCGGCATGGTGTGTCCGGGCATCCCGAAGTTCAGCACCTCGTAGCGGGCGCCCAGCTGCGTATCGAGCAGGTTCGAGAAGCGTTCGCGCTCCTCGAGTCCCTGTCCCCACGAAAAAGAATCGCCGATGACGGCGATGCGGAACCGGTTCGGATCCTTCGGCTCGATGGGCCGTTCGCGAAACCCCAGGCTGTTGACGATGGGGGAGGCGTCGCCGCCGTGACCTGCCATGACGCTGGCGTCGTGACCGTTTGACGTGTCCTGCCGGTACGCGAACCGCGTCGTGCATTCCGCCACCGCAAAGGCCGCCGCAATCGCGACGGCCGAGACAACGAGTCGATACATTGGTCCGTGATCTTACCGCGTTGCGCGCGGGAGGTGGATGCGGCCATACTCCCGATGCGCCGCGTCTCCTGACTTCATGATTTTTTCGAGCCCCCGATTCTTCGTGTTTCTGGCGGTGGTCCTGGCCGCGCTCGCCGTACCGTCCAGGCACGAGACGAAAAAGCGCATCCTGCTCGTCGCCTCGTGCGTGTTCTACGCGGCGTGGGACTACCGGTATCTGGCGCTGCTCCTGATTGTCAGCGTCATCGACTACTACTGCGCCGCGCGGATCGCCGTGACCGACGATGCCAGGAGACGGCGCGGGTGGGTGACATTCAGCGTTGTCTCGAACCTCGCCATCCTTGGCTACTTCAAGTACTACAACTTCTTCGCGGCGAACCTCAACGGCCTCGGCCTCCGGGTTCCGCTGCTGGACATCCTGCTCCCCGCGGGCATCAGCTTCTACACATTCAAGTCGATGAGCTACACGATCGACGTGTACCGCCGCGAAATCGCCCCGTGCCGTTCTCTGATGGACTACGCGACGTTCGTGACGTTTTTTCCCGAGCTCATCGCGGGCCCAATCGTGCGCGCCTCGATCTTCCTGCCGCAGATGACGCGGAGGATCGGGCCCACCGCCGATCGCCTTGCGGAAGGCGCGAGCCTGTTCCTGCTCGGATTAACGAAGAAAGTCGTCATCGCGGACCGTGTGGCCGGCCCCGTGGACCAGATCTTCGCGCAGCCGGCGGGGTTTTCGGGAACGACCCTGTGGCTTGGCGTGATCGGCTACAGCATCCAGATCTATTGCGATTTCTCCGGCTACTCGGACATGGCTATCGGCACGGCGAAGATGATCGGCTACGACCTGCCGGAAAACTTCAACATGCCCTATGTCGCCAGGAGCATCACCGAGTTCTGGCAGCGCTGGCACATGACGCTCAGCGCGTGGCTGCGCGACTACCTCTATATTCCCCTCGGCGGGAACCGGCACGGCGAAGGCCGGCGGTACGTCAACCTGATGCTGACCATGCTGCTCGGCGGGCTGTGGCACGGCGCCAGCTGGAACTTCGTCCTGTGGGGCGGCCTTCACGGGGCCGCGCTCTGCGTCCACAAGCTCTATCAGAACGGGCTCGGGAAGCGAATCCAGCTACCGTCCATCGTCTCGTGGGTGATGACGCTGGGCTTCGTCGCGCTGTGCTGGATTCCCTTTCGAGCCACGGGCGTTGCGGACACGGCACTGTTCATTCGCGGCATGTTCGCGCTGCAGCCGGGCGTGACGCTGTGGCCGTCGCCAATCCTCGTGGCCATCGCACTTGTGGTCCCTGCGCACCTTCTGGGTCTCTGGCTGGCCAGCTCGAGACGGGCCGGCCGGCCGGTGCTGCAGCGCCTGCTTCGGATCGCGGACGCGCGGCTGGACGAGGACCCGATCTCGAGCTGGCACGTGCGCCTGGGCACGCGCACCGCGCTCGGAATGTTCGTCGTCTCGTTGTGGGTGCTGCTGGTGATCCTCTCCGCGGAAACACACGCACGGCCGTTCATCTACTTTCAGTTCTGACCGCTCGACGTTCTCCGTCTTGCCTGTGACGTTTTACGTTTTGCGTTCTACGTTTTACGTTCGACATTCCGCGGCAAGTCATTTCGTCGCCGCGGCTAAGGCGGCTGGACGCACCACGATGCCACCTGCGGGCCGCCGGTGCAGGGCACTCGGGGCAGGTTGTAGGCGCTCGAACCGTGGTCGTCCACCAGGCGCTGGTACGCGGGGATCCTGATCACGTCCACCGACGAGACGATCACGCGTTCGCGCGCCAGGAAGTCGATGGCGTACGCGTCCCAGTAAATGGCGCGCGCGTACAGAATCTGGTGGCGGACGAGGTAGTCGGCAATTATGCCGTGCTCGTTTGACGGGGGCTCCTGGACCGACGCCCGGACCAGCCGGATGTTGTCCACGAGATTGGCCGTCCCCCAGAGCGTGAACACGATCGGGACGATGATCCGGAGCGCTCGAGATGTTTCACGCCGCATGTAGGCGCCGAAGCAGCCAACCGGCAGCAGCAGTCCCAGGAGGAGATAGCGCAGCAGCGGGGGCTGGCCGGGAATGATGTTGCACGACAGCGGGTAGGCGGCCGCCGTGAAGACGCCGACGAGTGCGAGATAGACGAAGAACGCGTCGGCCGAATCGAACCGCGGTTGCTTCGACCACATCCAGGCGAGGCGCACGAGCATGCCGCCCAGCACGACGGCCACCATCCACCCGACGGCGGTCGAACCGGCGCTGAGTTCCGTGTTCATACGGAAGTCGAGAAGGTGCGTATAGGTGCCGCCGTACAACACCGGCAACGCCTGGGTGAACACCGTGGCCGCACGGCCGGCGAGTTCCCCGGGCGCCATGCACATCTGGCCGGCAAGGGACGAAGCCTGGAGGCCGAGCGACAGGCCGGCCTGGTACAGTTTGATGGCGTCCACGACGATCCACACCAGCACGAAGCCGGCCCCCATCCACCCCGCCCGCCTGAGGTTCGCGCGGTCCAGGAAGGAGCCGCTTGCCGCCTCGACGAAGACCAGCGCGGGAATGGCGAAGATGGTGAACTCCCGATGGAGGAATGCGACCGCGAGCAACGCACCAAACGCAAACGGACGCTGCTTCAACCGCCAGAGCAACAGCACGTAGAGAAACGGCTCCACGCACGCCCCCGCGGTTTCGAGGAGCTGGCCGGCCACCACCGGACCCGGCACCACGAACGGCAGCGCACCCGCGACCGCCACGACGGGCCGCACGCCGAGCCGCCGTCCCAGGGCCGTCACGAGCCAGACCGCCACGACGATGTTCAGGGCGGTGAGCGGGACACGCATCACGGCGACCGTCGGGCCGGCGAGCCAGAAGAACGGGGCGATGATCCACGACTCGACGCCGAGGATGTAGTTGAGGCCGTCGTAGAAAAGAGGGAATCCCTGGAACGCGCTCAGGCGCTTCGCCATGAGGCCGATGATGGCCTGGTCGGAATCGAAGTAGTACCCCTCGTAGATGATCGGAACAACACTGCGCAGCAGGACCAGCACCGCGACGACCGCGATAACGGCGTACTGTTCTCGCCGTGAGCTGCCCCAGGCCGTGTCGACGTTCACGGCCGCGTCTCGATCCAGCAGCCGAGATACCGGCTGTCCTCGCTGCCGCGCTCGAACTCGGTCGGCCGCGCGCCCTGCGCGGCGCTCACGCGCAACGCCAACGCGCCGGAAGAGGCGGTCCGGGGAAGGGCAATCAGCCGCTCTTCGCCGGGCGCGAGGACCAGTTGCTCGCGCCAGCCGGTCGCTTCGAGCAGGACCGTGTTGGCCACCGGCGGGTTTCTGACGAGCAGGTGTACCGGCGCGTCACGGTCCGCGCTGATCGCGAACTCGGCCGATCGCCCGCCTTCGACCCAGGTTCCGGCGCGTTCCATGAACGCGTGTCCGGCCATGACGAATACGACCGCCGGTCCGTATCGCGCGACGTGCTCGGCTTCGGTTCGTGCGATGCGGCTGCGCGATCCCGCGATGCTGATGGGCCGCAATGCCACGCGGCTGGCTCCCGGCGCCATGACGGCCACGCCCCGTGCCTGCACGGGGAGTCGAAACTCGCGGCGCCACTTGCTGGACGACGTGCCGGACGGCTCGTCCAGATCCCATTTCCATTGAGGGCCGAACTCGCTGTCGACAGTCACCGTCAGCGGATCGGTGCCATGGCCCTCGCCCTCGATGGCATAGAGCCCCGCTGGTACCCGAAACACGGCGATCGCCGGGGCATCGCGCGTGGCCGGGCCCATGGTTTCGGCGAGCGTCAGATTCGACAAGACGTCTTCAGGGCTGACGGGGTGCATGGGAGCGTAGCGGATCGCGATCTGACGGCTGTCAGGGTCGTAACGATCGAGGAAGGCCGCGGTGCCGGAGGCCGGCGTGATGGGGGACACGGGGGCCGGCGATCCGCTCAGCGACAGGCCGTGATGCCACCACACGACCGAGAGCGCCACCGTCGCTGACGCCACCGCCGAAAACCCGAGCGCCAGCGCGACAGACACAGGCGCGCCGCCTCGCCGTTCGACGAACACGCCAACGGCGGCCGTCAGCGCGATCGCCGCGATCCAGACGAGTCCGTGCAGGAGCGCGGTCGAAGGATCTGTCTGGAAGACGCTCGGCAACCCGGCCGTGATGTTCACCAGCGGCGACAGCCACGTCAGCAGGCGCGACGATCCGTCACGGAAGTTGTAGAGGAGGATGCCGCGGTCGACCGTGGCGAGCGTGATCGTCGTGAGCAGGCTGATGGTCAACGCGCCGAGGCCGAGGAACTTCCCGGCGTATCCACGGCGCGTGTGGAACCAGACGCCGGCAGGGATCGCCAGCGGCAGCATGATGGGGGTAATGAAGCGGCCGGGCGAGCTGTTGCCGCCCCACCACATCTGGAACGCACCCACGAGAAAACCGTACGGCGCGATGAGCAGGATCAGTTCGACCGCCATCCGCGGCGTTCGGCGCAGCAGGACCACGAGGCCCGCCAGGGCGCACAAAAGAACGGGCGCGGAAGGCAGCACGCCGAACTGCTGGTCGAACAGCAGCCCGATCATCCCTCGCGGGAGGTTGGCGAGATCGCTCTGGGCGCTGCCGCCGTACGGCGCGCGCGGATCGGGTGATCCGTAGATCGCGTAGAAGAAACAGAACCAGCACACCGCGCTGACGAGTGGAACTGAAAAGAGCGCAAGGATCCGTCTGAGGGCGCCGGTATTGGGACGCGACACGACTGCCCGCGCGGCGATGAGCATCCCGAGCACGACGGCGGCAACGACGTATCGTGTATGCAGCCACGGGAGGATCGCGAGCGCCGCGCCAGTGACGAGGGCCCGCCGCGTCGAGAGCGTTGGTTCGCCAACGAGCGCCAGCACGCCGATCATGAGCAGCGCCGCGCCCGGGGCGTCTGGATAGACCACAAAAGACTGGAAGAAGAACGGGGCGGTGAGCGCGGCCGTGGCCCACCCGAACCAGCTCGACGCCGCGTCGGACGTCACTCGCCATGTTGCCATCCAGGCCAACGCGGTCGCCCACGCGCTGACGAGTGCAAGGAAGACGAGCACGCCGGGGTAACCGAACAACGCGAGCACGGGCGCGACCACGACGGGAAGCCCCGGCGCGTGGACCGAGTAAATCTCGCCGTTGATGCCGCGCTGCAGGTAGTCGGGACGCAGATCGCCCGCGTAGTAGTCGTGGTAGTCGCCGCGGCGATGATTGTTTTCGATTTTCAGGTCGTGGTCTTTGAGGAGGCTCTGCGCGATGACCAGGTAATGCGGCTCGTCGCCGGTCGGCAGGCGCGGTGAAATCTGATAGGCGCCGGCGAGGTAGGCGACGGCGGCAATCGCGGCAGCCAGCCATGGCGCCCTGCGCGGGTCGCGCACGGCGCGGGCCAGGTTCGCAGGAGCCCGGCGGGCGACAGCCGGAGCCGCCACAGCCACGATGACGACTATCCAGAGCCAATCGCGCAGCGGGCCGGTCCAGATGAACGCCGCCGCGGGCACGTACCCCGGCAGCCATGGCGCCACGAGTACGGCGCTGAGGACCAGGAGCGTGCTGCGGCTCGTGCGGGATATCAGAAGGACGGCGAACGCGGCGGCCAGCCAGGCGACGAGCCAGCCGGGGGATTGAAAAGCCCGATTCGGGCGCCGTCCGAGGAGAGGGAAGTGACCGTCAACGCACCGCGTGACAGCCAGGCGGCCAACGCGGCGACGAAGGCAACAGCGCTCAAAGTCAGCAGGGACAGCCGCTTGGCGGCCATGGAGGCCGCATGGTACCATACGGCTTCCGCGTTTCAGTTTCACCGGCAGTGGCTGCCTGGGCTCCCAGCCCTGGGTCTCTAAACTTCCGGAATTCTTCGATCCGATAGCCGCATTGTGTAGTCGTGCGCACACGCATGTACGGCTGCACCATCCGGGGAAGAGACTGGGCAGATCATGTTTCGAAGCATCACGCTGGCGTGCATTGTTCCGGTTGTCCTCGCCATGGCCGGGTGTGTCACGACGAAGAGCGCGGATCCGCTCAGCCCGACGGTCGCGGGACCCATTCCCGGCGTCAACATCACGCCGCCGGGCATCATGAAGCCAGCGACGGGCACCAAGGTTGCCGTCGATCAGCAACCCCTGGTCCTGACGGTCCTCAACGCGGGGACATCCGGTGTGCGTCCGCTGACTTACTTGTTCGAGGTCGCCGCGGACGTCAGCTTTGCCAACATCGTGTTCACGCAGGACGGCATTCAACCGGGCGCAACCGGACAGACAAGCCTGCGGCTGCCCGATGCCCTGGCCACTGGGCGCACCTATTTCTGGCACGCGCGAGCGCAGGACGGGGCCAATACGGGTCCGTTTTCGTCCACAGCGGCGTTCGACGTCTTCACGCCCATCGTCATCGGCGCGCCGGTGCCGGCGTCGCCTGTCAACAACGTGATCGTTGATTCTGCGCACCCGCGCTTTACCTTCGCCAACGCTCCGCACTCCGGACCCGTGGGCGCGCTGGTTTACATCATCGAAATCGCCGATAGCGACAGCTTCGGCAACAAGCTGGCGATCTGGACGGTCGCCGAGCGCTCGGGCCAGAGTTTTCTCGATTCGCCGCAGGACCTGCCGCCCATCAAGCAGCTGTTCTGGCACGTGCGAGCCGCGGATTCGAGTAAATGCCGGGCCCTGGTCCGCGACGCAGGTGTTCCAGACGCCGCGCCCGTCGTCTTGCCGCCGCCGCTACCGCCGGATGTCCCCATCGGACCGACGCCGGGCGACGCGATGAACCTCGGATCGGCGGCTGTGTATAACTCACCGCCTGACATCGCCAGCTGGCCCGCGACCGCGAAGATCACGCGGATCGACATGAGCCCGGGCGCCGGACTCAATCTCGAGTTCACGACGAAAGCCAGCTGGCCCGACTACACGCCGGCGGGGTGGGACGGCCCGCTCCAGTACACCGTGTGGGCAGTTGTGAACATCAGCGGCAGATGGTATACATCAGGTTTCATCCAGATGTGGCGCGGGCGCCCGAGCACCGGCGCTCCCATCCTGTCTGACTTTGCCAGGAACTGGGCGTACGACGCGCGGTGGGGACCGATGATGGGGCACCAGCCTTTCGCTGGCGAGCAGATGGGATTCTTCGTGTCGAGCGGTAATGCGCGCGGCGAGGCCGGCGTGACGGCCCGGCGGGAGCGCTCCAACGTGGTCATCGTGTCGTTGCCGCCGGGCGACAGCGGGTCGTTCCCGTTCTCGCTGCCCCCGGTCCTCCTGAGGAGCCGCTAGCGCCCGCATCGTGCTCCATTCAACTCGTGCTTATCGCCGGGTGCTGACCGCGCTCGCGGCAGCCCTTGCGCTCCACGCCTGCAGCGGATCGCAAACTCAGCCAACGCCGCCTCCGCCGGCCGTTCCCGATCCGCCGAAGATCACCTGTCCGGCGCCGACGCCCGTGCAATCGACGCTGGGCGCGCCCATCTCGGTCGTGTATGGGACGCCGACCACCGTCAACGGGGCCCAGCCGGTCACGGTCGCGTGCGTGCCGCCCAGCGGATTGACGTTCGCCGTCGGTGCGACCCCGGTCACGTGCACGGTGACGGACGCGCGGCAGCGCACGGACTCGTGCTCGTTCTCGGTGACGGTCACGGTGCCGCCGAAGATCGCGGCGACCAGCTATCTCGCGTTTGGCGACAGCATGACGGCTGGCGAAGTCGTGTCCGAAGGCGATGGCCGGATCCGCATCCTCCGTGTGGATGCCGCGAAGTCGTACCCTGCGGAACTCCAGAGGGACCTGGCGAGTGTCTATACCTCGCAGGCGCAGTCGATTTCCGTGCACAACCAGGGGAAACCGCTCGAATCGGCTGTGGAAGGCGTCTCGAGGCTCCAGGGACTGATCGCGACGGGCAACTACGAGGCCCTGACGCTGATGGAGGGCGCGATCGATCTCGGCGACAGAGACTCGCGGACTGCACAGAAGGCGCTCGACGCGGTCCGCACGATGGTGCGGAACACGAAAGGAAAGGGCGTCCGCGTGTTCCTGGCGACGCTGCCGCCGGAGAATCCAAACGGCTGCTGTCCCGATCGCGGCCTCGCCGCCTCGCTCGTGGAGCCCTACAACAGCGGCCTGAGGAACATCGCGTCCCAGGAGGACGTCGAGCTGGTGGATGTGTTTCAGGCGTTCAATGGAGACATCACGACGCTCGTCGACTTCGACGGCCTGCATCCCACGCCGGCGGGCTATACGAAGATCGCGGAGACGTTCTTCACGTCAATCAAGCATGCCCTGGAACAGATCGTCTTCCATCGTCTCTCACGAACCCATTCCGCTTCGTGCCGTTCCGCGCGCCGGCGCGCCGCCGGTAAGCACTCTTGACCCTTTTCGCGCGTCAGCCATAGTGTTGTTAGCGCACGCGTGCGCACTCCCCGAATTCTTCTCGTCGTCGCATTCCTCGCCCTGGGCGCCGCGCTCCTGCCGGCATGCAGCAACACGCCCGTCACGCCGACGCAGATCTACTATCCGCCCAAGGCCGTGTGTCCGGCGCCGGTCACGCGGTCATCGCCGCTCGCGCAGCCTGTATCCGTCGTCTACCCGCCGGCCGCTGTCGAAGCCGGTTTTCCTCCGACGACCGTCGCCTGTGCGCCCGCGAGCGGATCGGTGTTTCCCGTGGGTGCAACGGCGGTGACGTGTACTGCGACCGACCACGTCAATCGCACCAGCTCGTGCTCGTTTTCTGTCACCGTCGTGGGGCCGCCGCATCTGAACGTGACGCGCTTTGTCGCCTTCGGCGACAGCATTACCTGGGGAGAAGACGGCACAAACGCGGAAACCATTCTGAGCGTGGGCAGATTGCGGCCGTACGTTCAGTTCCCTACGCCTGATACGTACCCAGGTGCTCTGCAGATGTCGCTGTCCGCGTTGTACACCGCGCAGTCTCCTCAGGTGGCGAACCAGGGCAAGCCCCAGGAAGCTGTCACCGATCCGGCGACGTTCTCTCGATTTGTCAGCGTCACGCCCAGGCAGCCAGTATGACGTCGTGCTCCTCATGGAGGGCGCAAACGATCTTGGCGCCGTTTCATTCCAGGCAATCACCGCCGGTCTCGGCCAGATGATCGATAGCGCGCAGAGCCGCGGCCTGAAGGTCATGCTGGCCACCATCACGCCGCGGAACCCGAACGGCTCTCGTGGAGCGAACGCGAGCCTTGTCGCGCCGTTCAACGATCAGGTGAGGACGCTGGCTAGCTCGAAGGGTGTGCCGCTTGTCGACGTCTACGCGGCCTTCGGCGGCGACTTGTCGTTGCTGGGCAGCGACGGCCTGCACCCGACGGCAGCCGGTTATCACCGGATCGCCGACACATTTTTTGCGACGATCAGGCAGACGCTCGAGGGGCCGGCGCCTGTCGCTAGCTCCGCGAGCCCGGCGCGCGGTCTGTCGTTCTCTGTCCCGCCGCGCCGCCGCTGAGGCGGGCGAGCCGACACCAGCCACGCTCCGCAGACCAGCCAGACGATGCCGAGCGGCACGAGGCTGGCGCGGCCGGTCAAACCCATCGGCATGCCGAGATTCCAGCTCACGGTCGGATCGGCGTGCCGCCAGATCGCGTATTCGTCGCCGCGCAAGTCCGTGAACCGCTGGTTGTTCAGTGCCAGATGGCCTTCGAGGAAGGCTGGGACCATCAGCTCGGTGACGGGCCGCATGATCGAGGCCGGTGGCTGCGGCGTGGTCGAGACGGCGATCAGCGTCAGCGCCGCTCCCCAGATCCAGCCGCCAGCGAGCACCACGCGGCCAGCGGTTCGCCAGCGGTCCCAGAGCGGCGCAAGGCCGAGCGCGAGAAACGGGCAGCGCGGGCATGACCTGACGGGGTCCGAAGGCCCATCCGCCTTCCCAGTAGAAGTACGACGCATTGAGGACGAGATAGAAGACGGCGATGGCCGCGGCGACCAGTGCAGGCGTTTTTCGCCGGGCCGCCAGCAATCCGAGCCCGATCGGCATTACCGCGACCAATGGTGCGATGGGCAGCAGACCGCGATAGCTGCCGATCAGGATCTCGCGCACCCGCCACCACTCCGGCCGCGAGATGCCGAACAGCCCCCTGTGCAACTGCTCGAATCCTTCCTCACTCGCGTAGCCGAGATGGAACGGCGACCCGAACGCCGCCGTGTTATACGCGAGAAGGATGGCGCCTGCGATCGCGCCGCCCGCCGCCACGCGCGTCACGACGCGTCGCCATGTACTGCGGTGGTGCCCGGAGCTGGAGAGCGTGGCCAGGACCAGCGCGCAGATAAACAACACTGGCACCGCGGCCGGAAATTCCGAGACGACGGCCCAGCCGCTGAAGAGTCCGACTGCCCAGGCGAGTCCGGACGTCCGCTCCGGCGGCGCGCTGCCGATCGCGACGGCTGCCGCAAAGGCAATCATCAGACATCCTGCGCACAGGCCGTGGCCCATGAACAGCGTGGCATAGCACCACGCGGGCGTGGCGACACCGTAGGTGGTTGCCGCAAACAGTGCGGCTCCACGCGAGTAGCCCCATGAAAGCGACAGCCACAGCACGCCAAGGGCGGCAGCCACGGTGAACAGGCCTGACACGGCGACGGTTGCCGCGTAGGACGTCCGCGTAATGTCGGCATCGGAATCCGGGCTCGATCCCAGTTGCGATGTTCAGCGCCCGTACGGCTTCCACGGGCACGAACGCCAGCAGCGAAGCCCCGGGGGCCTTGTCGGAGTAGAAGTGGCCGTTCCAGACCGCACGGTCGCCGGTGGCCTGCCTGTACGCGTCGATCTGAAGCGTGTTGTGCTCCGTCATCGCGCGCACGAGCGCGAAACGCGAGTTCTGGTTCCAACCGCCGCCCTGGTAGAAGTAGGCGTACGAAGCGAGCAGCGCAAAGCCAAGGATGAAGAAGAGGCTGCGATCGGACCGTGGCCGAGTCATGGGCGTCGCAGCCTGCGCTGGAGCTGCACGATCAAAAGGAATACGGTCAGGCCTTCGGCGACGACCGTCGCCCACGCGGCGCCGCTGATGCCGTATCGCGGGATCAGCACGATGTTGAACGCCACGTTCGCGGCCAGCCCGATGGCGGTCGTCAGCAGCAGGCGGCGATCGAGGTTCGTCGAGATGGCCGCCGCGTGCAGGATCCAGGTCGCGAAGACGAACACCGAGCCGGCCGCAAGAATCTGCAGCGGCCGCACGGCCGGGGCGTATCGGCCGCCGAACAGCAGCGCGACGATCGGTGCGGCGGCAAACGCGGCGACGCCGCCGAGCACGATGGCGAGCGCCACGGAGATGACGAGAGCCCGGGTGAGCAGCGATCGATGGGCCGCGCGATCGCGGGTGAAGAGCGCCGAGAGCCTTGGGGTGAGAACCGCGGCGAGGATCGACGGCGCGTAGGTGAGGCCTTCGTAGAGGCTATACGCCGCTGCGTACCAGCCGACTTCGGCGTCGGTGCGCATGAGGCCGAGTATAACCGTGTCAACGTACGTGTACGTGTTGAGCGCAATCATGAAGAAGCCGAGCGGCAGCGCGGCAGCCTGAATATCGCGCCAGGCGTCGCGATCGAACGCGGGAAGGACCCGGGCGACGACACGACGAAGCAGAATCTGGACCGCGCCGAGCATCAACAGGCGAGATCCCACGAAGGCGACTGCGAGGCCAACCAGACCGTACCCTGCCCAGAGCGCGGCGCCGCCAGCGACGAGCAGTAGGACGCGATCGGAGACGACGGCCAGCGCCTCGAGATCGAATCGCTGAAGACCTTGCAGGAGGCCCCGGGCCGTGAGCAGATAGGACCGGACGGCCGAAGAGATTCCCAGCGCGTAACACAGCCGGATGATCACCGGATCGGATCGCAGGAGCGGCGCGAGGACGACCAGGAGCGCGAGCCCGACGGCGACCCAGACCAGTTTGACGCCAAGCACCTGCGGAAACAGCCGATCCGCGGACGTCCGGTCGCGCGCCACTGATCGCACGGTGATCTGGCTCAGGCCAAGATCCATGATGGTTTCAACGATCGTTGTCAGCGCAAGCGCAAACCGGAATCGCCCGTAGTCGTCCGCCGAGAGAAATCGCGCGGCAATCGTCAGCAGGACAAGGAGCAGTCCCGCGCTGCCGGCGGTGAGCGTCGCGTAGCCGCTGTCGACGAGGAACGGGAGCCGCTGGCGAAGGGCGGTGCGCATCAGGCCGGCTGGGCAGGGCTGGCGGCGACATGGCGAAGCAGATCCCCGAACCGCGCAAAGACCTTCTGCTCGTCGTACTGGTCGACGACGGACTCGCGCGCGCGAGCTGATACCTGAAGCCTGAACGCCTGGTCGGTCAGCAGCGTGCGGATAGCGGCGGCCAGCGCGGTCGGATTGTGTGGCGGACACAGCGTGCCGTTGCGGCCGTCCGCGATGAAGTCGAGCAGGCCGCCGACGGCAGACGCGATCACAGGCACGCCGGTGGCGAGGGCCTCGACGGCGGACAGGCCAAGGGCTTCGAAATGTGACGGCTGGATGACGACATCCGCGGCCTGCAGCAGCGGCGCGACATTCCCGATCGGACCGAGAAAACGTACGGACGCGCTCAGGCTGTGGCGGTCTACGAACGCCCGCGCCGCAGGTCCCTCATTCCACGGATGGTTCGTCATGTCCGGGCCCGCCATGAGGAGTACCGCGTTCGCGGGCTGCACCTCGTTCCACGCGTGCATGAGATCCATCACGCCCTTTTCGCGGCTGAGGCGCCCGACGAACAGACACACGACGGCCCCGGCGGGAATTGACAGTCCGTTCCGCAAAGCCTGCCGCTCGTCGTCCGTTGCAGGCCTGAAGCGTGTAAGGTCGACGGGGTTCGGGATGAAGTGGACCCGCTCGGCCGGGACGCCTGCGGCGATGGCTTCGCGCTCGAGCCCGTGCGAAATGCAGGCGAACGCGTCAGCCCGGCGGTAGATGGCGATCACCGCCCGCGCCCCCAACGATGTTTCGAGCAGGTTCCCCGGCGTCTGGGCCTGCAGCACGACCGGCCGGCCGGTTGTGGCCCGCGCAGCCACCGCGGCGACACCCACTCCGCGATAGTCCACGCAGCACGCGACGTCGTAGTTCGCCTTGTTGCGAACGAGCCATCGATACAGCGAGGGCAGCAGACGCCATTTGCCCGATGCCGATCGCTCGCCGTACGGGCCGATGCGTTCGACCGGCACGCCGTCCATCGTTTCCCGGTCCGCGAGCGCTGCGCCGATTCGCTTGGTCACGACCCGAACGCCGAAATCATTGGCCTGCAGATACCGGGCAAGCCGCTCCGCGTTGCTTTCAACGCCGCCGATAATGGGCCTGAAGTAAGTCGTCAGCACCACGACGCGGGGGTTCATCCGGCGAGCACCGTGCTGGTGACGAGGCGCCAGTAGCCGCGCAGGAAGCGTTCGTAGCCCCCCTTGCCGAAGCGGACCAGCGGGTTGCGCGAGAGGTCGCCGCGAACGATCAGCGCGTCGCTCTTGAGCAATCGAGCGTCCGGCACCTTGCGGATCCGCCGCATCAGTCCGCGGTCGCGCGGCAGGGCCGGCAACAGGCCCAGCAGCCCCGCCACCGATTTCCAGTACACGCGCCCGTGGCCCTGCAGGTGCAGCACGAGCAGCTGCAGCGGCTCGTGGATGAGCAGGCAGGGCAGGATGGCGATCAACGTCCGCCACTGATAGTTCTTCAGCATGAAGTGCCAGCGGTTGCGGATTTGATAGTAGAACAGCCATGTGCCGCGCGGACGGCTGCGATGCAGGACGAGCGCCTCGGGAAGCTCGAGAATCCTGTACCCCGCGAGGCAGATCCGATGCGTGAAGTCGCCGTCTTCCTTGCCGATGAAGTAGCGTTCGTCGAACAGCCCGACCTCGATGGCCGCCTCCCGATCGAGCAGCAGGCCGCAGGTCGGGGCGGCGCTGATGTCCTGCGCATCCGGCCCGCGGTCGGCGAGCGGGCGATCCAGCCACGGATTGATGGCTTCGCAGATGAAATGCAGGCTGCCGCCGGCGTATTGAATGATGTCGGGCCGGTCCTCGTGCACCACGATCGGGCTGCCGACCTTGATCGACGGCGCGGCGACCATCGCGTCACGGAGCCGCTGCACGGTGTGCGGCTGTACCCGGACATCTGCGTCGAGCAGCATCACGAACCGCCGCGAGGCCTCGGTGATTCCAACGTTGCGTCCGGGACTTGGACCGTCGTTTCGGCTGAGGCGCCTCACCCGGATTCCCGGCCATTCGCGGCCGAGCCACTCGCCCGTGCCGTCCGTGCTCGCCACGTCCACGACAGTGATGCGGTCCGGAGGACAACCCGCGCCGGCGAGCGCCGTGAGCGTCGCCGGCAGGACGTCGAGGTTGTTGTACGTGACGATCGCGACGTCGACGTCGGCGGGAAAAGTGGTCATCAAACGGCGGTCACAAACCACTGCCGTCCGCGGCCAGGCAGGCACGTGAGGAACTTGCCGTTCAGCCGCATCAGGCCGTAGCGGTCGTCTCCGGCTCGCACGCCCCGGCGCCTGAGGGGCTGTTCGGCGAACGCCGTGAGAAACGCGCTGTCGCGGAGGGCGCGGCGGGTGACGGTGCCCGCGATCCCCCATGGCAGGGCGACGTGCCGGACCGTTGTCGTGCCGAGGCCATCGTTCAGCAGCGTCCGGCCTTCCTGGATCTCCTCCTCGATCGCGGCCTCCCGTTCAGCGTCGGTCTCGAAGCGGCCGTTGCCTTGCGCCAGCCGTTCCAGCTCGCTTCGCCAGCCCTGGCGCGCGAAAAAATCGGCGCCGCCGTGGTCCGCCACGAACTGGCGGCACCGTTCGGCTGTGGCATCGTCCGGAAGAAAGCGCCGTGCGTCCGACATCCGCGACCGCGTCAGGTGGAGCGGCGTGCCGAGCGCGTCAGGCTCGACGAAGCGAATGGCGCCGTTGGCGGATTCGAGCGGCTTGTCGAGCGGATCGCCCGCGGATCCGGGGGTCACGAAACCAGTTACGGCCGAGTCGCAGAAGACCTTGGCGTGGGCGCGGGTGTGCGACTGGATGTCGAACACGCCGCTGGCGTGCATGGCGCGCAGTTCGGGCCATGTCACGAAGGGGGAGATGCCGCAGGACCGGCGTCTGCGGCATCGCTCGCGATCGTCGGCCGGACGGCAGCCGCGTTGGAAATGCGGGCGGGAATCGCGAAGAGGATCGCCGTCAAGCCCAGTTGCTGCAGAAGGGGCATCGCCACCGTCCACGCGCTTGCCCAGCCATCGTCGAACGTCAACGCCACGCGTTTCGGTCCGGGGTCCACGCCGTCGATGACCAGCCGCGCGATCTCGTCGCAGGTGACCGTGCGGTAGCCATTCTCGACGAGGTACTGCAGGCGGGGCTCCAGCCAGTTGCGTGTCACATCGTGGAAATGAAATACCGGCAGGGCGCCGACCGGGCCTCCGAAGAGGAATGCCGGATAACAGCCGGTTGCGAGATCGAGCAATCCCCGCACGGCGCCGCCGCGTTCTGCGAAAGGCACAGCCGTCATAGGCGATCGCCACCGATTATTCTATTATGTGCGCGTGTCTGCGTTGGAACCTCCTGGCCGTGAGCCCGCGGCTTCGTTGACGTCGGGCTCATCGGCCGCCGGCACCAGCGGACACGGTGCCCGGTGGATCGCCGCCGTCCTCCTGATCGTCTCGCTCGCCGCCGCGATTTCCGTCGATGTCGTCAAAACCGGGTTCGGGAACAAGGGTGACGAAGCCACCTATGTCTCGATGGCGCTCAGTGTGGCCTTCGACCATGATCTCACGTACGAGCGGCGCGACCTCGAACGATATTGGGGGCTGTACCGCTGGGGACCTGACGGCATTTTCCTGAAGCGCGGCAAGCAATGGCATGTTCGCGTGAACGGGTCCTCGCCGTTCGTGCACATCAGCCGCACGCCCGACCGGAGGGCCGACCGCCTGTATTTCGGCAAGGCGCTGCTGTACGCAATCGCCGTGGCGCCGTTCGTCAGAGTGCTGGGCCTGAACGGGTTTCTCGTCTTCAATGTCCTGCTTCTGTTCGGCATCTGCGTGTGCGGGTACCAGTTTCTCGTCGCGCGCGCCCGGCCAGGCCCCGCGCTGGCGTTTACCCTGGCCTTCGTAGGCGCGACCGTCGTTCCCGTGTACGCCGTCTTCATGACGTCGGACCTGTTCAACTTCGCGCTCGTGTTCTTCGGGTACTTCGCGTGGTTGTACAAGGAAGTGGCGGCGACGAACGATACCAGAGGCACCGACATCGCCTGGAGCGATATTGCGGCCGCCGTCCTGCTCGGTTTCGCGACGTTCTCGAAACCGCTGAATTTCCTGCTTATCGGCCCGCCTGTCCTGCTGTGGTGGCTCCGCCGGCGGTTCGGGGCCGGGCTGGTCGTCGGTACGGTATTCGCCCTCACGGTCGCGGGCCTGTTTGGTGTCAACGCGCTCAGTTCGGGGGAGTTCAACTACCAGGGCGGCGATCGCCGGACGTTCTACACGAACTTCCCGTTCGATTCGCCAGAGCATACCTGGGAGCAGCTGGCGCAGGCGCGCCAGAGCGTCGAGATGACGACGAACGATTCGGACGCCGACAACGTGCTCGATCCGTCGGAGTTTCCGAACCGCTTCGCCCACAACGTCGAGTATTTCCTCGTCGGCCGGCATTTCGGGTTCGTGCCGTACTTCTTCCCCGGTGCTGTCGCGATCCTGTTGTGGCTGGTGTCCCGGAAGTTCGATGCCTGGCGGGTTTTGACATTCCTCGGCCTCGCGGCCTCGACGCTCCTGCTGCTGGTCTTCTTCCCTTACACATGGAGCGGGGGAGGAGGGCCTGTCGGCAATCGGTATTTTCTCAATCTTTACCCGGTCGTCTTCTTCCTCACGCCCCCGATGGTGTCGATGGCGCCGTCGCTGATCGCCTGGGCGGGCGGCGCGCTGTTCACGGCTCACCTTGTGCTGAACCCGTTCGTGGCGGCGAAATTTCCGATCCAATCGACGGAACGTGGCGCGGCACGGCGGCTTCCCGTCGAGCTGACGATGGCCAACGATCTGCCGGTCGCGCTCGATGTATCGCGGGCACACGTCCTCTACTCACAGAACCCCGTCGTCCTGCTGTATTTCCTCGACACGCATTCGTACATCCCGGACAGCACGGCGATCGAACCAAAAGTGGTGTGGGTCTCGGGCAGTGGCCGCTCGGACATCATCGTGCGCACCGAGCGTCCGCTCGATCACTTGAAAATGACGGCCGAATCGCCCATTCGGACCGTCTTTACGGTCTCTGCCGGCGGGCGGGCCTCCACGGTCCCGATCGTGCCCGGCCAGGTTGCATCCATTGACGTCCCGGCATCGGGTGTACGGGGGTTGAAGAGTTACGCGTACCTGCTGTCCGTCCGTTCGAGTGAAGCCTTCACCGAGCATCTGAGGGTGCCGTCGTCGGATGACAAGCGGAACCTGGGTGTGATGATCCGGTTCACCGCGGTGCTCGCTTCGCCCGATCGATGAACAGCGCAGTTGCCGCCGCGTCTCCACAGGACGGTCACGCGCGAGGCGGCTTCATCGAACTGTTGTGTGTGGCGGGCGCAGCCGCGGCGCTCACCGTCGCGTTGACGTACCCCTTCGCGTTCAACCTGGGACACGTTGGCCGCGTGGACAACGGAGACGGCCAGTTCTCGATCTGGAACGTCGCCTGGGTTGCGCGGACGCTGGTCGCCGATCCCCGCCACGTGTTCGACGCGAATATCTTTTATCCGCACACCGGTACCCTGGCCTATTCCGAAGCCAATCTGGCCGCAGGCGCACTCGCGATCCCCGCCTATTGGGCCACGGGAAACCCCTACGCCGCCCACAACTCCGTCGTGTTGATGGCATTCCTGCTGACGGCGGTCGGCATGTACTACCTGGTTCGCCACCTGACCCGCGACCGCCGCGGCGCGGTGGTTTCCGCGATCTGTTTTGCGTTCTGTCCCTTCGTGTTCTCGCACCAGCCCCACATCCAGTTGCTCATGACCGCCGGGTTGCCCTTCACGATGCTCGCCTTCCATCGGCTCGTCGAGCGACCGTCGGCCGGCCGAGGCGCCGTGCTGGGCGCGACGATGACCGCGACGGCGCTCGGTTGCGGCTATTACGGTGTCTTCGCGATTCTGATGGTCGGCTGCGGTGTGCTCGCCGTCGCCACCATGCGGGGACTCTGGACCAGCCGGCCACTCTGGATGGCGCTGGTGGTTGCGGGGATGACCGCCGTGGTGCTGGTCACGCCGGCGTTCATGCCGTACCTCGACCTTCGGCGTCACGACGGCTTCGGCCGGTCGCTGGACGAAGCGTTGCGGTACTCGGCCAATTGGAGTGCCTATCTGGCGAGTGCGGCGTACGCCCATGGCTGGATGCTGAAGTACCTTCCGCCCTGGAGCGACGTTGTGTTCCCGGGTTTCACCGCCACGATTCTCGGCGTGGCAGGAATCTGGATCGCCCGGCGCTGTCGTCGAGGAGAGGTCGTGGTCCTGTACGGCGGGCTGGCGGTGCTCGCGTTCTGGGCGTCTTTCGGGCCCACGGCTTACTTGTATTCGGTTCTGTACAAGACGCTGCCGATGTTCGCCTGGCTGAGAGCGCCGGCGCGCTTCGGCGTCCTGGTCGATTTTGCCTTGTCGGTGCTGGCGGGGGCCGCCGTGTCCACGTTACTCAGCGGCCTGCGCGACAGGCGACGCGCAAGCATCGCGGCGATGGGCATTGCGGCCTTCGCGGCGGTGGAATTGATCGTCCCCTTCAGGATGCCCGACGTGCCGCCGGTCGAAAACGTGTATCGCGTACTGGCGGCCGTGCCCCGCGGGGCCGTCATCGAGATGCCGTTCTTCTATCCCGAGGTCGGGTTGTTTCAGCATTCGAAGTACATGGTAGCTTCGACGGCGCACTGGATGCCGCTCGTCAACGGTTACAGCGATTTCATCCCGCCGGATTTCATGGAACACGTCCTGACGCTCGCGCCGTTTCCGAGCCGCGATTCGTTCAAGCTGCTCGAGCCGAACCGCGTGCGCTACGCGGTATTCCATATGTACGGCTACAACACGCAGAACCGCAACGAGGTGCTGGCTCGGCTGAAACAGTTCGAGCCGTACATGCGGCCGCTATACATGGACGAAGGGACGCGGTTATACGAGATCGTCGGGTTCCCGCCGTAGCAGGGCTGCTGAAAACGCAGCCCGAACGTAGAACACAAAACGTAGAACGAAAAATACGCCGGATTTCCTCGTTTTACATTTTGCGTTCTACGTTCAGGGCGTGTTTTTCGGCGCCCTGCCGGCTACTCGCCGAACTCGCGGAGCTTCCGGGCCAGCACGGCCTGCAGCATCTCCACCACCTCGGCGTCATCCACCTCGTGATCCTCGGTGACGTCAGTCTGCCGCGCGACCGAGCGGCGGCTCTGCGGTAGGTCCCCGGGATCGTTGGACGGCTGACGCGGATACACCTCGTGCGCGAGAGCCGTGTCCGCGCGCCTGGGCAGCCGCATCGAGCCTCGTGCCTCAGACCGTCGCGGCTGCGGTTGGCGTCATCGTCGAGGGCTTGCCGGAGAGCGCCGATTCGATTTCTGCGTGGCGGACGAGGGCAGCAAACGGCGTTTCGAAGTATTCGACCAGCGTCTTCGCCGGGTGATCGACTTCCAGGCGATAGGGTCCGGTTGGCGTCACTGCCGTCAACTCGACGCGGACACTGGCGTACGGACCAAGATTGAAGAAGCTGACCATGGCTCGTTGAGTCAGCAAGTGCGGTGCCTGCCCGAAGCTGCACGCGCGTTCGCGCGCTGGCCCACGCGTCGCGTTGCAAACCGCAGAGCCCAATAACAAAGCCGTCGGACGTTCACGGGGGCGTGGGTCGCGGAGGGACTGCACGTGCCTGCGTGGGGTTGCCCGCGGGGTCACACGGATTCTCGGTTAGAATTCGGACCCATGGTTACTCGCATTCTCGCGGTCGTCTCGGCGCTGCTCGCCGCGTTCTGCCTTCATCAATACACCCAACTCGGCCAGCTTCGAGCCGACCTGGCGAGCGCGGAAGAGCGCGCGGGCTATAGCGCCAGGTCGCAGGTCGTGGATTCGCTCACCAGTCAGGGTGAAGAGGTCCAGCGGACGATGAAGTGGTTGAACGACTACTACAAGTCGCCGGACGGCCTGAAGCGCCCTCAGGGGTTGTGGATTCAGGAGCATCCGGACTTTGAAGGCCTTGGCGTCTGGGTCTTTTCGGTCTACCTGCCGCATCGCCTCAAAGGCGAAACCGAGGAGCAGGCGCGCCAGGCGGTGGTCGATGCCATCAAGCAGACCGAGGAGTGGCAGGTCAAACACCGCGGGTAGACACCCTAAAAATTGGCAATATTTGTCAAACTCTGCTGGCGCGCGTGACACAAAGCGTCATGTGTTCGACCAAGCCATTTCCTAAGTCTTTATGAATTAGGCATTTGTGGCGGCCGGCACATACGGTACAGGTCCTGCAGCATCCGGTGCCGGAGGGTGTTGGCGGTGAAGATTCGACAAGCTAAAGGTTTCGCCGTGATCGACCTGCTGTTCGTCTGCGGGATCATCGGCCTCCTGTCGGGCATCGCGCTTCCGCGCTTGATGACCGCCCGGGGTGCCGCGCAGTCGGCTTCGGCGATCGCGTCGATGCGTGTCCTCGGAAGCTCGCAGGTGACATTCGCGATTACCTGCGGCAACGGCTTCTACGCCCCCAGCCTCACGACGCTTGCCAAGCCCCCGACCGGCGCCACCGAGGGTTTCGTCGGAGTCGATCTCGGAAGCGCCGACACCGTCGTCAAGAGCGCCTACACGATTCAAATGGCCTCGACGCCGTTCGGCGGTGCGCCCGACACGTGCAATGCCCTCGGACCTGGTGCCACGGGACAGGCATTCAAGGCATCGGCGGACCCGCTCGACGTCGGCACCAACACCCGATACTTCGCGGTCAATGCCGGCAACGCGATCTGGGAAGATCAGTCCTCTCTCTGGGCGACCATGCCGGAGTTTGGCGATCCCCCGTCTGGCTTCACGCTCAAGTAGTCGCGTATAATTCCACTGACATGTGGACCAAGATGATGGGCGGGGCCCGTAAGAAGGCCCCGAAGACCATTGCGGTGATCGACCCCGATCGCTGCTTTGGCGCGTTTGCCTGTTCGATCTGCCAGGCCGCCTGCCCGGTGGCCAATTGCATCGTCGAGGAGCCGGACCGTGACGGCCGCATGGTGTGCGCGGTACGCGCGGACCTCTGCATCGGCTGCGGTTTGTGCGTCACGCTTGGCAACCCCACAGCTCCACAGCAGCGCGAATTTGGCTGCCCGGCCGACTACGACGCCATCAACATGATGCCGTTCGAAGAGGTCGTGAAGCTGCTGACGGCCGAGCCCGCCGAAATTCCCGCGAACTCGTAGCCGCTCCGGGCTTCAGTCTTTCAGCTTCGCCGCTACGGCCTGCGCGTACCTCGACGGCAGCGGATGGTCGAGGCGGCTCGCAATAAACGCTGATGCCTCAGACAGCGCCGGCAGGGATACGCCGGTGTCCACGCCCAGCCCGTCCAACATATAGATCAGATCTTCCGTAGCCAGGTTGCCGGCCGCGCCCGGCGCGTACGGGCAACCCCCGAGCCCCCCGACCGATGCGTCGAACGTCGCGACGTCATACGGAAGCGCGGTCAGCACATTCGCGAGCGCGGTGCCGCGCGTGTCGTGGAAGTGCAGCGCAATCCGGCTCGCGGGAACCCGGGCCAGTATCGCGTCGAGCACGCGGCTCACCTGACCCGGGTGAGCGATGCCGATGGTGTCGCTGACGGCCACCTCGAAGACGCCCAGTTCCAGCAGGCGCGACGTCAGCGCAGCGACCTTGTCCGGCGCGACGTCGCCTTCATATGGACAGCCGAAGGCCGTGGACAGGTAGCCACGCACGCGCAGGTTGGCGGCGAGTGCCGCATCGCAGACGGCCTTGTACGTGGCCAGCGATTCGTCGATACCCTGATTGATATTCTTCCGGCTGAAGGTTTCGCTCGATGCGGCGAAGATGCTGATTTCGCCGACGCCGGCGCGACGGGCCCGCTCGAGTCCGGCGAGGTTCGGCACCAGCGCGGTGTAGCGGGTCCCGGGACGCCGCGTGATGCCGGCGAACACCTGGTCGGCGTCGCTCATTTGCGGCACCCATTTCGGGCTCACGAACGCGGACACCTCGATCGTCGCCAGCCCCGTCGCGCTGAGCCGATCGACGAGCTCGATCTTGTCGGCTGTCGTCAGACGGACTCGCTCGTTCTGAAGGCCGTCGCGCGGCCCGACTTCGACAACCGCGATGCGCTTGGGGATCTTCACGTTCATTCCAGTTCGACGAGCGTCTGATCCGCCTGCACGACATCATGCTCGCGGCAACGCACGGCCTTCACCGTGGCGTCGGACGTGCGCGCGAACGGGCAGTTCCATTTTCATGGCCTCGACGATCACCAGCGTATCCCCGGACTTGACCGTTTGTCCGGGCACCGCGAGCACTTTGACAACTGTCGCCGGCATCGGGGAAGTCAGCGACTGGACTGCGCCTGGTACCCTGGGTCGCCCCGGCTGGTCCTCCCGCACACCCGGCCTGAATACGCGGCCATTCCAGAAGGCCCACGTCTGGCCTGGTGAGCCGGCCACATACACGATGTCGCGGCCGCCGTTACCCCCACCGTCGTCCTCGTCACTCCGGTTGACGCGGTAGACGCCGGGACCGATGCGGGTCACGCGCGCCATTCGTTGAGGCTCTGCCAGGGATCAGGTCGCGACGGCGGCGTCTCCGGCCCCGACTCGGATTCGTGCGCGGCAATCGCGGCCTGAACCGCGTTGGGAATTTCCACGGGGCTTGACGCGGCGAGCGCCGCGCCCTCCGCGTCCAGGAACCCGGTATCGACGTCGCCGGCGCGAAAACGGGGGTGATCGAGAATGCGCAGCAGGAACTCGATGTTCGTGTGAACGCCGAGGATGGGGAACTCGCGCAGCGCGCACATCAGCCGCTGGATCGCGTCCTCGCGCGTCGCGCTGGTCGCGATCACCTTGGCCAGCAGCGGATCGTAGTGCAACGGCACATCGCTGCCTTCTTCGACCCCCGAGTCCACGCGGATTCCCGGCATGCGCGGTTCGCGGTAGAGCAGAATGCGTCCGGCCTGGGGCAGGAACCCGCGCGCCGGATCCTCCGCGTACACGCGCGCTTCGATCACGTGTCCCCGCTGCGTCACGCTGCCGGACGTCCAGGGCAGTGGTTCGTTGGAGGCGACGAGCAGCTGCGTCTTCACGAGATCCAATCCGGTCACCTGCTCCGTCACCGGATGCTCCACCTGCAGCCGCGTGTTCATCTCGAGGTAGTAGAAGCGTTCCGCGCCCCGCCCGGCCGATACATCCACGAGGAATTCGATCGTCCCGGCGTTGCGGTACCCGCAAGCACGGGTCGCGCGGACGGCCGCCTCGGTCATCCGCGAGCGCAGGCGCGCGTTCGCGACAGGCGAGGGGCTCTCTTCGATGACCTTCTGGTGGCGGCGCTGAACCGAGCACTCGCGATCGAACAGGTGTGCGACGTTGCCGTGGTTGTCGGCGAACACCTGCACCTCGATATGCCGCGGCCTCGGGATTGCGCGTTCCACATACAGCGCGCCGTCGCCGAACGCGGCCGTGGCTTCCCGGCGCGCCGCCTGAATGGCCGCCAGCACGTCCGCGTCCGCATCGACGCGGCGCATGCCTTTCCCTCCGCCGCCGGCCGACGCTTTGACCAGCACCGGAAGGCCGACGCGTTCGATGGACTGGCGAATTCCTTCATCCGATTGGTCCCTCGGAGTCTCACCGGGGACGATGGGCACTCCCGCCGTCTCCATCAGGCGGCGCGCCGAAATCTTCGAACCCATCTGCGTCAGAACGGCCGATGGCGGGCCCACGAAAACAAGGCCGGCCTTCTCGCACGCCGCGGCAAACGAAGGATTCTGCGACAGGAAACCGTACCCCGGGTGGACCGCGTCGGCGCCGCTGGCGCGCGCGGCGGCGACCAGGCGGTCCACCGACAGGTAGCTCTCGAGCGCAGGCGCGGGCCCGATGTGGACGGATTGGTCGGCGGCAGCCACATGCGGGGCCCGGGCGTCGGCATCCGAGAAGACAGCGACGCTTTCGATTCCAAGCTCGCGGCACGCGCGCACGATGCGCAGCGCAATCTCGCCGCGGTTCGCGATGAGCACCCGTTTGATCATCTGGACCAGCGGGGCGCCCGCTTTTCAAGGAACGCCTTCAGCCCCTCCTGGCCCTCAGCTGATGTCCGTCGCGTGGCGATCGCGTTCGCCGTCAGCGCGGCTGCGTCGTGGGGGCCGAGATCGGCGACCTCGCCGATCAGACGCTTGGCGGCGGCGATCGCCTCCGGGCCGCCCGTCGCCAGTTCCGCGAGATATCGTGCGACGGCGTCGTCGAGATTGGCGGCCGGCACGACCGCGTGGACCAGCCCGATTTCGTACGCGCGCGACGCGGGGAAGCGCGCGCCGGTCAGGAACAATTCCCGGGCAGCGGAGCGGCCGATCTTGTGCAGGACGAAGGACGAGACCACGGCAGGGATGAGTCCGAGCTTCACCTCGCTGAACGCGAACGTGGCGTCCTGCGCGGCGACGACGATGTCGCAGACCGCGGCGAGCCCGGCGCCGCCGCCCATGGCCGCGCCCTGAATGCGGCCGATCACGGGCAGCGGCAGCTCGTCGATCGCACGGAACATACCCGAGAGCGCCTGGGCATCCTGCAGGTTCTCGGCTCCGGTGTAGGTGATCGTCCGTGCCATCCACGCGGCGTCGCCGCCTGCGCAAAACGTCTTGCCGGCCCCGGCGATCACGACGGCCCGCAGGCCGGCCGCGCGTGCCGCGACACTCTTCGCCCAGGTCGTGATCCCGGCGATCATCTCCGCATTGAAGGCGTTGCGGACGTCGGGCCGATTGAGCGTCAGATATTCGACCGCCGCCTCACAACGAGTCTCGAGGTACTTGTCAGTCATCAGTCTCATCTTCACGAAGTCACGAAGGGCACGAAGCCGACTCGTGACTTCGTGTCTCATAGCCTACATCCTGAAGATCCCGAACTTCGGTTCCGCGATCGGCGCGTTGAACGCGGCGGACAGCCCGAGTGCCAGCGCCTGGCGTGTGTCCACCGGATCGAGGATCCCGTCGTCCCAGAGACGCGCGGTCGAGTAGTAGGGCGACCCTTCGTGGTCGTACTTTTCCAGGATCGGCGCGCGGATCGCGCGTTCGTCGTCAGCGGAGAGGACGGCCCCGTCCCGTGCGAGTTGCTCGCGTTTGACGGTCGTGAGGACTCCGGCCGCCTGCTCGCCGCCCATCACCGAAATCCGCGCGTTCGGCCACATCCACAGGAAACGCGGATCGTACGCGCGGCCGCACATGCCGTAGTTGCCGGCGCCGAACGAGCCTCCGATGACCACCGTGAACTTCGGCACGACGCTGTTCGCGACGGCGTGCACCATCTTCGCGCCGTCTTTCGCGATTCCCGCGCGTTCGTACTGCCGGCCGACAATGAAGCCCGTGATGTTCTGCAGGAATACGAGAGGAATGCCGCGCAGGTTGCACATCTCGATGAAGTGCGTCGCTTTGAGCGCCGACTCCGAGAACAGCACGCCGTTGCTGGCGATGATGCCGACGAGGAACCCGTGCAGCCGGGCGAACCCGGTCACGAGCGTGGGGCCGTACCGGGCCTTGAACTCATCGAACCGCGAGCCATCCACCAGGCGGGCGATGACCTCGTGGACGTCGTACGGCTTGCGGCTGTCGGCGTTGACGATCCCGTAGAGTTCGGCCGGGTCGTACTTCGGCTCCTCCGGCGTGGTCATGTCGGCGGGAAGCTGCTTCGTGGTGTTCAGGGTCGAGACGATCGTCCGGCAGGTCACGAGCGCATGCGCATCGTCGTCGGCGAAGTAGTCCGCGACGCCGGAGACGCGCGTGTGGACGTCGGCGCCGCCGAGGTCTTCGGCCGTGACCTCCTCTCCGGTCGCGGCCTTGACGAGCGGCGGACCGGCCAGGAAGATCGTCCCGGTGCCGTTGACGATGATGGTCTCGTCGGACATCGCCGGCACGTAGGCGCCTCCGGCCGTGCAGGATCCCATGACGACGGCAATCTGCGGGATCCGTTCGGCCGACATCCTGGCCTGATTGAAGAAGATGCGTCCGAAGTGTTCGCGGTCCGGAAATACCTCGGCCTGGAGCGGCAGAAACGCGCCACCCGAATCCACGAGATAGATGCAGGGCAGCCGGTTCTCGAGGGCAACCTGCTGCGCACGGATGTGCTTCTTGACGGTGATAGGGAAGTAGGTCCCGCCCTTCACGGTCGCGTCGTTGGCGACGACGACGACTTCGCGGCCCGAGACGCGGCCGATGCCGGTGACGAGGCCGGCCCCCGGCGCCTCGTTCTCGTACATGCCCCCTGCGGCCAGCGCCGACAGCTCGAGGAACGGAGAACCAGGGTCGATCAGCCGGTCGATGCGCTCGCGGACCGGAAGCTTTCCCTGTTCTCGATGACGTGCCAGGTACCTGGGGCCGCCTCCCAGGCGCGCCGTCTTCGTGCGCTCGCGGAGCTCGGCCACGAGCTGCTGCATGCGCTCGCGATTGGCGGCGAACACCTCGTCCGAGGAGCTGATCCGCGTTTCAAGGACGACCAATGGCCGTTACCATCCGCAGCAATCGGTCTTGAAGCCACAGGCGGGGCAGCGCCAGACGGCGTGCATGCGGTACATCTCGGCGCCGCACCGGTCGCATGGCATCTTGTCGTCGTTGCTGGCGGTCGTGCTGGTTTTGAGCGGCGTGATGGGTTTGACGGGAGGAGTGCGCGCGGGCTCCGACATGCGTGAATTATAGAGCGATAATAGCGCGGTGAAGCGACTCCGTAACGTCGCGTGGCTGACGGCCACATCGGCGTGGACCGGCCTGCTGGGCTTCTTCCAGGGCGACAACCTCACCTACGCGGCGTCCATCGCGTACTACGCGCTGTTGTCGCTCTTCCCGTGCCTGCTGCTGGCCCTTGTCTTCGTCGGCCGGGCGACCACAGACGAGGAAAGCCGCAACACGGTGCTGACGTTCGTCCTGCGCTATTTCCCAAGCCAGTTCGATTTCATCGTCCGGCAGCTCGACGCGTTTCGCGCGAGCGAGCTGTCACTCGGTCTCACCGGAACCCTCGGGCTGATCTGGGGCGCGCTCGGATTTTTCGGCGCCGTTTCAAGCGCCGTGAACTACGCCTGGGGCTTCGAGCATGCACCGCCGCGCACGTTCTGGAAGCACAAGGCGATGTCGCTGCTCATGCTCGTCGTGACCGGGCTCATGCTCCTGACGGCCATGCTGCTCGTCAGCGCGTCGCACATCGTCGGCGCGACGCTGGTTTTCGGGAGTGCTCGTCCACTTTCCCGGCCTCCATTTCCTGGGCAGTTTCACCGTGCGCAATGCGACGACGCTGCTGTTTATCCTCGTTGTGGGCTTCTTGTACTACTTCGTCCCGAATACGAGTGTGAGGTTTCGCGACGTATGGATCGGCGCCGTCGTCACCGGGCTGCTGTGGAAAGGCGCGCTCGAAGCCTTCTCGTGGTACGCGGGGGACATGTCGAGGTTCCGGCTGGTCAACGGATCGATTGCGGTCGTCGTGGTGTTTCTCGTCTGGGTTTACGTGCAGGCCGCCATCCTGCTGTACGGCGTGCAGTTCACTGCGGTTTACGCCCGGCTACGGCGCGAACAATTGCTTCGCTGAACGCGCGCACATCGTCGGGTTTTCGAGAGGTGATCAGGTTCCCGTCCTCGACCACCGGTTTGTCGACGTAGAGGCCGCCGGCGTTCTTCACGTCGATGGCAATCGATGGCCAGCACGTCAGCGTCCGGCCGCGCAGCGCGTTGGCCGAGATGAGCAGCTGCGGGCCGTGGCAGATGGCGGCCACGGGCTTGTTGGCGTCCATCGCGTCGCGCGTGAGGTCCACCATCGCATGGCGCATGCGCATTTTGTCGGGCGCGTGGCCGCCGGGGATGACGAGGGCGTCGAAGTCCTTCATGTGCGCCGCGCCCGCGGCCAGCTCGGATGTGACCACCGCCTCGCCGCGTTTGCCGCGATACTCGGCGCCCGAGATCGGCCCGACCATCACGACGGTGGCGCCGGCCGCGATGAGCGCGTCGCGCGGCCCCGAAAGCTCGCTGTCTTCGAATTCCTGTTCAACGAGGATGGCGACTCGCTTGCCCGAGAGCGTTCCGGCGTCAGACATGGGTGGATTCTATAGTGTCATAATCGTTCTGTGAATCGGCTCGCCGGCGAACATAGCCCGTACCTGCTCCAGCATGCGTCCAATCCGGTCGACTGGTTTCCATGGGGAGACGAGGCGTTTGCGAGGGCGCGCCTCGAGCGGAAGCCGATTTTTCTCTCAATCGGCTACTCCACGTGCCATTGGTGCCATGTGATGGCGCACGAATCGTTCGAGAACGAGGCGGTGGCGTCGGTGCTGAACGAGGGGTTCGTCTCGATCAAGGTGGACCGCGAAGAGCGGCCCGACGTGGATCGCGTCTATATGACGTTCGTCCAGGCGACGACCGGATCGGGCGGCTGGCCCATGAGCGTCTGGCTGACGCCGGATCTCAAGCCGTTCTACGGCGGGACATACTTTCCGCCCGAGTCGCGATGGGGCCGTCCCGGGTTCGTGGACATCCTCGGCGAGATCGCGCGGGTGTGGGGGAGCGAGGAGGCCAAGGTGCAGGGATCGGCGGACGCCCTGACCGCCCAGCTGCGCGGAGTCGAGCAGGTCGTTCCATCCGCGGATATGCCCGGCGCCTATGCGCTGGAGCGGACAGCCGGCTCGTTCCGCGAGGCGTTCGACCGGGTGAACGGCGGGTTCGGCGGCGCGCCGAAATTCCCGCGCCCGTGCGAGTTGCTGTTTCTGTTTCGCGAGTACGCGCGGATCGGCAACGACGGGGCGCGGGACATCGCCCTCGCGGCGCTCGGGGCGATGGCCTCGGGCGGTATGCGCGACCACATCGGAGGCGGATTCCATCGCTATTCGGTCGACGCCGCCTGGCGGGTGCCGCATTTCGAGAAGATGTTGTACGACCAGGCACAGCTCGTGCTCGCGTTTCTCGAAGGCGCCCAGGTGTCCGGCGACCGGTACTACGCCGACGTCGCCGAGGACACGCTTCGCTATGTGCTCAGGCAGATGACAGACGAGGCCGGCGGGTTCTATTCCGCCGAGGATGCCGACAGCCTGCCGGCCGACGAGGTGGGCAAGCCGGGCGCCCATGCGATGGAGGGCGCCTTCTACTTGTGGAGCGCGAGCGAACTGGCGCCGCTCGTCGGGGATGCCGAGCCATTCGTACGGCAGCGCTTCGGGATCGAGGATGGCGGGAACGCACCCGCGGATCCGCATGGAGAGTTCACGGGCAAGAACATCCCGTACCTTGCGCGATCGGTTGACGAGATCGCGAAGAGCCTGGGGACGAGCGTGGCTGACGTGGATGCGGCGCTCGACCGCGCGCGGCTGCGGATGTTCGAGGCCCGCGTCGCACGGCCGCACCCGTATCTCGATGACAAGGTGTTGACGGCGTGGAACGGGCTGATGCTGGCGGCTTTCGCGCGAGCGGTCCGGGTGATCGGCGCGTACGGGCAGGATGTTTCCGCTTACTTGAACGCGGCGCGGCGTGCCGCCTCGTTTCTGCGCGATCGCATGTGGAACGCCACGTCCCGCACGCTCCTGCGCCGCTATCGTCGCGGCGAAGCGAGCATCGAGGCGTACGCCGAGGACTACGCGTACCTGATCTTCGGGCTTCTCGAGCTCTTCCAGGTCGATCCGGACCCATCGTGGCTCGAGTGGGCCGAAATACTCGAGCGGCGGCAGGACGAGCTCTTCTGGGACGACGCGGCGGGCGGCTGGTTCAGCACGACCGGACGCGATGCCAGCGTGCTGCTTCGCATGAAAGAGGACTACGACGGCGCCGAGCCGACAGCCAGTTCGATCTCCGTGCTCAACCTCCTCGTGCTGTCGCACCTGCTCGAGGAACCACGATGGACGGACCGTATTGAACGGACGCTCAAGTATTTCGCGACGCGCCTTGAGCAGATGGGCCGCGGCGTCCCGATGATGGCTTCGGCGCTGTCCGTGTACCTGTCAGGCATCCGCCAGGTGGTCATCGTCGGCGACGAGGCAGGCGACGGCGAGCTTGGCGCGCCGAGTCGGGCAGCAGTATTTACCGTTTGCCGTGTCGCTGAACCTGACGCCGGCGAGGCAGGCCGCCCTCGCGTCGAAACTGCCGTTTGTGGCGTCGATGCGTCCCGTGGACGGTTCGCCGGCCGCATATGTCTGCCGCAATTTCACGTGCCACGCGCCGGTCACGACCGTGGCCCAACTTGCAGGTGAGCTCGCCTAGATGACGCCCATTCTCGTGGATATCTGTCTCAAAGGCACGACCGTCGCGGTGACGGAAACCATCGAAGGCGTCACGCGCGAGCCCGCGACGCCTGGATCGACGACGACGTGCGGGTGCTGCTCGAGGAGATGCTTCATGCCATGGACCGCCTGAAGAACCCCGGTCAGGCGAAGCGAGTGGCGGCACTGCGCGGGTTCAGCTGGATCGTCAACCCGTTCGAGGGCGGCATGCTCATCGCGATCGAGATGACACTCGGCGCAGCCGTCGCCGGCCCGTTCGCGATTGAGAAGGCGCGGCTGGAGGACATGATCAGCCGCGTCGCTGGCCGCAGGGCCAACGGCTTCGGCACCGTCAGGGACGGTGCACTAGCGTCTTGTCAGCCGTAGACGTCCGCCCTCAATGTGGACGTTCGCCGGCTGGCTGAAGCCGGCCGCTACGTCGACAAATGCCCACCGCGTTCACCGTTTGTCGGCTGCCGGATGTTGCACGTCAGTGTCCCAGCCGGATGGCTTGTCGACGGGCATGATCTTCATGAACGCTTCGACGCCGTGAATCTCGCCTCCATAGACTTTGAACGCTTCCCAGACCATCAAGCCGTTGCCCGCGCCGTAGCGGCCGCCCGCGGGCCCGAAATTCATCCGGAGCAGCGTGATGCCGAGCTCCTCGTCCACGGCGACGACCCGATACGTCAGTCCCGGATGCTTGGTGATCGTCTGGCCCTTGATGTCCTCGCATGACGGGGGCTGGAACGTGCATCCCTTGCCGGCCATCAGCCGTCCGTTTTCGAAGCGGTACGCGTCGGCGGCGAACGGCGCGTTGACGGCCACGAAGCTGCCGATTTCGAGTCCGGCCGGGTAGAACTCGGCCAGCTTGATCGCCTCCGCGCGCGAACTGCGTGCGGCGGCAGCGACGGGCTTGAGCATGGCGGCATTTGGCGCCTGAAGCCCCTCCACCGCGAAGATGGCGCCCTCTTCCCGGCTCCTCGTCACCTGGGTCTCGACTTCGGAGATCGCCCCGTTGGCAATCTTCAGCCGGAGCATCAGCATGACGGGAGCGCCGGCCTCCTCGACCACCACTTGAGACGCCGCGACGCCCTGCGCGACATCGAGGATGTCGAGACGGTACGGCCTGATCTTCGAGGCCTGTCTCCACAGGCCATCGCCGAGCTTCATGTCCACCGTGTCTTCGGTGAACCTGACCGCCGGAGCGAGCGGCAGCACGCCCGGCGTGTGCGCGACCATCGCGTTCAGATACTGCGTCATGAATCCCCGCAGGCACTCGCGATCGCAGGCGGCCGCGGCGGCGGCCGCCGTGGAGTTCCTGATCGGGCCGGTGAACACCATCTCGCCGCCCGGCTCGTTTTCCCGGCCCTCGCGCACCCACTTGAACTTCATGACGTTGCCCGTGATCGTTCCTTTCATGAAGTTCCGGCCGGGGCCGTTCGCCTGAACGGCGGCGTACGGCGTGTCGATGTGGTGGATGAAGAAGCTGATGTTGGCGCCGTCGAGCACGCCGTCCTCGATGAGCGCCACGCCGTCCGGATCGTCGCACGGCCCGCAGATGACGCCTGAAATCCGGTTGTTCCGGACCTTGAGGGTCACATTCTGCTGCGCCACCCGGCCGACGGAGACCCATCGACCCTCGATGTCGGACGGCAGAAGCGCGGCAGCCGGCGCCGCTCGCGGTGCTCCGTTTTCCGAGCACGCGTGACAGGACGGCGCTCGCCGGCACTCCCGTGCCGCCCTCGCGTCGCGTCTCCATCGTCATCTGCGTACCCGAAAGGGTTGCGGCGACATAGTCGCGCCCGCCGTGCTCCCGATCGACGACGAATGTGACGTGCCGCGCATCCACGATCCGGCCGTCAGTGACGCGAAATGCCGTCGAGGGGTCGTCACACGGGCCGCACGTGATGCCGATGAACGTGTTGCCCAGGACTTTGAAAATGAAGGTCTGCGCAGCAGGACTCGCGCCCGACGACCACGTGCCCGAGATGCCGTCGGCGGCGAAAGCCGAAGCGGCGAGCAACACGCATATCACCGCGGCCGAAATCACTCGATTCATGGCGTCGTCCTTCCCGCGAGATGAGTCACGTCTTTTTCGTTTTCGAGGCAGGCGTATTCGAGGAGATCGGTGTCCAGCGCCATGTGCTGATTGAGCGTGATCGTCCACGGGCGGGTGTAGGCTCCGGGATCGTCCACGGTGACGACGACCTCAAGCCGCCCGTACGCCGGCCGCCTGAAGCGCTCGGCGATCCTGGCGCGCCCGGTCAGCGGGCTGCCTGCGAAGTCGGCCCACAGGCCGTCGCGCAGGCCCGATGTCTGCACGACGAGCGTGTCCCCGTCCCACATGCCGGTGGAGTAGCCGCCCCATGACGGCTGCTGGTCGGCCGGGAGCGGGCGGCCGTCGGTGAAGATCTGCCGGAACTCCATGTTGCGCTCGTGGAGGATCGCGAGGAGCCCGGGCACATGGACGATCTTCTTCGGCAGCGGGTGCGCCATCATCTGGACGGGACCGAGCGGCAGACATCGCGCGTCCGGATTGTCCTTGCCGAAGTCGGCCCTGCGCTTCGCCGTCAGATCCGCCGCCCACGGTTGATACGGCGGCGCGCCGGTCATGCCGTGGACGATGTCGAAGAACGGCGTCTTCGGCGGACCGCCGGAGTTGAGGCCTTCGGCGCGAGTCGGATCGAACCCGTCGTTTTCCCAGACGCCGGAGAAGTCAGGCCTGCCGTCGGCAGATCGCGGCGCCGGAGCCGAGAGGTTGGGTTTCCCATCCGCGGTCCGCGGTACCGCGGCCGTCGGGTATTTCAGCCACTGCGCGAGCGGGGATGCCGGGGCGGTTGCCCACAACAACGCCACCAGGGCGGTCACACAACCAGAACGTCGCGTGCGGCTGTTCATCGCCGGGGGCGATCATCCCCTCGAAAGCCCCCGAAGGCGATCAAAAAGAAGTCAATTACGAGGCCGGCTCGATTCTCAGCACCGCACCCTCCTCCATGTCCGTGGTGAGGTAAAGCAGCCCGTCGGGTCCCTGCTTGACGTCGCGGATGCGTTGACGGAGTTCGACGAGCAGCGACTCCCGGCGCAGCTCTTCCATCTTCTCGTTGAACAGGATCCGCTCGAGGTGGCCGGTGCCGGGAATCTCGCCCGTGCGGAGCGAACCGACGAACACGTCACCCTTCCACTTCGGAAAGCGATCGCCCGTGTAGAAGGCCATTCCCGACACGGCGATGGCCGGCACCCAGTACACGATCGGCGGCTCGAAGCCCGCGTGACCCGGACGCTCGTTCTGCCATGGGCCGGCATACGTGCGGCCGTAGCTCACCGTCGGCCAGCCGTAGTTCAGGCCGGGCTTGAGGATGTTGATTTCGTCGCCGCCGTTTGGCCCGTTTTCGTTCTGCCACATCTGGCCGGTGCCAGGATGCATGGCGAGACCGAGCGAGCTCCGGTGCCCGAGCGTGTAGATCTCGGGTTTGTAACCGGCCTTGCCGACAAACGGATTGTCGCCGGGCACGCTGCCGTCGTCTTTGAGGCGGAGCACCTTGCCCGACTGACTGTTGGGATCCTGCGAGCTGTTGCCGGCCGCCGCGGAGGTGGTCATGTACAACATGCCGTCGCGGCCGAAGGCGATACGCGCCGTGCCGATGCCTTCATCCCCGACGAACACGTCTTTCGTTTCCGTGAGCGCGCTCCCGTCCCACTTTCCGCGAGCGATCGCCGTCGTCTGACGCTTGTCGTCGATGGGCTTCGTGTAGCAGATGTAGACGAAGCGATTCTGCGCGAATTGCGGATGCAGGATCACGTCCATGAAGCCGTGAACCGCCCCTGGTTCGCCCGAGATCCCGATGTTGCGCGCAGCCGGAACGCCCGCAATGGGTTTCGGATCGAGAACGCCTCCCTTGATGATCCGCAGGCGGCCCGCCCGTTCGGTGACGAGCATGTTGCCGTCGGGGAGAAACGCGACGGTCCACGGAAACGACAGTGCCTTCGTGACCGCGACGACGCGGATCCGCTGGCCTTCGGCGGTGTCGAATTCGACCGGCTTCTCGGGCAGCTTCTTGCCCCAGAGGCCGCGGGGCGCCACCGGGATGCCAAATCCGCCCGGCATCATCTCCACTTTCTGCTGGCCGAATCCGATCTGGGAACCGGCGGCCGCCGCCAGGAGCATCGCGAACGCGCCGACGGATAGAAGCTTCTTCATACCTGCTACCTCCTGGCACGCTTCGAGCTGCCAGCTACGAGCCACGAGCCACGAGCCACGAGCCACGAGCCACGAGGCATGAGCCACGAGCCGAGATCCTAGCACGCGCACGAAAGTGTAAGTCGTACTTTTGGATTGATCTCCATCCGTGTGGATCGCTCGGCTCCCTCGCGTACGCGATCGCGAAGGATTTTCTACGTTGAAACGCGGCCGGACGCTTGCAGCGTTGTTGCGTCCAGACGAGACGCACCTGTCTCGCGTCTTAACGGAGAGCCGGCCGCTGTGCCGGCGGACGGAGGGCCTATGCGTCGAGCACGCATCCTCGTGGCGGCGGCGGTCGTGGTGTGGACAGCGGGCAGCACCGGAAATCTCATGGCGCAGACCACCGCGCCGCCTGAAGGCTGGGTCGTTCTTCCGCTCGATGAATACAAGGCGCTTCGCGAAAAAGCCAACCCTAGAACAGCGCCGCCCGCGGCGCCCCCTGTCGATGCCACGCTGACGCGCGTCGACTACGATCTCCGCGTCGACGGGGAAGCGGTCAGCGGCCGCGCCCGGTTGACGATCGACGTGCTTCGCGATGTCTGGACACGCGTGCAGATTCCATCGGGGCTCCTGGTGCGCGACGCGCAGCTCGACGGCCAGCCCGTCTCGCTGGTCGGCGGCGCCTCACCGCATGTCCTGCTGTCGCGGGCCGGTCGTTTCGTGCTCGGTACTCGAACTGGCGCTCCCGCTGACGGCGTCGGCCGGTGCCGAGTCGATCGCCCTTCCCCCATCACCGTCGCCGATTTCGACGGCGACGTTGACGCTGCCGAGAAGCGAAGTCGACGTATCGGTCAACGGCGGCTTCGTCACGGAACGGGCGGAAGCCGGCACCGACACGCGCTGGACGATGCTGGGTCGATCGAATCAGCCGCTGATGCTGTCGTGGAAGCGGAAGGTCGCGGATCGACGGGCGGAGCTGCCGCTCAGGGTTCGTGCACGCCTGAGCGAGATGGTCGCCCTCGGCGAGGAATCGGGCCAGGTCGGCGTCTCGGTCCGGATCGATGTACAGCAGGGGCTGGCCCGCGAAGTGACGCTCGGCCTTCCGCCCGGCCTCGTCGTCAACGAGGTGAACGGCGCGACCGTCGGCGACTGGGAATCCGTGGGCGGCACGCTGCGCGTGCGCTTCCTGGATCCGATTGCCGCGGACGCGGCGTTCGTGATTTCGGCCGAGATGCGTGCTCCCCGTGACGGGGCGATTGCTGTGCCGCTCGTGCGCATGCCGTCGGCCGAGCGCGAAGCCGGTGCGATCGCGATTGACGTCGCGGGCGCCGGCGAGATTGCCGAGCGGCAGGCGCGCGGGCTCGAGCCGGCCGATCCGTCGGAAGTCGGCGATCTCGTAGCGGGGCGCGAGTCGCCGTCCATGATTGCGTTCCGTCTGCGGCCGCTGCCCGGAACCGAGCCGCGTTCGCTCACGGTGCGGGTCGTGCGGTATACGCCGCAGGCCGTGCTGATCGCCAACGTCGAGGAAGCGCGCTACAGGACGCTGGTGTCCGAAGACGGGCGTCTCCTCGTCGAAGCGCGGTACGCCGTCCGCAACAACCAGCGCAGCTTCCTGAAAGTCGTGATGCCGCCAGGTTCGAAGTTGTGGAGCGCCGAGGTCGCAGGGCGGCCGATCCGGCCGGCCGCAGCCGAGGCCGAAGCGATTCTGCTGCCCCTCGAGAAGGGCCGCGCGGGAGACGAGGCGCCGACGTTCGTGGTCAGCGTGGTCTACCTGCAGGACGGTCAACGAATCGCATGGCTCGACAAGGGTCGCGACCGGCTGCAGCTGCCGGCCATCGATCTCCCGATCGCGCGCACCGGTGTGCTGCTGTATTACCCGCCGCATTTTCGCGTCGAACCGCAGGCAGGATCCTTCAGGGCCGAGGCCGATCCCGGTCCGTTCGCGGAGGCGCTGCGCCGGCCGGAGGCCGGCGGCGCCCGCCGACAACAGGAAACAAGCCGATCGCGGCGCGGCCGGATTGCAGGCGCTGGTCGACAAGTTCAGGAACGAAACCGGCGGCCGTTCGGTGGTCGGATCGCTACCGGTTCACGTTGCCTTTCCCACGTTTGGGCCGTCCATGTTCATGGCGTCCGAACTGACCGCCGAAGCCAGTTCACCGTCGTTCGAGCTCGCCTACAAGCGAGCGAAGTAGGGGTGTCACATGACCAGACTGACGACAACAGCGCTGGCGGTCTCGTTTACGGCGATCGCGCACGCGGGCGCGGCGCAGCAGCCGGTGCGGCCTGCTGAATCGCCGCGCACGGTGACGCTCTCGGTGACGGAATACAACCGGCTGATCGACCTGGCGGCCAGGCCGCCGGAAGCCTCGGCGGCCGCGCCCGTCGCCGCCGTGCTGTCGAGCGCCGACTTACGCGTGCGCGTGGATCGTGAGTCGGCGCGCGGCACGTTCAGCGTGACCGGAGACGTCCTGCGCCCCGGAGTCGCGCGCGTCGGTCTTCTGTCGGGTGCGACCCTCGTGGATGCGACCGCCGCCGGCCGGCCGCTGCCGCTCATCGCGGAAGGCACGGCGCACTCGGCGCTGTTGCCGGGCCCTGGTCCGTTCGCGCTGAATCTCGAATGGGGAGCGCCGCTGACGTTCACGCCGGGACGCGGTTCATTCGTCCTGCCGTCGCCGCCAGCCGGCACGGTCCGCGCGACGATCGACTTGCCGAGCGAACAAGCCGACGTGCACCTGTCGTCCGGGCTCATCACGCGCCGGACCGTGAACGGCGGCCGGACGGTCATAGAGGCGACGCTCACACCAGGTTCCGCGACCGAGGTGTGGTGGTCGATGCGCGACAGCGCGCCGACGGCGGCCGCGCGCGAAGCGCGAACCGTCGCCGACGTGATGACGCTGGTGACGCTCGGCGATTCGGACGTCCGGATGGTCGCGCTCATCGATGTGACCGTCGTGCAGGGGGAGCCGCGCACCGTCTCGATTCAGTTGCCACCCGGTTACGAGCTCACGAGCATCGCCGGAGGTTCGCTCGAGCGCAGCGAACAGGCCGGGGCGGCCGTGACGCTGACCGTCGCCGATCCGGCGGCGCGCCGTCACCAGTTTCTCGTCAGCCTCGAGCGGCCGCATGGCGGCGGGTCGTTCACGCTGGACACCGGTTTCGTGTCGGTCGCCGAGGTGCAGCGCGAACGGGGCGAGGTCGGCGTCGAGGGCATCGGCACGCTGGAATTGACGACGGCGGATCGCGACGGCATGCACCGGATCGACGTCCGCGAAATCCAGCCGGCGCTCCAGTCTCTGGCACGGCAACCGGTGCTGTCGGCGTTCCGCTACCAGCGAACCGCGGGTACCGTTCCTGGCCTCGTTCTCGATGCCCGGCGATTCGCGGACGCGGGCGTCCTCGCCGCGTACGCGGAACGGGCGACGGCGACCACGCTCATCACGGCCGAAGGACGGGCGCTGACTGAGGTGGTCCTCAAGCTTCAGAATCGTGCCCAGCCGTTTCTCAAGGTCCAGCTGCCTGAAGGCGCATCGATTGTGTCGGTCGAAGTGGCGGGGGAGGCCGCGAAACCGGTGCTTGGCGCCGACGGCGTCCGCGTGCCGCTCATGCGTCCCGGCTTCAGGCCCAACGGTTCGTATTCGGTGTCGTTCGTGTACCTGCATGCGGGCGCACCGTTCGCACGCAAGGGAGACCTGCAGATGTCGCTCCCGAAGATGGACGTGCCGGTGGGAGAGGTGGAATGGGAGATATTCGCGCCGGAGAACTATTCCCTTCGCACCACTGGCGGCAACGTCATCGAGCAGACCGCGTTCGACCGCTCGTTGGTGACGTTTCACAGTGGGAGTGGGAGCGGCGGTGGCGCCGGGACCGGGACGGCCACAGGTGACCGGCGTGGTTCAGCGCCGTGGGTCCGGCGATGGGTGGCGGCTTGGGCGCCGGCGTCGGCGGTGGAACGGGAGGCGGCACGTACAGACCCGGCTTTGGGATCGCTTCGCCGGGCGAGATCCGTGGACGCGTCGCGGATGCTTCGGGCGCCGTGCTGCCCGGCGTCACGATCGAGCTCGGAGTAGACGAATTCCGGCGATCGACGACAACTGACAGCAGCGGAACCTACGTCTTGTCAGGGGTTCCTGACGGCAAAGTGACGATGACTGCAACGCTCACTGGATTCGAAACACAACGGCGCCAGTTGTCGTTCGATCAGCGGCCGGTTCAGGTCGATTTCCGTCCTTCGGGGGGGATCGGTCACTGAGACCGTGACCGTTTCGGGCAAAACGCCACAGACAGCGACATCGTTTGATGTCGCGGACTCGTTGAAGAAATCCGAAGAGTCCGCCCAACGCCTGGTTGAGCCTTCGCAGAACGTCATCAACCTGCAGCGGCGGGCGGCAGGGGTGCTGCCGGTTCGCATCGATGTTCCACGGGCGGGCACGTCTCACCGATTCGTGCGGCCGCTGGTCGTCGATCAGGAAACGGTCGTCGCGCTTCGATACAAGCGGCGATAGAGTCGTGACTCGTCGCTCGGGGCTCGGCAAGGCAATCAGGACCCCGAGCCACGAGCCACGAGCCACGAGTTTTATCGCGCGAGCGGATTGGGCCGGATCTGGAACTTGACGACCTTGCCCTTGGTGCCCTTCCCGCCTTCGATGTGCCACACGAAGTGCGTGCCGTAGTTCGCGTAGAGCGCGCGTCCTTTCCAGCCGGCATTCGCATCATCGATGCGCCCATCCATGCCGCGCGAGTAGAAGCCGAGCGGATACGGCACGCGGAGCGTCGTCCACTCCCTGGTCTGCGGATTCAACGCCAGCAGTGCGTCAGAGTTTGATCCCGTGGCGAACGGCGTGTCGGCGCCAAGCCCCGAGATGTTGTGCTGATCCACCCAGTTGTAATAGTGGAAGTCGGCGGGGATATCCGTGCCCTTCAGCTTCGGGCCGGTGGTCTGGTAGAGCGTCCAGCCTTCGCGGCACTGGGTGCCGTCGATCTTCGCGGGGCCGTTCAGGTCCTTGCATTTACGAACATCGAAGCTCGCGAGGTGGCTGCTGGCGGCGAGCGCCGTCCACACGACGCCGTGGCTGTCCACGTCCACGCCCCGCGGATCGAAACCCGGCTCCGGCACTTTGAAGATCTGCGCCTTGCACGATGACGGCGGATTGCTGCCGCGCTGCAGCCGAACCAGGAAGCCGGGATACTGCTCGCTGACGCCCCAGATCGTGTCGTCCACCGGGCTCGGAATCACGGCGTAGAGGCTGTAGGCGACCATCGTGTCGAGCTTCGCGTCGAAGGGCGCCGCCGCTCCCCGCCGGCCTCCGCCGCCGCCGGCCGCGGTGTCTCCCTGGTACAACGCGGAGCCGCTGGCATCCGCGACGTTCCATGGCCGGGTGATCCGGCCATCGCCGTTGGTGTCCAGAACCTGGCCGCACCAGCCGTTGGCTTTCTGCTCGTCCTTGGTCTGCTCGTACACCTTGGTGTCGATCCACCCGAACATCGGTCCGACGAGCTCGTTGAAGTACACCGGTCTCGTCCGGATCGTTGTCGAATTGCAGATGGTGCGTGGAGTAACACGTGTCGATCAGCGTGAACTGCTTGGTTTTCGGGTCGTAGTACGACGCCTGCCGCCCGCTGCTCTGCAGCGGGAACCATTCGGCGAACTTGTTCGTGGCGCTGCTGCACCACGACGGATCCTGATTGCTCCGAATCTTCGACGTCATCCACACGCGCCCCTTGCTGTCGAGCATCGGGTTGTGGGGGTCGGCGGGATCGTACGGCGGGTTCGCCCAGAGATGCTCGTTGCCCCAGTGGAGCGACGGGCGGGTCGGCGCCGGGAACCTCGACGGGACTTTTTCTTTCGCCTCCCTCGTCGGGATGTCGAGAGCGAAGGTTTTGTTTTCGTTCGGATCGAGCACGACCAGCTGGCCGTGACCAGCCGACACGGCGTAGACGTTTCCGCCGGCGTTCACGGTCGGGCGATTCTTGTCCGTCGAGATTTCGTCGTGCATGAACGAGTGGTCGTCGCCCACATCCCACAACGTGACGACGATGTTGCGTTCGATGCCTTTGGGACGCGGCGGGGCCGGCGGTACGTCGCCCTTCGCGATGCGTTCGGTCCAGCCGGCGTACGTCTTCAGCAGGGCCTTGCCCTGGTTGTTGAGCACGCTGTACATCGACGTGCCGCGGACGCCCGTGCCGAGCCGCCATTCCCACGCTTCTTCGTGCGTCTTGAGTTCTGGCTTCGCTTTGAGGACGTGATCGACCGTACGCGTCTCTTCGTTGCCGAGCTGATGGCAGAAGTTGCAGTCGGACTTGAGCGAGTTGATGTAGTGGTTCTGCGTCTTCATTGCCGTCCCGATGCCGTTGCCCGCGGCGCCGGTACCGGGGAAGGCGCTCGCCGCCGGCGGTTCCAGCAGCGACAGCCAGTAATTGCCCGGATACACCTTCGCGGCTTCCTGCGGCGTTTTGGCGAGCGTCGCATTCAGCGTGACATCGGTCGCGCCGGCGGGTTTTAACTCGACCGGCGTCGAATCGACGAGGCCGTATCCGCGGACGAAGACCCGGTAGGTCGCGGTCGGCAGCTCGGGCACCATGAAGCGTCCCTGGTCATCGGTGACGACGATCTTGATGAAGTTCGTGGGGAGGTCCTTCGTCTCGGCGATGACCCACACGCCAGCCTCGGGCCCGTTGCTGCTGCGAACGACGCCGCCAATGAAGCCCTGCGGGGCGGCGCGCTGCGCGAGCAGCGAACTCCCGGAATCGAGGGCGCAGGCCGCGACGAGGGCGATCAATATCGTCTTCTTCATGTTCATGGCGCCAGATTATAGCTCTGCCCCATCCGGCCGTAGTCACAGGCGGCAGGCCGCGGTCGGTTTGAAGGCCGGCGATGCCCTGGCGCCACGCGGCCCTCGAAACGGCTGTAGAATCGGCGCATGAAATACTCGATTTGCGCCTGGTTGCTGCCGCTGACGGTCCTCTCGGCGCCCGCGAGCGCCGAAGTCATCAAGGTAGACGTGGCCTCGCGAACGGACGCGGGGTCCGGGTACGAACAGGTGGTGGGCCGCCTTCACTTCGCGGTCGATCCCAAAAACCCCCGCAACGCGGTTATCGCGGACATCGACAAGGCGCCGAGAAACGCTCAGGGCCTCGTCGAGTTCGTCGCGGACTTTGCCCTGCAGCGGCCCGTCTCGGGCGGCAACGGCGCCGCCCTCATCGACGTCGTCAATCGCGGCGGCACGACGGCGCTGCGGCTCAACCGATCGGCACGGCCGGGGGACACGGCCGACGATGGGTTGTTGCGGAAGATGGGGATCACGGTGATGGCTGTCGGTTGGGAATTCGACGTCCCGGTTCGAAACGGTGCGATCCGGATCGACGTGCCCGTGGCGACCGACAACGGCAAGCCGATTACGGGCATCGTCCGGGCGACGTTCACGCCGAACAATCGGGATGCCTCGTATACGGTTGGCGACCTTGCCGCCTATCCGCCGGTGGACGCGAACGGATCGGACAGCGTGCTGACGGTGCGCGACCGGATGTCGGATCGATCCGGTGAAGCGGTGCCGCGCGGCAAGTGGAAGCTGGCCGGCAACGTGGTGACCCTGACGGGCGGGTTCGAGCCGGGACGCAACTATGAGATCGCCTATCGTGCGGCCAATCCGCCGATCAGCGGGCTGGGGCTCGCGGCCGTACGCGACGCGGCCAGCTGGCTGAAGAACGCGCCGGAGACGCTTGCGCCCGTGAAGTATGTGTACGCGCTGGGCGTGTCACAGAGCGGCCGGTTCCTGCGCGACTACCTCTACGAAGGCTTCAACACGGACGAAAAGCAGCGTCAGGTCTTCGACGGCATGATGGTGCACATTGCCGGCGCGTCTCAACTCGATCTCAACCGGCGATGGGCCACGCCGACGGGCCTGGGCCAGTACGATGCGACGCTGTTTCCGTTTGCGGACCGCGCTCAAAAGGACGCCGCCAGCGGCGTGACGGACGGGCTCCTCGACAACGATCGCGCGCGTGCCAACCTGCCGAAGATCTTCTACACGAACACCGGCGTCGAGTACTGGGGCGGCGGACGCACCGCGGCGCTTGTCCACACCACGGCCGACGGCACGACGGACCTGAACCTTCCGGCCAATGTTCGCGCGTATTTCTTCGCGGGCAACCAGCATGGTCCGGGCGCGTTTCCGCCCGCGGCCGGCGCGGGACAGCAGAAGGGCAACCCGACCGATTACTGGTGGAACATGCGGGCGCTGTTCGTCGCCATGGACAAATGGGTGAGAGAGGGCGCGGCCCCGCCGCCCAGCCGCATTCCGCGCCTGTCGGATAACACGCTGGTCAAGGCCGCTGACGTGGCGTTCCCCGCGATTCCCGGCGTCCAGACGCCGAAGACGTTGACGGCGGGTTCGCGCGCGGGCAACCCGTTCGTGCCCGGCGGCGCCGGCGAGGGCGCGCCGCTGCCGCTGCTCGTCCCGCAGGTGGATGCTGACGGCAACGAGGTATCGGGAATCAGGCTTCCCGAAGTCGCGGTCCCGCTCGCGACGTATACGGGCTGGAATTTCCGAAGTGCGGCGACAGGCGGCACCGGCCAGCTCGTGCCGCTGCTGGGGTCGTATATCCCTCTGGCGCGTACGAAGGCGGAACGCGAGTCGCGCCACGATCCGCGGCCGTCGATCGAGGAGCGGTACGCGTCGAGGCAGCAATATCTCGACGCCATCAACAAATCCGCCGCCGCCCTGGTCAAAGAAGGATACCTGCTCGCGGCGGATGTGCCGAGCGTGGTCAAGCGGGCCACAGACCACTGGGAGTTCGCGACCCATGATGCGCAGAACTAGCGCGGCGGTCGCGCTCACGGCGTTCGCGTGCGTGGGTTTCTGGCGGGCGGCGCCGGCCGCACAGCGCGGGGGAGTCGATGACGGGCCGCAGTACTCCAACGGGACGAATCTGATTCGTCCCGCGAACTATCGCGAGTGGGTGTTTCTCAGCTCGAGCCTGGATCTGAATTATCCGCCCCCGGGCGCGCCGCCAGGGCCGCAGCGATTCGACAACGTCTTCGTCAATCCCTCGTCGTACCGGGCATTCATGCAGACCGGGAAGTGGCCGGACAAGACGATCTTCGTCCTCGAATTTCGCGAGGCGGCTAAGGAAGCGTCGCCCGATCGTCCGGGGAAGTTCCAGGCCGCGATGACCGGCGTCGAAGCTGAAGTGAAGGATTCCCGGTTCCCGGACGGATGGGCGTTCTTCGCTTTTGGGCAGCCGGGCGCGCCGAATGCCGGTGTCCCGCCGCTCTCCGGTGACACCGTCGCCCGGTGCATCGACTGCCACACGAAACACACCGCCGTGGAGCGGACGTTCGTGCAGTTCTATCCCACGCTCTTCGAGGTGGCGAAGCGCCTCGGGACCGTCAAGCCAAACTACACCGATCCGTAGCCCCGTAGCGGCCGGCTTCAGCCGGCCGGCGAACGTCCGCCTGAAGGCGGACGCTACGACTGACTACTGAGCAGCCCTCGGCTTGCCAGGTGGCACGTACCCTTTGAGTGAATGCTGGTGTTCCTTGTAGTACTGGCCGGCTTCGTTGAGGTTGTATCCCGGCGGCATGTGGCAGAACGAACAGTCCTTGGACGTTCGCCTCGTGTACTCCGGCTTCGCTGTGGCAGGCGCGGTAACGAAAAAGATGATCGCCAGAAGCGCCGGCACGAGCCAGGCGGCGTGTCGCATCGACTCGATCATAACTCGTTGGCTCGTGGCTCGTGGCTCGTTTCCCGGTGTCTCAGCGCGACATGCCCGCCCGGACGAAGAGTGAGAGTCCCGCCACGCCCATGATGATCTTCCACGTGGCGATGCCGCCGACAGACGGCACGATGAAAGGGGCGGAAAGAAGAACCGCGACCGCGAGTCCGCCCAGGAGGTTCCCGGCTTTCATGCTGACGGACGGCAAACTGGCCCCCGTTATTGTTCGTTATTGCCGGTTGAACCGGTGCACGCGGCCGAACGCGTTGAACTCGGACACGAACAGGTCGCCGTGCTCGTTGACAGCCACCCCGTGAGGGGCGCCGAAGGTGCCGAGGCGCCAGAGCTCGGGCGGAATCTGGTTGCCGCCGACGCCCGCATCAGTGTTCATTCCGATCTGCCGGACGGCGGCGCCGGACTTGTCGAGCACCGTGACCCTCCCTCGCAGCTCCCCAACGATCGCGTAGTCCTGGTAGATGACGATCGCGGCAGGGAGGAGCAGATCCTTTGCCACGACGCCGAGAAACTCGCCGTCGAGCGAGAGGTGGACGACGCGATTGTTCGCGCGGTCGCAGGCGATGAGCCGTGCGGGCTGAAATCGCGTATCGATGGCCAGCTTGTGCAAGGTGCTGAAGCCGTACGGCTCCTTCTTGCCGCCAAACGACGTGAGGTACTTGCCGGTTCTGTCGAACCGGTGAATGACGTCGCTCGCGTAGCCGTCGGACACATACAGGTCCCCGCCGGGGCCCACGACGACATCGGTCAGCGCAAGCGCCAGCTGCCCGCTGCGGGCGTTGCGAACCTTGAGCGATTCGGGAAACGCGGACGAGGGAATCGTCAGGACGACCTTGCCCTCGAGCGTCATCTTGACGACCGTCTGCTCGCGGAGCCGGACACCGTACAGGTACTCGCCGTCGGCTTCGCGATGAATGATGAAGCCGTGGAAGTCGCTGGGCGCGTTTGGAACGGCGCGCAGGAACGTCCCGTCCGCCGCGAAGACCTGAAGCCCCGCGTCCGGATCCTGCACGCTGAGGTACACCTCGCCGCGGGCACTCACGGCGACGTCGCCGTGCATGTTGCCAATCTTGTCCCGGCCGGCAGGAAGCGTCGGCCAGCCGGCGACGGCGTGATAGGCGGGAACCGTGTCCGCCGTCACCGCGACGGCGGCAGTGAGCATGCCCAGCAGGATGAATGCGCGCATGGATCGGTCCTCAGGCTGTGGCGAATCCGGGCCAGTAGTAAATCGACAACACGCTGATCGCAACGATCACTGCCAGGCAGACGCAGGCCGCGCCGAATCCCGCGACGAACATCGTCCGGAGGTTGATGCCATATCCGGCTGCCACGGCCGAACTGCCGGCGGAAGAAGGTAGCATGAAGCCGCAATGGCTGGCCGCGATGATCACGTAAATGTACGGAATCGGATTGATCCCGGCCGCCTGGAAGACCCTCACGCAGATCGGCACCATGACCGCGACCGTGGCCACGTTGCTCACGATTTGCGCGAGGACCATGGTGAGGCCGGCAAACACGAGGGTAGCCACCAGCGGCCCGCGTGACGCGTAAGGCACGATCGGGCCGGCCAGGAACTGGGCAGCGCCAGTCGTATTGAGCACGGCGCCCAGCGCGTTGCCGCCGGCGAACACGCAGAAGAGCCCCCACATCATCTTGTTTTGCGCGAATTCCCAGGTGAGCAGCGGTTCGTCGTGTGTGCGCACCGCAAGGGCCACGAGGCCCAGCGCGAGAAAGGCGTACGCAGGTGTCAGCGCCGGCAACAGCTGGCTGTACGTGCCCCGCATGAACGCAAGCACGGTGGCGGACACGAAGAGCAGAAGCGACACGCGCTCCGCCCCGGTCATCGGTCCCAGTCCTCTGAGCTCATCGAGAAAGTAGGCGCGTGGCCGATCGTTTTCTGCCATGTCGGACTTGAACACGCCCGCAATATAGACTGCCGAGGCCAGCACGACGCCGATCGTCAGCGGCGTGAGACGCGTCACCCATGTCGTGAACAGGAACTCGTGGTGGGTCACCATATCCTGCACGAACTTCATTGCGAGCAGGTTCGGCGCGCCGCCGAGCGGCGTCAGAAAACCGCCCAGGCTGGATCCCCACGCGACGGCGAGCACGAGTGACGTGCCCAGCTTGCTGTTCCACAAATCCTCGACACCCACGAATCGCAGCATCGCGACGACGATGGGGATCATGGTCGCTGCGACCACGACGCGGGGAAGGAGGGTCGCAAAGGCCGTGCTGACAAGAAACCAGGCGATGAGCTGCCGGCGTGAGCCGGGGCCGAACGCCGCGAGGGAGAGAAGCGCGATGCGACGATCGAGGCCCCATCGCTGCCACGCCGTCGTGAGGATGTTCGCGCCAAACAGCAGGATGATCAGTTCGTCGGCGTACCAGGGCAGGATGTCGCCCATGCGCACGAAGCCGAAGACGGAGGCGAGCGCCAGCGGAAGCAGTCCGGTAACGGCGAGGTGGACGGGGCGCGCGAGCCACCACACCCCCATCCAGAGGAGGAGCCCGAGGCCGCACCGCACGGCGTACGGCGGGCTGGCGATCGGCGCCCACGCGAGGGCGCAGAAAAGAAGCGGCCCGGCGAACAGCGGGAGCGCGCGCGCGCCTCGGAACGCCGGGGGCATGCCGACGTAAGACTACACGAAGCTACGGCAGGCGCAGCACCTGCCCGGGCTTGATCTTGTCGGGATCCGTCAGTTGATCCTTGTTCAACTCGAAGATCTTCATATACGCGCCCGCGCTGCCAAGATGCTCCTTGGCGATGTGACCGAGCGTGTCGCCCGCTTGCACGGTATACGTTTTGGCCGTGGCCGGCGCCGCGGCGGGCCCGCCGGTCACCTGGATGTCCGCGACGATGTCTTTCTGCCAGGTGGGAATCGTCTTGATCGCGGTCCAGATCTCGTTCTTCTGCGCCTCGGTGGCCACCGTGCCCTTGAAATGCAGCTTGCCGTCACGCTCCTCCGCGTTGCCCTGAAACTTACCCTTGGCCGTCGAAATAGCGTACGCATACGTGTCTCTGAGTCCCACAGGTCACCTCCCGGCGTTAACAACGTGCACTCGTTGTTTATACGCGACATTGGAACATACGCCAGTCAACAGTATCGAGGTGTCCGGTAACAGACACGCGACGGCGCCATATGGCCGGGTTGTGCAGTTCGGCACACACACTTCATCCCCTCTTCTGTTGTGATCGTCTTCGAGGCGTGACACGCCTCAAAGGGGGAGTGATGATCCGTCGTCTGATTTGGTCCGCCGCGCTCTTCGCGTGCGCCGGCATCTATGTCTTCGCGGCGGCCGCCCGCGCCACGTTCATTCTCACGGACGGGGAGCGCAAGAGCGGTATCGTGGTCTTCCACGGCGGCCAGAACGAAAACCTCATCAACGGTCACCTGAACCTCGGCGTTGACAACGGGAAGGACATGACGTTCCCGATTGAGCAGGTTGCGGTGATCGACTTCGTCGGCGGCCAGCCACCCAACACCGAACTGTCGCAGTTGGGCACGCGGCATATGCTCGTCACGCGCGATGGCGGGGCGCAGCCGGGCAGCTTCGTCAACATGATCGGCGGCGACACGCTCTTGTGGGAAAACCTCGGCGGTCAGCGGCAGCAGTTTGCGATATCCGATGTCAGCCGTGTCTACCTCAACCCGCAAAGCGCACGCATTGCATTCAATTACACCGCGCCAGCCACGGCTCCCGGCGCTGCCCCTGTAACGCAGGCCACGCGGGGCGCCCCAGCGACTCAGGCCGCACGCGCGGTCACGGTTCACGTCGACGCCACCCAGCCGTGGACCGATACCGGGCTCAGCGTGAATCAGGGCGACCGCGTCAGCTTCCAGGCGAGCGGGCAGATCCAGGTCAACGGTCGCCAGGTTGCCACGCCCGATGGCAGCAGCGTGACCGCCTCGAACCGCTCGCGGCAGGGGAATCGAGGAGACGGCTCTCGCGACGGCGGCTATCCGATCGCCAACGCGCCGGTCGGCGCGCTCGTGGGCCGGATTGGCAACGGCGAGCCGTTCGGGATCGGAACGCAGACCCAGGCGTTGGTGATGCCCGAGTCCGGGCACCTGATGCTTGGCGTCAACGACAACGATCTGAGCGATAACAGCGGGTCTTTTGCGGTCATCGTGTCCGGCGCTCAGTCTGCGCGGAGCGGCCGTGGCCAACAGGGTCGCGAGCGATACCCGAGGTAGCAGGCTGCTGAGGAACGCGGCCTGAACGTAAGACGCAGAACGGAGAACGTAGAACTCCGGAATCGTGTACGATTTGCCCCGTGATGTTGATTTTCAGCCTTGTCGCGTCCCTGCTGCTTGGCGCCGATCGGCCCGCGCGGCCGGCGCTCGTCGTTCAGGCTCCCGACTCGCCGGTGCGCATGGCGCACGTCACGGTTCTGACTCCTCCGGATGGTCCCCCGGTCGTGTTGTATGAGGCCACCAACCTCACCGATGACGCCATCGATCAGTTCACGGTCATGGTGTTCGTGTTCAACAATGACGGTGACTTGAAGGCGAGGCAGGTTGCGCCGGCACGCCGCACGCTCGATGCGCGCGGGAGCAAATACTCGGCCCTCGTGCTCGACGGATCGCCCATCGATCCGACCGACGCCATCGTCGTCGGCGTGAACCAGGCGCAGCGCGTCAACTCGGAGGCCTGGTGGCGCGCGGATCTTCAGGTTGCGGCGGAAACCGCCGTCCCGCGCAAGAAGAAATAGCCATTCGACCTGTCGGGTCCAGGTCCCGCTCACAATGTCGGTTTCGGGATGCCCCAGATGTGCTGACAGCCATTGCAATGCAGCCAGGCGGTCATGAATTGCGGTGACATGTTGACCACCACGATCGAGAACGAACCGCAGCGCGGGCAGGGTGGCGGGAGTAGAGCGCTGGGCTCCGCGGGGGTGGCGGCTGGCTTCTGTTTTTTCTTCTGGCCACGGCGCGGCCTCGCGGGTCGGCGTTTGACCATCGGGCGTCGAATCTATCACGACCTCAGCTAATCCTCGACCGCCATGCAGGAACCCATGGAACACCATAGGTCCTGCCACCGCTCAAGGGTGTTGAGCCGTCCGGCTCTCCCCTGATCCCTTGTCGCTATTCCCTTGAGGCGGCAGCGCTTGCCGCCAGAAGCGATCGCAATTCAGGCACGAGTACAGCGGGACGAAAAGGTTGACCGCGACAGTCATGAGTCGAGTCGCCGCCGAGCCACACCACGGGCACGGCGGGTTACGGGCATCAGGGAAGGCATGAGCAGCTCCTTTCCTACAGGGTTGCAACGCACCAATCGTTGATTTCTAACGCGCGTGTTGGTGAGGAAACAGCTCACCGGCCCCGGGGCGTGCGCGTCGTTTGGGAGTCAGACCCACCCTCCGTCCGCGTAAATCATTGATACGATAGCGTCGCCAACCAGATGCCGGGGTGGCGGAACTGGCAGACGCACAGGACTTAAAATCCTGGGTCGCGCAAGCGGCGTGTGGGTTCGATTCCCGCCCCCGGCACCAGCTACGTGGTTGCTGCAGAAGCGTTTGTGCGAAACGTCGCGACGCGTGGCGCCGTACTGGAGGTAGATCATGGCGGAGGCACACGATCAAGAGGCATCTTCTCATCGCCATCGTGTTTGCCGCCGCACTACTCGCACTCTGGATGCTTGGCGTTATCCGGGAAGCACCGCCGCTGATTTCAAACTGACCTCTGTGCGGCGTGTGGTTTCGACAACGCGCGCTCCGCCTCACGGCGCGTCTGTGAATACCGGACCGACCGAAATCGGTCGCTTCAGCTATTGATCACGGCATCCAATGCTGCCGGATCAACCCGGGCCCCTTCGTCAGGTGCCAGCGCCTCGACCGCGAGTGTCCTGCCCGGCGTGTCGCCGGTCAAAAACCCAGCGCCTGGAGGCTCCGAGCAAGATCAGTCATACCGACATCTTGATGTGTGTAGACTGCGGACACATCTGGACGTTGCCTCCGAAGCGAGCCGAGTAGACCACCTTACAGTCGGCTACTCGCCAATCAATCTCAGCACGTCCTTACATCTCTGGAAGCGCGCCCACCAGACCGCGTCGTTCCAGGCGGAGTTGCGCTTCGAACGAAGCCCCGGGTCGTGCGCGATGAGCGCGCGCACCGTTTCGACGCGGCAGCCGCCAAACATCGGACGGTCAGGTCCGCTGAGTGTGCCGGCGGAGACCGCACGAGACAACGGCGTGGCTCCGTGCTCGTCCTCGACGGTCGGGTCTGCTCCGTGAGCGAGCAGCAATGTGAGGATGGCGGGATCCGTGTCGCCGGCCGCCAGGTGCAGCGGACTCGGGCTTCCCGGCCCGGCGCCGCGGTTCGGGTCTGCGCCGCGATCGAGCAGAAGCCGGACGGCGGCAGGCTGCCGCTGGAGAATCGCGTGTTGCAGCGGCGTCGCGTCCCAGTTGTCTCCCGTGGGTCCCGGCTGGTTCACGTCGGCGCCGGAATCGAGGAGGAGTGTCATCGCGTCGATCGATCCGGACCTCGAGGCCCAGATCAACGCCGTCCACGAATCGCCACCCTCATCGGCTTTATGGCCTTCGTCGAGAAGTGCGCGGAGGGCGGCGACGTCGTTGCGGGCGGCGGCCTGGGTCAGCGGAGTTTTGGGACCCTTATCGCAGGCGCCCACTGCGAGCAGCGAGGCGACGAACCCGAGCAGAAGCATGAAACGGTGCAATGACGACCTCCGTGAAGCATCATATACAATGAACTTTGTAATGTAAAGTAACGTCATGGTTCGAGGCTGCACGTGCGGGTTCGATTCTCGCCCGCGGCACAACCTTCAAGTACTTACCGCGGCTTGACACGGCCGATTGGTCGGCGCGAGGCTGGGAGCATGATGAGGCACGTCGTGGTTGCGGCGCTTCTTGCGGCCTGCGCGTTCGGATGCAGCGGTTCGCCGACCCAACCAAGCTGGGACGGCCGCGTGCGGGTGGCGGGAACCGTGCGGGACTTCGCGACCAGCGCGCCTGTCGGCGCCGCAACCGTCCTCATCGGCAATGGCGGAGCCGGCGACATCACCGCGACCACGGACGCCAGCGGTGCGTACTCGCTGACGGTGCTTGAAGGCATGTATCACGTGACCATTAACGGTGAGTCGATCGCTGACGTGACGCTGAAAGATCCGAACTACCGTGGAGACTTCTTCATTCGTCTCACGGACTGTCTCGGGCGCTACGGCACGGTCCTCGATAGCCGGACACGACAGCCGGTGTCCGGAGCGGCAGTGTCGGTCAGTGGTGGTCCCGCTCCCTATGCAGTGACTGACCAGGCGGGGTGGTTTCAGCAGGGTATGGGCATGGGATGTGTACGGCCGCCGTTGTCGCCGCCATGCGGATTCAATACGTACTTTCTGACGGTCACCCATCCTGGCTACCAGGAGAAATTCGTCGAAAGCAGCCGGGGCTTCTGCGGCGTCCGGCGGCTCGATGTCGAGCTGGATCCAGGCTAATCTCGACGATCAGCGGAAGGTTCAGTCAGCGTGAACGGCCGGGCCATTTTGCTCCGTTCTTTGGACCGTGGCTCGTCACCGCAAACGCCAGGAAGCCCCCGGCGGCTAAAGCGACCGCGGCCCCGGCTCGCAGGACTGCGGGTCCCTGAATCGACTCCCATTCGAGGATCGTTCGCGCGCGCTCGGGTCCGAAGATCGTCGCCGCGAGCCCTTGCAGGCACATGACCGCTCCCAACACCCGCAGGGTCTTTGGCGCACGCGAGGCCGGGGCGCACAGGATGAGCACGATGCCCATGGCGACGCGAACGGCGGTGGCCGCGTAGAGCCCCAGAGGCGTCGCGAAGTAGAGCCGTCGAACCGTCGTCACGCTATCGGGCGACACGAGGCCCGCGATGCCGACGATGATGGTGATGAGAGCGACGAGGAGCGCGGCAGGTCTCACGTCTTCTCCTTCCCCGGTACCAGATGGTATCCTGTCCCCGCGCGTGCAGGACGCGCCCCGTCCGCGGGAAGGGATGCTCCCACCTCGTCATGTCGTCCCCGCAGGATCGTTCGTCGTACATCGAGCCGCTTCCGGCCCGGCCCAATCTCGAAATGCAGCAGAAACGGGCGAAGGAGCTGCTACGCAGCGCCTGGGCCGGCGAAGGGGCGGCGCTGACGCGCATCCGCGCGCTCCATCCGCAGCCCCCGGCGATCGATGAGCTGACCCTCTCGGATGCGCAGCTCGTCGTCGCCCGCGGCTACGGGTTCGCGAGTTGGGCAGCGATGAAGCGCAAGATCGAGTCGCTGACAAAGGCACCGGTGGGGCAGTTTCTCGACGCGCTGTATGCCGGAGATGCGGCGCTGGTCCGTACGCTGCTCGACGAGCATGCTGACGTCAGAGCGGCAATCAATGAACCCATCTGCCATTTCAACGGCCGGCCGGTGGCCCACGCCAGGAAGAACCTGCCGCTCCTCGACGTCCTGCTGGCGCACGGGGCCGACCTGAACCTCAAAAGTGCGTGGTGGGCGGGAGGATTCGGGCTGCTGGAATACGGGTGCACGCCGGAAGAAGCCGCGCCGCTCATCGAGCGCGGCGCCACAGCCGACGTCTTCGCGGCTGCCCACCTCGGGATGTTAGACCGGGTGCAGGCCCTGGTCGAGCGCGATCCTTCGCTGGTCCGCGCGCGGGGCGGTGACGGCAAGACGCCGCTGCATTGCGCCCGCACTGTCGAGATCGCCCGCTATCTTCTCGACCGCGGGGCTGAAATCGACGCCCGCGACGTGGACCACGAATCGACAGCGGTTCAATACCTGGTCCGCGAGGCGCCGGACGTGGCGCGGTTCCTCGTCGAGCGCGGCGCCTGGTTCGACATCTTCGCCGCGGTCGGCATTCGCGACACCGCCCTCGTCGAACGCAGCCTCCGCGACGATCCGTTGGCACTCGATCACCGAACCTGGCACGGCCTGTACACGGTCGCTCACCACAACGAGCGGGCCTCGACGCGGGAAGAGATAGGCGACCGGCGCGGCGACATCTACCGCTGGGTCTTCGGACACAATGTTTCGGCCATCGATGCGGCCATCGCGCTCGGCTTTGACGACATCGTGAAGCTGCTGCTTCGCCACGCGTCGCCGGCGCAGCGTCTGCAGGCGGCATGTGCGAGCGGCAATCGCGCGGACGCCGAGGCCGTCGTTTCAGCGCATCCCGATGTCGTGTCGACGCTCGATGCGGGGCAGATGCGGCTGATTGCCGACCGCGCGCACGCCAACGATCTCACCGCGGTCGTGCTGATGGCTGATCTTGGCTTCGATCTGCTGGTTCGCGGCGTCGAAGGATGGGAGGCGCTCCGCTGGGCCGCTTTTCACGGGAACGTCGAGATGGTCAGGCGTCTGCTGGCGCCGGGGGCGCCGATCGGTGTGCCGGATCAGACGTACGGAGGGCCGCCGCTTGGTCAGTGCGTCTACGGAGCGCTGAACGGGTGGAGCCGCGACCGCGGCGATTTCGCGGAGACGGTCCGCCTCCTGCTGGAGGCGGGAGAGCGTCCCGATCCTGCGATTCTGCCGACCGGGAGAGACGATGTCGATCGGGTGCTGCGAGCCTATTTCGCTACAGGACGAGGTGAGCCCTGAACGTCGAGTGCAAAACGAAAGAACATCCCGGAATTCTTCGTTCGACGTTCAGGCAGCGTTCTTCAGCACAAAGAACGCGGCGACGTGTGCGTGCGAATCAGTTCTGACGCGCGGGCGACGCGCCGGCTGCCGCGGGGCCTGCTGGGGGCGGATTGCCGTTCCGAATGTGGACGCTGTCCTTTTCGTTCTCGCAGAACATCTCGAAGATGTCGGCGTCGGCAAGCAGGTTGTGCGGGACCGTGAGCGTGAACGGCTTCGTGTACATACGTGGGTCATCGAACGTCATCACGATGTCCAGGTGTCCGAAATCGCGGCGGTGAAAGCGTTCGGTGATACGCAGCGCGTCGCTATGCGGGTGCCCCACTCCGTCAAGCGTGGTCTTGTCGTTGAAGCCGGCGGTCTGAACGACGAACACGTCGCCCTCCCAGTGCCCGACGGAGTAACCCAGAAACGCCGGTAAGTCGAACTCCCGGGGAAGCACGCGTCCGTCAGTGAAGATCTGGCGATGCAGATAACCGGCCTCGTAGAGGACGATGGTCCGATGCGGCGCCTGCACAATCTCGATCGGCTCGGAGAGCAAGCCGGCGCGAGGGAAGCCCGCAACGCCCATGCACACGGTCGCCGGGTCGCGCTCCGCCGCATGGCGGCGCTGCACGTCCAAGGCTTCCGGGCGCATCTCGACCTCGCCCGGCTTGAAATCCACGAACATGTTCTGGGAGTACTTATGCTGCGTGCCGATCTCCATTCCGGGCACGTCCACTTTGACGCGTTCATCGATGACGGCGCCGTAGAGACGCCTCATTTCCGCGACAGACGTCAGCTCGTGCATCCAGACACCGGACAGGTCCGGTTTGCCGTCGTTAGTCCGTGGCGCGGGCGCTGCAAGATCGGGCTTGCCGTCAGGCGTCCGCGGTGTGCCCGGAGCAGGGAAGTTCACCCACTGCGCCTGGGCAGCACTTGCGGAGACGGCGACAGTCAGGACGGCCAGGCATAAGGTGCGCATGTGAAGCCTTTCGGATCTTCTTTCAGCAGGGGAGCGTTACTTCGCGTCCGCAACCTTCTTGAAGTCTCCCGCCTTCACAATCGACATAGACGGCACATCCAGGTGCCGCTTCAAGGCATCCTGGATCTGCTGCGGCGTCAACGCCGACACTTTCTTCTCGAGGTCCGCGGCAAACGCCATCGTGACCTCGTCGTAGTCGAGCGTCGCCAATTGCCCCGCGAGCGCGCCGTCGTTTGAACGGCCCACGGTCCGCGACTGCAGCCATCCGGCCTTGGCCGCGGTCACTTCATCGGCCGTGAACCCGTCTTTCACCGCCTTGTCCAGTTCCTCTTTCACGGCCGCTTCGACCTTGGCCACGTTCTGCGGCGCGGCGATGGCGAAGACCTGGAACGCGCCGTTCTTCACCTTCGACGCCGCCGTCAGGTTCGATGAAATGCCGTAGCTCAAGCCGTCCTTCTGGCGGACACGCGTCGCGAGGCGCGAATTCAGAAAACCTCCCCCCAGCATGTAGTTGCCCAGCACGAGCGCCGGATAATCCGCATCGGTGTTGCTGACGTTCAGGCGCAGGCCCGCGACGTACACGGCGTTCTGCTTGTCCGGTGTTTCGAGGCTCCGGTTCACGGGAGTAATTTTCTGATAGGGATCGGTCACGCGCGTGAACGGTCCAGGGCTCTTCCAATTCCCGAACAGGTCGCTCGTCAGCTTGCCGATCTCCTCGGCCGGGAAATCGCCGACGACGGACACCTCCGCGTTCGAGGCGCCCAGGAACTCCCGATAGAACTTGCGCGCGTCTTCCACCGTCGCCTTCTGTACGTCTTCGGCCTCTTCCTGCGGAGAGGCTGCGGCGCGCACGTCTCCTCGCGGATGCGGATAGAGGGCCCGGTTCAGCTCGATGGACGCCAGTACCTGCGGCTCGGACTTCGCGAAGTCCACGCTGGTCAGCTGCAGCTTCTTGATCTGATCGAATTCCGCTTCGGGGAAGGCCGGCTCGCGAAGCACTTCGGCGACCAGACGCAGAACCGCCGGCAGGTTCTCCCGGACCGTTTCGATCGACGCGGTGGCGCCGGTCGCGTCGCCGCCGACGTTCACGCGCGCCTTCAGGCGGTCGAACTCGTCCTGGATCTGCTGCCGGCTCTTCTTCTGCGTGCCGCGCATCAGCGTCTGCATCGCCAGTTCGGCCGCCGGGTTCAGTCCCGCCGACCGGTCGAGCGATCCGTAGTGCAGGCGGATCGTCGCGTTCACGGTGTTGCCGCGCGTCTGTTTCGACAGCAGGGACACCTTCAATCCTGACGGAAGCGTGCGGCGCAGAACGCGCGCCTCGATGTTCGCCGGCGACGGATCGAACGCCTCGCCCTGGGCCATCGCCGCGTCGCCCTTGTAGTCTTTCAGCATGGCCGCCACGTCGGCCTTCGGCGGGATCTCCGCGCGGTCCGGTTTCGCGTCCGGAATGAATTCCGCCACGGTGAGGTTCGAGGTCTTCAGGTACGCCTTGGCCACGCGCTGCACGTCCTCGGGCGTCACCTTGCGCAGGCGATCCCGGTGCAGGTAGAGCAGGCGCCAATCGCCCGCGGCTGAGCCACTCGCTCATCGTCAATCCGATCTGCTCGGAGTTTCGAAGCTGAAGATCGATGTTGGTGAGCAGGCGCGTCCGCGCGCGGTCGACGTCCTCTTTGGTTGGCGGCTCCTTCGCCACGCTGTCGATCGTGTCCAGCATGATCGTCCGAGCATCCTGCAGCGAGTCCTGCTTGTTCACGATGGCGCCGAAGATGGCGGTGCCCGGGTCGTTCAGCTGCTGGCCCAGCGCCGACCACCTGCACGGCCTTCTTGCTGTCGACGAGCGCCTTATAGAGCCGCCCGGCCGGAGCGTCGGCGAGCACGGCCATCATCACGTCGATCGGCGCGAAGTCCGGATCGGATCCGGCCGGCACGTGATAGACGGCGAGCACGGCCTGAATATCGCCGACCCTGCGCAGCATCACCTGCTTTTCGCCGTCCTGCGCCGGCTCGACCGTGTAGGTCGTCTCGAGCGTGCGCGCCGGCCTCGGCACCGGACCGAACGAGGCGCCGACGAGCGGCAGCAGCGTCGCCTCGTGATCTTGCCGGAAACCGTCAGCACGGCATTGTCCGGCTGGTAAAACTTCTTGTAGAACGCCTGCAGTTTGTCGATGGGCACGTTCTCGATGTCGGCGCGGTTGCCGATCACCGCACGACCATACGGATGCCACACGTACGAGGCGGACCATGCCCGCTGCAGCAGGACGCCGATCGGGTTGTTCTCGCTCGCCTCGAACTCGTTCCGCACGACCGTGAACTCGCTGTCCAGGTCCGCCTTCTTGATGAAGGAATTGACCATGCGGTCGGCTTCGAGGTCGAGCGCCCATTTCAGGTTCTCGTCCGTCGCCTGAAACGTTTCGAAGTAATTCGTCCGGTCGTAGGAGGTGCGTGCCGTTCGGCCGCGCACCGTGCGACGTCAGTTCCTGCGGAATGTTCGTGTGCTTCGTGCTGCCCTTGAACACCATGTGTTCCAGCAGATGCGCCATGCCGCGTTCGCCGGATCCCTCCTGCCTCGATCCGACCAGGTAGGTCATGTTGACGGTGATCGTGGCCTTGGAAGGATCCGGAAACACCAGCACGCGCAGGCCGTTGGCAAGCTTGTATTCGGTGATGCCTTCCACCGACGTGACCCGCTCCATGCCGCCTGGCAGCGCCTGCCCGGCGCCCACGGCCGTCCAGAGCATGACGCCGCATGACACGGCTCCGAACCCGACGATGATGCGTTTCATTTCGACGCTCCTCTTCGAACAAACAGAAGTGTCAATCGATGGCACAACAATACACGCGCTCGAGTCACGCGCCAACTGGCAAAGACGGCGGGCGGCAAACAAGCGGGGACGAAAAGAGAAGGCGGGAGTGCCGTAACATACGGCCGAGGAATGGTGATGGACAGTACGCCGGAACGCAAGCGCCGGCCGCGGTACGCGGGGAAGCACCCTCGCAGGTTCCACGAGAAGTACAAGGAACTGAACGCTGACCGCTATCCGTCCGACGTGGAGAAAATCGTCGCATCGGGCAAGACCCCCGCGGGCATGCATCGGCCGATCATGGTCGCGGAGGTCCTGCGGGTACTCGCGCCCGAACCAGGAAACATCGCCGTCGACTGCACGCTCGGCTTCGGCGGTCACGCCCGCGCCATCCTCGAGCGCATCTTGCCGGGCGGGCGGCTGATCGGACTCGACGTCGACCCGCTCGAACTGCCGCGAAGCGAAAGCCGGTTGCGCGCGGCGGGTTTCGGGCCGGACGTCTTTGCAGCACACCGCAGCAACTTCGGCGGCCTGCCGCAGGTGCTGGCGAAGGAAAACGTTGCGGGAGCCGACCTCGTCCTCGCCGATCTCGGCGTGTCGTCCATGCAGCTCGACAACCCGCGACGAGGCTTCACGTACAAGGACGCCGGCCCGCTCGACATGCGGATGAACCCGTCGCGCGGCGAGCCCGCATCGCGCCTGATTGCGCACCTGACCCTGGGGAAACTCGCGCGGATGCTGCAGGAGAACGCCGACGAGCCACACGCAGAGGCGATCGCCCAGGCCTTGAAGAGGCAGTCCGTCGCGACGACGGAGGATCTGTGTCGACGCGTCAGCGCCGCTGTCCAGGATTCGGACTCCGAGAGCGGGGAAGCGTGACGTGGACGCGTCGATCCGGCGCACGTTCCAGGCACTGCGGATCGCGGTGAACGACGAATTCTCGGCGCTCGACGCGCTGTTGCGCACGCTGCCACTCTGCCTCGCGCCAGGCGGCCGCGTCGCGATTCTCACGTTTCACTCGGGCGAGGATCGCCGCGTGAAGAAGGCGTTCGAGGATGGACGCAGCGACGGGAGCTACTCGGCTATCGCCGATGACGTGATCCGGCCGTCAGCGGGGGAAGTTCGAGCGAACCCGCGGGCATCGTCAGCCAAGCTGCGATGGGCGGTGCGGGACGCATGAACGGGCGGGAAGGGCGGGACAGGCGGGACGGGTCGCTACTCCAGAGCAAACACCCACACGGCGCCGCCCTCGGGGACTTCCGGATAGTCGCCGGGAAACAGGCGGTTGAGCACAGCCTGCATGCCTCGCGCGTCGCCGCCCCATCCGGTTTCGACGGCGATGTACTGCCTGCCGCCGAGCGAGAACGAGGAAGGCGGCGCGAGGATGCCGGAATTCGTCGGGAACTCCCACAGCAGCTTGCCGGTCGTCGCGTCGAACGCGTGGAACTTGCGATCGGCGGTCCCGCCCGTGAAGACAAGACCGCCGCTCGTCGCGAGCATCGAGCCCCAGTTCGGCGAGTTCACGTACTTGTGCGTCCACGCGCGCTGGCCGGTGTCGACGTTCCAGGCTTGTACCTCGCCGATGTGATCGCCGCCAGGGGCGACGAACGATCTTCCGCTTGAGGAGCCGACGAAGGCCTGGCCCGGTGTGTACGTCGCGACGACTCCCGTGCTCGTCCCGCACAGGTTGTTGTTCGCGGGGATGTAGATCATCCGCGTCTTTGGACTGAACGCAATCGGCGGCCAGTTCTTCCCACCGTGCGCGTTCGGGCAGTACTCGGTGGACCTGCCGGTGGCGGGCTTGCGCGCGAGATCGACATCCGGACGTCCCGTGACCGGATCGAGCCGCGTGAAGACATTCTGGTAGACGTATGGCTTCCCCTCGACGAACTTGATCGGTCCCGCGCTTCGCTCGAGGAACCAGAGATAGCCGTCGCGGGCGACGTCGATCAATCCCTTGATCGTCCGTCCATTGCGACGGTAGTCGACGAGGATCGGCGGCGACACTTCGTCCCAATCCCAGGAATCGTTGGGATGATACTGAAAGTGGCCTTTGATGGCCCCCGTCGCCACGTCAATGGCGATCGCGGACGTGACGTGAAGGTTGTCGCCCGGGCGCTGATCGCCGATCCACGGGCCGCCGTTGCCGGTCCCCCAATAGGCGATGTTGGTGTCGGGATCGTAGTTGCCCGTCACCCAGATCGGCGCGCCGCCCCTCTTCCATTGATCGCCGCTCCAGGTTTCGCTGCCGGGTTCTCCGGGCGCCGGAATCGTGTAGGTCCGCCACAACTCCTTGCCGGTGTCGAGATCGAGGGCCGCGACGAAGCCGCGAATGCCGAACTCGCCGCCCGACGTGCCGACCATCAGCTTGCCGCCGGCAATCAGCGGAGCGAGCGAGATGTAGTAGGCCGCCTTGTTGTCGGCCACCGTCGCCGTCCACACTTCCCGGCCCGTCTTTGCATCGAGTGCGACGACGATGGCTTCGCCGGCTGCGAAATACACCTTGTCGCCGAAGAGCGCGACGCCGCGGCTGGTGTCGTGGAGCACGAGCGCGCCGGGCGGGCGCGGCCGCCGGTACCGCCACAGGAGGTTGCCGCTAGTGGCGTCGATGGCGATTACCTGGTTGTTCGGCGTCGTGACGAACATCACGCCGTTGTTGACGATGGGCGCGGACTCGTGGACGCGGGCTTCGCCGGTCGAGAAGACCCAGACGGGCTTGAGCTTCGCGACGTTCGCCGGCGTGATCTGATCGAGCGGGCTGTAGCCCCAGCCGTCGTACGTGCGCCGGATCATCAGCCAGTTGCTGTCTTCGGGTTTCGCGAGACGTTCGGCGGTCACCGGCTGATAGTTGCGAAGGACCGCCGGCACGGGGGCGACGACCGTTTCGGGCGGCAGCTGCGCGCTCGCGACGGCGAGCATTGACGCGCCGATCACTCCGATCAGATTGCGCGACGATACCATTTGCCCGCTCCGGCATTGCGATAGCGATCGGCCGGCTGAAGCCGGCCGCTACGGAGGAGCCTAGTTATCCGGAAGGCCGAACGCCACGAGCGACGTCCCCGATCCGATCAGGACCTGCTGTTTGCCGTCGAGCATATATGTCATCGCGGCGGCGCCCCAGATGGGAGAGCCGGTGGGGTAGAACCAGAGGTTCTTGCCTGTCCGGGCGTTGAAGGCCATGAAGTTCCCTTCGTTGTCGCCCGCGAACACGACTCCCGACGCCGTCGACATGACGCCGGCCATCGTCGGCGTCTGGTACTTGAACTCCCACTTGCGTTCGACGTTCGTCGGATCAATAGCGCGAAGGACGCCGTAGCTCCGATCGACGTCGCGCTGCACGGTGCCTCCCATGAAGCCTCTGCCCGGCTGCAGCTCTTCTTTCGCCGGGAAGTACGTCGCGCAGGTTTCGCGGACCGTCACGAAAAACAGGCGGAGCGCCGGGTCGTAGGACGGCGGCATGTGGTTCGTGCTGCCCCATTGATCGGGGATGCAGCCTTTGCTGCCGTCGTTCACGACGATCGGGTGGCCGTCGGCGTCCAGTTCGCGCGCCCATGTCGTGTCGCTGAACGGCTTGCCGACGATCAGCTTGCCCGTGGCGCGATCGATCACGTAGAAGAACCCGTTGCGATTGGCGACCATCACGACCTTGCGCAGCTGGCCGCCGATGGGGACGTCCGCGATGACCGGCACGTGGTTCGAGTCCCAGTCGTGCAGATCGTGGGGCGTGAACTGGAAATACCATTTCAACTTGCCCGTGTCGGCATCGAGCGCGATGAGCGACGCGGTGTAGAGATTCGTCCCCTTGCGATCTTCGCCGTAGTAGTCGGGGTTCGGGTTGCCGGTGCCGTAGTACAGCAGGTTCAACTCGGGGTCGTAGCTGCCCGTCACCCAGGCACCGCCGCCGCCCCGGGCAATCGCGTCCGTCTTCGGCCACGTCTCGCTGCCCGGTTCGCCAGCCGCGGGAACGGTGTAGAAGCGCCAGGCGAGCTTGCCCGTCGCGGCGTCGTACGCGTCGATGAATCCACGCGTCGGCCAGTCGCTTCCGGAAATCCCCATGACCACTTTGTCTTTCACGACCAGCGGGGCCGCCGTGGCTGCGTAGCCCAGCTTGTAGTCGGCCATGACGGCGTCCCACACGACGGACCCGGTTCTCGTGTCGAGCGCGAGCAGGTGCGCATCGGCGGTCGGCATGAACAGCCGATCGCCGAGCAGGCCGAAGCCGCGATTCACCGGCGAGGTCGCGCCGTACGTCAGATCGTTCGGCAGCTGACGCCGGTAATTCCAGAACGGACGGCCGGTGCGCGCGTCGAGCGCCCACGCATTGTTGAACGGGCCGGGAACGTAGAGCACATCGTTGACGGCGAGCGGCGTACCTTCGAAGCCCCGGCGTGGAACGACGCCGGTCTGGAACGTCCATTTCGCGGTCAGGCGGTGGGCGTTGGCCGGCGTGATCTGCGTCAACGGACTATGGCGCTGTCCCGTGTAGTCGCCGGAGTAGGTAATCCACCGCGACGGGTTCTTGTAACCCTGGAGCAGATCCTGCCAGGTGACGCCGGGCGTCGCCGCTTCCTGGGCGAGGATGAAGCCCGAGCTCAGCACGGCGCCGGCGACCGCAATCGTTCGAATCAGCTGTTTCATGGTCCTGTTTGCTTTGACAAGCCTCAGCACTTCAATACTTCGAACTTCACTTTCTCGACTTTGAACTTTGCACTTTCTACTTTCTTCCCAGGAACGCGAGCACGTCGGTGAGATCGCTGTCCTTCAGGCGATCCGGTCCGAACGCCGGCATCAACGAGGTGGTCTCGCTCACGACGTCGCGCACGTTGCTCTTCAGAAACCCGCGAAGATGGCCTGTCTCATCCATCATCTGAATCGAGAAGGCGTCTTCGCTTTTCCGGACGCCCCGTATTCGCTGCCCATCGCGTGTGACGACCGTGACGGTCCGGTATCCGTCGGGGATCGACGCGTTCGGGTCGCGAACCGCGCGGATCAACTGATCGCGTGACTGGTTCTGCGTGATGCGCGACAGATCGGGGCCGAGCGGACCGCCGCGGCCATTCACGATGTGGCAGCTTCCGCACGACGCCCAGAAGATCCGCTCGCCGCTTTCCGGGTTGCCGCGCGCCGATTCCGCCGTCCCGCCGCCGTTCAGGCTTCGGATGTAGCTGACCAGCGCCCAGATCTCGCTGTCCGGCGCGGTGGAGGAGGGCATGATGGTGTTCGGAACGCCCTGGCGAATCGTTTGAAACACGCGGTCGTCGGTGGCGCCGGACGCGAAGATCCGGGTCAGGTCGTGACCGGCGACGCCTCTCGCGTCCGTGCCGTGGCATTCCGCACACCGTTCGCGGAAAAGCGAACCGCCGGCCTGAACGGCCCCCGCATCGCCCGGGGCCGGACGGTCCTGTCCAACTGCCATCGAAGACACGGCCGCGGCCAGTACACCGGCCGCAAGGGTGATTCTGGTCAGGCTCACAATGCGCTCATTCTACGGCCATTAGTACAGTCGCTTCGCATTGCCCTCCGCGATGTCCCGCTCGTAGTCCTCGAGCGTCACGCCGCTCGGGCGGATCTGGTCGTATAGCACGCAGGCCATCGAAGGCAGCGCATCAGCGGCGGGCCAGTGCCGCGAGTCCCAGAAATGCGACCTCAAGAACGCCTTCGGGCAGTGGAGATAGACCTCTTCTACTTCGACGCCGATGCCAAGCTGCGGCATCTTGCCCTGGAAGGTGCACTGGTCGAGCAGCGCCTGATCGCGTGTCACGCACGCGCGGCCGTTGACGCGCAGGGTTTCATCCCGTCCCGGGATGAGGAAGATCAGGCCGATATGCGGGTTCGAGAGCAGATTCCGTATGCCGTCGAACCGTTTGTTCCCGGGGCGATCGGGGATGACGAGGCGATGTTCGTCGACGACCAGCACGAACCCGGGCGTGTCCCCCTTGGGTGAGACGTCACAGCGTCCGTCCGGGCCGGAGGTGGACATCAGGATCAGCGGCGACAACGCGATGAAGGCACGGTCGTGCACGTCCAGGCTTGCGTGCTCCTTCGCCAGCGACCGCGCGCTGGGCGTGCCGACGATTTCGCGCAGTTCACCTTCGCTCCGGACGATCTGTTCGAACGGATCCATGCTCGAGCCCTCGCTCAACGTGGAACGGTGCCGAGGATGATACTCAATTCCGAGGTGTCTAATCCGGATTGGCCACGAACCGGTAGCCGACGCCGCGGACGGTCTGCAGGTGGCGCGGCTTCGAGGGTTTATCCTCGAGGTATCGGCGCAGGCGGACGATGAAGTTGTCGATCGCGCGCGTGTCGGTGTCCTCGCGGACGCCCCAGACTTTCTCCAGGATGGTCTTGCGCGAGACCGGCCGCCCCTCGTGCTCCACGAGGTACCGGAGCAACGACGCCTCCATCAATGTCAGCGGCATCGTCTTGTCGCCCATCTGGACTTCGAGCAGCTCGAAATCGATCGTCCGTTCACGGAACGTGAAGCGGCTCGAGACCGCCGGGGCCTGTTCGCGGTTCTCCCCCAGCCGGAACCACTCGCGGCGTCGCAGCAGACCCTGGACGCGGGCGATGAGAATCGGCAGCTCGAACGGCTTGGGCAGGTAATCGTCCGCGCCCGACTGAAATCCCTGCAGCACGTCCTCCGGGCGGTCGCGCGCGGTCAGCATCAGCACCGGCACGAACTGGCCCGCGCGTCTGAGGTCCGCCACCACCCGGAAGCCCGTGATCCCCGGGAGCATCACGTCGAGGATGACGAGCTCGAAGCGAGCCGGATCGGCGGTCAGCTGCGCGAGCGCGGCTTCTCCCGAGTCCACCACCTGCACGTCGTGGTGCTCGGCGGTCAGGTTGAAGCGCAGCCCTTCGGCAAGATGCTGCTCGTCCTCGACGAGGAGGATGCGGCTCATTGGGGAGGCGGGACAGCAGGGGCAGTTGGACCGTGAACGTGCTGCCGCGGCCGGGGCCCTCGCTCTCGGCGAACACCTTGCCGCCGTAGCGCAGCGTCAGCGACTGGACGATGAACAACCCGAGCCCGGTGCCCTTGACGCGGATCGCGACAGCGCCGGGAATGCGATAGAACCGCTTGAAGATGCGTTTGAGCTCGCCGGCCGAGATGCCGACGCCATGGTCGCGCACGCGCAGCGTCGCCTGCGTGCGTTCGGGCTGGTCGAGCTCGACGGTCACCTGCACCTGCGCGCCCGAGTATTTGACGGCGTTGTCCACCAGGTTCGACACCACGGCTTTCAACTCGTCCTCGTCCGCCAGCACCTGCGGCGTCGCACCGGGCAGCAGGGTTTCGCGATAGGTCAGCGCGTGATCGGGCAGATGGTGGCGCGTCCGTGCGAGCGCCACGCAGTCCTGCACGACCGCCGCCAGATCCACCGGCGTGCGGCTCGTGTGGCGGATTTTCGCGCCGACGCGTCCCGCGCGGAGGACCTGCTCGATGGTGCCCTGCAGCCGTTCGGTGTCCTCGACCATCACCTGGTAGAACTCCTGCCGCTTGGCGTCATCTATCGGACGGGTTTGCAGCGTCTGGAGGTAGAGGCGCATCGACGCGACGGGCGTCTTCAGCTCGTGCGTCACCGCGTGGATGAACGCGTCGTGCTGTTCGTTTCGCCGGATCTCGCGGACCAGGAAGATCGTGTTGAGGACGACGCCGGTGATGATGAGCGGGAAGATGAGGACGCCGAGGATCAGCAGGCCGGCTTCGCGCCAGTTGACGATGACCCAGCTGACGTTGAGGAGCAGCGCGGCGGCGGTAAGGCAGACGCCGAAGACGATGAAAAACGCGATCGACCGCCGCCGGCTGCCTGACGTCATACGTCAAGCATAAAACGATCGGGGCTGGCTAGGCGGCGATCTCTTCTTCGGGCGACTGGGTGACCTTGGCGACCCGGACGTCCCACACGATGCCGAGGGCGCTGAGCAGTTTCAGCTCAATCCACGTGGGATCGAACTCATACCAGGCCAGGCCGTGGCGGGCCGAGACCGGGTGCGCGTGGTGGTTGTTGTGCCAGCCTTCGCCAAAGGTCAGCGCGCCACCCACCACGAGTTCTTCGAGTCGTCTTTCGTCGCGAACCGCCGGCGTCCCCACATGTGCGTGGCCGAGTTGACGAGCCACGTGGCGTGCAGGCCGACGACCACCCGGAGGAAGATCGCCCAGTTGACCATGCGGCCATCCGCCGACGGCCAGCAGCGCGAGCCCGAGCACGGTCAGCGGCACCCAGTGATACGTCGTGAGCCAGCTGATAGAAAGGGTCGCGGCCGAGATCGGGCGCGTAGCGCGACATGATGGCCGTGTCGTTGTGCTGCGCCTCGCCGAAGATCACCCAGCCCAGGTGCGACCAGAACCCGCTGACGCGCGGTGTATGCGGGTCGGCCGGCTGGTCGGAGTGTTGATGGTGCTGACGATGGATGGCGACCCAGAAGATCGGTCCGCCTTCGAGTGTCAGCGTCCCGCAGAGCGCCAGGAAGTATTCGAAAAGCCTGGGAGTCTTGAACCCGCGATGGGTGTGCAGCCGGTGGTAGCCCATGCTGATGCCCAGGCCGACGGCGACCCAATAAAGGAAGGCCGCGACGAGCAGATTGGTCCAGGTGAACTGAAACAGCGCCGTGACGGCCAGCACGTGAAACACGACCAGCACGAGGCAGGTCAGCCAGTTGATCTTCGAGTACCGGGACGTGCCCGGCTGGGCGGCGAGGCTGCTCAATGGACGCTCCGTTTGGGTTAGACGTGCTCACGTACGGTAACAAGCTCTGGCGTCCTCGACTGTAAGAGTTCTGTAAGACTTGATTTTGCCGTCCTTTGCAAGGATGTGCCGGGACGGGATCCCCTTGGACGCGACGGAGGCCCCCGGCTGACGACCTTGTTGTGCGGCGGGCATTCCTGTACGCTTATAATATGGGGTCCCATATATCTAGCGCCCCTGCCGGGCATACCCGGCAGGTCCTCGATTCCATCCGGCGGATCGTGCAGCTGCTGCGCGAATCCTCGCGCGAGGCCGGGAAACACGGCCTGAGCGGCGCGCAGCTGTTCGTGCTGCGCACGCTCGCCGAGTCGCCCGGGCTCTCGCTCAACGAGCTGGCGGAACGTACTCGCACGCATCAGAGCTCGGTGTCGGTCGTCGTCGCACGGCTGGTCGAGCACGGGCTGGTCGAGCGCGGGAAGGCCCCGAACGATGCGCGGCGCATGCAGCTCAAGTTGTCGCCCGAGGGCGTCAACCGGATCCGTACCGCGCCGCGGACGGCGCAGGAACGGCTCGTCGCCGCGGTCGACGCGCTGCCGCAGGCCTCCCGCGCGCGCCTCGCTTCCATCCTCGAGACGCTCGTTCGCGACCTGGACCTGGGCGGCGCGCATCCGCATATGTTTTTCCACGAGTCCGCGCGACGCGCGCAGAAAGCGCGGCTTGCCGATGCATAAGCCGCGTCAGACCTCTGTCGCCGATCTCGATCACCTGGGCGATTTCACGACCTCGTTGCGCGTCCTGCCCATCGCCGGGCTCGCCGTGGCCATCGGTGTCTTCGCCGCGTTCGTCGCTGCGGCGCTCCTGGCCTTGATCGCGTTCTTCACGAACCTCTTTTTCTTTCAGCGGCTGTCGACGGCGGCGGCCTCGCCGGTGGGCCATCATCTGGGCCCGTGGGTCATCGTGGTGCCCGTGGTCGGCGCGCTCATCATCGGGTTGATGGCACGTTACGGATCCGAGCGCATCCGCGGCCACGGCATCCCCGAGGCGATCGAGGCGATCCTGATCAACGGCAGCCGCATCGAGCCCAAGGTGGCGATGCTCAAGCCCCTGTCGTCCGCGATTTCGATCGGGTCGGGCGGACCGTTCGGCGCCGAGGGACCGATCATCATGACGGGCGGCGCGTTCGGGTCGCTCATCGCCCAGTTTTTCCACCTGACGAGCGCGGAGCGCAAGACGCTCCTGGTGGCCGGCGCCGCGGCAGGCATGTCCGCCACGTTTGCCGCCCCGGTCGCTGCGGTGATGCTCGCCGTGGAGCTGTTGCTCTTCGAATGGAAGCCGCGCAGCATCATCCCTGTCGCGCTGGCCAGCGTCGTCGCCGCGGCCGTGCGGCGGCACATCCTCGGTTTCGGCCCGCTCTTCCCGGTTCCGGTTCACCCGGCCTATATCGGCGCGAACGGCCTGCTCGGGTGCGTTGTCGTGGGGCTGCTTGCGGGAGGCCTCTCCGCGCTCCTGACGGGCGCCGTGTATGCGTCAGAAGATGCCTTTCAACACCTCCCGATTCACTGGATGTGGTGGCCGGCTATCGGCGGGCTGGTGATCGGGATTGGCGGCTTCTTCTTTCCACAAGCGCTCGGCGTGGGTTACGACGTCATCGGCGGTCTCCTCCAGGGCGACATGCCGCTCAGGATCCTCGTCGGTGTGCTCGTCGTGAAGTCCGCCATCTGGGCCATCTCGCTGGGATCAGGCACGTCCGGCGGCGTGCTCGCGCCGCTCCTGATGATGGGCGGGGCCCTCGGCGGCCTCGAGGCCCGGTTCCTGCCGGCGGAGGGCGCCGGATTCTGGCCGCTGATCAGCATGGGCGCGATTCTGGGCGGCACCATGCGATCGCCGCTCACCGGCGTCATCTTCGCCTTCGAGCTGACGCACGATGTGAATTCGCTCCTGCCGCTGCTGCTCGCGGTCATCGTCGCACACGGGTTCACCGTGCTGACGCTGCGGCGATCGATTCTCACGGAAAAAGTCAGCCGTCGCGGATTTCACCTGAGCCGCGAATACGAGATCGATCCGCTCGAGGTGATCTTCGCGCGGGAAGTGGTTCGCGGGGGCGTGGTGGCACTTCCGGCGGATGCGACGCGGCGGGATGTGGCTTCGCTGCTCGCATCCGCGCGCTCCGAGAAGACGGCGCACCCGAGCGTCAGCCGCGGTCCACACAACCAGCGCCTGTTCCCGCTGGTCGATTCGAACCGCCGGCTGGCCGGCGTTGTGACGCGCAGCAGCCTGGTCGCGTGGCTCGAGAGGGGAGGAGATGCCGCGCAGGATCCCCTCATGGATGTGGCTCATCATCAGCCGGTCGTGGCATACGGCGACGAGCCGCTGCGGGTGGTCGCGTTCCGGATGGCCGAAAAGGGCGTGACGCGTCTGCCGGTTGTCGAACGCCGGGACGGTACGCTCGTCGGGATGGTGGCCCTCAGCGATCTGCTCACGGCTCGTTCGCGGATTCTCGAGGCCGAGCAGCGCCGGGAGCGCACCCTCGGACCGGGACTCCGTCTGCGTGTGTTTGGACGCCCGGATTCCCCGAAGGCTGCGCGCGCCTCATAATTTGACAACACCGGTTGCCTTCGGTAACTTCAACTGCTGCAACGCAGTGCACGCCCTTCGCCACCGCCTCATCGTCCTGGCCGCAACCGTTCTGGCCTGTCAGCTCGCAGCCATCGCTGCGGCGCCGGTCCTGCTTCATCTTTACCGGGGCGCGTCGGCGATCGCCGGCGCCGAATTGTTGTGCGACTGCAAGGTCGAGCCGGGCGCGGAGTGTCCGATGCACGGGGGCAAGGCGCACGGCGCATCGGGTAAACGGTCCGGCGCCATCCATCTCAGCCCTGTCTGCGGCGATCTGGCGGCCGCGGTCCTGACGCTGCTCGCGAGCGGAACCGGAATCCTCGTCACACCATCACGCGTGAGCCGGCCGGCCACGACGGCCGTCGACGTGGTGGCGCTTACCGATTCGATCTTCAACGCCTCCCGTCCTCCAACCTCTCCTCCTCCTCGAAGCTAAAGCCACGTTGTCTTCGTCGCGTCCGCCTTCAGGCGGACGTCGGTCGGCCGGCTGAAGCCGGCCGCTACGCGTGTTGCTTTCGCCGGGAGGGAAATTGTTCGCGAGGATCGTCTCGTGTGTCGCGTCCACGCTGCTCGTCGTGGCGGCCGCGGCACCTGTCCGCGCTCAGGAAACCGTCAACTTCGCCAGCGTCAGCGGGCGAGTCACCGATCCGTCCGGCGGGGTCGTCGCCGGTGCACATGTGGACGCTCGCCAGACGGAAACCAACGTCACGGCGACGACAGAGACCGATGGGGAAGGGCGCTTCCGGTTTCCTTACCTGAGGGTCGGATCGTATGAAATCGTCGTACACGACGAGGGCTTCGCCGACGCGGCACGACGTCTGACGCTCACGCTCGGCTCCGCGTACGAGCTGCCCATGTCCCTGTCACTCAAGACGGTCGAGGCCACCGTTGACGTCGCCGCCCAGGCCACCGTGCTCGACGCCGGGCGCAGCCAGATCGCCAGCACGGTCTTCCAGGCCGAAATCGGGACGATGCCCCTCAACGGCCGCAATTTCCTCGACGTCGCACTCCTGGTGCCCGGCGTGGCGCCGCCGAACGTCGGCGGGACGCAGCTGTTCGCCGAAACATCGGCGGTGCCCGGCGTGGGGCTCTCGGTCGGCAGCCAGCGCAACTTCTCGAACAACTTCATCGTGGACGGCCTGTCGGCCAACGACGATGCGGCGGGGTTGAGCGGCATTCCGTACGGAGTGGACGCCGTGGACCAGTTTCAGGTCGTGACGTCCGGCGGCCAGGCGGAGCTCGGCCGCGCGTTGGGCGGCTACATCAACGTGGTGACGAAGAGCGGCGCCAACGTCTCTCACGGTGATGTGTACGATTACGTGCGCGACGACCGCCTCAACGCCGCCAACGCGCTGATCGGCGACGCCGCTGCCGATGAACCAGTCGCAGTACGGCGCGAGTCTTGGCGGACCCATCCGCCGCGATCGCACGTTCTATTTCGCCAACTTCGAGCAGCGCCTGCTCGATCAGACCGGCCTGGTGACGATCCTGCCGCAGAGCGCGAACATCATCAACGCGAAGCTGGCGAATGTCGGCTATCAGGGTCCGCCTGTTGCGACGGGTGAATATCCCAATCCCGTTCACACCGTGAATTTCCTGGCCAAGATGGATCATCAGTTCTCGAGCCGGGATCTGCTGAGCGTGCGGTACAGCCTGTACGACGTCGATTCGAGCAATTCACGCGGAGCCGGCGGGTTGAGCGCGCCCAGTGCGTCGGCCGGGTTGGACAACTTCGATCAGACGCTGGCCGTCAGCAATACGACGACGCTTTCTGCCCGAACCGTCAACGAACTGCGGGCGCAGGTCGCCTTCAGCGATCTCCAGGCGCCGCCCTCGGATCCGATAGGCCCGGCTGTCAGCATCTCGGGGATCGCGTCGTTCGGCACGCTCTCGTCCAGTCCGACGGCGCGGGTGAACAGGATGTTTCAGGTCGTGGACAATCTTTCGCACCAGAGCGGCGCCCACGCGCTGAGGGCGGGCGTCGATTTCCTGTTTAACGCCGACACCATCACGTTCCCGAGATCGATTCGCGGGTCTTACACGTTCTCGTCGCTTCAGAACTTTCTGGCCGGCGTCTACAACAACGCGGGGTTCACGCAGACCTTTGCCGACACGGTCGTCGCGCAGACGAACCCGAATGTCGGCGTCTACGCCCAGGACGAGTGGAAGATCGGCTCCGCGCTGACACTGAATGCGGGCGTCCGTTACGACCTGCAGTTTCTCGACACCGTGCGCACCGATCGCAACAACGTTTCACCGCGGCTGGGCTTCGCATGGTCGCCGTCCGCGTCGAGGCGGGCCGTCGTCCGCGGAAGCGCGGGCCTGTTCTACGACCGCGTGCCGCTGCGCGCCCTGGCCAACGCCCTGCTCTCGGCAGGGAACACCACGGACCTCGCGAGCCTCCGTCAGGTCAGCGTCAGCCTTTCGCCGGCGCAGGCGGCCGCTCCCCGGTTTCCGAACATTCTCAGCGCCGCCGTGCCGTCGGTGACGCTGGCCACGCTGACGACCATGGATCCCAACATGCAGAACGCGTATCGAGGCAGGCGAGCATCGAGTTCGAGCAGCAGGTCGGCGACCGTGGCACCGTCAGCGTCGGCTATCAATACGTGCGCGGCGTCGATCTCATCATCCAGGTGAACCAGAACGTGCCTGCGTGCGTGGCCGTCGGCGCGAACAACGGCTGCCGTCCGAATCCGTCCTACGCGAACAATAATCAGTACTCACCCCTGGCGCATTCCGACTATCACGGGCTCCACGTGTCGTTCGTGCAACGGCCGGCGACGTGGGGGAACTATCGCGTCAGCTATACCTTGTCCAAGTCCATGGACGACGTGGGCGAGAACTTCTTCAGCTCTCCGATCGATCCGTACGACATCTCGAAAGACTGGGGCCGGTCCGACGACGACCAGCGCCATCGACTGGTGCTGTACGGTTCGGTGAACTCGCCGGTGGGTCCGGCCACGACAATCTGGGAACACATCAGCCACGACTTCCAGGCGAGCGGCGTCCTCCGCGCGTATTCGGCGCTTCCGCTCAACATCACCTCGGGCGTGACCACGATTGCCGGCACGGCCGGCCGTCCCGTCGTGGACGGCGAGTTCATCGGGCGCAACAGCGCGACGGGGCCGGACTTTTTCAGCCTGAGCGTCCGGGTCAGCCGCGCGTTCGCGCTCGGCCGGAGCGTGCGGCTCGACGCGCTCGTCGAGGCGTTCAACCTCACGAATCGCGTCAACGTCGTCTCGGTGAATTCGAATTTCGGGCCTGGAGCCTATCCGACGAATCCATCACCGACGTTCGGCCAGGTTCTGGCCGTCGGCGATCCGCGGGCATTTCAGCTCGGTGCCCGGCTCAGGTTTTGAGGTCATCCGAATGAAGCACGTGGCCGTTCGACTTGCCGTCTCCGTTCTACTTGCTGCCGCCGGCGCTCAGGCTGCGGCCCCCGCCGCTCGCGATATCACGATCGGCGTGAGAGGCCGCGTGAACGCGGCGCCATCCATTGCGGCGATGGGCCGGGTGGTCGTTTTGGCCTGGGGCGCGTCGACGAGCGGGGCGATGGATGTCTATGCTTCGGTCAGCCGCGACGGCGCCCGGACATTTGGCGTTCCGGTCCGCGTCAACGACGTTGACGGCGACGCGTCGGTGGGCGGGGAGCAGCCGCCGCATGTCGCGCTGATACCCCGGACGGACCGCGAACCGTCAATCGTCGTCGTGTGGACGGCGAAGCGACCGGGCGGTACGCGGATCCTCTCGGCCCGATCAGATGACGCTGGCGCGTCGTTCAGCCGTGCGAGGCCGCTGGCCGGGGGCGAGGCGTCCGGGAACCGCGGATGGGAGGCGGTCGCAACCGATGCCGACGGGCGCGTCGTGTCCGTGTGGCTCGACCATCGCGAACTTGCCGGGTCCGCGGCAGGGCAAGCGCCGATGCACCACGAGGGACACGACCATGCCAGTGCAGGCAAAGCTCCCGCCGACGGCGCCGCGCGAGCGCAGCTGTCGAAGCTGTATTTCTCGCGGCTCGACGATGCGGCGGGCGGGAGCGAGGCTGCCGGCCGCGCGATCGCCGGCGGCGTCTGCTATTGCTGCAAGACGGCGCTGGCGGCGGGCGCAGACGGCTCGATTTTCGCCGCGTGGCGGCACGTCTATCCGGGCAACATTCGCGACATCGCATTCACGGTCTCGCGCGATGGCGGCCGCACTTTTTCGGAGCCGATTCGCGTGTCCGACGATCAGTGGGTCCTCGACGGGTGCCCCGAGAACGGTCCGGCGATGGCGCTCGACGGCCGCCAGCGAGTGCACGTGGTGTGGCCGACGCTGGTGAGCGGCACGGCGGCGGACGTCGAACCCACTCTCGAGTTGTTCTACGCGGCATCGAGCGATGGCCGCCAGTTCTCGCCCCGACGCCGGCTTCCCACCGAGGGCGTGCCGAAGCATGCCCAGGTTGCGGCCGCACAAGACGGCTCGCTCATTGTCGTGTGGGAGGAACAGGCACGCGGCACCCGGCGCGTCGTCGCAGGCCGGACGCGCGGCGGGGAAGCGTTTACCCGTCAGATCGTGAGCGGTGCGGGGTCGGCGGTCTATCCCGTTGTTGCGGCGGCGGGCGATTCGACGGTCGTCGCGTGGACGCATGAGGTGAAGGAACGGTCGGTCATTCAGGTGACGCGTCTCGAGAACTGACTCACCTCACGAGGCCACGAAGAGACCCAGGGCAGCGGCGACCATCACGACGAGCGCGATCCACCCCAGGACGGACAGCGCCCGTGAGTTCGTGGCGTCGCCCATCACCGTTCGATCGCTCGTCAGCAGGAGCACGACCAGTATCAGCGGCGGGGCGAGCACGCCGTTGATCACGGCGGTCGTGAACAGCAGCTTGATGGCGTCGAGCCCGACGTAGGTGATCGCAATCCCCAGAACCACCGACGTGGTCAGCACGAGGTAGAACCGCCCGGCCTGCCAGGGCCGGCGATCGAGCGATCCGCGCCACGCGGCGGCTTCAGCAATCGCGTACGCGCAGGATCCTGCCAGCACCGGAACCGCCAGCATGCCCGTTCCGATCAATCCCAGCGTGAACAACCAATAGGCGGCGGCGCCCGCGACAGGACGGAGCGCTTCCGCCGCCTGCTGCGCCGTCGCGATACTTGTGCGTCCGGTCGCGTGCAACGTCGCCGCCGTCGTCAGGATGATGAAATACATGATCGCGTTCGACGCGAACATCCCCGTGAGCACGTCCGTGCGTGCCGACGTGAGCTCCTCGGGCGTCGCTCCCTGGCGGTGGGCGAAATCGCGGCCCATCGCCCGTTCCTCCTCGACTTCCTGCGCCGCCTGCCAGAAGAACAGGTAGGGCGAGATGGTGGTGCCGAGAATCGCGACAAGGACAGAGAAGAACGCCCTGGACCATTCCACCCTGGGAACGAGCGTCGCGTACAGCGCGAGCCGCCAGTCGACTCGCGCGACGAACGCCGTCACGACGTACGCAAGAAGGACCAGCGTGAGCCACTTGAACACGCGCGCGATCGCGCGATACGACCACCACATCAGCAGCACGACGATGGCGATGCCGTATGCAGGCACGGTCAGTGCGGTGGGCGCACCGGTCACGAGCCGTGTGGCGGCAGCCATGCCGCCCAGATCGGCGGCGATGTTGATGATGTTGGCGACGACGAGCAGCGCGCACGCGGCCCAGAGCACGACGGGCGAGTAACGCCGGCGGATAACTCCAGCCAGGCCAAGGCCCGTCACCATCCCCAGGCGGGCGCACATGAGCTGAACCGCCGTCATCAACGGAAACGACAGGATTGCCGTCCAGAGTGGGAGGTACCCGAACGACGCGCCGGCCACCGAATAGGTCGAGACCCCCGACGGGTCGTCGTCGGCGGCACCCGTGATCAAGCCGGGCCCGAGGTTCCTGAAGAAGCTCCCCGTCCGGTGTTGCCGTGTGGATGGCTTGGTCGTCTGCTCGGGGGGCGAGGACATCGATCAGCGATGGTATCGCCCATTCTGATGCCCGGTGGCGGCGGACGAGGGCTGGACCGCCGAACTTGCGGAGGCCAGGCTCGTCCAATACTTCATATAATCAATATAACAATTGACTTTATTGATTAATGGTCTATCGTGTATTCATTATGCCAAGCGACTGGCAGGAGCTGTCGAAGCTGACCCAGGGGGACGCGGTGGAGATCGAGCGTGTGCGCCTCGTGAAAGCGGACATCGCGATCGAGGGCAGGTTCGCGCTGCCACCCCTCGCCCAACTGTCGGGAGACGATCAGATCTTTGTGTCCGCATTCGTGCGATGCCACGGTTCCATCAAGCAGATGGAAAAGTACTTCGGCGTCAGCTATCCGACCATCAAGAACCGGCTCAACAAGATCGGCGGTCAGCTGTCGTTTGTCGAAATCGAACAGGCGCCGGACGCGGACCAGCCGGCGCAGGACGCCAGTACGGTGCTCGATCGTCTGTCGCGCGGCGAGCTGACAGTCGCGCAGGCGCTCGAACGGTTGAAGGAAAAGTGAGGAGATCAACATGAGTGAAGAGACACGCCAGGTGCTCGAAATGCTGTCGGCGGGGAAAGTCAGCGTGCTCGAAGCGGAACAGCTGCTGCAGGCGGTCAAGGCGCCCGGTCAAACCGCCGACGACAAGAAGGTCGAGCCGCGCTATTTCCGCATTCTCGTCAACACGCCGGCTCGCGAGGGAAAGAAGGCCGAGGCGGTCAACATCCGCGTGCCGATGACCGTCGTCCGAGGCGGGTTGCGCCTCGGCGCGCTGATTCCCGGCATGTTGGGAAACAAGAAGATTCAGCTTCACAACGGCGTCGAGCTCGATCTGTCGAAGGTGACCTACACGGACCTCGAGGCGATGATCAAGGACATCGGCGAGCTCACGGTCGACGTGGACGGCGACGCGCAGGTGCGAATCCGCTGCGAATAGCGCGTCCGGAGCAGAGTGGGACACTATAGTGGTCCGGGAGGCTCCGCGCGTCTGTGCCGGCTTGGCTTGTCGACCTGTTCGCCCGCTACGGCTACGCGGTTGTCTTCGTGGGCGTTTTTCTCGAGAACGCCGGGCTTCCGGTTCCTGGTGAAACGGCGCTGCTCGCCGGCGCGGCCTTGTCGCGGTCCGGCGCGCTGTTTCTTCCCTGGGTGATCGCCACGGCTGTCGTCGGCGCGATTTTCGGCGACAACATCGGATTCCTGATCGGCCGCCGCGGCGGCCGCGCCCTGCTGGAGCGCTTCGGGTCGAAGATCGGTCTGACGCCGGACCGCCTGGTCGAGTTCGACCGGTTCTTCGACAAGCACGGCGCGAAGACCGTGTTCATCGCGCGCTTCGTGACGGGCCTTCGCGTGTTCGGCGCCGTCCTGGCAGGCGCGAGCGACCTGCCGTGGGGACGGTTCCTCCTCTACAACGCATCCGGCGCCGTGGCCTGGGCGACCACCTTCGGGGCCGTCGGGTATTTCCTGGCGTACAGTTGGGAGACGCTCGAGGAGTGGATCGGGCGCAGCGGCCTCGTGCTGCTCGCCGCGGTCGCCATCATCGCCGTCGTGGCGGTGCTGCGCCGGCGTCGAGCGTCAGCATGAAGCGAATCCACATCCGAATCCCATGATCACACTTGCATCCGGCCTGTCGTATTTCGATCTGCACTTCCAGCAGCGCGAGCGAATCATCGCGACCGCGGTCGTTCACGCCTCGGGCGGCGTGGCGCTCGTCGACCCCGGGCCCTCCACCACGCTGCCCACGCTCCGGGCGACGCTGGCGGCGGCCGGCATCTCGATGTCCGACGTGACGGACATTCTGATCACGCACATTCATCTCGACCACGCGGGCGCGACAGGAACGCTCGTGCGTGAGCATCCGGGCCTTCGCGTGTTCGTCCACGAAAAGGGTGCGCCGCACATGGCCAACCCCGAAAAGCTCATCGCCAGCGCAGCGCGGCTCTATGGCGATGCGATGGATCGCTTGTGGGGTGAGGTGCTCCCGGTGCCCGCGGCCTCGATGACGATTCTGGCTGGAGGGGAGCGGATCGCGGCCGGCGGACGGACGTTTGACATCGAGTACACGCCCGGTCACGCCTCGCATCACGTCAGCTTCTTCGATCGGGATTCAGGCGTCGCGCTGGTGGGCGATACCGCCGGCGTCAAGCTGACGCCCGACGGCTTCGTGCTGCCGCCGACGCCTCCGCCCGACGTCGACCTCGAGGCCTGGCGCGACAGCCTCGCGCGCATCGACCGGTGGAGGCCCGAGACGCTGTTCCTCACGCACTTCGGACCTTCCGATTTCGCGGGACATTTGCCCGCGCTCCGCGATCACATCGAGCTGGTTGGTGGGCTGGCCAGGACGTCGCTGGCGCGCGAGGGAACGGACGAGGACCGCGAGGCGTGGTTTGCCGACGAGGTACGGCGCGAGCTCGGCCGGCGCATGAACAACGCCGATACACGCGCGTACGAACTCGCGGATCGATTCGATCTGAACTGGCGCGGGCTGGCCCGCTACTGGCGGAAGAAGATGCCGGGCGCCTGATTATGCGGTGGCGCGGGCGGCCGCCGGCTCCGCGGCGCGGCGCGGCTCGACCATCAGGCGCAGCGCGAATCCCTGGGGCGCGCCTGCCGCCGTCGCGGGCGAGATGCGATAGACGGCCGACAGCACGCGTCCACGGCGCAGGGCCTCGGGCAGTTCGCCTTCACGCGCCTCGCGTTCGAGCTGGAATTGCACCAGGCGGTACATCGGGATCGAGACGGCCGATTGGCACTCGACGTAAACGCCCTGATCGCTCACGTTGCGCGCGACGACGCTGGCAAACCGGGTGGTGCCGCGCTGGTCTGTCCACATCAGCCGCGCGGGAAGCGCCACGGCACGGCGCTCGGCATGGCGCGTGTGGTCCGTCGGGCGAGTGGGCATCATGTGAGCAGTCATTGGCGTCACGGCATCCTCCTGAGGATGAAACCTTGCGCTAGGAGATGTATCAAACGACACGCCCAGGCAAATGAAGCTCATCTACTCTGGCCGTAGATAGGGACAAAGCGCTTAGAATCAATGACTTAATAAATCCTGCAAAACTCGAAAGTTCTTGTGCAATGTGGATACTATGTATCCGATCACGATGGTAATTGATTATTAAGTATCCAGCTGCCCGAAGTGGACTGTGTATTTGGTGCAGGGTCGGAGGGGTAGTTTCGGGACCCTCGAGTCGTTCCTACTGGGTGTGCAGTTCGGCCGGGGCGTCGAGTCCCAGACGCCGGAGCTTGAGGTACAGCCCGCGCCGAGTCAGGCCGAGGAGCCGGGCCGCTTCCGAGATATTGCCCGTCGACCGATCGAGCGCCGCCTGAATGAGGTCGCGTTCGACCTGTTCGATGGCGCTGGCGAGGTTGGCCGGCGCGGCAGTGCTGCGCGACGCGGGCGTCGTCCCCGACAGGCTGGTCGATCCGATCTCGGGAGACAAATGCGCGGCCTCGATCGTTCCGCCGGGAGCGCTCATCGCCACGGCGCGCTGGATTTCGTTCTTGAGCTGACGGACGTTTCCGGGCCACCAGTACTGCGAGAACATGTCGAGCGCTTCCGAGCTCAGCTGGATATCGGGTTTGCCGAGGCGTTCGGACGCCTCGCGCAGGAAGAACGTGCTGAGGTGGGGGATTTCCTCCCGCCTGTCGCGCAGGGGCGGCACGTGGATGCGGATCACGCTCAAGCGGTAGTACAAATCCTCGCGGAACTTGCCTTCCGCGACGCGCTGCTCCAGGTCCGCATTGGTGGCGGCCAGGACGCGCACGTCCACGCGCTGCGGCCGCGTTTCGCCGATCGGCATGATCTCCTGCAGCTCCAGAAACCTGAGGAGCTTGGGCTGGACGTCAATCGGCAGGTCGCCGATTTCGTCGAGGAACAGCGTGCCGCCGGCCGCTGATCGTACGAGGCCCGGCTGATCAGAGACCGCTCCAGTGAAGCTGCCGCGCCGGTGGCCGAACAGCTGGCTGTCGGCGAGGTCGCGGCCGGTCGTCGTGCAGTTGTACGGCAGGAACATCGCCGCGCTTCGGTGCGAGCCCACGTGGATCGCCCGCGAGACGAGCTCCTTGCCCGTACCGCTTTCTCCCGTGATGAGCACCGTCAGATCGTTGCCCTGCAGGCGTTGAATCTGCTCGACCAATCGTGTCATCGCCGCGCTTGCCGTGAGGAATCCCGGCAGGAGCGGCTCGAGCGATCGATCGAGCGCCGCGACGGCCGAACCCGTGGGCCGTTCGCGCGCCGCGCACAGCGCAAACCCCTGACGCGCCACGGTGGCGATCATGCGCAGGCGCCGCAGCACCGGATGCCCGAGCGGGCGCGGGGCGGCGACCAGGCCGAAGCGTGGCCCTTCGGGATCGCGCCCGAGCGGTTCGACGATCATCGTGCCCCGGCCGTAGCTGTGCCCGTTGGACGCGGTTCGTGCCATCGCGCGCGCCGCGTCCGCATCCGCACCCGCGGTCGCGACCACGCGCACATCGCCTCCCGGAAGATTGACGAAGACCACCGCGCAGTCGCCTGCGGCGGCTTCGGTCATCGCGGCGGCCGTTTCCCGCCCGAGCAGTTCGGGCAGCGCCGCGGCGTCCACGATCCGCCGGACGATCGCGTCGTCTGCGTCAGCCGGCGAAATGACGTACTCGCCTGAGCCCACCGAGGTGAGGAGGCCGCGAGCGTCCTGCGCGTCCGTCGAATCGCGCTGGGCGCCGAGCTGCTCGAACACGCCGAGGGCGCGATTCAGATGACGCTCGGCCACCGACCGTGCGCCGGTCTGCGCAACCAGGCGGCCGAGCGCGAGGTGGCTGAGCGCCGCCTGATAACGCTCGCCGAGCAGGTCGAGCAGCGTCGCGCTCTGCGCGAAGTTGTGGTACGCGTCGGCCGCGCTCCCGCCTTTGGCGTAGAGGCCTCCGCGCAGCCGGAGGTACTCGCCCCACGCCGCGGGCGCCACCTTCGGGTCGAGCGCATCGGCGGCGGTGGCCAGCCTCTGCTCGGCTTCCGGGAGCCGCCCGGCCGTGGTCAGCGCTTCGGCGGCGATCAGCGTCGCCTGCAGCGCGTCGAAGGGCGGCGCGCCGGCCTGAAGGATTTCGTCGGAGAGGGCCACCGCCTCGTCCAGCGCACCGCGCCTCATGGCCAGCCGCGCCCCGAGCACGCGAACGGACCATTCGTACCACTGGCTGGTCTGCCGTCCATACGCGCCGTACGCGTCGCCCGCCCGGGCCAGATACTCGGCAGCCATTTCATACGTGCCGCGAATCATGTGGATCTGCGCCAGCGTATCGAACACGGCCCCCGTGGTTTCGTGAAACTGAACCGGGCTGCGGACTTCGAGCGCGCGGTGCAGCGCGTCCTCCGCGCGGGTCAGATCGCCGAGGCGCACGCAGATCTGGCCGAGCGTGGCGAGGGCGACCGCGAGTCCGTGTCCCGATCTCAGGCCTTCGTGCAGGACCACGCTTCGTTCGGCAAGCGCCAGCGCCTGCTCGTAGCGGTGCTCCATCATCATCACGCCGGCCTGATTGCTGCACACGGTCGCGAGGACGTCGTCGGCGCGCACGGTGGACGCGAGCCGTTCGGCGTGGCGCAGGGCGGCCATCGCCTGGTCGTAGTCGCCAACCTGCGCCAGCAGGATGCTCGACAGCGAGTGGACGAGCGCGAGATGGCGCCGATCGCCCGCGGCATGGAGGGCAGACGCGGCCTTGGTGATGTGCTCGCGGACGATGGCCGTATCGCCGACGCGCCGGTAGCAGTGGGCGAGCTCGTAGTGGGCGAGGCCGATCGCGCGTGAATCGTGTGCCGTCTCTGCCTGCTTGAGCGCCCGGCCGTGCAGCGCGATCGCCCGCGACTGGTCGCCCCGCGCCGACGCCAGCCGCCCGTGGAGGCGCCAGAGCGCCGCGAGCCGGCCCGCCGAAACGGTGTCGCGGAACATGTCGGGCGGCCGGCCGAGCGCCGTGGTGGCGCGATCGAGATCGTCCTGGAGCAGCCACGCCTCGGCGAGCATCGCCCGGACGGCGAGCTCGTCCTCGCGAGGCATCGCGGCCGAACGCAGTGCGGGTGTCAGCACCTCTCCGGCCTCGGCGCCGCGGCCTCGTTCGAGCGCCGCACCCGCTCGTGCCAGCAGCGCTTGCAGGGAAGACGAGGGCATTACGTCTTGGATCGCAGGACGTCGAGGAACGGACGGCCCTTGGCGGCGAGACGGGCCTCGAGGCGAGCCGAGCAGTCGCAGTCGCCGCAGGACCAGGCTTCGGTGCCGTTCAGATCACGGCAGCGGCTCCGGGCATGCGCATCCTGCACTTTCTCGAGATCGAAGTACTCCTCCCAGTATTCGCGCTCCTCCGCGAGCGGCGTGTAGCAGTAGCAGACTTCGACCCACTGCACGCGCCCGTCGTCATGCGCGCGCGCATCGCCCATGTTGCGGAAGTACTCGTCTCCGGCCACCGAGCCCTGGCCCAGCGTGCCCTCGTCCACGGCCCTGGCGAGGGCGGCCGCCTGGTTGGCCTTGACGCGCGCCGTGACGAGGTAGCGCATGCGGTTATTGTAAGGCGATCTGCCGGAGCAGCGCGTCGGTAACCTGATGGACGCGGTCGGCATCGGCTGCTGGCAAATGGACGTGGAGGGCGCGCCGTCCGGCCGCGTCCAGCGAGGCGAAATCGCCGAGCGCCTGGGCCAGTTCGAGGGTGCCGAACGTGAACGGATATCCCGGGATCGGTATATCGGCCCTCGGCGCAGCCGTGATGAGCAGGAACACGCCGGTGTTGGGACCGCCCTTGTGGAGCTGGCCGGTCGAATGCAGATACCTCGGGCCCACGCCGGACATCGTCGCGGCGCGTGTGCGGTCCCGAACGGCGTTTCTGAATGCCGCGAGTTCGTGCGCCACACGCTCGTCGGGGCCGACGTACGCGAGCAACCCGAAGTAGTCGCCGGCGCCGAGGAGCGTCAACAGCGCATCGACTTCGCGCCCGGACAATCGCGTCCGTGCCTCGCGGCTCGCCGTGAGCGTGATGCCGTCCGCGAAGGTCATGTCGGGCGGCGTCTGCGGCAACGCGCCCTTTGCCCGGTACGCGCCGAGCAGCGTCGTGGTCGCATCCTTCGCCTGCTTGACGTTGGGTTCGTCGAACGGATTGATCGCAAGCAGGGCGCCGGCGACGGCTGTTGCGACTTCCCAGCGCACGAACTCCGCTCCGAGCGCCGGCAGTTCATTCCACGCGATCGAGGCTGTTGGATGACCGTCCGCCTCGAGCCGGAGCAACTCTGCGCTTCGTGCGCCGGCGCCATGACGACGGACCTCCACGAACAGGCGGTCGTGCCCGTACTGCTGCGGCCCGGCGGCAATCTCCCCGGCAATCGGCACGATGCCGACGCCGTTCTTGCCTGTGCTTTCGGCGACCAGTTGTTCGACCCACAGACCGAAGGATTCAAGCTCCGGAGGAAGGAGCAGCGTCAGCTTGTCACGTCCCTCCCGTGCGGCCGCGCCGAGCAGGAGGCCGAGCGCGACAGCCGGGTTGTCCATCGGGCCCGGCGTGTCGCGGCCGTCGCCTGCCTGCGCTCCGGCCGCCGCGAGCATGGCCAGTCCCCACCCGGTCAGGGCTGCGATGTCCTGCCCCATGAGCGCGGCGGGAACGAGGCCGAAGTACGACAGCGCCGAGTAGCGGCCGCCGATATCGGAAGGGTTGATGAAGGTCTCGCGAAACGATTCGGCACGCGCCCGTTGCGCAAGCTCGGTGCCTTCGTCCGTGATGGCGACGAAATGGCTCGCCCAGCGAGCGATCCCCGCGTGCTCCAGCACAGCTCTGAAATGCGCGGCGAGTGTATTGGGTTCGATCGTCGTGCCCGATTTGCTGGCGAGCAGGTAAAGCGTGTGCTCGGGAGGCGTCGCAGCCGCGCGAATGGCGTCGGGATCCGTCGAGTCGAGCATGTGGAGCTGCGGCCAACCCGGCGCGGTGCCCACGATCGAACGCAGCACTTCCGGAGCCAGGCTCGAGCCGCCCATACCCAGCAGCACGACGTTGGTGAACCCGTCGCGCCGGACGCTGTCGGCGAAGGCTTTGATCCGGTCGAGCGAATCGGCCATCAACGCCGGTGAATCGAGCCAGCCAAGCCTGTTGGAGATTGTGGCCTGGACGTCGGCGGCGGCGCTCCAGGCTGCCGGATCGCGACGCCACATCGCCTCGGCCGCTGACTTGAGCCCGGGCCGCGTCGGCGGCAACCCGGCTCTGAATCGGACCTGGCGACAGGTAAAGGCTCCGCCGCAGGTGGTCGCGCTTGATGTCCACCCCGAGAGCGGGCCAGCGCGAGAGGAGATCGGACGAGTCCCGCATCGCGGTAGCATACTATTTTGGGCAGGATGCTTAGATACACGGCCGTCATCCTCGCGTTCGTCGCGGCCACCTGTCTGGCCGGCTGCGGATCCGTGTCCGACCGACCGCCTGTGGACGCCGCGGCCGGCGCTCAGGCTCCGCCGCCGCAGGCGACAGCCACGCCGCCCGCGAAGGCCGCCGCGCGCCCTCGGATCGTGGCACTCGGCGACAGCCTGACGGCGGGCCTTGGACTGAACCCCGAGGAGGCGTACCCGGCGCTGCTGCAGAAGCGCCTCGATGCGGGCGGCTTCAACTACGAGGTGGTCAACGCCGGAGTCATCGGGCGATACCTCGGCGGGCGGCCTGTCACGGCTCGATTGGGCGCTCGACGGCGATGTGCGCCTGCTCATCGTCGCGCTCGGCGGCAACGACGCGCTCCGTGCGTTGCCGGCCGACGAGCTCAGACAGAACCTGTCGCACATCATCGAGCGCGCGGAGGCCCGGCACATCGAGATCGTGCTGGCCGGCATGGAAGCCCCACGGAACTTCGGCCGTGACTACATCGTCGCATTCCATCAGGTGTACCCGTCCCTTTCCCGTCAGTATCACGTCGCGCTCGTGCCGTTCCTGCTCCAGGGTGTCGCGGCCGATCCAGCGCTGAACCAGCGCGATGGCATCCATCCAACCGCTGAAGGCGCGCGCATCGTGGCCGACAATGTCTGGACTGTCTTGCGGCCCCTTGTCGAAGCGCGCCAGCGATCGACCCGGAAGGAAGGCCCCGCCGGGTCATGATCGAGCTTCGTGAAGTTTCAAAAACGGTGATGAGCGGCACCGAGCCCCTCACCATCCTGCACCCGCTGTCTCTCCGCGTCGCGCAGGGCGAGTTCCTGTCGATCGTCGGGCCGTCGGGCAGCGGCAAATCCACGATGCTGGGGCTGATCGCGGGTCTCGACGCGCCGAGCTCTGGCGACGTCCTGATCGACGATGTGAACATCACGCGCCTCGACGAAGATGGCCTGGCGCGGCTGCGGGGCGAGAAGATCGGCTTCGTCTTCCAGTTCTTTCACCTCATCCCGTCGCTGACCGCTTACGAGAACGTGGCCGTGCCGATGGAGATCGCGGGCGTGACCGATCCGCAGAAGCGCGCGCGCGGCCTCCTCGAAGAGGTCGGTCTCACGGGCCGCGCCCATCACTACCCGTCACAGCTCTCCGGCGGCGAGCAGCAGCGCGTGGCGCTGGCCAGGGCGCTCGCCAACGACCCGCCAATCGTGCTGGCCGACGAGCCAACCGGCAACCTCGACACGGCGAACGGACGCCACATCATGGATTTACTGCGCGAAGTGCACCGGACGAGGAAAACCACGCTCGTGCTCGTGACGCACGATGCGGAGCTCGCGGCGATGGCCGACGTGCAGCTCGTGCTGCGGGACGGCCGCGTCGTATGACGTTCGTCCTTCGCATGGCGGCGCGCGAGATGCGGGCGGCGTGGCAGCGCCTGTTGTTCTTTTTCATCTGCATCGCGGTTGGCGTGGCCGCCATCGTCGCGTTGCGCTCGGTGATTCGCAGCGTGCGCGACGTCCTGGGCGGGGAAGCACGTTCGCTGATTGCCGCCGATGTGCTCATCGCGACCAATCGTGACTGGACGCCGGAGGCATTGGCGACGATCGACAAGCGGCTGGAGGAGGCGGGTTCAACGGCGCGGACCGAAACGATCGAAACGCCGACGATGGTCCGGCCTACGGATACGTCACGGGTCGCGGCGCGAATGGTCGAACTGAAGGCCATCCAGACGCCGTTCCCGCTCTACGGAACGATGACCCTCGAGGGCGGCCAGTCTTACTCGCACGCGCTCCTCGAGGGCCACGGTGCGCTCGTGCGTCCCGAGTTGCTCACGGCGTTGGGCGTTTCGGTGGGCGAGTCGATCACGATTGGCGAAGCGACATTCGCGATCCGGGGCGTCGTGGCAAGCGAGCCGGGCCGGAATATCGGCGCGTTCAGCCTCGGCCCGCGCGTCTTCATCGACTTCGCTGACGCGCCGTCTACGGGTCTGATGGCATTTGGCAGCCGCGTCCGTCATGTGCTGGCCGCGCGGGTCCCCGACGAACGGATACCGGCCCTGGTCAAGGCGCTGAACGACGAGTTCAGCAACAACTTCATCAACACCCGGTCGTATCTGGCCACCGACGATGCAATCGGCCGCGATTTCGACCGGGCCGAAAACTACCTCAGCCTGGTCGGCCTCGTCATCGTGATTCTGGGCGGCATCGCCGTGTCGAGCGTGACGCGCGTCTTCGTTCTGCAGAAGATTCGCGGCATCGCCGTCCTCAAGTGCCTCGGCGCGACCAGCGCACAGATCATCGCCGTGTATCTGCTGCAGGTCATGTCGCTTGGACTGGCCGGAAGCCTGCTCGGCATCGCGATCGCCCAGGGCGCGGTGTCGTCCATCCCGCTGGCGCTCGGCTCCTCGTCGTCCTCACTCCTTGCCGGCGCGCACTACGGGGTGACGTGGGGTGTCGCGCTGCAGGGCGCCACAATCGGCGTCCTCGTGTCGCTGCTGTTCGCGATTGTCCCGCTACTCGAAGTTCGGCTGGTCAGGCCTTCACTGCTGCTTCGTGACGAAGCGCGGCCGCCGCGCCGCGACGTGGTTCGACTGGTGGCCACGGTCTTCGTGTCGGGGGCGCTGGTGGCGGTCGCCGCCTGGCAGGCCGCGTCGCTCCGCGTGGGGATTTCGGTGTGCCTCGGCTTCGCCGTGCTGGCCGTCGTGCTGATTCTCGCAGGGCGGCTGCTGGTCGCGCTCCTGGCGCCGCTGGCGAACGCACCGTCGTTTCCGCTGCGCCATGCCGTGCTCCACCTCTCGCGGCCGGGCAACCAGACGCGCGTCATCCTGCTGGCGGTGGGCCTTGGGGCGTTCTTCATCGTTGGCGTGCGGTCGCTGCAGGCGAGCCTGCTCGCCGAGTTCTCGATCCAGGTGAACGCCGACGCCGCCGACCTCTTCCTGCTCGACGTGCAGCCTCGCCAGCTGGATGGGATGCGCGCGTTCCTGAGCGATCCGGCGAACGGGGCCGGGCCGTGGAAACTGCTGCCGGTGCTCCGGGCCCGCGTCACGGGTGTCAGCGGGCGGACGACGAACCTGGAAAGCTTCGAGGAAGTCCGGGCCCGAGGTTCGCTCGGCCGCGAGTACACCATCACGTACCGCGACAACCTCGAAGCCAACGAACACATCGTGGACGGAGCGTTCTGGCACGGCAGCTCGCCGGAGCCCGAGGTGTCGATCGAACGCGGCCTGCACGAACGCTTCGCCATCAACGTTGGCGACGTCGTCCGCTTTGACATCCTGGGCCGCGTCGTCAATGCGCGTGTCTCGAGCATCCGGGACGTGGACTTCAAGGATTCGCGAGCCGGCGGTTTCATGTTCGTATTCAGGCCGGGCACCCTCGAACGGGCGCCGCAGACCTACATCGCGCCCGTCAAGGGACCGGCGGGGCCGGCGGCGCGCGCCCGATTCCAGCACGATCTCGTATCGCGCTTTCCGAACGTATCCGTGATCGACTTTCACGAGATTCTGGAAACGATCCGGGACGTCATGTCGAAAGTCACGCTGGCTATTACCGTCGTGGGCATGCTGGTGCTGTTCAGCGGCGGGTTGATTCTCGTGGGCGCCGTCGCGATGACGAAGTTCCAGCGGGTGTACGAGGCGGCGGTGTTCAAGACGCTCGGGGCGAGCACGCGCAAGATCGCGACGATGCTGCTCGTCGAATATGGCGTTCTTGGATCGCTGGCGGGGCTGGTCGGGTCGGCAGGTGCCGTGGCGCTGACATGGGGCGTGAGCCGCTACGCCCTGGATATTCCCTGGCGGGTGTTTCCCGCGGAGCATGCAGGCGGCGTGGCGCTGACGGCCGCGCTCGTGGCTGCGATCGGCGTGCTTTCGAGCCTCGACGTGCTCCGCAACAAGCCGCTCGCCACCCTCCGGTCCGAGTAGCGCCCCGTCCGTGTGTGCTAAGATCCACTGTTGATCGTGCCCTCGTGGGCGCGCACAGTGCAGGAGTCAGAAGCGCCAATGGACGTTCAGTCTTTCAAGGACGCGCTCCTCAGAAAACGGACCGAGATTCTCGGGACGGGTGGCGTCAAACCCTTACAGGCGTCGATGGAGAACAACACCCGCCAGGGCGACATGGCCGACCAGGCGAGTGGCAACAACGAGGTCCACATTCAGCTCAAGCTGAAGCAGACCGACGCGAAAATTCTGCAGGCCATCGAAGAAGCGCTGTTGCGCCTCGATAAGGGTTCCTACGGCGTCTGCCGGGATTGCGGCGAACCCATCGCCGAGGCGCGGCTGAACGCCATCCCGTGGACCCGCGTCTGCATCACCTGCAAAGAGAAGCAGAATTCGTGAACGCGCAGGGCACGGCGCTGGCGCTGATCGAGCAGTTCCATCACGAGAAGCTCGCGGCGATGCTCCAGCACATCGCGCACGCGCGGCTGGTGGCCCAGTACGACGCGAACAACACCTACCAGTACGTCATCAATCGGGACGACGTCCAGCTGTCGTGGCTGTCGAAAGCCATTGTCGAGCTGGGCGGGGCGGAGCCCGCGCCCGCCGCGCAGCCAGCCGGTGATACGCGCCTCGGCGAAGGCCGCCGTTCAGTCGCTGTTCGAGATGGATGCACGTGCGGCCCAGGCCATGGTCGAGGGCTGGAGGCCGCGCGTCGCGGCGATGACCAATTCCCGCATCCGGAAGATGCTCGAGGTCATCCTCGGCGAGACGACGGAGCAGCAGCGTTTCTTCGAACAGGCTCAGGCCGGGCGGACGGACTTGCTGGGCCGGCGCGGCGACACCTCTGGCCCGGCGCAGGGCGCCGTGCTGGGGGATCGGTGGATCGAGTAGTCGCGGTCGCGCTCGGCAGCAACCTCGGCGATCGGCGCGCGCATCTCGACTTCGCCGTGTCCCGCCTCGAAACAGTTCTCACCAACCTCCGGGTTTCGCACTATCGCGATACCGATCCCGTCGGCGTTCCCGACAACCAGCCCTTGTTCCTGAATGCAGCCGCGGTCGGCATGACGCCGATGAACCCCCGCGAACTGCTCGAATCGCTGCTCGCGATCGAGCGCGAGCGGGGACGTGAGCGGCCCTTTCCCGGGGCGGCGCGCACGCTTGACCTCGACCTCGTGCTGGCAGGGGATGTCGTGATGAGCGAGCCGGATCTCGTCGTGCCGCACCCGCGATTCCGCGATCGCCGGTTCGTGCTGGAGCCGCTGGCCGAGATTGCACCGGATCTGGTGGACCCGGTGACGGGACTCACCGTCGGCGACCTGTTAACAGCGTCTGGCGTAGCGTTCCGCCTTCGGGCGGACGTTCGGACCGGCTAACGCCGGTCGCTACGGCACTGTCGAGAGCGCCCCGCTAGGCGTGTCCGTGTTCGCCTTCCATCTTGCGCAGCGTCACGGGCGATTGCACGTGCGCGTGCGCCGCGCCGACCGGCGGGAGAATCGGTGACGTCTTGCGGCCGGCAAGCCACATCCTCGTGTTCTCGATGTAGACGTAGTAAACGGGCGTGATGTAGAGCGTCAGCAGCTGCGAGACGATTAATCCGCCGACAACGGCCAGACCGAGCGGACGTCTCGATTCAGCTCCGGCGCCGAGGCCGAGCGCGATCGGCAGCGTGCCCACCAGCGCGGCCATCGTCGTCATCATGATGGGGCGGAAACGCACGAGACACGCCTCGTGGATCGCTTCGAGCGGCGTCTTGCCGGTCTTCTGCGCCTCGACGGCGAAGTCCACCATCATGATGCCGTTCTTCTTGACGATACCAACCAGCATGATGATGCCGACGAACGCGTAGAGGCTGAGCTCGGTCTTGAAGATGAGCAGCGTCAACAGCGCGCCGAAGCCTGCTGACGGCAGCCCGGAAAGAATCGTGAGCGGGTGTGTGAAGCTCTCGTACAGGATGCCCAGCACGATGTAGATGACGACGATCGCCATCAGCAGAATCAGGCCGAGACCCTGCAGCGAATCCTGGAACGCCTGCGCGGCGCCCTGAAAGCTCGATGACAGCGTTGACGGAAGGTTGGCGGCCGCTGCCGCCTTGATCTGGTCGACGGCGTCGCCGAGCGCGACGCCGGGCTTCAGATTGAACGAGATCGTGACGGCCGGCAGCTGCCCGAAGTGGCTGACCGACATCGGTCCGACGTCCGTTTTCAGCCGGGCGACCGACTCGAGCGGAATCAGCGAACCGCTGTTGGAACGAACGTAGAGCAACGACATGGCCGCGGGATCCTTCTGGAATTCCGGCGCCACCTGGAGAATGACCTGATACTGATTGTTCGGCGCGTAGATCTGCGAGACCTGCCGCGTGCCATAGGCGTTGTACAACGCGTTCTCCACCTGGTTCGCGGTGAGTCCGAGCGTCGACACCTTGTTGCGATCCATCTCGACAGTGACCTGCGGGTTCTTGAGCAGCAGGTCGCTGCTGACGTCCTCGAGCCCGGGAAGCCCGCGCATCTTTTCTTCCATGATCGGCGCGTACTTGTACAGCTCCTGCGTGTCCGTGTCCTGCAGCGTGAACTGGTACAGCGCGCGCTGTCCGCCCTGACCCGAGCCGAGATTGATGGGGGGCTGGTTGGTCATGAAGGCGCGGATGCCTGGCAGCTGTCCCACCCGGGGTCGCAGCCCGGCGATCACCTCGTCGACGGACAGCTTCCGGTCGGCACGCGGCTTCAGCTCGACCCAGATGCGTCCGGTGTTGAGCGCGCCGCCGTTGTTGCCGATGGCGCCCACCATGACGTTGGCCATGTAGACGTCTGGATCCTTCTCGATCAAGTCGGCCACGCGCTTCTGGTGGCGTGCCATGTCGTCGTAGCTGATGCCCTGAGCGGCCTCGGTATTGACCATGAACCGGCCCTGATCTTCGCTCGGCAGGAACCCCTTCGGGACTCTTACGAAGAGGTACGCCGTGCCGACGAGGAGCAGGATCGACGCCAGCATCGTGGCCGCTCGATACCGAAGCGTGAACCGCAATGTCCAGTCGTACAGTTTCAGCCACGAGTCGAACATGCGCTCGAAGGCGTTGTAGACGAGCCCGTGACGCTCACCGTGCGGAGCCTTCAGGAAGCGGCTGCACAGCATCGGCGTGAGGCTGATCGAGACGAAGCCCGAGATCAGGATCGCCACGCTGATCGTGACCGCGAACTCGTGCAGCAATCGTCCGACGATGCCGCCCATGAACAGCACCGGGATGAAGACGGCTGCCAGAGAGACGGTCATCGACAGAATGGTGAAGGCAATTTCCTTCGATCCGTCGAACGCGGCCTCCATCCTCGTCTTGCCCATTTCCATGTGCCGGACGATGTTCTCCAGCATCACGATCGCGTCGTCGACGACGAACCCGACCGACAGCGTCAGCGCCATCAGCGACAGGTTGTCGAGGCTGTAACCGAGCAGGTACATCGCCGTGAACGTCCCGACCAGCGAGGCCGGCAGCGCAAGGCTCGGGATCAGCGTCGCAGAGATGTTGCGCAGGAAGAGGAAGATGACCAGTACGACGAGCCCGACGGTGGCGAGCAGCGTGATCTTGACGTCGTGAACCGAGTCCCGGATCGTAATCGAGCGATCGTTGCGTGTATCGATGGCCATCGCCGCGGGCAGCTGGTCGCGCATCGCCGGCAGAAGCGCCTTGATGCGGTCGACGACTTCGACGACGTTGGTGCCGGGCTGCTTGCGGATCGAGATCATGACGCAGCGCTCGCCCGCCTGCCAGGCCGCAGACTTGTCGTTCTCGACGCCGTCATAGACGTGGGCGACTTCGTCGAGGCGCACCGGGTTCCCGTTGCGGTAGGTCACGATCGTCGAGGCGTATCCTGCGGCGCGCATCAACTGGCCGTTCGTCTGGACGACGAACGTCTTGTCGCCGTAGATCGTGCCAGTCGGCACGTTCGAGTTGGCATTGGCGACCGCGTTGGCGACAGTGTCGATGCCGATCGAGCGGGCGGCCAGTTCGCGTGGATCCAGGTCGATGCGGACCGCGTACTTCTGCGAGCCGAACACGTCGACCTGGGCGACCCCGTCGACCATGGACAGGCGCTGGGCGATCGTCTGCTGCGCGTACTCATCGACCATCGACAGCGGCAGCGTGGCCGAGCGCAGGACCAGCAGGATGACCGACTGATCGCCCGGATTCGCCTTTTGATACGAAGGCGGGGCGGGCATCTGTGGTGGCAGCGAGCGGGCCGTCCGTCCGATCATCGCCTGGACGTCCTGGGCGGCGGCGTCGATGTTGCGGCTCAGATCGAACTGCAGCGTGATGTTCGTCGAGCCCTGCGTGCTGACCGAATTGATATTCGCGAGGCCTGCGATCCCGGCAAACTGCTTTTCGAGCGGCAGGGCCACCGTCGCCGCCATCGTCTCCGGACTGGCGCCCGGAAGCGACGCGTTCACCTGAATAGTGGGGAAGTCGACAGCCGGAAGATCCGACACCGGCAGCGTGCGGTACGCCATCGTGCCGAACACCAGAATGCCCAGCATGACGAGCGTCGTCGTAACCGGACGTTTGATGAAGAGGTCGGAAATATTCATGGCGCCACCTGCGACTCTTCCCCTTTGATGCTGACGCGGCTGCCGGCGACCAGACGCAGGTGGCCGTCCGTGACGACGCTTTCGGCCGGCTTGAGCCCGCTCTTGATGACGGTTTCAAGCCCCGCCGTGCGCTCGACCACCACGGCCCGGTACTCGACAGAGTGATCAGCCTTGACCACGTATGTGTACTGGCCCTGTTGACCCACCTGCACAGCCGCTGTCGGCACGACGACCGCCGTCGGGTCCTTCGTGAGCGCGACGATCACGTTGACGAATTGTCCCGGCCATAGTCGGCGATCCTCGTTCGTGAACGTGGCCTTGATCCGGATGGTGCCGGTCGTCTGGTCCACGCTGTTGTCGACGAACGTGATGTGCCCGTGCGACGAAGCGACCTGATCATTCGGCGGCTGCGCCTCGACGGCGAGCGTCCCGAGCGAGATGAAGTGCTTCAGTTCGGCCAGCCGCGACTCGGGAATGGCGAACGAGACATAGATCGGCGCGACCTGATTGATCACGACGAGCGGGGAGGTGTCCTGGGCCCGGATGAGGTTGCCTTCGTGGACCATCAGCGCGCCCGTCCGGCCGGCAATCGGCGACGTGATCGTCGCGTACTGGAGCTGCACCTTGGCGTTCTCGACGGCAGCGCGATCGGCTTCGACAGTCGCGTCGAGAGCAGCGGAGCTCGAGCGACTCGTCTCGACCTGTTCCGTCGTGGCGATGCCGCGGCCGGCGAGATCGGCGTAGCGCTGTGCCACGGACTTCGCGTTGGCCGCCTGCGCGATATCGCGCTGCAGGTTGGCTTGCGCCGCCATCAGCGCAGCCTCGAGCGGCCGGCGGTCGAGGGCGAAGAGGACCTGGTCCTTCCTGACGTCCTCGCCTTCCTTGAAATTCACTTCTTGCAGCTGTCCCGGTATCTGCGCGTGCACGGACACCACTGAATAAGCTTCGACCGCGCCGATGACGCGGATTTCGATCGGCATCTGCTTCTGGACGACCTGCGCCACGGTGACCGGCACGATCTGGTCGCCGCGCCCGCGGCCGCCACCACCGGCCTGTGTCACCGAGGCGCCTTCGCCGGAACACGCGCTCGTGGCGATCGCGCCGGCAGCCAGTGCCCCGGCGGAGATGAGAGAGATGAGACGAGGGAAACGGTCCATGGTGTTATTCAAATCGCAGCGCGTCGATCGGGTCGAGCGCCGCCGCTTTCCTTGCGGGATAGAAACCGAAAAACACGCCAATGGCGGCCGCAAAGCCGAAGGCGATGACGATGGCGTCGGTGGACACGGCGGTCGGCCAGCCCTGCCAGAGCGTGACCCCTTGCGAGAGGCCCACCCCCAGGGCGATGCCTATCCCGCCGCCAAAGAGGCTGAGGACGATGGCTTCGACGAGGAACTGGAAGAGGACGTCCCGCCCTCGTGCGCCGATCGCCATGCGCAAGCCGATCTCGCGCGTTCGCTCTGTCACGGAGACGAGCATGATGTTCATGATGCCGATGCCGCCGACCAGCAGCGAGACGCCGGCGATGCTGGCGAGCAATGCCGTCATCGTTTGTGTGGCTTCCTTGCGGACGTTCGCCATTTCCTCGATCGTCCGCACCATGAAGTCGTCCGGATCTCCGGGCTGAATCTTGTGCCGGGTCCTCAGGAGCGACGAAATCCTGTCTGCGACGACGGCAACCTCGCCCGAGGACTGCGCCGACACCTGCACCTGCTGGATGAACGTGATGCCGCGGATCTTTTTCATCACGGTGGTGTAGGGCGCGAAGGCCACATCGTCCTGATCCTGCCCGCCGCCCGACTGGCCTTTCGAAGCCAGGACGCCGACGATCGTAAACGGCTGGTTCTGGATCCGGATGACCTGCCCGACCGGGTTCACGTCCGGTCCGAAGAGCTGGTCGCGCACGATGCTGCCGAGGACGACCACCTTCGAGGCCGTCGTCACGTCGATGGACGTGAAGAACGAGCCCTGGTCCACATTCCACGAGCGGATGAGCGGCAGGTCCACATCTGTGCCCTGCAGCTGCGTGTTCCAGTTCTGGTTGCCCGCCACCATCTGCCCGCGTGTGTTGACGCCTGCCGCCGCGTACTGGACACCCGGCAGCTTCGCGATTTCCCCTGAATCGTCAGGCGTGAGCGTGCTGGCGTTGCCCTGGCCCTGGCGAACGCCGCCCTGCGTGAAATTGCCGGCCTGCACGATGATCATGTTGGTGCCAGCAGTCTGAATCTGAGCCTCAATCGACGACTGCGCGCCCGTGCCGAGGGCGACCATCGTGATGACGGCCGCCACGCCAATTATCATTCCGAGCATCGTCAGCGCCGTGCGCATTTTGTTGCGGTTGAGCGCTTTGAGTGCCACCCGGAAGATCATGAATACGGACATGTTGTCAGTCTCCTCAGACCGCTTCAGCTTCAGCAGTCGGCTGCGACGCCAGCGCCGCCATTTCGTCGGCGGCCATGCGGCGTTGGGCCACAGGCTTGTCCGCCACCACGTGCCCGTCGCGGAACGTGACGATTCGCGTGCCGTATTCCGCGATGTCCGGTTCGTGTGTGATCAGCAGCACCGTGATGCCGCGTTCGCGGTTCAGGCGCTGGAAGATATCCATCACCTCGATGCTGGTTTTCGTGTCGAGGTTTCCGGTAGGTTCGTCCGCGAGGAGAATCGACGGGTTGTTCACCAGTGCGCGCGCGATGGCCACGCGCTGCTGCTGTCCCCCCGAAAGCTGGTTGGGGTGGTGGTCGACGCGGTCGCCAAGGCCCACGGCCGTCAGCATCTCGACGGCGCGCTTGTGTCGGTCGGCGGTTTTCGGGGCGCTGCCGCCGTACAGGAGCGGCAGCTCGACGTTGTCGAGCGCCGAAGTCCGGGACAGTAGATTGAATCCCTGAAACACAAAACCGATGCGCTTATTGCGCACGGCGGCGAGCTGGTCCTTCGACATCCGCGAGACGTCCTGGCCATCCAGAAAATACTGACCTGACGTCGGGCGATCGAGGCACCCGACGATGTGCATGAACGTCGACTTACCGGAACCGGACGAACCCGTCACCGACAGAAACTCGCCCCGCTCGACCTCGAGATTCACGCCACGCAGCGCACGCACTTCGACCTCGCCGACGACGTAGGTCTTGACCAGGTTCTTGACCGAGATGACAGCCGGCACGTCAGCGTCCTCTCCCCCCGCCCGGGAATCCGCCGCCGAATCCGCCGGGTCCGCGTCCACCCTGCTGCAGCAGGGGGTTGCCCGCGTTGGCTGCCGCCGGCCGCGACGAGGTCGGCAGGACGACGCCGGTCACCACCTCGGTGCCTTCCTGCACTTCGCCGTTCAATAGCTCGGTATTCGTGCCGTCCGTGATGCCGAGGCGTACGCGGACCGGTTTCAACTGTTTGTCCATGTCCACCCAGACTCGACCCTGCGAGACGGTGGAGGGAAGGGGAGCGAACAGCGCATCGATCGTGGTGGCGGTCGGCTGCGTCGGCACGCCAGTCTTCGGCTTGTTGCCCTTGGGTTGGCCGGCGGGCGCCAGCATCTTTTCGAAGACGCTGGTGTCCATGCCGCGTTCCTTCATCCGCGCGATGAACTGCTGCTGTTCGTCGGGCGTCATCGCCTTCAGGCGCTCCAGCATGCGGGCCTGCCGGTCGCCGCTGTCGCCGCCCTGCGCGCCCTGGCCACCGAACCGGCCAGACGCGCCTTCGCCCCGTCCGCCGCCGTAGTTGCCGCCACCTCCGGAATTGCCGCGCCCGCGCGCTTCGAGCGAAGGCGCGGTGGCCCCTTCCGCCGGCTTCGCCGGAGCGGGTGTGCCGCCGGGTCGAGCACTTGCGCTTGCGGCAGGTGGATTGGGCTTCGCAGCAGGGGCAGTGCTCGACGTTGTACCCTCCGGGACTGCGCTGCCGCCACCCTGGCCGCCGTTGCGGCCCGCCACGTCCGCCGCGTCCGCCCTGAACTTCTGCGGGTACGGGCTGATGAAGGGCCTCGAACATTTCGTTGCTCGGCCGGAAGCGGAGCGCCGCGTTCGGGATCCGCAGCACATCCGGGCGCCGGGCGATCTGCACGCGCAGGTTCGCCGTCATTCCGGGCTTGAGCTTGAGGCCCGGGTTGGGCACGTTGATGATCGTCGCGTAGGTCGTCACATTCTGGACGACGACCGGTTGCAGGCGAATCTGGGCGACCATGCCCTGGAACTCTTCGCCCGGATATGCGTCTACTCTAAACGTCACGTTCTGGTCGGGCCGGATGCGGCCGACATCGGCTTCGTCGATGTTGGCGTTGACCTGCATCTTCGTCAGGTCCGCGGCGATGATAAAGAGAACCGGCGCCTGCATGCTGGCGGCGACTGTCTGTCCGACGTCCACGCTGCGCTGGATCACGATGCCGTCGATGGGCGCGTCGATGGTGCAGTGATCGAGGTTGACCTGCGCCTGGCTCAGGCTGGCCTGCGCCTGGACGACGGAGGCCTGCGACGAGTTCTGCGACGCGATAGACGACTGCAGTGCCGACTCGCCGCTGTCGACGGCGATCTTCGCCGAGTCGAGATCCTGGGCCGTGATCAGCTGCTTGGCGGAGAGGTCCTTCGCGCGGACGTATTTCTGCTGCGCGTCGACAAGAGCGACCTTGTTGCGATCGACATCGGCTTTCGCGCGCGCGACGTCGGCCTGCGCTTTCTGCAGGTTGGCCTTCGACTGATCGACCTGCGCCTGGAAGAGCGACGGGTCGAGCCGTGCGATCACCTGACCCTTCTTGACGATTGAATTGAAGTCGGCGCCGAGCCAGCTGATGTTGCCCGACACCTGGCTGCCGACCTGCACGGTCGTCACCGCCTGCAAGGTCCCCGTCGATCCCACCGTATCAATGATCTCGCCGCGCGAGACCGGTGTCTTGTTGATGACGACGACACCTCCGTTGCGGCGCATGTAGTAGACGCCGGCGCCGCCGCCCAGCAGAGCGAGAATGAACAGGACAATAATCGCGCGCTTCATGCAACTCCGTTCGCGGTCGAACTGGTCTGTCGGACAGCATCCAGTGTCGGTGGCCGCCGTTTATCGGCCGACCACCGTGATGTTGAGATTCTGCAGCGTCGTGCTCTGCAGTCGATCGAGCTCGACCAGCGCCTTGCGATAGTTCAGCACCGCCTGCAGCTCGTTGTTCTGTGCCGTCGCCAGCTGGTTCTGCGCCTGGACAACGAAGTAGTTCGTGGACATGCCCACCGCGAACTTGCTGTTCTCGGCGTCCAGCTGGCGCTGTGCCAGCTCGCGCGCGACCTGCGCGGCCTGGACGCGCTCGACGTTGCTGCGGGCGGTGATGGCCGCGTTGGTGACTTCTGTTGCGATTTGCAACTCGATCTGCTTGAGCTGCGCCTGGACCTGGTCGAGCTGCACCCGCGCCCTCGCCACCGCGGCCTTCTGGGAACTGAGTCCGAGCGGGTAGCTGATGTTCACGCCGACTGTCCAGCGCGGGAAACCTCCCCCGAACAAGGAGGCCAACGAGTCGCCGTAACCACCCGGGATCGTGCTCGTGATGGGTGCGTCGCCGCCGATCCCGCTGCCCGTTCGCACGAGCTGCGTGCCGCCGACACCGGTCAACCCGTACGTGGCGTTGAGGTCGGCCTGGGGCTTCGTCTGATCGTCGAGGTACTTCAGCGTGACGTCGTTGGCCTGGACATTCTTCTGGGCGATGGTCAGGTCAGTCCGCTGGCTCAGGGCGCGCCGGATAGCCGCCTCGATATCGATGGTCTCGGGCCGGAAGTCCGGGCGGTCCACCGGATCGATCGTCGCATTCCAGTTGGGATCCTGCGTCCCGTTGACGATAAGGCGCTTGAGCACAAGTTCCGCGGTCCGCTGAGTGGCCTGCGCCGCGACGAGGTTCTGAACATTCGTCGCCGCCTGGGCCTGTGCCTGGATGACGTCAATCGGTGCCATCGTGCCGATTTGCACGCGCGTCTGGTTGTCTTCCACCAGCTTGTTGGCAAGATCGACGGACTGCCGCGCGATCTCCACCGACTGGATGGCGAACACGTAATCCCAGTACGCGTTCCGCACGTTGGAGAGCGTGTTGGTAATCGTTGACGTCAACTGAATGTCGGTCACGTCTCGATTCAGCTTGGTGACCTGCAGCTGTTGACGGGTCGAATCGGTCCCAAAGCCCCGGAGCAAGGGCTGGGTATACTGGCCAGACCAGACCGGTGAATAGGCCGGGTTGTAACGGCTGATGGCGGCAGTGCTCGTGGCTCGCTGGTTGTTCAGGGTGACGGTGTAACTGCCGCCGCCCTTGGGGATGCTCTGGGTAATCCCCCCGTTAAACAAGCCGGTGCCGTTCGTGGTGCCGGAGCCGATGGTGCCACCCGTAATGGTGTTGGTTACCGGGTTGGTGATCTCCTGGGTCGAAATCGTGGACGTCAGGCTCGGGTAATAAATCGAACGGATACTCGCGTACGCGAGGTCGCTGATCTGGGGGTTCAGCCGCTGGACGGCGATGTCGAGATTGCGATCGAGCGCCAGCTTGACGGCTTCATCCAGCGTGACCGCGAGCTTGGGACCCGCCGCGGGCGCCGTCGTCTGGCCACCCTGCTGGGCGGTCGTCAGGGCGCCGGCCTGCCCCGAGGCGACGATCTGGGCGGCCTGCTGGACCAGGTCGCGAACACGGGCGTCGCTCGTCCGCTGCTGGGCGATGGCCCGGCCCGGCATGGCAAGCGCCGTAGCGAGGGCGGCACAAACCAACGTCGATTTCGAGTGCGTCACAATCATCCTCATCCTTTGAAGAGCGAAGTAAGTGCTAGGGCTTCTGGCCGGTTGGAGGCCTGCCAGCCCGTTCGCGTTCGGCCTGCGCCAGCTTGACGCGCTGCTCAGGTGTCAGCACCTGGCGGTGGTGCAGCAGCATCAGCTGCCGTGTCTTGTTGACGCGGCTGCGAATGGCCTCCACCTTGTCCAGCTGTCGCGTGACCAGCGCTTCGTCAGCGCCCGTTTCGATTAGACGAGATAACTCGGCTTCGTGATGATCCAGGTCGTCCCGGCCCTTCCGCAACTCCGGGAGGACGGCCTGGAAGATAGCTTCCAGGCGGTTCACCTGGTCGGTGGATAACCCCAGGTTCTTCTGGTACTGCTCCGACCGCCACCACGCGAACCGTTGGGGAGGGTTCTGTCCCTGCTGCGCGGGCTGGGCCCGCACCTGCCAGGGCCCCCCAAGGAGAAGCCCGGCACAGAGGACCGCTCGCCCAATCTGCCGTCGCATCAAAAAGACCTCAAGAAGACGGAAAAATGCACGAAACCGGCGAACCTAATGGAAATACGATGGCGGAGGTCCTTTTGTTTAGCGTCGTTTAGCGCGGTTTGGTCAGACTGGCGGCTGGGCGAATTCTGCCAGCCGGGCCACCACCGCCCCGACCAGGTTGTCCGGGGTGGAGGCCCCCGACGTCAGGCCGATGGTCACGGGGCCGGACGTGGGCAGCCAGGACGTCGTGGCCACCTCCGCCTTGGACCCCACGGGCCGGTGACGGATGGTCTCGGCGGATACGAGGCAGTCCGGGTCGGCGATGTGAAACGTCGGTCGCGACTCGGCGCCGATGCGGGCGAGATTGCAGGTGTTGCTGCTGTTATAGCCCCCGATGACGATCAGGAGATCCACCGCGCGCGACCGCAGCAGCTCGACGATGGCGTCCTGGCGGTCCTGCGTGGCGCTGCAGATCGTGTCGAACGCCTGAAAGTGCGCGTCCAGTCCCTGCGCGCCATGACGCTCGATCATGGCGGCCTTGAGCATGTCGCCGATCTCGAGCGACTCGGACATCAGCATCGTCGTCTGGTTGGCCAGGCCGATCCGCTGGAGATCGCGGCCTGGTTCGAAGCCGGGCGACACCGCGCCGCCGAATTTCTCCGAAAACGCGCGCTGTCCGGCTTCGTCGAGCGGGGTCGCGCCCCGGATCACGTCGCAGATCTGCCCGGTCTCCGCGCGATCGAAGACGACCAGATACCGGCCGCCGTAGCTGACCGCCTGCGATGCGGTGGCCTGCGTCTCCTCGTGCCAGACCTTGCCGTGGATGATGGATGTGTAGCCGCCCTCGGCGTAGCGCCGCACGTTCTTCCACACGTTCAGCACCGATCCGCACGTCGTGTCGATGAGCGTGCACCCGCGGCGGTCGAGGCGCTCGAGCATCCCGACGGTGACGCCGAACGCCGGGAGAATGACCACATCGTCGCTGCCCAGCGCATCCAGATCGTGTTCGTCGTGCCCGGTGAACTCGATCCCCATGGCGCGGAGTTTCTCGTTCACGTGCGGGTTGTGGATGATCTCCCCGGTGAGGAACACCCGGCGATCGGGAAAGCGCTCGCGGGTCTGGTACGCGTAGTCCACGGCGCGATCCACGCCGTAGCAGAAGCCGAACTCGCGCGCGAGGTGAACGGTGAGACGGCCGGCTTTGAATGTGAAGTCGTCGGCCTTGATCTGCTCGACGAGGCCGCTGTGATAGTTGTCGGCCAGCATGCCCGCGACGGCATGTTTGAGGTCGAGACCTTTGCGGAAGATGAGCGAAGCCAACGCTGCGGCGGCTACCGGGACAGGCCGATTTCCCGCACGTGCGGCGTGAGCGCGTCGAAGGCCACGAGCTCGGACGTATGCGGCCGGTCGAGCGCGAGGTCGAGCGCCGACATGAACATGTCGTCGGCCTCGGAGGTCACGGCGGGAGCCGTGGCCATGCGCGCGGGCAGCGTCGAACCGCCCTTTTCCCTCACGCTCCGCTGCGCCACGTTGTGGCGTCCCCGCATGCCGAACTCGAACCGGTAGCCGAAGTCGAAAAACGTTCCCGCGGCGACGCCGACAAACAGCCCGGCGGCTGCGGCGCCGGCGATCCAGCGCGCTGCGCGCCTGCTCGACGAGGGCGTGCGGCGGGCGGTGATCCGGCCGGGGAAGCTGATGACACGAGCCGCCCGGCCGATGGACTCGAGGCGCCGCGCGATCTCGTGCTGCTGCGCCCGCAGGCGATCGGCCGGAAACCACGTATCCAATTCGGCGTCTGCCTCGTCGCGGAGGGACGTCATGAAACGCTCGAACTCCGCGTAGCGCTCGGCGCAACTCTGGCAGTCGGCGAGGTGTTCCGCCGCCGGCGGGTCGAGCGCTTCGCCGCGGCGTTCGGCAAAGTAGCAGTCGGTCAGCGAATCGTCCTGGAGATGCGGGAGACGGGCGTTCACGGTTGCCCCCCAAGCAGCGCGCGCAGCTTGCGCGCGGCGCGGAAGAGATGCACGCGCACGGTCGATTCGTTCAGGCCGATCATGGCGCTGACCTCGCGCGGCGTGCAGTCGCCGTAGTGGCACAGCATGAAGACCGTGCGCTGACGGCCTTCCAGTCTGTCGATGGCGGCTGTCATGCGGGCCCGCCGTTCGCGCGCCAGCAGGCGAGCTTCCGGATTGCTGTCGGCCGACGCGACGCCGAAGGTGCCGGCCGCGGCGCGGCGATCGTCGGTGACATCTTCTTCGTGTCCGGGCACCAGCCAGCGCTCGCGCCTGACCCGGGCTTTCCGGCGATCGAGACAGCCGTTGATGAGAATCCGCGTGAACCAGACCTCGAAGGGCCACGCCTCGCGGTATGACGAAATGTGCCCGAAGACCTTGACGAAGGCGTCCTGGACGGCCTCATCCGCTTCGGCGGCGTCCCGCAGATACTGATAAGCGATCCGTACGGCTCGGCGCTGATGTGTGACGACGAGACCTTCGAACCGCTGGCGGGCCGAGTCGAGATCGCCGGCTTCGACGAGCGTCCGGATTTCGACGGCCAGCTTGGAGTCGTCCGACAGTGCGACGGGAACCGCCCGGCGGGCGGGCAGCCGTGGCGCAAGCCCCTGGGACCCCGCGGCAGCAGGCGTTGACGACGTGGCAGCGGCTGTGGTCGGCAAATCGGCACTCATAAGGCACTACGACCGGGGCTGGCGACTGTTTACAGTTTACCGCACGTGGCAAGTTGTTGACTTGAGAAGAACGCAAAGATTACGATCTCGCGATTCGGCGCATACTACTCGACATTCATAGCTTAGGAGCTTTTTGATGACTACGGGCGTGGAGCGCGGCCCCTCCCTCGACCGCGAAGGGATTCGTACGGATCGAGCGAAGTGGAATCTGCCGGTGGCGGCGCTGTACGAAGAGGCCGTGAAAAACCAGGAAGGCGTGATCGCGGCGGAAGGCCCGCTGGTCTGCCGCACCGGTCAGCATACCGGCCGCTCCCCGAACGACAAGTTCATCGTGCGCGAGCCGTCGAGCGAGGCGAACATCGGCTGGGGCAAGCTGAACCGGGCCATGGATCAGGCGCAGTGGGATGCGCTGCACCAGGATTTCATGGCGCAGCTCCAGGGCAAGGCGCTGTACGTGCTCGACTGCTACGCCGGCGCCGATCCGACTTTCCGTCTGCCGGTCCGCATCATCAGCGAGTACGCCTGGCACAACCTGTTCTGTCGCAATCTGTTCATCGACGATCCGGCGGCAGCCGCGGCGCAGTCTCCCGAATTCACGGTCATCGATCAGCCGAGCTTCAAGGCAGACCCGAAGCGCCACGGCACCAACACCGAAGTGGTCATCGCCCTGAATTTCGCGAAGAAGCTCGTGCTCATCGGCGGCACCAGCTACGCGGGCGAGATGAAGAAGTCGATCTTCAGCGTGCTGAACTACGTGCTCCCGCTCAAGAACGTTCTGTCGATGCACTGCTCGGCCAACATCGGGCCGTCGGGCGACACGGCGCTCTTCTTCGGCTTGTCGGGCACCGGCAAGACGACGCTCTCCAGCGACCCGGAGCGCGAGCTGATCGGAGATGACGAGCACGGCTGGAGCGATCGCGGCGTATTCAACTTCGAGGGCGGCTGCTACGCGAAGACGATCAAGTTGTCGGCCGAGGCCGAGCCGCAGATTTACGCGACGACGCGCCGCTTCGGGACGGTGCTCGAGAACGTGGTGTTCGACGAAGCGACGCGGGCGCTCGACCTGGACGACGGCCGCTACACCGAGAACACGCGCGCGGCGTATCCGATCTCGTTCATCGACAACGCCGTGCCCTCCGGCCTCGGAAGCCACCCCCGCAACATCGTGATGTTGACGGCCGACGCCTTCGGCGTCCTGCCGCCGATCGCGCGGCTCACGCCGCAGGGCGCGATGTATCACTTTCTGTCGGGATATACCGCCAAGGTCGCAGGCACGGAGAAGGGCGTCACGGAGCCCAAGGCGACGTTCAGCACCTGCTTCGGCGCGCCGTTTCTGCCGCTGCCTCCGGGTCGCTACGCGAAGATGCTCGGCGAGAAGATCGCCAGGCACGAGGCGCGCGTGTGGCTCGTCAACACGGGCTGGAGCGGTGGGCCCTACGGCACTGGGCGCCGCATGAAAATCGCGTTCACTCGCGCGATGATCCGCGCGGCGCTGTCCGGCGCGCTCGACAACGTTCAATACCAGCACGACGACCGGTTCAACCTGGACGTGCCGGTCAGCTGCCCCGACGTGCCGCCCGACGTGCTCAAACCCCGCACGACGTGGGCCAACCCGGCCGAGTACGACGCGCAGGCCCTCAAGCTCGCGACGATGTTCATCGATAACTTCAAGGCCTTCGAAGCCGAGGTGGACGCGGATGTCCGCGCTGCGGGGCCTCGCGCGTAAGAGCCGTTGCTCGTAGCCCGTGCTCGTGGCTCGTCGAGCACCGAGTCACGAGTAACGAGCCCCGAGCCACGAGTCCCGAGCCACGATGCCCTACGAGCCCGCCATCGGCCTCGAGATCCACGCGCAGCTCCTGACCGCCTCGAAGATTTTCTGCGGCTGCGCGACCGCGTTCGGCGCCGCGCCCAACACGCATCTGTGTCCGGTGTGTCTCGGGCTGCCGGGGGCGCTGCCAGTCCTCAATCATGCCGCGGTGGACCGCGCGATCCGGGCGGCGCTTGCGCTCGACTGCACGGTGCATGCGACGTCGATTTTCGCCAGAAAGAACTACTTCTATCCCGATCTGCCGAAGGGCTACCAGATTTCGCAGTACGAGCAGCCGCTCGCGACGGGCGGCGTTGTCCGCGCCGGCAGCGATTACCGGGCGCCGGCTTATGACATCCGGATCACTCGCGTGCACATGGAGGAGGACGCCGGAAAGCTCCTGCATGAGGGCTTTCCCGACTCCGGGAACCGCAGCTACGTCGATCTCAACCGCGCGGGCACGCCGCTCATCGAGATTGTCACCGAGCCCGACCTGCGCAGCGCGGCGGACGCCGCGGCGTTTTTCGAGTACCTGCGCGAGTTGCTGGTCGCGCTGGGGGTCAACGACGGCAACATGGAAGAGGGCAGCCTCCGCTGCGACGCCAACGTTTCGGTACGGCCCGCAGGCGCCGGTCAGCTCGGCACCAAGGCGGAGATCAAGAACCTGAACTCGTTCCGCTTTCTGCAGGAAGCCGTCGATCACGAAATCGACCGGCAGATCGAGGTCATCGAGTCGGGTGCGCGTGTCCGGCAGGAGACGCGGCTCTGGGACAGCGCGAAGAAGCGCACGGTGTCGATGCGCAGCAAGGAAGAGGCGCACGACTACCGCTATTTTCCCGAGCCCGATCTGCCGCCGCTCGTCGTCGATCCCGCACGGCTGCAGAAACTGAAGGACGATCTCCCGGAGACTCCGGCGATGTTGCGGGCGCGGCTCAAGAAGGTCCACGGCTTCTCCGATGCCGAGGTCGTGCCGCTCACGGCGGCCGGTCTCGCCGCCTATTTCGAGGAGGCCGTTGCCGCGGGCGCCGAAGCGAAGGTCGTCAGGAACTGGCTGCTCGGCCCCGTGCGCGCCGTGGTGAACGAAGCGGGCCAGGGCGATCCGGCCTGGCTTCGCGCGCGCGTTCCGCCCGGCGGCCTCTCCGCCCTGCTCGGCCTGGTGGAAAAGGGCACGATCAGTGGATCGATGGCCAAGGAGGTCTTCGAGAAGATGGTGTCGACCGGCTGTTCCGCTGACGAGATCGTGAAAACAGAAGGGCTGGCGCAGATCGACGACGAATCGCAAATCGTCGGACTCATTGCGACCGTGCTCGAGAAGAATGCCGACGCCGTCGCGCAGTACCGCGCGGGCAAGACCAACGCGCTCGGCTTCCTTGTCGGTCAGGTGATGAAGGCAACATCGGGCAAGGCCAACCCCGCGCGCGTCAACGAGCTGCTCAGGCGCGCGCTCGGAACGTGATACACTGCTCTCGTCTTCACTCTTCAAATAATCTCGAGTGATAGAGACCTATAACCTCTCCAAGCAGTACGGCCGCGGCGTTTATGCGCTGCGCGAGCTGTCGCTCACCATCGACAAAGGCGAATTCATTTTTCTGACGGGCGCGAGCGGCGCCGGCAAGTCCACGTTTCTGCGCATGCTTCTGCGCGAAGAGCTGCCCTCCGAAGGCGACCTCAAGGTGGACGGACGCGACCTCGCCATGCTCAGATCGTCGCAAATCCAGGCGTATCGGCGCACGGTCGGATTCATTTTTCAGGATTTTCGGCTCATCCCCCGAATGACCGTCTTTCAGAACGTCGCGTTCGTGATGCGCGTGCTGGGTGTGCCGACCGTCGTGCAGCAGCGCAAGACATTTCAGGTGCTGAAGTGGGTGGGTCTGCAGCACCGCATGAACGCGTTTCCTGAGGAGCTGTCCGGCGGCGAGCAGCAACGCATCGCCATCGCGCGCGCGCTGGTGAACGAACCGCAGCTCGTGCTCGCCGACGAGCCCACCGGGAACCTGGATCCCGATCTGTCGCTCGACATCATGAACCTGTTCCGTGAGATCAACGCCCGCGGCACCACCGTTGTCGTCGCGACGCACGACCGGGAGCTGATCCGGCGAGTCGGGCGGCGATCGATCACGCTCGACCACGGCCGCCTGGTGGAAGTCGCCTGATGCGCGCCCTCCGCTACGCGTTCGACGAAGCCGTGGCCAGTCTCTGGCGCGGACGCGGCTCGGGCGCGTTCTCCACGGCCACCATCGCACTTGCCCTGGTGGTTCTCGGCGCGTTTCTCATCGTGACGTCGAACCTCGAACGGCTCGGGACGGAGTGGAGCAGTTCGGCCGACATGTCGGTGTATCTGAACGACGCGGTGACGCCGGCCGAGCGAACGGCCATCGAGGGCGTGCTCGAGACCGGCGACATCATCCTGGCGCGGGTTTACGTGTCCAAGGCCGACGCGCTGGCGAGGTTCCGGAGCACGTTCGCCGACCTCGCCTCGAGCATGGAAGGGCTGGGCGACAACCCGCTGCCGGCTTCCTATGAGGTGCGGCTGCGGACCGGCGCCGACGCTGCCGTGGACGCGCTCGTGGCGAAGGTGCGGCAGCTTCCCGGCATCGCCGATGTGCGGTACGACCGTCAGTGGTTGTCCCGTCTCGTGGCCGCGGTGGGCGTCATCCGGGGGCTGGGATTCGCCCTGGGTATCCTCCTCGCGCTCGCGGCCGCGCTGACCGTCGCCAACGTGGTCCGCCTGGCGCTGCACGCGCGTCGCGACGAAATCGACATCATGCAGCTGGTGGGTGCGCCGCAGATGTATATCCGAGGGCCTTTCGTCATGGAGGGAACGCTCCAGGGAGGCCTGGGGGCCGTGGTCGCCCTGGCGGCGCTCGGCATCGGCTTTCTGGCGGTGCGGGCACGATATCTGGCGCCCCTGGCGGAGATGATTAACCTGTCGTCCGTGCGGTTTCTGCCCTGGGAGCTCTGCCTGTGGCTGGTCGTCGGGGGGATGGCGGTCGGCTGCCTGGGCGGGGCGCTGGCGGCCGCCGGCCGGACCTAGGCTGTTTACGCAATCTTGACACCGGTTTTCAAGCGGCACTACACTCAGATCAATCCGCTCGGTAGTTCTTTTTCGAGGAGCCGCATGCCCCGATTCGCGACCCGGATGAGGCCGATCAGCGCGCAGCACCCGATCACGGAGTTCTACAGGGAGGAGTTCATCAAACACCGGCGCTGTCTCGAACAGCAGCGGGCCTACTACTCAGAAGGCGCAATCACAGACGTTGAAACCGCAATCACGAAAGTCATCTCCCAGCTCGAAAGCCTCTCCTCACAAGCAAACGCCCCACAGTTGGTCAGCTCGCTCCTGAAACAATTCGACGTCGTCACCGGTCTCTCGGCCTGGTCCGATCCCAAGCACACGCACTGACTCGTTCCCTCGACACTCTTCGCCAGGATCTCGTCGCCATCGTTCGCGCCGGCATTACCGCCGTCGATGCAGGCCGCCTCGTCGAGACAGCGGTGTCCGCTCCGCACGCGCTTCCGGATGGACCGCTTCGCGTCATCGCGGCGGGCAAGGCCGCGGTGCCGATGGCGCAGGCGGCTCACCGGTTGTTCCGGGAGCGCATTCGCGCCGGCCTTGTCGTGAGCGTCGCGGACGCGGGCGCACAGTTGGCGGCGCCGTTCGAGATGATCGTCGGCGGCCACCCGATGCCGACCGCTGGCAGCGAGCAGGCGGGACGGCGCGCGCTCCAGGTCGCGGCCTCGCTCGGTTCCGACGAGACGCTGCTGGTCCTGCTGTCGGGCGGCGCCTCTGCGCTGATGGCCGTCCCGGCTGACGGCCTGACGCTGGCGGATAAACAGAACACGACTCGACACCTCCTGCGCGCGGGCGCCGACATCCACGAGCTGAACACCGTAAGAAAACATCTCTCGGCCAGCAAGGGCGGATGGCTGGCGGCGGCCGCACCCGGCGCCTGCCGGACGTTCGCCATTTCCGATGTTGTCGGCGACGATCCCAGCGTCATCGGGTCCGGGCCGACGGTTCCGGACGCGACGACATTCCGCGACGCGCTCGACATCCTCCGGCGTTTTGGCGGAGATGCCGGCGACGGCGCATATCCGCGCGCGGTCGTGGACCGCATCACCGCCGGCGCGCGGGGAGATGTGCCGGAAACGCCGAAGCCGAATGATGCCAGGCTGGCGCGGGCGTCGATGAGCGTCATCGGCGGACGCCGGCATGCGATGGACGGCGCGGTGGCAGAGGCGGTGTCGCGCGGCTACCACGTCGTTCGCGTTGACGACGCAATCGTCGGAGAGGCGCGGGCCGTCGCGCCTTCGCATCTGCGAGCGGCGCTCGCCCGCGCCGCCGACATTGCTCGTCCCGCGTGCATTGTCTCCAGCGGCGAGACCACCGTCCGCGTGACGGGCGACGGTGTCGGCGGGCGCAACCAGGAATTCGCGCTCGCCTGCGCGGCGGCCCTGACGGCTGTCGGCGCGCCGGCGGCGCTGGCCAGTATCGGGACGGACGGCATCGACGGTCCCACCGACGCGGCAGGCGCGCTGGTCGATGCCACCACGATCGAGCGCGCAGGGGCCGCCCGCCTCGATCCGGCCGCCTTTCTCCAACGCAACGACACGTATCACTTTTTCGACAGACTCGGCGATCTCATCCGCACTGGGCCGACCGGCACGAATGTCGGCGACCTCCAAGTAATTCTGCTAGCCTAAAACCACATGTTTTCACTCGACGACGTCCTCGCGCTGATGCGCGAGCGCGTGCACCATCCTGCCGCCATGCGCGAGCTGCTGCAGGTTCTCAAAGTTCCTCGCGACGAACGCGCTTCGTTCAAGCGCCATATCAAGACACTACTCGCCTCGGGCGACCTCATTCAGATTCGCGGGCACCGCTTCGGCCTGCCCGAGAAGATGGATCTCTACGTCGGCCGGCTCCAGACGCACTCGGCCGGCTACGGCTTCGTCGTGCCGGAACGGCCGCTCGACGTAGCGGCCGGCGGCGACATCTACATTTCCGGACCGCACCTGAACGAGGCGATGCACGGCGACCGGGTGGTCGCCCGCATCGAGCGCGTCAAGGAGGGCGGGCGCGTCGAGGGCCGGATCATCCGCATCCTCGAGCGACGAAACGAATCGGTCATCGGCCGCTACGACCGCGACGACAACGGCATGGGTTACGTCGTGCCGTTCGATCGGCGAGTCCTCATGGACATCTTCGTGCCGCCGGGCCAGGAAGGCGGGGCATCACCGGGCGAAATGGTGGCCGCCGAAATCACGCGATGGCCGACGTCCACCCGAAGCGCGCTCGGCCGCGTGGCCGAAGTGCTCGGCGACATCGATGCGCCGGGCGTCGACACGGAGATCATCATCCGGAAGCACGGCATCCCGGACGCGCACGGCGCGGACGCGTTGCCGAGGCCGTTCGCCTGGGTTCCGCCGTATCGGCGCAGGACATCAGCGGGCGCACCGACTTCCGCAACATCACGACGGTCACCATCGACGGGGAGCACGCGCGCGACTTCGACGATGCGATCACGATCGAGCGGCTGCCGAACGGCAACTACTGGCTGGGTGTCCATATCGCGGACGTCTCGCACTACGTCCAGGAGGGCAGCGCGCTCGATCGCGAAGCGTATGAGCGCGCGACGTCGGTCTACTTTCCGGAGCGGGCCGTCCACATGTTCCCGTCCGAACTGTCGACCGGCCTGTGCAGCCTCAACCCGCGCGTGGATCGGCTCGTTCAGTCGTGTCTGATGGAGATCGACCGCCGCGGGCAGGTCGTCCGTCATGAATTCCACGACGGGGTCATCAACAGCAACGAACGGATGACGTACACCGCCGTCAACGGGATTCTGACCGATCGCGATCCGGCGCTGCTGAAGAAATACGAGCCGCTGGTGCCGATGTTCGAGTTGATGCAGGAGCTGTTTCACGTCCTCAACGACGCCCGCCGCCGGCGCGGCTCCATCGACTTCGACTTGAACGAAGCCGAGGTGATTGTCGACGAGGGCGGCGTCGTCGAGGCGATCATCGCCCTGCACCGCAACGTGGCGCACCGGCTCATCGAAGAGTTCATGCTGCTCGCGAACGAGACCGTGGCGTCGTACCTCGAGGCGCAAGCCGCGCCGGCGCTGTATCGAATTCACGAAGAACCCGATGTGATGAAAGTAGGGAAGTTCGAGGAGTTTATCTCCGGCTTCGGCTACAGCCTCGCCGCGCCGCTGAGCGGTCTGCGGCCGCGTCACTTCCAGAAGCTGCTCGAACGCATCGCCGGGAAGCCCGAAGAGAAGCCCATTGCGTTCCTGATGCTGCGAACGATGCAGAAGGCGCGATACGCGCCCGAGAATCTCGGGCACTTCGGCCTCGCGGCGTCGAGCTACACGCACTTCACGTCACCGATCCGGCGCTATCCCGATCTCGTCGTCCACCGGGCGCTCAGGGCGGCGCGTCATTCGACGCTGAGTGCCGAGGAACGCGAAGAGTGGAGCGAGGAGCTGCCCGAGGTCGCGCGGCACACATCGGAGATGGAGCGCCGGGCCGACGATGCCGAGCGCGAGCTGCTGCAGTGGAAGAAAGTGAAGTTCATGGCCGACAAGGTCGGCGATGAATTCGAAGGCTATATCACGGGTGTCGCCGCCTTCGGCCTGTTCATCGAGCTCGTCGAACACTTCGTGGAAGGGCTCGTCCACGTGTCAACGATGGCGGACGACTATTACCGCTTCGTCGAGAATGCCCACCTGTTGCGCGGTGAGAACACGCAGAAGACGTATCGGCTCGGCGACAAGGTCACCGTGCAGGTTGTGCGCGTCAACATGGACGTGCGGCAAATCGATCTGGGACTGGTCGAGATTCTCGAGCGCGTCAGGGAAGGTGTCCACGGACCGCGGCGAAGCCGGGCAACGCCGAAACGCGAGTCGCGCCGGACGCAGCGGCCCGGACGGCGGGAAAGGCAGAAGTCGGGAAGAAAAAAGCGGAGGTGAGCGCTACGACTTGTGGTCGTCCGGAGACGCGCCTTCTTTCATCCCATCCTTGAAGTTCTTGATCGCGCTGCCGACGCCGCGCCCAAGCTGAGGCAAACGGTTGGCGCCGAAGATCAGGACGACGATCACGAGGATGACGAGCAGTTCCGGTAAACCCAGACGACCCATGGTGTTGCTCCCTTGCTTCAGGCGTTGCGGCGAAGCCTCGATTGTACCACTTTCTCCGCGGCGCGGGGCCTTACGCCCCGCTTACGTTGAGGTGATCAGGCGCCAGACGAGGCCGAACTCGAACGTCCGGATGAGCGACCATTTCAACGTCGAGTAAGCCCGCCGGCCGGCCACCAGATCCGCCATCACGTCACGGATGCCCGTGCTGTCGCGAAGCGCGTCGATGAAGAGCCGGGTGAATCGCCGATGGAAGAACCCGGCTTTGTAGCGCGCGGCCAGCGCGAGGTCGGTCGCGATTTCATCGTGTATCCGCTCGCGATAGCTCGTGTGCGAGGCTCCTGACTCTCCTGACAGGGCGGCCTCGGCCGCCAGTTCGCCCGAGCGCAGCGCGAAGTAGATGCCCTCGCGCGTAATCGGATCGACCAGGCCCGCGGCGTCGCCGGTCAGGAACCATCCGGGTCCGGAGACCGCGAGCGACCCGAACGCCGCCGCAGACAAAGACGGAATCGGCCACGAGTACGGCGAGAGCCGCTCGCCGTCCGCGAGCCCCAGCTCGCGAATCCATCGCGCCGTGCGCGCCCGCAGGCCGCCTGCCGTGGCGCCTTCATCAGCCTGCGCGCAGATCCCGACGGCAAGGTGTCCCGGCCGCGGAAACGACCAGAGGTAGCCGGGTGGGTCGGCCGCCAGTTCGATCACGACCTCGTCGCTCGTGGCGCCGTGCGCGAAAAACCCCGTCGCGATCGAGAGCTCTGCCCGCGCAAACGGGCGAGCCAGCCGCCGGCGCACCAGGCTGTTGACGCCATCCGCGCCGATGAGCAAGGGAGCCGTCACGCGTCCCGCGCTCGTGCGAACCACGAACGTGCCCGAGTCGCGCGTGACGTCCAGCGCGCGCGCCGCCACGAGATCGGCGCCCGCCTGACGCGCGGCGTCGAGCAGCCGGCCGTCGAATTCGGCGCGGCTCGCGACGATCAGCGCATCGCCTTCGAGGGGAACCGCGACAGAACGCCCTGTGGGTGTGTCCACGAATCGAGCCGACCGAATGCGGCATGAGGGAAGGCCGGCCGCGTCAACCACGTCGGCGACCAGAGCCAGCGCGCGACCGGTGACGCCGCCGCCGCACGGCTTCTCCCGCGGATGAGAGCCGTCGATGAGCGCCACGCGTGCACCCGCGCGCGCGAGGCGAAAGGCCGCCAGGGAGCCCGCGGGACCGGCGCCGATGATCACGACGTCCGCACGATCGACTGCTGCGCTTGCGCTGGTCATCTGTGCCTGGTTGGGGCGCCTGTCACAGGTCGCGTGATACATTACACGCCATGGTCGAAGTCGACGAAAGACGATTCACGGTAGGCGTGTTTCAGGACGTGTCGTGGGCGAAAAAAGGCCTCGAGGCGCTCAAGCAGGCCGGCTTTCCGGCCGACTCGTTGACGATTCTGGCGAAGGCCGGCCCCGAGGCGGAGACGCTCATCGAGGCTGCGCTGGGTGCGGCCGCCGAACAATTCGAATTCGCGGGAATCGGCGCCGTAGCCGGACGCGGTCCGCTGATCGCGGCGCTCCAGGGCGAGCAGCGCGACCTGTCGAAACTGGGGCTTTCGGGTACGATGCGGCGGGTGGGATTCCAGGCCCACGACGGCCGGATCTTCGATGCGCTCACGACCCGCGGCGGCATCCTCGTGGCCATCGAGAGCGAGCCGCGAGCGGCGGACGCTCTTGCGCTCCTGCACTCCTACGGCGGGGGCAACGCGGCCATCGGGGCGTGGACAGGACGGGTGTAGCCCGGCCCCTTTTGGTGACACCGTCGACCAACTCGGCGGTATGAGAGTCTAAGTTACATGCGCAAACGGCGAGGCATCTCTTTTGCAGTTGCCTGCCGCCGGACTCGTGCGCGAGAATAACAAGACTGGTTCCTTTTCGGCCCCAATGGTAGAGAGCACACCCATAGCTGCCGCTCGTACCACGACCGCGGGTCATTTGTCGGTGTACGTCGAAGGCGCGCACCCTGAACCGGTGCGTTTCCTGTTCGAGCGCGAGCCCAAGCGGCTGGGGTTCTCCGTTGGCGGAGCCGCGGTGCTTCAGACCGCACTCGTCATTCTGCTCGTGGTTGCCAGCCGATACGCGCCTGTACCTGTGCCGGTCACGGCGGTCCTGCCTGAAAACCCGAGCAAGGACATCATCTGGCTGAGCGAACCCGGCCCGGGCGGCGGTGGCGGTGGCGGCGGCAACAAGATGAAGGAGCCGCCGCGTAAGGCCGAGGTCCCCGGCAAGGACAAGATCACGGTTCCGGTCGAGAAGCCCCCTGAAATCAAACCGGTCCAGACGAAGACTGAACCTCCGGCCATCGAGCAGTTGAATATCCCGGCGAAGTCGCTCGCGGCCGCCGCCGATCAGCTGACGCCGGGGGCCATCGAGGCGCCGCCAGGCCCCCCGACCGTTTCGCAGGGCAGCGGGTCGGGCGGCGGAGCAGGGACGGGCGCAGGGACAGGCATCGGTCCCGGTACGGGTTCGGGTCTGGGTCCGGGAACCGGCGGCGGGACTGGCGGCGGGGCGTACAAGCCGGGCAACGGCGTAACGCTTCCGGTGGTCGTGCGAGAGGTGAAACCGCAATACACCTCCGACGCGATGCGCGCGAAGGTGCAGGGCACCGTGCTCCTCGAATGCGTCGTCCGGCCCGACGGAAGCGTTGGCGAGGTGAAGGTCGTGCGATCGCTCGACTCCACGTTTGGTCTCGACCTCGAAGCGATGAAGGCCGCGCGGAACTGGCGCTTCCGGCCGGGCATGCGTCAGGGCGAGCCGGTTGCCGTGCTCGTCACCATCGAGTTGACCTTCACGCTGCGATAGCCCGCGCCGCCCGTTGCGGTGTCCAACAGTCAGCGAGGAACATCTCATGTCGCGGCTGCTGCCCTGCCTCGTGGCGCTTTGCCTGGCACCCTCATCGGCGTTTTCTCAGGACATCGGCATCAGCATCGGCGGCGGCGTCGTGCAGGCAAACGGCCAGCCGCCGAGGGATGCCAGGCTGGCCACCGGCCACGCCGCGATCCGCGGACGCGTCCTGGCGAGTGACGGCGGACAACCGATGCGGCGCGCCACGGTCCGCGTAAGCGCTCCCGAACTTCGAGTCGCGCGAACCGCATTCACCGACCCCGATGGCCGATACGACTTTCGCGATCTGCCGGCCGGGCGCTACTCGATTAACGCGTCCAAGCCCGCGTTCGTCAGCTGGTCCTACGGGCAGACACGTCCCAACAGCCCGGGCACGACCATCACGCTTTCCGACACCCAGACCGCTGACGACGTTGATATTCGCTTGTCTCGCGGCGCCGTCATTACCGGCCGCGTTATCGACGAGTATGGAGAGCCGATCCCGAACGCCTCGGTCATGGCCATGAGACGTCAGTATCAACAGGGGCAGAATCGCCTGATACCGTCCGGCGAACGTGCGCAGGCGAACGACATCGGCGAGTACCGAGTCTTCGGCCTGGCTCCGGGCCAGTATTACCTGTCGTCGACGGTGCAGGCGTTGACGCTGGCCATGCCCGTCGGCAACTCGGTCGAGGTGTCGGGGCAGAACAGCGGTTATGCGCCGACCTTCTATCCCGGGACGGCCGACGCGGCGTCCGCGCAGAAGCTCACAGTGGGGGTGGCGCAGACGCTGAGCGGCGTCGACATCGCGTTGACGCCGACGCGCCTGGCCACGATCACCGGCAGCGCGGTCGACTCGGAGGGCCGCCCGATGGCGGGATCCGTCTTCGCGACCTCACGCGGCTACGGCGTCGGCATCGGGCTCGGGGGAGTGGGCGGTCCGATCCGGCCGGACGGCACATTTACCATTCCTAACGTCCCGCCGGGGAACTACCTGCTCCGCGCGAATGCTGCTCGGAATGGCGGCGTTGTGAACGGACCGCCCGATTTCTCTGTGGCCGAGGTTGTCGTCACCGGCGACGACGTCTCGGGTGTGCGTCTCGCGCCACTTGCGCTGGTCACGATCAGCGGGCACATTTCCTTCGACGATCCGGGCGCCGCGCAGTCGTTGAAACCCTCGACGATTCGAGTCGTGGCGCAGGCCGTGAACCCCGACGACTTTGCGGGAATCGGTGTCGGTGCAGGAGGGCCGCCGAAGCCCGTCAAGGACGACTTCACGTTTGAGTTGAAGACCGCGCCGGGCCGGATTGCGCTGGCCGCGATCATTCAGCAGGCGTCCAACACATGGCGGCTGAAATCGATTCATGTGAACGGGTCCGATGTGACGGACACCGGGTTTGAAGTGGGCAGCCAGGCGGTCAGCGGCATCGAAATCGAGATGTCGAATCGGCTGCAGCAGATCACCGGGACGGTGACCGATGCACGGGGCGAAGCGGTCAAGGACTACACCGTTGCCCTGTTTTCGCAGGATCGCGCGAGGTGGAAGCTCGCGACGAATCGCTACCTGGCCCTGGGACGCCCCGGCGCCGACGGCGGCTTCAAGGTCGCGACGCTGCCACCGGGCGACTACTACGCCGTGGCGTTCGACGCGATCGATGTGTCCAACTGGCAGGACCCCGACCTGCTCGAGGGCTGGAGCCGCGTGGCGACGGCTTTCACGCTCACCCCCGGCGACTCGCGCGCGCTCACGCTCCGCCTGTTCACGTCGCCGTAGAAACGAAAAGGCCCGGAAGGATTGCTCCTCCCGGGCCTCTCGTCTTTCACGACGTTCTACGTTTCGTTCTTCGTTCTACGTTTTGCGTTTTACGTTTTACGTTTAGTACATCCCGCCCATGCCGCCGCCGTGGCCGCCAGGCATCGGGGATTCCTTCTTCTCTTCCGGAATCTCCGAGACCAGCGCTTCCGTCGTGAGCAGCAGCGACGCGATGGACGAGGAGTTCTGCAGCGCCGAGCGGACCACCTTGGCCGGATCGATGACGCCGGCCTTGACCAGATCCTCGTAGGTGTCGGTCAGCGCGTTGAACCCTTCGGTGTCCTTCATCTCGCGAACCTTCTGGACGACGATCGAGCCTTCGAGGCCGGCGTTTGTCGCGATCCACCGCAGCGGCTCCTCGATGGCGCGCGCGACGATGTTGACGCCGATCTGCTGATCGCCGCCGAGCTTCAGGTCTTTGAGCACCTTGGCTGCGCGAATGAGGGCGACGCCGCCGCCGGGCACGATGCCTTCTTCGACCGCCGCTTTCGTGGCGTGCATCGCGTCCTCGACGCGGGCCTTCTTCTCTTTCATTTCGGTCTCGGTCGCCGCGCCCACCTTGATGACGGCGACGCCGCCGACCAGCTTCGCCAGCCGCTCCTGGAGCTTCTCGCGATCGTAGTCCGAGGTCGTGTCCTCGATCTGCGCGCGGATCTGCTTCACGCGGCCTTCGATGGCGCCCGAGACGCCGGCGCCTTCGACGATCGTCGTGTTGTCCTTGTCGATCGTGATCTTCTTGGCCTTGCCGAGATCGTCGAGCTTGATGTTCTCGAGCTTGAGCCCGAGGTCCTCGGTGATCGCGCGGCCACCGGTCAGGATGGCGATGTCCTCGAGCATGGCCTTGCGGCGATCGCCGAATCCGGGGGCCTTCACGGCCGCCGCCTGCAGCGTGCCGCGCAGCTTGTTCACGACCAGCGTCGCGAGGGCTTCGCCTTCGATGTCTTCCGCGATGATGAGCAGCGGACGGCCGAGCCGCGCCACCTGCTCGAGCACCGGCAGCAGGTCCTTCATCGAGCTGATCTTCTTCTCGTGGATCAGGATGACGGGATTCTCGAGGGCGACTTCCATGCGCTCGGGGTCCGTGACGAAATACGCCGAGAGGTACCCGCGGTCGAACTGCATGCCCTCGACGACGTCCAGCGAGGTCTCGAGCGTCTTGGCCTCTTCAACGGTGATGACGCCGTCCTTGCCGACCTTATCCATCGCGCCGGCGATGATCTTGCCAATCGTCTCGTCGTTGTTCGCCGAGATGGTGCCGACCTGCGCGACCATGTTGCCGCTGACGGGCTTGGCCATCTTCTTGATCTCGGCCGTGATCATCTCGACGGCCTTCTCGATGCCGCGCTTGATGTCCATCGGGTTCGCGCCTGCGACGACGTTCTTCGCGCCCTCGCGGTAGATCGCCTGGGCGAGGACCGTCGCGGTCGTCGTGCCGTCGCCCGCCGTGTCGGACGTCTTGCTCGCGACTTCGCGGACCATCTGGGCGCCCATGTTCTCGAGCGGATCCTTGAGGTCGATTTCCTTGGCGACGGTCACGCCGTCCTTGGTGATGGTGGGGGAGCCGAACTTCTTGTCGAGAACGACGTTGCGGCCCTTCGGGCCGAGTGTGACCTTTACCGCGTCGGCCAGCTGGTTGACGCCACGCAGGATCGCCTGGCGCGACTGCTCGCCGTACACAATCTGTTTTGCCATCGATGTGCTCCTAAACTCAATTCATGACTACTTGATTTGCAGAACTTCCCGGGCTCGCGATGGCTACTTCTTGGCTTTCTTCGCCTCGCCGCCCTCGACGACCGCGAGGACTTCGTCTTCGCGCATGATGAGGTATTCCTCGCCATCGAGCTTGATTTCCTGGCCCGAATATTTGCCGAACAGGATGCTGTCGCCGGCCTTGACGTCGAGCGCGATGCGCTTGCCGTCGTCCTTGACCTTGCCGGCGCCGGCCGCGATGACCTTGCCCTGCTGGGGCTTTTCCTTGGCTGAGTCGGGGATGATGATCCCGCCGATCTTTTGTTCGCCTTCCTCGGTGCGCTGGACAATGATGCGGTCGTGCAGCGGTCTGACGTTCATGCTCGTTACTCCGTCTGGCGTAAAGGTTGGATGTTCGGTGTTCCCTGGCGGCTAGCAGTCGCCTTGATCGACTGCCAATTATATAGGAAGCGCTGGCACTGTCAACAGGGGAGTGCCAAGGCCAGGCGGGACGGGCGGCGTGCCGTGTCAGACGCGTTTCTTGATCTTGTACGTGTCCATTTTGCGCGTGAGGGTATTCCGGTGGATGCCGAGGGTATCGGCAGTCTTGATCAGGCTGCCGTCGCAGCAGCCGAGCACCCGCGAGATGAACCGCTTCTCGAACTCGTGAATCGCGTCGTCGAACTGAACCCCGCGCTCCACCATTTCGTCCACGAGCTTGTCGAGCCGATCGCTGATCATTGCGCTACTCGAGCTCCCTGCCGGTGAGGCGGCGGTACGCCTCCACGTATTTCTCGCGCGTCTTCTCGATGACATCGGCCGGCAGCGTCGGGACCGGCGGCTGTTTGTTCCACTTGATGGACTCGAGATAGTCGCGCACGAACTGCTTGTCGAAGCTGGGCTGAGCGCCGCCTGGTCGATAGCCATCCTGAGGCCAGAAGCGCGACGAGTCGGGCGTAAGCACTTCGTCGATCAGGATCACCCGGTCTTCGGGCTTGCCGGGATGCTTGTCGGCGGGCAGGATACCGAACTCGAACTTCGTGTCGGCGATGATGATGCCGAGCTTCTCGGCGTACGCCACGCCTTCGGCGTAGATGCGAAGCGTCAGGGCTTTCACCTTGTCGAAGACGCCCGGTCCGACGAGTTTGGCGGCTTCGGCCTCGCTGATGTTGATGTCGTGGCCGCTCGTCGCCTTGGTCGCCGGCGTGAAGATCGGCTGCGGCAGCCGGTCGGATTCGCGGAGGCCGTTCGGCAGCACGTGGCCGCAGACCGCGCCACTGGACTGATAGTCCTTCCACCCGGACCCGGAGAGATACCCACGCGCGACGCATTCAATGGGCAAGGGCTCGGTGGTCGTGACGAGCATCGAACGTCCGCGGAGCATGGCCGCCTGCGACCTGGTTTCAGGCGGATAGGCCGCCGGATCGGTCGAGACGATGTGATTCGGCACGACCGAGCGCATCCGGTCGAACCAGAAGCGCGAGATTCTGAGTGAGCACCTTCCCCTTGTCCGGAATGCCCGAGCCCAGGATGTAATCGAACGCCGAAATCCGGTCGGTGGCGACGATGAGCAGCTGGTCGCCGAATTCGTAGATATCCCGGACCTTGCCTTGTCGGTCTGGGCGCCGGTGGTCGAGTGTGGTTTCGATGACGGGAATGGCGAGCGGCAACGTGGTTCCTCAGTGGGCGGCGGAAGTTCGTGATTTTACAGGGACCGACCGGCGAGAACAACAACAAGATGTGGGATAGCCGGAAATTTTTGCCAAAGGCCATTCCGTGTCGTGACCATTCCATACCGATCTCGACATCGCATCCGCTTCCCTTCAGCTCGGCGCTCGAATTCAACCAATCTCGATCGGCGGACAAGCGGCGTCTCGCAGTTCGAGGACTCGGACGACGTCGGACGGGCATGCGCGACCTCTCGCATCAGCATGTGATTGACGGCTCACGGCTCCGCCTGACCTCCGAAACTGCCCTGGGAACCGGGGCCGTTGCGCGAGCACGGCACAACAACAAGATGTAGCGGCTGTCGGCCTTCGCCACCGATTGGGCGGTATAGTAGGAGCGTTCCCGTCATGCGCGCACACATTCGGACAGCCGTTGTCTTGGTCCTTGCGGCCGGCCTCGTTGTGCTGTTTCTGCGCAACGTCGATTTGTGGCATGTCGGATCGGAAATTGCCCACGCACACTTCGGCTGGCTGGCGTTGTCGCTCGTCACCATGTTCGTCAATCTGACAATTCGATCGCTGCGCTGGCAGTATCTGCTCGAACCGCTCGGCCATGCGAGTTTTGCGAACTCGTTCCGGGCGACGGCTGTCGGATTCGCGGCGAGCAGCATCCTGCCGGCGCGGGCGGGAGAGTTCATTCGGCCTGTACTTTCTCGCGCGCCACGAAAACATGACGGCGACCGGCGCGTTCGCGACGATTGTCCTCGAGCGCGTCCTCGACGTGCTGACCGTGCTGACGCTGCTGGCCTTGTTCATTTTCATCTTCGATCCAGGCGTCGGACGAGACAGCCCGACGGCCTGGGCGGCCGTGAAGTGGGCAGGGCTGACGGCCGGCGGTGGCGCGCTGGCGGCGCTCGTTGTCATGTTCGTGCTTGCGGGCGATCCCGAACGCCTGGGGCGGACCATGCGCCGTCTCGAACAGGTCCTGCCGTCAACGCTGGCGGGGCTCATCGCCCGAGTGGCCGAAAAATTCGCGCGCGGGCTTGGAGCCGTGCGCAAGCCGGGCCGGCTGATCGTCGCCCTCCTGTGGTCGTTCCCGTTGTGGCTGTCGATCGCGGTGGGGATGTGGTCGGTCGCGGTGGCGTTTCACCTCGCGGTGCCGTTCACCGGGTCCTTCCTGCTTGTCGCCTTGCTCGTGATCGGGGTCGCGGTTCCGACGCCCGGCGCCATCGGCGGCTTTCACGAGGCGTTTCGCCTGGGCACGACGCTGTTCTTCGGCGCGCAGGAAGACGCCGCGGTCGGCGCGGCGATCGTCGCGCACGTATTTTCGATTGGCCCGGCGCTCCTGCTCGGCCTGTTTTTTGCGGCGCAAGCCGGCCTCAATATGTCCGGCATGCAGCGGCTCGCGAGCGAAGCCGAATCGGGCCGCCGGCATGATGCCCAGGAAGCCTGAAGCGATGACGCGATGAAGTGCCCCTACTGCGGCCATCTCGGTGACAAGGTTGTCGATTCGCGCGAGTCGAAGGAAGGCGAGGCGATTCGCCGCCGGCGCGAGTGTCTCGACTGCGGCAAGCGGTTCACGAGCTACGAGCGAATCGACGAGATCGCGTACATGGTGGTGAAGAAGGACGGGACCCGCGAACGCTTCGAGCGCCAGAAGCTCGTCGCGGGTCTTCTCAAGGCCTGTGAAAAAAGACCGGTCAGCATGGCCGCCCTCGAAAGCGTCGCCGACCGCGTCGAGTCCGCGCTTCAGGAGCGTCCCGAGAAGGAAATCGCGACGGCCGACATCGGCGCGTTCGTGATGGAAGAGCTCAAAAAGCTCGACAAGGTTGCGTACGTCCGGTTCGCGTCGGTGTACCGCCACTTCCGCGACATCGGCGAGTTCATGAGCGAGCTGAAGGATTTGTTGAACGCGAAGGAGTGAAGCTACGAGCCACGAGCGACGAGCCACGAGCCACGGATAATGCCTGCAACGGTCACGTCCATCACGCCCCGGCGTCCGAGCCCGGGACAGGCGCCTGGCCCGCCACGCCGCCGCCCCTTCCGCGACAACCCGCGCCTCATTCTCATCGGCATCGGCGTGCTCATCGCCGCGCTGGTCGCGATTCTGATCGTCGCCAACCGGACGCCGCGGTTCTCGCCAGACTTCCTGAGCGAATTCGTGCTCTACGCGCTGACCGCCGGCGACCTGACGATGCTCGCCGGGCTCGTCTTCGTGCTGGCGCGCAATATCGTCAAGCTGATCGTCGAGCGGCGCCAGGCGCGTCCGTTCGCGCGTTTCCGCGCCAAGCTCGTCGCCGTGCTCCTGGGGATGACGCTGGTCCCTGCGGTGCTCGTGCTGATTGTCGGAAGCGAGCTGATTCGGACAAGCGTTGAGCGGTGGTTCAACGCGCCGATGGACGAGATCCTCTCCTCGGCGAACCAGATTGCCAGCGACTACTACCACGAACGGCAGTTGCTCGTGGCCGATCACGCGACCCGCATCGCGAAGTCTCTGGGCGCCGTGGACTTGTCGAAGCCGGATGTGCGGCCAATCCGCGACCTCCTGGCGCCCGAGGTCACGCTCCGCCGCGTGCAGATGGTCGAGGTCTACCGCGTCGCGCCTCCCAATGGGTCGCTCCCCGGCCTCGCGGCGGTTGTCGAAGTTGCGGCGCCGTCGCTGCCGCCCGCTTACAGCCGCGCCGCCGCCGATCGGCTGGCCGCCCAGGCGCTGACGGGCTCGCTGGACACGCGTTCGATCGAGGCACTGGGGGAGTCGGGCGACTTTCTCCACGCGGCAGCGGTCATCCGTTCAGCCGACGGTCAGCCGCTGGGCGTCGTGGTCGCGACCGACTACTTAACCGGCGACCTGGCGGCGCGCTCGCACCGCATGACGCAGGCCTTTGAGAACTACACGCAGATGCGCGTGCTCAAGCGCCCGCTGACGGGCGTTTACCTGCTGTTCTTCCTCCTGGTCACGCTGCTCATCCTGGTGGGCGCCACGTGGATGGGCCTGTATCTCGCCAAACGGATCACGAGGCCCGTCCAGATGCTGGCGGCCGCGGCGCGCGAAATCGGCGCCGGCAGGCTGGACCAGCGGGTCGAGCCGCAGAGCAACGACGAATTCGGTTCGCTTGTCGAGGCTTTCAACTCGATGGCCGGGGAACTGGCGACGAGCCGGCGCAGGGTCGAACGCTCGACGTTCGAACTGGAGAGAAAGCACGTCGAGGTCGAGATCAGGCGCCGGTACATCGAAACGATCCTGGAGCGCATCACGACGGGCGTGGTGTCGGTGGACGGCAGCGGCATCATCACGACGATCAACAGCGCAGCGGCCCGCCTGCTCAGCCTCGACAACGGCATTGTCGGCCAGCCGGCGACCGCGGTGTTCGCGCGGCAGGATCTGCAGCCGCTCGGAGCGCTGCTCGCGAATACAGGACGCTCGAAGACCGAACCGGCCGCGCAGGAAATCGCGATTCCGTATCAGGGCCAGGAACTTCACCTGGCGGTGGTGACCACCGCGCTGGTGGGCGACACGGGCTCTCCCGAGGGCCTGCTCCTTGTCCTCGACGACGTGACGCCGCTCATCCGGGCCCAGAAGGTCGCGGCGTGGCGCGAGGTGGCCCGCCGGCTGGCCCACGAAATCAAGAATCCGCTCACGCCGATCCAGTTGTCCGCGGAGCGCCTGCGGCGCCATTTTGCCAGCAGCCCGCCAAGTGCGCGCGCGCTCGTCGAGGAGTGCACCGTGACCATCGTCGGGGAAGTGGAGTCGCTGAAAGGCCTGGTCGACGAGTTCTCCCAGTTCGCGCGGATGCCGTCGCCGCGTACGGTGCCGACCGATCTCACGCAGCTCATCGGCGATTCGTTGTCGTTGTATTCCGGTCTGTTCGCGGACGTCACGATCGTCCAGTCGTTCGCGCCCGGCGTACCGCTCGTCCGGATCGACCCCGAGCAGATTCGCAGGGTCGTCATCAACCTGGTGGACAACGCCATCGAAGCAATCGAACGCCGCGGCCGCATCGTCGTCGAAACGCAACTCGACGACGGCAACCGCGTGGTTCGCATCATCGTGGCCGACGACGGCCCGGGGATCCCGCCTGGCGAACGCGAGAAGCTGTTCCTTCCTTACTATTCGACGAAGGGCCGCGGCAGCGGCCTGGGGCTGGCGATTGTGCGCCGGATCATCGCGGAACACGGCGGCAGCATAGAAGCCGGCGAAAACGCACCACACGGGACGCGGTTCACGATCGAGTTGCCGTGCTGACACCCACGATCCTGATTGTCGACGACGAGCCAGGGGTCCGTACGGCGCTCGGAGGCGTGCTGAGAGACGAAGGCTACTCCGTCGAGGCCGTGGCCAGCGGAGAGGAATGCCTGGAGCGCGTGACGAGAAGCAACGTGGACCTGATTCTGCTCGACGTCTGGCTGCCCGGGATGGACGGCCTGGCCACCTTCGCGCGCCTGCGCGAACGCCAGGTCGATGCGCAGGTCGTGCTGATTTCCGGTCACGGCAACATCGAGTCGGCGGTTCGGGCGATCAAGATGGGCGCGTTCGACTTCGTCGAGAAGCCGCTTTCGCTGGACAAGACGGTGCTCGTGGTCGCCAACGCGCTGCGACAGCGGCGCCTCGAGGCGGAGAACCGCGCGCTGCGGGCCCGTGTGGACCGCCACCAGACGATGGTGGGCGAGAGCTACGCGATGAGCCAGCTCCGCGAGCAGGTTGCCATGGCGGCGCCCACCAACGGCCGCGTGCTCATCTATGGAGAGAACGGGACGGGAAAGGAACTGGTCGCCCGCACCATCCACGCGCTCAGCCGGCGCAAGGCGGCGCAGTTCGTCGAGGTCAACTGCGCCGCGATTCCCGAGGAATTGATCGAGAGCGAGCTGTTCGGCCACGTGCGCGGCGCGTTCACGGGCGCCGTGGAGAACCGCCGTGGCAAGTTCGAGGTCGCCGACGGGGGCACGATCTTCCTGGACGAGATCGGCGACATGAGCCTGAAGACGCAGGCGAAGGTGCTGCGCGTGCTGCAGGAGCAGACGATGGAGCCGGTCGGGGGCACGAACCGCATCCGTGTGGACGCGCGGGTGCTGGCGGCGACGAACAAGGACCTGCAGGCCGAGATCAAGGCGGGGCAGTTTCGCGAGGACCTCTATTTCCGCCTGAACGTCATTCCGATTTTCGTGCCGCCCTTGAGGGATCGCCGCGAAGACATCCCGCTGCTGGCGGATCATTTCATGGCCGAGTTTTCGCGCGAGTACGGCCGGCGGTCGAAGCGCTTCGACGATGGCGCGGTGGCCGTGACGCAGCAATACGCGTGGCCCGGCAACGTCCGTGAATTACGCAATGTCATCGAACGGCTGATGATCATGGTGCCGGGCGACGCGATTTCGGCGGCCGATCTGGGCTTTCTCAATGTGACCCGGGCCGAGCGTCGCGAGCCGCCGGAACCCGTGCGGCAGACGTTGCACGAAGCCCGCGACGCATTCGAACGCGACCTGATCCTCAGGACACTCGGCGAGCAGCAGGGGAACATGTCACGTACCGCCGATGTCCTCGGCGTGGAGCGCAGCAACCTCTACCGCAAGATGAAGGCGTTCGGTATCGCGCCTTCGCGCCGGATGGACGGCGACGACGATGCGGCCTAGCGGCGTGGAGATAACGACGCGGTCTAGCGGCGTGGAGACAACGACGCGACCGGGCGAGAAGTTGAGACGCGGAGCCGTCCGCCCCAGATGGCGGGGATCTGTACTTCCAATCTCGCTTTGCTATAATCGGCCCAGTGATCCACGCATGAGCTCCGATCCGCTTCGCACCGAGACGCCACGGACGCTTGACGCGGCGTCCGATGCGGATCGCGACGCCAGGATCGAGCAGCTGCTTCTCGCCGGACTCGACCACTACTTCGCCGCCCACTACGAGCTCGCCATCAACGTCTGGACGCGCGCACTGTTTTTCGATCGCAGCCATGCCCGCGCCCGCGCGTACATCGAACGGGCTCGCAGCGCGCTGGCCGAACGTCAGCGGCAGGCCGAGGAGTTGCTCCAGAGCGGCACCGCGGCGTTCCGTCGCGGCGATTCCGGAGAAGCCCGTCGCCTCTTGCAGGCCGCCATCGAAAGTGGAGCGCCGCTCGAGGACGCATTCCCGATCCTGGAGCGCCTCAACCGCATGGATACCGTGCCGTCGGCGCCGCCGCCGGCACGTTCGCAGAGCGATCGACCGGTGCCCGCCGCGCCGCAGTCAACGGCCGATGCCGCGAGCCGGAGCCGGGGGCTGGCCTGGTCCATCATCACGCTCATCGCGCTCGTGGGGATCGGGGCTTACGCTGCCATCGCCTCGAGTGGCGACTGGCGAATGCTGGTTGGCCTTCAGAGCGCTCGATCGGCCACGCTGGCGCCCGCGGCACGAGACGTCGTGCTGGCGTTGCCTCAGCGGGGAGAAATGGCGCTGATGAGAGCGCGCACGCTGGCGGCCGGCGGCGCGCTGCACGACGCGTTATCGGCCCTCGACGGTGTCCGCGCGACCGACCCGCAGAAGCCCGACGCCGATCGGCTGCGCGCCGATCTGCAGCACGAGCTCCTTCGTCTCGGAGCGGAGCATCCGTGAAGTGTTCCAAGTGCGGCTACGTCGGCTTCGACAGCGCCGATCGGTGCCGAAATTGCGGATACGAGTTCTCCCTCGCACCGACCTTCGCTCTTCCAGACTTGCCCATCAGGCAGGATCCGGGCGCCGTTGAAGGCCTCGACGATCTGGCGTTGATCGACGCGGGAACGGCACGGCGCGCGTCGTCTGGTTTCGACGCTGAATTCGGCCGCACCCCGGAGGAATCGCGTCCCGCGCCGCCGAGCGCCCGCGGCCCGTCGTTCGCGACGCGGCCGTCGGCATCCGAGCTGCCGCTGTTTGGATCGCCGCTCGAAGACGACACACCGCTCATCACGAGGCCCTCGCCGCCGCGTGCGCCGCTCTCGGTCCGCCGGGCGACGCCCGAGGTGCCGCGTCTGAGGTCCGTTGGCACGCGGGCATCTGCGGATCTCGCGCTGGACCTCGATCCCCCGGTTGCCGACGCCCCCCGCGTCGTGCCGTCGGAACGTGCGCAGTCGGTGGACTGGTCCTCGTCCGACCGACGCACCGATGCCGGGTCCCTGCGTCGCATCGCCGCGCTGGCAATCGACTTCCTGATCCTCATGACCATCGACGTCGCCGTCATCTACCTCACGATGCAGATCTGCGGCCTCAGCATCGCGGAGTTCAGGCTCCTGCCCAAGGGGCCGCTGGTTGCGTTTCTGGTCGTGCAGAACGTGGGTTATCTCGTGGCCTTTACCGCGAGCGGCCAGACGCTGGGCAAGATGACGGTCGGCATCGAAATCGTGACGTCGGATCCGTATGACCTCCTCGACATCGGACGCGCCCTCAAGCGCACCGTGGCCTGGCTCGTGCTCGCATGTCCGGCGGGTCTGGGTCTGCTGCCGACCCTCCTGAGCCACGACCGCCGGGGTCTCCACGACCGATTCGCGGGCACGCGCGTTGTCCGCGCCTGACCCCGGACGGCCCTTGCCGCGACCAGGGCGACCGCTGCAGGCTCTTGCGCTTGCCTTCGCGACAGCCATTGGGCGTCGGCTACGTCCCGGTAGCGCCGGGCACCTTCGGCTCCGCTGTCGGCTTGTTGATCTGGTTTGCGCTGCCCGTGTCATTCCTTGCGCAGGGAGCCGCGATCGCAGCCGTCAGCGCGATCGGTGCGTGGAGCAGCACCGTCGCCGAGCGCCACTCCGGGAAAGTCGATCCAGGGTACGTCGTGATCGACGAAGTCGCCGGGATGCTGGTCACGCTTTTCCTCGTTCCGGTGGGCTGGGGCGGCGCCCTCGGCGCCTTCCTCCTGTTTCGTCTCTTCGACATCGTCAAGCCTTACCCGGCCAACCGCCTGGAACGCCTTCACGGCGGCCTCGGGATCATGGCCGACGACATCATGGCGGGCGTCTACGCCAACCTGGCCCTCCGTCTCTGCATTTGGTCATTTGGTCATCTGGTCATTTAGTCATCGGTGGGAAATTTGTCCGATTGAGCTATTGAATGACCAGACGGCTAGATGATTAGATGACCAGATGCGTGCCTGCATCATTGCGGTGGGGAGCGAACTGCTCACGCCGTTTCGCGTGGATACGAATTCGCTGTTCATTACGGAGCGGCTCAACACCGTCGGCTTCGACGTGCGTTTGAAGACCGTCGTCGGCGACAACGTGGAGGAGTTGTCGGCGCTGCTGCGGCAGGCGCTGACATGGGCGGACCTCGTCGTGCTGACCGGAGGCCTGGGACCCACGGCCGATGACATCACCCGCGACGCCGTGGCATCCGTGCTCGGGCTGCCATTTGATGAAGACGAGGCGACGCTCGCGCGCATCCGCGAACGTTTTACCAGGCGCGGCATGGTGATGCAGGAGATCAACCGGCGGCAGGCCATGGTCCCGCGGGGCGCCACGCTGCTCGAGAATCCCAACGGAACCGCCCCCGGCCTGTGGATCGAGCACGAGAAGACGGCGATCGTACTCTTGCCCGGGCCGCCACGGGAGATGAAGCCGATGTTCGAGGCCGTGTTGCGCGACAGAATCGCGCACCTGAGCGGCGGGGCGGGCCTGTTCCGGCGCGTGCTCAAGATCACCGGCCGTCCCGAATCGGAAGTCGATGCCAGGGCCGAGCCGATCTACGGTCCCTGGACGAAGCAGGAAGTGCCGATTAGTACCACGATCCTGGCGGTGCTGGGTCAGATCGAGCTGCACCTGACAGCGAGTGCGGCCAGCGCCGAGGCCGCCGATCGCGTGCTGGGCCCCGCCGTCCGCGAGCTGCAACATGCCCTCGGAGACGATGTGTACAGCGTGGACGGATCGGCGCTCGAAGAGGTCGTCGGCGCGGCCCTTCGTGACCGCGGCTTGAAGGTCGCGGTCGCCGAATCCTGCACGGGCGGCCTGCTGACATCGCGGCTGACCGACGTCCCCGGCAGTTCTGCTTATGTGGAGCGGTCGGAGGTGTGCTACAGCAACCAGGCCAAGATCGATTCCCTTGGTGTGCCGGCGGCGTTGATCGACCAGCACGGCGCCGTGAGCGAACCAGTCGCGCGGGCGATGGCCGAGGGTATTCGCGCGAAAGCCGGGACCGCGGTCGGCATCGGCGTCACCGGGATTGCGGGTCCCGGCGGAGGGACACCCGATAAACCCGTCGGCACGGTGGCGATCGCCGTGCTCGCCGGCGCCGATGCGCGCGTCCGCACCTTTCAATTCGTGGGCGCACGCGAGATGGTCAAGTTCCAGTCGGCCCAGGCCGCTCTCAACATGCTGCGTTTGATGTTGAAGCCCGCACGCGCCGATGGCGCGGCCTGAAGTCGGATATCCTCGTCAAGACATGGCACTCAGTCTGATCCTGGGCTACTGCATCGGTTCCGTGCCGTTCGCCTTCCTGCTGTCCCGGCGGTGGGGCGCGGACGATTTGCGGCGAATCGGCAGCGGGAATATCGGCGCCGCGAATGTTCTCCGGGCGTCGGGTGTGCGGGCGGGCGTTCTCGTGGCCGTGCTCGACATTGCGAAGGGCGCACTGAGCGTCGCCCTGGCGATGCGGTTGAGTGGCGACGCGAACGCGCCGGCCGCCGCAGGGTTGGCCGCCATCGTCGGCCATATTTACCCCGCGTGGCTTCGGTTCAAGGGCGGCAAAGGTGTTGCCACGGCCTGCGGGGTGTTTTCCGTGCTGACGCCCTACGCCGCGCTGCCGGCGTTCGGAATGTTTCTGCTGACTGCGTGGACGACGAAATATGTGTCCCTCGGCTCGGTGGTCGCCACCATCGCGCTGCCGCCAATCGCGTACGTCGCTGGCTCGCCGATGGCCTCGCTTGTCGCGGCGTGTGCCGCGGCGGTGCTGATTCTTTTCAGGCATCGCGGCAATCTGATGCGCCTGCGCGCGGGCACCGAACGGCGACTGGGGGCGCGGGCCTGATGCCGGCGACCATTACCGTGCTTGGAGCTGGCAGTTGGGGTACGGCGCTGGCCGTGCACCTGAGCCGTGTCGGCCACGACGTCCGGCTGTGGGCGCGCGATCAGACGATCGTCGACGACATGCGCGCGCGACGTGCCAACGTCGTGTACCTGCCGGATGTGACGCTGCCCGCCACGGTTCACGTCACGCACGACCTTGCCGGCGCGCTTGCCGGTGCGGAACTGGTCATCTGCGCCGTGCCGTCGCACGGTTGCCGCACGGTCCTGCGTAACGCCGCCCGTCACCTGGGCCGCGGCGTCACCATCGTCAGCACGACGAAGGGACTCGAACACGACAGCCACCTTCGGATCTCTGAGGTGATCGCCGAGGAAGTTGGCCCTGCACATCCGGTTGTCGTTCTCTCGGGGCCGAGCTTTGCGAAAGAGGTCGCCCAGCAGCTCCCGACGGCGGTTCTCGCGGCGTCAGTGAACGGCGACGCGACTGAACTCGTGCAGCGCGAATTCCGCGGACCGTTCTTCCGTCTGTACGGCAGCGACGATGTGGTGGGAGTCGAAATCGGCGGGGCGATGAAGAATGTGATCGCCATTGCCGCGGGGGTCGTGGAAGGGCTGGGGCTCGGGCACAACGCGCTCGCGGCGCTGATCACACGTGGTCTTGCGGAGATCACCAGGCTGGCGTGTGCGGCAGGCGGGCGTCGTGACACCCTCGCGGGCTTGAGCGGCCTGGGCGATCTGGTCCTGACCTGCACCGGCACGCTGAGCCGGAACAGGCATGTCGGCGCCGAGCTGGCGCGCGGACGCAGCCTGGGCGAGATCGTGGCTGGTATGAAGATGGTCGCCGAAGGCGTTCAGACAACCGGTGCCGTTCTCGCGCTCGGCGAACGGTACGGCGTGGAGCTGCCCATCGCGACGCAAATGGCCGAAGTGCTGAGCGGGCGTGTGGATGTCGCGTCCGCCGTCGAAACGCTGATGCTCCGGCGCCAGAGGGCCGAAGCGGATGGCGGACAATAGGTTCGTTCCCATAGCCACTACCAACGCGCGCCATTATCGGATCAGCCAATTCCGTGTCTCTTCTTAACCGCATCCGGCAGGGGCTCTCCCGCACGAAGGAACAGATTGTCGCGCGCTTCGATGACATCGTGCGCAGCGCGGATGCCCCCGACCGTCGTTCCAGGGCGATTGACGTCCCGACGATCGAAGCCCTGGAAGAGGTCCTCATCTCTGCCGATCTCGGATTGGCCGCCGCCGACAGGGTTATCGCCTCGGTCAAGGCACAGGCGCGCGATGGCACGAGCCTCCGGGACCTCGTCAAGCAGGAGATTCGGCGTGTCTTCGAGGCGGTCGATCGTCCGGTCGCGGTGGAGCACCATCCGAAGATCGTCCTCATCGTCGGCGTCAACGGCACCGGCAAGACGACGACTGTCGGCAAGCTCGCGAGCCTGTTGAAGCAGGAAGGACGCCGACCGCTGGTGTGTGCCGCCGACACGTTCCGGGCCGCCGCCGTCGAGCAACTGGAAATCTGGGCGAATCGCGCCGGTGTCGAGTTCATGCGCGCCGCGGCCGGCGCCGACCCGGCAGCCGTGGTTTTCGACGCGATTACGTCGGGGAAGGCCAAGGGCTGCGATCCGATCCTGGTGGACACGGCCGGCCGCCTGCACACGCGCGTCAACCTGATGAACGAGCTCCAGAAGATCCGGCGGATCGCCGCGCGCGAGGTCGAAGGCGCTCCGCAGGAAGTGCTGCTCGTTCTCGACGCCACCGTCGGGCAGAACGGTCTGGTCCAGGCGAGGGAGTTCATGGGCGCCGCCGGCGTCAACGGCATTGTTCTGACCAAGCTCGATGGAACGGCCAAAGGCGGCGTGGCGGTGGCCATTGCGAACGATTTGAAGCTGCCGATTCGCTACGTTGGCGTGGGCGAAGGCATGGACGACCTCGTGCCTTTCTCGGCCGAGGAGTACGTGAACGGCCTGTTTGAAGAGACGTGGTAGACCTGGACTACATGGATCGTGCGCTGTTTCTGGCCGGACGCGGCCGAGGGCGGACGAGTCCGAACCCGCTCGTGGGCGCGGTCGTGGTGACCGGTGACGGCGTGATCGTCGGACAGGGCTTCCACCGGCGGGCCGGCGAGCCGCATGCCGAGGTGCTGGCGCTCGAGCAGTCGGGCCCGCGCGCTCGCGGCGCGACGATGTACTGCACGCTCGAGCCGTGCTGTCACGTGGGCCGGACCGGACCATGCGTCACGAGAATCGTGGAGGCCGGCATTTCCCGACTGGTCGCCGCCATCGAAGATCCCAATCCGGTCGTGAACGGAAAAGGCTTTCAGCACCTGCGGGAACACGGCGTCGCGGTGGAAGTCGGCCTCGGCGCGCCGGCCGCGCGCGCGCTCAACCAGCCCTTTTTCACGCTGATGCGGGAGGGGCGCCCGTTCGTCGTTCTGAAGGCGGCGGTGAGCCGCGACGGCAGTATCGCCGAGGCGCCCGGGCGCCGCACGGCGCTCACCTCGGCGGAGGCGAATCGGCACGCCCACGCGCTGCGCGCCGAGGTCGATGCCATCGCGGTTGGCTCCGGGACCATTCTGGCCGACGATCCGCAGCTCACGGCCCGCGGCGCGTTTCGGGAGCGTCCCCTGACGCGCGTCATTTTCGACCGCCGGCTGCGCACGCCAGTCGACGCGGCCGTGCTCTCGACACGGTCGCTTGGGCCTGTCATCATCATCACGTCCGAAGCCGCCGCGGCCAACCGCGCGTTGCGCCAACCCCTCGAGGCGCGAGGGGCCGAAGTGGAGACAGTTCCGGGCAATACGGTTCGAGGGGCCCTCGAACGTCTGGCCGCGCGCCAGGTGGAATCGGTGCTGCTCGAAGGCGGCGCGGCGATGTACGCGGCAGCATGGGATGAGGACGTCGTCGACTTCGTCCGGTTGTACGTGACGCCTCAGGTCCTCGGGCCGAATGGCGTGCCGTTTCTGCCCGCTCGATCGTTTGCGGCGTCGGATCTTGTCGATCGACGCGAAGAGCCACTCGGTCCCGACGTGCTGGTTGAGGGTTATGTTCACGGGCCTCGTTGAAGCCGTCGGAGAGTTGGTCGATCGCGAGCCCACGAGCGGGGGATTCCGATTGCGGATTGCTTCGCCGCTCGCGTCCGATCTCAAGCCGGGCGACAGCCTGGCCGTCAACGGCGTGTGCTTGACGGTCACCGAGCAATCGAGCGCCGACGTTCACGCGGAGATCGGTCCCGAGACCGTCCGGGTGACGACGCTCGGATCGCTCGAGCAAGGCGCGCTGGTCAACCTCGAGCGGCCGCTCCGCACCGATGGCCGGCTGGGGGGCCACTTCGTGCAGGGGCACGTGGACGCGATCGGGCTCATCGAAGACTTGCGAGCGGCCGCGGATTTCCACTGGCTGACCGTCGGATTTTCGCGGCAGTTGTCGGCCTATCTCGTTCACAAGGGCTCTATTGCCATTGACGGCATCAGCCTCACGATTGCGACACTCGGCGCTGACCGATTCGACATTCAGGTGATTCCGTACACGATGCAGCACACCAACCTTGCCCGCGCCCGCGTTCGCGACCGCGTGAACCTCGAATGCGATCTCGTCGGCAAGTACGTGGTACGCGCTGCGGAACTGGCCGGGCTCGACCTGTCCGCCGTCCGGTCTGGGGAGGTTACGCGTTGAAACGTTCCATGAAGATTGCCAAAGGCGCCAGGCGTACACAGGGGCCGTTCGCGCCCATCGAGGAGGCGCTCGACGCCATCCGGGCCGGTCGCCTCGTCATCGTCGTGGACGATGCGGACCGGGAGAACGAAGGCGACCTGACGATCGCGGCTGAGAAAGTCACGCCGGAAGCGATCAACTTCATGGCGCGATACGGCCGGGGCCTGGTCTGCCTGTCGATGACGCCCGAGCGTCTCGACGAGCTCGAGATCCCGCTGATGGTGTCGCAGAACAGCTCGCGTTTCGAAACGGCGTTTTGCGTGTCGATAGAGGCGAAAGGCACGACCAGCACGGGTATTTCCGCGAGCGACAGAGCGACCACCGTACGTGCGGCGATCAATCCGGCGACGCGCCCGTCGGATCTGGCCAAGCCGGGCCACATGTTTCCGCTGCGCTCGCGTACCGGCGGTGTGATGGTGCGCGCCGGGCAGACTGAAGCCGCGGTGGACCTCGCGCGCATCGCGGGACTGTATCCCGCCGGCGTCATCTGCGAAATCATGAACGAGGACGGTACGATGGCGCGCGTGCCGCAGCTTGCGAAGTTTGCGAAGCGGCACGGACTGCTGATGGTCACGATTGCGGACCTCATCAAGTACCGCACCCGCACCGAGTCGCTCGTCAAGCGGGTCAGCTCGGCGAAGCTGCCGACCGATTACGGCGACTTCCAGATTCACTGTTTCGAGAACGCCGTCGACAAGCAGACGCACGTGGCACTGGTGCGCGGCGACATCAGCAGCGGGAAAGACGTGCTGGTGCGCGTGCACTCGCAGTGCCTGACCGGCGACGTGCTGCACTCGATCCGGTGCGATTGCGGCGCGCAGCGCGACGCAGCGCTGGCTCGCATCGAGGAGGAAGGCCGCGGAATCTTCCTGTACCTCCATCAGGAGGGCCGCGGGATTGGCCTCGCGAACAAGATTCGAGCCTACGAGCTCCAGGACGAAGGCTTCGACACTGTCGAGGCGAATGAGCGGCTTGGTTTCAAGGCCGATCAGCGCGATTACGGCGTGGGAGTCCAGATTCTCCGGGACCTGGGCGTGCGCTCGATGCGTCTCTTGAGCAACAACCCGCGCAAACTTGTTGGCATCGAGGGGTACGGGCTGTCGGTCAGCGAGTGGCTGCCGCTCGAAATCCCCGCGTCCGACACCACGCGCCGGTACCTGAAAACGAAGAAAGAGAAGCTCGGCCACAAACTGTCGTCGGTGTAAGGGCCCCGCCATGGATCGTCGCAGCGCACCGCACGCGGTGGTGTTGTTCGACGGCGTCTGCAATCTCTGCAACGGGTTCGTGCAGTTCGTCATACCGAGGGATCCGGACGCGTATTTCCGGTTCGCCGCCCTCGACTCCGAGGCGGCCGGCCGCGTCTTGTCGACCGCACGCGACGCCCGCCACGGGGGCCCGCTCGTGGACAGCATCGTGCTGGTCGAAGACGGGGTTGTGTATGTCCGTTCGGCCGCCGCGCTGCGGATTGCGCGTCGGCTCGGCTTCCCGTGGGTCCTCGGCTACGCGCTGATGATCGTGCCGCGGCCTCTCCGGGACGCGATCTACGACCTCGTCGCCCGCCGCCGTTATCGGTGGTTCGGCCGCCGCGAGACGCTGTATGGTCCCCGGCCCGGGCGTCCGTGACCGGTTTCTCGATTGACACCCGCAAGGCCGTCCGCTACGATAAGGGTTTGCGCTAGAGCAGCTTAGCGCGACATGTAGCCGATGTTCGACTCCCTCAGCACACGCCTCCAGGACGTTTTCAAGACGCTTCGGGGCGAAACTCGGCTGACGCCTGAGAGCATCGAGGTCGCGCTGCGCGAGATTCGGCTCGCGCTGCTCGAAGCCGACGTCAATTTCAAGGTCGTCAAGGCGTTTGTCGACCGCGTGCGCGATCGGGCGATGGGGCAGGATGTGCTCCGGAGCCTGTCGCCGTCGCAGCAGGTCGTCAAAATCGTCCGGGACGAGATGCTGGCTCTTTTCGGCAATGCCGAGGGGGGCCTGCAGCCGACGAGCAAGCGGCCACGAGTCATCCTGCTGCTCGGTTTGCAGGGTGCGGGCAAGACAACGACGGCGGGCAAGCTCGCGAAATGGCTGGTCGCCCAGGGACGGCATCCGCTGCTGGTTTCGACCGACGTGAAGCGGCCGGCGGCCATTCAGCAGTTGAACGTCGTCGGGGCGAAGGCGTCGGTCCGGGTCTACGATCCGCCGGGCCAGATGGATCCCGTGGCGCGCGCGAAGGGCGCGATCGCCGAGGCCGGCAATCTCGGGTTCGACGTCATCATCGTCGACTCGGCGGGGCGGCTGCACGTGGACGACGAGCTGATGACGGAGCTCGTGGCGATTCGAGACGTGACGGACGCGACCGACCGGCTCTACGTCGCCGACGCGATGACCGGGCAGGACGCGATCAAGAGCGCCGGTGAGTTTCATCGCCGTGTCGGGGTCACGGGAGTCGTGCTGAGCAAGCTGGACGGCGACGCGCGCGGGGGTGCCGCGTTGTCGGTGGTCTCGGTCGTCGGGGTTCCGATCGCGTTCGCCGGCAGCGGCGAGCGTCTCGAGGACTTCGAGCCGTTTCATCCCGATCGCGTCGTATCGCGGGTGCTCGGCATGGGCGACGTGCTGTCGCTCATCGAGCGGGCCGAGGCGGCGATCGACCAGGACGACGCGGAGCGGCTCGAGGCGAAGATTCGCGCGAACGACTTCACGCTCGATGATTTCCGCGATCAGCTGCGGACGATCCGCAAGATGGGGCCGCTCGAGCAGATCATGGGAATGCTGCCCGGGATGGGCAACATGAAGGCGCTGGCGGAGAACAAGCCGGACGATAAGCAGATGTCGAGAGTCGAGGCGATCATCAGCTCGATGACGCCCGATGAGCGGCGGAAGCAGCACATCATCAATGGCAGCCGCCGCAAGCGGATTGCGAAGGGCAGCGGAACGTCGGTCGAAGAAGTGAATCGTCTGCTGAAGCAGTTCGTGCAGATGCAGAAGATGTTGAAGCAACTCGGCGGGATGGCCGGATTGACGGGCGGCGGCGGGAAAGTGGGGCGCCGGCGCGCCATGCAGATGCTGCGCAACCGCGGTTGAGAGACCGCGGAGCTCGAGGAGTTTCTTAAACGCAGAGATCGCAGAGATCGCAGAGAAGATAAATAGGTTTTCTCCGCGATCTCTGCGATCTCTGTGTTTGAAACCAAGCGCAGCGAAACAGGTATACGGGAACGAGCCCCGGGTGCCAGTACAGGAGTGACAGATGTTAGCAATTCGTTTACGCCGGGCAGGGTCCAAGAAGCGTCCGTTCTTCCGCGTCGTGGTGGCTGATTCCCGCGCCGCCCGCGACAGCTCATTCGTTGAAATCCTCGGTCATTACAACCCGCGAACCAAACCCGCGCTCGTCGATGTGAAGAAGGAGCGCGTCGATTACTGGATCGGCAAAGGCGCACAGCCGTCGGATTCCGTCCGGACGCTGATTGCGCGCCACTTGACGCCGGTCCCCGTGGTCCCTGTTTCGCCAGCACCGGCCGAGGCGCCGAAGGCGTGAGCACCGAGAGCACCACCGGGGTGCGCGCGGTCGTCGAAGTCCTCGCGCGGGCGCTGACGGAGCGGCCGGCGGACGTTCGGGTGGTCGAGACGCAGCACGGCAAAACGACGCTCGTCGAGCTGTACGTTGCGCCCACCGACGCCGGCAAGATCCTGGGCCGACAGGGCCGGACCGTAGCCGCGCTGCGGACGCTGGCAGCATCAGCCGGCGAGCGTGAAGGCAAGACGGTCACCCTCGAGGTGCGGAACACTCCTTTTAAGGGTTGATGCAATGTGACCTGGGATGACATGGCCCTGGTCGGCCGCATCGCGCGCGCGCACGGCATCCGGGGGCAGGTCATCGTGAACCTGGACACGGATTTTCCCGGCGAGCGATTCCGGCCGGGGGCCGAGCTGTTCACGATGCGCGGCGGAGTGGTCACGCCGCTGACGTTGACGACGGTTCGTTTCCAGTCCGAACGGCCGGTGATTGGACTCTCGGGCATCGAAACGATCGAGGCCGCCGAGAGCCTGGCCGGGCTCGAGTTGAGGATTCCGGCAGGGCAGCTCGCGGCGCTGCCAGCCGGTGCGTTTTACCACCACGACCTGGTGGGCTGCCGGGTGGAGACAGGGACCGGCGCGCCGGTGGGCACGGTGGAGGCGGTTGAAGGCACGGCGGACGCCAGCCGGCTGGTTGTGGCTGGACCCGCGGGCGAGATTCTGATCCCGCTGGCGGCGGACATCTGCACGACGATCGACGTGCACGCCAGACGGATCGTGATCGACCCTCCGGCCGGGTTGCTGGATCTGAACGCGTGACTTTCGACATCGTCACGATCTTTCCGGCGATGATCCGGCATGCGCTTGCAGACGGCGTGGTGGGCCGGGCGATCGAGCGCGGCACGCTGGACGTGGCGATCCACGACCTGCGGGATTTCACGACCGACCGGCACCGCGTTGTGGACGATGTGCCGTACGGCGGCGGGCCCGGGATGGTGTTGAAGCCCGAGCCGATCTTCCGGGCGCTGGACGCCATCGCAACGAGGCGTGGCGTCGCGCCGGAGGCGCTGTTGACGGTGCTGACGTCGCCACAGGGCGCGCGCTTCACGCAAGCCGAAGCGGTGCGGCTGAGCCGGGCGGCGCATGTGGTGCTGCTGTGCGGCCGATACGAAGGGGTGGACGAACGCGTTCGGGCGCGGGTCGCCGAGGAGATGTCGATCGGCGACTATGTGTTGAGCGGCGGGGAACTGCCCGCCCTGGTCGTCATCGACGCCGTGGCGCGGCACGTCCCGGGAGTCGTGGGCGACGATCAGTCGGTGGTGGACGACTCGTTCAGCCGCGGGCTGCTCGATTTTCCCCACTACACGCGGCCGGCGGAGGTAGAGTCGTTGCGGGTGCCTGACGTCCTGCTGTCGGGCAACCACGCCGAGATTCGGCGATGGCGCAAACGCGAGTCGCTGAGCCGGACGCTGGAACGACGGCCGGACCTGCTGGCGGACGCGGCGCTCGACGATGAGGAACGGGAGATTCTGCGGCAGCTGGTTGCCGAACGCAAAACGTAACGCGGGCCCGTCGGCCCGCTGAGAATGAGGAGCACGAAATGGGAGCCATTGAAGTCGTCGAAAAAACGCAGCTGACGGACCGGCCGGCCATGAAGTCTGGCGACACCGTCCGAGTGCACGTGAAGGTGCGCGAGGGCGACAAGGAGCGCATCCAGATCTTCGAAGGCGTCGTGATCGGCATGCACCGCGGCGGCACCCGCGCCTCCTTCACCGTCCGCAAAGTGTCGTTCGGCCAGGGCGTGGAGCGCATCTTCCCGCTGCATTCGCCGACGATTCACAAAATCGACCTCGTGCGCTCGGCGAAGGTACGGCGCGCGAAGCTTTACTACCTGCGCGATTTGAAGGGCAAGGCGGCGCGCATGAAGGAAAGCGACAAGCCCGCGAACTAGACCGTCATGGCGCGCGTCTCGGCCACGCGGACGCTCGAGAACGCGCTGCGCCGCGTCGGGTTCGCGTACGTCGCGGGTGTTGATGAGGTCGGCCGGGGGTGCCTGGCGGGGCCGGTGGTTGCGGCCGCCGTCGTGCTGCACCCCGACCGGCACGTCCCCGGCGTTTCCGATTCGAAGCTCGTGCCGGCCGCCGAGCGCGAGCAGCTCTACGACGAGATCATCGCCTGCGCCCTTTCCTGGGCGGTCGCGGGCGCCGACCCGCTCGAAATCGATCGCATCAATATTCACCAGGCGTCCCTGCGCGCCATGCAGCGAGCCATTCTCGCGTTGGCGCCGCTCCCCGATATCGTCCTGGTTGACGCGTTCCGTGTCCCTGATTTGCCCATGGCTCAGCGCGGCGTCGCGCACGGCGACCGGCGCTGCTCGGCCATCGCCGCCGCCTCGATCGTGGCCAAGGTGACCCGGGACCGGCAGATGCGGGAACTGCACGATCGGGATCCCCGATACGGGTTCGACCGCCACAAAGGGTATGCGACGGCCGATCATCTTGACGCCGTTGCACGGTATGGCTACTCGGAAGTGCATCGGCGATCATTCCGGCCGTCGGCCCGGTTTGATACCATTGATTGAAGCCTACCTGTGCCGCTTGACCGAGTCGCCGCACTCCGAAACGCCGAGAAGCTGCTCCGTCAGGGCAAGCTCGAACCCGCCATTGCGGAGTACCTCCGCATCGTCGAAGACCAGCCGCGCGATCTGAATTCGACCAACACGCTTGGCGATCTGTACGTTCGCGCCGGCCAGGTGGACAAGGCCGTCGAGCAGTTCATCCGCATCGCGTCGATTCTCAACGACGACGGGTTCCTGCCAAAGGCGGGCGCGCTCTACAAGAAGATCCTCAAGCTGAAGCCCGACCACGAGCACGCACTGATCCAGGCGGCCGAGATCGCCGCGAGCCAGGGTCTGCTGGTTGACGCCCGCATGTATTTCAAAACGGTCGCCGATCGGCGCCGCGCGCGTGGCGATGCCCGCGGTGCCGCGCAGGCGATGATCCGTCTGGGCACGCTCGATCCCGCCGATTTCAGGGCCCGCATGACGGCCGCCGCGTCGCGAGTGGAAATTGGCGAAATCGCGGGCGCGGTGGACGACCTCAAGGCGATTGCCGCCGAGCTTTCCGAGGACGACCGACAGCCCGAGGCGATTGAGGCCTTGCGGCAGGCCGCCCTCATCGCCCCCGAGGATGAGGGGATTCGCGAACACCTGATGAACGTGTATCTGGCCGCGGGCGATTTGACGCACGCTCGCGAGTGCGCCGTGACCGCCCAGCACTTCAAGTCGCTGGCGGCGGCGCTCGACAGGGCCGGCAGCACGGACGAGGCGTTGGGCATGCTGCGCGAAGCCGCGCGCCTCGACCCCGCCGACGCGGAGCTGCGCGAACATCTTGCGCGGACGTTTGTCTCGAACGGCAACATGGCGGCCGCGAGCGAGTTTCTCACCGCCGAGACGGCCGGTCAGGATCCGAAGCTGCAGCTCATGGCGGCGGAGCTCCAGCTGCGCGGAGCCAATGCCGACGAGGGCATGGCCCTGATTCGGCGGCTGCTGGAACAGGATCCGGCGCGTCGCGACGATGTCGCGGCGGTCGGCTGGAGGCTCGCGGACGAATCGCCCGAGGCGGCGTTCAAGGTCGTCGAACTCGCCGCCGAGACCGCGGTGGTCCAGACGGATTGGGGCTCCGCGGCCGCCGCCCTGCAGGAGTTCGTGACGCGCGTGCCGAACCACATCACCGCGTTGATGCGGCTGGTGGAAATCTGCGTGGACGGCGGGCTCGAAGCGACGATGTACGAGGCGCAGGCGCAGCTCGCCGACGCGTACATCGCGGCAGGCATGGGCCCGGAGGCTCGTTTCATCGCCGAGGATCTGGTTGCCCGCGAGCCGTGGGAGCGCGCCAACATCGAACGATTCCGCCGGTCGCTTGTCCTGCTCGGGGAACAGGACCCCGATGGCGTGATCGCGGACCGTTTGAGCGGTCAGTCACCGTTCATGAGCACCGATGTGATCACACGTGCGGCGTTTCCGGCTCTCGATGAGTCCGCCCCGCTGGTGGATCCGCCGGCCGCGGTGGAGGCCCACGGTGGCGGGATCTTCGAAGACGACTCGCTCGATCTCGCCTCGTTGACGGGACTGGACGCGCCCCCGCCGCCCGTGATGAACCCCGAGCCGCGGACGTCGCGCCCCGAACCGGACACCGAGCCATCTCCCTTCGATCTGAGCGCCGATGTCATCGACATGAACGCCCTGTTCGCTGAGACAGACGGGCTTTCGGCTGGCTCGGGGGCGAAGCCAAAAGTCCACGCAGCCCAGGAGAGCGTCGAGGTGGATCTGAGCATCGTGCTGGGCGACATGACGCTCGAGGATGTGGACGTTCAGCCGCGCGCGTCCAGCCAGGCAGCGCCCCTCCATGAGAGCGATCTCGATGGCGTGTTCGAGCGGATGCGCGACGAAACGTCCAGGCAGTCCGGCGGCGAGAGCGGAGACGAGCTGCTGAGTCGCGGGATGTCGCTGCGCCAGGCCGGGAAGATCGACGAGAGCATCCAGGCATTCGAGCTGGCTTCGCGCTCGCCCCGGCATCGCTTCCAGGCCGCCACACTGATTGGCAGAACTCATCGCGGCCGCGGCCACATGCCAGCGGCCATCGAGTGGTTCGAGCGCGCCGCCCAGGCCCCGGCGCCATCCGAGGAAGAGGGTCATATGCTCATGTACGAGCTCGCCGACGCCCTCGAATCGGTCGGGGAAGTAGCCCGCGCCCTGGCGATCTGCATCGAGCTGCAGTCCCACGCCCCGGAGTTCCGCGACGTCGGTGCGCGCGTGGACCGGCTCGCGAAGGTGCAGACGCGAGGGTGAGAAGCTGATCCGCCGCCTCGTCTACGTCGCGTTCTTCCTCGAAGTTGGCTTACTGCTCATCGTGCTTCCGTGGTCCGCGTTCTGGGACAACAACTACTTCGTGCTGCAATGGCCGAGCATCCGGCCGTACCTGACAAATCATTTCGTGCGCGGGGCCGTCACCGGCCTCGGCGGCGTGAACCTCGTCGCGGGTTTTGCGGATCTGTCGCTGGTCTTCGCGGCTCGCGAGTCGCGCGACGCCACGGACCGGCCCGTGGCGTGATCCTCTGCCTTGTCACGGATCGGCGCCGGCGGCCGACGATCGATCAATGCCGCGCCGCGTCCCGCGCAGGCGTGGATCTCGTTCAATTGAGGGAGCCCGATCTCGAGGCAGCGGCGCTGTCGTCGCTCGCGACGCGGCTGGTGGAGGCGACCGGCGACACCGCGACGCGCATCATCGTAAACGACCGTGTGGATGTGGCGTTGACGTGCGGGGCAGGCGGCGTCCACCTGCGGGGCGATTCCATTCCGCCAGGCCGGGTGCGGGAGATGACTCCGCCGGGCTTTCTCATCGGGCGATCGGTCCATGGCGTGGATGAAGCGGTTCTGGCGGCGCGTGACGCGGACTACCTGATCGCCGGCACCGTGTTTCCGACCGCTTCGAAGCCCGGGCTGCGTGAGCATCTCGGCGTGGACGGGCTTTCCGCGATCGTCAGGGCCGTCGACATCCCCGTGCTCGCGATTGGCGGCGTGTCGATGGACCGGATCGAGGCGGTGGCCGGGGCGGGCGCGGCGGGAGTGGCGGCCATCGGTCTCTTCGACGCGGACGCGGACGCGCTATTCTTAACCGTGCGCGAGGCGCGCCGCCGGTTTGACAGAGCAAGATCGCCTTCCTAACATAAGGCCGAGGTTGGCGCCGCCGATGGCTGGACAGCAGGGAACAAGCAACGTTGGCGGAATGCTGCGCGCGGCGCGCGAGCGGCGGGGCCTGTCGCTGCGTCAGGTCTCAAACGCCACGAAAATCGCCATGATGACGCTCGAGGCGCTCGAGCGAAACGATATCGCGCGCCTTCCCGGCGGCATCTTCAGCCGCGGGTTCGTGCGGTCGTACGCGCTCGAAGTGGGTCTCGATCCCGAGATCGTCATCCAGGCGTTCATGGGACAGTTCCCGCAGGATTCTGTCACCGCGGGCCACCCGACGAACTCGCAGGTTGAGGATCACGAGGCAGTCGAAAGCGACCGGCGCGTGGCGTCGACCCTTCTCCGGCTGCTGGCGATCAGCATCCCCGTTGCGGCCGTCGCCGTGTACTTCACAACCGCGGGGCGGCGTGTGCCAGCGGTTGACGCCCGGCCGCCAGCCGTCGGCAGTCAGGCGGCAGATGCCAGCCCGCGGCCCGCAGTCGACGGTCAGCAGTCAGGGACGGAGTCCACGGTGAGGAGCCCGGCGGCAGGCGTTGCTGGCGCCTCCGCACCCGCCGACATCGCCCTGACGCCAGTCGCGTCGTCGGCGCCCGTGCCGTCTGATCGATTGGTGGTGCAGGTGTCCGCCATCAGGCAATCCTGGATCTCGGCCATCGTGGACGGAAGCCGCGCCGCGCAGCGGGAGTTCAAGCCCGGCGAGGAGGCGACGTTCGAGGTCCGCAAGGAGATCATCCTCACGGCGGGCGATGCCGGCGGCGTCGCGGTGCTGTTCAACGGGATGCCGGCGAGACCGCTCGGCGCGGACGGCCGCGTCGCGACCCTGCGCGTCAGCCCGGTCGAACTTCAAGAGTTATCTGGTGACTCCATGATTGCGCCGAGTCCGCTGATCGAGTTCTTCAAACGGGGAGAGGTCGCGCGTGACGTGCGTCTGCTGGCGGCGCAGGGCGGGTTCGCGCCGCGGGCAAACGATCAGCTGGCCATTCTCGTTGTGCTGCTCGAGGATCCGGATCCGGAAATCCGCCAGACCGCCGACGACACGCTGAAGCGGCTGCCGGCCGAAGCGCTCTCCCGGTTCCTTGCCCGGCCCGATGTCTCGGTGACCTTGAAGGATTTCTTCGCCGCCCGCGGCATCCAGCCCGCCGCGGCGCCCGCCGAAGTCGGCGACGCGCCGCTCGTCGACGTCGACGTGGCCGAGCCCGGCGACGAGGAATTGCTCGCCGAGGGTGACGAAGACCCGATGAGCATCAGCCAGAAGATCGCGAAGATGACGTTCACGCAGCGGCTGAAGGCCGCGTCGAAAGGCACCCGCGAGATGCGGGCCATCCTGGTCCGCGACCCGAACAAGATGATTGCGGCCGCCGTGATGAGCAGCCCGAAGCTCACGGAGCAGGAGGTCGAGAGCATTGCCCGGATGGCGAGCGTCTCCGACGACGTGCTGCGGATGATCGCGCACAATCGCGCGTGGATGAAGAGCTACAAGATCATGCTTGGACTGGTCAAGAATCCGAAAATGCCCGTGGCGTTGAGCATGAACCTGCTGCAGCGGGTGAGCTCGAAGGACTGCGGGCAGATTGCCATCGACCGAAACGTGCCCGAACCTCTTCGCATCGCCGCCAGAAAGAAGACGCTCGAGAATAGAACCTAGGAACGCAAAACGTAGAACGTAGAACGGAGAGGCGGACGCACCACTGAGTCGGGTGTTCCGTCTCTCATTCTACGTTTGGCGTTTTCCGTTTTCCGTTTTCCGTTTGGCGTTACCGTTCCGTCCCTGTCGCTTCCGGTTCCAGTCCGCGCGCATCTGAGCCAGGCCGTCCATGTACACGGCGGCGCGTTCGCGTTCGTCTTCGCCGTTCATCGACTTCAACAGATCGAGCGCGCGCGCGAGGTCGGCCTGTATGGTCTTCGCGGTCGTGGCGTAGTACAGGCGCTTGATTTCGGCGACCTTGTCGTCCGCGGTCAGCATCCGGAGCTTCACTCGCCGTCTCCAAATCGCAAGCCTTCCGTCTCGATGCGATAGTCGAGCACGCGGGCGCCGCCCTGCGTCAGCGCGGCCGCGATCCGGTCCCGCGCGGCGGGCGGCCCGTAGCAGAACAGGCACCCGCCGCCGCCGGCGCCGCAGACCTTGGCCGCCGTCGCGCCGGCCGCCGCGGCGCGGGCGATCAAATCATCGATAGCTGCCGTGGACACCCCGGGCGCCAGGCGGCGGCGGTTGTCCCATTCGGCGGCAATCTGACGGCCGACCTCGTCCCAGTCGCCGCGCTCGAGCGCCGCGCGCATGGCCACGGCGGTATCGCGAATGCGCTCGAAGCAGTCGAAGATGTGCCGGTCGCCGTCGATGTGCCGCTTCGTGATGTCCCAGTTGTTGGTGCCGGAGTTTCTGGGCGCGCCGGTGTACGCGAGCACAATCCGCCGTGACAGTTCCGCCGGGTCCACGTCAAGCTGCACGCGTTCGATGCCGCCGGTCCCGAGCTCGATCGCCGCCACGCCGCCATAGAGAGCCGGCCTGTAGTCCTGAACGCCCGTCGGCACGCGAATCGTCTGACACTCGACGTTCATGGCGACTTCGAGCAGTTGGCGGTCCTCCACGGCGCGGCCCGCCCAGCGCGTCAGCGCGCCGCATGCCGCAATCGTCAGGGCCGACGACCCGGCGATGCCCGCGCCGGCAGGGGATTCGCCGCGCGTAATGAGCGTGGCGTTGTTGAGGCCGAACGCCTTCGCCATCAATGACAGGAGCGGAAGGTCGCCCGCCCCGTCGAGGTCGTCTGCGTCCGCCGCCTCGACGCAGGCGTCGGTGTCGATCGAGCGGAGCTGGATCCGGCCGTCGGTCCGGGGCTCGATGACGGCGTGCGCGCGAAGGCTGATGGCGGCGTTCAGCGTGCAGGCGCCGGGATGAAACAGGTAGAGGGGCCAGATGTCGATGGTGCCTCCGGCGAGATCGATACGCGTGGGCGCCGAGGCCTGGATGGGAGCGAAGCCGCGATTTGGCACCAAGAAATTATAGAATCGTTCCGTCACATGGCGTCAGGCTCACTCCGTCGTCAGATCGGCCGCCTGCTGGTGGCCGGGTTCGACGGCCTTCAGCTCCCCCCGGAACTGCGATTGCTCGCCCGCGACTTCGGTCTTGGCGGCGTCATCCTGTTTGCGCGAAACGTCGCCGAGCCCGGGCAGGTGGCCGAGTTGTCGTACGAGGCGGCCAGGCTGGTGCCCGATGTGCCGGTGTGGGTGAGCATCGACCAGGAAGGTGGCCGGGTCGCCCGGCTGAAGGCGCCCTTTACCGAGTGGCCGCCAATGGCCACGTTGGGGCGCAGCGGGGACCTCCGGCTGGCGGAACGGTTCGCCAGGGCGCTCGCCGCCGAATTGCGGGCGGTCGGCGTCACGCTCGACTACGCACCCGTGCTCGACGTGCACACGAACTCGCGAAACCCCGTGATCGGCGATCGAGCGCTGTCGGGTAAAGCGGAGGAAGTCGCCCGGTTCGGGGCAGCTCTCATCCAGACGCTCCAGGCCGAGGGCATCGCGGCGTGCGGGAAGCATTTCCCCGGGCACGGCGATACCAGTACCGACTCGCACCTCGAGTTGCCCCTCGTCGAGCACCCGCCGGAACGTCTGCGCCAGGTCGAGTTCCTGCCGTTCCGAGCTGCCGTCGAGGCCCGCGTCGCCTCAATCATGACCGCCCATGTGCTGGTGCCGTCGCTCGACGAACAACGGCCGGCCACGCTGTCGCGGCGCATTGTTTCCGGTCTGCTCCGCGAAGAGCTTGGTTACGAAGGTGTCATCCTCAGCGACGACTTGGAGATGAAGGCGATCGCCAACGAGTACTCGGTTCCGTCGGCTGCTGTGCTGGCCGTCGAGGCGGGCTGCGACGGCGTTTTGATCTGCAGCGGAAACCACGACCTGCAGGTGGCGGCGCTCGAGGCGCTGATCCACGCCGTGGAAGAGAATCGATTGCCGTTCGGGCGGATCGAGGACGCGCTCACGCGGCACATGCGCGCAAAGGAGCGCTTTCTCGGCGCGGCGCCCGTCTCCGGCACGAGGCGCCCTCTCGGCCCGCAGGCTCTCCGGCAAGTGCTCGGCTGTGACGACCACCGCTCGGTGGCCGACGACATGGCGCGGTTCGCGTGAGCCTCAAACCCCGAGCGCTCCAGCCAGGCGCCCGCCTCGCCGTGGTCGCACCGGCCAGTGCCTTCGCACGAGCGGAGTTCGATGAGGGCATTGAGGAAATCCGCCGGCTGGGGTTTGAACCTGTCTACGACGAGTCTGTCTTCGACAAACAGCGATATCTGGCGGGTTCCCCGGAAACTCGTGCTCGCGCGATCGAAACGGCCTGGCGCGATCCCTCCATCGCCGGACTTATCGGCGTCCGGGGCGGATACGGGAGCGCCCAGGTTCTGCCGCTTCTCGACCCGGCGGAAGCCCGCCGCGCCAGAAAACCGTTCGTTGGCTACAGTGACCTCACGGCGGTGCTTACGTTCCTGACGATGGGATGTGACTGCGTGGCGTTCCACGGTCCGATGCTTGCGGGCCGGCTGAGCCGCGGCGAGGCGGGCTACGATCGCGCGTCGTTTCTGGCTGCGCTCTGCCGTCGCGAGCCGATGGGCGAGTTGCAGGCCACCGGCGTCGAGGCCCTTCGTCCGGGTGAGGCCGCCGGCGTGCTGCTCGGCGGGACGCTGACGCAGTTGCTGGCCTCGCTGGCGACGCCGTTTGCGTTCGCGCCGCCGGCCGGACACGTGTTGTTCCTGGACGAAGTCGGCGAGCGGCCGTACCGGCTGGATCGAATGGTCACGCAGCTGCGTCAGAGCGGTCTGCTCGCCCGGGCGGCAGCTGTGGTCATCGGCGAGCTTCCGCAGTGCGATGAGCCGGGAGGCGCCGTGACGGCGCGTGCCGTCATGGCCGATCTGTTCGCTGAGTTTGCCGGGCCGGTCCTGATCGGGTTTCCATCAGGGCACACCACCGGGCCGGCCATGACGCTTCCGTTCGGCGTCTCGTGCCGGGTGATCGCCGGGAGCCGGCCGCGGCTGGTGATCGAAGAAGCAGCGGTGGAGTAGTCGTGCAGCGCATTCATCTCATCGGAATCTGTGGCACCGCCATGGCGACGCTCGCGGCCATGCTCAAACGGAAGGGTCGCGACGTTCGGGGCTCGGACAAAGATGTCTATCCTCCGATGAGCGATTTTCTCGCGGGCGAAGGCATACCGGTCCTGAGCGGCTATCGAGCCGAGCACATCACCAGCGACATCGATTTCGTCGTGGTCGGGAATGCCATCTCGCGAGGAAACCCGGAGCTCGAGGAAGTCCTCGACCGCAAGATTCGGTACGGCTCGCTGCCCGAAGCCATTCGCGACCATTTCCTCTGGGGCGCGCGCTCCATCGTGATCGCCGGCACGCACGGCAAAACCACGACGACCTCGCTCACTGCCTGGGTGCTGACGAGCGGCGGTGTCGATCCGAGCATGCTGGTCGGTGGCGTGGCCGGAAACTTCGGCGACCACGGTTCCAGCTATCGGCTGGGCGGCGGCCGCGACTTCGTCATCGAGGGCGACGAGTACGACAGCGCGTTCTTCGACAAGACCGCCAAATTTCTGAAGTACGTCCCGGACATCGCCGTCGTCAACAACGTGGAGTTCGATCACGCGGACATTTACGCGGATTTCGCGGCCGTGGCGCTCGCATTCAGGCGCCTCGCCAATCTCGTCCCGCGCCGCGGCTTGCTGCTGGCGGGAGCGGACGATCCGGGCGCGCGAGCGCTGACGGCCTCGGCCGTCTCGCGCGTCGAGACATTCGGCCTGGGCGACGGTCTCGACTGGCAGGCCCACGATGTCGTGCCCGGCGACGTCCGGACGGGATTCAAGGTCAGGCGGCGCGGCTTGCCCTTCGGCCAGTTCGAGGTCCCGCTGGTCGGCGCGCACAACGTGCGAAATGCGCTGGCGGCGATTGCGGTGGCGACAGAGGTCGGCGTCTCACCCGAGCGGATTGCCGAAGGGCTTGGGACGTTCGCCGGAATCAAGCGCCGTCTCGAAGTGGTCGGGACGGCGGACGGCGTCACGATCTATGACGACTTTGCCCATCACCCGACGGCCGTGGCCGAGACGCTGGCGGGACTGCGGGCTGCGCATCCATCCGCACGCATCTGGGCGGTGTTCGAGCCACGCTCGGCGTCCTCGTGCCGGCGAGTCTTTCAGAACGATTTCGCCCGCGCATTTGCCGGCGCCGATGAAGTGGTGCTGGCGCCGGTCTTCCGATCGACGCTTCCCGAGTCCGAGCGGCTGTCGATCCCCGAACTCGTCCGGGATCTGCACGTCGGAGGGCAGTCGGCGCGCGAGGCCAGCTCGCTCGATGAAATCGTCGAGACGATCGCGGCCGAACATCGCCCCGGGGATCTCGTCGTCGTCATGTCGAACGGAGCGTTTGGCGGCATCCACGGCAAACTGCTTCGGGCGCTCAGCGTGACCCCGTGAGCACGTTCCGCGTCGTCGAGGCGGGCGACTCGGCGCTCGTCGTGGAGTTCGAGGAACGGATCGATCCGGCCGTGAATGCCCGCGTCGTGGCTCTGGCCGATCGCCTGCGGGTCGAACCCGTCGCCGGCGTCCGCGATGTGGTACCGGCCTTCCGCTCGGTCGCCGTGTACTTCGACCCGCTGCGCACCTCGTATGATGCGCTCGTGGCCCGGCTCGAACGGGAGGCCGCGGCCCCCGATCTTCCTGCCAGGCCCCGACTGGACGTTATTCGAGTTCCTGTCTGCTATGGAGGTGAGTTCGGTCCCGACCTTGCGGACGTGGCGCGATTCGCGGGCATGACTGAGTCTGCCGTCGTCGACGTCCATACAGGGCCGACCTACTCTGTCTTCATGCTCGGCTTTGCGCCGGGGATGGCGTACCTGGGAGTAGTGGACGGCCGGATTGCGGCGCCGAGGCGCGAAACACCGCGCGTGCGGGTGCCGCGGGGCTCTGTCGGGATCGCCGGCGAGCAGACTGGGATTTATCCCGCCGAGACGCCGGGCGGCTGGCAAATCGTCGGGCGGACGCCGTTGAGACCGTTCGACCTCACGCGTCCCGCCCAGTTCCTTATGAAGGCCGGCGACCTCGTGTCGTTTTTCGCGATCGACCGCGTCGAGTTCGACCGGCTCGAACGAGCCACGCAGCAGGCGGCGGGCTGAACATGTCGGCAGTGCACGTGATCAAGCCGGGACTTTTGACAACCGTGCAGGATCAGGGCCGATGGGGGTTTCAAGCGTTCGGTGTCTCCGTCGCAGGACCGATGGACCCGGTCTCTCAGCGGATGGCGAACGCCATGGCCGGGAATCCCACTGACGCCGCGACGCTCGAGATCACGCTTGTCGGTCCGGAACTGGTCTTCGAAGACGAGCGGCGGGTGGCGATCTCCGGGGCGCAGTACGAGATTACCGTGGGACAACAGCAGTTCCTGTCAGGTGGCGCGTTCGTGGTCGCGGCCGGAGCAACCCTGCGATTCGGCCGCCGCGTGAGGGGGACGAGGGCGTATCTGGCCGTTGCGGGCGGCTTCGACACGCCGCCCGTGTTCCGCAGCCGCGCGACGCATCTGCCGAGCATGATGGGAGGGCTCGCGGGCCGTGCGCTCATCGCTGGCGATCGCCTTCCGTACGGTCAGGCGCCGCGCCGGGCGCCGGCCGCGTTCGTGCAACCCGGCAGCAATCGGTGACGCCGTTCCGGACGGCAGAGCGACGCTTCGCGTTCTGCCGGGTCCGCAGGCCGATCGGTTCAGCGACGATGCGCTCGAGGCGCTGCAGTCGGCCCCCTATCGCGTCGCTCCCAGTTCCAATCGCATGGGATACAGCCTCAACGGGCCGGCCTTGAAGCACACGCGAGGCGCCGACATCATCTCCGACGCGACGCCGCTTGGAGCTCTGCAGGTGCCGGCCTCAGGCCAACCTATCCTCCTGATGGCCGATCGCCAGACGTCGGGTGGATATCCGAAAGTCGCTACCGTGATCACGGCGGACATCGGCCTGGCCGGCCAGCTTGGACCTGGCGACACGATTGCGTTTGCCGTCTGCTCGCGCGGCGAAGCGCTCGCCGCCTTGATCGGACAGGAACAGCGGCTGATGGCGATGGAGGCCGCGCTTCGATGAACGGGCCGGCATTTGCGGCGGCACTTCAGGACGCGTTCGGCGAACGCGCCCGGAGGAACTGTCCGCTCGCACCCTTGACGACGTTCCGTGTCGGCGGGGCGGCCGACTGGTTGGTCGACGTCCGGACTGGCGATGAGTTGACGATGGCGTTGAAACTGGCGACTCGCGCCGGCGTTCCCGTCACGATGCTCGGCGGCGGATCGAACGTGCTCGTATCGGACGCCGGCGTTCGTGGCCTCGTGCTTCGCACGCGCGGCGGCGAAGTCTGCCGGACCGGTACCAACAGCGTCCGAGCGGACGCGGCCGTGACTATCAACGGACTGGTCCGCTGGACGATCAATCACGGGTGCGCTGGCCTCGAAGCGTGGGCGGGAACACCCGGCACCGTGGGCGGGGCTGTCTTCGGCAACGCCCATTTCGCCGGCCGCCTGGTGGGCGACCTGGTGACGGCCGTCCGCGTCGTGAGCCGAACGGGTGTCGAGACCGACGTGTCGCGCGGCGAGATGTCCTTCGGCTCCGAAGGCAGCCGGCTGCGGAACACGGGCGAAATTCTGCTCTGGGCCGAGTTCGCGATTGGTGATGGGGATCCCGCTGCGCTCCGCAAGGTTGCGCGCGAATCGCTCGCATTCCGGAAACGGACTCAGCCGCTGGACACGCCAAGCGCGGGCTGCGTCTTCAGAAACCCGCAGCCGGGCCGTGACGCGGTTCCTGACGGCATCCCATGGTCTGCCGGCGCCTTGATCGATCGCGCCGGCTTGAAAGGCGAATCCGTGGGCGGGGCGCGCGTCTCGCCGACCCATGGCAACTTCATCGTCAACGACGGTCACGCGACCGCGCACGACATTCGCGCGCTCGTCGAGCGCTGCCGTACCCGCGTCCACAGAACAGTTCGGTGTCGAGCTCAGGGAAGAAATCGTGTACCTTGGCGACTTCACCTGAGTGCTGACCACGATACAGCAGCAGGTACGAGCCGCGAGCCACGAGTAACGAGCCACGAGCCACTGACTATGTCCAGTTTGCTGATTGAAGGCGGCCGCCGCCTGTCCGGAGCGGTCGAGGTCGAAGGGAACAAGAATGCCGCGCTGCCGCTGCTGGCTGCGTGCGTCCTCACGACCGGGGAGTGCGTGCTGACCAACGTGCCCCGGATTGCCGATGTCGAGGCGATGGCTCGTCTTCTCGTGAACCTTGGCGCGAAAGTCGAGGGTCTCGGCACGACGACGCTCCGCGTTCGCTGTGAGACCATCGTCGGCGACGAACCGGATGCCGCGCTGGTGGGCCGCATCCGAGGCTCGGTGCTGCTGCTTGGTCCGCTCCTGGCTCGACGCGGAAGTGCGCGGCTGGCGCTGCCCGGCGGTGATTTTCCCGCGCGCCGGTCGATCTCGACCCATCTCGAGGCGCTCCAGTTCATGGGCGCGCGAGTACTGCCCGGGCCCGGCCATCATCTCGAGGCGCCAGAAGGGCTCAAGGCGGCCTCGTTTTACCTGTACGAAGCGTCAGTGACCGGCACCGAGACCGCGTTGCTGGCGGCGGCCTCCGCGCCCGGCATCTCGGAGATTCGGCACGCCGCCTGCGAGCCGCACGTCATCGAGTTGTGCGAGTTCCTGCGCAAGCTGGGCGCCGGCATCACCGGGGAAGGGTCATCCACGATCCGCGTCGAAGGCGCTGCGAAGTTCGGTGGCGCCGCGCACCGGCTTGCTGGCGACTACATCGAGGCCGGGAGCTGGGCTGTGGTGGCGGCGATCACGGGCGGGGAAATCGACGTCCGCGGCGCGCGGCCGGTCGATCTCGAGGGCCTTGGCGCCATCATGCGCCGGATGGGCATCGAGCACGAGATGGCGGACGATGTGTTCCGGGTGCACCAGTCGAAACTGCACGCGGCCGGGCGCATCACGACGGGCCTCTGGCCGGGATTCCCGAGCGACCTGGTGAGCCTGCTGACTGTTCTGGCCACCCAGTGCGAGGGCCAGACGCTGGTGCACGACTGGCTCTACGAGCTGCGTCTGTTTGCGCTCGAGCAGCTGAGCGGCATGGGCGCTGACCTGTTCCTGTGCGATCCGCATCGAATCATCGTGACGGGACCTAAACGCCTTCGGGGCCGGCCGCTCGACAGCCGCGACCTGCGCTCGGGGATGGCCTTGATTGCCGCGGCGCTCGCTGCGGACGGGCAGAGCCGGCTCGTTCCGCTCGAAACCGTTGAACGCGGCTACGGCCGGCTGGTCGAGCGGCTGCAGGGTCTTGGGGCGAAAGTAGAGAAACAGGCCTGAGAGAGGTTGAGGTTAGAGGTTAGAGGGCCGAGTAGCAGGATGTGCATTTGACGTTCTCCGGTTCTCCGTTCCACGTTTTACGTTTTTCATTCCGCCTCGCTTAGCGAGGCGGCAGGATCGGACCCGGAGTCGGTGGAGCGGGCGTTGCCGGCGGCGGCGCGGCCGGCTGAGCGGGTGCGGCCGGTTCCGGCGCCGTCGGAACCGGAACTGGAAGCGGAATCGGGAGATCCACCAGCGTCACCGATTCGCGTCCAACTTTGAACGGCCGCAGATCGGCCTCGTTGAGATCCAGCACGCGCACGATGTGCGGCGTCAACGTCAGGACGATATCGGATTGTTCCGTCTGCCGCGTCGAGTGGGAGAACAAGTGGCCCAGCAGCGGCAGGTCGCTCAGGCCGGGAATCCCATCGAGCGTACGGCGTTCGTCGTCGCGGATCAGGCCCGCGAGCAGGCTGGTTTCGCCGTCGCGGAGCCGGATGACCGTCTTGATCTCGCGATTGCCGAAGGTGGGCAACCCTCCGAAGCCCGTGCCCGAAATACTGGTAATCGCAATATTCAATTGAAGCGTCACGTCGTCGTCGTGATGCATGCGCGGCGTGATGTCGATGTTCACGCCGACGTTCTCGTACTGGAAAGAGGTGATGGGCTGTTGCGGCGTTCCGCCCGTCGCGATGGGCGCGAACGTCGTCACGGGCACCGGTACGCGATCGCCGAACCGCGCGGTCGCGGTCATGCCTTCCGAGGTTCGCAGCTGCGGATTCGCCAGCGCGCGTGTGTTCGTATCGGTCTTGAGGAGCCTGTAGTAGATCCCCGGCAGGTTCGTCAGGAGGATATCGGACTGCGACAAGTTCTTGAGCGCCTGCAGCGTGAGCGTCTCGGTCGGCGTACCGCCCGGCGCGATGGTCACGGCCCCGTTCAGGCCAGGCGATCCCGGTGAGGCGATCTGCAGTCCGTATTCGAGCAGTTTCGTCCGGTCGATCTCGAGGAGCTCCACGTCGATGACGACTTCTGGCCTGGCCTTGTCAATCGCGGACAGGACGCGTGCGGCCGCCGAGATATGTTCCGGCGTGTCCTTGATCGTGATGGCGTTGGTGGCCGTGATTGGCGAAATCCGGCGCGCATCCAGGATCAGCCGCAGCAGATCCATCGTCTCCTTGAGGTCCGCGTTGCTCAGGTAAAACGTGCGGACGATCTCTTCTTGGTACTCGCGCCGCTTGGCGGGCGTGTCGGGCACGATCACGACGGTCTGCGGCGACGTGACACGGTAGAACGTGCGCGTGGCGCCGGCCACGGTGTTCAGCGCGTCCGGCAGCGACGAGTTCCTGAGGTCCACGGTGACCGGTGATTCACGGAACGTCGAGTCGAAGATGAGGCTGATGCCCGCGAACCGCGCGATAGCCATGAACACATCACGGCTGCCCGCGTCGCGGAAGCTGAGCGTGGCGGGCATCCTGGCGTTTTGCGGCAGATCGAGCCCGGCAGGCGGCAGGTCCCGCGTGCGGTCGATCAATGTCTGGAGCTCCGTCTTGCCCTCGCGCGAGACGGCGACCCTGACGCGCAGTTTGTTACGTGTCGAGCGCAGTTCTTCGTCTATGACGCTGCTCGTGGGGTTCAGATCGGCTGCCGTGCCGTATTCGACCAGGGCCTCGTCGAGCTTGCCGATGGCCGACAGGCGGCGGGCACGCTGCAGGTGCTCTTCGGAGGCGCGCACCTTCGCGCGCTCGAGCCCGGCGCGCGCATCGCCATCGTCGGGCTTGGCGCGGAGCACCTTCGTGTACTCAACGACAGCCCGGTCGTAGTCCTGGCGGAATTCGGCGTCGTGAGCCAGATGAAGCGACGTGGACCCTGCGCACGCCGAGAGCGCGACGGCCAGCGCAACCGGAGCGGCGCGGAGGATGAACCTAGCGCGAGGAATCAGTGACGACATCAACTCCCCGAGGAATACTGAACGCGAACTCCTTATCGGCCAGTCCGGTATTTTCCTTTAGATTCGTAAAGATGAACGCCGATTCTCCGCCTTGCGCATCTTTCGTGAGCAGACCCTGGATGGCGAGCGTCGCCGGATCGACGGTGAACACCAGCCACTCGTAATCGGGCTGGGGCGTCTTGGGGATCAGCTTGAGCGAGCGAGAACCGAGGGGCGTTCCCTTCGGGTTGGCGATGAACGACGGCGTGAAGTCGCGCGTCAGGCTGCCTTTGCCGGCAAGGAAGAGAGCAGGCGCGGACGTCTCTCCCTCGCGGGGCTGCGGGCTGACGATTACCTGCTTGTCCTGCGGGATATACGAATAGATCCGGATGCCGTCCGACACGAAGAGTTTCTTTTCAGGAGTGGTGTATTCCCACCGCATCTTCCCCGGCTTCTTGATAAGCACATGGCCGCGCTCGGCGATCGCCTTGCGGAGCACGCCCCCCTGATACTGATGGACGAAATCGGCGGAGAAGTCCTTGATCGAGTCGTACCGATGCTGGAGCGCCTGCACGAGCTCGCCAGCCGTCGTTTCGTTGGCTGACGTGAGCGGCGAGGAGGTGGTCAGCGCCGCGAATACGGCCACAAGTGCCGCCAGGCCGCCCCGGGAACGTCTCATGGAGCAACCATATCACGGCGCATTTTGATGAGGTATCTCACTTTTGGAGCGAAGAGGGGCTGCGGCAACCACGGCGACAGCGCCCCGCCGGTCGTTACGTTCCGCGCTTGCGCGCGAGGAGCGCGCGCACGTCGCTCAAGGGGCGCGCGTTCAGCACGTGCTTCGCCTCGACCCAGCCGCGGCGGGCCGTCGTGACACCGAGATCCATCTGCCGCTCGAGGGCGTCGGCACGATGGCAGTCGCTGTCGATCACGAGCGTCGCGCCGGCGGCGACGGCACGCCGCGCGAGCGCGCCGTCGAGATCGAGGTGCACCGGCGCGCCGTCAATCTCCACCACGGTACCTGTCTCGACCGCTGCGGCGAACACGCGCTCGTAGTCGAGATCGTATCCACGCCTGTACGGGATCAGCCGGTTCGTGGGATGGGTGATGATGGCAACCAGAGGGTGCTTCATGGCGGCGAGATACCGGCGCTCCAACGCCTCCGGTGCCTGCCCGGCGTCGTCGTGAAGCGATGCGAGCACGATGTCGAACTGTTGGAGGATGCGGTCGGCGAAATCGAGACGGCCGTCCGGCAGGATATCCACCTCGCAGCCGTGCAGGATCGCGATCTCGGGGTACCGCTCGCGTAGTCCGGCGATCTCCTCGGCCTGCCGGCTGACGCCATCGATCGTGAGTGCCCTGGACGCCCCGGATCGCGGAGAGTGGTCGGTGATGGCGATGTACTCGTAGCCGAGGTCGCGGGACGCGCTGACCATGGCTTCCGTCGTGTCGCGGCCGTCGCTCCAGGACGTGTGCATGTGCAGATCGCCCCTGATGTCGGCGCGGGACACGAGGCGGGGCAGCAGGCCTTCACGCGCGGCCCGGATCTCATCGTCGCCGTCTCGAATTTCGGCGGGAATGAATGGCAGGCCGAGGCGCGCGTAAACCTCGTCTTCGGTGGCGGCGGGAGCGAAGAGGTCGACGTTTCGATCGCGCGCAAAACCTTCCAGACGCCTGATGTGTTCGCGCGAACCGGTGGCCTGAAGCAGCGCGGCGCCGGCTTCCGACGGACGCGGAAAACGAACGCCCAGCTGGACGCGATCGAGCAGCAGGTACAGGCGGCGCTCGCTTGTGAGGAGGACGCGTCCAACCTCGGGCAACCGGGCGAGTTGCTCGATGACGTCGCCGGGATTATCCGAGGCCGCCACAATTTCCATGTCGCCGATGGAGTCCTGGCCGCGCCGCAGCGATCCGGCCGGCGTGACCCACTCAACGCCGGAAGACGAGCGGAGGTAGTCGATGACGGGATCCACGATGCCGATCGCGCGTCCCAGGGGGATGCGGGGAATCGTTCTGCGAAGCGTCGGCAATGCGGCGGCGACGGCGGACTCTGTCGTTTCGTCGAGGCCGGGAATCAGCCGGATCGATCGGCGCGCGACGGCGTCGCCCAGATCCGCCGCGCTCGTCGCCCCGAGGTGCTCGTAGATCGAGGCGAGTTGCGGAATCGTCACCGCCCCGGATTCAAACAACCAGCGCAGGTCGGCGGGCAAGTCGGCGATCGCGGATTCAAGCAGCACCCAGGCTCCGGCTTCGTACATGTGCTGGAACCGCTGGCGAAGCTGCGGGTCGCCGTCGAAGGTTACGGCAGGATCGACGAGTGGTCCGAGATCGGCGTCCGACTCGATCCCGCGGGAGCGGACGAGGGCGGCGCCAGCCTCGAGCATCGACGCTTCGCGGACATCCCCGCGAATCTTCGCCAGCAGGGCGAGGTCACTCAGAGTCCGATGAAGGGGGGCGTGTGAATCGGCAGGAATCGGCGGGCTAGCCTTTCAACGCACCGGGAGCGGGAGGAGCCATTTGCGGCGCGTCCTTCGTTTCGGTCGGCAGCTTCGCCTCGAGCCATTCGACGATGCCGCCTTTGAGCGCGACCGCGCGATAGCCCTGCCGGATCAGCACCGCCGCCACATCGGAGCTGGATAGTTCGCCTGGATCCGAGTCGTACACGACGACCGGGCGATCGCGCGGAATCGATGGCGCCGCGGCGTCCGGCTGGTACCTGATGGCCCCGGGCAGACGGACCGTGCTGTGCTCGTACGGGTACTTCAGGCGGGCGTCGACCAGAACCGGCGCCGCGCCGCCCTCGAGTTGCTGTTTGAGATCTTCTTTGGTGATGCGTGGAACGGGCATTGGACTGGTATTGTCCCCGGCCCCCGCGCGCAGTGTCAACTTCGCGTCAGCTGGCGATTGGCAGCGCGTGTGTCTTGATCGAGGTCGTGTGGCTTGACGCGGCGAGCGACGCAGCACGTGCGGCCGGGCGCGTCACCGCCGGCGAATTGGGTTGATGATCGACCGACCAGCCGGCCGAGCGGCGGCCGCATTCCGAACAGCGCAGAAAAATCGCGCCCGGTTCGCACGAGACGCCGAAATTGTGCCGACCGGAGAGATAACAGTTGAACCACTTCCACATACGACCGACCTCGTTCAAAATCTGCGTCTGTGCGCAGGGACAGGCAAGACTGCAGCCAACTCGGCGCCTGCTTCGTGACTATCGGGAGAAGATCCTGAAATCATTGGGTTTACTGAAATTTTGTGTGAAGGAACTTGAGAAGACGTGCAATCGGATGTGCCGTTAAGCGACATCGCCGCTAGCTTCGAACACGGTTCTGTAACAACATGGCGGCTGGCAGATTTACAGGATGGCAAGAGAGCTCGAGCTGGGCGGCCGCCGCTACTGGATCATCTCCGACCCGCACGGCGAGGGGTGGAAGGCCAGGGTTGTCGAACTCCACGAGGGCGGCGAGGCAGACGAAATCGGCATCGAAGCGTCAGACCAGACGCGGACGGCGGCCGACGACTCGGCCGAGCGGAAGCTGCGGCGCCTGCTGCGTCTGCCGCACCCCTGACTGCCGACTGTCAGTGCGTCATCGAGTACACGATCGCGTTGACGCCGAAGGCATAGCCTTCGGGCGCGAATTGCAGGAAGTACTGATGATCGTCACCTTCGCGCTCGAACGCGTCCCCGAAGTCGGTGTTGTGCGTCATCAGCACCATGATCCGGCCGTTCTCGTCCAGGACCCCGCGTACGTGCGGCACCGCGCTGTCGCGGCCGCGTTCTGAGGTCGAGGCACCGGGTCCGCCCCAGAACCCAATCGATGGAATCTGCGGAATCCGCCGCACGTCGTAGAGCGTGTGGAAGAGCGTGTGCTCGAGCGGTATGTCGACGATCGGATACCGCTCGGGTGGCAGGGCCTTGGCAAGCTCGTTCGACCAGACGCCGAACGCGTATTCGCCCCAGAAATCGTCCGCCCAGATAAATCCGCCCTTGAGTACGTAGTCGCGGAGTTGCGCGGCCTCCTCTTCGTCGAAGTACGCGCCGCCGGGTTCAGTCATCATCACGAACGGACAGTGATAGAGCAGCGGATCGGTGAGGCGCACGACCACATGGTTGTACTCCTCGCGCGGGTGGCGGCTGACCGTGGTGGTCGTCAGCTCGGACAACCGGAACGTCAGGTTGATGTCGGCTCGCGGGTAATCCACGCCCCACCCGCCGCCGTCGCCGTACGGGGCGTTCCGAAACAGGATGCGGCAGAACAGGAAATTTCCGTCGAAGTCTTCTGGCGTGGCCATCTTCGCCGACGGCCCGCGGAACCGGCCCCGGAACTGCGCGCTGGCGGCGGTGGCGATGGAGACGGCGATCAGGAACCCGATGACGAGACGGCGGCGCGCGGTCACCGGCCTAGTCTACATCCCGCCGGACGACCGTCCATTTCCGCTCAGACGCTGCCGGCGATCTGAAGGTCGGTGGCGCGGCGTCCGCCGCGCGGGCTGATACGGCGGTCGAGTCGAGTGACGGTTCGCCTGTCGGACGCGGGAAGGTCCATCGCCGCTGCATAAACCGGCAGGGCGGCGGTCAGCCGATGCTGCAGCTCGAAGAACGCGCCCGCCGCCTGGACTTCGGCGGCGAGGCCAAGGTCCAGTTTGTCGTGGTAGACGATGCTCCGCGTCTGCGGGTCTGCGGCGCTGGCCAGGTAGACGAGGTGCAGTCCGTTGTATTCGCGCAGCGCCAGCGCCGTGACCAGGAACTGCGGTTTCAGGGTGGTTAACTGAGCGCGGGCGCGCGTAAACGCGGAACAGGTCGTCACGTCTGCGTATGGACGGAGGCGGCTGGCCAGGTCGTTTGCGAATGCCGGGTCGGGATCGACGACCAGTGCGCGTTTCGCGGCGCGCTTCCCGCCAACTTTCGTCATTGTGCAACCACCGCGCAACCGCGGAGACACGGCAACGTCACGCGGCTGATATTAAGCAGTCAGCTCATCCGTGTCTAATGCTTATTGCATGGTTTCGGGGGCGCGTGCCATGCAATTTCGGCACGGCGTGATACGCTTTCGGCAACCAGCACCTCAGTGGCCCGTTATTTGGGCGAGTGCCAGATTTCAGAACGGCGAGATATTTATGCATCAGGCCGCTCACGACGCAGCAGCGACGCAGGATCTGGCCATCGTGTGCGCAACCGGTGCCCACGCGCTCCTCGTCGGGCCGGACTGTGCGATCGACCTGGCGCTGGCCGCGCTTCAGGGCGGCCTCCGGCAGCCGGTCGTTTCGTGGAGCCCCGAGGGAATCTCCGAGCCGCCCGCTCTCACAGCAGGTACGCTGGTTGTGAGGAACCTTGCCGGCCTCGCCGGCGAGCAGCAGCGGCAATTGCTCGATTGGGTGGACAGCCGACAGCGGAACGTACAAATCATCTCGACCAGCGGCCGGCACGAAGTCTGGCCGCTCGTCGAACGCGGCGCGTTCCTGACGCCGCTTTACTACAGACTCGGTGTGGTCCGCGTCGACTTAACCGGCGCGCCGCACGTCTGAACTCACATACGCGGGTGCTCGGCGTCGATCTCTGTCAACGGGGGATTGTGTGTTCTGGTGGTTTGAGCGCGGAGGCCAGTTTCTCCGTTACGAAGCGCGGACGCTCCCCGACGGCTCCTGCGAACTGCGCGTGACCACGCCGGACGGCGTCGAACACGTCGAGACGTTTACGGACTCGGCAAGTCTGGCCGCCCGTCAGATCGAGTTCGAACGCCAGTTCGTCGCGGAAGGCTGGACCGGGCCGCACGGATGGAATGTCTAGAGGTTCGAGGGGTTCGAGAGGTTCAAGGGGTTCGAGGGTTCAAGAGGTTCGAAAGGTTCAAGAGTTCTGAACCTTGGAACTCTCGAACCTTTTGAACCGTCTTGGACCTTTTGGACCCGTGGACCTTTTGAACCTCTCTAAGGAACGATTGAACTCGTTCGATCGACAGATTTTTCGCCGCCGACCATGAGCTCGGGTGCGTAGTTTGCCTGCTGGCAGACGTACTCGAAGAGCTCGGTGCCGTCTTCCCACCTGAGATTGAAGCCGCTCTTCCAGACTGACGTATACGCTCCCGGGTCGTCTACCGTCACTTCGTACTTGATCGTGTTCGAGTCGGTGCGCGTGAACCGCTCGAGCGTGTGCAGCTTGTCGGTGTGCGGCGAACCCCTGCGGTCCATCCAGAAGCTTTCGTTGAAGCCGACGGTGTCGACGACGAGCGTGTCGCCTTCCCACCAGCCGATGGAATGACCGTAGTAGGCGGGCTGGAGGTTGGCCGGATGCGTGCGTCCGTCCGTATAGATCGTGCGGTATGTGTGCGGGCCGCCGATGTCGAAGATAAAGACGCGCTGAATCTCCGGAAGATCGACGAACTCGACGCCGTAGGGTGTCAGAAACTGCCGGACGAAGCCCGACGGCTTGCACCGCGTGTGCGGTTCCAGCTGATTGACCCCTCGATTCTTCAGGAGCGCGAGCGCCCAGGGCTGGAACGGAATCGCGTTCTGGTCGGCCGTTGTCTGGAAGCCGCCGCCCCCCGGCAGCCACACACCCTTCTGAGCCGGCGTGGCGCCGCCCAGCAGGATTCTGCCGTCCGCCGATCGTGGCGCTGGTCCGGGTGGCGGACCGGTCTGACGCCCGCGTCCGCCTGGCGCGGCCCCGCGACCCTGCGGAACGCCGACCTGGACGCCTCCCGCAGGCGCCGGGTTCGCACCGCGGCCCTGATCCTGCCCGGCCGCCAGTTCGATCGACCCGGCGCAGAACAGCGCAATCGCAGCGGCCGACACGAGACGGCGCACGATCAGTCCACCTTCTCGGCGCTGCCGCTCGAGGCCGCGTCGAGCGTCTCGCCCGGACGCGCGCCCGTGGACGTCATCGTCACTTTGCTGGCGTTGATCCGCTTGGTACCGTTTTTCGCGAGCGAACCCGCGACGGTGACCTCTTCGCCGATCTTCAGCGTGTCGTGCCGCCAGCCGCGGCGCTGCAGGCCGTGCGGCGGCCCCATCTCGGCGCCCCAGTTCGTCACCTCGCCGGTCTTCTCGTCCTTGACGTTCACGTAGAACCACACGTGCGGGTTCGTCCACTCGACCTTGGTGACGATGCCCTTGAGCGTGATGGGCTTGTCGGCGTCGAATTCAGCGGCAAAGGAGTGGTGAGCGGCAACCGGTCCCGTTGCCAGGAGCAGGCCGAATGCGACCAGACCGCCGAGAATATTCGCTTTCATCTGTTCGTCCTCCGTTCGTTTCGTTACGTCAGGACCGGTTGTCCTGGCACAGGTGCCGCGGCATTTCTTCTCCTGCCACCCAGCGAAGCGTGGAGCTGCTCGACCATGGCCTGGTATAAGCGCCCGCGTCTTCGATGGTCACATCGTACTTCAGCGTGTCGAAGTCGGTGCGTGTGAAGCGTTCCAGCAGTCGCAGCTGGTCGGTGTGGGGCAGCCCGCCGTTGGTGAACCAGAAGTCCTCGTTGAAGCCCCTGGTATCGACCACCAGCGTATCGCCTTCCCACTTGCCGACCGCACGGCCGTAGTACAGCGGGTTGTCATCGTCGCCGCCGACCTGGCCCGCGTGGCCACGGCCGTCCGTGTTGATGATCCGGTAGTTGTTGTTGCCGCTGCCCATCAGCACGAAGATCCGCCGGCGATCGCGGTCCTCGACGAACTGGACGCCGTACGCCAGCTGAAACTGCCGCGGCCCGCCCGGCGGTTTGCAGTTCAGGTACATCGGATCATCCTGAAGAAATCTCTTCTGCCGTTCCGTGTAGAGCTGCAGCGCCCACGGTTGCATCGGCGCAACCTTCGGCGCGTCGGCGATGTTGCGCAGCAGGCCCCAGGTATCCATCGGGATCGCGATCTTGCCGGCGCTGTTGCCTTCGGCGAGGGCGGTGACGCTGGGGTACGCCCAGTATCCTTGCGATCCCCCCTGCGTCGCGCCGAGGCGGGGCTGGCGATCCGGCCACCGCGGTGTGGGCCGCTGTTCGAGTGGGGGAGCGGGAGGCGTCAGCGTCATCGCGTAAACGCTCTTCCCGGTTGCCCGCACGATAACGGAATTGCCCCACGCCTGGTGGCTGCCGTTCCGAGCGGCGATGCCCTCGACGTGAATCTTGTCGCCGGGCCGCAGCGAATCGCGCGACCATCCGCTGCGCTGCAGGTCGATCGGCCCTTCGAGCTCGATCGCCCAGTTGACGACTCCCTTGGCATCCGCGACGTTCATGAACACGTGGACGTGCGGATTACGCCAGTCGACGAGCGTGACGATGCCGTTGAGCGTGACCGGCTTGTGGTCGTCGAACTTCGCGAGAATCTCGTGGTGCGCCGCGAGCCGCGCGGCCACCAGCAGCAACGCCGCCGCGGTCACACCGAAAAGACGCGCCCGGCCGGATCTCATCGCACTCTCCTATTGGCGGGCGAGCTTGAAGACGCCGCTCTCTTCCTGGTTCTTCCAGGTGCCGGTGAGCGTGCGGTTGGGAAGCGGAAGGTTGGCAATCTTGCCTTCGACCACGTAGGTGATGGGCTTGCCGGCTTTGTCCTTGGCGTCGGCCTCGAACCGGACCACCCAGCCTTCGGGTTGAAGCGTCGCGTTCTTGACGGGGATATTGTCGGTGCCGGGGTTGATGGTCCCGGTGATGTTCTTGCCGTCCCAGTTCAACACGACGAGCAGGTCGTTTCCCTGGTTGCGGTTCGGCCCCCAGGTACCGATCCACGAGCCTTTCAGAGGATGTCCTTCCTGCGCGACGACCAGAGCGCCGCCGAGTGCGGCGGCGATCGAAAGCGAGAGAACGAAGGTCCAAACCCGCATCCGCGCTTTCTTCGACAACATGTCCATAGCTGGGCTACACCCGGGCGTCTGCACCACGACAGGACCTTCCTGCGTCTAAGCGGCTCAGGAGGTCGGCCTAGTATAAGGCGATCTGGCCTATTGTTAGTTGCCAGGGCCCGGGGACCGTTCCCAGGCCGGCACGTCAACAATCGTTCGATGGGAAGGCGAAGGATATGACCAAGATAACCGTTGGTTTGCTGGCATTGCTGACCGCCGTGTCGGCGCCAGCCCGCGCCCAGGACGGCACGGCCGCCATCGCGGCCGCTGCGAAGGCGATGGGCTCGGACAACCTGACCAGCATCTCGTATTACGGGTCCGCGTCAAATTTCAATCTCGGGCAATCGAACAACGCGAACGGCGCCTGGCCGAGGACCAATGTGAGCGACTACGTCCGGTCGATCGACTTCACGCAGCCGTCCTCGCGCGCCACGGGCGTGACGTTTGCGGCGCCCGTCACTGGCGGCCCGCCGGTCCAGGCCGCCTTCCAGCAGAACATCACGCCCGCCAACACGGCCTGGGCGCAACAGTTGGAAATCTGGATCACGCCCTGGGGATTTCTCAAGGGCGCCGCGGCGAACAACGCGATCGCCGCGCCCCAGATCGTGGGGACGCGACCCTACACCGTCGTGACGTGGTCCACGCCGCAGAAGGCGCCCTCCGGTATTCCTTACAAGGTCGTCGGCTACATCAATAACCGCAACCTCGTGGAGCGGGTGCAGACGTGGCTCGAGAACCCGATCTTCGGCGACATGCTGATCGAAACGACGTACAGCGAGTACCCGCGACGCCAATGGGGTGAAGTATCCGTCAGCGATCGTGCAGAAACGCGGCGGCCAGGCGACCTTCGACGCGCAGATTCTGGGTATCCGCGCCAACCCGTCCAACATCGCTGAGCTCGTCACGCCACCGGCGGGCGGCGGCCGCGGCGGCGCGCCCGGAGGTGCTCCGCCGGCCGCGGCCGCGGGCCCAGCGTCCGAAAAGCTGGCTGACGGCGTCTACCGCATCAACGGCGCGTACAACGCGCTGGCGATCGAGTTCAGGGATCACATCGTCTTGTTCGAGGGCGGGCCGCAGAACGAAGCGCGGTCGCTGGCGATCATCGCCGAAGCGAAGAGAGTCATCCCGAACAAGCCCATTCGCTATTCGATTCTGACGCACCATCACTTCGACCATTCGAGCGGGCTGCCGGCCGTCGTCGCCGAAGGCGCCACGATCATCACGCACGACGTGAACAAGGCGTTTCTTCTGAAAGCCCTGAGCGCGCCACGGACGCTCGCCCCCGATGTGATGTCGAAATCGGGCAAGAAGCCGAAGGTCGAGTCGGTCATCGAGAAGCGCGTGCTGCAGGACGACATGCGCACGGTCGAAATCCATCACGTCGTGGGCCTGCCGCATGCGGACGGCATGCTGATGATTTACCTGCCCAAAGAAAAGATCCTGGCGTACGCCGACATGTTCAACCTGCCGCCGGCGGACAGCCCTGTACCGAATCCTCCGGTCGTCGGGACGCAGGTGTTCCTCGCGAACCTGGAGCGCCTGAACCTCGAGCCGGAGCGCATCCTCTCGGTTCACACGCTTGAACCCGGATCGCCTCGCGACGAAATCGGACATTACCAAATCGCTGGGGCGATAGGGCTCGAACGACGATGAATCACGAAGACCACGAAGATCACACAGTTATCCTGTCGCGACACTTTGTGGCCTTTGTGACTTCGTGATGAAGTGGGTTGCAGCTATGAAACAAATGCTGGTGTTTGGTGGCGTGGCAGTTGTCGGCGCGGTTCTGCTCGGGGCGCAGTTCGATCGGGACCGCGTGATTCCCGGAGGCGGGATTTTCGTGCAGGGGTGGACGGGGAAGATCGACGCGGGATCGACCCGTCAAGGCCGAGTGCTGAACGACGCGAAGTTCGTTCAGGAGGGCAACGCCCTGCACATCACGACCGGCCCGGCCACCACGTTCTGGAATCCCGCGAACACCGCGAGCGGCGACTACACGGTGAAGGCGACCTTTCTCGAGCCGAAGTTCATGGAGTTGAACAGCCACGCCCATTCGTACGGGATCGTGATCGGCGGCAACAACATGGGCACCGATCAGATGAGCTATGTGTACTGCGTCGCATACGGCGACGGCAACGCGCTGGTTCGTGGATTCGGTCCCGCCGTCTTCACGCTGCTCGGCACGTCGCCGAATGCGGCCGTGCACAAGGCCGCAGGCGTGGGCCAGCCGGTGACGCAGGAAATCGCCTGGACCGTCAAGGGCGGCCGCGCCGAGTGTTCGATTAACGGAAGCGTGGTCGCCGGCTACGACAAGGCCCAGCTCGTGGGTCCCGGCAAGCTGCAGTCCACCGACGGCGTGTACGGCATCCGCTTCACGCACAACGTCGAGGCCATCGTCACCGGCTTTGCGATGACGAAGTGACGACGTTCTACGTTTTGCGTTTTACGTTCAGGCTGCGTTCTTCAGCAGGCCTGCTAGAGCAGCGGCTTCACCTGCCACTCGGCATCGTTGAGCAGCGCGGTACATTCCTCGGGTGAAATCGATCGTTTGGCGTACTTGCAGCCGAGGATGAACAGCGCCCGATCGTCGTTCCAGTCGGCCCGGGTGACCTCGCAGTCGAACGGCCTGCCATCGCCCATCGTGAGCTGCAGCATTTCGCCGGGCTTCGGAATGGCCGGCACGGTGATCTTCTTCGTGAACCGGATCAGGCTGTTGTCGATCGGATAGCCCTTCTCGTCCAGAGAGGGGACCTTCATCCGGGGGATCCGCAGGTTGACCTCGACCTCGATGGATTTCATGGCGCTCGCTTGGGTTCAGGGCCGACCGTCGCCGCGCCGGATTTTCTCGACTCTGGCGTCCCGGTCGGACTGCAGCCTCGCCCGGTCCCGCTGATACTCCTCATCCAGCCGGGTCCGGGCCGTTTCATCTAGAATACCGACGACAGCCGAGCGGTATAGGACTTCGGCCTGCGCGATCTTCGCGTCGTACAGGCTGCGGACTTCCGCGATGGCGGCCTTTTGCTCGTCGGTTCGCGGCTGATGGTCCACGCCGTCCTTGGCGTCCTTCTGGCGCAGGCGCTCCATCGCGATTTCGAACGCGCTTCGGGGAGCCTGGTCGGACATCAGCGCGGCCCGCTCGACGCTGGCACGGTGTGCACGGTTCCATTGTAGCGTTATCCTTCGGACGCGTGGAGGAGGCATCTTGAAGCAGCGTCTCGGCATTGGCGGTGTCGCCCTAGTCTGCATCCTGAGCTTCGTGCTCGGTATCGTGGCGCAGCGTGTCTACGACGCGCGGAAGACGCCCGGCTCCGGGCCGGCCGTCCAGACGGCCAGGAAGCCCGACACCCAGCCCCGCGCGGCCGAAAGCGCAAGCGTCAACGTCGCGCCAATCAACTTTGAACATGAGCCGCTGTGGGCGTACGGGTTCGACGCCCCACCGAAGCCAGGTGATAAAGCGCAGCCGCAGGCGCCGCCGACGCGAAATCTGCGCCCGAATCAGGACCCGATCGAACAAACGAAGCCGCGCCAGGTCAATGGGAGTGCCGCCACGTACTCGCTGGTGGACGTCCGGGACGGTCAAAACGTCATCGACTGGTTTCCCGGCGATCACCCGCCGATGCCCAACGTGGTCGCGCATGGCCCCGTGAAACTCGCGACGTCCACTCGCGGCTGTGGCTCCTGTCATCTGCCGAACGGAAAGGGGCGTCCGGAAAACGCGCCGCCTTCCGGCCTGCCCGTTGCCTACTTCGTCCGCCAGATTCAGGACTTCCGGAGCGGGCTGCGGCATACGGCCGATCCGCGGAAGCCGAACACCAACACGATGATCGACCTCGCCCGGGCGATGACAGACGAGGAGATGAAGGCCGCCGCCGAGTACTTCGCGGCGATCAAATGGACGCCGTGGATCCGCGTCGTCGAGACGAAGACCGTGCCCAAGACCCGCATCGTCGGCAATCTGTTCCTTCCGGCCAAGCCGCCGGCCACCGAGCCCATCGGGGGGCGGATCATCGAGACGCCTGAAGACGAAGAGCAAGCCGAGACGCTGCGTAATCCGCGCTCGGGGTTTGTCGCGTACGTCCCGGTCGGCAGCATCAAGAGGGGACAGGACCTGGTCACCACCGGCGGCATGCGGATCGTCGGCAACAAGATTGTTCAGGGCAAGACGACAGCGTGCGGCACCTGCCACGGCCCGAACCTGATGGGCGTGGCCGACGTGCCTCCGATTGCCGGGTCGATCGCCGAGCTACATGGTCCGGCAGATGTGGGACATTCAGCAGGGCACGCGGAATGGTTCGCAGGCGCAGCTGATGAAGCTCGTTGTCGCGAACCTCACCGAGGAGGACATGGTCGCGATCGCCGCGTACGTCGCTTCGCGCCCGCCTGTATCGTCCGAGGCGCCCGCCGCGGTCACGTCAACGAGCCGCGCTGCGGGATCGACTGCGGTTGCGGCTGTTGCCCAGCGCTAGAAGGCAGGCGATGGAGAAAGGCGGCGTGTGATGTCGAGTGCATCTGGAGCGACGAGCACGGGGATTTCGCTCGGGTCAGCGATTGCCGTCACGGTGTCCTGGAGTCTGTATCACTCGCTGATCTGGGCCATCATCCACGGCATCTTTGGCTGGTTCTACGTGATCTACTACGCGCTGACTCGCAAATAAGGCGAGCCTGCACACATTGGAAATCGCTGAAGAGGAGTGGCAGCGAAAGTTGGTGGACGACAGGAGGATCGAACTCCTGACCTCCGCGTTGCGAACGCGGCGCTCTCCCAGCTGAGCTAGTCGCCCACTTGATGATCAGTGGCTGTCCGGCGAGCCGACGAACTCCCAGTGTAACACCCCACTTTACCGCTCGCAATGGAATGGCCGAGCCCGTCCTCCCATTTGCTATAGTCGCTGCACATGCCGACCATCAAAAGACTTGGCGTTCTGACGGGCGGCGGCGACGCGCCCGGATTGAATGCGGTCATTCGCGCCGTCGTCAAGTCCGCCCACCACTGTGGTATCGAGTGCCTCGGCCTCGAGGATAGCTTCGACGGCCTGCTCGAAGCCAACCGATGCCGCGTGCTCACGCCCCGGGACGTCACCGGCATCCTGCGCCTGGGCGGCACGATCCTGGGCACGCTCAACCAGGGCAACCCGTTCGATTCCGTGATCGAGACGTCCGAAGGCGCGCGCCAGTACGGCGAACGCGTCGTGGAGATGTTCCATCGGATGAAGCTCGATGCGCTGATCACGATCGGCGGGGACGGCACCCTCGCCATCGCGCACCAGTTCTTTCAGCTCGGCATTCCGATTGTCGGCGTTCCCAAGACCATCGACAACGACATCGTCGGCACGACGAACTGCTTCGGGTTCGACACCGCCGTCGCGTTTGCGACCGACGCGATCGACCGGCTGCATACGACGGCCGAAGCGCACCATCGCGTCATGGTCGTCGAGGTGATGGGCCGATATGCGGGCTGGATTGCGCTCTATGCCGGCGTGGCGGGCGGGGCGGACGCGATCCTGATTCCCGAGGTGCCCTTCGACTTGAAGATCGTCGCGCAGCGCCTTCTCGAGCGGGATCGCTGGGGCGCCAAGTTCAGCATCGTGGTCGCCGCCGAGGGCGCGTTTCCCCTCGGCGGTGAGATCTCGCTGATCGAAGCCGCGAGCGATGTGCGCGTCGAGCGGCTCGGTGGGATAGGCGCGCAGGTCTGCGCGGCGCTGGGAAACCTGATGGGCAAGGAAGCGCGATCGGTCGTGCTCGGCCATCTGCAGCGCGGCGGAGCGCCCACGAGCTTCGACCGTTTGCTCGCGACACGCTTTGGAGGAAAGGCAGTCGAGCTCGTGACGCAGGGCCAGTTCGGCACGATGGTGGCCTTTGCGCCGCCGGATATCATCGCCCGGCGTCTTGAGGACGTCGTGGGGCGAACGAAGACCGTCCCGCTCGACTTCGACCTGATGCATACGGCCCGGGCGCTCGGCGTGACGTTTGGAGACTAGCGAGAACATCCAAAAGTGGAGAAGCCGCATAGCAGGGAACTGGCCGCCGTCGGCCGGCGCATGTACGAACGCGGCTGGGCCTTGGGCACCAGCGGGAATTTCAGCGTGGTCGTTTCGCGGCGGCCGCTCCGCCTCGCCATTACCGCCAGCTCGGTCGCGAAAGGCGCGCTGAGCGCGGCTGATATCCTGGAGTGTGACGAGCGCGGGCGCGTCGTCGGACGTCGTGCCGGAAAGCCGTCGGCCGAGACACTCCTCCACGTCGAAATCGCCAGAGGACGCAGGGCGGGCGCGGTCTTGCACACGCACTCGGTTTGGAGCACGATGCTTTCAGGTCAGGCAGGCCGGGTCGCGCCCGCTGGACAGGCCGGCCTGGTGATTGAAGGCTACGAGATGCTCAAGGGTCTCGACGGTGTCACCTCACATGAACACCGGGAGTTCATTCCCGTTCTCGATAACGATCAGGACATGACGCGCCTGGCCCGGCGGGTGGGGGAGACGCTCGAACAGCATCCGGACGCGCACGCGTTCCTGCTCAGACGTCACGGTCTCTATACCTGGGGCGCGACGCTGGCGGACGCCGAACGTCATATCGAGATTCTCGAGTTCCTGTTCGAAACGATCGGCCGCACACAGGCACTTGCCGGTGCCGTGGCGGTTCCGCGAGGTTGATCATGGCCATCTTGAGGATTCCTGAAGAGAACCGCACGCTGCGCGACGATTCGGCGATCGGGCAGTATTTGTCCGAACGCGGCATCGATTTCGAACGGACGACAGTCGGCGTCGATATCCGCGTCAGGCGCGACGGCCGACGAGGTGCTGGCCGCGTATGCCGGGACGATCGGGGCGCTGAAGGCGCGCGGTGGGTACGTCACGGCAGATGTCATCGACGTGAAAGCGGACACGCCCGGCCTCGACGCGATGCTCGCCCGGTTCAACTCGGAACACTGGCACGACGAGGACGAAGTCCGGCTCATCGTCGAGGGCCGCGGCCTGTTTCACATTCATCCGGCCAGCGGGCCGGTGTTCGCGATCGAAGTGGAGCCGGGCGATTTGATTCGTGTGCCCCGCGGCACGCATCACTGGTTCGACCTGTGCGGAGACAGGCGCATTCGCGCGATTCGGCTGTTTCAGGACCCCTCGGGCTGGACGCCACACTACACGGCCAGCGGTGTGGATCGGGACTTTCAGCCCGTGTGCTTCGGTCCGTCCTATATCCCGCCGGCGCCGCCGCGCGCGTGAGATTCCTGCTGCAGGATCGCGCGATCCGGGCGATCCTGCTCGACATCGAAGGCACGACGACGCCCATCGCCTTCGTGTACGACGTGTTGTTTCCGTTCGCCCGGACTCGTCTCAGCGCCTACCTGGAGGACCCGGCTCATGACGCCGCTGTCGCCGAGGTGCTGCAGCTTCTGAGCAAAGAGTGGGAAGCCGATGCCGCCGCGCGCCGGGCCTTGCCTGAATGGCAGCATGGGGCGCCCGGTGTCTGCCTCCGCGTACCTCGAATGGCTGATGGATCGCGACGTCAAGTCGCCGGCGCTCAAGCGTCTGCAGGGACTGATCTGGGAAGGCGGCTACCGGACCGGCGCGTTGAAAGGCGAGGTGTTTCCGGATGTCCGGCCGGCGTTCGAACGATGGCGCGACGCACGGGTGACGATCGCCATCTACTCTTCCGGGAGCGTGCTCGCGCAACGCCTGCTGTTCGGCGCCACGCGCGAAGGCGACCTGACGCCGTTCATCACGGCGTTTTTCGATACCGGCGTCGGGCCGAAACGGTGGCCCGACAGCTATCGCCGGATCGCGGTGGAATTACAGCATGAGGCCGCCGGCCTGTTGTTCGTGTCCGATACGCCGGCCGAACTCGACGCGGCGAGAGGCGCCGGCTGTCAGGTGCTCCTCGCGGAGCGCCCGGGGAACCGATCGGCCTCGTACCCGGAAGCCGAATCGATCCGATCCTTCGATCAGATCGTGTAACTCACCGTCCCAGCAGCTCGGTGTCCTTCTTCTTCTGCGCGTCGTCGATGAGCTTGATGTGGTTGTCGGTGATCCGCTGGATCTCGTCGAGGCCCTTGCGCTCGTCGTCCTCGGAAATCTTGTGGTCCTTGAGGAGCTTCTTCAACCGCTCGTTGGCGTCCCGGCGCACCGCGCGCACGCTGTTGCGGCCTTCCTCGGCGAGCTTGTGCACATGGCGTGAGAGCTCCTTCCGGCGCTCCTCGGTCAGCGGCGGGAAGGGAATGCGCACGACCTTGCCGTCGTTCGCCGGGTTGAGCCCGAGGCCGGCGGCCCGGATGGCCTTTTCGATGGCCCCGAGTTGGGAGGGATCGAACGGCTGGGCCACGATCAGCGCAGGCTCGGGGACGGACAGTCCAGCGACCTGATTGAGCGGCATCTTGGAACCGTAGGCCTCGACATGAACGGCGTCCAGCATCGTCACTGACGCTCGACCGGTTCGGACGCCGCCCAGCTCGTGTTTGACGTGATCGAGCGCCGTGTCCATGCGCTTGGTGGACTCCGTGAACAAACTCTTCAGATCGTTCGCGTCCATGCTCTATTTCCTCGTAGAGTCGCCAGCCCGGCGCTACGGCTTCACGCCGTCACCAGCGACCCGATGGTCTCGCCGGTGACCGCCCGTTTGATGTTCCCCGGCGTCCGCAAATTGAAGACGACGATGGGCAGCCCGTTGTCCATGCAGAGCGAGATCGCCGTCGCATCCATGACCTTCAGGCCCTGTTCGAGCACCTGGAGATACGAGATGCGATCGAACCTCGATGCGCCCGGGTGGATCATCGGGTCGGCATCGTAGATGCCGTCCACCTTTGTGGCCTTCAGGATGACGTCGGCTTTGATTTCCATCGCCCGCAGCGCCGCGGCCGTGTCGGTGCTGAAGTACGGGTTGCCGGTGCCGCCGCCAAAAACGACCACGCGTCTCTTCTCGAGGTGGCGGATGGCGCGGCGCCGGATGAACGGTTCGGCGATGGCTCGCATCTCGATCGCCGTCACCACCCGCGTGGCGACGCCCTGCTTCTCGAGCGCGTCCTGGAGCGCCAGCGCGTTGATGATCGTCGCCAGCATTCCCATGTAGTCTGCCGTCGCCCGGTCCATTCCCTTTGCACTGGCGGCGACGCCGCGGAAGATATTGCCGCCCCCGATGACGATGGCTGTCTCGACACCCATCCCCTGGATTTCGGAGACGTCGAGGGCAATCTGGTTGGCAACCTCCGGATCGATGCCGTAGTTCTGTTCGCCCATCAGGGCTTCGCCGGAAACTTTGAGGAGGATTCGCTTATACGCGAGCGTGGGCGGGGCAGTCACGAAACGAGATTATAGTGCGAAGGCGCCCCTATTGAGCGCCTTCGCCGACCCGGAGACGCGCGAATCGCAAGACCGTAATCGTCGCACCAAGCCCCTTGGACGCCGCGGCGATGACATCCGCAACGCTCATCTTGGGGTCGCGAATCGACGGTTGGTCCGCCAGTACGACCTGCGCATAGAAGCTGCCGAGCTTACCCTCGACGATCTTGTCGATGACGTTGGGGGGCTTGCCGGACGACTCCATTTGAGCCCGGTAGATCGCCTTTTCCTTTTCGAGGACGTCCGCAGGAACGGCGGCGCGCGACAGGTAGGCGGGGCTCGATGCGGCGATCTGCATGGCCACCTCCTTGATCAACGTCGCCAGTTCCGGTTTGGCCGCGACTTCCGGCGTGATGCCGCCGAACTCCACCTGGACGCCAATCTTGCCGCCCATGTGGATGTACTGGCCGACGTATCCCTTGCCGGCGTACCGCACGAACCGCGGCGCCGCCATGTTCTCGCCGAGCTTGCCGATGGTCAGCGCCAGGCGCTTCTGCACGGGTCCGTTCGGATCCGCCAGCCATGCCTGGTTCGCCGCATCGCCGGCCTTCTCGATTTCCGTGATGATGTCCTGCACGGTCTGCTGGAAATCGTCGGTGCGCGCCACGAAATCGGATTCGCAGTTCACCTCGACGAGGACGCCGGTCGAGCGGTCCGCCGAGAGGCGGCTGCCGATCAGGCCCTCGCTTGTGGTGCGGCCGGCTTTCTTGGCCGCCGAGGCCAGACCCCGCTTACGCAGGATGGTATTCGCCTCGTCGAAGTCGCCGTTCGCTTCGGTGAGCGCCGCCTTGCACTCCATCATCCCCGCGCCGGTCTGGTCGCGGAGTTTCTTCACTTCTGCTGCGGTGATGGTCATATCTGTAAGCAAAAAAATAGGGCTGAGAGTTCAGGTGCACAGGGCCGAAGAGCCCTCTGCCGCAGCTCTGAGCCCTGGAGTGTTAAGCCGACGCCGGAGCGGCTTCGCGCGGGCGCCTGGGTGTCCGCGGGGCCGCGCGCCTCGCGTCGTCGCCGCCAGGTCCGTCGCCGTTGTCCCCTTCGCGCGTGGAGTCGGCGTCGGCCGATTCCTTCAGGCCGCGGCCGTTCAGCACCGCTTCGGCCATGCGCGAGGCGAAGAGGCGGATGGCCCTCAACGCGTCGTCGTTGCCCGGGATGACCAAATCCACTTCGTCCGGGTCGCAGTTGGTGTCGACGATGCCGATCACCGGAATCTTGAGCTTGCGCGCCTCGTCAACGGCGATCTGCTCTTTCTTGGTATCGACGATGAAGACTGCGTCGGGCAGGCGAGTCATGCCGCGGATGCCTTCGAGGTTCTTCTGGAGCTTCCTGCGCTCTTTCTCGGTGCGCGCGATTTCCTTTTTCGAGAGCGTGTCGTAACGGCCGTCGGTCGACATCGCTTCGATGTCGCGGAGCCGGCCGAGACTGCGCTGAATGGTCGCGAAGTTGGTCAGGAGCCCGCCCAGCCAGCGTTCGTTGACGAAGTACATCCCGCAGCGGAGCGCTTCCTCGGCGATGACGTCCTTGGCCTGTCGCTTGGTCCCGACGAACAGGATCGTCCGACCTTCGGACGCCAGGCGGCTGACGAACTCTTCGGCATCACGGAACAGTTTCAGGGTCTTCCCTAAATCCAGGATGTAAATGCCGTTGCGTTCGCCGAAGATGTATTCCTTCATCTTCGGATTCCACCGCTTGGTCTGGTGGCCGAAATGTACCCCTGCCTCCAGTAGATCCTTCAATGCGATCGCGACCAAAAAGCCTCCACAATCCGTCCGGCCCAGGCCGGACGTTCCTAACGTTTGCTGAACTGGAAACGCTTGCGCGCTCCCGCCATACCGTACTTCTTGCGCTCCTTCGCGCGGGCGTCGCGCGTGAGCATTCCTTCGTTCTTGAGCGCCTTGCGGAGCTCGGCGTTGTACTCGACCAGCGCGCGGGCGATTCCGAGACGGACCGCGCCGGCCTGGCCCGACACGCCGCCGCCGGCGACCGTCGCGAGAATGTCGAACTTGTCTGCTGTTTCCGTCAGCATCAGGGGCGTGCGAATCTGCGTCCGCAGCGCCTCGGTGGGGAAGAACGACTCGAACGCCCGGTGGTTGACGCTGATCGCCCCGGATCCGGGACGGAGGAACACACGGGCGGCGGCCGTCTTCCGGCGGCCCGTTCCGTAGTACTGCGCTGCTGCTGCCACGTTACGCCACCTCGAGCTTGGAAGGTTTCTGCGCCGCGTGCGGGTGGTCCGGACCGGCGTACACCTTCAACTTGCGATACATCGCTTCGCCGAGCTTTGTCTTGGGGAGCATGCCGTGCACGGCTTCCTCCACGAGACGCTCGGGCTTCTTCGCGCGCACGATCCGCGCGCGTTCCTCGCGCAATCCACCTTCGTAGCCGCTGTGCTGCCGGTAGATCTTCTGATCTTCCTTACGTCCGGTGAGCTTCACTTTCGCGGCGTTGACGACGATCACGTGATCGCCCGTGTCGATGAACGGCGTATAGACAGGCTTGTGCTTGCCCTGGAGCAGGCGCGCCGCCCGTGTGGCCACGCGGCCGAGCACACGGCCTTCGGCGTCAATCAGATGCCAGCGGACGCCATCCGCGGCGTGCTGAGCGCTGGCCATAAACGTAGACATTCCCAAAAACCCTTTCGCCGAAAAACCCGTTGTGAGGGGGTGGAGGCGAAGCCCGGCGGGCAAGAACCCTTGTACAACCCGTCCGGCCCGGCCTGGTCCGGCAACGACAAACCCTGATGATACGAGCCTTTCTGGGGACTGTCAAGGCCGGTCGTCGTCGATCCGATAACGGACAAGTAGGCGAAGACTCAGCCACCGTCTGGCCGGCCGGAACCGGGGCCGTGCCGGGATTGTAATCGCCTGACAGAACTGTAAGTCAGGTGCAGCACGGTCCAGGTGCCCGGATCGCATTTCTGGTCATCTATCACCGGAATCTGAGCCTAATTCGCCTGGTGGCAGCTGGTATCGGCTTTGCCCATGAGGCGGACGCCTGCAGGCAGCGAAGCAAAGGAACAGGACATCACACGTGTTTGGTCTGACTAAGAAATCCAAGGCCGTGGTGGGCCTCGACATCGGGTCGAGTGCCGTCAAGGCCGTCGAACTCAAGCCCTCGGGCAAGGGGGCCTTCCGTGTCTCGGCCTTCGGCACCGAGCCGGTTCCCCCCGACAGCATCGTCGACGGCGCGATCATCGACGGGGCGGCGGTTGCCGACGCCATTCGCCGGCTGTTCGAGAACAAGGCCTTCAAGACGAAAGAAGTCGCGGCGTCGCTCTCGGGCAACGCGGTCATCGTCAAGAAGATCAGCCTGCCGGTCATGACCGAGGCCGAACTGGCCGAGTCCATTTACTGGGAAGCCGAGCAATACATCCCGTTCGACATCCAGGACGTCAATCTCGACTACCAGATCCTCGACCCGGGGACTGGCCCCGACTCCAAGGGCACGATGGATGTGCTCCTCGTCGCGGCGAAGAAAGAGAAGATCGCCGACTACACCGGGGTGATCGTCCAGGCCGGCCGCCAGCCTGTCGTGGTCGACGTCGACGCCTTCGCGCTCCAGAACGCCTACGAGGTCAATTACGGGCACGACGCGCAGACCGTCGTCGTGCTGCTGAATGCCGGGGCGAGCGCCATCAACATCAACATCGTCAGCGGCGACCAGTCTGTCTTCACGCGCGATATCTCGGTCGGCGGGAACGCCTACACCGAAGCGGTGCAGAAGGAGCTCAACCTCCCGTTCGAGAGTGCCGAGCGCCTGAAGAAGGGCGAAGCGGTGGACGGAATCGCGTTCTCTGAAGTGCAGCCCGTTCTGCACGCGATGACCGAGAACGTGCTGCTCGAAATCCAGAAGACGTTCGACTTCTTCAAAGCCACGGCGGCGTCGGATCACATCGATCGCGTGCTCCTCAGCGGCGGCGCCTCGAGGGTGGACGGATTCGTCAAGGCGCTCGAGGACAGGTTCGGCACCTCGGTCGAACTGCTTGACCCGTTCAAAACCGTGATGTTCGAGGCGGACAAGCTCGGCGTGATCGATGTCGAGGGCGTCATGCCGACCGCGGCCGTCGCCGTCGGGCTCGCGCTCAGAAGGGCGGGGGACCGATGATTCGCATCAACCTCCTTGCCGTCGAGCGCGAACGCACCAAGAAGAAGTCCACGTTCCAGACCGGCCAGAAAGTCACGGTCGCCTGTTCGGCGGTGCTCGTGCTTGCCGTGGTGACGATCGGCTGGCGGTACCTCTCGCTCAACAACGAGTCGAAGCAGCTCGACGTGGATATCTCCAACTCGCAGCAGGAAGCGTCGCGGCTCCACGCGATCATTCTTCAGGTTCAGGAGTTCGAGCAGCGAAAGGCCCAGCTGCAGCAGCGCGTCGTCCTCATCGAGCAGCTGCGGAAAAGCCAGACGGGCCCGGTCCACATGCTGGATCAGATCAGTCGGTCGCTTCCGCCGTCGCTGTGGCTGACCGCGATGAAGCAGGAGAACGATTCAATCACCATCGACGGCCGCGCCACGTCGCTCACTGCGCTGTCCGACTTCGTCGCGAACCTCGAAGGAACGGGGTACTTCAAGAAGTCGGTGGAGATCGTCAGCAGTCAGACCGAGGTAATGACGGCGCCGCCGGGCGGCGATGTTGTGAAGTTCAGTGTGAAGGGCGCGCTTCGTCACGCCGAACGACCCGGCCAAGGGCGCGGTTACGCCGGGCGCTGTGAAGAAGTGAAACACGTAAAGCTCGTGCGTTGATTCGACGATACGGCGAATAGGGAAATGGACATAAGTCTTACGAAATTGCCCTGGTATGGCCAGGTTGGCGCGTTCGTGCTGCTGGCAGCGGCCGGCGTCGGCGCGTTTGTCTACTACTACGAGTGGCCGACGCGCGAAGACTTCAAGGCGCGGCAGGCTCAGCTCGCCGGACTGAAAAAAGACATCTCGATGGGCGTCGCGACTGCGAAGAAGCTGCCCGAGTTCCGCAGCCAGGTCGGCGACCTGCAGGGCCGGCTCGACAATCTCAAGGCCGTGCTGCCCGAAGAAAAAGATGCCGCGGACCTTCTGCGGCGCATGCAGACGGTCGCCACGCAGTCCAACCTCACGATCAAGAGCTTCAAGCCCGCGCCGACCGTAACGAAGCAGCTGCACGCCGAGTGGCCCATCAATCTGGAACTGGACGGCACGTATCACAACCTCGCGCTCTTCTTCGATCGCGTGGGCAAGTTCACGCGCATCGTGAACATCAGCGCGCTCGAGGTCAAGGGCAAGGACAAGCCTGAAGCCAATTCGACGATCACGGCGACCTGCGTCGCCACCACATTTGTGCTGCTCGATAAACCCGGCGCGGGCGCCAAGCCGGGCGCCCGGCCAGCGGCCGGCGCTCCGAAGGGCACCTAGCCATGCATACCGCTGGACTGGTTGTCCTCATCGCTCTCCTGGGAACGACGGGAACGTCGCGTGTGGCGCGAACCCCGGGCCTGACCGCCAACGCGATTGGCGCGCCTCAGGCGCCGGCAGCGCCGCCGCAAACGCCTGCGGCTCCGCCCGCAGCGCCGGCACCTGCGCCCGCGTCCGCCCAGGCGCCGAACGCCGCCGCGCCGGCGGAACCGGCAAAGCCGCCGGTCGTTCCAGAGAACTACACGTACGACCCGGCCGGACGCCGCGACCCCTTTCTGAGCCTGCTGGGAACGGGAACTGAATCGCGCCCCACGTCGAGGAAGGGCGAGGGGCCCTCGGGCATGACCGTCGCCGAAATCTCGGTGCGCGGCGTGCTGCAGAGCCGCAGCGGACTGATCGCCATGGTGCAAGGACCCGACAACCGAACGTACATCGTACACCCGGGAGACAAACTGCTCGACGGAGCCATCAAGTCGATAACGCCGCAGGGGCTCGTGATTGAGCAAGCAGTCAACGATCCGCTCTCGGTCGTTAAACAGCGAGAAGTGCGAAAGCTGTTGCGAGGGCTCGAGGACGCCAAGTGAGTGTGATAAAGGGCAGTGCCCTAGTTCTATCGGTAGTGCTGACGGGTGCGCTGGTGTCGGCGTCGAGCCCGGAGTCGAGCTCCGGTGCGGCGGCAACACCTGCGATTCGTCTGAAAACGATCAGTTCGCGTGTGACCAGCAAGGGCACGTCGCTCGTCATCGAGGCGACCGAGCCGGTGCCGTACGTGGCGACGCGACCCGACCCCCTGACGCTGCTCATCGACTTCCGCAATGTCGCGGCCGACGCGGTGATCAGCACCGTCGCCCCCGACGAGAAGAGCGCGATTGAGTCCGTGGCCATTGAGCAGGTCGCAGGCCCAGGCCGAGGCCGTTGGCGATGCCGCCGGCCTGACGGGTCCTCGGATTCGCATCAAGCTCTCCGAGCCTGTCGGCTACCGGGCGCGCGCGAGCAGAAACACGGTCGTCATCGACTTCGACAAGTCGGAGAAATCGGACAAGAAGAGCAAGACGCCGCCCTATGTTCTGCCGCCGACAACCCGGAATACCGGGGACGGACAGGATCCGCTGCTGTCGCGTGTCGACTCGAAGGCGGTCGATCCGATTGCCGCACTGGGACTGAACACCGACGCGTCGCGGCCGAAGACGACAGCACTGGCCCCGGCCGCGGCGACTGCGCAGGCCACCCAGAGTGGCCGCGTGGGTGCGGCGCTGCCGCAGGCCCCGGCCCCGCAGCCCGCGGTGCAGGCACAGCCGCAGGAGCAGACGCTGCCCGGCGTCGCCCGGGCTGGCGAGCGCCGTTTCACCGGCAACCCCGTCAGCCTCGACTTCCAGGGCGCCGATCTTCGCGCCGTGCTCCGCACCTTCTCGGAGATCAGCGGACTCAACATCGTGATCGATCCGGCCGTGTCCGGCTCGGTGGACGTCGCCCTCCGCGACGTGCCGTGGGACCAGGCGCTCGACATCATCCTGCGCGCGAACAAGCTCGGGTACCTCGTTGACGGCACCATCGTCCGGATTGCGCCGCTCACCGTGCTGTCGGACGAGGAATCGCAGCGCCGCAAGCTGACCGACGAGCAGGCGCTCGCCGGGGAACTTCGCGTGCTGACCAAGACGCTCAGCTACGCCAAAGCAGAAGAACTGACGCCGCTGCTCACGAAGAGCGCGCTTTCGCAGCGCGGCACGGTGAACTTCGATGTCCGGACGAACACGCTCATCATCACGGATCTTCCGGATCGACTGACGACGGCGACCGACCTGATCAACACGCTCGACAGGGCGCAGCCGCAGGTCGAAATCGAGGCGCGCATCGTCCAGGTCAACAAGAACTTCCAGCGTCAGCTCGGCGTGCAGTGGGGATTCAACGGACGAGTCGATCCCGCATTGGGCAACACGACCAGCCTGGCGTTTCCCAACAGCGGTGCGCTCACCGGCGCGGCCGGGGGCGTAACCGGCGGGGCTACCGGGACGGCGACAGCCGTCAACCTCCCGGTGGCGGGCGCGTCGAGCGGCGTGGGGCTGCGTCTCGGTTCGGTGAACGGCGCGTTCAATCTGGACGTCGCGCTCACCGCCCTCGAAAGCACCGGCAACGGCCGCGTGCTTTCAACGCCCCGCGTCTCGACGCAGAACAACGTCGAAGCCGAGATCAAACAAGGCACGCAGATTCCGATTCAGACGGTCGCCAACAACACCGTGACCGTGCAGTTCAAGGACGCGGCGCTGGTGCTGAAGGTCACGCCCCAGATCACGGCGTCGAACACGGTCATCATGAAGATCTCGCTCGAGAACGGACAGGCCGACTTCTCGAAGGCGGTCAACGGGATTCCACCGATCAACACGCAGAGCGCGAATACGTCCGTGCTCGTCAACGATGGCCAGACGACGGTGATCGGCGGGATCTACCTGAGCACCGAGCAGTATCAGACGGACAGGACGCCCGTACTCGGCACGATTCCGTTGCTGGGCTGGCTGTTCAAACGCGATCTGGCGAAGGATGACAGCACCGAGCTGCTCATTTTCATCACCCCTCGCATCACGAAGAGCTAAGGCCGGGACTCATGACTCGAATGCGCATTATCAATCGAATTCTCGTGACGGTGGCCGCCGTGGCGGCCGCGTCGTGCGGCGACGTCGTCCGGTCCGGGCGGGCACCGGTGTTTCTGGTCATCGACTCCCTGCAGGCCAGTCGTGGGGGTCCCACGACAGGGACGTTCACGAGCACGTTGAGCTCGGACGTCCTCACGCTCGTCACGACGCCGGCGCCCTGCACGACCGACAACCCATGTCCAACGATCTTTGGCGACTCGGGTCAGGCCTCGTTGCGTCTGTCGCCGAAGGACATCGGCCCGGTCGGCGCGCCGACCACGCCCAGTTCGAACAACGAGGTCACCATCACTCGCGTTCACATCTCGTATCGACGCACGGACGGCCGCAACACGCCCGGAGTTGATGTCCCGTTCGCCTTCGATACTGCCTCCACAGCCACCGTTCCGGCAGCGAGCGCGGTGACGATAGGGTTCCCGCTCGTTCGCAACACCGCGAAGGAGGAATCGCCGCTCGTCCAGCTCGTATCGAACGGGATCATTGTCTCGACGATCGCTGACGTCACGTTCTACGGACGCGATCAGGTCGGCAACGATATCAGCGCCACCGGTTCGATCGGCATCGCTTTCGGCAACTTCGGGGATTGATGACGCCCATGGGAAAGCTTTTTCGCAAGTTGATTCTCGCGACGCTCGTGCTGAGCGCCGCATGCACGACGAGCCAGACGAACGTGCCGGGAGTGTCCGGGCCGTCGGAACTCGCGCTGTCTCTGCGGATGGTCGCGGTCCCCGATAGCATCACCCAGGACGGTGCCTCGCAGGCGTCGATTGAAGTGACGGCGTTCGACGCCAACGGGAAAACCTGCGCCGGGCTGCCGGTACGGATGGACATGGCCGTCAGCGGGGTGATTCAGGACTTCGGGACGCTGTCTGCCCGGACCATCGTCACGGGAACCGACGGGAAGGCGCGTACGGTCTACACGGCAGCGCCGCCAGCATCGCTCGCGGGCGGGTCGGGTACCACGGTGCTCATTCTGGGGACGCCAAGTTCAAGCGTGAACTGTGGCAGCAACCAGGCCGTCGGAAACTTCGAAGCGGCGAATCGCCAACAGGTCGCCATTCGCCTCATCCCGCCGGGCGTGATTCTTCCGCCCGCAGGCACTCCGACTGCGGCGTTCACGATGTCTCCGGACAAGGCTGTGATGAACTCCCCGGTGGTGTTCGACGCGTCCACGAGCCAGCCCGGCACGGGCGCGACGCAGATTTCGTCGTATTCGTGGAACTTCGGCGACGGGACGACCACCGCTTCCGGAAAGACTGTCACGCACGCGTTCACGTCGCAGCAGACATTCATCGTGACGCTGACAGTCACCAACGATCGCGGCGTATCTGCGTCCACCAGCGTGCCGACACCCGTTACGGCGCCGGCATTCCCTGTGGCCGACTTCGTGTTCGGCCCGATTCCGATCCACGCGGGCGCGTCCGTGAATTTCTCGTCAACGTCGACCACTCCGAGTGGATTCCCGATTACGGGCTATGCCTGGGATTTCGGCGACGGAAGTCCGGGCTGTTCGACGCCAACTTGCACGCACGCGTATTCCTTGATGACGCCGACCCCACCAGCGACGACGGTGGATACAACTTACAATGTCACCCTGACGGTGACGGATGGCAGCGGCCTCTCGAGCAAGAAGACCAATCCGGTCGTGGTAACGTCGCCGTAGACCTGATGGCCGACAATTCACGACTGGAAGATCTGCGACGACGGGTCCAGCAGGACCCGTCGTCGATTGCGTTCGCGCAGCTGGCCGAGGAATACCGCCGCGCCGGCCAGCTTCAGGAGGCCGTGGACGTCTGCCGTGCCGGCCTGACCATTCACCCCGGGTATCTTTCGGCGCGGGTCACTCTCGGACGCGCGCTGATCGAGCTGCAGCAGCTCGAAGAGGCGCAAGTGGAGCTCGAACGCGTCCTGAAGAGCGCGGCCGAGAACCTGGCCGCCATCCGGGGCCTTGCCGAAATCCACCACCGGCGTGGCTCGCTGGCCGAAGCGCTGGCTCAGTATCGAGCGGCGCTGGCGCTGGCCAGGAACGATCCGGATCTGGAGCAGACGGTCAGCGACCTGACCGCACAGCTCGAGCCAACGACGCCGGAGCCGGACGAAGAACTCTCATTCGAACAGGCGACCTCCGAGCTCTTCGTTCAGCCGCCAGCTGCCGAACCCCAGGCTGGCAGCCCCGCGGACGGGGAGCCGGACCCTCCGCCGCTGTTCAATTCCTCCAGGGACGCTGCCGCCGACTCCGCACGTACTCGGGCCGTGCGCATCGTCGCCGCACTGGAGCTGTGGCTCCAGGCGATTCATGCCTCGCGCGTCGAGCGCCACGCTTAAGCGTCGGCATCAGCTGGTCCGGGAGGCCGCGGCGCGTCGCCAGGTTGACGCGCTCGTCGTGACCACACGCTCGAACATCCTGTACCTCACGAATTTCACGGGCAGCGCCGCGATCGTTGTCGTCACACCCGACCGGATCCATTTCGTCACGGATTTCCGGTACGTGACCGCGCTCGAGAGCCTGCAGCAGACCCCACATGCATGTCCGGACCTGGACCTCACCGTAGTCGATGGGGCCTACGACCCGACGCTGGTCAGGCTGGTCGGTTCACTCGGGCTGGACCGTCTCGGCTTCGAAGCCGCAAACATGACCGTGAGCCGTCGTGATTGGCTTGTGGCCGCATTCGGCCGCGATGGCCGGACGACGCCAGCGCTCGTCCCAACCGAGCAGCTGGTCGAGCGGATCCGGGTCAGGAAGGACGCCGACGAAATCGAGACTCTTCGGAAAGCGGCGAGCCTGCTGTCGGAAGTGGCTCGCGGGGTGTTCGAGGACATCGTGCATGGCCGTACCGAGCGGGACGTCGCGCTGGCGATCGATAACCGGATTCGGAGTGCGGGGTTCGAGCGGCCTGCGTTCGACACGATTGTGGCGAGCGGTCCGCGGGCGGCGCTCCCTCACGCGACGCCCGGGGAGCGAAGATTAAGCGAACATGACCTCGTAGTGCTGGACTTCGGTGGCGTCTACGACTCATACTGCGTCGACCTCACCCGGACGGTTTCGGTCGGCCGGGCGGATGACCGGGCCCGGGAGGTCCATGCTGCCGTGCTCGAGGCCCACGACCGGGCCATTCGAACCGTCGAGCCGGGAACGTCGCGGTTCGCGGTCGACGCGGCGGCTCGGGATTGGCTGACCGCCCGGGGAATGGGGGAGGCGTTCGGTCACGGAACCGGACACGGCCTCGGGATCGATATCCACGAGGACCCTCGCATCACGCGGCCGACGTCGGACGTGCCGGGCGATGACGGCGACCGGGAACTGGCGGCCGGAATGGTGTTCACGATTGAGCCAGGCGCATATTTTCCGGGCTGGGGCGGGGTTCGAATCGAAGACGACGTGCTGGTCACGGACCACGGCGTTGATGTGCTCACGAACGTGACAACACACCTATTGGAACTGTGAATCTCGACGACGTCAGGGAAATCCTCGCGCTGATGCGCGAAAACGGGCTTTCGGAGTTCGAAATCGAGCACGAGGGTCTGCGGCTCCGGCTTCGAAAGGAAGCGGCGACGCCTGTGGCGCCGTCTCACGCCGGCGGCGCGGCGTCTGTGGTCGCCGCTGCGGCGCATGCCCTCGGATCACCGGGCGTGGGTTCCGCGCCGGGGACGCCGGCGTCCGGTCAGCCCGAAGGCCAGGGCTCAGCGGGTTTGCCCGCCGCCGAAGCCGAGATCGAACTGGCGGTTGTGAAGTCGCCGATTGTCGGCACGTTCTATCGTTCGTCCGAGCCCGCAGCGCCGGCGTTCGTGGAAATCGGGGCCACGGTGAAGAAGGGGCAGGTCCTCTGCATCATCGAAGCGATGAAGCTCATGAACGAGATCGATTCGGAGTACGACGGAGAGATCGTGAACGTCTACGTGGAGAACGGGCAGCCGGTCCAGTACGGCGAGCGGTTGTTTGCCATCAGGACGACATGACACACGGAGTGCTGTAACCGACACATGTTCAAGAAAATTCTGATCGCGAATCGCGGAGAAGTCGCACTGCGCGTGATCTTTGCGTGCCGGGAACTCGGCATCAAGACGGTTGCGGTCTATTCCGAGGCCGATGAGAACTCGCTGCACGTGCGGTTCGCCGACGAGGATGTGTGCATCGGGCCGGCGCGGAGCGCGGACAGCTACCTCAACGTGCCCGCCGTGATCAGCGCGGCCGAGGTAACGGGCGCCGATGCGATTCACCCGGGGTATGGCTTCCTGTCGGAAAGCGCGTATCTGGCCGAGGTCTGCGCCGCCTGCCACATCAAATTCATTGGCCCCGACCCGCAGGTCATCCGGCTGATGGCCGACAAGGCGCGCGCCCGGCGCGTGATGCGCAAGGCCGGCGTGCCGATTCTGCCAGGCAGCGAAGGCCCGATCGAAAGCGAGGACAAGGCGCTCAAGATCGCGAAAGAGATCGGCTACCCGGTCATTATCAAAGCGACGGCCGGCGGCGGCGGACGCGGCATGCGCGTCGTCAAGATCCCGTCGGAATTGCCGCACGCGTTCAAGACGGCGCAGCGCGAAGCGGAAGCGGCTTTCGGCGTCGGGGACGTATATATCGAAAAGTACGTCGAGTCGCCCCGCCACATCGAGTTTCAGATCCTGGGCGATCAGCACGGCGCGGTCGTCCACCTCGGCGAACGCGAGTGCTCGATTCAGCGCCGTCACCAGAAACTGATCGAGGAATCGCCGTCTCCCGCGCTCAGCGAGAAAGTACGCCGCAAGATGGGCGCGATCGTGATCGACGCCGCAAAGGCCGTCCATTACACCAACGCCGGGACGTTCGAGTTCCTGATGGATCCGTCCGGCCGCTTCTATTTCATGGAAGCCAACACGCGGCTGCAGGTTGAACATCCCGTCACGGAAATGGTGACCGGCATCGACATCGTCAAGGAGCAGATCCGAATCGCCGCGGGCGGCCGGCTGTCGTTCAAGCAGAGCGAGGTCACGTTCACCGGCCATTCGATCGAGTGTCGAATCAACGCCGAGGACCCCGACACCTTCGTGCCCTCGCCCGGCGTGATTCACGTCTTCAGCGTGCCCGGCGGCCCGGGCGTGCGCGTCGAGACGTTCGCGCATTCTGAATGCACGATCTCGCCGCACTACGATTCGATGATTGCCAAGATCATCGTGCACGGCCGCGACCGGCAGGAAGCGGTGGCGCGCATGAAGCGGACGCTCGAGATGACGGTCATCGAGGGCATCAAGACCAACATTCCGATGCATCTGAAGATTCTGGCCGAGCCGGACTTCATCGCCGGCAAGCTGAGCACGTCGTTCATGGAGCGCTTCCTGAATCGCCCTCCCCAGGGCCGCCTCGCTGAGGCGGTCTGAGCCGAGAGTCCGCCGCCACGAATCACGGACCCCGAGTCACGAGCCACGAGCCACGCGTCGCCGGTCTTTACGCCATCCTTGACGCCGACGTGGCCGTTCGGGCCGGCTGGGCGCTCGCTGATCTGGGCGAGGCATGCATGGCCGGTGGCGCCCGGTGGCTGCAACTGCGGGCGAAAACGCTCTCCGGCGGCGCGTTTCTCGAAGCGGCGACGCGGCTCCAGGACCTTGCACGCGCGAACGGGGCCAGGTTGATCGTGAACGATCGCGCCGACGTGGCGAGGCTCTCCGGCGCCGCGGGCGTTCACGTCGGACAGGACGATCTCACGCCAGCCGCGGCAAGAACCGTCGTCGGGCCGGACGCGGTAGTTGGCCTTTCCACGCACACCGAAACCCAAATCGACGCAGCTGTCGTGCAGCCGGTGAACTACATCGCGATTGGCCCGGTCTTCGGGACGAGTACGAAGCAGACGGGGTACACGGCCGTCGGTCTTGAAAGCGTGCGATACGCGGCAGCGGCGGTGGCGCGCGCGTCGTCATCCGATCTGGATCGGACGCTCGGCGTCGTCGCCATTGGCGGCATCACGCTGGACACCGCTGCGGCGGTTCTCGGCGCCGGCGCGACGGCGGTGGCCGTCATCACGGATCTTCTCGCCAGCGGCGACCCGGAAGCGCGAGTGCGGGCCTATATCGAGCGTCTCGGTGGATGAGCAGGTATAATTCGCGAGGAATTCGATGAGACATCAACTGTTCGCCACGAAGCCGCTCAGCCAGCTCCTCGAAGAGATGAAAGGGGAGGATCGGCTGCGGCGCGTGCTCGGTCCCATCCAGCTGACCAGCCTGGGCGTCGGCGCGATCATCGGCGCCGGCATTTTCGTCGCAACGGGCGCCGCCGCCCGCAACGTCGCCGGACCCGCGCTGATGCTCTCATACGTCGTCGCCGGCGTGACCTGCATTTTTGCCGCGCTGTGCTACGCGGAATTTGCGTCCATGGTGCCGGTGGCGGGATCGGCGTACACCTATGCGTATGCCACGCTGGGCGAGTTGTTCGCCTGGATCATCGGCTGGGATCTGATCCTGGAGTACGCGGTCGGATCGGCAACCGTGGCGAACGGCTGGTCCGGATATTTTCAGAGCGTGCTCGCGAAGTTCGGGATCCACCTGCCGGCGGCGCTGGCCGGCCCGCCCATCATCTACGACACGACGGCAGGGCACTTCGTGCAGACCGCCGGCATCGTGAACCTTCCGGCGATCCTGATCGTCGCGCTCGTGACGGCCGTGCTCGTCAAGGGTATCCAGGAGAGCGCCGGGTTCAACACGACGATGGTGTTCCTGAAGGTGACCGTCGTCCTGTTTGTGATTCTCGTGGGAGCCTTCTACATCAATCCGGCCAACTGGTCGCCGTTTGCGCCCTACGGCATGTCCGGCCTCAGCTTCTTCGGTCAGCCGCTGATGGGCCAGGTCAACGGCGGCGGGCAGCCGGTCGGTATGCTCGCGGGCGCCGCGATCATCTTTTTTGCCTACATTGGATTCGACTCGGTGTCCACGCACGCGGAGGAAGCGAAGAACCCGACGCGTGACGTTCCGATCGGCATCATCGCGTCGCTGCTGCTCTGCACGGTCCTGTACATCGCCGTCGTGGCCGTACTGACCGGGATGGTGCGTTACGACCAGCTGAGCGTCGACGCCGGCGTATCCGATGCGTTCAAGCAGGCCGGATTGCCGTGGGCCGAATTCATCATCGCCGCGGCCGGTGTCGCCGGCATCACGTCGGTGCTGCTGGTGCTGATGCTGTCCGCCCCGCGCGTGTTTCTGGCCATGGCACGGGACGGGATGGTCCCTCCGAGGTTCTTCGGCGATGTTCACCCCAGGTTCCGCACGCCGTGGAAGTCGACGATCCTGATCGGCGTGTTCGTGGCCACGATGACGGGCTTTCTGCCCATCGACGCGCTGCTCCACCTCGCCAACATCGGGACGCTGTTCGCGTTCCTGATCGTCTGCGCGGCGGTGCTCATCATGCGCCGGACCAATCCCGATGCGAAGCGGCCGTTTCGCGCGCCGCTGTACCCGGCGGTTCCGATTCTCGGGATCCTCAGCTGTCTCATGCTGATGTTCTCGCTGCCCGTGGAAAACTGGTACCGGCTTCTTGCCTGGATGCTGCTGGGATTCGTCATCTATTTTTCCTACAGCTATAAGCGCAGCCATTTGCGCTTGCTACGCGAGACGGCAACGGTTCAGGCCGGAGGCGCCCGTCGCCGCTGAGCTGTCGCGAGCCCTCCGGCGCCGCGGCGATCTTCGTATCGTCGTGCCCTATTCAGCGCAGTGCAGATGGCAGTCGATCCCGAACCTTTCATGATTATCGGCGGCGGTGACGCGATCGTGGTCCTCAACCGGCCCGATTAGCCAAGGCGACTCGGAACGGAGGCCGGAGGACATGGCAGCTCGATTACTGGACGGCGTGGCGGTAGCGACGGCGATTCGCGCGGAGGTGGCGCCTGCCGTTGCCGGCTTCACCTCGAAGATGGGACGTCCGCCCGGCCTGGGCATCGTGCTGGTCGGAAACGATCCCGCATCCGAAGTGTACGTGGCGAGCAAGCTGAAGTCCGCGGGCGAAGCGGGCCTGCGCGCGGACCTTCACCGGCTGCCGGCGACCGCCTCGCTCGCGGACCTCATGACGGTCGTCGATCGCCTGAACGAAAGCGACGCGTGCGACGGCATCCTGGTTCAGTCGCCCCTGCCGGACGCGATGGGCGCTGACGCCGAGCGCCGGGTGTTCGATGCCGTTCGCGCCGACAAGGACGTGGACGGATTCCATCCCATCAACGTTGGCCGGCTCGTGCAGAACCGCGCGACGCTCGTCGCCTGCACGCCTTCAGGCGTCATCGAGCTGCTCGAGCGGTCGCAGATACCGATCGCGGGGACCCGGGCCGCCGTGATCGGCCGCAGCGATATCGTCGGCAAGCCGATGGCCCTGCTGTTGTTGCACCGGCACGCGACCGTCACCGTCTGTCACTCGCGTACGCCGAACCTGGCGCGCGTGGTGGCCGAGGCGGATATCGTGGTGGCGGCGATCGGACGTCCGGGATTCGTGACGCGCGACTTCATCAAGCCCGGCGCGGTTGTTGTCGATGTCGGGACGACGCCAGTCAGCGATCGGGCGGTGATCGAACGTCTTTTCCCGGCGGGTTCGAAGCGCCGCGAGGCCTTCGAACGCCGCGGCCAGCTGGTTGTCGGGGATGTTCATCCCGACGTGGCGGAGGTCGCGGGCGCGCTGTCGCCGGTGCCCGGCGGAGTCGGTCCGCTGACGATCGCGCTGCTGCTGAAGAACACGCTGCTTGCCGCGCAAGCCCGCGCGTCCATGTAACCGCAAACAATGCTGAAGATCGCGCTGACTGGCGGGATCGCGACCGGTAAGAGCCACGTGCTCGACCTGTTTCGCCGCCGTGGCGTGCCTTGCCTGGATGCGGACACGCTTGCCCACGGCGTGGAAGCCGCCGGCACCGAAGCGACGCAGGCGATCGCGGCTCGATTCGGCCCCGCCGTGCTTGCGGGAGACGGCGCCGTCGACCGTGCGAAACTCGGGCCGATTGTGTTCGCGGATGCCGCGGCACGCCGGGAGCTCGAGGCGATTGTCCATCCAGCCGTCTATCGCGCGATTACGGCGGGACTCCGGGCGTTCGAATTAACCGAGAACCCCCGGTTGGCCGTCGTCGACATCCCGCTGCTTTTCGAAACCGGCCGCGCCTCTGACTTCGACGCGGTTATCGCCACCGTCTGCCCGGTGGCGATGCAGGTGGAGAGGCTTGTCGCCCGCGGGATGACCGACGCGGATGCACGGCAGCGCCTTGCGGCGCAATTGCCCGCCGCCGAAAAAGCCGCGCGGGCGCAGCACACGATCGACACAAGCGGGACGTTCGAAGACACCGAAGCGCAGGTTCAGCGGATCCTGGAAAGGCTCAAACCGTAGCGTCCGCCTTCAGGCGGACGCCACGCCGGCCGGCTGAAGCCGGCCGCTACGGGATTGTGCAAGACGCTCTAGTCCAGCGCCCTGCTAGGCCTCGACTTCCGTCGTGTCCTGAGCCGGCGCGATGCGCTCCTCGACGAAGGTGTTCCAATCGTGACAGTGCGGGCACTGCCAGAGGAGCTCCGTGCTCCGATAGCGGCAGCGCATGCAGACGTGGGGATCCAGATAGAACACGGCGTGCTGGGTCAGTTCGCTGTAGCGGCTGACGAGCGCAGGAGGGTAGTGCAGCTGCCCGAGCGCGTGCCAGATCGCCTGGTGGATGCCGAGCGCATGCGGGTTCTGCACGAGCGCCGAGAAGAGCAGGTCGAGCGCGTCGTGCGGGCGTCCGCTGCTGGCGAGATGTCTGGAGAGAGAGAGCCGCGCCCGCCAATCCTGGGGGTTCTCCTCGATAATGCGGCGGCAGAGATGCGCGAACCGGTCGGGCGCCCCGTTGCGGACGGCGAGCGACTCCAACCGGCCAAAGGCCAGGTAAGCCCGGTCCGGTGCGACCGCGATCAAGCGCTCCCAGATGTCGCCGGCTTCCTGATCCTTACCCTGCGCGACCCGCACGTCGCCGAGATTCAGGTAGGCCGGCACCGCGCGGGCGTCCAGCTCGATGGCACCCTCGAACCGGCGGATGGCTTCCGGGTAATCCTTGCGCCGCATGGCTTCGAGGCCGATTTCGTTTTCGAGAAACGCCAGAATGGCCTGGTTTTTCGAGACGCTGTCCACGTCGGTCAATTTGGACAGGCGCTGCCGCGTGTCGTACGCGTCGGTCCACTGATGCTGTTCCTCGTGCAGCTTCTGGAGGTTGACGAGGGCATAGCTGTTCGTCGCGTCGAGCCTCAGCACTTCATTGAACGCCTCGAGCGCTCGATCGACGAAGCCCCCGCGCTTGTAGTCGAGTCCGAGACAGAGCAGGACGTACGCGTGCTCCAGCTTGGTCAGGTTCGGCCGCTGCAGCAGACCCTGGTGCACGGTGATCGCTTTCCCGACCTGGCCCTTTTCCCGGTACAGGTTGCCGAGAATCATGTGGACTTCGAGCGCCTCCGCGTCAAGGCTTGCCGCGCGCGCCAGTTCCTCGATCGCCAGGTCGATCTGGTTGCCGCCGAGGAAGCTCAGACCGAGGATGTAGTGCGACGACTTGCGGGCGCGGCGGCGGTCGATCCACTTCCCGTCCCGGAGCTTGTAGCGTTCCCATGCCTTGCCGACCGTCAGGCCGATGAGGAGCGCGATGAGCGCGGCCAGCAGCGGCGCGTAGGCGGCTAGGCCGGTCATTGTCCGGGCTGTCCTTCGGCTTCGTACGCCGCGACAATCGCATCCCACAAGCCTTGCGCGCGCAGGACGAGTTCGACGACCTCGCGGACGGCGCCGCCGCCTCCGGCGTAAGCGCTCACGAAGTGTGCGCGCGCCCGCGCTTCGGCGGTCGCGTCCGAAGGCACTGCGGCCAGCCCCACGCGTCCAAGCACGGCGAGATCAACGATGTCGTCGCCCATATACGCGACCTCATCGTCCGTCAGCACCATATCGCCCACGATTTGATCGTACGTATCGATCTTGCTCGCAACACCCTGGTGCACGAGCGTGATGCCGAGCTGCGCGGCACGTTGCGCGGTGGACGGCGATTGCCGGGCCGACAGCAGGCCCACCCTGAGCCCGGCGCGCTGCGCCCACACCATGGCGATGCCGTCCCGGATGTGGAAGCGCTTGCTTTCGGTGCCGTCGCCGTGGAGCACGACCGCGCCGTCGGTCATGACACCATCGACGTCGAACAACATCAGCTTGATCTTCTTCGCCTTGGCGACGACGGACGGAGTGACGGGTTCAGGATTCAAGATTCAGCGTTCAGAATGAGCGTCCTATCGACGTCCGGGTTGCCTCAGAACAGTTCAGTGCGCCACAGGTCGTGCACGTGTACGACGCCGACCACGCGCTTCGGCTCGCCGTCGACGACCACGATCGACGTGATCTTGCGGCCTTCCATGATGTTGAGCGCCTCGACCGCGAGGGTAGCCGGTGGAATCGACACCGGTCCGCGCGTCATCACGTCGGCGGCGGTCAGGGCCCGGATGTCGCCGCCTTTTTCCATGTGACGGCGCAGGTCGCCGTCGGTAATGATGCCGAGCAGCGCGTCCGCACCGTCAACCACGCACGTCATCCCGAGCCCTTTACTCGACATCTCGTAGATGACGTCCCGCATGCCGGTCCCGGCCTGCACGATCGGACAGTGCTTGCCCGCGTGCATCATCGAATCCACCCGCATCAGCCGCTTCCCGAGCTTGCCGCCCGGGTGAAGGCTGGCGAAGTCGTCCTGCCCGAACCCCTTGGCCTTGAGCAGCGCCATCGCGAGCGCATCGCCCATCGCCAGGGCGGCGGTCGTGCTCGCCGTCGGTACGAGATTCAGCGGGCACGCCTCCTCGGCGACACTGCAGTCGAGGGCGACGTCGGCCGCAAGTCCCAGGGCGGATCGCGGGACACCGGTGATCGCAATCAACCGCGCACCGAGGCGCCGGATCGCCTCGATCAGGTTCAGGATTTCGTCGGTTTCACCGCTGTACGACAGCGCAACGACGACATCGTCGCTCTGGATGACGCCGAGATCGCCGTGCATCGCCTCGGCCGGGTGAAGGAAGAACGCCGGCGTGCCGGTGCTCGCGAGCGTCGCCGCGATTTTCTGGCAGATGATGCCCGACTTGCCCATGCCCGTCAGGATGACGCGGCCCTTGCAGTGAAAGAGCAGGTCGACCGCCCGGTCGAAGCGCTCGTCCAGGCGGCTGACGAGCGCGAGCACTGCCGCGGCTTCCGTCTCGAGCACCTTCCGGGCGAGCGTGCGGTCAACCATGAGTAGACGCCGCGGACAGCGGCTTGCCCGCTTCGGCCTGTTTGACGATGGAGTCGATCGCGATCAGCCGGCGCAGCAGCGGTTCGAGCAAGTCGAGTCTGAGCGCGTTCTGTGCGTCGCTCTTCGCGCGCGCCGGATCGTCGTGGACTTCGAGAAAGACCCCGTCCACCCCGGCGGCGACTCCGGCCGACGCGAGCGGCTCGATGTATTCCGCCTGGCCGGACGTCACGCCGTCGCCTCCGCCCGGCAACTGCAGGCTATGGGTCACGTCGAACACGACCGGGATGCCGCGCTGTCGCATCATCGGGAGCGCACGCATGTCGACGACGAGGTTGTGGTAGCCGAACGAAGTGCCGCGTTCGGTCACGAGCACGCGCGGGTTGCCGGCGTCGACGACCTTGGCGACCGCGTGCCGGATGTCGTCGGGCGCGAGGAACTGGCCCTTCTTGATATTCACCACGCGTCCGGTTCGAGCTGCCGCGACGACGAGATCCGTCTGACGCGACAGAAACGCCGGAATCTGCAGGATGTCGGCCACTTCGGCCGCCGCGGCGGCCTGTGCCGGCTCGTGGATGTCGGTGACGATCGGCAGGTTGTGCCGGGTTTTGATCCCGGCGAGCACGCGCAGCCCGTCGGCCAGGCCGGGGCCTCTGAACGAACGCCCCGACGTGCGGTTCGCTTTGTCGTAGGAGGCCTTGAAGATCAGCGGGATGCCGACGCGTCGCGTGATGTCCAGCAGGGCCGCCGCGATGGCGCTGGTGTGCGCCTCGTCCTCGATCACGCACGGCCCGGCGATCAGGACCAGCGGACTGCCGAAACCGATGGGAATATCGCCGACTCTGATCGGGGTCACGGCAGTCATTATACGGGGCAGGAAGGGAGTGGGGTGGGCTGGGCGGGCTGGTCTGAGGGTGCCGATCCTGCCCGTCCCGCCTTTCCTGCCCCTTGAATCGCGTCTACGCCACCGACTCCGCGGCGCTTCGAACATTCGCCGTCTTGTGCCGGTAGCTCGCATCCACGAAGCTGGCGAACAGCGGATGGGGGCGGGTCGGCTTCGACTTGAACTCCGGGTGAAACTGGACCGCGAAGTACCACGGATGCCCGGGCAACTCGGCGATCTCGACGAACTTGCCATCGGGCGAGCGGCCCGAAATCTTCAACCCGTGCTCGGCCAGCTGGGGCTCGTACAGGCAGTTGAATTCGTACCGATGGCGATGCCGTTCGTGAATGAGCCGGGCGCCATACACCCGCTCGGCCAGTGAACCGGGCGTCAGCTGGCAGGAGTATTCGCCGAGGCGCATCGTGCCGCCGAGGTCGTCCACGCCGAGCAGATCCCGCAGCTTGTAGATCAGCTTTGTCGGCGTGTCGGGCGTGCATTCGGTGGAGTCGGCGTCCGTCAGGCCCGCCACATTGCGCGCGAATTCAACGGTGGCCCATTGAAACCCGTAGCAGATGCCGAAATACGGAATTCGCCGCTCACGGGCGACCTCGGCGGCCTTCATCATGCCGCGGGTCCCGCGGTTGCCGAACCCGCCCGGCACCAGGATGCCGTCCGCATCGTCGAGCAGGGCCGCGCCGCCTGGTTCTTCGAGCGATTCGGCCTCGATCCATTTGAGATTGACCTTCAGCCGATGCGGGAAGCCGCCGTGATAGAGCGCTTCGTTGAGGCTCTTGTAGGAATCCTCGTAGCCGACGTACTTCCCGACGACATGGATCGTGATCTCGTCCATCGGATGCTTGATCCGGCTGACGAGGTCTTCCCACTGCTGCATCCGCCGTTCGGTCTGAGGCAGGTGCAGATGCTTGAGGACGATGCGATCGAGCCCTTCTTCGGCGAGCGCAATCGGCACTTCGTAGATGGTCTCGACGTCCCTGGCCGTGATCACGGCCTCCTCGTCCACGTCGCAGAAGAGCGCGATCTTGCGCTTGATGTCGGAATCGAGCAGCCGATCGGTGCGGCAGAGCAGGATGTCGGGCTGGATGCCAATCGACCGCAGGTCGCGCACGCTGTGCTGCGTCGGCTTGGTCTTGAGCTCGCCGGCCGTGCCGATGAAGGGCACGAGCGTCAGGTGAATGTAGAGCGAGTTGTCGCGGCCGACATCCTGACGGAACTGGCGAATCGCTTCGAGGAAGGGGAGGCTCTCGATATCGCCGACGGTGCCTCCGATTTCCACGAGGACGATGTCCACGTCCTTGGCCACGGTCCGGATCGCGTCCTTGATCTCGTTGGTGATGTGCGGAATCACCTGAACCGTTCGCCCGAGGTAGTCGCCGCGCCGTTCTTTCTGGATGACGCTCAGGTAGATCTTGCCGGTTGTCCAGTTGGAGTTCTTCGTGGTCAGCGTGCTCGTGAAGCGCTCGTAGTGGCCCAGGTCGAGGTCCGTTTCGGCGCCATCGTCGGTGACGTACACCTCGCCGTGCTGGTACGGGCTCATCGTGCCCGGATCGACGTTGATATACGGGTCGAACTTCTGGAGCGTCACGCGGTAGCCGTGCCCTTCGAGGAGGCAGCCGACCGAGGCGGCCGCGAGACCCTTGCCAAGCGAGGACACCACCCCGCCCGTGACGAAAATGTATTTGGTGGTTCTTCCGGTCGTCATATGAAAGCCAAGCCCTCCGTCCGGTCGACGCCGGACGCTGCCGCGTTGCTAACCGGAGGTCGGCGCCGCCAGCAAACGGCGCACCTCTTCGAGATCCTTCGGCGTGTCCACGCTGAGCGAGTCGTAATCCGTTTCGACCGCCTTGATGCGGATGCCGTGTTCGAGCGCGCGCAACTGCTCCAGCGATTCAGCCCGTTCGAGCGGAGTCGGCTCCAGATTCGCCAGCACGAGGAGCGTGCTGCGGCGATAGGCATACAGCCCGATGTGCCGGTAGAGCGGAGGCCAGCCGCCGCGCGGGTTCTGGGTGTACGGAATCGCGGCGCGCGAGAAATACAGGGCGAATCCACCCCGATCGACGACGACCTTGACGATATTCGGATCGTCGAGCTCCGAGCCGTGGGTGATTCGCTTGTACAGCGTCGTCATCGGCACCGACGGATCGGCGACGAGCGGCGCGACTGCCTGATCGATCGACCTCGGATCGATCAGCGGCTCGTCGCCCTGCACGTTGACGACGATATCGCAGTCGAGTGTTTCGACCACTTCAGCCAGTCGATCGGTACCCGTTAAATGCGTGGCTTTCGTCAGCCGGACGTGCCCGCCGAACTCGGCGACACGCGTCGCGATGCGCAAGTCGTCAGTGGCGACGATCACCCGCGACACGCTGGATGCTGCGCTGGCCCGGCGGTATACGTGTTCGATCATCGGCTGACCGTCGATGTCCGCGAGCGGCTTGCCGGGGAAACGTGTAGAGGCGAATCGAGCGGGGATGACGGCGACGACCTGCAGCGGATACGGGGAATCGACCGTCGTAACAGTCGATGAGGGGTGCACGGCGAATCATAGCACACCTCCCGAGATGCTCGTGCTACGATTCGGCAGAGCTCTCGTCCAGCGCCACACAAATTTTGTCATGAACACGAAAGTGGCCGCGGCGTTTGCGATCGTCATCAGCGGACTCGCCGGCGCGTACTCGTTATTCGTCCCGGCGGATCACAAACCTCCGTCCGCGGCGGATTCGGCCGCGCGCGGACCGATCGACGCGCGCAGCGACGCGCTGGCCAGGGAAATTGCCCGGCTCCAGCGTCACCAGGAGCCCGGTGTGGCGCCGGCGCGCGGGCGCGATGTGTTCCGATTCGCGGTCGCTCGAGCGGCTCGACCCGAGCGCGCTGTTCCGTTCGTCCCACCGGTGCCTGAACCTCCGGTTGCGCCGCCACGACCCGCGCTTAAACTGATTGGTGTCGCCGAAGATACTGCCAGCGGCACTCCCGTCCGCACGGCCATCATCTCGGCTCCTGATCAGCTGTATGTGGTCAGGGAGGGCGAGCACGTGACGTCGCGGTTCGGCGTCCAGCGGATTTCGCCGGATGTCGTCGAACTCGTGGACACCGTTGACGCCAGCGCCCTTCGTCTCGCCCTGAAGTAGCGCGCCGGCGTGTCCTCCATCGCCATCATCATCAATCCCATTTCAGGCGGCGTCCGCCCGGCCGAGGCGCGTGCGCGAGCCGAACTGGCGTCGGCAATCGTCGATCGGCACGGCGATCCGGCGGAAGTGTTCGTCACCGAGCGGGCCGGCCATGCCCGCGATCTGACACGGGCGGCCGTCGCGCGCGGCTCGCGGCTCGTGATGGCCTGGGGTGGAGACGGCACGATCAACGAAGTCGCGTCGGCCCTGGCGTTCGGGGAAATCCCGCTCGGGATCGTTCCGGCGGGCTCCGGAAATGGCCTGGCGCGGCAGCTCGGAGTGAAGAGGCAGCCGGCGGACGCCATCCGGCTGGCCATCGCGGCCGAACCGCGCCGCATCGATCTCGGCGAGCTCGGAGACCGGCTGTTCGTGAATGCCGCGGGTGTCGGCTTCGACGCACAAGTAGCCTCGCGCTTCAACGAGCGAGGCGGCCGTCGCGGTCTGATGACCTACGCGCTGATTACCGCAAGAACCCTGAGAACGTACGAACCGCCCGAATATACGATCACAACTTCGGAGGGGAGCGTTCGACTGCGGGCCATTCTGGTGACTGCCGCCAACTCAGCCGAGTTCGGCAACGGCGCCTGCATTGCGCCGGGTGCCCGCGTGGACGACGGACTGCTCGACCTGGTTGTGATCGCCGAGCGTTCGCGGCTGCAAACACTCATCGGCCTGCCGCGTTTGTTCAACGGCACGGTGAACCAGGTGCCTGGCTGTTCGATCCGCCGCGTGACCAGGGCGACGATTGAAAGCGATCGGCCGATGACGTTTCACGTGGACGGCGAGCCGGTGACGGGCGGGACCACACTGCTTCTGAGAATTCATCCTGCCGCGCTGAACGTGTGCGTGCAGTGACGGCCGAGGGGTTTCGCCTTACAGGCGAATGATCCAGGCCTCGCGGACGGCTGGCACTTTTCTGATGGCGTCGAGGGCGCCGTCCAGCGGTTCGGGCGCTCCCGCATCGGCATCCACGTTGACCACGCCGATGGCCCCCGTGTCGCCGCGGCCGAGTGCGAAGCTTGCGATGTTCACCCGGTGCCGCCCAAGAATCGTGCCCACCTCGCCGATCACGCCCGGCTGATCGTCGTTGGCGATCATCAGGATCGTCCCGGAGAGCGGCGCTTCGACCGTCACGCCGCGAGCCGACACCAGCCGCGGGCTGTTCTGACCGAAGACCGTGCCTTCCACCCAGCGCTCGCCGCTGCTGGTCGTGAGCTTCAGCGACACCAGACTCGTGAAATGCCGTGACCGTGCGCTCCGCGACTCGACGATGTCGATGCCGCGCTGGCGGGCGACGCTGCGCGCGTTGACGATGGAGACTTCGTTGTCGGAGAGGATGGGGCGCAGGACGCCTGCGGCGGCACTCGACGCGAGCAGGCCGCTGGCATGGCTTTCGGCCAGCGCTCCGTAGTATCTGAGGCTGATGGCTTCGATGCGCGCCACGCCCATCTGCGACGCCATCGCGCCCAGCAGGTCGACGAGGCGGATCCACGGTTGCAGGCGTTGCAGTTCTTCGGGATGAACGGACGGAAAATTGACAGCGTTGCGCACGACGCCGTCGCGCAGGAAGTTACGGACGGTCTCGGCCGTCTCGTGTCCGACCAGCTCCTGTGCTTCCTCGGTCGACGCGGCGATGTGAGGCGTGGCGATGACCTGCGGCAGTTGGGCAAGGGCCCAATCCGCGGGCGGCTCCTTTTCGAAAACGTCCAGCCCTGCGCCGGCGACGATGCCTGCTTCGATGGCACGACGCAGGGCGCCTTCATCCACGAGCTCGCCGCGTGCGGTATTAATCAGTCGAATGCCGTGTTTGCACCGCGCGAAACGTTTGTCGTCGAACAAATGGTGCGTGTCCGCAGTCGCCGGCAGGTGCAGGGTCAGATAGTCGGACGCGGCGCACAGTTCGTCGATCGACACCAGCTCGACGCCGAAGCGTCCTGCCAGGTCGGCCGAGATGAAGGGATCGTGGGCGATGACATGCATCCCGAACGCACGGGCCCGCTGCGCGACCTCCTGGCCGATGCGCCCGAACCCGGCCACGCCAAGCGTCTTGCCCCGCAGTTCCGTGCCGAGGAAGGCCTTCTTCTCCCAGCGGCCTTCCTTCATGGCGCGATCGGCCGATGGAATGGCGCGCGCCAGGGCGAGCATGAGCGCACAGGCATGTTCGGCGACGCTGATGCTGTTGGCGCCCGCGGCGTTGACAACGAGGATCCCGCGGGAGCTGGCCGCCTCGACGTCCACGTTGTCCACGCCCGTGCCGGCGCGGGCGACAATTCTGAGGCGCGGCGCGGCCGCGAGGAGGCGAGCGTCCACTTTGGTGGCGCTTCGCACCAGCAGGGCGTCCGCATCGGCGAGATCGTTCGCAAGGGCTTCCGGTGCACGACCGCTGCGCGCATCGACGGTCCAGCCGTCGGCCTTCAGCAGCTCCAGCGCCGAAGCGGGAAGCGTATCTGCGACGATGATTTTCATCAGACGGGTCAGCGCGGCGTGCTGGCGGAGTCCGGCCCGATGCTGCGCAGGTAGTTCAGGACATCCCACATCTGGTGGGTGGTCATACGGGATCCGAATGCCTTCATGCCGGTATCTTTGACGCCGTCGCGGATGACCAGGAAAATCTCGCCGTCAGTTGAGCCGTGAATCCACGTGGCGTCGACGAGATTGGCCGGTTGCGGAGTGAGCTGCTTGCCCGCCCGCCCGTCGCCCTGACCGGTGTCCCCGTGGCAGGACGCGCAATTGGAGGCGTACAATTTTTTGCCGGCCGCGATCGACGTCGCGTCAGATGTAACAGGATTGGCCGGTGGTGTGGTCTGCAGTGTCGCGGCAAGCGCGAGGGCCGGGAGCATGTAACGCACGGTCGCTACAGTATAATCCCAAGGTTTCAGTGCGATCGAAGACGGAGATGTGCGCGGTCGCCCTGCTTTGGTGCAAACCGCTAAAACATTCCAATTGCAGCGTAACAGTGCGGTAACCGGAGCGGTTTTTCCACAGAGTTTTCAACAATTTCTGTGTGAATCGTTCTCTCGATTCGGGGGACCTGACCTAATCTCATATGGCTAATCCTGCAGCTCCAAAACCATCGAGCGGCACGCCGATCGCGCGCCGAAACGGACAACTCATCGTGCCGGACGATCCGATCATCCCCTTCATTGAAGGCGACGGCACCGGTCCCGATATCTGGCGCGCCAGCGTCCGCGTGATGGACGCGGCCGTCGAGAAAGCGTACGGCGGCAAGAAGAAGATCGCGTGGCTCGAAGTCTACGCGGGTGAGAAAAGCTTCAAGCAGTCGAACAGCTGGCTGCCAGATGAGACGGTCGAAGCGTTCCGGGAGTACTTGGTCGGCATCAAAGGTCCGCTGACGACTCCGGTCGGCGGCGGCATCCGGTCGCTGAACGTCGCGTTACGTCAGCTTCTCGATCTCTTCGTCTGCCTGCGGCCTGTTCGCTGGTATCGGGGCGTGCCGTCGCCGATCAGGCATCCCGAGAAAGTGGACATGGTGATCTTCCGGGAGAACATCGAGGACATCTACGCCGGCATCGAGTACGTCGCCGGCTCGCCCGAGGCCCAGAAGGTGCTCGACTTCCTCGAACGGGAGTTCCCGAAGGATTTCAGGAAGATCCGCTTCGGCAGCGAAGGCGCCGGCCGCACCTGGCAGGCGCAGCTCGAAGCCATCGGCGCGCCCAAGCGGGAAGTCGGGATCGAGGTCGGCATCGGCATCAAGCCCATGAGCTGGCTCGGGACGGAACGCCTGGTTCACAGCGCGATCAGCTATGCGGTGAAGAATCGCCGCAAGAGCGTCACGCTGGTGCACAAGGGCAACATCATGAAGTTCACCGAAGGCGCCTTCCGCGATTGGGGCTACAAAATCGCGAAGGAAGTCTTCGGCGCCGTCGAGATCGACGGCGGTCCATGGTGCCGGATTCCCGACGGCAAGCCGGGCGCAGGACTGCTGATCAAGGATGCGATCGCCGACATCACGCTCCAGCAGGTGCTGACGCGGCCGGACGAGTTCGACGTCATCGCCACGCCCAACCTGAACGGGGACTACCTGTCCGACGCGCTCGCGGCGCAGGTGGGCGGCATCGGCATCGCGCCGGGGGGCAACATCAACTACGTCACAGGGCATGCCGTGTTCGAGGCGACCCACGGCACCGCGCCCAAGTACACAAACCTCAACAAGGTGAATCCCGGCTCGGTCATCCTCTCGGGCGAAATGATGTTCCGCCACCTCGGCTGGCCCGAGGCGGCAGACTTGATCGTCAAGGGCATGGATGGCGCGATCTCGACAAAACGTGTCACCTACGACTTCGCGCGGCTCATGGATGGCGCGACGGAGCTGTCCACGTCGGCGTTCGGGGACCAAATCATCGCGAGCATGTAGAGAGCGCAGAGACAAGAGAGAACTCGACAAAACAATCAAACGCGGAGATTCGCAGAGATCGCTGAGAAATCTGATCTTCTTCGCGATCTCTGCGATCTCTGCGTTTGATTGTGTCGAAATAGGAGCGGATATGAATCGCAAAGTGACAGTGGTGGGAGGCGCCGGCAATGTCGGTGCAACGGTGGCTCGCGGCGTGGCGGACAAACAGCTCGCCGACGTGGTGGTCATCGACATCGCCGATAAGAAGGCGGAGGGCGTCGCGCTCGACATGCTCGAGGCGTGTCCGGTCTGGGGGTCGGATGCCCGAGTCATCGGCACGGGCGACTACGCCGAAAGCGCGAATTCGGACGTCGTGGTCATCACGTCGGGGATGCCTCGAAAACCCGGGATGAGCCGCGACGATCTCCTGAACGTCAACTACAAGATCATGGAAACGGTCACGGCGCAGGTCGTGAAGCATTCGCCGAACGCCATCCTCATCGTCGTCTCGAATCCGCTCGACGCGATGGCGCAGGCCGTCTACAAGCTGTCAAAGCTGCCCCGGGAGCGCGTGATCGGCATGGCCGGCGTGCTCGACAGCGCGCGGATGCGCTCATTTATCGCCAAGGAGCTGAACGTGTCGACGGACAACGTTCACGCGTTCGTTCTGGGCGGCCACGGCGACACGATGGTGCCGCTGCCTCGCTACTCGACGGTAGCCGGTGTCCCCATTACCGAGTTGATGGACAAGGCGACGATCGACAAGATCTGCGCGCGGACGGCCCGCGGCGGCCTCGAGATTACCGAACTGGTGGGCACGAGCGCCTGGTACGCCCCGGGAGCGTCAGTGGTCGAGATGGTCGAGGCGATTCTCCTCGACAAGCGGAAGATCCTGCCGTGCTCGGTGTTTCTGCAGGGGGAGTACGGCGTGCGCGATCTGTTTGTCGGGGTGCCCTGCAAGCTCGGCGCGAAGGGCCTGGAAAAGATTATCGAGATCAAGCTCACGCCGGACGAAGACGCCGCGTTCAAGAAGTCCGCGGCCGCCGTCAAAGAACTGGTGGACGTGATTAAGGTGTGAACGCAGGCCTGAAGGCCTGCGCTACCCAGCGGCAGGTTCGCCGTCCTGGCGAACCTGCCTATTTGCCGGCGGCGAGAACCGATTTCACATACTCTCGCGTCATGCGCGCGATGTTGGAGATGGGAATCTCCTTCGGACAGACGGCCTCGCATTCGCCCTCGTTCGAGCAGCTGCCGAAGCCCTCCGCGTCCGCCTGTTCGATCATCGCCACGACGCGTGCGCTGCGCTCGATCTGCCCCTGAGGCAGCAGGGCCAGGTGCGAGATTTTGGCGCTCATGAACAGGTGGGCCGACGCGTTCTTGCAGGCCGCGACGCACGCCCCGCAGCCGATGCAGGCCGCCGAGTCCATCGCCAGGTCGGACATCTCCTTCGAGATAGGAATCGCGTTGCCGTCGGGCGCACCCCCGCAATTCACCGACACGTAGCCGCCGGCGGCGATGATGCGATCGAAGGCGCCGCGATCGACGACCAGATCCTTGACGACCGGAAACGCCTTGGCCCGCCAGGGCTCGATGGTGATGGTGTCGCCGTCCTTGAACCGGCGCATGTGCAGCTGACAGACCGTCGTTCCCCGGTCAGGCCCGTGGGGGACACCGTTCACGACGAGGCTGCACATGCCGCAGATGCCCTCGCGGCAGTCGGAGTCGAAGGCGATCGCGTCCTTGCCGCCTTTGACCAGCCCTTCGTTGACCACGTCGAGCATCTCGAGAAAAGACATGTCGGGCGACACGTGGTCGGCGACGTAGTCTTCCAGGCGTCCCGCGGCCGCCGGCCCGGTCTGACGCCAAATCTTCAGGTTGAGTCTCATGAGTCCTCGGAAAGAGGTTAGAGGTTGGAGGTTAGGGGTCAGGGGAAGAAAGCTCTCCGCCCAACCGCTAACCTCTGACCTCTAGTCCCTACTTATAGCTCCTCTGCGACGGATGCACTTCGTCGAATTCGAGCGGTTCCTTGTGCAATTCAGGCGGGCGCCCGACGCCCTTGAACTCCCAGGCCGCGACGTACGTGAAGTTCGCGTCGTCGCGGAGCGCTTCGCCGTCCGGCGTCTGGCTTTCCTCGCGGAAATGGCCGCCGCAGGATTCCTTTCGCTGCTCGGCGTCGAGGGCCAGCAGTTCGGAGAATTCGAGATAGTCGGCGACGCGCCCGGCATACTCGAGGCTCTGATTGAGGTTGTCGGCGGAGCCGGGCACCGAGACGTTGTGCCAGAACTCCTCGCGCAGCTTCGGGATTTTCGTCAGCGCCCGCTGGAGGCTCGCCTCGGTCCGGGCCATCCCGACGTCGTCCCACATGATGCGGCCCAGTTCCCGGTGAATCTCCCGGATTCCGCGCGCGCCCTTGACGGCCAGCAGCTTGTTGATCTGGTTCTGCGAGTTGTCCGAGGCTTCCTTGAACGCGTCGTGATCCGTCGTCACCTTCGGCAGGGGATTGCTCGCCAGGTAGTCGCCGATGGTGTACGGAATGATGAAGTAGCCGTCCGCGAGGCCCTGCATCAGGGCGCTCGCCCCAAGGCGATTCGCCCCGTGGTCCGAGAAGTTGGCTTCGCCGAGGACATGGAGCCCCGGCACGTTGCTCATCAGGTTGTAGTCCACCCAGAGCCCGCCCATGGTGTAGTGGATCGCCGGGTAGATCCGCATCGGGACCTTGTAGGCATCCTCGTCCGTGATCTTCTGATACATCTGGAACAGGTTGCCGTATTTCTCCCGAACCGTGTCGATCCCAAGCCGCTTCACGGCATCGGTGAAGTCCAGATAGACGGCCAGCCCGCTGTCGCCGACGCCGCGGCCGTCGTCGCACGCCTGCTTGGCGTTGCGGGACGCCACGTCGCGCGGCACGAGATTGCCGAAGCTCGGGTACTTGCGTTCGAGGTAGTAGTCGCGCTCGCTCTCCGGAATTTGTTCGGGCGGACGCTTGTCGCCCTTCTGCTTGGGCACCCAGACGCGGCCGTCATTGCGAAGGCTCTCGCTCATGAGCGTCAGCTTCGACTGGTGTTCGCCGCTCACCGGAATACACGTCGGGTGAATCTGCGTATAACAGGGATTCGCGAACAGCGCGCCGCGCTTGTGCGCCCGCCACGCCGCCGTCACGTTGGAGTTCACCGCGTTGGTGGACAGGTAATACGCCGTCCCGTAACCGCCGGTCGCGAGGATGACCGCATCCGCGGCATATCGCTCCAGTTCTCCGGTCGTCAGATTGCGGACGATGATGCCCCGCGCCTTGCCGTCGATGATCACCAGGTCGAGCATCTCGCGCCGCGGAAAGAGCTTCACGCTCTTCGTGTGCACTTGTCGCATCAGCGATTGATAGGCCCCGATCAACAGCTGTTGACCCGTCTGGCCGCGTGCGTAGAACGTTCGCGACACCTGGGCACCGCCGAACGACCGGTTGTCGAGCAGGCCGCCGTACTCGCGCGCGAACGGCACGCCCTGCGCCACGCACTGGTCGATGATGTTCACGCTCAGCTGCGCGAGGCGGTAGACGTTCGCTTCCCGCGACCGGTAGTCGCCTCCCTTGACCGTGTCGTAGAAGAGGCGATACACGCTGTCGCCGTCGTTCTGATAGTTCTTGGCGGCGTTGATTCCCCCCTGGGCCGCAATACTATGGGCGCGCCGGGGGCTGTCCTGGATGCAGAAATTCAGGACGTTGTAGCCGAGCTCGCCGAGGGACGCGGCGGCCGACGCCCCGGCCAGGCCCGTGCCGACGACGATGATGGTGTATTTGCGCTTGTTGGCGGGGTTGACCAGCTTCATCTCGAACTTGTGGCGGTCCCACTTCTGCGCAATCGGTCCCGACGGAATCTTCGCTTCGAGCTTCATACGCGCACCCGCCCGCCCTGGGTCACGTAGGCCCACACGGCGATGACAATGAATGATCCGGCAATGAGCACGGCGATGACCTTGCCAGCGACGAGCAGTCTGGGCGTCCACCGGGGATTGCTTGCGCCCAGGGACTGAACGGCGCTCGAGATCCCGTGCCACAGGTGCGAGCCGACCACGACCATGCTGAGGATGTAAAACGCGACCGTCAGCGGATTGGAGAGGTTCTCCATCTCCTGCCGGTACAGGTCGCGGCCGCCTCCGGGCCACGGATACGTAGGCGCAAACCTGAATGCCCGGGTGTGAATCACGAGGAAGACCAGGAGCCAAATCCCCGACAGGATCATCGTGGAGGAGGCGAACGATTTCCGGCTGGTCCCCCCGGCGTACCGCTTCTTCTGGTAGCCGATCGGCCGTGCCGCCTGGTTGCCGAAGAACATCCGCACTGTCTTATAGAGGTGGATGAGGACGACCGCCAGCAATCCGATTTCGATGGCCGGAAGCAGCGGGTTCTTGTCTTCCATCACATACGCGTACTGATTGAAGACGTCGGGACCCAGGAAGACCAGCAGATTGCCGCCGATGTGTATAAGAAGGTAGAGGAAAAGAAGAAAACCAGTGGCGCCAATGACAAGTTTGGTGCCGACAGTCGAACTGAAGACACGTAAGCGTGTGGCCATGTACCGGAAGTTTACTGTCGCCCCAGCGTCGGTGTCGAGCGCATCGCCATCCCGGGCGCGGACGCGCAATTGACGATCCGCTCGGCCGCAGATTACTATCAGTCGCTTGCCAGCATGAAAATTCACGAGTACCAAGCAAAAGCCATCCTGAAGCGCCACGGCGTTCCCGTCCCGGGCGGGGAAGTGGCGTCCACGGCCGCCGACGCACGCGAGATCGCCCAGCATCTGGGCGGCAGCGTGGTGGTCGTCAAGGCGCAGATTCACGCGGGCGGCCGCGGAAAGGGCGGCGGGGTCAAGCTTGCCCGGTCGGCCGACGATGCCGAACGAATCGCGCGCGACATGCTCGGGATGACCCTCATCACCCATCAGACGGGTCCGGAAGGCCGCATTGTCGGCCGCGTCCTGGTCGAAGAAGGCCTCCAGATGACGCGCGAGCTGTATCTGAGCCTCGTGCTCGATCGGGCGGCCGGCAAGCCTGTGATGATGGCCAGCGCCGCGGGGGGCATGGACATCGAAGAGGTCGCGGCCTCCACACCCGAGAAGATCGTTCGCGTCTACATCGAGCCCGGCGTGGGGCTCGTGCCGTTCGAGGCGCGTCAGGTCGGCTTTGCCATCGGCCTGGACGGTCAGCAGGTGAACAAGTTCGTGAAGCTGGCCACCTCGTTGTACGAGGCGTTTCTCGCCAACGACGCCACGATGGTCGAAATCAATCCGCTGGTCGTGACGGCGGCCGGGGATCTCCTGGCGCTCGACGCCAAGATGAACTTCGACGACAACGCGCTGTACCGCCACCGCGATATCCGCGAACTGCGCGACCTCGCCGAGGAGGATCCGCTCGAAATCGAAGCGTCGAAGTTCTCGCTGAACTACATCCACCTCGACGGCAACATCGGGTGCATGGTCAACGGCGCGGGGCTCGCGATGGCGACGATGGACATCATCAAGCTGGCGGGAGGCGAGCCGGCGAACTTCCTGGACGTGGGCGGCGGCGCCAACGCCGAACAGATCCGGAATGCGTTCAAGATTTTGATGTCCGACAAGAACGTGAAAGCCGTCCTGATCAATATTTTCGGCGGCATCCTGCGCTGCGACGTGCTCGCCCAGGGCGTGGTGGCGGCCGTGAAGGAACTTGGTGTGCCTGTCCCCATCGTCATCCGGATGGAGGGGACGAACGTCGAGGAAGGCAAGAAGATCCTCCGCGACAGCGGGATGAAGCTGACCACGGCCGACAGCATGGACGACGCGGCCGCCAAAGTCGTCAAATTGGCAGGCTAGCGACCATATATGTCGGTACTGATTGATAAGTCGACGCGGCTGATCGTCCAGGGCCTCACGGGGCGCGAGGGAACATTTCACGCCAAGCAGGCCGCCGCCTACGGGACGAGCGTTGTCGGCGGCGTGACGCCGGGCAAGGGCGGTTCGACCCATGAAGGGTGGCCGGTGTTCGACACCGTGCACGATGCCGTCAAGGCGACCGGCGCCAACGCGTCGGTGATCTTCGTGCCGCCGGCATTTGCCGCGGACGCCGTCATGGAGTCAGCCGACGCGGGCATCGCGCTCGTCGTCTGCATCACCGAAGGCATTCCGACCTTCGACATGATGCGCGCGATGACATTCATGAAGTCGCGGCCGGGCACCCGATTGATCGGCCCCAACTGTCCGGGGCTGATCTCGCCCGGCAAGGCCAAGGCGGGCATCATTCCGGGGCATATCTGCAAGGAAGGCCGGATCGGCATCGTCTCGAAGAGCGGGACGCTGACCTACGAGGCCATTCACCAGTTGACGCGGATCGGCATGGGCCAGACGACCTGCATCGGCATCGGCGGCGACCCGTTGATCGGCACTTCCCACATCGACGCCCTCGCGCTGTTCGCCAAAGATCAGGACACCGACGCCGTCATCATGATCGGGGAGATCGGCGGCACGGCCGAGGAAGAAGCGGCCACGTGGATCAAGGCCAACTTCAAGAAACCTGTCGTCGCGTTCATCGCGGGGCAGACCGCGCCTCCGGGCCGGCGCATGGGCCATGCGGGCGCGATCATCGCCGGCGGCAAGGGCACGGCCGCGGAAAAAATGTCCGCGCTGACGGCGGCCGGCGTCACGGTTGTGAAGAGCCCGGCAGACATGGGCAGCGCCATCCAATCAGTGCTTCGCCGCTAGCACACCACCATAGCTGGTGGTGGCCCGCATGCTATACTCAGACGGTTGTCCTGCCCCGATAACAACGGCCGGGTATACCTCTATTGTCATGTCCCGTAAGGACTTCATCGTAAGGACTTCATGAATGTCTCCGACTGATCTCGCGGTTCAGGCGCAGCAGAGCGCGGCCGGCAAACACCAGGTCGTGAACGATTTCAGCATCCAGGTGGCGACGGTCAATGGCTCCGGGAGCCAGACGGCCAATATCGTTCTTCTTCGCTCCCTCCTTCTGATGGGCATTCCGGCGTCGGGCAAGAACATGTTCCCGTCGAACATTGCCGGCCTCCCCACGTGGTACACGATTCGCGCCAGCAAGCGCGGCTACATCGCGCGCAAGAAGGAAGTGGACTTCCTCGTGGCGATGAATCCCGAAACCGCCAAGGAAGATGTCCTGACGCTCGATCCCGGCGCCGCCGTCGTGTACGACGAGCCGCTCAAGCTCAACACCCTTCGCAGCGACGTGGTCTTTTATCCGGTGCCGTTCGACAAGCTCGTCGCGCCGGTGTGCCCCGACGCCAAGCTCCGCCGCCTCGTGCGCAACATGATTTACGACGGCATCATGGCGAAGCTGCTCGGCATCGACCTCGCGCTGATGGAGAAGGCGCTGGCCAAGCAGTTGGGGAAGAAGGCCAAGGCTGTCGCGCTGAACGCGGGAGCCCTCAAGGCCGGGTACGAGTACGCGGAGGCGAACCTGCCGAAGCAGGATCCGTTCGCGCTCGAGCCGATGAACGAGACGGCCGGCAAGATTCTGATTGAGGGGAACCAGGCCGCGGCCATCGGCTGCATGATGGCCGGCGTGACGGTCGTCGCGTGGTATCCGATTACGCCGTCCTCCTCGCTGTGCGAATCGCTCATCGGGTACATGAAGAAGTACCGGACTGACAAGGAGACGGGGAAGGCGACGTTCGCGATCGTCCAGGCCGAAGACGAAATCGCGTCGCTCGGCATGGTGATTGGCGCGAGCTGGGCCGGTGCGCGATCGATGACGGCGACAGCAGGTCCGGGCATTTCGCTGATGAGCGAGTTCACGGGCCTGGCGTATTACGCGGAGACGCCGGCGGTGATTTTCGACGTCCAGCGTGTCGGGCCTTCCACGGGCCTCCCGACGCGCACGGCGCAAGGCGACCTGCTCTCGACCGCCTTCCTCTCGCACGGCGATACGAAGCACATCATGATCATCCCGTCCTCCGTCGAGGAGTGCTACGAGATGGCCATCCAGGCATTCGATCTGGCGGAGCAGTTCCAGACGCCGATCTTCGTGATGCTGGATCTCGACCTCGGCATGAACAACTGGATGTCGAGCGGGTTCAAGTATCCGGAGAAGCCGATCAATCGCGGCAAGCTGCTCACGGCCGAGAAGCTCAAGGAACTGGGCGGCTCCTGGGGCCGCTATGCGGACGTGGACGGCGACGGCATCCCGTACCGCACGATTCCGGGCGACGGCATGGCGTCGTATTTCACCCGCGGCTCGGGGCACAACGCCAAGGCCCAGTACAGCGAGCGGCCGGACGACTACGTGGACAACATGGATCGCCTGGCGCGCAAGTTCGAAACGGCGCGCAAGTTCGTCCCGAAGGCCGTTGTCGAGCAGGTGGCCGGCGCCAAGATCGGCCTCATCGGCTACGGCACGTCACACTGGGCGATCGGCGAGAGCCGGGATCAGCTTCGCGAGGAAACCGACGTCAAGACGTCGTACTACCGGCTGCGGGCGTATCCGTTCACCGACGATCTGAGCGCCTTCATCGACGCCCACGAACGCGTGTACGTGATCGAGCAGAATCGCGACGCGCAGCTGCGTCAGTTGATGAAGCTCGAGTTGACGCCCGAGCGCTGCGCGAAGCTCCGCAGCGTCCTGCACTACAGCGGCCTGCCGATCGATGCCCGCAGCATCACGGATGACGTGCTCTCGCAAGAAGGTTTCGAGGTCGCGAAGAAAACAGTTCACGTCACCGAAGCTGTCGGCGGCGGCATGACGGGCGGGGAGTAGACATGGCCGGAAAACTCAATCGCATCGGGCTCGAGCCAGTCATCTACAAGGGCAGCAAGACGACGTTGTGCGCCGGCTGCGGCCACAACGCCATCTCCGAGCGCATCATCGACGCGTTCTTTGAAATGGGCGTGGATCCGAGCGGCGTCGTGAAGCTCTCGGGCATCGGGTGCTCGAGCAAGAGCCCCGCGTACTTCCTCGGCTCGTCGCATGGGTTCAACGCGGTCCACGGCCGCATGCCGTCGGTCGGCACGGGCGCGATGCTCGCGAACAAGAAGCTCATCGCCATCGGCATCAGCGGCGACGGCGACACGGGCGCCATCGGCATCGGCCAGTTCGTTCACCTCATGCGCCGGAACATCCCGATGATCTACATCATCGAGGACAACGGCTGCTACGGGCTCACAAAAGGCCAGTTCTCGCCGACCGCGGACCTCGGCAGCAAGCTCAAGACCGGGGTGGTCAACGACCTCCCGCCGATCGACACCTGCGCGCTCGCGGTCGAACTGGGCGCCACGATGGTGGCCCGGTCGTTCTCCGGCGACAAGAAGCAGTTGCTCTCGATCCTCAAGGCGGCGCTCGCGCATCGCGGCACAGTGATGCTCGACGTGATCTCGCCCTGCGTGACGTTCAACGATCACGAAGGCTCGACGAAGAGCTACTCGTACGTGAAGGACCACGACGATCCGCTCGAGGAAGTCAGCTTCGTCCCGTTCTTCGAAGACATCAGCGTGGACTACGAGCCGGGCTCCACGCAGGAAGTGACGATGCACGACGGGTCGAAGCTGTATCTCAAGAAGCTCGAAGAGAGCTACGACCCGACGGACAAGATCACGGCGCTCAAGCGGCTGCATGAAACCGCCCGGCGCGGCGAGTTCGCCACCGGCATCATCTACATCGAGCCGGATCGCGACGACTTCCTCGAACAGTTGAATGTCGTGGACGAGCCCCTGGCGACGCTGCCGCTCGATCGCGTCCGTCCCGGCCCCGAAGCGCTCGAGGAAATCATGGAGGGGCTGCGCTAGCCACAATCGCAGCCCGTTCAGCTTGACTTCGTGCATCACCGGGACGAAGATTCCGGTGGAGCACGGAGTCGTCAGTGACCTTCCCCCTCGTTCCTGTCGCACGCAACCAGCTCGCTCGACGACGAAATGGAAGCGATGGCTGCGATCGGCCGTGCGCTCGAGAGCCTCGCGGACCCCGACGTGCAGCAGCGCGTCCTCCGCTGGGCGGTGGAACGCTACTCGCAGAGCCCACAATCCGTCACGGTTGAGCGAAAGACGAAAGACTCCACGCTCGACCTGGAGGATCTCAACGACCTCTTCGAGGATGAGCGTGCGCGTCCGCGCGAGGGACTCGAGCTCGTCGCATCGAAAAAGCCCGCCTGAACGCACGCCGCGCGCCGCGAAGACCTCCTCGGATGATTGACGCGCGACCCCGGCTGTTATAATCGAGGGATGACCGAACGAACGTTTGCCATCATCAAGCCGGACGCCGTGGAACGCCGCATGTCCGGAAAAATTCTTCAACGGATCGAAGAGGCCGGTTTCGCGATTCGCGCGATGCGGAAGGTCCAGCTCTCGAAGCGACAGGCGGAAGGCTTCTACGCCGTGCACAGCGCCCGCCCGTTTTTCGCGAGCCTGACCGAATTCATGTCGTCCGGGCCGTCGATCGTCCTCGTGCTCGAGGCGCCGGATGCGATTAAGAAATGGCGCACCCTGATGGGCGCGACCGATCCCGCAAAGGCCGACGCGGGCACGCTGCGCAAGGAATTCGCCGAGTCCATCGAGCGCAACGCCACGCACGGATCGGATGCGCCCGAGACGGCCAGCGTCGAGATCGCCTATTTCTTTCCGGGCATCGATCTGCTCTAGGTATTTGGCCATGGGTCGGCTGCTCGTCTTCCTGGGCCTCGGCATTGTCGCTCTCGGGCTGCTCGTGATGGCGGGCGTCCCGCTGGGACGTCTTCCCGGCGACTTCGTGGTCCGGCGCGGACCGGTCAACTTCTATTTTCCGCTCGCGACGTCCATCATCTTGAGCATCATCCTGACGCTCGTGCTCTCCTTCTTCAGGCGCTAGGAGAGCGCGGGTGTGGCGCAGGCCCCCCAAGGCCGGCCGCGAAACTCCGTTGGGACCGTATTTGTCCTGTTTATAGTCTTGTGATTTCGATTAGTTCTGCTTATAACTTCAAAAAAAGAATCGATTGGACGGGGTCGGGCGCCTCGGGTGTAATAGTCCGACATCAATGACGCGCCTGACCACTGCCCGCCGGTTGCTGAACGTCGCGGCCAGCGGGTGTGTACGGCTGCGCGTCGTGGTCGGCGTCATTCGAGTTCGACTGTTTGTCCCCGTTACCGTCGCACCAGACGGACTCAGCGGATGAAGTAAGGCCGGAGAGCGAACACCAGGGGCCATCATCCGCGAAGGGATGATGGCCCTTTTTTTCGTACGATGACTATGAAGATTGCCTATCAGGGAGAGCCCGGCGCGTTCAGCGAGGCTGCGTCGCGGATCGTGAGCGGGGACGCGGCGCTCGTGCCGTGCAAGAGCTTCGAGGACGTGTTTGACGCCGTCGAGCACGGACCGGCCTCGGTACGGGGTTCTGCCGATCGAGAACTCGATCGGCGGGAGCATTCACCGTAACTACGATCTCCTCATCGAGAACCACCTGCCGATCGTGGGTGAGGTCGAAGTACCTGTCGTGCACTACCTCCTGGCGCTTCCCGGGGCCACGATGGCGGCGATCAAGCGGATCTACTCGCATCCGCAGGCGCTCGCGCAGTGCGAGCGGTTTCTGCGCACGCTGGCGGGAGTCGAGATCGTGGCGACGTACGATACGGCCGGCAGCGCGAAGATGGTGGCGGACGGCAAGCTGACGGACACCGCGGCGATTGCTTCGGCGCGCGCCGGCGAGATCTTCGGCCTCTTGCCGCTGGCATCGTCCATTCAGGATTTCAGCGACAACATCACGCGTTTCATCGTCATTGGCAAGCGGCCCCTCAGCGATGCGCCGCCGGACAAGACGACCATCGTGTTCTCCCTGCCGAATGAGCCCGGCTCGCTGTTCAAGGCGCTGAGCGTGTTCGCGCTGCGCGGCGTCGGCCTGTCGAAGCTCGAATCGCGTCCCATTCCGGGCCGGCCGTGGGAATACCTGTTTTACGCCGACCTGGCGGCGACGCGCGAGGAGCTGCCGTGCCAGCGTGCGCTGGGCAATCTGGCCGAGTTTGCGCCGCTCCTGCGGACGCTCGGTTCCTACCCGAAGTGGAAGGGGCAAGCCTCATGACGATTCGTCCGAACCCGCTGACGGCGCCGGAGCCGCGCCGCGCCGCCGCCCGCGCGATGCTGAAGGCCGTTGGCTTCAACGACGCCGATCTGGAGAAGCCGCTCATCGGCGTCGCCAATACGTGGATTGAAATCGGCCCGTGCAACTACCACCTGCGCGACCTCGCCGTGCACGTGAAGGAAGGCATTCGCGCCGCCGGCGGCACGCCGATGGAGTTCAACACGGTGTCGATCTCGGACGGCATCACGATGAACACCGAGGGCATGAAGACCTCGCTCGTGAGCCGCGAGGTGATGGCCGATTCGATCGAGCTCGTCGCGCGCGGCAACGGCTTCGACGGGGTCGTCGTCCTGGTCGGCTGCGACAAGACGATTCCGGCGGGCGCGATGGCGCTCGCCAGGCTGAACGTGCCCGGCCTCGTGCTCTACGGCGGCTCGATCGCGCCGGGGCAGTGGCACGGCAAGGACGTGACGATTCAGGACGTGTTCGAAGCCGTCGGCGCGCAGGCGGCGGGGAAGATGACGCTGCAGGATCTGCGGTCGCTCGAGTCGGTTGCATGTCCGGGCGCGGGCGCGTGCGGCGGACAGTTCACCGCGAACACGATGGCGACCGCCGTGGAGTTCCTCGGCATCGCGGCGCTCGGCTCGGGCAGCGTGCCGGCGACGCATCCCGGCAAGGCGGCGGTGGCGCGTGCGGCCGGAGCCCGGGTGATGGATCTCGTGAAGAGCGGCCTCAAGCCGCGCGACATCATGACGCGCGCGGCGTTCGAAAACGCGATCGCATCGGTCGCCGCGACCGGGGGATCGACCAACGCGGTGCTGCACCTGCTGGCGATCGCGCGCGAAGCCGGCGTCGAGCTGGCGCTCGGCGACTTCGATCGCATCAGCGCGAAGACGCCGGTCTACGTGGACCTGAAGCCGTCAGGCCGCTTCGTGGCCAACGACTTGTTCGCCGCCGGCGGCATCTCGCTGGTGGCGCAGCGCCTCTCGAACGCGAAGCTGCTCGACGCGTCGGCTATGACGGTCACGGGAAACACCATCGGCGAAGAAGCCGCGCAGGCCAAAGAAACCGCAGGCCAGGAAGTTGTGCATCCGGTGGACAAGCCGATCAAGCCGACCGGCGGCCTGATGATTCTCTCGGGTAGCCTGGCGCCCGAGGGCTCGGTGTTCAAGGTGTCTGGCAACGCGCACTTGCGGCATCGCGGTCCCGCGCGCGTGTTCGACACCGAGGAAGCGGCGTTCGACGCGGTGCAGAGCCAGTCGATCAAGCCGAACGACGTCGTCGTGATCAGATATGAAGGCCCGAGCGGCGGGCCGGGGATGCGCGAGATGCTGTCGGTCACGTCGGCCATCGTCGGACAGGGGCTCGGCGACAAGGTCGCGCTCGTCACCGACGGGCGGTTCTCCGGCGCCAGCCACGGCTTCATCGTCGGACACATCGCGCCCGAGGCGGCGCACGGCGGGCCGATCGCGCTCGTGAAGGACGGCGACATCATCGTGCTCGACACGGACAAGCGGGAGCTGTCGGTCGAGCTGAGCGACGAGGAACTGAAGAAGCGCCGGGCCCAGTGGACGGCGCCAGCGCCGCGTTACACGTCGGGCGTGATGGCGAAGTACGCACGCCTGGTGTCGTCGGCTTCGGTGGGAGCCGTGACGGGATATTGAGTGAGCACGTCGCGTCCGCTTCGGGCGGACGTGACGTCGGCCGGCTGAATCCGGCCACTGCGACGGAGACTTTGAGGATTTTCATATGGCAATGACAGGTGCGCAGGCGTTGTGGGAAGCGTTGGTTCGCGAGGGAGTGACCGATGTGTTCGGTTACCCGGGCGGCGCGATTCTGCCGGCATACGACGCGATGCTGGGTTATCCGATTCACCATGTCCTGGTCCGCCACGAACAGGGCGCGACGCACATGGCCGACGGCTACGCGCGTGCGAGCGGCAAGGTCGGCGTCGCCATCGCGACGTCGGGTCCCGGAGCGACCAACATGGTCACCGGCATCGCAACCGCCATGCTGGATTCGTCGCCGATTGTCTGCATCACGGGCCAGGTCGGCAGCAAGCTGATCGGATCCGATGCATTCCAGGAGACCGACATCACCGGCATCACGCTGCCGATCACGAAGCACAACTACCTCGTGACCCGCGCTGAAGACGTCGCGGGCGCCGTGCGTGAGGCGTTCGCCGTGGCCGCGAACGGCCGTCCGGGGCCGGTGCTGGTGGACATCACGAAGGACGCGCAGACCGGAACCTGCGAGGTCGATTGGGACGCGACTGTCCCCCAGCTCATGGAGACGCGCGACGATGCGATGCCGGGCGACGGGACCGCGGCCGAAGCGCTGGCGCTGCTGAACGCCTCCGAGCGTCCGCTGATTCTCGCGGGACACGGCGTGACGTTGTCGGGCGCCGAGCGTGAGATCGTCGCGCTGGCCGAGAAGGCGCGGATTCCGATTGCGGTGACGCTGCTCGGCATCGGCGGCGTGCCGGCGTCGCATCCGCTCAACCTGGGCATGATGGGCATGCACGGCGAAGCGTGGGTGAATACCGCGATCCAGGAAGCCGATCTGCTGATCGCGCTCGGCATGCGGTTCGACGATCGGGTCACCGGCAACCTGCGAACCTACGCGCTGAACGCGAAGAAAATCCACGTCGACATCGATCGCGCCGAGTTGAACAAGAACGTGCGCGTGGACGTGGCGATTGCGAAGGACCTCGCGTCCGGCCATCGCCGAATGGCTGCCGGGTCTGGCGCCGAACCCGCGGACGGCGTGGCACCAGCACATCGCCGAGCTCAAGGGTGATTCCGCCGTCCGCGACATCCAGAACCTGCCGGACAACGGGCATCTCTACGCCGCGCACGTCATCAACGACATCTGGCGTCTCACCGACGGCAACGCGGTCGTCGTCACCGACGTCGGCCAGCATCAGATGTGGGAAGCGCAGTACGACAAGCACGACTCGCCGCGGTCGCTGATCACGTCGGGCGGCCTGGGCACGATGGGCTTTGCGCTGCCTGCGGCGATTGGCGCGAAGATGGCGCGTCCCGAGGCCGAGGTCTGGGTCGTCGTGGGCGACGGCGGCTTTCAGATGACGATGTGCGAGCTGGCGACGGCGATGCAGGAAGGTCTCGATATCAATATCGCGATCATCAACAACGGCTACCTGGGCATGGTCCGGCAGTGGCAGGAGTTCTTCTACGACAAACGCTATGCCGCCACGCCGATCACGGGCCCCGATTTCGTCAAGCTGGCCGAGGCGTTCGGGGCATTCGGCCGCGCCGTCGACAAGCGCGGCGGCGTCGAGGACGCCGTCCAGGCCGCCCGCCGTCATCACGGCGTGTCGCTCATCGACTTCCGCGTCGAACAGGAAGACTCGGTGTACCCGATGGTCCCGGCCGGCGCCGATCTGCACAAGATGATCCGGCGCCCGTCTCACCAATTGTGGAGACGGCAGCGGACTAAAACGAGAATTCTTCACAAAGCCACGAAGGCCACTGAGCAACACGATTTCGGAAAAGGTCTTCTTCGTGTTCTTCGTGGCCTTTGTGGTTCATGTCGTCTGAGGATCTGTTTCATGATTCATACGTTTGCGGTGTATGTAGACAACAAGCCCGGTGTGCTGAACCGCGTGGCGTCGCTGTTCCGGCGCCGCGCGTTCAATATCGAATCGTTGACGGTCGGCCGGACGGAGCAGGCCGGCATATCGCGCATGACGGTCGTGGTGGACACGGACGAGTACGGTGCGCGGCGGCTGGAGGCCAACCTGTACAAGCTGGTGCCGGTCCGGCGTGTCGAAAACATCACGCAGCGGCCGACGATTGCCCGCGACCTCGCGCTGATCAAGGTGTCCGCGGCCGGCGATGTCCGCGCGCAGGTCATGCAGCTCGTCGAGGTCTACCGCGCGCGCGTCATCGACGTCAGCGCGGATTCTCTGGTGATCGAAGCCACGGGCACCGAGGATAAGATTGACAGCTTGCTCGAGGTGGTCCGGCCCTACGGCGTGGTCGAGATGGTCAGAACGGGGCTGGTGGCCATGGCGCGCGGCACGGGGGCGGCGGTCCAGCGGCCCGTCGAGGCCGTCCCGGCGGGGCACGACAATCTGGGCGATTATTCGGTGTAGGTCGCGCAGGCCGTGAAGGCCTGCACTAGATATGGACCTACACAGGGACAGTAGCAGTGCGGACCTGCAGGTCCGCGATATGAGGAGATTCTCATGGCAGCAAAGATGTATTACGAAGATGCGGCAGACATCGCGATCATTCGCGGGAAGAAAGTCGCCGTCATCGGGTACGGATCGCAGGGCCACGCGCACGCGCTGAACCTGAAGGACAGCGGCGTGAGCGTGAAGGTGGGGCTGCCGGCCACGAGCAAGTCGGTCGAGAAGGCGCGGGCGGCGGGCCTCGAAGTCGTCAGCGTCGCCGAGGCCGCCAAGTGGGCCGACGTCGTGATGATCCTGACGCCCGACCACAGCCAGGGAAAGATGTACACCAGCGAGATCGAGCCCAACCTGCATCAGGGGGCGATGCTGATGTTCGCGCACGGCTTCAACATCCGGTTCAATGCCATCGTCCCGCGGAAGGACCTCGACGTGGCGATGGTGGCGCCGAAGTCGCCGGGCCATCGGGTGCGCGAGCTGTACGTGGAAGGCGCGGGCACCCCGGCCCTGTTTGCCATTCACCAGGACGCGACGGGGAAGGCGCGCGCCATTACGCTGTCGTATGCGAAAGGCATCGGCGTCATGCGCGCGGGCGTGATCGAGACGACGTTCGCTGAAGAAACCGAGACGGATCTCTTCGGCGAGCAGGCCGTCCTCTGCGGCGGCGTCAGCGCGCTCATCAAGGCGGGATTCCAGACGCTCGTGGACGCCGGTTACCAGCCGGAGATCGCGTACTTCGAATGCCTGCACGAGCTGAAGCTCATCGTGGACCTGGTCTACCAGGGCGGCTTGAACTACATGCGCTACTCGATCAGCGACACGGCCGAGCACGGCGACTACACGGGCGGCCCGAAGATCGTGACCGACGAGACGCGTAAGGCCATGAAAAAGATTCTGGCCGACATTCAGTCCGGCGACTACGCCAAGGGCTGGATCGCCGAGAACGACAACGGCCGGCCCTGGTTTACCAAGCAGCGCCAGATCGAACAGCACATCCTCGTCGAGCAGGTGGGCGAGAAACTACGCGCCATGATGCCGTTCCTGCGGCCGGTCAAGGTCCAGACGGAAGAGCCGGTCACGGGGGTAAGGGCTAGAGGTTAGGGCTCAGAGGTTGGAGGTTAGAGGTTGGGGAGTAAGGAAAGAGGGGTTGCTGAACACGGTTCTTTGCCCTAATCCTCCAACCTCTAACCTCTTGACGCCTCGTCCGCTCCTCCTTGACCGCTAAAGGCTACACGTAGTAAAACTTAGACGCTTCGGACGGTCCGAGGCGCGCCCGGTTCACTCCCATTCATGGACAAACTCGTCGAGCGCGAAACCGCTGCTCGAAATCCGCTAGCCGCCGCACCCGCCCTGGCTGTTCAGTTCTTTCTGATCCCGTTGATCGTCGTGGCGGTTGTGGTGATGGTCTACGTGGGCTTTCGCTCGCTGCTCGCGGACAACCGCTCCGCGCAGGATTACCTTGCCGAAATTCGCAACGGCGGGTCCGATCGACGCTGGCCGGCCGCGTACGAATTGTCGCGGCTGATGGCGGACCCGAAGGTCCGCGCCGATCGCACGCTGGCCCCGGCTCTGGTCAAGGCGTTTCAGGAGTCGAAAGGCGACCAGCAGGTCCGGCGCTACCTGGCGCTCGCGATCGGGCGTCTCGATCCGCCGATGCCGGCTGATGCGGTCGCGGACCTCACGCACGCCCTGGACGATCCCGACAGCGAAACCCGTATCAGCGTGATCTGGGCGCTCGGCTCATCCGGCGACCCGGCCGTCGTCCCGCAACTCATCCCGCTGTATCAGGCCCCCGACGTGGACGCCGGCATCCGGAAGATGGTCGTCTACGCGCTCGGCGCGCTGCCGGGCGATGCCCAGATCGATACACTGCGGACGGCGCTCGAAGACAACACGCCCGACGTTCGCTGGAATGCCGCGGTGGCGCTGGCACGCCACAACCGGGCGGAGGGGGCGGCCGTGCTGCGGCAGATGCTCGACCGCGGGTACGTGGAGCGGACGGTCAAGCGCGACGTCCGCCAGGACGACGATCAGGATCCGATCGCTGATGTGATAATCAGCGGGCTGCGCGCCGCCGCGACGCTGAAGGACGCGTCGCTCCGGCCGCTGGTCAGCACGCTCAGCGAGCAGGATCGCAGCATGAAAGTGCGTCAGGCAGCGCTCGAGGCGCTGAAGGTGATTGGATAACGATGGCTGATGAGAACAAGCCCGTAGAGCCCAACGCGCCGCCGGCCGGCGCTAACCCTGCCGCGACCGGTGTCAGCAGTGCCCCGGCGCCGGCGGCCGCTCACGCCGCAAAGCCAGCGGCGCCCCGGCCTCCCGCCGCACCGCTGCCGGATCTGGCCGGCAAGACGACATCGGCGGCCTCCGTCGGTGGCGCGCAGGCCAAGGCCGCAGCGGCCGCGCCGGCGGCTGCCAAGCCGGCCGTCGCCGCCACACGCGACCCCGACGACACGTCGCCCCTGCTGACACGGCGTGCCTGGATGGGCCTCGCGTGGGGCGCGTTTTCGGCGGCGTCGGCCGCCGCGCTCGCCGCGACCGGCCGTTTCATGTTTCCGAACGTATTGAACGAACCGCCGCAGCAGTTCAAGGTCGGCTTCCCGAGCGAGTACGGGATGGGCGTCGACGAGCGCTTCAAGGACAAGTACGGGATCTCGGATCATCCGCACGCCGGACGACATCGACCAGCACGCGAGCGGCTTCTACGTGCTGATCAGCGTCTGCACGCACCTCGGGTGCACGCCGAACTACCTGTCCGCGGAGAGCAAGTTCAAGTGTCCGTGCCACGGCAGCGGCTTCCGGCTGACCGGTGTGAACTTCGAGGGGCCCGCACCGCGTCCGCTCGAACGCGCGCGCGTCGTGCTGGCCGACGATGGGCAGATCCTGGTGGACAAGGGCAAGCACTACCAGCGCGAACTGGGTCAGTGGATCGACCCGGAAGCGTTTCTAAAAGCGTAAGGAACAGATGTAGTGCGGACCCGCAGGTCCGCGTTCGGCAGGCCTGAAGGCCTGCACTACTTGTAGAGGACCATGGCTGAAACGAAAACCGTTGCACCACAGGAAGGGCCGCTCGTCAGGTTCTGGGAGTGGCTGACCGAGACGCAGGTCTGGAAGTCGGTCTTCCGGCACGATCGGCCGAGCACCGATCGCAACCGCGTGCTCGTGATGTTGTCCAACGTCTTCCTCCACCTGCACCCGGTGCGGATCCGCAAGTCGGGCGTGAAGCTCCGCTACACCTGGTGCATGGGCGGGTTGAGCTTCTTTCTCTTCCTCGTGCTCACGTTCACGGGCCTGCTGCTGATGTTCTACTACCGGCCCACGCTCGAGTACGCCTACACCGACATCGTCGGTCTGCGGGAGCACGTGCCGCTCGGCATCATGCGCGAGATGCACCGCTGGGGCGCGCATGCGATGGTCATCACGGTGTGGCTGCACATGTTCCGCGTCTTCATGACCGGTTCGTACAAGCCGCCGCGCGAGTTCAACTGGTCGGTCGGCGTCGTCATGCTCGTGCTGACGCTGCTGCTGTCGTTCACCGGGTACCTGCTGCCGTGGGATCAGCTGGCGATCTGGGCCATCACCGTCGGTTCGAACATGGCGCGCGCGACGCCGTTCCTGGGTCACGAAGGGCCCGGCGCGCAGTTGCTCCGGCTGGGCGACGTCCCGCTGATCCACGCCGCCGACGACGCGCGGTTCGCGCTGCTCGGCGGCACGTTCGTCGGCGAGGGCGCCCTGCTCAGGTTCTACGTGCTGCACTGCGTCGGGCTGCCGCTCGGCATCGCCGTGCTCATGGCGGTCCATTTCTGGCGCGTTCGTAAAGACGGCGGCATCAGCGGCCCGCTGTAGAAATTTACAATTTCGAATCAGGAATTATGAATTTCATCAAAGGCATCTTCAACGCGGTCGCCGACCCGAAGCTGTTCTTCGTCATTGCGTGCGGGCTGCTCGCCGTGATGCTGTGGAAACGCGAGCGGATTGCCGGCAACGCCGTCGGGTACGGGGCGCTGGGGTTCCTGGCGGTCTTCTTCATCTTCGGCACCTTCGACCCGAACTTCCGGCTCGTCGTCACCAAGCCGGACAACGTGCCGATTGTCGGCCTGATCTTCCTGCTCGTCTTTTTCGTCTGGTACTCGATTCGTGAAGGCGTGCTCAACGACCGCCGGATCGCGGCAGGCGAGGGGCCGATCGAAAAAGCCGAGTCGGATCGGGTCTGGGTCTGGCCCGACCTGGTTTACACGGAGCTGATCTCGCTCATCCTCTGCTCGGTCGTGCTGATCGTCTGGTCGATTTTCCTGAAAGCGCCGCTCGAGCAGCCGGCGAATCCGGCGAACACGCCGAACCCGTCGAAGGCGCCGTGGTACTTCCTCGGCCTGCAGGAAATGCTGGTCTACTTCGATCCCTGGCTGGCCGGAGTCGTGCTGCCGGGCCTGATCATCGTGGGCCTCATCTGCATCCCGTACGTGGACAAGAACCCGAAGGGCAACGGCTACTTCACGTTCAACGAACGGAAACCTGAAATCGCGATCTTCCTGTTCGGGTTCGCGGTGCTCTGGTCCTCGCTGATCGTGCTGGGGACGTTCCTGCGCGGGCCGAACTGGAACTTCTTCGGGCCGTTCGAGTTCTGGGACATCCACAAGCTCGAGGCGCTCACGAACGTCAACCTGTCGGAGTACATCTGGGTCCGGCTGTTCCGCACCGGGTTGCCGGAGTTCTGGCTGTTGCGCGAGATATTCGGGATCCTGCTCGTCCTGTTCTATGTCTTTGCCCTGCCGGTCATTCTGGCGAAAGCATGGCTCAAGACGTATTACCTGAAGCTGGGCCCGCCGCGGTACTACGTCACCGTGTTCCTGTTCCTCATGATGATGTCCCTGCCGATCAAGATGCTGCTCCGCTGGGTCATCAACCTGAAATACATCGTCGGCATCCCGGAATTCTTTTTCAACATTTGAATCATGGCTGAAAAGAAGAGCGTCGGACACGCTTACAACGTCGACTTCCTGAACGTCGTCTTTGCGGCGTCGAGTTTGTTCCTGTTCCTGTCCGTGGTCTGGATGGTGTGGGACGACTACGACCGCGACTGGAAGAACACGCAGCGCCGGTTCGCACAGCTCCAGTACGACGTGACGCGTGCGCAGTATCAGCAGGCGTCTCGCGCGGTCGACAAGGGGAAGCTCACGCAGCTCCAGCAGCAGCTCGCCGCGGCGCAGAAGAACGTCACCGCCAACCAGGCCAAGGTCGACGAACTGCAGAAGAAGCTCGACGACGTGAACATCCGGCTGGACCGCGCCCAGCGCGACTATCAGTACGCGAAGGCCAACTACGACCACGACCGCTATGATTTCGAGTCGTCGCGAGCGACCAAGCAGGCGGGTTTCGAGAAGAAGGGCGAACGCGCGGCCGAGGAAGAGAAGACGCTGACGACGCTCAACCTGCAGGTCGAGGCGCTGATCGCCGAGCGTGCGGCCGTCCAGAAGTCGCAGGCTCAGTACACGGGGCAGGTGACGACGGTCGGCAAGCAGCTTGAAGAGATGCACGCCGAGGAGACGCGCCTGCGCAAAGTGCTCGATTCCGTGGCGCCGAGCGCCGCCAAGGACTACTTCCTCAACGCACCGCTCCTCGATTTCATGGCGCCGACGATCAAGATTCAGCAGCTGATCCTGCCGAATATCGTGGACGACGTGAACTTCAAGACCGTCGCGAAGATGGACCGCTGCACGACGTGTCACCTGTCGATCGACAGGAAGGACGCTCCCAACTGCGGCGGGGCACAGACGACACCCTGCTATTCGAGGTTTCCGCAGCCGTTCACGCCGCACCCCAACCTCTCGACCTACCTCGGCGGAGATTCGCCGCACCCGATCGATCGGATCGGCTGCACGGTGTGCCACGAAGGCATGGGCCAGTCCGTCAGTTTCCGCGACGCGGCGCACATGCCGAGCAGCGAGAAGCAGCAGGAGGAGTGGGAGAAGAAGTTCGGCTGGGAACAGCCGCACTTGTGGGACTACCCGATGCTGCCGGTGAAGATGACGGAAGCGTCGTGCGCGAAGTGCCACAAGCAGGAGATTTACGTCCCGAAGGCGGACGCGCTGAACATCGCGTACGGCACCTACGAGCGTGCGGGCTGCTATGCCTGCCACAAGACCAAGGGCTTCGAGCTCGAGAAGGTGCGGAAGCCCGGTCCGATTCTGACGAAGATCGGGTCGAAGCTCTCGCCGGACTGGGTCAAGACATGGGTCCGGAACCCCCGGGCCGTCAAGCCGGCGACGTGGATGCCGCGCATCTGGTACAACTCGAACTCGAACGACAAGGCCGACTTCGTGAGGAACGAAGTCGAGATCAACGCGGCCGTCGCCTATCTGTTCGCGAACACGGAGCAGCACGAGTTCGCTGTCAAGAATCCACCACGCGGCGACGCGAAGTCCGGCGAGCAGATCGTGAAGAACATCGGCTGCCAGGGCTGTCACGTGGTCGGCGAAGGGAAGCGCGAGGAAGTGGGACCGCGCCGGACGTTCGGTCAGCCGCTCGAGAACATCGGCAACAAGACGACGTACGAATGGGTGTTCAACTGGGTGCGGGATCCCAAGCACTTCAATCCCGGCACCTACATGCCGAACCTGCGTCTGACCGATCAGCAGGCCGCCGATGTCGCGACCTACCTGATGACGCTCAAGCAGGACGGCGGCGACGCCGCGAAGGCCACGTTCACCGAAAAGGACGTGGACGACGCCTTGCTCGATTACTACAAGGCGGCCTTGCCGGTCGAGGACGCAAAGGCGGCCGTCGCGAAGCTCGATCCGAAAGCCAAGGAACTCGACCTGGGCCAGAAGGTGATCAGCCGGTACGGCTGCTTCTCGTGCCACGACATCAAGGGCTTCGAAAAGGCCCAGTCGATTGGCACGGACCTCTCCGAGGAGGGGAGCAAGCTCGTCACGCGCCTCGACTTCGCGTTCATCTCGGACATTCCCCACACGTCGAAGATCGGGTGGTTCCGGCGGAAGCTGCATAACCCGCGGGAGTTCGACAAGGGCCGCGTGCTCCAGCCGCTCGAAAAGCTGCGCATGCCGAATTTCGACCTTTCGGACGTCGAGGTTGACCGGCTGCTGACGGCCATCATGAGCTTCCAGCGCGAAACGCAGCCGGCCGCGGCGATGCCGGTCAGGAACGCGCGCGTCGATCATCGGGTCTCGGGTCGGACTCTCGTGCACCGCCAGAACTGCGTCGGATGTCACGTCATCGAGGGCGACGGCGGCGACATGGTCAAGCTCGTCGCGGAGCCGTCGCTTGGCCCGCCGATGCTGACGCCCGAGGGTGCGCGAGTGCAGCCGGACTGGCTGTACGCGTTCCTCCGTGGTCCGATCCCGATTCGTCCGTGGATCACCGTCCGGATGCCGACCTTCGGCCTCACCGACGAGAAGCTGAACGGCGTCATCGACTACTTCGGCGCTATTTCCAACAGCATCGGTCCCTTCCAGACGCACGAGGCGGTTCGCCTGACGGCCGCCGAAGAGGGCGCGGGCAAGGCGCTGTTTGAAGTGCTGAAGTGCCAGCAGTGCCACGTGCTCGGGACGATTCCCAAGGATCAGCCGACGGCGAACCTTGCGCCCGATCTGCGGATGTCGGCCGATCGCCTGCAGCCCGAATGGATTCTTGAGTGGCTGAAGAAGCCGTCCGACATCCTGCCCGGCACGAGGATGCCTGCCTTCTGGCCGGATTACCCGAAGTCGGCGTTCCCGCAGATGGGCAACAGCGCGGAGGCCCAGGTTCTCGCCATCCGCAACCATCTCCTGACGCTCAAGGGCGGGCCCTCGCCCCGAAAGGGCGGCGCTGGGACGACGGTCGCTGCGAACTAGCACGGAGGCTCGATAAGCAGGATAGGCGGGAGGGACGCGGATTTCGTCCCCCCGCCAGTCCCGCCCGTCCTGCCCGCTATGATCCTTCCATGATCCGTCCCCACCGCGGCCGGTTGCCTCGCGTTCATCCGACGGTGTTCGTCGACGACAGCGCGCAGGTGATTGGCGAGGTCGAAATCGGCGAGGAAAGCAGCGTCTGGATGTGCGTCGTCGTCCGCGGCGACGTGAACTGGATCCGGATCGGCCGGCGCACGAACATCCAGGACGGCGCGGTCGTTCACGGAATGCTGGGCACCCATCCGACCATCCTCGGCGACAACGTGACGATTGGCCATGGCGCGATGATCCACGGCTGCACGGTCGAGGACCGCTGCCTGATAGGCATGGGGGTCATCCTCCTGAACGGATCGCATGTCGGGACGGAGTCGATCGTCGCGGCCGGCACGCTGCTCGTCGAAGGCATGCGAGTGCCGCCGCGCTCGCTGGTCATGGGCAGCCCCGGCAAGGTGAAGCGGACGCTGACGGACGAAGAAGTCGCGGGCATTCAGGGCTACGCCGACCGCTACGTCGGGTACCGCCTCGACTACTTGAACAATGTCGACTAAGCCGCCGGGAGGAACGCGCGACTTCCTGCCGGCGGATGTCCGCCGGCGCGAGCATGTCATCGGGGTGGTCAGGCGCGTGTACGAGCGCTACGGGTTCGAGCCGCTCGAGACGCCCGCATTCGAGAACATCGAGACGCTCCTTGGGAAGTACGGCGAAGAGGGCAACAAGCTCATTTTCAAGATCCTGCGCCGCGGCGAGCACGAGGCAAGCGGCGAAGCGGATCTCGCGCTGCGGTACGACCTGACCGTTCCGCTCGCACGCGTCGTCGCGCAGTACCAGAGCGAGCTGCCGAAGTTCTTCAAGCGTTATCAGATTCAGCCCGTCTGGCGCGCCGATCGGCCGGCGAAGGGACGGTTCCGGGAGTTTTATCAATGCGACATCGATTCGATGGGATCGACGTCGCCCGTGGTCGAGGCCGAGCAGCTGTCGGCGGTCAGCGATGTCCTCACGGCCCTGGGGTTTCGCGATTTCACGATCCAGTTGAACCATCGTGCGCTGCTCACAGCCATGCTCGAGGCGGCGGGCATTGCTGCGGGGCTGCACGGCGAAGCGCTGGTCGCGATCGACAAGCTCGATAAGCTGGGCCCCGCCGGCGTGCGCGCGGAGCTCATGGCGCGCGGCGTTGACGAGAAGAGTGCCGACGTCTGCCTGGCCGCCCTGGAAAGCGTGCCGGCGTTCGAGACGCTCATCGCGGGGCACGAGCGTGGCGCCGAGGCGGCCGCCCATGTTCGCCGAATCGTTGCGCTGACCGAAGGAACGCCTGCCGCGCCGCACGTCAGCTTCGTCCCCCGGCTCGCGAGGGGACTGTCATACTACACGGGCGCGATCATGGAAATTACCGTGCCCGACCTCGCGGGCAGCCTCGGCGGCGGTGGCCGCTACGACAACCTCGTGGGCATGTTCCTGGGCCGCGACGTGCCCGCCTGCGGATTTTCGCTGGGGCTCGAGCGCATCATTGTCGTGATGACGGAGCGCGGGATGTTCCCGGACACGTTGTCAGGCGGCGGCGTCGACGTCATGGTGACGCTGTGGAACGACGATTCGAAAGCCGATGCGATGAAGCTGGCGGGCGAGCTCCGACGTGCCGACCTTCGCGTGGACGTGTATCCCGAGGCCGACAAGCTGGGCAAGCAGTTCAAATACGCGTCGAGCCGTCACGTGCCCTTCGTGGCCATCGTCGGAGACGACGAGCGGCAGAACGCGACCGTGAGCGTCAAGGACCTGCGCAGCGGCGCGCAGGAGACCGTGCCTCGCGCCCAGGCCGCGTCCTTTATCTCTACTCGTTTGATCTCATGAACCCCTTGAACCTCTCGAACCCCTTGAACCTTTCGAACCTCTTGAACCTTCTGAATCATTTGTGACCTCGAACCGCTATCGTTCGCACACCTGCGCCGTCCTTCGCCCCGAACACATCAGCCAGTCCGTCAAGCTGGCGGGCTGGGTGCATCGTAAGAGGGATCATGGATCCCTCCTGTTCATCGATCTGCGCGACCACTACGGCGTCACCCAATGCGTATTCACGCCGAACTCGGCGGCGTTCGCCGCGGCGGAAGCTGTCCGTCTCGAGAGCGTGATCAGCGTGAGCGGGACCGTGATCGAGCGCACCCAGGAGAACATCAATCCGGCGCTGCCGACCGGCGGCATCGAGGTGAAGGTCGAAAGCCTCGACGTGCTGTCGACGGCGGAGTTGCTGCCGTTTCAGGTCGCGGGCACGCAGGAGATCCCGGAAGAGCAGCGCCTCCGCTATCAGGTTTCTGGATCTGCGGCGCGAGAAGATTCACGCGAACATCGTGCTGCGCTCGAAAGTCATCTCGAGCATCCGGCGGCGCATGCAGGAACAGGGATTTCTGGAATTCCAGACGCCGATCCTGACGTCGAGCTCGCCGGAGGGCGCGCGCGACTACCTGGTGCCAAGCCGCATTCACGAGGGCAAGTTCTACGCGCTGCCGCAGGCGCCGCAGCAGTTCAAGCAACTGTTGATGGTGGCGGGTTTCGATCGGTACTTCCAGATTGCCCCGTGTTTCCGTGACGAAGATGCGCGCGCCGATCGTTCGCCGGGCGAGTTCTATCAGCTCGACGTCGAGTTGTCCTTCGTGACGCAGGACGATGTGTTCGGCGCGATTGAGCCGGTGCTTGCCGGCGTGTTTCAGGAGTTCTCCGACTGGACCGTCACGCCGCCACCCTTCCCGCGCATTGCGTACGACGATGCCATGCTGATGTACGGGAGCGACAAGCCGGACCTGCGAAATCCGATCCGGGCCGCCGACGTCACCGAGATCTTCCGCGGATCGGAGTTTGCTGTTTTCGCGAAGGCGGTGGAGGACGGGTCGGTCGTGCGGGCCATTCGCGCGCCCGGCGCAGGCGAGAAGTCACGCAGCTTTTTCGACAAGACGGTCGGCCTGGCCGAAACGCTCGGCCTCGGAGGGCTGGCGTATATCGTCGCCGCGGAGACACCGAAGGGGCCGCTCGCGAAGTATCTGCCGGAGGAACGGCGGGCGCGCCTTTTTGCGGCCGCCGGCGTCGAGCGAGGCGATGCGGTCTTCTTCGTATCCGGCGCCCCGAAGACGTTGTCGCGCGCGATCGACGGCCTCCGCAATCACCTGGCGAAGGAACTGGGATTGCTCGAGGCGAACGTGTACCGGTTCTGCTGGGTCACGGATTTTCCCTTCTTCGAGCGTGACGAGGAGACGCAGCAGATCGCATTCAGCCACAACCCGTTTTCGATGCCGCAGGGCGGGCTCGAGGCGCTGAACGGATCGGATCCGCTCTCGATCAAGGCGTTCCAGTACGACATCGTCTGCAACGGTGTCGAGTTGTCGAGCGGGGCGATCCGGAATCACCGGCCCGACATCATGCTGCGGGCCTTCGAGATTGCCGGCTATGGACCGGAAGAGGTCGAAAAGCGGTTTGGCGGCATGCTGAACGCGTTCCGCCACGGGGCGCCGCCTCACGGCGGCCTGGCGCCGGGCATCGACCGGATCGTGATGCTGCTGGCCCAGGAGCCCAACCTGCGGGAAGTCATTGCGTTCCCGATGACCCAGAATGCCGAGGATTTGCTGATGAACGCGCCGTCGGCCGTTTCGGAGAAGCAGCTGCGGGAACTGCACATTCGGGTGGTGGAGTCCCGAAAGAAGTAAAATTGACGACGTCTCAATGAAACGAATTGCCATCCCCGAAGAGGGGATTGAAACGCTGTTCGGCTCGTACGACGAGAACCTCAAGCACCTCGAATCCCGCTTCAACGTCAGCATCCGCACGCAGGGCCACGAGCTGCTGGTGGAAGGCAGCCCTCCCGACCTCGAGCGCGTGGACCGCGTCGTCAACCAGCTGTCGGCGCTGATGAAGGATGGTTACAAGTTGTCGCACGGCGACGTGAAGACCGCGTCGGACCTGATGGCGCAGGACGATTCGATCAATCTGCGCGATCATTTCCTCAAAGGGAGCCTGACGGCCGCGGGGAAGCGGCGCGTGGCCCCCAAGACCGTCAACCAGCGGCGGTATCTGGATGCGATCGAGCAGCACGACATCGTGTTCGGCATCGGCCCGGCCGGCACGGGGAAGACATACCTGGCGATGGCCCAGGCTGTGGCGTTCCTCGTGGCGAAGAAGGTGAGCCGCATCATCCTCGCCCGTCCCGCCGTGGAAGCGGGCGAGAAGCTGGGATTTCTGCCCGGCGATCTGCAGGAGAAGGTCAATCCGTACCTCCGCCCGCTTTACGATGCCCTGTACGACATGCTGGACTCCGAACGGGTCGCGCGCTATATCGAGCGCGGGACCATCGAAATCGCGCCTATCGCGTTCATGCGCGGCCGGACGTTGAACGACTCGTTCGTCATCCTGGATGAGGCGCAGAACACCACGTCAGAGCAGATGAAGATGTTCCTGACCCGGCTGGGGTTCGGCGCGAAGGCGGTGATTACCGGCGACATCACGCAGATCGACTTGCCTGCCGGCCGGACGTCCGGCCTGGTCGAGGCGATGAAGGTCGTCAGCCATATCGAAGGCGTGTCATTCACGTACTTCGACGACCGGGACGTCGTGCGCCACAAGCTCGTCCAGCAGATCGTCAAGGCGTACGAAGCGTTCTCGAACGGGACTGGCCGTCCCCCACATGGGTCCTGAAGGTTCCCGAGGCCCCCATCGTGCGCTCAGGGTACTGGTTGGTGACGAACACGGGCGGCGCGTCCCGTCCGCGACGGCGCTCGGCCGCTGGTTGAGGACGATTGCCCCGGTTCGGGCGCGCGGAACGGTCAGCATTGCTCTCGTCAGCGACGCACGCGTACGCGCGCTGAACCGCCGCTACCGGGGCGTGAATCGTGCGACGGACGTGTTGAGTTTCCCCGCCACGGCCGCACCACGAGCCACGAGGCACCAGAAACGAGTCACGAGCAACGAGCCCCGAGTCACGGCCCTGGGCGATATCGTCATCGCACGCGGCGTGGCGCGCCGGCAGGCCCGCGAGGCAGGACACTCCGAGCTGACCGAGTGGCGGGTGCTGGCGCTGCACGGGTTGCTTCACCTCCTGGGATACGACCACGAGCGCGACGGCGGGCGCATGCAGCGCGCCGAGAGCCGGCTTCGCCGGAGGGCCGGCCTGCCCGGCGGCCTCATCGAACGGGCGGGGCGCGCGTGATTCCGTTAGTCGTCTTCCTCCTGGCGTGCATTGCCGTTTACCTCGGTACCATCGAGACGGCGTTCAGCGCCCTGATGCGGCTGTCGCTGCGGCTGGCCGCCGAACGCAGCGACCGTCCCGGCGCGCTCGGAACTTACCTCGATGACCCGCTTCTGTTGTTCGTGCCCGTGCGGTTTCTGCTGGCGGTCGTGACCGCTGCGGCGACGGCGTTGCTCGCCACGGGCATTGGCATCGAGGGCACACCCACGGTTTCGTTCGTCGCCGTGAGCGTGGTGGTGTTCATCGCGGTGTTCGAACTGCTGCTGCCGCGCATGATCGTGGCACGGGATCCCGAGCGCGTGCTGGAGTTGTTGCTGCCGACCTTCACGCCGATCGCGTACGCGCTGGGCCCGGTGACTCGCTGGATGACGCCCAGCCCCGTCGCGGCGCGCCGTACGCAGGCCCAGTCTCCGGGCGATGCGGGCGAGGCCGCACAGACTGCCAGTAACGAGGCGGCACCCTACGGCGATGCCGGCGAGCGCGAAGACCTGATCGAGGGCGAGGAGCGCAAGCTTATCCAGAGCATCGTCGACTTCGGGGACACGCTCGTGCGCGAAGTGATGACGCCCCGGCCCGATATCGCGGCCATTCCCGAAGCGGCGACCATCGCCGAACTGCGGTCGCTGTTTCGCGAGGAGGGGTACTCGCGGTTTCCCGTCTTCAAGGAGAGCCTCGACAACATCGCGGGCTTCGTCTTCATCAAAGACCTGGTCGCGCTCGGCACCGCAGACGACTCGCGCCCGATCGCCTCGATCGTCCGGCCCGCGGTCGTGGTTCCGGAAACCAAGCGCGTGCCTGAACTCCTGAAGCAGTTCCAGAGACAGCAGACCCAGATTGCGATCGTCGTGGACGAGTACGGCGGGACGGCTGGCCTCGTGACCATCGAGGATCTTCTCGAGGAAATCGTCGGTGAGATCCGCGACGAGTACGACGTCGAGCTGGAGCCGGTCGTCGACGAAGGCCACGGACGGTTCGTGTTCAGCGGGAAAGTCGACGTGGACGAGATTGCGCGACGGCTGGACGTGCAGATCGAGCGCGAGGGTTTCGAAACAGTGGGAGGCTTCCTCCTCTCGCACCTTGGCCGGGTGCCGGTGGTGGGCGAACGCTTCGACATCGACGGCCTGTCCGTGGAAGTGCTCGACGCGGAGCGCCGGCGCATCAACAAGGTGCGGATCATGAAACACGACGAACCGATAGAGGCGGAGGCCGATGGCCCATAAGTTCGGCCTGGTGTCGTTCGTCGGACGCCCGAACGCGGGGAAGTCCACGCTGCTCAATCGCCTGGTCGGGACGAAGCTGGCGATCGTGTCGGATAAACCGCAGACGACCAGGACGCGCATCTCCGGGGTGAAGAACTATCCAGACGCGCAGGTCGTGTTTCTGGATACGCCGGGCATTCACCGTCCGCTCCACCGGATGAACGTCCAGATGGTGGACACCGCGGTCGAGACGCTGCGCGAGGTGGATGTGGTGGGCCTGGTGGTGGACGCCAGCGAGCCTTCCGGCAAGGGAGACAAGTTCGTTGTCGAGTTGATCAAGGACGTGGAGGCACCCGTCATCCTGATTCTGAACAAGATCGACTTGATGAAGAAATCGCGGCTGCTGCCGATCATGGAGCGGTACGGCCGGGAGGGGCGGTTTGCCGAGATCGTGCCCATCTCGGCCGCGACCGGCGACAACGTCGACCGGCTGGAACGTGTGATGCTCGAGCGCCTGCCAGAGGGCGATGCGCGGTATCCCGCGGATTACCTGACCGACCAGCCTGAACGGTTCTTCGCCGCGGAAATCGTGCGCGAGCAGCTGCTGCAGGCGACACACGACGAACTCCCGTTTTCGAGCGCGGTTGTGGTCGATCGATTCGAGGAGCCCGCTGAGGGACGCGATCTGATGCGTCTGTTCTGCACGATTGTCGTCGACCGGGAATCGCAAAAGCCCATCGTCGTCGGCCGCGGGGGCGAGATGGTCAAGCGAATCGGGACGGCGGCGCGCGAGGAGCTCGAACGGTTCTTCGGGATGCGCGTCTACCTGGACCTGCACGTCAAGGTGAAGTCGGAATGGCGAGAGGACGAGCGTGTGCTGGGCGATATCGGGCTGGGCAAGCCCGAGTAGCGCGCAAAGTGTAGTACGATATTGACCCGCCACTGAATGCCGCTGCATACCGCCGACGCGCTGATTCTGCGAACCTACAAGCTCGGTGAGTCGGATCGGATCGTGGTGTTTCTGACGCGCGACCGCGGCAAAAAGCGGGGCGTCGCGAAGAACGCGCGCCAGAGCCGCCGGCGGTTCGGCGGAGCGCTCGAGCCGCTCACATGCGGACGCGTGGGGTACTTCGAGCGGGAGCGCCGCGATCTGGTGCGCCTGGATTACGTCGAGCAGCGGCGGTCGCCGTTGTCGGCGGCCAACGGCGAGGCGCTGGGCTACGCGGAGTATTTCGCCGAGCTCATCGACGAGTGGGCGCCCGACAGCGATCCAAGCGAAACGCTGTACAGGCTCGGCGTGTCGATGGTCGAGGCGATGGCGAGGGATGTGCCCATCGAGCCTCTGGCGCGGTACTTCGAGGTACTGGCTGCTGCGGCTCCAGGGCGTCTACGAAGACGGCAGGGATCTGTCGGGGCCTGCGCGGGCGTTCCTTGAAACCGCGCGCGCATCGAGCCCGTTCGCGCTCTCTGACGTAAAGGTCTCGCTGCACACGTTGCGCGAACTGGAAACCGCCCATCGCGAACTGATCGCGCTGCACCTCGAGAAGGATCTGAAGTCCGTGCGCGTACTGCGGGACATGAGACGATGACAACGAAGCGGACGGCGGCCAGCGTATCGTGACTTTTCAGAATCTCATCCTCAAGCTCTCGGAGTTCTGGGCTTCGCGCGGGTGCGCGCTGCAGCAGCCGCTCGATGTCGAGGTCGGCGCCGGCACGATGCATCCCGAGACGTTTCTGCGTGTGCTCGGGCCCGCGCACTGGAGCGTCGCGTATGTGCAGCCGTCACGGCGCCCGGCCGATGGCCGCTTTGGCGAGAACCCGAACCGGCTGTTCAAGCACCACCAGTTTCAGGTCGTGCTGAAACCTGCCCCGGACGAGGTGCAGAACCTGTACCTCGAGAGCCTTGTCGCGTGCGGCATCAACCCGCGCCAGCACGACATCCGCTTCGAGGAAGACAACTGGGAGTCGCCCACGCTCGGGGCATGGGGTATCGGCTGGCAGGTGCTGTTCGACGGTCTCGAGATCACGCAGTTCACCTACTTCCAGCAGGCCGGGGGGCTCGAGCTGTCGCCCAATCTCCGCGGAGCTGACGTACGGGCTCGAGCGGATTGCGATGGTGCTGCAGAAGGTCGACAGCATCTACGACATCGAGTGGGCGCCCGGCGTCAAATACGGCGAGGTGCGCCTGCGCGAGGAGATCGAGCAGTCGAAGTATGCGTTCAATGTCGGGATCGAACTCCCGCCGGCGGGGACGACTTTGCGACGCTTCCACCGCTCCCTCTACGACAACAACTACCGCCTTGCGGAGGCGCTGCTGAAGGCCGGGCTTGTCCTGCCCGCGCTCGAGCACACGTTGAAGTGCTCGCACCTGTTCAACATCCTCGACGCCAGCAACAGCATCGGAGTGACCGAGCGGGCGGCGTTCATCCTGAACATTCGCAAGCTGGCCATCGGCGTGGCGAAGGCGTACGTCGGGGAAGAGGGCCGATAGGTGGAACGCGAACTGCTGCTCGAACTGGGCTGCGAGGAGATTCCGGCAAGCTGGCTGCCGTCGCTGACGATCCAGGTGGGTGATGCGCTCGCGGGACAGCTTCGCGAGCGGCGGCTGCCGCCCGAGACGGCCGTTGAAACGTACAGCACCCCGCGCCGCCTGACGGTGCGGATAGAGCGAATTCCCGAGCGCCAGACCGATCTCGAGGAGCTCGTGACCGGACCGCCCGTCGCGGCGAGCTTCGCCGCGGATGGCACGCCGACCCCCGCGGCCGTTGGCTTTGCGGCCAAGCAAGGCGTGGAGGTGTCGGCACTCGAACGCGCCGAGACCCCCAAAGGCGTCTATCTGGCCTACCGAAAACGGCAGCGCGGCAGGGCCGCCGTGGACGTTCTGCCGGATGTGCTCGGCGGCGCCCTTCGCGCGCTGACGTTCCCGAAACTGATGCACTGGGACGCGATGCTCGAGGACGGCAGGGGCGACCTCCTGTTCGGGCGTCCCATTCGCTGGATGCTCTTTCTGTACGGCGGCCGCGTGGTGCCGCTGACGATTTCCAGGACGTCATTGGCGCAGGGCGGGACGGTCCAGGACGTCACGACGGGTGCCGCCACCTATGGGCACCGTTTCCTGACGACCAGCGGCCGCGCCGGGCGCGCGATCAAGGTTCGCTCGTTCGATGAGTACCGCGCGCGGCTGCTCGAGAATTTCGTCATCCTCGAGCGCAGCGAGCGCCACGACAAGATTGCGCGCGAGCTCGAGGCCAAGGCCCGGCGGCTCCAGGGCCGGGTGAGCCGCAACGTCCGCCACGAGTCGGGATTGCTCCAGGAAGTGCCGGATCTCGTCGAGTACCCGTCGGTCATCGCCGGCACGTTCGCGCCCGAGTTCCTTCAACTCCCGGACGAAGTGCTGACGACGACGCTGATTCATCATCAGCATTATTTTCCCGTTGAAGACGAGAACGGCAAGCTGAAGAACGCCTTCCTCGCCGTCATCAATACCGAGCCGGACAACGAGCGGACCATCGCGCGAAACGCCGAGCGGGTCGTGACCGCGCGCCTGCGGGACGCGCAGTTTTTCTGGGAAGCCGACCGGAAGGCGACGCTTGAATCGCGAATCGAGCGGCTGGCCACGCTGGTCTTCCACAAGAAGCTCGGGACGTACAAGGAGAAGGCCGAGCGTATCGAGCGCCTGGCGGGCTGGATTGCCAGGCAGGCATTCGGGGCGTCCGACGAGATGGCGGGATTTGCCGCGCGCGCGGCCCGGCTCGCGAAGGCCGACCTGATCACCGACATGGTGCGCGAGTTTCCGGAGCTCCAGGGCATCATGGGCGGCGTTTACGCGCGCGTCGAAGGCCAGCCGGAAGCCGTCGCGAAAGCGATCTACTACCACTATCTTCCAATCGCCACCGAGGCCGATGCGCCGCCGTCGAAAGCGCAACTCGGACAAGCGGCAGTCACGTGGGCGGCTGTCTCGCTCGCGGACAAGCTGGACACGATCGTCGGCTTGTTCGCCGTCGGCGAGAAGCCAACCGGCTCGCGCGACCCGTTCGGCCTGCGGCGGGCCGCGCACGGCGTGCTGAAGATCCTGCTCGATCCGGAACTGGCGTTCACCGCTGAAACGGCGCCGACGATCGAGGGCCTCGTCGACCAGTCCTTTGCGAATTATGGCGGGACGCTTCGCGCGGTGGACGCGTGGCGGCCGCTCCTGTTCGAGTTCCTGGCCGAGCGGCAGGCGCACGTCTTCGAGAGGCGTGGGTTCCGGCAGGACGAAGTCCGCGCGGTTGCTGGTTCCTGGAAGCGTCCGATCGCCGCGCAGAAGCGTCTCGAGGCGCTCTCGCAGGCTCGTGGATCGGCCGAGCTGACGGGATTGGCCGTCCTGCTGAAACGTGTCAAGAACATCACGAAGGAACACGCCGAGCCGGCTGCCGCGATGGCCGATCTCAGGCAGAGGCTCAAGGAGCCGGCGGAGGTCGCGCTGATCGACGAGATCGATCGACGCTGGCCAAAGATTCAGGACGCGCTTGGCCGGGACCGATACGGCGACGCCATGAAGGAAATCGTCAGCCTGCGCGCGGCCGTCGACCGCTTCTTCGTTGATGTTCTCGTGATGGCCGACGATCAGCAGGTGCGATCTGACAGGTTGTCGCTGCTCACGATGTTACGCAACACGATCACGGGGTTCGCCGATATTTCCGAGCTCGCGCCGGCCGACAGGCAGGCGTGAGAGCCGGCGCATATAATGACCGATCACGCGCACTTCTTTATTCCTTAGCGAGCGAGTGTCAATGGCAAAGAAAACGACGGTGAAGAAGAAGTCCCGGGCAACGAGCCGCGAGCCACGAGCCACGGGTAAATACGTCTATCTGTTTGGCGGCGGCAAGGCCGACGGCAATGGCGCGATGAAACCGCTGCTTGGCGGCAAGGGCGCTGGCCTTGCCGAGATGAGCCGCATCGGCCTTCCCGTGCCGCCGGGATTCACGATCACCACCGACGTCTGCACGTACTACTACGATCACAAGCGAACGTATCCCTCCAGCCTGCGCTCCCAGATGCAGGCGGGTCTCGCGTCCATCGAGCGGCTGACCGGCAAGAAATTCGGTGACGTCGGCAACCCGCTGCTCGTCTCCGTGCGCTCGGGCGCGCGCGACTCGATGCCGGGGATGATGGACACCATTCTGAATCTCGGGCTCAACGACCAGACGGTCGAGGCTCTTTCGAAGAAGACCGGCAATCCGCGCTTCGCGTGGGACTGTTATCGCCGCTTCGTGCAGATGTACGGCGACGTCGTGCTCGGCGTCCAGAAGCGGCCCGATGAAGACCACGAGCCGTTCGAGGTGGTCATCGAGCGTCTGAAGCACGAGCGGTATCACAAGGACATCGAGGACACGAGGCTCACGCCGGAGGATCTGCAGGAGCTGGTCCGGCGCTTCAAGGCGCTCGTCAAGGATCGATCCGGCCGCGACTTCCCGGCATCGCCCTGGGATCAGCTGATGGGCGCCGTCGGCGCCGTGTTCGGCTCCTGGATGAACGACCGCGCCATCGTTTACCGCCGCAAGTACAACATCCCGTCGGAGTGGGGCACGGCCGTGAACGTGCAGGCGATGGTGTATGGCAACACCGGCGATACGTCCGGCTCCGGCGTGGCGTTCACCCGCAATCCGGCGAATGGCGTCAAAGAGTTCTACGGCGAGTTCCTGATCAACGCGCAGGGCGAAGACGTTGTCGCCGGCGTCAGGACGCCGGAACCGGTCGCCGAGCTCAAACGCCAGATGCCCGCCGCATACCAGAAGCTCGAGGGGATCCGGCAGGTCCTCGAGAAGCACTTCAAGGATGTGCAGGACTTCGAGTTCACCATCGAAGAGGGCGTCGTCTACATGCTGCAGACGCGCAACGGCAAGCGTACGGCGATGGCCGCGCTGAAGATTTCGATGGACCTCTTCAAGGAAAAGCTCATCGACTGGAAAACGGCGGTGATGCGGAACCCGGCCGACCAGCTCGATCAACTGCTGGCGCCGGTGTTCGACGTGGCTGAAGCCGCCAAGGCGCCGACGATCGCGACGGGGCTCCCGGCAGGGCCGGGCGCGGCGTCCGGACAAATCTATCTCAACGCCGACCGGGCGGTGGCCGCGGCGAACAGGAAGGAGCAGGTGCTGCTCGTCCGCGTCGAGACGTCGCCCGAGGATCTCAGGGGCATGATCGCGGCGGAAGGCATCCTGACGGCTCGCGGCGGTGTGTCATCGCATGCCGCCCTGGTGGCGCGTCAGATGGGCAAGGTGTGTGTCTGCGGGGCCGGGGCGCTGGAAGTCGACTACCAGGCGCGCACGGTCAAGGCGGGCGGCAAAACCTACAAGGAAGGCGAGTGGCTGTCGATCGACGGCACGGCGGGGAAGGTCTTTGCCGGACGCGTGAAGACGGCGCCGTCCGAAATCGTCGCCGGTCTCATCGAGGGTAACGCGGCGGCCAAGCAGACGGAGAAGTTCAAGAGCTTCCAGCAGCTGATGAAATGGTGCGACACTGCAGCCCGGATGTCGGTGCGCACCAATGCCGACACGCCCGAGCAGACGCGGAACGCGATCGCGTTTGGCGCCGTGGGCATCGGTCTCTGCAGGACCGAACACATGTTCTTCGAGGGCAACCGTATCGACGCCATGCGCGAGATGATCCTCGCCGAGACGCTCGAGTCGAGGAAAGCGGCGCTGGCCAAGCTGCTTCCGTACCAGCGGGACGACTTCGCTGGCATCTTCCGGGCCCTGAAGGGGTATCCGGCGACGATTCGCTTTCTCGATCCGCCGCTGCACGAGTTTCTGCCGCACACGCCGGAGCAGCAGGCAGATCTGTCGAAGAAGATCGGCGTCCCGGTCGAGAAAATCCACCTGCGGGTCGAGCAGCTTCACGAGTTCAACCCGATGCTCGGCCTCCGCGGCTGCCGTTTGGGGATCGATTACCCGGAGATCTCCGAGATGCAGGCGCGCGCCGTCTTTGAAGCGGCTGCGATTGTGCAGAAGGAAGGCATCAAGGTCCGTCCGGAAGTCATGATCCCGCTGGTCGGCTTCAAGAAGGAATTCGATCTGCAGCTCGAGATCGTCCACCGCGTGGCGAAGGAAGTGCAGGCCGAGCGAAAGGTGAAGCTGTCCTATCTGGTGGGCACGATGATCGAGATTCCGCGCGGCGCCCTGACCGCGGACGAGATCGCGCAGACGGCCGAGTTCTTCAGCTTCGGGACGAACGACCTCACGCAGACGGGCCTCGGGATGTCGAGAGACGATTCGGGATCGTTCCTGCCGCACTACGCCGAGCTCGAGATCGTGAAGAAGAATCCCTTCGCGACCATCGACGACTCGGGTGTCGGCCAGCTTGTCTCGATCGCCGTCCAGAAGGGCCGTGCGACGCGGCCGGCGCTCAAGCTCGGCATCTGCGGCGAACACGGCGGCGATCCCGACTCGATCCGGTTCTTCGAGAAGGTCGGCCTCGACTATGTCAGCGCGTCGCCCTTCCGCATCCCGGTGGCGCGCCTGGCGGCGGCGCAGGCAGCCCTGTCGGCCAAGCGGGGCTGAAGGCTGAGGGCGGAGGCTGAGGGCCGTGGGGAAGATCAAGCGCCTGCCCGACGACCTCGCCAACCAGATCGCCGCTGGAGAGGTCGTCGAGCGCCCCGCGTCCGTCGTGAAGGAGCTCGTCGAGAACGCGCTCGACGCGGGCGCGCGGCGAATCCGGGTTCACGTCGAGCTCGGCGGCAAGAAGCAGGTCCAGGTCGAGGACGACGGGGAAGGGATGGAGGCGGACGATGCGCGGCTGGCCATCGAGCGCCACGCCACCAGCAAGATCCGCCGCGCCGACGACCTCGCCGCGATTGCCACGCTGGGCTTCCGCGGCGAAGCGCTTCCGTCGATCGCCTCGGTGTCTCACTTCGTGCTGCGGACGCGCGCGCGGGGGCAGCAGGCCGGCACCGAAATCCGCGTGAACGGCGGGACGGTCGCGTCGGCGGTTGAGACGGGTGCGCCGGAAGGCACGCGGATCGAAGTCAACGACCTTTTCTACAACCTGCCAGCCCGCCGGAAATTCCTGAAGTCCGACAGCGCCGAGAGCGCGCAGGTGTCGCGCGTGGTGACGCAGCTCGCGCTCGCCAATCCGGAAATCGGCTTCACGCTCACGAGCGCCGGGCGAACGGTCATCGAGTGCCCGCCGGCGCTGTCGCTGCGCGATCGCCTGTATCAGCTTTACGGCGATCGAGCGGACCTCCTCGAGGTCGCCAAAGTGGCCGGAGGCCTCCGCCTGAGCGGGTACATCGCGGCGTTGGCCGAACAGGGACCGACGCGGGGACCGCAGCACGTGTTCATCAATCGGCGCATCGTCAAGGACAAGACGATCGCCCACGCCATCATCAGCGCCTACAGCGTCGCGTCGATCAAGGAACGCAGCCCGGAAGTGCACCTGTTCATCGAGATGCCGGCCGACGCGGTGGATGTGAACGTGCACCCGACGAAAGCCGAGGTCCGATTCCGCGATCAGTCGCTCGTTCACGAAGTCGTTCGTCGCGGTCTGATGGATGCGCTGAGCCAGGGCGGTGTTCCGCAGCTGCAGTTGCAGCCCGAGGTGGTGGGACCGCAGGCGCCGCGAGACATCTCTCTGCCGGGCGTGCTGGCCGGCGGTCTTTATCCGAATCGCTGGATTCCGGATTCCGTCCGGCTAAAGCCGGACGCTACGAGTGGTTCGGGGATCTCTGACGTAGCGTCCGGCTTCAGCCGGACGGAAGTGCCCGGCCTGCCCGAATCATCCGGGCCTGGGACGATTCGCCCCATGATCCCGCTGGGCCAGTTCCGCGACACATTCATCATCGCGATCGACGCCGAGGGCGTGGCGATCATCGATCAGCATGTGGCCCACGAACGCGTGCTGTTCGAGCGGGTGATGGAGCGCCTCACGGCCGGGCGGCTGGAGTCGCAGCGTCTGCTCGTGCCGATGGTGCTCGAGCTGTCGGCCGCCGAGCACGAGTGCCTCGTGGGGCGCTCGCAGGCGCTCGAGCAGTTCGGGTTCGAGTTCGAGAGCTTCGGGCCGTCGGCCATCAACGTCACGGCCGTGCCCGCCCTGATCGATGCCGGCGACAGCGCGACGGCGCTGCTGGCGCTCGCCCACGACCTCGAGGGCCTGGACGCGGGCGCGCACCTGCAGGACGCCATCCAGCGGATCGCCGCCACGACGGCGTGTCATGCCGCCGTGAAGGCGAACTACCCGCTGACCCACGAGAAGATGATGCACATCCTGGACGAGTTGAGGGCGACGGCGTACTCCACCGTGTGCCCCCACGGCCGGCCCGTGATGCTGCGTCTCACGCGGCGCGAAATCGAGAAGAACTTTGAGCGGATTTGAACGGAACCGGACGGGCGGGAACCGGCAGTGAGCGCATTCCTGTATTACCTCGGGCGCGGAGGACAGATCCTCGGGATGTGGATTCTTCTCGTGGACGTCGTCACGGCGGGCCCGATGGGCCCGAACCCGAAGCTGTTCGGTGTCGGCGTGGCGGCGTTTCTTGCGGGATGGGGATTGACGCGCGTCACTCGCGGCGGCGCTTCTTGATCTCGGCCCAGCCGTCCAGGCGCCGCTTGATTTCCTTCTCGAACCCGCGCTCCTTCGGCTCGTAATACGTACGTCCCTCCAGCGCCGGCGGCAGGCACGACATGTCCGCCACCGCATCGGCCTCGTCGTGGGCGTACCGGTAGCCCTTCCCGTAATCCAGTTCCTTCATCAGGCGCGTGGGCGCATTCCGCAGGTGCAACGGCACCGGCTCGGCCACGTCCCGGTGCGCGTCTTCCGCGGCGCGGTTGTATGCCTCGTAGACGGCGTTGCTCTTGGGCGCTGTCGCCAGGTAAAGCGCCGCCTGCGCGAGCGCGGTATTGCCTTCGGGCATGCCGATGAAATGGACGGCGTCTTTCGCGGCCACCGCGACCGTCAGCGCTTGCGGGTCCGCGTTGCCGATGTCCTCGGAGGCAAAGCGCACCAGGCGCCGCGCGATGTACAGGGGATCCTCTCCGGCTTCCACCATTCGCGCCAGCCAGTAGACGGCGGCGTCCGGGTCGCTGTTGCGCATCGATTTGTGGAGGGCGGAGATGATGTTGTAGTGCTCCTCGCCGCCCTTGTCGTACAGGAGGGCGCGGCGCTGGATGGTCTGGTCGATCCGCGGGCGATCGAGCCGCCGTTCACCGGACACGACGGGGGTGCCCGCGACGCTCAACTCGAGCAGGTTCAGCGCGGTTCGCGCGTCGCCGTTGGCATAGACCGCGATGGCCTTCAATGCCGCTTCCTCCACCTGGACCGGCTCGGTGCCGAGCCCGCGTACCGGGTCGCGCAGGGCGCGCGAGACGATGTCGCCGATCTCGTCGGCGGTGAGCCCGCGCATGACGAAGACTTTCGATCGCGACAGCAGCGCCGCGTTGATCTCGAACGACGGATTCTCGGTCGTCGCCCCGATAAGGACGATGTCGCCGGCTTCGACGCGGGGGAGGAAGGCGTCCTGCTGCGCCTTGTTGAACCGGTGTATTTCATCGATGAAGACGATCGTGCGCCGGCCCGTCGTGCGGCGCAGGCGCTCGGCGTCCGTCATCACCTCGCGGATTTCCTTGATGCCGGACAGCACCGCGCTGAAGGCGACAAAGCGCGCGCGCGTCGTGTCGGCGATGATGCGCGCCAGCGTGGTCTTGCCGGTGCCGGGCGGTCCCCAGAGAATGATCGATTGCAGGCGATCGCGCTCGATAGCCTCTCGAAGCGGCATGCCGGGCGCAAGCAGGTCCTGCTGGCCGACGAACTCGTCGAACGTCCGCGGCCGCATCCGCTCGGCCAGCGGCGGCGCCGATTCGCGCCCGCCCTCCGGTGGTTCGTCTGGAAACAGCGAGGACACGTCAGCTTCTCTGCCGCAGGGCTTCGTAGACAATGACGGCCGCCGCGACGGCCGCGTTGAGCGACTCGACAGGCGCCCGCATCGGAATCGTCAGCGTGGTGTCGGCCTGCGCGATGATATCCGGGTCGAGACCGGGTCCTTCGCCGCCAATGAGGATGGCTGCCGCGCCGCGCAGGTCGGTGTCGTAGAGAGAGCGTCCGCCGCGCGGGGCGGTGGCGACAATGCGGCAGCCATGCCGGCGCGCGTCGGCTACGGCCGAGGCTGCGTCAGCCGCCGTGCCCACGGGCAGGCGCAGCGCGCTGCCGGCCGAGCCGCGGAGGGCCTTCCAGCCGAACGGATCGGCGCAGGCGCCGGCCGCGATGACGCTGGTTGCCTGGCCCGCCTCCGCCGCGCGGACGATCGCACCGAGGTTGCCCGGATCCTGGATGTCGTGCGCGACCACCACGAGCGGGGAAGCCGTCGCGAACAGCCGCCCGCTGTTCGCGGCGGGGCGGTGGGCGAGGGCAACGATGGCGCTGCTCGAGCGCACGGGGCTGACGGCTGCCATCACCTGAGGCGCCAGCAACGCCACCTCCGTACCCTTCCGCTCCAGGCTCGTCATCAGCGCGCGAACATCGGGGCGATCGGCGGCCGTGGAGGCCACGACGGCGTGGGTCACCGTCAGGCCCGCCGCCAGCGCATCAGCTAGAAGATGCGGGCCGTCGAGCAGCATCTGATCGGCGGCCTCGCCGCGTGCGGCGAGGCGGTACCGAGTCACGAGCGGGTTGTGGCGGCTGGTGATGCGGGACGGCGAGCGTGCGGGCACGGCGTCGGAAAGCATAGCACTGTGGTACCATTTGGCTCGGGAGACCATGAAGGATCGACTGATCAAGAAGTTCGAAGACGAGCTCGCCACGCTGAATCACGAGCTGAAGCTCGAGCTGCCCAAAGAGATCAAGCGCGCCCGCGAGCTGGGCGATCTGCGCGAAAACGCCGAGTATCAGGCGGCGAAAGAGCGGCAGCGCCTCGTCGAAGCGCGCATCAGCATGCTCCAGAAACGCGTGGCGGAAATCGCGCTCATCAACGTGGACAGGATTCCGGCGGACCGCGCGGGGTTCGGCTCAACCGTGCACGTCATCGAGAACCAGGAGACGCTCGTCTTTCAGCTCGTGATGCCCGAGGACGCGGACGCGACCAAGGGGCTCATCTCGACCACCTCCCCCATCGGCCGTGCGTTCCTCAACAAGGAGCCTGGCGATTCCGTCAAGGTCACCACTCCCGGCGGGACGCGCGAGTTCGAAATCGTGAAGCTGCTCACCATTCACGATGAAGTCGAGGGATGAGCGAGTCCGCTGATCCTCGACCCTACGCCCCACAACTTCGCACCGCTCTTGTTCTGACCGGCACCGGTACGGCCGGCGCCTATCACGCCGGCGTCCTCCGCGCGCTGCACGAAGCCGGCGTCAAGCTGGACATCGTCGCCGGCCGCGGGATTGGCGCCGTCTCCGCGCTGTTCGCGGCCATCGACGGCGGCCAGAGTCTCTGGAGCGATCGAGGATTCTGGCGCGTGCCCGGCGTGAAGCAGTTGTACCCGTGGCGTCTGGCGCTGCGCGTCTTCGTCTGGGCGATTGCGTTCGCCGTCCTCATCATGGCGGTACCGCTCGCGGTGAGTGCCGCCGGAGCGGTCGTGTTTCCGATCGACTTCGTGGTGCGGCTCGTGGGCCTCGGAGGCGTGAGCGGGCTTACCGGGGAGTACGTGCGGCTGGCCCAGCAGGCGTTTGCTCCGGACGGTCTCCCGACCTGGTTGCCGCGCCTGGTCGTGCTCGTGCTCGGAGCCGCCGGCGGGCTGGTGGTGTGGGATGCCTTCGCCTCGGCCGGCCGCCGGCAGCAGCGCGGGTCGTTCTGGTGGCGCGCCGCCGGCTCGCCGTTGTCGTCACGCGAGGTGGTGGCGCATTCCTGGCGGTCGCTGTGGGACCTTCTGCGCGGCGCAGCGCCGCTCAGGCAACCCGCGCCGGCCGAGCTCGCGCGCCGATACGCTGACCTGCTCGTGGACAACATCGGCCAGCCGGGGTTTCGAGAGCTGCTGCTGACCGTCCACGATCTCGACGCGCATCGCGATCTGGTGTTTGCGCTGGTCGCCGAGCCGCGGCGCCGCGATCTGATCCGGCGCCCGAGCACGGCGTCTGCCGAGGCTCGTCGTGCGGAGGTGCTGGATCTCTCGGGCGCCGGACGTTCGCATCTTGCCGATGCGGTGGCGGCGTCGCTTGCCGTTCCGATTGCCACGGAACCGCACGAGATGACGTTTGCGCCGGACGCCTATTGGCGGGGCGAAACGCACCGGTTATGCGATCGCCCCGGCAGCCTGACGCGGATTCTCGAAGAGCTATCGGACCTCGGGGTCGAACAGGCGGTCATCGTGTCTGCATCGCCCGAACTGATCGGACCGCACGCCCTGACCGCGCACCGGCTCGACGGGAAAGGCCGCCTCGGCGAATACCTGCAGTCGGCGGAGGCCGCGGCCGTTCGGGATGCGACCCGCCTGGTCAGTGCCCGCACCCCGCGAGTCTCCACGTTCACCATCCGGCCGGGCCACAATCCCGTCGGCCCGTTCGACTTCTCCGGCGGGTTTGACGTCCGCTCCGATCGGCGGCAACCCCTGACCGAGCTGATGAGCCTCGGCTATGAGGACGCCTACCATCAGTTCATCGAGCCCGTCGTTGGCGCGAGCGGCGAACGGGTCGGGGTCAGAACGTAGAACGGAAAACGGAGCCACGAGCCACGAGCCACGGAGAACGTCCTCGCTACGTTGACCTGACCGTTTCGCGCTTCTTTTCGGGCACGGTGGCTGGGTCGTGCAGGAACTCGGTCATCTCTTCCTGCAGGCGGGATCCCACGGACGCGGCGTCGAGGGCACCGAACTTGTCCACGAACGCCTTGACCGGGATGACGGCCTTTGCCATCGACCGGTGCCCGCCCGCGTTGCCCACGTCCGAAAAGTATCTCCGGACGAATTCTCCGGCGTTCTTGGAGTAGCCCAGGTTCCGCACCGAGATGATGACGGTCTCGTTCACGACGCCGGCAATGACGGTCCACTTGACGTGCTCCATCTGCAGAAAGAAATCCGCGACGTACGGAATGAAGTCCTCGCGCTCGGTCTGGCCAAGAAACGCACAGAACACCTGATCGACGAGCGTGCCCGTCTGGTGCGCCTTGACGACGTACGCCAGGCGCTCGGTCGTGATTTCAGCGCCCTCCATCTTCCGGATCAACGCGGCGTCCGCGAGCGGGTAGAGGTAGGAGAACGCTTCGATATCGACGCGGTTCGTCTGGCGGTTGAAGAACAGCGTATCGGACTTGATCGCGTACAGCATCGCCGTCGCCGTTCGCTCCGAGATGTTGACGTCCACGGCGCGGAGGTGCTCGGTGAGGATCGTGCAGGTGGACCCGTAGTCGGCGCGGATATCCTTGAACACGGCCGTGTACCCCGGCTGTTCGGGGTGATGGTCGATGACAAGGTCGGCGCGGTCGATGAGCCCGCCGAAATAGTGCGGCTGGACGTCCACCATCGCAACGCGGCTGTAATCCTTGACCGATTCGGGCGTCACGGCCTCGACGTGAATGTCGAGGAGATTGAGCATCCGCAGGTTCTCCGGCCGGGTCACGCCCTGGACGGCGCCGATGATGGCGGTCGTCTTGGTGCGATGCAGGACGTTCCGCAGCGCCAGCCCGCTGGCCATGGCATCCGGGTCGGGATCGTTGTGCAGCAGGATGAGCACGCGGTCGGCGTCGGCGAAGTACCGTTGATACTGCAGGACCCGCGCGCGGGTCAGCGACCGGCTGAATTCGGTCAGCAGCGGGCCCCCGAAGAGCTCCGCCATCGACAGGTACACGACGTCCGGAAACTCGTCGTGGAATTCCTCGAAGCGCTTGCCGGCGGCCTGCGCGCCCACGCCGACGCCCAGGACGTACACGAGGGTTCCGCCGGCATCGCGCACGGCCTCGAGAATCTTGGTGAGGGAACGGCGGCCGGTGTCCTCGATGATGACGCAGGTGCCGGGGGTGATGTCGGCCTTGATATACGTTTCGGTGCGCCGCGGATCGCCGGCGACCACGTGGACGCCGAGGTCATGCAGCCGCCGGGCGACCGGCTTGCTCTCGACGATGAACTCCACGTCGAAGCCGGGCAGCAGGATTTCGTCGAGCATCCTGATGACCAGTTCGTCCTGGCAGACGGTTAGGCACCTCATGATCGTACCAACCGTCGATTATACGCTTCCGCCGGCGCGGTCACGCGTCTTCGTGGTCTTCATGGTACGATGACGGGTTCATGCCCTCGGTGTACGACCGCTTTACTCTCGTCTCGGACTTCGAGCTTGCGGGCGACCAGGAGCGCGCCATCGGCGAGCTGACCGAAGGCCTCGAACGCGGCGACCGCCACCAGGTGCTCCTTGGCGTCACCGGGTCGGGCAAGACCTTCACCATGGCCCAGACGGTCGCCCGGCTCAACAGGCCGACGCTGGTGATGGTCCACAACAAAACGCTCGCCGCCCAGCTGTTTCAGGAGTTCCGACGGTTTTTCCCGGAGAACGCGGTCGAGTATTTCGTCAGCTACTACGACTACTACCAGCCGGAAGCCTACGTGCCGGCGACGGACTCGTACATCGAAAAAGAGGCCACGATTAACGAAGAGATCGACCGCATGCGGCTGTCCGCCACACGCTCGCTGTTCGAGCGGCGCGACGTCATCATCGTCGCCAGTGTGTCGTGCATTTATGGTCTGGGGTCTCCCGAGGCGTATTACGGCATGATGCTGCCGCTCGAGCGCGGCCAGGCGATCGGGCGCGACCAGATCCTCCGCAAGCTCGTCGAGATCCAGTACGAGCGAAACGATCACGAGTTCGGCCGGGGGACCTTCCGCGTGCGGGGCGACGTCGTGGACGTCTATCCCTCGTACGAAGAGCTGGGTGTCCGGATTGAGCTGTTCGGCGACCAGGTGGAAGAGCTGATCACGTTCGATCCGCTGACCGGCAAGACGCTGAAACGGCACGACAAGGTGGCCATTTTCCCCAAGTCGCACTTCGTGGCGCCTCGCGAGCGCACGAAGGCTGCCGTCGAGACCATCAAGGCGGAACTGGTCGAGTACCGGTCGGCCCTCGAGGCCGAAGGGAAGCTGCTCGAGGCCCAGCGTGTCCACCAGCGGACGATGTTCGACCTCGAGATGATCAACGAGATTGGCTACTGCCATGGCATCGAGAACTACGCGCGGCACCTGACCGGGCGCGCGCCGGGCGAGCCGCCGCCGACGCTGCTGGACTACCTGCCCAAGGACGCGCTCCTGATCGTGGACGAGAGCCACCAGACGGTGCCGCAGGTCCGCGGCATGTATCACGGCGACCGGTCGCGCAAGGAAGTGCTGGTCGCCTACGGGTTCCGGCTGCCATCCGCGCTCGACAACCGTCCGCTGAACTTTGCCGAGTGGGAGGCGCGGGTGGGGCAGGTGGTGTACGTGTCGGCCACGCCAGGGCCCGTACGAGCTCGCGAAGTCGCAGGGTGTCGTCGTCGAGCAGATTATCCGCCCGACGGGCCTCATCGATCCGCCCATCGACGTGCGGCCGGTCAAGGGCCAGGTGGACGACCTTCTCCAGGAGATTCGCGAGCGGGTTGGACGCGGCGAGCGAGTGCTGGTGACCACCCTCACCAAGCGAATGGCGGAGGATCTGACGCAGTATTATCAGGAACTCGGCGTCAGGGTTCGCTACCTGCACTCGGACATCGAGACCCTGGAGCGGGTGGAGATTCTCCGCGATCTGCGCCGCGGCGAGTTCGACGTGCTGGTCGGCATCAACCTGCTCCGCGAGGGCCTGGACCTTCCGGAGGTGTCGCTCGTGGCGATTCTCGATGCGGACAAGGAAGGGTTCCTGCGATCGGCGGGCTCGCTGATCCAGACGTCGGGGCGGGCCGCCCGCAACGTCAACGGACGCGTCATCATGTACGCGGACAAGACGACCGACTCGATGCGCGCCGCCATATCGGAGACCGCCCGACGGCGGACCATCCAGGAGGCGTATAACACGGAGCACGGGATCACGCCTCAGTCGATCATCAAGCAGATCGACGACGTGATGTCGAGCGTCTACGAGCGCGATTACATGACGCCCGCCACCACCCTGACCGACGGAACGGAGCACTTCAAGACGCAGGCCGAGCTCGACCAGCACATCGACGGGCTGCGGGAGCAGATGAAGGCGGCCGCGGCGAATCTCGATTTCGAGAAGGCCGCGGCGCTTCGCGATACCATCAAACGTTTGCGCAACCCCGAGCTGCAGGTCACTCGGACGGCTCGGAGGGGCTGACGCCAGGTGTTGTCGTGGCTTGAGCATTGGATGAAAGGGGCGGCTCTCGAGGTCCAGGAGTACGTGCGCCTGGTCGGGGCCGCCATGCGCGGCCTGGTCACGCCGCCCATCTACCGGCACGATATCGTCGAACAATTCGATGCTATCGGCGTCGGATCGCTCACGGTCGTCCTGCTGACGGGGCTGTTCACCGGCGCGGCCCTCGCGTCGCAATCCGGCCTGACGCTCGATCAGTTCGGCGCCCGGCCCATCGTCGGCCGCCTCGTGAGCGCGTCGATGGTGAAGGAGCTCGGGCCCGTGCTGACGGCCCTGATGCTGACCGGCCGCATCGGGTCGGGGATCGCCGCCGAGCTTGGGTCGATGGTCGTCACCGACCAGATCAACGCGCTTCGCGCCCTGGGAACCGACCCGATTCGCAAGCTCGTCGTCCCGCGCATGCTCGCTGGGTTTCTGATGGCGCCGGTGCTGACGATCATCTCCGACTTCGTCGGGATCTTCGGCGGCTGGGTCGTCGCGCGGTTTCAGCTGCAGGTGGCGAGCGGGATCTACTGGTCGTCCATCACCGATGCGCTCTTTATCCAGGATGTGTACCAGGGCCTCATCAAGCCGTTCGTGTTCGGCTTTCTGATCGTGACAATCGCCTGCCTTGTCGGCCTCCGGACGAAGGGCGGGACACAGGGGGTCGGCAAGGCGACCACGATCGCGGTCGTGGCCGGATCGGTCGCCGTCATCGCCGCGGACTTCTTCGTGACACAGTTGCTCGTGAGGACGATCTATTGATGGATGCCGTCCAGGAGATTCTGAACGAGCCCGGCGCGCCGGTCGTGATGTTCGACCGTGTGAAACTGGCCTTCGACGAGAAGGTGGTGCTCAAGGATTTGAGCTTCACCGTGATCAAAGGTCATACGAAAATCATTCTCGGCGCCAGCGGTTCGGGAAAGTCCACGATCCTGAAGATCATCACGGGCCTGCTGTCCTCGGACGCCGGCGTGGTCTGGGTGAACGGGCAGCGCGTCGACCAGCTCACCGAGCAGGAGATGATGGCCGTGCGCGCGGATCTCGGGATGATCTTCCAGGAGGGCGCGCTCTTCGACTCGTTGACGGTCCGTGAAAACGTCGGCTACAAGTACTACGAGGAAACCGACATGCCGCTCGAACAGGTCGACCGGCGTGTGGAAGAAGTGCTGGGCTTCATCGGCCTCTCCGAGCACATCGACAAGATGCCGTCGGAGCTCTCCGGAGGCCAGCGCCGCCGTGTGGCCATCGCGCGCGCCATGGCCTTCAAGCCGCGCATTCTGTTGTACGACGAGGCGACGACCGGCCTGGATCCCATCACGGCGACGACTGTCGATGACGAGATCATCAAGCTCAGGGATTTGGAGGGCGTCAGCTCGATCGTCGTGACGCACCAGCTCCGCGACGCGTTCTACGTGGCGACGCACATGGCCGTGAGGGACCCGTCCGGGACGGTGCGCGTCGTGCCTGCCACGCCGGAAAAGGCCGATCAAGCCGAGTTCATGATGCTCAAGGACGGCGTGATTTGTTTCGAGGGGAACGCCGAGGAACTGCGACGTTCGACCGATCCCTATTTGAAGACCTTCCTGTCGTAAGGAACAGTTATGCCTCGAACGCGGTCGCTGGCGTGGTCGGAACTGAAACTGGGCGTGCTCACGATCGTGGCCCTGGTGATCGCCGCCATCACGATCATTCTCGTGATGGGTGGAAAAGGGTTCTTCTGGCAGCGCTACTCGCTGAAGACACGCTTCGCGAACGTCGCCGGGCTCAAGGCCGGATCGCCCGTTCGGGTGGCCGGCAAGGAAGTGGGCACCGTCACCGACGTCGAGTTCTCCGGCGACCAGGTAGACGTGCTGTTCCAGCTGAACAAAGACGTACGGGAGCGCGTCACGGACCGTTCGGTCGCCACGCTGGGCTCGGTCTCGCTGCTCGGGGAGGGCGCCGTCGATATCACGCCATCCTCCGGAGGCACCCCCATCCCGGAATGGGGCTATGTACGGACAGGGAAGACGGCGGCCGGGTTCGGCGACCTCACGACGCAGGCGTCCGAGGGCATCGACGAAATCACCAAGCTGGCCAAAGACCTCAGGGAGGGGCGCGGCACGGCGGGGAAGCTCTTAACCGACGAGCGCCTCTACAACGAGCTCACCCAGTTCGTGACAACGGCCGGGGACGTGACGAAGGCCATCCGCCAGGGCCGCGGGACCGCGGGCCGGCTGATTAACGACCCGAAGATCGCCAACTCGCTCGAAGCGTCGCTCAGAAGCCTCGAGGAGATGACGCGCCGCATCAACGCCGGCGAGGGCAGCCTGGGCACCCTGCTGAAAGACGACGCGTTTGCGACGTCGCTCACCGGTGCGACCACGAATCTCCGGACGCTGACCGACCGTCTCAACAAAGGCGACGGGACGGCGGGCAAGCTGCTCACCGACGCGGCCCTGTACAACCGTCTGACATCGCTCAGCGACCGGTTCGATGTGCTGCTGACCAGGTTGAACGACGGCCAGGGCACGGCCGGCCAGCTGCTGAAAGATAAGCAGTTGTATGAGAACATGAACGGTGTGGTGACCGACTTGCGGGCGCTCGTCGATGCGATCAAGAAGGATCCGAAAAAGTATCTGAACGTGAAGGTCAGCATCTTCTAGGGGGCAGCCATGGCGCGAGATGATGGGGCGGGAGCGGGAAGTGTTCTGCTGGCGTTTCTGGTAGGCGCCGTGGCGGGCGCGGCCGTTGCGCTGCTATACGCGCCGGCGACCGGCGCCGAGACGCGCGAGTTCCTGGGCGAAAAGGCGCGCGAGGGGCGGGATCGGGCCGTCAAGGCGGCCGAGCGGGGCCGCCAGGCCGTCAAGGAAGGACGCGAGAACGTCAAGACCGCTATTGATCGTGGACGCGAGGCGTTCCAGCAGGCCCGGAGCGGAGACACCGCGTGAACACATGGTCGCTTGTCTTCCTGGGGATCATCGCCGTCGCCACGCTCGCCACCGCGATCGTCCAGGTGGGCCTGCTCCTCGAGGCTGGGCGTCTGACGAGACGGCTCGGGCGGTTCGTGGACGACGTCGAGCAGGAGGTCAGGCCGATCATCGGCCATCTCAACTCCGTATCCCGTGACGCGTCGCGCGCCGCCGCCATCGCCGTCGCGCAGGTGGAACGGGTCGATGCCTTGTGCACGGATGTCGTGTCGAAGATCGATCAGACGATCACGACCATTCACTCCGCCATCGTGAAGCCGGCGCGCGAAGGCCGTGCGTGGGTCCTGGGTTTCCAGGCGATGATGGCGGCGATCCGGGAATTCCGTTCAGCCCCATCGCGGCCGCGCGGCCGCGACGAGGACGACGGCCTGTTCATTTAGCCCCATTTCGCAGCCGCCTCGTGAGAATATCCTCTTCGTGACCGAGGCTGACGCCGACACCGTTCCGTGGCCACCGGACGAATGGCGCGCGATGCAGGCCCAGGCGTCGATCTGGCGCGCACGATGGCGGGAGCGGGCCGATGCCGGCACCCTGTTCCTGCTCGACGGCGCCAGCTGCTCGGGCAAGAGTACCCTGGTCGATAGACTGGCCGCCGATCCGACCCTTCCCATCGAACTCGTGCCTCGCTGCTCGACCCGCGAGCGGCGGCCCGACGATCGGCCGCGCCGCGAATATGTCTTCGTCTCGCGGGAGCAGTTTGTCGAGCTCGCCCGTACGGGCGGCTTCATCGAGTATCGCGACTTTCAGTTTGGAATGAGCTACGGCCTGCCGTGGGCCGAAGCGTTTGCGCCGCTGCTCGAGGGCCGGCATGGCCTGGCGGTCATCAATCTCGGCAACGTCCGGCACGTCAAGGCGCTGTTGCCTGAAGCGGTCACGATTCTGGTCGACGCCCCGCTGGCAAGCATCCGGCAGCGGCTGATCGCGCGCGGACTGAACACGCAGGAGCAGATCGACGAACGTCTGACCAACGCGGCGCGCGTCGAGCTGTACAGGCCGTTCTACGACTACGTGGTGCGAAACGACGATGGCACGCTGACGAAGGCACAGGAGGTTCTGCGCACGCTCATCCTGTCGCGCCCCTCGCACTCGCGAACGTCGTGAACCGTTGCTACGTCTGGCCCGCAGCGCGGGCCTGTTCGCGGGCGAGCACGGCCTGATCCCTGTCCCCATCACCGTGTGCCACGGCGCCAAGCAGGCGGTCGCGGTACACGTTGAGGCTCGGCATCGGCACGCGCGCGAGGTCCGCGGCGGCGACGATGAGATTGGCGTCCTTGAGGCCGACGGTGACGGGCGATCCCGCCTTATCCCAGCTCTCGTCCACCATCGTCTTGCCGTATCCCGTATAGGCGGGCGAGTTCGAAAAGAGTCCTTGCGCGAGCACGTCGTAAAACGTGGCCGGCGGGACGTCGAAACCGCGCACGAGCGAGAAGCCTTCCCCCATGGCGACCATCGCGCAGCCGAGCAGCATGTTGTTGGCGAGCTTGATGGCCGTCGCGCTTTCGGGGAGCGTGCCCGCCTCGAACGTCTTGCGCCCCATCAACTGCAGGAGGGGAGCGCAGGCGCGGAGAGCGGTCTCGGGACCCGCCGCCACGATGCCGAGTTGACCTGACGCCGCCAGATCCGGGCGGCCGAGCACCGGAGCCGCGACGAGAATCTGGCCCGCGTCGTGATGCGCCGCGGCAAGCGTGCGGATGGCGCCGACCCCGTACGTGCCCATCGCGAGATGAATCGCGCCTTTCGGAAGCGAATCGCACATCCCTTCGGGTCTGGTCGCGACGTCCACGACAGTGGCGTCCTCGACCAGCATCGTAACGACCACCTCGCGCCCCGCACACACGTCGGCGACCGACGCCGCAGCGTGCGCGCCTTCCGCGGCGAACGGCGCGATCAACGCGGCGACGGCGTCATGGACCGCGAGCTCGTGGCCGCCGCCGAGAAGGCGGCGAGCCATGCCGCCGCCCATGCGCCCCAGACCGATGAATCCGACCTTCATGTCAATCCAGTCCGCAGGCGCGGCCCTGCTCGCGTGCCAGCACCGACCAGTCCTTGTCGGCATCGCCGTGCGCGATGGCGCCGATCAGGCGATCGCGAACGACGCTCCCGCTCGGCAGGGGCACCTTGGCCAGTTCGCCAGCCGCGAGGGCGAGCTTGACGTCCTTCAGCCCGAGCGCGGCGGTGAATCCAGGCTTGTCGTAGGCCTGATCGACCATCAACTTGCCGTACACCTTGTACGCCGGGGCCGCGAAGAGTCCTTCGGTAATGACCTCGTAGAACACCTGCGGCTGCACGCCGTACTTCCGCACCAGCGCGAAGCCTTCAGCCATCGCTTCGATTGCGCAGGCGAGGACGAAGTTGTTGGCGAGCTTGATCGCGATCGCCGATTCGGGTTTCGGGCCGGCTTCCGCGATCTTGCGCCCCATCACCTGGAACGCCGGCTCGCAGCGTTTGATGGCCTCGGCGGGTCCGCCCGCCACGATGACGAGTTGCCCGGCCGCCGCGGCGTCTGGACGACCGAGCACAGGCGCCGCCACCAGCGTCTGGCCGGACGAGGCATGCGCGGCCGCCAGCGCCTGAATTGCCGCGGCGCTGTGCGTGCCCATCGCAACGTGCACCCCTCCCGCGGCCATCGACTGCCGGATGCCGCCGTCGCCTAACGCCACCTCGTTCAGGGCCGCATCGTCGGAGACCATGGAGATGACGATGTCACGGCCCAAGCAGACATCGGCGAGCGTCGAAACACTTCGGGCGCCGGCCTGCTCGAGATCCCCGGCTTTCCCCGCCGATCGATTGAAAACCAACAGGTCGTGCCCGCCGCCAAGGAGCCTCTGACCCATGCCCTTGCCCATGCGGCCCAGACCAATCAAACCCACCTTCATGAACGCCCCTCCCGGAGTCCCGCTGTGCCGTTGTCTGCACATCGGGTCCGCCAATCATATAGGAGCCGCTGCACAGCAGTTCCGCCCCCGCGTGCCGCGTAAACGAAACCTTGTTATCCCGCGTATTCCCTAGTGGTTGGGCGGCCATTCCGTGATGGACCGCAGAGGCAGGAAGCACCGGAAAATTGGAGTATTCTGTAATCAGATGAACCGACTGATAGTCGCTGGCTTCATTGGACTTACCTGCGCTATTGCGCTGTCGGCTCAGGCGCCGGCACCCGGCCAGGCCAAGACCGCGGCCGGCAGCCCCGTCGACGCCCCCGTCCGGAACGCCGGCTCAGCAGACCCAGAAAACCGGTCAAGGGGAAACGCCCGCGCTGACGGCCGCTACCGAGCGCGACCTGGTGAACCGCTACTGTGTGGGCTGCCACAGCGAACGTGCGAAAGCCGCCGGGATGGATTCGGCCCGCAAGATCTCGCTCGATTCCATCGACCTGACCAACGTGCATGCGCACGCGGAGAAGCTGGAGCTCGTGGTGCGAAAGCTCCGCGCGGGCATGATGCCGCCGGCCGGAGCACGGCGGCCTGAGCCGGCCGTTTACAAGGCGATGACGGCGTGGCTCGAAGACGAACTCGACAGGACGGCGACGCCGTACACGCCTCCTCCGGGGCTCCATCGCCTGAACCGCACGGAATACGCGAACGCCGTGCGCGACCTGCTCGACCTCGAGATCGACCCCGCGAAATATCTGCCGAGCGACGATTCCACGCACGGCTTCGACAACATCGCCGGCGCGCTCGGCATCTCCTCCACGCTCGTCGAAGCGTACGTGTCGGCGGCCGCGAAGATCAGCCGGCTGGCCGTTGGCGAAGCCACGCCGCCGACGCTGGTGGTGTACCGGACGCCCGAGGACACGTCGCAGGACTATCACATCGAGGGGCTGCCCTTCGGCACACGCGGCGGCATGCTGGTCGAGCACGAGTTTCCCTCCGACGGCGAGTACACCGTGACCACGACGCCGATCTTCGGCGACAACATGTCGCCAACAGGATTCGGGTCGGTGCCGTGCGAAAAGCTCGAAGTGCTGCTCGACAACGAGCGCCTGGCGCTGATCGACTGGCAGGGAGGCGGCCGGTTTGGCGTGACGCCGCCCAACTGTGGCCGCGGCCGCGGGGCCGCCGCGCCAGCACCGGCACCTGCACAGGCTGGACAGGGTGGGGGCGGCTTCAATCGCAACGCGGTGCCGAAGATGACGGTCCGCTTCAAGACGACAGCGGGTCTGCATACGTTAGGCGTGACGTTCCCACAGACCAACTTCGCTCCGCTGCTCGATCTCGATCAGCACTTCCAGCGCGACACGCTCCAGACCGGACCGACGCCGGGCTTCACGTTCTTCCCGCACGTGGGGACCGTCCGTATCGAAGGGCCCTACAACGCGACCGACGCGACGGACTCGCCGAGCCGGCGGAAGATCTTCGTGTGCCACCCGGCCGGCGCCGCCGACGACACGGCGTGCGCTCGTCGCGTGGTCTCCCGGCTCGCGACGCGCGCCTATCGGCGTCCTGCCTCGGCGGCCGACGTGGACCTGCTGATGAAGTTCTACGCCGACGGCCGCAAGGACAGGCGGATTCGACCAGGGCGTCGAGATGGTGCTGGCCCGCCTCCTCGCGTCGCCCAAATTCATCTATCGCATCGAGGCCGAGCCCGCGAATGCGAAACTGAACGAGCCGTATCACATCAGCGATCTCGACCTGGCGTCGCGGCTGTCGTTCTTCCTGTGGAGCACGGGCCCGGATGAGCAATTGATGACGCTCGCAAGCCAGGGGCGGCTCAAGGATCCGGTCGTGCTGGAGCGGCAGGTTCGCCGCATGCTGAAGGATCCGCGTGCCGAGGCGCTGGCGGAGAACTTCGCGGGTCAGTGGCTCAACCTGCGGGGCCTGCAGAGCTCGGGCCCGCTGCCGCTGATCTATCCGGATTTCGACGATCCGCTGCGCCAGGCGATGCGGCGCGAGGTGGAACTGATCTTCGACACCATGGTCCGCGAGGACCGGAACGTCGTCGATCTGTTGAACGGCAATTACACGTTCGTGAATGAACGGCTGGCGAGGCATTACGGCATCCCGAATGTCTACGGCAGCCAGTTCCGCCGCGTGACGCTCGGGTCCGACATGGAATCGCGCTGGGGCCTGATGGGGAAGGGCGCGTTCCTGGTCACGACTTCGAAGCCCGAGCGCACATCGCCGGTGGTCCGCGGCAAGTGGATCATGGGCAACATTCTGGGGATGAGCCCGCCGGATCCGCCACCGGACGTGCCGGCGCTGCCGGCCCGGCCGGCCGATGCGACTGGCAACGCGCACGAGCCGACGATGAGGCAGCGGATGCTGGAGCACCGCGTGCGCGCGGATTGCACGCAGTGCCACGCGATGATGGACCCGATCGGCTTCTCGCTGGAGAACTTCGACGGCATCGGCTCGTGGCGGACGATCGACGCGAACCAGCCGGTCGACGCGGCATCGCAGGTGTACGACGGGACCAAGATCGATGGGCCGATGGGCCTGCGGAAGTGGTTGCTCGGCTACTCGGACCAGTTCGTGGAGGTCGTCGCCGAGAAACTGCTGACGTACGGACTTGGCCGCGGCGTCGAGTATCAGGACATGCCGCTCGTCCGTGCGATTTCGCGTGACGCGGCGAAGAACGACAACCGGTTTTCGGCGCTGGTGCTCGGCGTGGTGAAAAGCAAGCCGTTTCAAATGAACATGAAGGTTGCGGACGCACCCGCTTCCGGGGGCAATTAGATGTACATCTCAAAAAGGCATATCGCACGAAGGACTTTTCTGCGGGGAGCCGGCATCACGCTGGCGTTGCCGCTGCTCGATTCGATGATTCCCGCGGCGACCTTGCTCGCGCAGACGGCTGCGGCGCCGAAGAGCCGGTTCATGGGCATCTTCTTCCCGCACGGCATGGCGCCGGGATACTGGGTGCCCGGGCAGGAGGGGCCCCTTCCGGAGAAACTGCCGCTCATCCTGGAGTCGCTGAACAAGGTCAAGGATCAGACGGTCGTGTTGAGCGGGTTGTGGTCGAAGTCGGCCGAACCCCCGGAAGGCACCACCGGATCGGATCACTGGGTGGCCGCCGCGTTTCTGACCGGCATCAAACCGCGGAAGACCGCGGGTTCGGACGCGACGGTCGGGAGCCCGACGATCGATCAAATCATCGCCAAGAAGATCGGCCAGGAAACGCTGTTGCCGTCGCTCCAGCTGGCGGTTGAAGATCCGAACTCCAGCTCGAGCAATTGCGGCGAGGGCTACAGCTGTTCGTATACCAACTCGATCTCGTGGATCGACGTGCCGACGCCGGCCAACGAACCCGTCCAGCGCACCAGCCCGATCCCGATGGAGCTCAACCCGGCCGTCGTGTTCGAGCGGCTGTTTGGCAGCGGCGCGACCGCGGAGCAGCGGATCGCCCGGATGCGCCAGAACCGGAGCATCCTCGATTCGGTGCTCGGCGAGCTTGACGGGTTGAAGAAAGAGTTGGGCGCGGAAGACCGCCGCACGGTCGGCCGGTACACCGATGAGATTCGTGAAATCGAGCGCCGCATTCAGATTGCGGCCGGCGTGACGGACAAGGTGCCGGTCATGGATCTGCCTCCCGGCGTACCGGAGGCGTTCGACGAGCACATCAAGCTCCAGTTCGATCTCGCCGCGCTCGCGTTCAAGTCGGATATCACCCGCGTCGCGACTTTGCTGGGCGCCCGCGATCTGACGGGGCGCAGCTATCCGTTCCCGAAGAGCGAGCTCTTCCCGAACGGGGGCGTGAGTGTGTCATTCCACGGCGGTTCGCATCACCAGGACGATCCCGCGCAGATCCGGCGATACGCCGACCTCAATCGGTATCACGTGTCCACGCTCGCGTATTTCGCGGAGAAGCTGCGGTCCATACCCGACGGGGACGGCACGCTGCTCGATCACTCGCTGGTGCTCTACGGCACGAACATGGGCAACTCGAACCAGCATCAGCATTACGACGTGCCGCACATTCTGGTGGGCGGAGCCAACGGCCAGCTGAAGGGGAACCGGCACCTCGCATACGAGCGGAAGACCGTGACCAGCGGCAACCTGCTGCTGAACGTACTGGACATGTACGGCATCCACCAGGAGCAGCAGGGCGACAGCACCGGCCGGCTGGCCAAGCTGTAGCGCGGGTGGAAACGGAAAACGGAAAACGGAAAACGCGGATCGGGATGTGCTCAACGATGAATAGGCGGCTCTTCGGCTGCGTGGGCTTGTTGGCGGTTTGTCTCACCGCGCTGGGCAGCGGCGCGGGCAAGACCGATGTGGCGGACGCCGCCATGAAAGGCGACAAGGCGGCGCTGCGCGCGTTGCTGGCGCAAAAGGCCGACGTGAACGCCGCACAGGTCGATGGCGCGACGGCGCTGCACTGGGCGCTGTACCGCGGCGATGCGGAGATGGCCGAAATGCTGATTCGCGCCGGGGCCAGCGTGAAGGCGGCGAACCGCGACGGCGTCACGCCGCTGGCCATGGCAGCGCTCTACGGCAATGCCCCGATGATTTCGCGTCTGATCAAGGCTGGAGCGGAAGCCACCGAAGTGGGTCCGAACGCGCAAACCGTGCTGATGCTGGCGGCGCGGAACGGCAACCCGGACGCGGTCAGGGTCCTCATCGAGGGAGGAGCCAAGGTCAACGCCAGGGAAACGCTGCGTGGCACGACCGCCCTGATGTGGGCCGTCGAACAGCGGCATCCCGAGGCGGTGAAGGTGCTGCTGGCGGGCGGCGCCGATGTGGCAGCCCGTTCGGGCGGCGCAGGCTTGCCGCGCAACTATCTGGCGCCCAAGGTGAACACTGCGGTGGTCAAGGCGGCGGCCGAACGCTTCGCGCGCGCAGCGGCCGCCGGCCGCACGTACGAGGAACAACTGAAGTGGGAGCGCGAAAACGGCCAGTTCACCGGTCCGCCGACGATCGGCGAGCAGTTGGCCAGGCTGCAGCAGCAGGAGGCGGCGCCGGCGCCACAACCGCAGCCTCAAGCCGCAGCCCCGGCAGAACGCCCGGCTGCGCCTGCGGCTCCGCCCGCGGGCCGGGGGAACGCCGCTGGCCGTGGCCGCGGCGCGGCGGCCGGACGAGGAGCGGCCGCGGTTGAAGAAGAGACCGACGACAGCGACGTCGTCGTCGCGGGCCTGGTCGGAAGCGGCGGCGGCGGGCTGACCGCGTTGACGTTCGCGGCGCGCGAGGGCGACCTCGAGTCGGCGAAGCTGCTGCTGGATGCCGGCGCCGACATCAACCAGACGACCGAGTACGGATGGACGCCGCTCCTGACGGCGACCAATAACCGTCACTACCTCCTCGGAAAATACCTGATCGAGCGTGGCGCCGACGTCAACAGGGCCAACAAAGGCAGCTGGACGCCGCTCTATATCGCCACCGACAACCGGAACATCGAGGGCGGCGACTATCCGGTGCCGAAGCCGGACATGGATCATCTCGAGTACATCAAGGTGTTGCTCGAGCACGGCGCCGATCCCAACGCGCGCGCGAAGGACAACACGCTCACGCGGACGATTTTTACGATGCAGTGGTTCTACGAGGAGGGGTGCACCGCGTTTGTGCGCGCCGCCCAGTCAAGCGACACCGTGCTGATGCAGCTGCTGCTCGACTGGGGCGCCGATCCCTTCCTGCCGACGGCCTTCGGTGACACCGCCCTGACCGCCGCAGGCGGCATCGGCTGGGTGGAAGGCGTGACCTACGAGCGTTCGCCCAAGGAAAACTTCGAGGCAATCAAGATGCTCGTGTACCTCGGGCTCGACGTGAACGCCGCCAATCGCGACGGCCGGACCGCGCTCATGGGCGCCGCGATCAAGGGCAGAAACGACGTGGTGCAGTTCCTCGTCGATCATGGCGCGAAGCTCGACCAGCGGGACGGCGGCAGCCGCGACACCAATACAGCCTCCTCGAAGCTGGCGGGACATACCTGGCAGGCGATTGATTACGCCGACGGCCTGGTTCGCGTCGGCGTGCAGTCAGCCGTCAACCGGCCGGAGACCGCCGCGCTGATTCGCAAGCTCATGATGGAGCGCGACATGGTCGTCCCGCCGCCCAACCGCGTGGTCGATTCGATCTGCGTGGTGTCGATCTGCCAGGAGCGGCAGCCAGCTATCGCCAAGCCCTAGAATCGGCAGTACGTTCCGTAGCGGCCGGGCTTCAGCCGGCCGGCGAACGTCCGCCTGAAGGCTTACGCTACGGTTGATCTACACGGCGCGTCTCGCGCGCACGCGCAGATTGATCATCTCCACGAACACCGAGAAACCCATCGCGAAGTAGATGTAGCCCTTGGGCACGTGCATGCCCAGGCCGTCCCCGATCAGCGAAATCCCGATCAGCAGCAGGAAGGACAGCGCCAGCACCTTGATGGTGGGGTGGTGGTTGACGAACGCGCTGATGGGCTCGGCCGAGAACATCATGACGCCCACCGCCAGGACGACCGCCGCGATCATGATGCTCAGATCGTCCGCCATGCCCACCGCCGTGATCACCGAATCAAGCGAGAAGACGATGTCGAGGAGCATGATTTGGAAGATGACCGCGCCAAAGGACGGCGGAGCTGGCGTTCGCGTCTCGCCGCCTTCGTCGCCTTCAAGGCGCTCGTGAATCTCGAGGGTCGCCTTCGCGAGGAGGAACAGGCCCCCGCCGATCAGGATCATGTCGCGGCCGGAAATGCCGCGGCCGAGGACACTGAAGAGGGGCGCCGTGAGCCTGACGATCCACGCGATGGACGCGAGCAGGCCGACGCGCATGAACATGGCGGCCAGCAGGCCCGTGCGCCGGGCCTTTGGCTGGACACTGTGGGGCAGTTTGCTGGAAAGAATCGAAATGAAAATGACGTTGTCCACGCCGAGGACGATTTCGAGGAACGTGAGCGTGACGAGCGCGAGGAGGCCGGCCGACGTGAAGAAAGCGTCCATCTACTGCGGCCGGAAGTTCTTCACGAGGTAGGCGAGGAGGACGGGATAGTCCTGCTCCGAGAGCATGGCGCCCTCGTTCAGCATCGACCCGAGCGTGTCGTCCCAATCCTCGCGGGTCCGGCCCTGTATCCGCACGCGGCCGAGGTCGTGGCACACCGTGCACGTGTTGAGCAGGATCGTCTTGCCAGGGCCGTCCGGCAGGGGCCCGTGGTTCTTCACGAGAAAGTCCAGGAGCACCGGTAGTTCGTCCGGTTTGACCTCGGCGCCCTTGTCGATCATCGACGCGAGCATCCGGGTCCAGCCGTCCTTGTCGAGCGCTTGTGTCTGAATGGGTCTCAGGTCGTGACAGCCAATGCAGGCGGCATTCTGAATCTGCTCGCCCCTGTCAACCTTGTCAGCCTGGGCGGGCAAGCCGGAGACCGCCGCCGTGCGTGATCCCAGCGCGACGACCGCGGCTGCCGCGCACACGAAAGCTGCGAGTCGTGTCATCAACATTTCGATCTTAGCAGAAGGGCTTCAGGCCCACCGATGAGCCAGCTGACGGATTCGTTCGATCGCCTCGAGGATGTTGTCGAGCGAATTGGCGTAGCTGAATCGCAGGTGCCCCGCGCCGTGTTGACCGAACGCCGTGCCGTCGAGGCACGCGACACCGGCCTCGTTCAGCAGCAGGTCCGCAAGCGCTTTCGTTTCCAGTTTCGTCCCGCTGACGTTCGGGAACGCATAAAAGGCGCCGGCCGGAACCGCGCAACGGAAGCCGGGAATGGTGTTCAACCCCTTCACGATCGCGTCGCGCCGCCTGCGGAATTCGCCGACCATCGCCGTCACGCAATCCTGGGGACCTTCGAGCGCAGCGATCCCCGCGCGCTGGGAAAAGCTGGCCGTGCACGAGTTGGAGTTGACCATCAGCTGAACGACGGCCGCGGCCAGCCATGTCGGCATCACGCCGTACCCGAGCCTCCAGCCGGTCATCGAATACGTCTTCGAAAAACCGTCGAGGATGACGGTCTTGTCGAGCATGCCGTCGTAGCTGCTGATCGACGTCGGCTCGCTCTCGTACCAGATCCTGGAATAGATCTCGTCGCTCATCACGATGAGATCCCGGTCCCGCAGCAGCGCGGCCATCTGAGCGATGTCGTCCTTCGGGATGACACCGCCTGTCGGGTTGGCGGGGGAGTTCAGGATGACAAGCTTCGTCTTGTCGGAGAGGCTGCGTTTGAGCGTCTCCAGGTCGAATGAAAACCCTCGGCTCTCGACGACCGGCACGCCGACGGCCGTTGCGCCGAGGAAATGAATGAGCGACTCGTAGATGGGAAAGCTCGGATCCGGGAAGACGACTTCGTCGCCGGCTTCGAGAAGCGCCGTCATGACGAAGTACATGATGGGCTTGCCTCCCGGGACAACGCAGACGTTCTCGGCGCCGACCGTGATCTTCCTGGTGCGTGAAATATAGGACGCGATCGCCTCGCGAATCTCGGGGAAGCCCTGCGTGGGGCCGTACTTGGTCCAGCCTTCGTCAAGGGCCCGCTTGCCGGCCTCGACGATGTGGGCGGGCGTGGGGAAGTCCGGCTCGCCTATCTCCAGGTGGATGATGTTGCGGCCCTGTTTCTCGAGGGCGCGCGCCCTGGCCAGCACTTCAAAAGCCGATTCGGTCCCGATCCGGGACATTTTCTGCGCAAGTTTCATCAGGTCACAAAAGTATATCGCAGGGCTTATGATGCAGGTCGAATGCGGACGGAGGTGTTCATGCGGCAAACGTCAGCGCGGGTCGCCGGTGTCGTGCTGGCTGTCGCCGGCCTGCTCGGCACGGTCGTGCGCTCCCAGGAGCGTGGGCGGGCGGACTCCCCGTACCTGGCGGCGCCGGTCAGGTAGTCGCCGTTCGAGCGGGGCGGCTCTTTGACGCCAACACCGGCCGGATGGTGACCAATCCGACGGTCTTGATTCGAGGAGATCGAATCGCGGAGGTGGGGCCGGCGGTCCAGGTTCCTCAGGGCGCGCGCGTCATCGATCTCGGCGCCGCGACGCTTCTTCCGGGCATGATTGACGGGCACGTTCACACCAACGGGCCGACGCCGGACGAGTCGGTGGAGCACAGGACCTTCGTCATGATTCAGAGCGCTCAGCGCGATCTGGACGCGGGGTTCACCACGGTCGTCGACATGGATTCGCGCGGCGGGTTCGGCACCGTTGAACTGCGAAACGCGATCAATACCGGTCTGGTTCGCGGTCCCCGCATGCAGGTCGCCGGCCAGTCGTTGAACCCGCGGGGCGCCCGGGCAACGGCGAACACCGTGCCGGGGTTCTACAGCGGGTTCACGGACGGGAAGAACGTCAACGGACCCTGGCTGGCGCGCGGGGCCGTGCGCGAACTGAAGCTGCACGGAACGGACTGGGCCAAGATTTACACCACGCAGGATTTTGTCGGCGACGACCTCAACGAATTCAGGCCCGACGGGTCATTGGTCGCGATTCCATCGCTGACTCTCGAAGAAGTCCAGGCGATCGTGGACGAGTCTCATCGTATGGGGTTGAAGGTCGCGTGCCACACCTATGGCGGCGAAGGCATGCGTTCGTGTGTCCAGGCCGGAGTCGACTTGCCGATGCACATGCTCGAGCTCTACAAAGATGACGAGACGATGAAGCTGATTCTTCAGAAGAAGCTGCCCGTGATGATGACGATCGACGACTTGATGGGGCTCGAAGCCGGCGATCGAAAGCTGACCGGCGGCAAGACGAGCCGGATGGCGATGGCGGAAATGTCGTTCAAGAAGCTGCTGGCTGCCGGCGTGCCCTTGCCGTTCGGCAGCGGCGCCGTGCCGGTGGCCTATCCGCACGGCAGGCAGGCCGATCAGTTCCCGTACCTGGTGAAGTGGGGGATGACACCGGCGCAGGCGCTGCAGTCCGCGTTCATGGTTGTCGCGAGGGTGCTCAATTACGGGTGGGCGGATCAGGTCGGGAGCATCGAAAAGGGCAAGTACGCCGATCTCATCGCGGTCTCCGGCGATCCGTTGGCGGACGTGTCCGAACTGCAGCATGTGAAGTTCGTGATGAAGGGCGGCGTCGTCATGCGGAACGATCTGGAGCGTTCGTCGAATTAATGGCCGTCGGACGCGACACGCTCATCAACGGCATCACGACGTTTCTCAAGGACCACCCTCCATCGACGCTGGCAGAGATCCGCGATTCCCTCGGGCGCGAAATCGACGCGGCCGGTCCGGAGGCGCTGGCCCGCCTCAACGAACGGCTCGGCGACGGCGGTGGCGACTGGAGCTATTGTTCGCATGACCCGCTCGCGAGACGGATCCACCACGTCCTCGCGGACAGCCTGCTTCATCGCGATTCCGCGATCTTCGGGCTCGAGCACGCGGCCGCCGTGGCAGGACGGCCCATCGTCATCTTCGCCAATCACCTCTCCTATTCCGACGCGAACCTCCTGGAGATTCTCCTGCAGCGTTTCGGCGGATCCGTCCTGGCCGATCGGCTGACGGTGATGGCAGGACCGAAGGTGTACTCGAGCCTCAAACGGCGATTCTCCAGCTTGTGCTTTGGCACGATCATGACGCCGCAGAGCAGCGCGCTCTCCAGCGAAGACGCGGTGATGAATCCGCGCGACGTCGCACGCGCCGCGCGCGTGTCGATCGACACCGCGCACGAGCGGCTGGAGAAGGGCGACGCGCTGCTGGTCTTCGGTGAAGGCACCAGAAGCCGGAGCAGCGGGATGCAGCACCTGCTGCCCGGCGTGTCGCGCTATCTCGAGGGTCCCGGGACGTGGGTGCTGCCCGCAGGGATTACGGGCACAGAGGAGCTGTTTCCGGTCGGAGTCGACGCGCTGCATTCGGTGCCGATCTGCGTACGCTTCGGCCGGCCATTTCCTGCGCAGCTGCTGCACGAACGCGCGAACGGCGACCGCAAGCTCATGATGGACGGTATCGGACTGGCAATCGCCAGCATGCTGCCGCCCGAGTACCGCGGCGCCTACGGCGACGATGCGAGCGATCTGGACGACGCCAGGCGTCTCCTGCGCATTTGTCAGTCGTAGCGTCCGCCTTCGGGCGGACGTTCGCTTGCGGCCGGCTGAAGCCGGCCGCTACGGCATTATGCCAAACGCTCTACGCCAGCTGGCCCTTCACCCACTCGAGTTCGCGGCAGACGTATTCGACGATGTCGCCGGTCTTGAGGTGATCGGGGAGCACATCCCAGGTGTAGGTTTCGATTTCGAGGTGGCGGCTGAGCGGCGTCCGCTTGTGCATCGCCAGCGCCTGTTCGAGCGCAAACTGCGTGGACTTCATCGGCCCGAGGTCCGTGAGGAACACCGGCACGTGGAAGTGCGAACGCCATTGCCGCGGCGTTTTGTCTTTGTCCCAGCCGGCAAACGCGTCTTCGAGGTTCATGAAGTGCTCGAGGTGATCCCCTCGGCACTCGACCGTCTGCGAGAGATAGACGGTCTTGGCGAAGTGCTTCAGCGCCTCGACCTTTTCGTCGGTGACTTCGCCGATATACATCGACGCGGCTTCCTGCAGCTTCACGATCGGGATCCCCGCGTCGACCAGCTTCTGGAGCGACAGCGGGATGTCTTCGAAACCGACCGCCTGGTGGCCGATGTCGAACGTCACGCCCAGATGGCGGCGCAGCGCCGCGATCGCGGTGTCCATCGGGACGTTCGCCAGCTTGCTCAGGCGCGCCGCCGCCTTGCCGGTATAGAGGTGCTCCTGGAAGTAGGCGATCGTCTCGTCGGTCGTCTCCAGGTGGCACCGGGGCTCTGGCTCGAGACCAAGCGTGAGCAGGGTGCCGGTCCGCTGCTCGATCTGCACCAGGTGCGCGCAGACCTGCAGGACGTTCTCCGTAAACGCGTCGACGACGTCTGGGCCGGTGACCCTTGGCTTGAAGCCGAGCGGAGCCGTCTGAATCGACGGGCTGACCTCGCGGGGGCAGATGTCCGCCATGATGTCGGCCACCTGTTTCGTGTAGTCGCGCCGCTCGTTAGTCCGCCAGTCCGGCTCGTACACCTGTTCCTTGATCCGGGTGTTCTTGAACACGCCATACACAAAGGCATTGGCCGTGTAGACGTACAGGTCTTGATCCTTCAGGAACGCCTTCAGCTTGGCGCGTTCGGCAGTCTTGCTCGAGAGCTCCGCGGCGGTCGGCGCCGAGAGACGGATGCAGACGCCAAAGGGCTGATTCGGGGAAATGCGTTTCTTGACCTGCGGGAGATACGTTTGCAGGGATTCCCACAGCTGCGCCCAGTCGTCCGCTGGATGCACGAGCGTCGAATACGTGAGATGACCGAGACCGTTGCCGAGATCCACGCTACACCTTTTCTACCTGTCCCGAGGCGGCCGATCGAACGACCGCTTCGGTCACGGCCGCGCCGTGAATCATCTGGTCGAGGGGAATGGGAAAGGGCGCGCCGCCCGTCGCCGCCTGGGCGAAGGCGTCCAGGCAGGCGCGCGTCACGTCGAGGCGGGCGGCTTCCCAGACCACCGCGTCGCCCTTGATCGGTTGAAACTTGCACGTCCCGAACAGCCGCGTCCGGCGTTCCTCGGACGAGGCCCCGGCCACGTGCGTCATGCCTTCGAGCCGCACCGACCCCTTCGACCCGAACACCTGGAAACTGAAGCCCGGGCCCGTCGCCGTCATCGTGCCGAGGTACCCCGACATCCCGTCCCGCATCCGGAACAGCATCGACGTCGTATCGTCGCTGTCCACCTGCGACCACCCGCCGGAAACTCTGGCAATAGACCTGCGCGATCGGGCCGCACAAATCGATCATGCCGTCGATCGCGTGCACGCCCATCGGCGTCAACGCGCCGCAGGGCGTCTCGTCCTTGGCCGCCCGCCACGCGTCCGGCTTCAGAAACAGCCCGTTGGGAAACGTCATCGTCGCTTCGACGTGCAGGATCGTGCCCAGGTCGCCGCTGCGAATCTGCTCCCGCAGCTTCGTCATCTCGGGATGGAACCGCCGGTTGTAGCCGAGGCCCAGCGTGACGTGGGCCTGCTGCGTCGCGGCGACCGCGGCCTCCGCGTCGGCCTTGGTCAACGCGAACGGTTTCTCGCAGAAGACGTGCTTCCCGGCCTTCGCCGCCGCGATGACTTGCGGACTGTGCAGCGAATGCGGCGTCGCCAGCACGACCGCCTGCACCGCCGGATCGGCCAGGGCCTGCTCGTAGGTGCCGTGGAGCGTGAACCCCTGCGCCTGCGCAAACGCCGTCAGCTCCGGCGTCGGCGTCCGCGCCACGCCCGCGACAAATCGGATGTCCCCGCTGGTCCCCTGCACCGACTCGACCAGCGTCTTCCCCCACCAGCCCAGCCCCACCATCGCCGCGTTCAGCATAGCGTTGACTTTATCTCCACTGGCGGCGGGCCCCGACGCCACCGTACGCCCGACCTCTAGCCTCTACCCTCTACGCGGTCCGAATCAGCGAGAGCTTCGGATCGGCGGCCGGGCTCGGCGTCATCGGCAGGCCGAGCTCCTGTTTCACCAGGTTCACGCCCTGCACCAGCGCCACCATCTTGTAGAACGCATGCCGCCGGCTCATCCCTTCGCGGCCCATCCCGCAGTCCGACGACAGGATCAGCCGTTCCTTCGGAATCACCTGCAGCGCCTGCTTCACCAGATCCGCCACTTCCTCGGGCGATTCCACCTGCAGCGTGTGGTGATCGATCGCGCCAATCCCCACCTTCATGTGCGTGATGTGCTTCCCGACATCCTCGAGATCCGCGCAGTTGCTGCTCTTCATCTCGAACGTGATCACATCGGCGTCCACCTGGTTCAACAGCTCGAGCGCCGGCTTGTACGACTGCACCTTCGCAAACATCCGCTGCTGCGACGGGTTGCCCCAGCACGTGTGGCACCACACCTCGGTCTTCGCCCGCAGCCCCTTCACCGTGTTGTTGAACACCTTGAGCATGAACTCGGGATTGATCACCGGGTCCTTGTAGCCCCGCGCCGCCAACAGGTGAATCTGCGGCTCTTCCATCTGGATGATCGGACACCCCGCATCCGCCAGGTCGTGCAGCTCCTGGTTGAACGCGTCGCTCATCGCCATGATGCGCGACGGCAGGTCTTTGTAGTGCTCGTCCTGCACCGCAAACGCCACCAGCTCCGGCGTCACCGTCCCGAACTTCACCGGCTTGGCGCTCAGCCGCTGCGCCGCCTTCCAGATCTCCGCATACTGCATCTCGCCGGGCCCGAGCGGCCCCACGATCTTCGGCATCACCCGCGCTTCGAGATAATCGTGCAGGATGTGCCCGCGCGGAAACCCGATCCCGCCCGCCCCCACCTTCGCCAGCTTCGGATGCGTCGCGTCAAACCCGCTCATGTGATGCGGCGGATAACTCGTCCAGCTCTGGCCGCCCACGTCCTGATCGAACCGGCAGTCGCCATCCGTCACGATGTCGAGCCCCGCCACTTCCTGCTCGCGCAGATACACCGACAACGCATCCACGTATTGCTCGCGGAACCGGCTGATCACCATCGCGTCCAGAAACGACTTCAACCCCAGGTTTTCCGTATACCAGCTGGGACGGGGCAACGACCCCGTAATCGTCGTCGGCAGCACAAGCCCGGCAGTCGCTTTCAACATGAATCAGTCTCCTCGGTCGGTCGCGCGAGTTGAAGCGCGACTAACGATCCTATCACCGGACTTGCGGAATCTATAGGGGCGGGCGGAGGCTTGCGGGTCAGTCCAGCGTGCGGCGTCCGACGCAAAACGCGCACTTCATAAGCGCCAGACGCCCTATTTCCATCCGGTCGATTTGCGCGTGAAGCGGGAGGGCAGGGCCGGCTTGCTCTCGGGCGCGGGTTCCGGTTCGCCAGATGCGAGGCTGATCTCGCGCTCGAGCTCCTCTTCGTTCGGCAGGCCCGCCAGTTGGTCGACGAACACCAGGGAGTGCTGCGAGGGGATCTCGAACTTCTTGCCGCAGGTCTTGCACGTCACCTCGTCGTCCAGGCGAAGCAGATAGTCCCGCAGTTTCGCGAACTTGGCCCGGTCCTCTTCGCCGGCGCCTGAAGGCAGCCGGTCTTTCTTGGAACGGCGGACCCAGCGAATGCTGTATTCGCCCGTGCGGCGGCACTTGGGACATTGATGCCGTCCGGGCCGTGTTTCCGGCTTGTCGGTGAAAAACGCGCGTTCGTCGAGGGCCATCCCCATATGGTAGCAACGAACGCCGGCGGCGTACACGAATCAGGGCATCCGCCCCTCAATCGGGGGAGGCCCGGTTGAGGCGGTGCTTGCGGCGTCCTACGCAGCTACGACGGCCCTCGCTCAGGCTGCCGAAGCTAGTTCGGGCCCTTCAGGTACGCGGGCGTCGTCGACCCGGGAAGGTTGTAAAGGCTTGCGCGCGAGCATGCAGAGCGAGCCGATGACGTGGTTCTCTGCATCCGTCGCCTGGTTGAAAGGCCGCCGTCTGACGTCTTCGAATCCGGCGGCGAGCAACACGGCCCGGAGCGTCTCTTCGTCGTAGGCGTATTTGTGCTCGCGGCCTTGCCGGAACACATAGTTCACCACGTGCATCGGCGTGTCGCACCATTTCGGTCCCCACCACTGCGGAAAGGGGAAGGGATGTTCGCGGCGCCGGGCATATTCCACGACGATGCACTCGGCGTCGGGGACGACGATGTCGAACACACCGCCCAGCCTGAGCACGCGGCGGCATTCGCGGAGGAACGACAGGACCTCACATCACGGCCGGACTCCACTTTTGGCCAGACATTTCCATCATTGAGCAATCGGTTGCTCAATCGGGCCTCGACTGGAGACTAGCGTGCAATGAATGCGCCGGGCGAGACGTCCGTTGGCAGCTAGAAGTGCCGCGCCTCGCTGCTCGTCCCCCCGGCCGCCGGGATGTAAGAATGCCGGACGTAATCCATCACCATTCGATCGGCGCTGAACCGCCAACCCAGGGTTCGGATGCCCCGCTTGATGCGGGCGATCCATTCGCGCGGAAGTCCGTCCCTGTCGCGTTCGTAATATAGCGGGATCACCTCGTCGCGCAGAACCCGCAGCAACGACTGCCCGTCACGCAGGTCGTGCATGTCGGTCGCCGAGTGCGTCTCGCCTCCGCCGATGGCGAATCCGTTGAGCCCGTCGTACGCCTCGGCCCACCAGCCGTCGAGGACGGACAGGTTCAAACCGCCGTTCAGGACGCATTTCTGGCCGCTCGTTCCGCAGGCCTCGAGCGGGCGCCGGGGATTGTTCAGCCACACGTCGACGCCCTGCACGAGATGGCGCCCGACGTTGATGTCGTAGTCCTCGATGAACACGATCTTGCCGGCGAACCGCGGATCGTGCATCAGTCGCGCGATTTGCTGCAGGACTTCCTTGCCCGGCCGATCGAGAGGATGCGATTTGCCCGCGAAGACGAACTGAATCGGCATCTGAGGGTTGTTGACGAGCGTGGCGATCGCTTCCATGTCCTGCAGCAGGAGGTTTGCTCGTTTGTAGGTGGCGAAGCGCCGCGCGAATCCGATCGTGAGCGCGTCGAGGCTCAGGGCGCGATGCAGCTGCGCGACGAACTCGGGCGGATCGCCGCGCCGCTCCGCCTGGCGCTCCGCACGCCGGCGCACGACGTCGATCAGCTGAACCTTGAGCGTCTGGTGCGTCTCCCACAGTTCGCCATCGTCGATGGCTTCGACCTTCTCCCAGACCGCCGCGTGTCCGGCGCGCTGCGTCCAGTCGGACCCGAGGTGGCGGTCGTAGACCTGGCGCATCTGAGGAGCGATCCATGTGGGCGGATGCACGCCGTTCGTGATGTGCCCGATCGGCACGCGGTCTTCAGTGCAGCCCGGGTAGAGCGACGTCCACATGGCCCGCGAGACGTGCGCATGAAGCGAGGAGACAGCATTGGCGCGGTGGCTGGCCTTGAGCGCCAGTACCGTCATGCAGAATTCCTCGCCGCCATCCGACGGGTTCACGCGCCCGAGCCCCATCAGTTCGTGACGCGCAAGGGCGAGCGCGTCGGCCAGGGGCCCGAGATGCTCGTCGACAAGATGCTCGGGGAAGCGATCGTGGCCGGCCGGAACAGGCGTGTGCGTGGTGAAGACGATTTGCGCGGCCACGCGCCGCAGCGCCTCCCACGCGTCGATGCCTTCGACGTCCATCCGCTGGCGGACCAGTTCGAGCGCGGCAAACGCGCTGTGCCCTTCGTTGAGGTGCAGCACGCCCGGCGCGATGCCCATCGCTCCGAGCGCCCGCATCCCGCCGACGCCGAGCAGGAGTTCCTGCCGGATGCGGACGCGCTGGTCCCCGCCGTACAGCCTGGAAGTCAGCTGCCGGTCTTCGGGCTGGTTGCCGTCCACGTTCGAATCGAGGAGCAGCAGGCGATTGCGGCCGACCGAGACTTCCCAGACGCGCGCCTTGATCGTGCCGGTCCGCGTGTCGATGGACACGACGACCGGCGTGTCATCGTCGCCAAGCGCCGGCCGGATCGGCAGCTGCTGGTGATCGAGGGCGATGTATTCTTCGTGCTGCCAGCCGTCGCGATCGAGCCGCTGACGGAAGTATCCCTGGTCGTAATAGAGGCCGACGCCCACCAGAGGCACGTTCAGATCCGACGCGCTCTTGATATGGTCGCCCGCCAGGATGCCGAGGCCGCCCGAGTAGATCGGGAGCGATTCGTGAAGGCCGAACTCCGCCGAGAAATAGGCGACGGGCCTGGCCCAGAGCACGCCTGCGTGACGCGCGCCCCACGTGTGGCGGGAGTGGAGGTACTCCTGCATTCGACGATACGCGTAGTTGATCCGGCTATGCAGCGCGAGCTCAGACGCCCGCTCCTCGAGCTTGTCGATGCTCATTTGCTGGAGCAGCGCCACCGGGTTGTTGCCCACCGCGCGCCAGATGACGGGATCGAGCTCGCGGAACAGCGCCGTCGTGTCCGGATCCCAGCTCCACCAGAGGTTCTGGGCGATGGTGCTCAGGCGCTGATGGGCGGGCGCCACGAACTGGCCGAGCGTCCGCGCTTCGCCGACGAGCGGGGCGAGCTGCGCTCCGGCCGCCACCAGCATCCGCACGTCGTCCGGTGTGAAGATGCGGGTATCCGCGGTCTGCACGACCAGCACGCCTTGAAGCAGGCCGCGGTCGATGATGGGAGCACCGAGGAAGGAGCGATAGGGATCTTCGCCGGCCTCCCGGAAGTACTTGAAGCGCGGATGCGTGGTCGCGTCGGCCACGAACTGAGGCCGCAACTGTTGAGCCACGAGGCCCGCCAGGCCTTCGCTGAGACGCATGCGCACACGTCCCACGCTTTCGGGTCTTAGCCCGATCGTCGCGGCGAGCACGAGGTTGGCGCGGTCAGGTTCGAGCAGGTAGATGGAACAGACGTCGGTGTCGAATCGCCGCCGAATCAGGTTCACGATACTGGTCAACGTTTCCGACGCGTTACCCGTGGGCGATGCGAGGCGGCTGAGCTCCTCGAGCGTCCACAGCGTGGATCCGTCATGGCCCATCACGATGTCAGCTGAGTTCACGAGAGTCTCCGATTGAGGGTCCCTGCTGTCAGCAAGATCGTTGCCTCGTGCCTGGCGGAAAATGACGCGAAATGCTTGGGAAGTTGACGGGAGAGCCGCCGGGATTCTGCAATGTTGTCGTCCGAAACTCCGAAGCTTACATGAATGTCGAGCGGAGTCCGGGTCGCGCAGACGCGATCACGATAGAATTGCGGGGAATTGGCGCGGTCTGAAGAACGGCCGTGTCCGCATTGCTGGCGCATCTCTTGCTCAGGACCTTTTATGGTGCCCCCTGCGACGCCTTCTGACATAAACGTCGGCCCGTCCGGCCGCGACAAGACATTTGTGTCCGATCTCGGTCCGCTTTTCTCGAGCTACGAGCTCGGCGCCCATTACGACGAGATGTTCGAGGCGAGTGCCCGGCCGCGCGCCCATTGTGGTGCGCTGGTCGAGGAATTGCGCGCCGGGTCACAGGCGGAACTGGGCCAGCGCCAGCTGGAGGCGGACAAGGCGTTCCTCACGCAAGGCATCACGTTCACGGTTTACGGCGACAACGAGGGGACCGAGCGGATCTTTCCGTTCGATCTGGTGCCGCGCATCATCACGGCGTCCGAGTGGCGCGATCTGGAGCGCGGCCTGGCGCAGAGGCTGACGGCCGTCAACCTGTTCCTGAGGGACGTCTATCACGACGCGAGGATTCTCGCCGAAGGCGTCGTGCCCCGCGACCTGGTGCAGAGCTGCAAACACTACCGCCGCGAAATGCGCGGCGTGCACGTCCATCGCGACATCTACGTCTCGGTGGCGGGCACCGATCTGGTTCGGCTCCAGGACGGCCGGTTTGTGGTGCTGGAAGACAACCTGCGCGTGCCCAGCGGCGTCTCCTACATGCTGGCGAACCGCGAAGTCACCAAGCGGGTACTGCCGGGATTGTTCGATCGCTATCGCGTCAGTCCCATCTCGCACTACGGTCAGGCCCTGCTGGCGACCCTCCGGGCGCTGGCGCCCCCGGTCGCGGTCGATCCGACGTTCGTCGTGCTGACGCCAGGCGTCGGCAACTCGGCCTACTTCGAGCACGCGTTTCTCGCGCGCGAGATGGGCGTGGCGCTGGTGGAAGGGCGCGACCTGCTCGTCCACGACAACATCGTCTATATGCGCACGACGGCCGGACTCAAGCGTGTCGACGTGATTTACCGGCGGGTGGACGACGATTTCCTGGATCCGCTCGCGTTCCGGACGGACTCGCATCTGGGTGTCGCGGGGTTGCTCAACGCGTATCGGGCGGGCAACGTGTCGCTCGCCAACGCGATTGGCACGGGGCTGGCGGACGACAAGGCGCTCTACGCGTACATCCCGGCGATCATCAAGTTCTATCTGTCCGAAGAGCCGATTCTCCCCAACGTCGAGACGTACCTGCTCGGCAACCCGTCTCATCGGCGATACGTGCTCGAGCATCTCGACTCGCTCGTCGTGAAAGCCGTGGGGGAGTCGGGCGGCTACGGGATGTTGATCGGCCCGCACAGCACGGCCGCCGAACGCGAGGCGTTCAAGGCGAAGATTCTGGCCGACCCGCGCAACTTCATCGCGCAGCCGACGCTGTCACTCTCGTGCGCGCCGTGCTTCATGGAGCATGGCATCGAACCCCGGCACGTGGACCTGCGTCCTTACGTCCTCTACGGCGATCGGGTGACGGTGGTGCCTGGAGGCCTCACGCGCGTCGCGCTCCGGAAAGGTTCATTGGTCGTGAACTCCTCGCAGGGCGGAGGAAGCAAGGACACATGGGTCCTGGAAGACTAGGGGAGTAGCGAACCGTGTTGCTGTCGCGTGTCGCGGACTCTCTCTACTGGATCGGACGGTACCTCGAGCGTGCCGAGCGGACGGCGCGCCTCGTCGACGTCCGGCTCGATCTCGGGCTCGACCGGATGTCGAACGCCGGCGGCTGGGACTTCGCGCGCCTGTACTCGATGGTCCAGCTCGAAGAGGCTCCGTCTGCCGCCAATCCCATGGCGTTGTCGGACACGCTGGTGTTCGATCCGTCCAACCCGGCGGCGGTTCAAGCGTGCGTGACCGCCGCGCGCGAGAACGCGGCGCAGGTCCGCGAGGAAATCAGCACGGACATGTGGGAAAAGCTGAACGCGCTGTTTCTCCGCCTGAAGCAGGCGCGCGCCGAAGGCGGCTGGTCGGCGCGCCCTCATTACATTTTCCGGCTCGTGATCGACGGCATTCACCTCTTCGAAGGCGTCACCGACGAGACGATGGGGCACGGCGAAGGATGGCAGCACCTGCAGTTGGGCCGATTCCTGGAGCGCGCGAGCGCAACGGCGGCGCTGGTGGATCTGCACTTCCGGCGCGAATTGATCCTTCCGCCGGGCCATGCGGAATGGCTCGGCCTGCTGCGGTCCTGTTCGGCGCTCGAGGCGTACTGCCGCTGCTACACCGCCGATCTGCGTCCCGAGCGCATCGCCGAATTCCTGCTGTTGAACCCGGAGTTCCCCCGATCCGTGCGGTTTGCCGCGGCGCGCGTCGAGTCGGCGCTGCGTGCGATTTCCGGCCTCACGACCGGCGGCGCGGGCGGACGGGCGGAGCGCCTCGCAGGACGTCTGCACGCATCGCTCGACTACGGGCAGGTGGACGAGATCCTCAGCGAGGATCCGCACGTGTACCTCGAGACCATCTCGCGGTATTGCGCGCAGATCCACGGCGCCGTCTATCAGAGCTACATCACATATCCCATCGAGTCGGCGCTGCCGGCCTGAGGCGTCCCTCATGCAGTACACCATCCGGCACGTCACCCGGTTCACCTACGAAGCGCCCATCAGCGAGAGTGTCATGGAAGCACGCATGCAGCCATGCACGGACGCCTCGCAGCGGTGCATCCGGTTCGGCCTCAGCACGACGCCGCCCTCGCGCGTGAAGATGTACCAGGATCACGACGGCAACATCGTTCATCACTTCAATATTCCGGGCAGACACTCGCGCCTGACGGTGACCGCTGAGGCGTTCGTCGAGTGCCGGGCGCCAGAGCCGCTGCCGACCGACCTCGGCGTGGACGCGTGGGTTCGCCTGGACGGCGCGACGCCGTCCGGCCGTTTCTGGGACGAGCTGAACCCAAGCCCCTTCGCCCACCGGACGCCGCTTCTGGATTCGCTCGCGGACGAGATGGGTCTGGCCCGCGGCGACGACCCGTTGTGCACGGTCAAGCGGCTCATGGCCGACGTGCACCGGACGTTCGAATACAGCCCGAAGAGCACCCGGGTGGATTCGCCGATCGACGATGTGCTGTCGGCCCGGCGTGGCGTCTGTCAGGACTTCGCGCACGTGATGATCGCGCTCGTTCGACGCCTGGGTATCCCGTGCCGATACGTGAGCGGATATCTTTTCCAGCAGCCGGACGGTTCCGAGCGATCTGTTGACGGCGCGACTCACGCCTGGGTCGAAGCGTGGTTCCCCGGGCTGGAGTGGGTGGGCTTCGATCCCACGCACAACACCACGACGGGGGAAGGCCACATCCGCGTCGCCATCGGGCGGGACTATTCGGACGTACCGCCGACGCGCGGCGTTTTCAAGGGATCGAGTGCGATGCGGAGTGAGTTGGCGGTCGGCGTGTCGGTCGGAACCGTGCCCGGCTTCGGCACCGACACGACGCCGTTTGTGCCGTGGATGTCCCGCGAAGCCGCCGCGCCGCTGGTGACGGAATCGGTCGCCAGTCAGCAGCAATAGAGAACGCAGAATAGATCAAACGCAGAGATCGCAGAGATCGCGGAGACGAACGGCATTGGTACTCGTCTCTGCGATCTCTGCGATCTCTGCGTTTAAGTATCTTCGGCTCCGCGATCTCAGAACAGTCCCACCGTTTGGCCGTTGGCGTCGATGTCGATGTTCTGGAACGCGGGGGTCTTGCCGAGCCCCGGCATCCGCTGCATGTCGCCGCAGAGGACGACGACGAAGCCGGCCCCGGCGCTCGGCAGCATCCCGCGCACCGGCAGGATGAAATCCTTCGGCCGATTGCGCAGCAGCGGGTCGTGCGAGAGCGACAGGTGGGTCTTGGCCATGCACACCTGGGCCGTCCCCATCCCGAGCTTCTCGATGCGCTGCAGGTCCTTGACGGCCTGCATCTGCAGGTCGATCCCCGCCGCGCCGTAGAGCCGCTTGGCGATCGCCTCGATCTGCTGGACGATCGGCGTGTTCGCCGGCGTCAGGCAGGCAAACGTGTTCGGCTTGGCGCAGGCCGCCACGACCGCCTCGGCCAGCTCGACCGCGCCCGGGCCCCCTTGGCCGAAGCCGTTGTGGGCGACGACGGTCTCGGCCCCGGCCTTGAGCGCGAGCTCGCGGACCTTCGCGATTTCGGCGGGCGTATCGGTGGGGAAGCTGTTGATCGCGACCACGCACGGCAACCCATACTGCCGGACGATCTGGATGTGCGCGGCGAGGTTGTCGGCGCCCTTCGCCAGCGCGTCGAGATCTTCGGCGGCCAGGTCCTTGAAGGCTTTCCCGCCGTGGGATTTCGTGGCCCGGACGCTGGTGACGAGCACGGCCGCGCTGGGCGCGAACCCGCCGGTCCGGCAGACGATGTCGCAGAACTTCTGCAGGCCCAGGTCGCTGGCGAACCCCGCTTCGGTGATGACGTAGTCGGCCAGTTTCAGCGCGATCCGGTCGGCGAGAATCGAGTTGTTGGCGTGGGCGATGTTGCCGAAGGGGCCGGCATGCACGAGCGCCGGCTGCCCCTCGAGCGTCTGCACGAGGTTCGGCTGGAGCGCGTCCTTCATGATGACGGTCATCGCGCCGCCCGCCTTGAGCATGTCGGCCGTGACGAACTCGCCGTCGTAGGTGCTGGCGACGACGATGCGGCCCAGGCGGCGGCGCAGGTCGGCGAGGTCGCTGGCGAGCGCGAAGACCGCCATGACTTCCGACGCCGCGGTAATCACGAATTCGTTTTCGCGCGGGATGCCGTGCGTCTTGCCGCCTAAGCCGACGACGGTGTAGCGGAGCTCGCGGTCGTTCATGTCCACCGTGCGCGGCCACATGATGGTCGCCGGGTCGATGCGCAGGGGATTGCCGTTGAAAATCGACGCGTCGATGGCCGCCGCGAGGAGGCTGTGGGCCGCCGTCACGGCGTGAAAGTCGCCGTTGAAATGGAGGTTGATGGCCTCCATGGGGGCAATCTGGGCGTGGCCGCCGCCGGTGCCGCCGCCCTTGACGCCGAACACGGGGCCCATGGACGGTTCGCGCAGGCACAGCATGACCTTCCGGCCGATCTGGCCGAGGCCCTGCGTCAGGGCGACGCTCGTCGTGGTCTTGCCTTCGCCGGCCTTGGTCGGCGTGATGGCGGTGACGATGACGAGCTTGCCGTCCGTCGCCTGGGCGAGGCGCTCGAGAATCGGGAGCTGGACTTTGCCGCGATACCGGCCGAACGGCTCGAGCTCCTGCGGCTGAATCCCGGCCTTCCGGGCGACCTCGGTGATGTCCTGCAGCGTGGCGTCGTGGGCGATGTCGAGCGCTGATTTCATGATTGTCCGAAGTCTTTGCGCACGATGCGCGTGCCTTCAACCATCGCGGCCAGCTTGTTGAACGCGACGTCGCGTGACAGGTGGACGCAGCCGCAGTCGGGATTGATCACGAGGCGCTCGACCGGGACGATCTCGAGCGCCCGGCGAATCCGGTCGGCGACCAGCGTCGGCGGCTCGACCTCCTGCGTCTTGACGTCAATCACGCCCAGGCCAAGGGTGAACGGCGCCTTGAATTCCCGGAACAGCTCCAGATCTTCCTCGCCGCGCCGCGCGAACTCGAGCGACAGGGCGTGCACCTTTGCCTGGAGAATCGTGGGAAAGAGGTACCGGTAACTTCCTTCGAACGACGGTTTGCCGTAGCGGTTGCCGTAGCAGATGTGAAGCGTCACGTTCGCGTCGACGCCCTCCACGGCGGCGTTGATCGCCTTGACGGCCCACGGGAGGTCCTCGGGAAAGCCCGAGTAGTACGGCTCGTCAATCTGCAGTTCCGTTGCGCCCGCTCGCGCCAGTTCCTTCAGCTCGAAGTTCAGCGATCGCCCCAGGTCGAGCGCGAACGCCTCCTCGGTCGGGTAGAACTGATTCCGGATCCGCTTGACGAGCGTGTGAGGCCCGGAGACCGAGATCTTCTGCGCCCGCTCCGTGAACCGCTTGACGAAGCGGACTTCCTCGACGAGTCCGAGTGATCCGGTCGCCAGTTTCGATCGCACGACGCTCTCGTAGAAGTCGTAGTAAAAGCGCTTGGAACCAAGATCGACCTGGACGCCGGGCAGGCGCTCGGTGAAATAGTCGATCATGTTGTCGCGCTGCAGCTCGCCGTCCGTGACGATGTCGATGCCGGCCATTTCCTGGTCTTTGATCGCGGCCTTCCGGACGGCGTCGTGCATTTCGTCGAGATCGCGCCGGCTGAGGCGCCGCGACAGGTAGTCGTTCTTCGCGCGCTCCAACCACTCGGGCATCGAGTAGCTGCCGATGACGGTTGTGGGAAGAAGGGGCAACTTCATAAAAGGTTCAAGGGGTTCTAGAGGTTCAAGGGTTCAAGAAGTTCGAAGGTCCAAGAGGTTCAAGAGTTCCAAGGTTCATGGGCGTTGAGTCGTGTACATGACCGTTGTTTTCGTGCCCGGACGGTACGGAAACGGCGCGAAGTGCACGTCGTACCCCGCACGCGCGCCCACGGCGCGCAGGAGCGCGCCGTTCACCCAGGCGACAAGGGAGCCATCCAGTTTGCCGGGGCCCTTGAAGCCCTTGCGGTATTCGTCCATGTGCTCGACGAAGATATCCTGCACCTGCAGATACCCGCGGGGGTGGAGCAGCGGCAGGGTGTTCGCGAAGCTCTCGGCCGCGCCGCGCGAAATGTGGAAGCGGACATCCTCCGGCGCCTCCGTGAGGAGGTCTTCGAGATGCGACCAGCTGAGGCCGGGCGGCACGTGCGACTCTTCGCGGTCGTCGAGCGCACGGAGGCGCTCCTCGAGCCGGAAGTAATCCCACAGGCAGCGCCAGAAGGCGACGCCGCGCTCGCCCGGAAAGATGCCGCCGGGGCCCTCTTCGAGCAATCGCTTGACCACGGTGGGGAAGTCGTTGCGTGGCAGGCCGAAGTCCGCGGACAGGCGATCCACCGCGACCGAGCTGAGATACGCCCGCACCTCCACGAGATACAGCCGGCCGTCGCGGCGCACCAGATCGTCGAAGGGGAGGTTGTCGTACACGTTTGTCGCGTGGACGTACATCACCTTGAAACGGTACGCGGACAGCGCCTTGAACGGGTTGAGCGCGTTGAGCGGCGCCGCGCTGACATGGCCGGCGTGGCGCGCCAGCGCCGTCACGGCGCGTTCGAGCGTGGTCGCCGAGTAGTCGCCGAGGATGAACTGCAGCTTGGCGTAATAGCCGGTGCCCTTCTGCTCGTCGAGCGCCTTGAAGCCGTCCATCCATGCCGCCGCGCGCGCGCCCGAGCCCACACCGATCTCGAGCGCGGGGATTTCGGCCGGCAGCTGGCCGCGCTCCTCGAGCTTTCTGAGGAGCTCCCAGAATTCCGTGATCGAATCGGCGACCGCCTCGGGGTGGTTGGCGTCGGACTTGCCGCTCGGAAGCGCCGCCTCAAAACCGCGGCCCGACGCCGCCTCCCATTCGCCCAGGTGCTGCCAGAACAGGCGGTTGAAGTCCCAGATCATGCAGTCGCGGTACGGCCGGAAATCATCCAGGTACACCCGGCCATCGTCAGTCGCCGACGTCGGGCCCACGCTCTGCAGTGCGCGGCCGAGCTGCAGCACGAGCTGGGCCGGATCGGCCTGCCGGAGGTCAATCGCGATCTCGGCGAGCGCCATCGGCCTGCCCTGAGGATCGGTGGTTCGACGCACGCAGACGGGATCGCGGAAATTGGTGCGGTACTGGATCCAGTCCAGATGGATTCGGAGAGACGGGGCGAGGCTCGCGTCGAGCACGCCGTCCTCGACGAAGTTCACGAGCGATCCGGTGACGAGGCTGGCCAGCTCGCCAAGCTGCGACGGTTTCCCGGTCTTTTTCTTGGTCTGTGAGATGTGGTTTATGTGAACGATCACACGGTCCCTACAACCTTTCAATCATACTACGGCGTCACGACGATCTGAGCCTTGGCCCAGGGGTGCTCCTTGCAGATGTACGTGTATTCGCCCGCCTTGTCGAAGGTGATCGCGGCCGCCTCGAGCGGGCTGAGGCGGGGGTCGTCCACGAACCGTCCTCCGCGGCAACCGTGTGGTTCATCCGGCCGTTGTTCACCCATCGAACCGTCGTGCCGGCCTTGACGCGCGCGCGATAGACGCTGAATGCGTATTCGTCCGCATACATCCGCGTGCCGCCCTGCGAGCTGTCCCGCACGTAGCTGGCGATTTCGATTCTGTTGGTGTCCTGGATCGGCCCGGCGAAGAGCGCCGGGGCAGGGCGCGGTGCGGCTTCGGGCGGAGCCTTCGCCTCGATGGGTCCGTTGAGCTTGAACGCCATGACGTTGTTGCGCATGCCGACGGCGATGTACTGCTCGCCGTCCAGTTCGTACGTGACAGCCGGCGCGCCGCCCCCGTTGGCGCCGGTCTGGAACTGCCAGATCTGCTGGCCGGTCTGCGCGTCCGAGGCGATCAGATTTCCGTCGGGCATCGTCTGGAAGAGCAGACCGCTCGCCGTCGCAAGCGCTCCCGAAGGCCGCGGCCCGGTGAAATCCTTTTTCCACGCGATCTTTCCCGTGCGTCCGTCAATCGCCGCCATGACGCCGTGTCCCGCCGGCATCCCCGGAACGCGGCCCGCGCCGAGGATGAACACGTAGGGGTCCTCCGAACGGCGGAACCACTGAAGCGAGGCGTTGCCCAGCGCGTAGAAATAGCCGGTCTGCGGGCTGTAGGCCATGGGCGTGACGCGCATCCCCCAGGCAGGTGTCAGCAGATTCGGCACGTCCAGGGATGCCGGCGAGAAGAAGCACCCGAGCTTGAAGCCCGCCGGGATTTTCTCTTTGCTCCATTCGTCGCAGTCCGGCAGCATCCGGTCGGCGCCGACAGGATAGGGCTGCGTCGCCACCGTATGCGACCGCGCGTCCTGGGTGACCTTGCGCTCTTCGATCTGCTGAACGGGTTTGCCGGTCTCACGATCGAGCACGAACAGGACCCCGTCGGTTCGCATCGCGGCGACGAGCTTGCGCGTGCGTCCGCCGATCTGCGCGTCGTACACCACCGGCGACTGCGCGATGTCGGCTTCCCAGATGTCGTGGCGAATCGTCTGGTAGTACCACTTCAACTTGCCGGTCTTGATGTCGAGCGCGACCAGAGAACAGAGATACAGGTTGTCGCCGGCGCGCATATCGCCGGCGTATTGCGGCACGCCGTTGCCTGTGCCGAAGTACACGAGCCCGAGGTCCGGGTCGGCGGCGCCGACCAGCCAGAGCGCGCCGCCGCCGATCTTCCACGAGTCGTTGTCCTTCGGCCACGTCTCGTGCCCGGGATCGCCGGGATTGGGGACCGCAAACCACTCCCAGACCTTGCGGCCTGTCTTGCCGTCAACGGCGACAACCTTTCCCCTGAACCCGGGATCGGCTGACGTGCCGACGAACACGAGGCCGCCGGCGTAAACGGGCGCGCCCGAGACGCCCTGGCCCGGGCGAGGCGGCTCGATGCCGCCGTACACGTCCCACACCTGCTCGCCTGTCTTTTCTCGGAGAGCGACGACGTGCGCGTTGCTCAGCCCGACGTACACGAGGCCGTCGCCCACGGCCACGCCCTCGCGCGCCGGCAGTCCCTGCTCCGGCCGGGTGAAGTCGGTGAGACCGGCGCTCGGCGGTGAGGCACCCGTCTGATGCTTCCAGACGGTTGCGCCCGTCCTGGCGTCGTAGGCGTAGACGTAAGAGCCGGCCGTCATGAACAGCAGCCCGTCTTTGACCACCGGCATCGCGCGCCCGCCCCCGCCATCGTCGAACCGCGCCGCGGCCCATGCGCCGCGGAGTTTCGGCAGTGTCTCCTTGTTGATTTGCGTCAAGGTCGAGTAGCGCGTGTTGCCCAGATCGCCGCTGACGGCAGGCCATTCCTTCGAGGCCGCCTTCTGACCACTGTCCTGCGAGTGAACGGCGATGGTTGCAGCGGAAATGGCAGCGCCGGCGAGCACGGTCCACAGGCAGCGATGCAGGTGCGACATGGGCAATCCCTCTCTCAGAGAGCGAACCTCGAAACGATTCATCATAACTGTGACGGGCGGTCTGCGCACGCCGCGCGCGCGGATGTGTCGGAATGTGAATACACGTTAAGATTGCGGGTGTCTCTCCGCATCGCCTTCGATCTCGACGGCGTGCTCGCCGACATGGACTCCGCGCTGGCTGCGCATGCCGAGGTTCTTTTTGGCAAGGCGCGTATCGGGCGCGCCGCACCGGCGTCAGAGCCCGCGACCGAGGCATCCTCGAACGCGGGTGCGGGCCTGGCGCCGGCCGAAATGGACCTGACGCCCCGCCAGCAGCGCCGGCTCTGGCGCCATATCGCGGGCGTTGAAAACTTCTGGCTGACGCTGCAGGAAATCGAGGCAGGCTCGGTGAAGCGGCTCGCCTCAGTTGCCGCGGCCCGGCGGTGGCAAATCATTTTCCTGACGAAGCGTCCGGCAACGGCTGGTTTGTCCGCCCAGGTGCAGTCGCAGCGCTGGCTGGCCGAGCACGGATTCGAGCGTCCGAGCGCCTACGTCGTGAAAGGCTCGCGAGGCCTGATCGCCGCCGCGCTCGATCTCGACGTCGTGGTCGACGACCGTGCCGAAAGCTGTCGTGACGTCATTGCGGAATCGCGCGCCCGGGCGATTCTGGTCTGTCGGAATCGATCGCCACAACAGTCACTGGCAGTCCAGCGCCTCGGCATCGGCGTGGTGAGAACCGTCGATGAATGTCTCGCCAGATTGGGGGAAATCGAGATGCTTGGGCGAGGAGAGGCTCAGGAATTGAGCCAGCTGATCCAAGTCGACGTAGTAAACAATGGTCCTCCCTCAGGCAGACTTCGCCATCGTCCAGTGACCGTTCTGTAAGTCTCCTCGCTCAAAATATCAGGCAAAAGAGGCACCTGGCGCGGGTGGTTCGCCCGGCCTCGACGGTGGCGACATTGCACTCAGTGGCCCCCGGCAATGCTCGATTCACCAGGGCTGGCGGTCGGGGCGCATCCTCTGTCCCCCCTTCAGCAGGGGATGCTCTTTCACAGCTTCGGCCCCGCCGGGCAGGGTGTGGACGTCGAGCAGGTCCTCTGCTCGCTGACGGAGGCGCTCGACGTCCAGCTGCTCCTTTCCGCATGGGACGCGGTCGTGGCGCGACACGACATCCTTCGCAGCAGCTTTGAGTGGGAAGGGAGGCCTGAACCCGTCCAGATCGTGCACCCGCAGGTGAAGCTGCCGGTTCGCATGATCGACTGGAGTCACGTCGCGCCCCACGAGCAGCGCGATCAACTCGCGAAGTTCATGGCCGTCGATCGCGCCCGGGGTTTCGATCTCGGCGAAGCCCCGCTGATGCGGCTGACGATCATCGCCTGCGGGGGCTCGCGCTACGAGGTGCTCTGGACATTCCATCACATCATCCTGGACAGCCAGTCGATTGCCATCCTGCTCCTCGAGGTCTTCGGCCTGTGCGATGCCAACCGCAGCGGCAGGACCTGGAGATTGCCGGAGAGGCGGCAGTACTTCGACTACGTCGACTGGCTGAGGGACAGGAAACCTGAGGCATCCGAGCCTTTCTGGCGGACGGCAACTCGCCGGCGTTCTGACACCCACTCCGCTGCTCGCATCGGTGCCTTCCGGCAAAGGCGAAAGCGGCGCCAGCGCCGAGCTGACGTTCACACCCGAAGAAACGTATCGGCTTCACGCATTCGCGCGCAGAGCCGGCTGCACGATGAGCACGCTCGTTTCCGCAGCGTGGGCGCTGTTGTTGAGCCGCTACACTGGCGAGCAGGACGTGGTGTTCGGCGTGACACGCACGTGCCGCCAGTCGTCCATCGATGGTGCCGACGAGGCGGTCGGCCCGTTCGTCAACACGCTGCCGTTCCGTGTCAACGTTCCGGCCGAGGCGACCGTGCTCAACTGGCTGGCGACCCTCCGCGCACAGCAGATCGACCTTCGAGAGCACGAGCATACGCCGCTGTCACTGATTCAGGGATGGAGCGACGTCGCCCGCGGCACACCCTTGTTCGAAACGCTGGTCGTTTTCGAGAAGCAGCGGTTGGACTCCCGGTTGCGCCGCCTCGGCGGCGAATGGACCAGCCGGCGTTTTGTTCATCATGGCCAGAGCTGCTACCCGGTAACGCTCGTGTGCTCTGTCGACTCGGAGATCGTTCTTCACCTGGCGGGCGGCCCTGAATCCGTGGACCCGCCGGTCGCCGTGCGGATGCTGCGGCACCTGCGCACGATCCTGACGAGTCTGACGTCTGACGAACAACAGATCGGCGCGTCTCAGTGCCGTGTCGATGATCGACGAGGAGGAGCGAGCAGGGTTGCTCCCGGTTCCGCGTCCGTCGGGCATTCAGACGTTCTGCCTGCACGAGCGCTTCGAACGACGGGCGTCTGAAACGCCGGAGGCCCCGGCGCTCAGCTTCGCGGGCCGAACACTGAGCTACGACAAACTCAACCGCCAGGCCAATCAACTCGCGCATCGCCTGCGCTCGCTCGGCGTCGGTCCGGAAGTGCTCGTCGGCCTGGAGCTCGAACGTTCCCCGGAACTCGTGATTGCCATCCTTGCCGTTCTGAAAGCGGGAGGTGCCTGCGTCGCCCTCGACCCAGGCCATTCGAGCGATGACAGACGCTTCATCGCCGACGACGCACAGCTGGCAGTGATTGTGACGTCCCGTCAACTCGTGGCACGACTGCCTTCGCGGGAGGTGGTGGTCGTTTGCGTTGAGGACGTTGAGGACGAACCGGAAGAGAACCTCCTGCCGGTTGTCGAACCGGACAGCCTGGCGTACGTCGTGTATGGCTCTGGTCCGACGCAGCAGGCCCCCGGCGTGCTCATCACGCACGCGAACGTCAGCCGCCTGTTCGACGCGTCCGAAATCTGGTTTCAGTTTGCCCGAGAGGACGTGTGGACGCTCGGCCATTCGCACGCGTCGGAGCTCTCGGTCTGGGAGATCTGGGGCGCGCTGCTCTATGGTGGACGGCTCGTCATCGTGCCCAATTGGATCAGCCGCGATCCGGACGCGTTGATCGATCTCCTCGCACGCGAGCGCGTCACCGGTACTCAGCCAGACACCGGCCGCCTTCCGGCGCATTGTCCAGGCTGACGGAGAGCGTCTGAACCATGCGCCGCTGGCGCTCCGGTCGATCGTCCTGCGCGGGGAAATGCTCGACGCCTCCTGGCTGCGGACCTGGTTCGAGCGCCACGGTGACGAACGGCCGCGAGTGTTCGGCACATTCGGCCTTCCGGAGACGACGGTCCTCGCGACGCACCGTCGGATCTCGGAGGCGGATGTGGAAGCCGGGATCGCCAGTGTCATCGGTGTACCGATTGACGACCTCGACGTCTACGTCCTCGATCGGTACCAGCAGTTGGCCCCCGTTGGAATTACGGGCGAGATGTACATCGGAGGACCCGGCATCGCACGCGGATACCTGGATCGTCCGGATCTGACGCGGGAACGATTCGTCAACGATCCGGTGAATGGCACGGAGTCGCGGCTCTATCGGAGCGGTTGTTGCGGGCGCTGGCTGCCAAATGGGGATCTCGAATTTCGCGGCCGACTCGACCAGCAGATCGAGATTCCCGGCCGCGTCGAGATGCAAGCCCTGGCCGCTCCGTCGCTGCCCGCTCGGACGAGGGGACATGTAGCTCCGCGGAACGATATCGAACTTGCCCTCGCGATGATCTGGGCATCGGTCCTCGGCTGCGAGGTCATGGGCGTAGAAGACAATTTCTTCGAGCTGGGCGGCGACTCGATGTCGACCATTCAGGTGATCGCCCGTTCCCGTCAGCTCGGGCTGCACGTGACCACTCGCGACGTGTTCACGTTTCCCACGATCGCGGCGCTCGGCGCGGCGATCGCTTCCAGATCCGAGCCGCCGCAGATTCCGGTCGGCGGTCCGAGTGCCGTGACGTTGACGCCGGCGATCCGCCGGTTCCTCGAACAACCGCTTTCGAACAGGAATCACTGGAACGAGGCGATCCTCCTGAGCGTCCCGTCTTCTCTCGATGTCAGCGCGCTGGACGTCGCCTTGACCGCTGTCGTGGATCGCCACGATGTGTTCAGGCTGCGCCTCCGTGAGGACGCAGCCGGCTGGCACGCAGGCTATGTTCCGCCGCATCCTCGAGCCTGCGTTGAGCGGGTCGATCTGAGGGATTACCCGGCAGAAATGATCTCGACGGCCATCGAATCGACGGCCGCCTCGGTTCAGGCGGGGCTGGACATCAGCGACGGTCCAATCCTGCGTGCGGTGCATTTCGCGTGTGCCGCCGGCCAGCCAGGCCGTCTCCTCATCGTCATGCACCACGTCGTCGCGGATGCCGGAGTATGGCCGGCGTTTCTCGAGGATCTGGAGATCGCCTACGCGGCGGCGCGCGCCGGCCGTGAGCCGGTCCTGCCTGGTCGGACGACGTCGTTCAGTACATGGGGCGAGCGTCTCGCGGGATACGCGAGCACCGGCGCGCTGGAAGGTCTCGCGTGCTGGGGCGCAGACATCGACCCGGCATCCGCGAGTCTGCCACACGATCGCGATGGGGACCCTGAACTGAATACCGAGGCGTCCACGGGGACGGTCGCCGTGTCGCTGACGGCGGCGGAAACAGCCACGCTCCTGGACAGTGCCACCGCTGCCTGCTCGGCGGAGGTCGGCGATTTGATCCTGGCGTCGCTCGCGCAGGTCCTCGTGCGGTGGACGGGCCGGGACGATGTGCTGGTTGATGTCGAGGACCATCGCCGGCCGACGCTCTTCGACGATGTGGATCTCTCGCGGACGATCGGTTGCTTTGCGACCGTGGTGCCGGTGAAGCTCGAGATCGGCAACAGGGCGCTCGGCGATCTCGTGCAGCGCACAACTGAGACGCTGAGGCGGGTCCATCATCGTGGGTTGAGTTTCGGCGCGCTTCGCTACCTGTCGCAGGACGGCAAGGTCCGCAAGTCGCTCGAAACCGTCCCGCAGCCGCAGCTGCGCTTCGAGTATGTGGCGGAGTCCGACGCCATTCCTCCCGGGTCGTCCCTGTTCAGCGTCGCCGCCGAATCGAGCGGCCCATGCCGGGGCGGCGACAACCGGCGGTCCCATCTCCTCGAGGTCGTCGCGTTCATCAAGGATGGCCGCCTCAAGCTCCAGTGGACGTACAGCAACCAGTTCCACGACGCCGCCACCATTTCGGGGGTTGCCAGCCGCTGTATCGAGAGCCTTCGTGACCTCGTGGTGTTCGGGGCGGATCGGGCCGCGATCGATCCGCGGCCATCCGGCTTTTCACTCGCCCGTCTTAGTGCGTCGGAGATCGACCGCCTCGGCGGCCGTTTCCCGCTGCTGTCCGACATTTATCCCCTGACGCCGATGCAGCAGCTGCTGTTCACGATGGACGCGGTCGAGCCGTCGTCGGGCCTCGAGCAGTGGGAGTTCCTGCTGGAGGGTCCCGTCGATGCCGAACGTTTGCGGTCCGCCTGGCGGGAGGTGACGGCGCGGCATGCGATCCTCCGAACCGTTTTTGCCCAGGTGGGCGCCGCCACGCCTCACCAGGTTGTGCTCGAGCACGTCGAGCTGCCGTGGCACGAGGAAGACTGGCGGGAGCAGACGCCCGAGCGGCAAGATGAGCTGCTGTGCCGTTTTCTCTCCGACGATCGGCGCCGGTCGTTCGACCTGGCAACGCCGCCGTTATTGCGCGTGGCGCTCTTTCGCATCGGCGACACGACGCATCGGCTGATTCTGAGCACGCACCAGCTGCTCGTTGACGGCTGCTCGCTGCCGCAAATCATCACGGACCTCTCGGCGCACTACGCCAGCGGGTCCGTCAGCCTGAAGCCGGCGTGCGGCTATCGCGAGTATGTGAAATGGCTTCAGCAGGACGACGAAGTGAGCGAGGTGTTCTGGCGCCGCTTCCTCAATGGAGTGAAAGAGGCCACGCCAGCACCATCCGTCGCCAGTGTGTCGGGTCATGTGGGTGAGTCCGCGGGGGAGGTCGTTCGCTCGCTCACTCGCGGAAGGACACAGGCGCTCGGCGCCATGGCGCGCAGGCGGCAGGTGAGTGTCAATGCGCTCGTTTCCGCCGCCTGGGGCGTGGTGCTCGCGCACCGCAGCGGCCGTTCCGACGTCGTGTTCGGCGCGTCGTTGGCGCATCACCCGAACGACATTCCCGGCATTGAGACGATGATCGGGCCGCGCGTGAACAACCTGCCGATCAGGGTGCGCGTTGATGCGAACGAAGAGGTCGCGCCCTGGCTGGGCGATCTGCAGCGCAGCGTGGGTGAGGTGGCACGACACCAGACAACGCCGCTCGCGAGGATTCAGAAATGCAGCGACATCCCGGCCTGGTCGCGGATGTTCGACAGCCTCCTCGTGATCCAGGACGACCTCAAATCGTCTGAGATCGACGGCGTGCAGCTGCGCCTGCTTCGGTGGGTGGGTTCAAGCGGCTGCCCGGCGACCGTCATGGTGCGCCTGTCGGAACAGCTGGAGATCAGAATCATCGGCGCCGGGGAGAGTTTCGGAACGGCGTCGGCGGCGGCCGCCGCCGACGATCTCGTCACCGTTCTCCACCGCCTGACGGAGCCGAACAGCGGAACCGTGGGCCAGCTCCTGGCATGCCTGCCGTCCGCGTTCGCCGGTTCGGCGCGGCGCGGTTCGCCGGAGCCACGCCGCCGGCGCGGACCGCGCCTTGCGGCGCGCACCGACATGGAAAAGGCACTGGTTCGAATCTGGAGGGAGTTGTTTGGTGAGGACATCGGAACGGACGAGAACTATTTCGAGCTCGGCGCCCATTCGTTGATGATGGTCCGGGCCCACGAACGGATTGGCTCGACGATCGATCCAGTTCTGCCCATCCACGCGCTCCTTCAGTTCCCGAATATCCGGGCGCTGGCCGCGCATTTACAGTCCCGTAGTGCGCCGGTTCGCCGAGCCGATAAGATCCGTAGTTACCGGCAGAACCTCGGGTGGGGAGCGGATCGGGGGGAGGAGGCCGGGACGAAGGATCGCCGCGCATGAAACGGGTGAATTTCAGCTGGTCTCAATTGCTTGTCCTCGGGGGCAGCACGGTCGCCTCGTGGCTGGCGGGGACGGCCCAGTTGCCGCCGGCTCAAACCGGGAACGGCGCCCCCTCGAGCGTCAGCGTTCCCCGCGAGATTCCTGCCCCTGTCCGGTTGCAGGATTGGCGCGCTCCAGCGGTCTCGGTAGCCCGTCCGGAACGCAACGTCTTCACGTTTAAAGAGCCCGTGCGAGCGGCTGTACGGCCCCCGGAACAGCCCCAGCCGATCGCAGCGGCGCAGCCGCCAGAGCCTCCGGCGTTCAGACTGATCGGGATGGCCCAGGACGACGGGCACGATGGGCCCGCAGCCACGGCAATTGTCGCCGGGCACGGACAGGTGTATCTGGTCAGGCCAGGGGACGTGATTCCGCCAGCCTATACGGTGGTTCGAGTCGATGCCGACAGTGTCGAACTGGCCGACGGGACAACCGGCGCCACATTCCGTCTCTTCATGAAATAGCGGCCGCGGTGACAAGAGACAGCGGTTGGGACGTCGCCCCGTCGTCGCTGGCATTGCGCAGCGGCGAGGTCGACGTCTGGGCATTCGATGTTGCGTGCCCGGCTGAGGAGCTGTCGGAGCATGAAGCGATACTTGCGCCCGACGAGCGGACGCGCGCGGGTCGTTTCCACTTCGAGCGCGACCGCAGCCGGTTCATTCGCGTCCGCGGAGGTCTTCGAACGCTGCTCGGCGGCTATCTCGGCGCCTCGCCGGCTGATATTGCGTTCGAGTACGGGATACATGGCAAGCCCGCGCTTGCTGGCGGACATGGGAGCCCGCTGAAGTTCAACGTCTCCCACTCGGACGGCGTTGCGCTGATGGCCATCAGCCACGGCGTCGAGGTGGGCATCGACGTGGAAGCGATCCGTCCGATGGCCGACGCGAATCAGATAGCCGCTCGGTTTTTCTCGTCTCGTGAAACGGCCGAGCTTCGAGCGCTGCCTCCCGGGTCCTTCTTCACCTGCTGGACCCGGAAGGAGGCCTATCTCAAGGCGCGCGGCCTCGGGTTGGCGCAACCACTCCGGGCATTCAGTGTCACGATTTCGCCCGCCGCAACACCATTAGTCGTGGATGACGAAGACGGGGAAGGGGCGCAGTGGCCGATTCACGAACTGCCGGCCCTCGCCGGGTATGCCGCGGCGCTCGTGACCGGCGGAAATCCGCGTCTCGTGCGGTATCATAAGGGAACCGCCGGGAAAACTGCCCGAGTCGACAACGGACAATCCGTCGAGCGTCCAGTAATTACCCGCAATTTGTAGGGTGTTGACGGTGTAGTGATACCGGACGGTTAGAGTTGGCTCGCAGGGTGGTTTTGCACGAAATTCGTCATTCCGGCCTACTCTTTTGCGGCTTTTGAGTCTTTTAACCATCTTTCGGTGCAATCCTGATTGACCCGGCTATATGTTCTAGCCTACCGTTTATTTTTTTAAAGTGACCCAAACAGGCCTACAACCCGGACGCCTCATCGGAAGCGGCGAACTGATGCGCGCGCTGGACGAGGATCTTCGGGACGCCGCGCGTTCGGACGCGAAAGTACTCATCACGGGCGAGAGCGGGGTGGGCAAGGAATTGGCCGCCCGCACGATTCATGCGTTCAGCCCGCGCAGCAGCGGGCCGCTGGTGGCCCTCAATTCCGCCGGCGTGCCGGACACCCTCCTCGAGTCGGAATTGTTCGGCCACGTTCGAGGGAGTTTCACAGGCGCCTACCGGGATCGGCCAGGGCTCCTCGAACTCGCGCGCGGCGGGACGGTGATGCTGGACGAGGTCGGCGAAATGAGCCTGCGCATGCAGGCGCTGCTCCTCAGGTTCCTCGAGACCGGCGAAATACAGCCCGTGGGCAGCGATCGGCCCCGAACCCGCGTCGACGTGCGCGTGATCGCGATGACGAACCGGCGTCTCGTCGATCAGATGGCGGCCAAGGCGTTCCGCGAAGACCTGTATTACCGGCTGAACGTCATTCACATTGTCGTGCCCCCGCTCCGCGAGAGACGGGACGACATTCCAGCGCTCGTCGATCAGTTCCTCCGGACGTCCGTTCAGCGCTACGGCGTGGAGCCGCCGGAAATGAGCCCGGAGGCGATGGCGTGCCTGATTGAGTATTCGTGGCCAGGCAACGTGCGCGAGCTGAAAAACGTCATCGAACGCTGCGTCGTCCGCACGCGCGAGCGTGTGATCGTGCCGAGCGATCTTCCCTCAGAGATTCTCGGCGCTCCGGTCGTTTCGACGCCGACGGGCGCCGCCGCTCCGCAATCGATGGCCGATGCCACATTCAACCAGCTCGTGGTTGACGGAGCGTCGTTCTGGACGGTCGTCTACGCCCCGTTCATGGCCCGGGACCTGACGCGCGCGGATTTGCGACGGATCGTGACGCTGGGGCTCAGTCGAACAAAGGGCAACTATCGCCAGGTGCTCCAGCTGTTCAACATGAACGACTCGGACTACAAGCGATTCCTGAATTTCCTGCGGAAGTACCGAGTGTCAGCTGCCGTTCCAATCGTTCCGGGTCGTTGGAAACGAGAAGGCTGAAACAACCGCGACCGAACAGGACACCCCGTCGACGTACGCCGCCCGCCGTTCGAGCTAGACCTGCCGGGTCCGTCCGGCCTCTCGCGACGCGATTGCGCTAAACCGCGATTCGGGAATCCACGAACTCGCGCCACTGGTCCATGGCGGGCGACGAAGTGGCGATGACCTCACCGCCGCACAACCACACGGGCGACGAGCTGGTGGCGCGGACCCACACGGGATGCATCCTCAGCGACAAGCCGACGTCTTTCAGCTCGATGTCCAGCGTCGACGGCAGCGAGGCGTCGACGTCCGCGCCCGGGAATTCGAGGCACAGCCCTCCGTAGCTGACGTCGGACAGGCGCGCCTCGCGAGGGCCTACCGCGGCGACGACGCCGGCCACCGACCGGCGCGGCCAGCGCCTGGAAGTGCCGTGAGGCGCGTCGGCGATACCTTGCTCGGGTCGAGGGACATTCAGCGTGAGGACGTCGGTGGCAAACGGGCGGGCGAGATAGACGCCGCCCAGTCGTTTCGTCTCGGTTTCGAGGGTCACATCAAACGACTGGTCGATGATGACAACGCGCACGGCGGGATGGTGGGCGCGCGCGCGGAAGGCCAGGTGGAGGCCGTTGAACGCTCCAAGCCTGACGTCCGCGACGAGCAGGGACAGCTCTTTCATCGCGAGCAGCTCTCGTCGGCCTTCATCGAAGCCGCCGGCGGGAATCACCGCGTACCCGAGCGTGCCCAGAACCTGCGAGGTTTCGGCGAGCTGCGACGCGTCGGTTTCAACCAGCAGGGCGATCGGGCGCCCGTCGTCGACAATGTCCCCGGGTCTATGGTTCACGAATCCCCTTACGAAGCCGTCTTCTGAATCCGCATCGTCATGTCCCGCATCACCCGAACCAGACGCGGTTTTTCCCGAGTGTTTTTGCCTGATACAGCGCCTGATCGGCCCGCTCGATCAGATCGCGCGGCAGCAGCTGCGAGGTCGACACCGCCAGGCCGATGCTGGCCGTCACCGACAGCGACGCCAGCGCGGGCTCCGAGAACTGATAGGACTCGATCCGCCGCCGGATGCGCTCGGCGACGGTTGCGGCCGACTGCGCCCCGCTGTTCGGCATCAGAATCGCGAATTCCTCGCCGCCGTAGCGCGTGCACACGTCGAACATCCTGACCGTGCGCCGCAGGATCACGGCGACGTCCTTGATGACGACATCCCCGGCCAGGTGTCCGAACTTGTCGTTGACCATCTTGAAGTCGTCAAGGTCGATCATCAGCAGCGCCAGGGGAATCTGGTGGCGACGCGCCCGTTCGAGCTCCTCTTCGAGGCGGACATGCAGGTAGCGCCGGTTGAAAAGGCCGCTGAGGGGGTCTATCGCCGCGGCGTGGGCGTACTGCTCGGCCTCGCTGACCGCAAGCTCGCGTGACAGCGCGAGGGCGACGGGTGCGGCCAGCGCTCGCAATGACGACACATCGTCTCTGGTAAATGGCCGGTCGTCTTCACGGTCGGTCGCGCTGATGACGCCCAGGATCCGTTCACCGGCTCGAACCGGCACCGCGACGAACGAACTGCTGCGATACCGGGGACGGTTCCTGGACAGGTCGTCGTGCGCCCGCACGTCGGGCACGCACAGGGCAACACCCGACTGGAAGACACTGCCGATCACGCCTTCGCCCGGCGTGATGCGCGTGTGTTCCACGAGCAGGCTCGGGTATCCGTACGTGCCCTGGACCTTGAGCACCTGCGTCAGGGGATCGTAGATGGCGGTGCTCGTCACGCGGGCGCCAAGCAGGCGTGCGGTCGCGGAGGAGACGAGGTCGGCCATCCGGGGAAAGCCATACACACGCGCCAGCCGGCGAGCCAGAGCATGGGCGGCGGCCTGCCGCCGCGCTCCGCTCGTGGCGTCGTCCCGTTCCAGGATTTTCGACAGCGTGAATCCAGTTGCGGTGATGGGCGCCGCCGCGGCTGTGTGATCGCCGTGAACCGCCAGCGTGGCGGCGCGCCCGTGGCGCCGCACCCTGAGCAGCGTCCAGGGGCCGCTATCCACTGTGATGATCGTCGGGGCCGTGCTGTGGCGCGCCGCCACGCTCGCCCTCGTCATCTGGCGTGCGTCGGCGATTGGGGGCAACGAGGCGGTCCGAATCGCGCTCGATACGAAACGGAGATCGCCGCTCCGGCCCTCAAACAGGGCGACGGTCGACTGGAGAAGGTCCGCCAGGCCCGCGACGGTGAGGCGGAGGCGGTCCGTCATTGCAACCTCCTGGCCTCTGGTCACGTCAAATGTGGCGTCTCCCTCCGAGAGACACGCCAGGCCCGCCGATCCGGTTTCACTCAACAAATCGCGCCTCTGGCAGACATACTTCTGCCAAACAGTCAGCGACGTCAACCGCAGACGCTCTGACACGCGGCCAATCGGCCCTGTGTCAGCAGAATTTGCGATTCTCGTCTAGTTCAACCCGAGCAGAGCAAGAGAAATGCCACGCATCGTCGTCGGCGGACGGCCGCCGGAAACGCCGATCCAAACTTTGTCGCTCGACCAGCTCATCAAAATTGCCTAACATCATCCTCAGACCTGCATGGAGGATTCAGCCGTCTCGTTCAAGGAACTCGTGCCTCAGGATTCCGCCGCGATCGATCGGCGAGCCAGCGCCGCGAACGCGGAGCTCGAGTACCTTCTGCAGCTTCGCCATCATCTGAACGCCGCGTTCGAACTATTCGACGAGCGCTGCATGCCGATTCTGCCGCCGGGCAACGGCACCATCATCAAGCGCCTGAGACGGCTCGCACTCCAGCCGGATGGCTCGCCGATGCGCACGGCGCTCGAGCAGGTGCTGGCGACGGGACAGTCGCGCGTGGACGTCTTCGAGGGACTGCGCATTGCGATCGCGCGCATCGTCTCACCGAACCCCTTGCGCGCGGCCGTGATTGCGCTGGCAGAACCAGCCGACGATCCCAAGCGGGTGGCGCTGAGCACCGGGGCGTTGGCAGCTACCTGATGACCGATCACGAAGTGAGCCCGCCCGCGAATCCGAGCACTGAACCAGCCGGATCGACTACGCCCACAGCGCAAGTCCGTGGCCCGGAAAAGCCGCACGATCACAGCCTCGAAAGAACCCCGCCCCCGGTGCTGACCGTGGTGCTGGTCCGGCACGGACGATCGACGGCCAATGTGTCGGGCATTCTGGCCGGCCGCACCCCCGGAGTCGGCTCAACGAATACGGCGAAAGTCAGGCAGCAGCAATTGCCGCCGGCTGGCCAGCGCCCGGTTCGATCGGCTGATCTCCTCCCCGCTGGAACGGTGTATGCAGACCCTGGCGCCGTTCTCGCCGCCGATCGACCTGCCGATCGAAAAAGACGACCGACTTCTCGAGGTCGACTACGGCGGCTGGTCCGGCCGTGCCTCAAAGACCTGGCGCAGAACCGCTGTGGCGGATCGTGCAGGCCCACCCGTCGGCCGCGGTGTTCCCGGAGGGGGAAGGTCTGGCCGCCATGTCGACTCGGGCGGCCGACGGATCCGCTGATCAGGCAGGCAGCGACCGCCGACCAGACCGTGCTGATCTGCGCGCACGGCGACGTCATCAAGGCGATCCTGGCCGATGCGCTGGGCCTGCACCTGGACGCATTCCAGCGGATCGTCGTCGCCCCCGCGTCGATCTCGGTGATCCGGTACACGCCGCTGCGCCCGTTTGTCGAGCGAATCAACGACACCGGCGACCCGATCCTGGCCAGGCCGTCCCGCCCCGACCTCCCCGGCCACCCAATCGATTCAGCGCGGAGACAGTCGCTTCGGACGCCGTGCCCGGTGGCGTCACCCGCTGATCCGCAGGACGACTAAGCTCAGGACCGTCATGTCGCGCCAGATCCACGTCTTCCGCTCGCCCGAGCGGTTCCTCGCCGGGACCATCGGGCAGCCCGGTGAACGCGAATTCTTTCTGCAGGTGGTCGACGGCCGGCGGGTGCTGTCCGTCTCCTGCGAGAAGCAGCAGGTCGCGGTGCTCGCCGATCGGCTCGGCTCGCTGATCACCGAGGTGGCCCGCCGGTTCGGCGCCCAGGCCGAATCCGAGCGCGCCGCCCGAGGGCGAGCTGACCCTGTCCACCCCGGTCGACGCGGAGTTCCGGGTCGGCACCATGGGATTGGCCTGGGACGGCGAGGGTTCGCAGGTGATCGTCGAACTGCTCGCCCTGTCCGAGGAGGAGGTCGGCGAGGACATCGTGCTCGAGGACCGGGAGGACGGTCCCGACGCGCTGCGGGTGTTCCTCTCGCTGGCCGCCGCCCGCGATTTCGCCAAGCACGCGGAGCAGGTGGTCGCCGCCGGACGCCCGCCGTGCCCGCTGTGCAGCAATCCGCTCGACCCCGAGGGGCACATCTGCCCGCGGCTGAACGGCTACCACCGCGGCGCGGTTGGCTGACCGGGACTCCCCGCCGACCGAGGACGCCGCCGCGGACATCACCGCGCAGGTCCTGCGGGCACGGGGAGATCACCGTCACCGGCCGGCTCACCGACGCCTCCAACCTCACCCTGCTCGCTCAGGCCACGCTGGACGGCGTCGCCGTCGACTGCATCTACAAGCCGGTCCGCGGCGAACGTCCGCTGTGGGACTTCCCCGACGGCACCCTGGCCGAGCGGGAACTGGCCGCCTACCTGGTGTCGGCGGCCGCCGGCTGGGACTGCGTGCCGCTGACGATGATCCGGGACGGCCCGTTCGGGCCGGGCATGGTGCAGCGCTGGATCGACGACTGCGACCCCGACCTGATGGTCGACCTGGTGCCGATCCGCAAGGTCCCCGAGGCTGGCTGCCGGTGATGCGGGCGGTCGACGTGACCGGCGACGACGTCGCCGTCGTGCACGCCGACAATCCGGCGTTGGCCGTACTGGCCGGGTTCGACCTGGTCGTCAACAACGCCGACCGCAAGGGCTCGCACGTGCTGCCCACCCCGGACGGCCGGATCCTGGGCGTCGACCACGGTCTGTGCTTCCACCAGGACGAGAAGCTGCGCACCATCCTGTGGGGCTGGGCCGGCACCCGGCTGCCGGCGGCGGTGCTGGCCGGGTTGGGTCGGCTGACCTGCGAGCTCGACGGCACGCTCGGCGACCAGTTGGACGAGCTGATCACCACGGCGGAGATCGCCGCGCTGCGGCACCGGATCGAACGGCTCGACGTCGACGCGAGAAATTCCCGAAGCCGCCCGGGCACCGCACCCCGATCCCGTGGCCGCCGCTGTGAGGGAGCCCTGGCGACCGAACGATCAGCACCGGCAGCGGGGTCTGGCGGGGGACCGACCGGGACGCATCCCGCCGCGCGGTCGGCGGGTTGGCGCTGGACGCATCCAACGGCGTGCTGACCGCCGCGTCGAGCGTCAAGGCGGCGGTCGACGGGACAGCAGATCGGTCCGGCGACCCTGCGGGTGCACGTGGTGATCCTGTCCGACGAGAACGGTCGGCCCCTGTGCGCTCCCGACGCGGTGCGACCGTCGCTCCGCCGGGCTGACGAAGTGCTGCGGGAGCAGGCCGGCATCCGGGTGCGCACCGCCCGGCTGCAGGTGATCGACGAGCCGGCCCCGCCCCGTGCGCTCAACCCCCGGGCGAACCGGCTGCTGCTGCTGGACGACGTGCTCGGCCGCACCGAGTTCTACCGCCGGCACGAGGCGCCCGTTGATGTGGCCGGCCTGGTCGTCGGCACGCCGGTGACGGTGGTGGTGGTCCGGGAGATCGCCGGCCGGACCACGGGCTGCTCGTTGGGCATCAGCGCGGACTGGGTGATCGTGCAGGCCTCCCTGTTCGACGCGCCGATCCGGGGACCTACGACGAGACGGTGCTGGTGCACGAGCTCGGGCATGCGCTGAACCTGCCGCACCGTCGGGACCGGCGGAACCTGATGTTCCCGGAGTCCTCGCCGCCCGACGGACTGCGGGGCACCGCGCTGCACCCGTGGCAGGAGGCGGTGCTGCACGCGAACCGGCACGTGGTGCCGGGCGTGACGCGCCCGGCAGCGATCCCCGAGGACCGACCGGCCCGACTACTGTGGAGCGGTGCAATCCTGGCCTTCACCGCCCGTGCCCGGGATCCCCGGAGCGGGCCGACAGCTGCGGCTCTACGACTCGGCGAGCGGGGAGGTGCGGCCCACCGACCCCGGCCCGACGGCCACGATGTACGTCTGCGGGATCACCCCGTACGACGCCACCCATCTCGGCCACGCGGCGACCTACCTGGCTTTCGACCTGGTGCAACGGATGTGGCTGGACGCCGGCCACCAGGTGCACTACGTGCAGAACATCACCGACATCGACGACCCGCTGCTGGAACGCGCACACCGTGACGGCGTGTCCTGGCGCAAGCTGGCCGACCGTGAGATCGGCCTGTTCCGGGACGACATGACCGCGCTGCGGGTGATCCCGCCGGCCGACTACATCGGCGCGGTGGAGGCGATGGACGAGGTCACCGCCGCGGTGCAGGAACTGTTGGACGCCGGCGCCGCCTACCGGGTCACCGACGAGCAGTACCCCGACGTGTATTTCGACGTCACCGCGTCCGGGCATTTCGGCTACGAGTCCCGCTACGACGAGCCGACCATGCTGCGGCTGTCCGCCGAACGCGGCGGCGATCCCGACCGGCCGGGCAAGCGGCAACGGCTGGACCCGCTGCTGTGGCGGATGGAACGGCCCGGGGAGCCGTCCTGGACGTCCCCGATGGGCCGCGGACGACCCGGCTGGCACATCGAGTGCGCCGTCATCGCCGGCAACCGGATCGGGCCGGTCATCGACCTGCAGGGCGGTGGCAGCGACCTGATCTTCCCGCACCACGAGTGCTCCGCCGCGCACGCCGAGGTGCTGTCCGGCAAGCGGCCGTTCGCCCGGCACTACACGCACGCCGGGATGATCGGGCTGGACGGCGAGAAGATGTCCAAGTCCAAGGGCAACCTGGTCTTCGTCTCCCGGCTGCTGCACAGGGTGTCGATCCGATGGCGATGCGGCTGGGCTGCTGGCCGGGCACTACCGGCAGGACCGGGCCTGGTCGGACGACGTGCTGCATCCGCGGAGGAGCGGCTGGACCGGTGGCGGGCGGCGGCCGTCCGGTCCGGCAGCCGGCGGCGCGGTGGTCGAGGCGATCCGGGACGCGCTGGCGAACGACCTGGACACGCCGACCGTGGTGGCCGAGCTGGACGCTGGGCGGCCAACGACGCGATGGACGGTCGGCGGTGGCCGACGCGGTGGACGCCCTGCTCGGGCATCACCCTTCTTTTTTTTTTTTGCGCTGATTTTTGCGGGGAAAATAGCCCGACAAGGACCTGCACGAACCGAGAGGACCGTCATGGAAAGTAAGACCGGACCGCACCGCCGTGAGCCGACCGATGAGGAGAAATTCGCCGCTGCTCGGGGGCGGAGGACTATCTCGGGGTACCGATCAGCGACGAGGAGTTTGCGGACGTCTGGACCTCGACGACCCGATTGAGACGCTGTGGAAGCCCAGAGCAGCAGCAACCGACGAGCACGCCGAGCGCCGAGGCCTGACTGACTGGCCGACTGGCCGACTGGCCGACTGGCCCGAACTGGCCGACTGACTGGCTGACTGGCCGACCGAGTGTGGGGTCGGGCGCCTGGGGTATCACGAACCCGAGGGTCCGGATGCCAGCACGCAGAATTCGTTGCCTTCCGGGTCGGCCATGACCACCCAGGTTTTCCCGTGGCCCTGACCGATGTCAACTGTGGTCGCGCCAAGACCGAGCAGCCGATCCACCTCGGCGTCCTGGTCGTCCGGCCGGAAGTCCAGGTGCAGCCGGTTCTTGGATTGTGTTGGGTTCGGGAACCGTGACAAAGATCAGACCGGGGATCCCGTCATCGGGGGTGGGCCTGATCTCGACCTCGTCGGGCTCCTCGGACCATGGACCACCCAGCCGAAGCGGCCGTAGCCCACCAGCCGCCCCAGCTCGATCGGGTCCGCGGCATCGACCACAACCTGTTCCCACTGCAAGCCCATGAGGAGAATTTTCCGCCGACCTTCACCCGGACGGGCCACGGCGGCGCAGATACCGTTCGAATTCAGCAGCAATCGACTCGCCTGACGCCGGTTTGAGCGGTTCGTCCTCTTCCTCCCGCTCCTCCAAGGCTCTGATGTACTCGGATATCTCGTCGTCTTCGGCAGCGATCTGGGTGACCTCCGCCTCCCACTCGTCGGACTGGGTCGGCAGATTCCCGAGCGGTACCTCGATGTCCATGACGTCTTCGACGCGGTGCAGCAGCGCGAGGGTTGCCTTCGGGGACGGCGCCTGTGACACATAGTGCGGAACCGAGGCCCAGAACGACATCGATGGGATCCCCACCTGCACACAAGCGTCCTGGAAGACTCCGGAGATACCGGTGGGGCCCTCGTAGCGGGACCGGGCGAGCCCCAACCTGGGCTGCGGTCTCCTCGTCGTGTGCCGAGCCGGTGACCTGGATCGGACGGGTGTGCGGAACGTCGGCCAGCAGTGCCCCCAGGCTGATCACGGAGGCAACCTGATTCTCGACGGCGATCTTCAACAACTCGTCGCAGAAGGCCCGCCACCGGAAGTTCGGCTCGATGCCGTGCACCAGGATGACGTCTCTGCGACGAGCCTTGGAGCCGGCAGGCGGACAGTCTGGTGGTCGGCCAATCGATGGTTCTGGTGACCCCATCGATCAACCTGACGGTTGGCCTGGTCACCTGGAAGTCGTAGAAACCCTCCGGGTCGAGCTTCGCTCAGCGGGGTCGCATCCCAGATCAGACCCAGTTGCTCGATAGCGGCGGTTGCGGCATCGCCGGCGTCGTTCCACCCTTCGAAGGCGGCGATCATCACCGGGTTGCGTAGGGCCGGGAACTCACTCACGCAGGTCAGCCTACGTGCGTCTGGCTCGGCTAGCGAGCCCACCGTGGGCAAGTAGGGCAACCCGGCCCGCCAATGAACCGGGGTGGGTGGTGATTAGGCTGCAGCGGTGAACGCCCCCCCACCCACCTTACCCCGACCATTGCCGCTGCGGACCCGCGGGCCGGGGGTCGTCGAAGCTCTGCAGGGTCCGCCCAACGCCCGGCAGCTGGGACATAGTCTGTTGTTGCGCAATGAGTTCTGTCGAGATCGGTGGGACAAAGAATCGGTGTGATGATCGACCGCTCCGAGCCAGTTGGAAGAACTTGGTGGAGTCCTGTTCGACATGGACGGGACCCTGGTCGATTCGGAGCGACTCTGGTCGGTGTCCATGGATGGGGTCGCGCGGCAGCTGGGGGGCCGCCAGTCACTGACGAAGTGCTGGCGAGGGCAACGCCGGGCATGTCGATCCCGGAGTCGGTGGCGTTGCTGCTCGAGCACCTCGGCTCGCCCGAGGATGTGGAGGAAATCACCGCACTGCTACTTGCCATCACGGGGAGATCTTTGCCGAGGACCTGTTGTGGCAGCCGGGCGCGGAATCCCTCATCGACTCGATTCGCGGCGCCGGGCTCAAGACCGCATTGGTGACCAACTCGCCTCGGTCACTGGTGGAGGTCGCTGTCGGTGGTTTGCTGGGGGCGCACCGGTTCGACGTGATCACCATCTGTGGGGACGAGGTGGCCGCTGGAAGAAGCCAGCGACCCGATGCCCTATCTGCAGGCGATGGACATTGCTCGGGCTGACCGCCGCCGACTGCCTCGCGGTTGAAGACTCACCGTCGGGCACGCAGGCGGCGGTGTCCGCCGGGATCCCGGTCCTGGTGGTGCCGTCGGAGGTCGAGGTGCCGGAAGGTCCCGGCCGGATCTTCGCGTCGTCGCTGCTGGGCGCTACGGTCGATCAACTCGCAACACATTCATCGAGAATTCCGCAGGTCCAGGCAGCACGCCCCAGCCGGATGAGGCTCGTGGTGG
>CAVSND010000008.1:0-74180 GCA_963729215.1 uncultured Acidobacteriota bacterium | reverse complement strand
GGCGAGGCGGGAGGCGTGGGCGAACTGCTGAATGACTGCTAGCGGGCGGCCGCCGCGGGCTTCTTGGCCTTGCTTGCCGCCGCCGCCTTTTTGCGGCTTTCAGACGTCTGCGCGCCGAACTTCTTCGTGAACCGCTCGACGCGGCCTTCGGTATCGAGCAGCTTCTGCTTGCCCGTGAAGAACGGGTGGCAGCTCGAGCAGATTTCCAGGTGCAGTTCGGGCTTGGTCGAACGGGTCTTCCACGTGGCGCCGCACGCGCAGCGGACGTCAACGGCGTGGTATTTCGGGTGGATGCCTTCCTTCACGGCGTGCTCCTTCGTCCCTTGGGGTCTCTGGCGAAACCCCGATTATAACACCCGGCCCCACGGGACTACGGCGAGAACGGAATGACCGTCCCGCGGTCCCAGCGGTGCTGGCGCAGCGCGTCCCGGAGGCGTGGGACAGTGGCTCGCCGTCGCTGGCCGCCAGGTTGCGTTCCACGTGCCGCAGCCGCCGCATGCCCGGGATGACGGTGCTCACGGCCGGGTGCTCCAGGATGAAACGGAGCGCCAGTTCGGGCAGGTCCATCCCTTCTGGCACGAGCGGGTCGCAGCCGCTCCACTCGCTGGAGCGTCTCCGGCAGATTGTCCGGCGTGAAATACAGGTTCCGGTAATCGCCCTCCGGCCAGCGCGAGCTCGCCGTGAGCGTGCCCGTCAGGCTGCCCTCGTCGAACGGCACGCGCGCGATGACGGCGATGCCGTGGCCTCGCAGTACGGGAACAGCTCGTCCTCGGGCGCCTGGTCGAAGATGTTGTAGACGACCTGCACGCTGTCGATGAGGCCCGTGTCGAGCGCGCGGATGACGTTGGCCGGCTCCCAGCGATTGATGCTGATGCCGACCGCGCGCACGAGGCCGGCGGTCCGCAGGTCGTCGATCGCCCGCTTCCACCCGTCGTCGTCGGCCCACGCGTCGTTCCACACGTGGAACTGCTGCAGATCGATCGACGTCGACGCCGAGGTTCTCGAGGCTCTTCTCGGTGTATTCGCGGATGTGATCGGGCGGATACGTCTCGTGGACCGTGTAGTCGGCGCGTCGCCGGCCACCGCATGTTCTTCGGCGGGATCTTGGTCGCGACGACGATGCGGCGCTCCGGGGTGCGAGCGAATCGTCTGTCCGAGGAGTTTCTCGCTGCGGCCCTGACCGTAGACCCAGGCGGTGTCGAAGAACGTGCAGCCGAGCTCGATGGCGCGATGCAGCGACGCCGAGCGACTCGTCATCGTCGGATCCCGTCCAGCCACCCATGCCCCACATGCCGTAGCCGACTTCGGACACCTGCCAGCCGGTCCGTCCGAACCGCCGCGTCGCGCACTGAGCGAACTCGTCGAACGTCGCCTGCGGACTCGTCGGCCCTGAACGGCCCTCGCGAACCTATCCTTTGCCGTTCGACATCGACGCGAGGAAGTCCTGGTTCGTCTTCGTCTTCGACATCTTGGACAGCAGCAGCTCCATCGCCTCGACCGGCGACAGGGGAGTCAGCACCTTCCGGAGCACCCACACGCGGTTGAGATCTTCTTTCGGGATGAGGAGCTCTTCCTTGCGCGTGCCGCTCTTCTGGATGTCGATCGACGGGAACACGCGGCGGTCGGTGAGCTTGCGGTCGAGATGAATCTCGAGGTTGCCGGTGCCCTTGAACTCTTCGAAGATCACTTCGTCCATGCGCGAGCCCGTGTCGACGAGCGCCGTCGAGATGATCGTCAGCGATCCGCCTTCTTCGATGTTTCTCGCCGCGCCGAAGAAGCGCTTCGGCCGCTGCAGCGCGTTGCTGTCCACGCCGCCGGACAGAATCTTGCCCGACGGCGGCACGATGGTGTTGTAGGCGCGCGCGAGCCTCGTGATCGAGTCGAGCAGGATGACGACGTCCTTCTTGTGCTCGACGAGGCGCTTGGCCTTTTCGATCACCATCTCGGCGACCTGCACGTGGCGCTGCGCCGGCTCGTCGAACGTGGACGAGATGACCTCGCCGCGCACGGAGCGCTGCATGTCGGTGACTTCCTCGGGCCGCTCGTCGATGAGCAGGACGATCAGGTACACCTCGGGGTGGTTGTGCGTGATGCTGTTGGCGATGTTCTGCAGCAGCATCGTCTTGCCGGTGCGCGGCGGCGCGACGATGAGGCCGCGCTGGCCCTTGCCGATCGGGCACCATCAGATCCAGCACGCGGGCCGACAGGTTCTCGCCGTCGGTTTCGAGCGAGATGCGGTTCTGCGGATAGAGCGGCGTCAGGTTCTCGAAGAACACCTTCTCGCGCGCGCGTTCGGGCGGCTCGAAGTTGACCGCCTCGACCTTGATCAGCGCGAAGTACCGCTCGCCGTCCTTCGGCGGCCGGATCTGGCCCGGACACCGTGTCGCCGGTGTGCAGGTCGAACTTCCGGATCTGCGACGGCGAGACGTAGATGTCGTCGGGGCCCGGGCAGGTAGTTGTAGTCGGGGGCGCGGAGGAACCCGAAGCCGTCGGGCAGCACTTCGAGCACGCCTTCCGAGAAGATGAGGCCGCTCTTCTCGGCCCGCGCCTTGAGGATCTCGAAGATCAGCTCCTGCTTGCGCATGCCGGTCGCGCCCGGCACGTCGAGCTGCTTGGCGATCTTCGTGAGCGCGCCGACGCTCATGTCCTTGAGCGTCGCGAGATCGATGCGCTCTATCTTTTCCGGCGGCGCCGCGGCCTTGTCGTCTTTTCCGGCGGCCCGCGCCGTTGCCGCCGTTGCCTTTGCCGGCCGCGGTTGCTTGCGCGCCCTGCTGGGGCTGCTGCTGTTGGGCCGGGGCCTGTTCACCAGGTTGTCTATCAGTTTCCACAGTTCGTCCAATCCTTCGCCCGTGACGGCCGAGACCGGCAGCACGGGATCTTCAAACACGGATTCGAGTTGCCCCATCGCGCGGATCCGTTCGCCGCGCGTGAGTTTGTCGATTTTCGTCGCCACGACCGCCGGTCCGCCCGACGTCCGCCTGCAACCATTGCCCAGGCCTTCCGTGTCGTTCGTCGAGGCCCGGGTGCCTGCGCGTCCACCAGCAGCAGCGCCGCCGACTCCTGGGCGCGAGCACCGGCCGGGCCATCGTGTCGAACGCCGTCTGCTCCCGGCCAGACCCTGCCGATCTCGTCGACCCGGCGTTCCCGCCGGGCAAAGCCGTACCCCGGCAGGTCGAATCACGTAGATCGCCGCGGCATGCCCGCGCGCGACGCGATAGATGTTCGCCAGCCGCGTCTTGCCCGGCGCCGCCGCTCGTCCGCGCGACCGCTGCGCGGACGAGCGCGTTGATCAGGCTCGATTTGCCGACGTTCGATCGCCCCACCAGCGCGACTGCTGGCCAGCCCGTCGCGCGGCAGATCGCTTGCGCTCGCGGCGCTGCGAAGAAAGCTGGCCTCGATCTTCACAGGGCTGGAGGCTGGACGGCCAGGACGGGCAGGACTGGTGTTCCTTCCTGCCTCTCCTGCCTTCCCGCCTGCCTGCCTTCATTCTCAGTGGGTAATGGTGTCGTCGACGACGGCGCTGTCGACCGGTTCCGCCTGCGCCTCGGCCGGGAGGCGGCCAGCCAGCGGTTCCGCCAGCGCGATCTTCAAGACCTCGTCCATCGTCTGGACCAGATAGACGTCGAGCGTGTCCAGAACGTTCTTGGGAATGTCGGCCAGATCCTTCTCGTTGTCCTTCGGCAGGATGATCGTCTTCAGGCCGGCGCGGTGCGCGGCGAGCACTTTCTCCTTCACGCCGCCGATCGGCAGCACCTTGCCGCGCAGCGTGATCTCGCCCGTCATCGCGACGTCTTTCCTGACCGGCACGCGCGCGAGCGCCGAGACGAGCGCGGTCGCGAGCGTGATGCCGGCCGACGGACCGTCCTTCGGGATGGCGCCTTCGGGGACGTGCACGTGGACGTCGGTCCGCTTGTTGAAGTCCTTGGCGATGCCGAACTCTTCGGCCTTCGAGCGCACGTAGCTCATGGCCGCCTGCGCCGACTCCTGCATGACGTCGCCGAGCTTGCCGGTGAGCGTCAGGATGGCCCTTGCCGGACATCAGCGTCGCTTCGGTCACCAGAATCTCGCCGCCGACCTCCGTCCACGCCAGGCCGGTCGCGATGCCGATTTCGTTCGACTCCTCGGCCATCGTGTTGCGGAAGCGCGGGACGCCGAGGTACTGCGTGACCTTTTCAGCGGTGATTTCCTCGCTGAACGTCTTGCCCTCGACGACGACCTTGCGCGCGACCTTGCGGCAGATGGACGAGATTTCGCGCTCGAGGTTGCGGACGCCCGCTTCGCGCGTGTAGCGGCTGATGATCGTCTGGATCGCCTCGTCGGCGAAGGTGATGTTCTCCTTCGTCAGGCCGGCGCCTTCGACGGCCTTGGGCGCCAGGAACTTCTTCGCGATCTCGATCTTCTCGAGCTCGGTGTAGCCGGCGAGCTGCAGGACCTCCATGCGGTCGCGCAGCGCCTGCGGAATCGTGTGCAGGATGTTCGCCGTGCAGATGAACATCACGTGCGACAGGTCGTACTCGACGTCGAGGTAGTGATCGAGGAACGTGTGGTTCTGCTCCGGATCGAGCACTTCGAGGAGCGCCGCCGACGGATCGCCGCGGAAGTCCATCGACATCTTGTCCACTTCGTCCAGCAGGAACACCGGGTTCATCGACCCGGCCTTCTTCATCATCTGGATGATCTGGCCGGGGAACGCGCCGATGTAGGTGCGGCGGTGGCCGCGGATTTCGGCTTCGTCGCGCACGCCGCCGAGCGACAGGCGGACGAACTTGCGGTTCATCGCGCGGGCGATCGACTTGGCCAGCGACGTCTTGCCGACTCCGGGAGGTCCGGAGAAGGTGAGGATGGTCGCCTTCGGCTTCTTCACCAGGGCGCGGACGGCGAGGAACTCGAGGATGCGCTCCTTGAGCTTGTCGAGCCCGTAGTGATCCTCGTGCAGGATCTCCTCGGCGCGCTTGAGGTCGCGGCTTTCGCGCGTCTTCTTGTGCCACGGCACGGCGATCAGCCAGTCGAGGTAGTTGCGCGAGACGGTCGCCTCGGCGGACATCGGCGGCATCGCTTCCAGGCGCTTGAGCTCCTGGATGGCCTTTTCCTCGACGTCCTTGGGCATCTTGGCTTGTTCGATCTTCTTCTTCAGATCGTCCACCTCGTTGCCCTTTTCGTCCTTGCGGCCCAGTTCCTTCTGGATCGCCTTCATCTTCTCGTTGAGGTAGTACTCCTTCTGCGCCTTCTCCATCTGCTTCTTGACGCGAGACTGGATGCGGCGATCGACCTGGAGCTTGTCGACCTCGATTTCGAGAATGCCGGCGATGCGGTTGAGCCGCTCGATGCGGCGAGATGATTTCGAGCAGGTTCTGCTTTTCGTCGACGCCCACCACGAGGTGCGCGGCGATCGTGTCGGCGAGCTTGCCCGGGTCGTCCACGCGGACCGCGGCAATCATCGCGTCGTAGTGCAGGTTGTTCGACAGCTTCACGTACTGCTCGAACAGCGACACGACGCGGCTCATCGTGCTTTCGGCTTCGCTGCTCGCCTCGCGCTGCTTCGGCAGCACCTTGACGACCACGCGGTAGAAGCCCTTGTCTTCCTTCCACTCGACCGCGCGGGCGCGATCGACGCCTTCGACCAGCACCTTGATGTTGCCGTCCGGGCAGCTTCAGGCTCTGGACGACGTTGGCCACGCACCCCATCGTGTAGATGTCTTCGGGGCGCGGGTCGTCCACCGACGCGTCGTGCTGCGCGGCCAGGAAGATCCGCTTGTCCTTGAGCAGCGCGTGCTCGAGCGCGCGCGTCGAGGAGGGCCGCCCGATGACGAACGGCATCATCATGTGCGGGAAAACGACCACGTCGCGCAGCGGGACGATCGGCAGGGTTTCGTAGACTTCCAACGAGGGCTCCATAGCGGGATTGGGTCATCGGGTCCCTACCCTGGCCTTCTCGATGAGCGCGATCGGCTTGTCTTTCGCCATCACGACCTCACGAGTAATCGTGACTTCGCGCAGCTTCTTCTGGTTCGGCACCTGATACATCAGGTCGAGCATCAGGTCTTCGATGATCATCCGGAGGCCGCGCGCGCCGATCTTGCGCTCGAGCGCCGCCTCGGCGATCGCCTCGAGCGCGTCGTCGGTGAAGCGCAGCTTCACGTTCTCGTACTCGAAGAGCTTCATGTACTGACGCGTGATGGCGTTGCGCGGCTGCGTGAGGATCTGGACGAGCGCCGCCTTGTCGAGCTCGTGCAGCGTGCCGATGACCGGCAGGCGCCCGACGAACTCGGGGATCAGGCCGTAGCGGATGAGATCCTGCGGCTCGAGCTGCTCGAGCGTCGCGCCGATGTCGCGGCCGCGGAGCGATTTCACGTCGGCCTTGAAGCCGAGCGTCTTCTTGCCGACGCGGCGATCGATCGCCTTGTCGAGGCCGACGAACGCGCCGCCGCAGATGAACAGGATGTTCGTCGTGTCGACCTGGAAGAACTCCTGGTGCGGGTGCTTCCGGCCGCCCTGCGGCGGAACGTTGGCGACCGTGCCCTCGAGGATCTTGAGCAGCGCCTGCTGCACGCCCTCGCCCGAGACGTCGCGCGTGATCGACGGGTTCTCGTCCTTGCGGCAGATCTTGTCGACTTCGTCGATGTAGATGATGCCCTGCTGGCACTTCTCGATGTCGCCGCCGGCCGCCTGCAGGAGCTTGAGGATGATGTTCTCGACGTCCTCGCCGACGTACCCGGCCTCGGTCAGCGTCGTCGCGTCGACGATGGTGAAGGGGACCGAGAGGAGCTTGGCGAGCGTCTGCGCCAGCAGCGTCTTGCCGGTGCCGGTCGGGCCGATGAGCAGGATGTTGCTCTTCGTCAGCTCGATGTCGTTGCGGCTGCGCGGCTGCTTCTGGATTTCAATCCGCTTGTAGTGGTTGTAGACGGCGACGGCCAGCCGCTTCTTCGTCCGTTCCTGGCCGATGACGTACTCGTCGAGGAACTTCTTGATTTCCTGGGGCGTCGGCAGGGAAGACCGGGCGCCGCGGTTCTCGAACCGGTTGTCGTCCGCGATGATGTCGTTGCAGACCTCGACACACTCGTCGCAGATGAATACCGTGGGCCCCGCGATCAGTTTCCGGACGTCGTTCTGATCCTTGTTGCAGAACGAGCACCGCAGCACTTCCGCCTCGCCGGCCTTCTTTACCATTGATTTCCCTGGCCTTTACGCCCGTTTGCGGATGACATCATCAATAATACCGTATTCCTTCCCCTGGTCGGCCGACATGATGTAGTCCCGCTCCGTATCGTCCTGGATACGCTTGATCGACTGGCCGGTATGGTGGACGAGGATTTCGTTGATCCGCTCGCGCATCCGGAGGATTTCACGGGCCGCAATATCAATATCGGTCGCTTGGCCCGCCAGGCCAGACATCAGGGGCTGGTGGATGACGATCCGTGAATTTGGCAGCGAAAACCGCTTTCCTTTCGCCCCCGCCGCCAGCAGCACCGCCGCCATCGAGGCGGCCTGGCCGATGCAGATGGTCTGGACGTCCGGCTTGATGAATTGCATGGTGTCGTAAATGGCCATCCCGGCGGTAATCGAGCCGCCCGGGCTGTTCAGGTAGAGCTGGATGTCCTTGTCGGGGTCCTCGGCCTCGAGAAACAGCATCTGGGCGATGGCCAGGTTGGCAATCTGATCGTCGATCGGGGTGCCAATGAAGATGATGCTGTCCTTGAGCAACCGCGAGAAGATGTCGTACGCCCGCTCGCCGCGATTGGTCTGTTCGACGACCATGGGCACAAGTTGCATGCGCGAATCGTTATGCATAGGAAGACTATTGTCTGACGTTTGTGACTGTCGTGATTGTCTTGGTTGGGGAAATCGCGAAGCGGCAGCTGACTATCGAGTCAGTCATTGTAGCACGCGTCCTGAGGAAGTCAATCGACTTCTCCCGGCGCAGCCCCGCCGCGATGCGCGACATCCCGCCTTCCTTTTCGAGCGCGGCGCGCACGGCCGCCGGCGTGCGGCCCGAGCCCTCCGCCCAGCGGCCGACTTCCTGCTCGATCTCCTCCGGCCGTCGCGTCGAGGTGCTCGCGCCGCGCCACCTCGTCGAGGTAGATCGCCCCCGCCACCGCCTCCCGCGCCACGTCGCGCTGGCTCTCCCGAAACGCGTCCCAGTCGATGCCCGCCTGGCGCGGATCGATCTTCTGATCCATGAGCCGCCGCGCGAAGTCCTCGAGGCGCCGGTCGAGCTCGCGCTCGACGAGCGACGGCGGCACTTCGAACGGCACGCGCGCGGCGAGCTGCTTCATCAGCTCGGCGATCGCAGGTCGCGCTCGGCGGTGTGCCGCGCCTCGTGCTCGAGGTCCTCGCGCACGCGCGCCCGCAGCGCGTCGAGCGTCTCGAACTCGCCCAGGTCCTTCGCGAACTCGTCGTCCAGCTCGGGCAGCACCCGCCGCCTCAGCTCCTTGGCGACGACGGTGTAGGCCACTTCGGTATTGGCGAGCTCGGTGATGGTGTAGTCGGCCGGGATACCGGATCGAAAACGTCTTGGTCTGGCCCGCCTCAGCCCCAGCAGTTGCTCGTCGAAACCTGGCGGGTTGGCCTTGGCGCCCAGCTCGATGCTCACGTTATCGTGTTTATCGGTCTTCCCGTCGGGATCTTTGCGCTCCAGATCGACGACCACCGTGTCGCCGAGTCGACGCCGCGGCCTTCGACCGCTTCGAATCGCGCGGCGCGTTCGCGCAGGCGCTGCAGCGCGAGATCCACGGCCTCCGTTTCGACGTGCGCCGCGGCCGCGCGGAGCGACAGGCCGGCGTAATCCCCGGTTTCGAACGGCGGCACCGTGTCGAAGGACGCCGTGAAGGTCAGCGGCTGCCCCTCGTCCACCGTCACGTCGCGCACGTCCGGCGGCTCGACCGCCTCCACGCCGCGCTCGCGCAGCGCGTTGTCTATCGCGCGCGGAATGAGATCGTGCGCGACGTCGTGCAGAATCTGGTCGCGGTACCGCTGCTTGATGACCCGCGCGGGCGCCTTCCCCGGACGAAAGCCGGGCATCCGCGCGCTGCGCGAGTAGCCTTTGGCCACGCGGTCGATCTCGGCGTTGACGATGTCGGTCGGGATTTCGACGCGCAGATTCTTGCGGGTTTCGTTGACGTCGACGAATTCTGTTTTCATCTGGTGATGCGGTTGGTCCACCTTCGCGCTTGCGCGCTTCGGTGGACACCCTTCGCGTGCGGTGCGTGGCGAGTTCGCCCGTAGCTCACGCGCAATCGCACTGTGAGCGAATGGAGTGCGAAAGGGGGGAGTCGAACCCCCAAAGCCTTTCGGCTACCGGATCCTAAGTCCGGCGCGTCTGCCAGTTCCGCCACTTTCGCATGGCAGCGTTCTGAGATTAGCACGCGGCTCGGCGGCACGCGACCCCCATATATTGCGGGGGTCAGGTCGCTATGCTACCATCCGCGACCGATGAACGCGTCGGCTCTCTATCATGGACTCTTTCGCTGGGATCAGGGCGGCAGCGGCCGCCCGCGGGTGATTCGCGATCACGGCGGCCCCGCAACCATCCCGTGTCCCACCACCGGTCGCCAGCTGCGGGTCGCCACCGTCGAGGCGAATGCCGTCGCCGATCTGCCCGTCCTGCGCCGCGCACGGCGACGGCGGCTACGTATCTTTTGACGGCGATCTTCGCATGGCCTACGCGTGCCCGCAGTGCCGTCAACTGGTGTGGCTGCAGGGCGCCTGACGCTCGCCTCTTCGCACACACAGCAGTTTCCTCGCCGGTTTGCTCGCCGCTCTGTGGGCCGCGAGTCTCGTGCCGCTCGTCAGCGTCGGCTCGGCGAACGCGCGCCTGGTCGAAGCCTTCGCCACCGACGAAGCGCTGCAGCTGAACCTGCTGCGCGGCGGCGAACGCGAAACACACTTTCGCGCTCACGTTCGGCCCCTACGGTCACCTCGTCTTCAACCTGATTCTCGGTCGTGCTGCGTCTGCTCCCTCAGGAGGTGACCGACGCGCGCATCGTCCACACGGGCCGCCTCGTCAGCATCTTTTTCGCCGCGGCGACGCTGTGGCTGACGTTTGTCTGGACCCGGAGGGTGTTTGGCGGCGCAGCCGCCTGGATCGCGTTCACGCTTCTGTGTCTCAACGCCACGCTCTACGAGTGGGCCGTTGTCCTGAAGCCGGACATGGCCCAGCTGTTCTTTCTGATGCTCGCCCTCGCGCTGACCTGCCGGCTCGCCGGCGAGCCGCGCCTCCGCTGGCTGATCCTGGCGGCGTCTGCGGCCGGGCTCGCGTTCGCGTGCAAATACTCCGGGCTCTTCGTGCTTCCCATCATCGGCGTCGTCGCCGCCTGGCGCCCGATCGAGTCACGCCATGTGGACGTGAGGGTGACCGCGCTGCGTTGGCTGACGGCCGGCAAGGCGCTGTTGCTGGTCGCCGGCAGCCGGTTCCTCGATTTGACATGGATCGCGTCCAACCTGACTGAGGACGGGCACATCGACGCGGCCGTTTCCCTGAACATGTTGAGCGTGTTGTCCATCATCGTGCGCGGTGCCGCGTTGGTCCTGGGGCTTGCTGCGGCGACACCCTGGGTTTGGGCCGCGCTGCGGCGACGTCCGCGCCTGGTCGCGACGTTGTGGTCCTGGGTCGTCGTGGCGATGGTATTTGCCGCGAGCTTCATCGTCGTCTCGCCGTATTCGCTGAGGAAAGCCGCTTTCGTGAAGGGCCTGTTCGTCGAAGCGTCCGACGCGGCGGCCCCGCTGACCGCCGAATGGGTGTCGACCTGGCTGCGGGGAATCGGGATGGCCATCACGTGGCCAGTGCTGATGGCTGCCGTCATCACGATGGCCGGTCTTGTGTGGCTGGCTGTAACCCGGCGTGCGCGTATGGGCGCGGCAGAAGCCATCGTGATGGCCTGGACCGCGATTTACGTGCTCGTGCTCTCGGCGCCGGTTCACGAGTTCTACGTTCATTACGCGCTGCCCCTGGCGCCGCCGGCGGCCATGTTCGCGGGCCGTGGCGTGGTCGCCGCCGGCACGTGGCTGGCGAACAGCTTCAGGCAACGGAGACTTGCCGGCGCGTTTGTGACGACGGCCGCGGTCGTCATAGCCGTCCCACTGAGCGTCAGCGTGTTTGCCACACGCGAGGTGTTGATGAACCGCGAGCGCGCGAGCCCCGCAATCTTCGTGGGGAAGTGGCTCGAGTGCCGTGTGCCGGTGTCGTCGCGCGTCGCATACGATTACTTTTCGTACGTGCCTCCAGCGTTTCGGGACGTCTCGCCGACGTGGGGCGGCACGCGCCCGTGGCTGGTGGAGTTCGATCCGGACATTGTCATCGTCAACGGCGCGACCGCCCGGCCGGCGATGGACGAGGACAGGCATCGGGACTACTACCAGTGCCTGTCGGAAGGAACCTGTGGATACGCGCCCCTCATGTCACGTGAGCCGCTCACGGTGTATGCGCGAGCGGGCCAGGTCGACGCGCTCAACACTCGCGGGGCACGAGCGGCGCCGGCGTGCGCCGGCATCGATTAGCAGCGCGCGCTGAACGCAACGCAAAGAAATACTCCGGACTCTTCGTTCTACGTTTTACGTTCTACGTTTACGTGCAGCCTGCGTTTTCAGCAGGCTGCTAAAGCGCGGCGTCTCGCTCCGCCCACCACCAGATGGCCAGCGCTGTTCCCAGTACCGCCGTCGCGGCGCTGTAGAGTGGCAGCGACGGCGAAATCCGGCGCGCCAGGAGCGTCATCCCTGACTCGAACATCTGAACGGCGTCGCTGCTCACGATGACAAGGCCGCTCTGACGCATCACCATCCACAGCCCGAGCACGACCAATACGCCCGCCGTCACCAGCGCGATGTTGAATCCCCAATCGAGCAGTTGCTCGCCACGCCAGCGCGCAAGCCGCAAGCGGTTCATCACGCGGGAGCTGAAATTCGCGGGCGGCGCCGGCGCCACGCGGCTGCGCAGCAACGCATCCACTCGCCGGGCGGCGGCGAGCGCGGCGCCACAACCGTTGCACGACGCCAGATGTTCGGCAACCGGGGCGCTTGCCGTCAGCTCGCCTGCCGCGATGAGTTCGATCGTCTCGAGGACTTCGTCGCAAAACATGTCAGGGCTCGAGCAGCCTCCGGAGCTGTTGCTTCGCGCGGAACAGGTGCGTTTTCACGGTACCCAGCGGCATGCGCAGCGCCTCGGCGAGATCTTCATACCGAACGCCCTGAAGGTAGTGCGCCGCCACGAGAAGCCGTTGCTGGGCCGGCAACTGGGCAATGGCTTTCTCCAGGCGATCTCTCAACTCCAGGTCGCTGAACTGCCTGTCGGCGGCCGCCGGCGTCCGAACCGGCGCCCGCGTATCGTCGAGCGAGAGCGTCGCGCCCGCATTCGCCTGCTGCCCGCGCTCCTGCACGCACACGTTCGCGACGATGCGATAGATCCAGGTGGAGAGGCGCGCCTCACCGCGAAAGTACGGGAGACCCCGGTGAATCCGCAGGAAGACGTCCTGCGCCAGATCCTCCGCGCGCGAACGATCCTGGACCGTGCGGGCGATCAGGGCGAACACCAAGTCTTTGTACCCGTCGACCAGCTCCTGGAAGGCGCCCTCGTCGCCGCGTCGGCAGCGCTCGACGAGCTCGCGCTCGTTCACGGGCTCCATCAGCCGTTGGTATTAGAACATGCGGGGACGGGAAATGTTTCAGCAGCTGCCTGAAACATTTGGCGGCCCGTCCTGGTCTAATCTGTCAGTTGCCCTTTTGATTTGGAGGCGGCATGGATGGTTTCTGGTCGCTGGGTGTCTTCGTCATTCCGATCGTCGCCATCGCCGGCGGAATCATATCGGGCATCGTCCACACCGTGATGCGGGCGCGTGTTCGCGAGCTGGAAATCCGCGAGCGCATCGTGATGATCGAACGCGGCCTGGTGCCGCCCCCGGAATCCGACCCCGAGACGTTCGACAGGCGGATGTACTCGATGCACCAGATCCAGCGCGAGCATGTGGCGCCGCGTCATCGGAGTGCCGGCGTCGTCCTCATGTCGGTGGGGCTGGGCATGATGGTTTTGCTGACCTATGCGGGCAACGTGCCCCGTCAGGGCCTGGGCGTTGGTGGTTTCATCATGATCCTGGGCCTCGGCTTCTTCATCAACAGCCTGTTTGCGCCCCGTCCGACCTCAGGTTCGTCGTTGCCTCCTTCGTCTTCCCGCCCGACTGAGCCTCCCGCTCCGCCCGCGTCCGGATCCTGATTGATACACCACGATCTGCCGATACACTAGGGCAAGCCGGCAGCGGCAAGAAAAATACATCAAACGATTGATATAAATGGACTTATTGCAAGTGTCCATTTGTATCGTCACCGATTGACGCCTGTAGCCATGATGGCCGAAATGTCATCATAGTCCTATAAAGTCAGTCAATGTCTTACTATGCTGCCCGGTCGACGGAGCCCCGTCGTCGCTCGCTGTAAGCGACGGGGCGGAGCTGTATCCCCTCAGCACTAAAAGTTCAAACATCCATGCCTGAAACGATCACGCTCGTTGATGTGGCGGAGGCTCCGTCAGGAACGCCGCGGCCGGCGCGAGAGCTCGTCGGATGTTCAGTCACGATCGCCCGCGTGCAGGAGCTCGTCCGCCGCGCTGCGGCGGCAAGCGGCGGCGTGCTTCTGCTCGCGCACCGGGGCGGAGATGTCGAGTCGGTCGCTCGCGAGCTGCACGGGCGGACCGTTCGCTTCGCCGGCGCGTTCGAGCGGGTGGAGTGCGGTGCCGCCGATGCGGCTGGCCTCGACCGGCTGCTGTTCGGCGTGCCGCCCTCGACGACTCCTGCGGATCTCGAGTGCGTTTCGGCCAACAGCCGGATCGCCTCGGCGTGCGGTGGCGTCCTGTTTCTCCAGGACGTGACAGACATGCCCGCATCCGTTCAGGCTCGCATTGCCCGCGTGGCCCGGGACGGCGAAGTTCGGGTCGACGGCGCGCGCACGGCCACCGACATCCGTTGGATGGCCAGCGCAGCGCCCGGCATCGAGAGTGAAGTCCGGTCGGGACGCTTTCGCAACGACCTCTATCGCCGGCTCGCTGCCTCGCGGATCGATCTGCCTCCGCTGCGCGATCGTCCCGAGGACGTGAACCTGCTGGCCTCCAGGTTGCTCGAAGAGTGGTGCGCCGCGTGTGGATGCGGGCCTCGCACGTTCACGCAGTCGGCGCTGGCGTTGTTGTCGGCGCTCGCGTGGCCCGGGAATCTCGCCGAGCTTCAGCTCGTCGTCGAGCGCGCGGCGACGGAAACGCCGCACGACACCGTCCGGATCGAGGACGTGCTCCCGGCGCTGCAGCTCGACAGGGCCGACACACGAGACGGCTCGAGGGCGCCCGCGCCATTTGTTCCCGCGGGCAATCTGCGTGACGCCCGGCTCGGGTTCGAACGCGAGTACATCGCGGCGGTCCTGCAGCACCATGGCTGGAAAATGGCTGAGGCCGCTCAGACGCTCGGAATCCAACGCCCCAATCTCTATCGGAAGGCGCGACAATTGGGGATTCCCCTGGCGCGGTCCTCTGAGTAATGTGTACGCACCACTGTTAAACGGAACAGCTCCATGAATCTACTGATCTCTTTCCTGTTCGCCGCGCTGCTCGCGCAGCAGACGCAGACGCCGGCACCGCCCGCCGCAGGGTCGCCAACTCGGCCCGAGCCCACAGCCGCCGCGGCGCCGGCCCGGTACATGATCGGCCCCCAGGACCTGCTGAAAATCACGGTCTTCGACGAGGCCGAGTTGACCAACAGCTACCGTGTCGACGGGGATGGCTTCATCACGTTCCCCTACATCGGTCGCGTCATGGCGGGCGGGATGACTCTTCAGGAGCTGCAGGATCGCATCCGCACGCTGCTCTCGGCGGGCTTCATCAAGAACCCTCAGGTGCGGGCGGAAATCGGCGAGTTCAAGAGCCAGAGCGTGCTCGTGAGCGGCGAAGTGCGTCAGCCCGGCAAGATCACGATGACCGGCGCCATGACGCTGCTCGAGGCGCTCGCGGCCGCCGGTTCGGCCACACCCTCCGCCAGCAGCGAACTGACCATCGCGCACCCCAGGCCGCCTGGCGGCACCGGCGATTCCGAAGTCGTCCGGGTCAATTGGAAGGATCTGGAGCTCGGCAAAGGCAGGGACGTCGGGCTTCAGGACGGAGACATCATCAACGTCCCCAAGGCGCAGACGTTCTTCATCACCGGCCAGGTGCGCAACGGGGGCCCCTATGTGCTCGAGCCCGGTACGACCATTCAGCAGGCGATCGCGATGGCAGGCGGCCTCAGCGAGCGCGGGTCCGATCGCGGCATCACGGTCACGCGCCTCGTGAACGGCAAGAGCACCGACGTCAAGGTGACGCTCGAAGACAAAGTCCAGCCCAACGACACGATCACGATCCGCAACCGATTCTTCTGATGTCCAGCATTTCGTAGATGTGTGGTTTCGCGGGCGTGTTGCAGCGCGAGGGTCGTCTGACCGGCGACGTCCCTGCGCTTGCCGTCTCGCTCGGCCGTGCGTTGGCCCACCGTGGTCCCGACGGATCGGGCGAGTGGGAGGGACCGGACGGCAACGTCCTGCTCGTCCACAGGCGCCTTGCGATCATCGACCCCGGCCCGGGCGGCATCCAGCCGATGGCGACGCCGGACCGGCGCTTCCATATCGTGTTCAACGGCGAGGTTTACAACTACCGTGCCCTGCGAGCCGACCTCCAGGCGCACGGCGAGCGCTTCGTGACCGGCAGCGACACCGAAGTCCTGCTTCGCCTCGTGTCGCGCGGCGGCCCTTCACGCCTGTCGGATGCCCGTGGGATGTTCGCGTTTGCCTGCTGGGATTCTGCGGAGCGTTCGCTGCTCCTGGCCAGGGACCGATTCGGCATCAAGCCGTTGTATGTCGCGGCCGATGCGCGCCGCATCGCCTTCGCATCGGAGCTGGGCGCGCTCCGCGCGGCGAAACTCACCTCCAGCGAGATCTCGCCAGCCGGCATCCTCGCGTTTCTGCAGTGGGGCAGTGTCCCGCCGCCGCTCACCTGGCAGCGCGGCGTGGAAATGCTGGAACCGGGTACATGGCGGCGCTGGTGGCTCGACGGCCGCGAGGAGCGCGGTGTGTTCGCGGACGTCCGCACCGCGTACACGTGCGACGTCAACTCGCGCCATGCCTCGACCTCCGGTCACGTCGATGCGTTTCGTGCCGAAATCGCGCCCGCGGTCCGCGAGAGCGTTCGCGCGCATCTCGTCGCCGACGTCCCCGTCGGCGTGTTTCTCTCCGGCGGCATCGACTCGGGCGCGCTCGTGTCCTGCGCCGCGTCGATCGGCGCGTCGAATCTGCAGACGTTCACTGTTGGCTTCGACGATGAGTCGTCGGAAGCGGAACGTGCCCGGACGGTGGCCACGCTTTTCGGTACCACGCACCACGAGCTGCACCTGGATCCGTCGACGATCGCGCGCGAACTGCCGGCCGTGGTCTCGCGTCTCGATCAGCCGACGATCGACGCCGTGAACTCGTACTACGTCTCGCGCGCCGTGGCCGACACCGGCATCAAAGCCGTGCTGTCCGGCGCCGGGGGAGACGAGCTGTTCGGCGGCTACCCGTCCTTCACGCGGCTGCCGCGGGCGCTCGCGGTCAAGAGTCTCGCGGGCCCGCTCTGGCCGGCCATGGGATCGCTGGCCGGCGCATTCATGCCCGAGCGCCTCCAGGCCCGTTGGCGTCACTTCGCCTCCACCAATGGCGATCTGGTTGAGGCCTATCGCGTGCAGCGCGGATTCTTTCTGCCGGATGAAGTCGCCGCGTTCGCCGGTCCGGCATGGCGCGACGGTTCCGTCTGGCGGGACGCGGTCGAACAGGTTCAGACAGCGGAACGCGGGCTGCTCTCTGCTGCGGGGCCCGAACGGCCGCCGGCCTCCGTGGCTCGACTCGAAAGCCGTCTCTATCTGGGCTCGCAGCTGCTGCGCGACGTCGACGTGATGTCGATGGCCCACGGCCTCGAAGTGCGCGTGCCCTTTGTCGATCACGAGCTCGTCCAATGCGTCTGGCCGCACCTGGCGTTCCACCCCGGCCTGATGCGCGGCAAGCAGCTTACTCGCCGGCACGCTCGAGCGTCCGCTGCCGGACGCGATCACGCGGCATCCGAAACAAGGTTTCACGCTGCCGTTCGGCCGCTGGATCGCTGGTGAGCTCGGTCCGTTCGTGCAGGACGGGATGCAGCGATTGTCCGACGCCGGATGGATCACGCAAGACGCGTCCGATCGGGTGTGGACGTCGTGGCGCAGAGGTGCTGTCCCACTGGAGCCGTCCGTGGGGCCTTGCCGTCCTGGGACATTTTCTTGAACGAGGAGAGGCCCTGTGAGCGCTGACGCGACGACTGTCGTCGTCGAGATTGAGCCGGCGACGGGTCTGCGTCGGCTTGATTTTCGTGAGCTGGCCGCGTACCGCGAACTGCTCTACTTCCTGGTGTGGCGCGACATCAAGGTGCGCTACAAGCAGACCGTGCTCGGCGCCGCGTGGGCGATTCTGCAGCCCGTGATGACCATGGCGGTCTTCTCGGTGTTCCTCGGCCGCCTCGCGCACGTCCCGTCGGACGGCATTCCGTATCCCCTGTTTTCGTTCGTGGCGCTCGTCCCCTGGACGTACTTCGCGACGGCGGTCAGTGGCGCATCCGCCTCGGTCGTCGCCAGTCAACAGCTGATCTCCAAGGTGTACTTTCCGCGGCTGCTGATTCCGCTCGCGGCCGTCGTGACGCCGCTCGTCGATTTCGGGTTCGCGCTGCTCGACGCTCGTCGCGCTGCTGTGGTGGTACCACGTCGTGCCCGGCGCGGCGATTGTCTGGCTGCCGGCACTGATTGCGCTCGCCGTCGTCAGCGCATTCGCCGTGTCGCTCGTCCTCGCGACGCTGACGGTCCGGTACCGCGACGTCCGCTACGTCGTGCCGTTTGCGATGCAGTTCTGGATGTTCGCGACGCCGGTCGCCTACCCCGCGTCGCTCGTGCCGGAAGATGGCGCGTGCTCTACGGCCTCAACCCGATGACGGGCGTCGTCGAAGGGTTTCGCTGGGCGCTGGTGGGCGGTCGGGCGCCCGGGCCGATCATCCTCGCCTCGGCCCTCGTCATCGTCGTGCTGCTGGCGGCGGGCCTCTTCTACTTCCGCTCGGCGGAAGGCACATTCGCCGACTCCATCTGACGACCGCTGCATGACCGATATCGTCATTCGCGTCGAGCATCTGGCCAAGCGCTATCGGCTCGGCGCGCGGCAGCGTGCGACGCTACCTCACGTTGCGCGACGCCATGACCCGCTTCATGTCGACAGCGTGGAGCGCCCGCGGACCGAAGCCGCCCGATGCCACCGAGTTCTGGGCACTCGACGACGTGTCGTTCGAGATCGCGCGGGAGAGGTCGTCGGCATCATCGGCGGCAACGGCGCGGGCAAGTCGACGCTGCTGAAGATTCTGTCGCGCATCACGACGCCGACGCGCGGCCGCGCGCGCATCGTCGGCCGCGTCGGATCGCTCCTCGAAGTCGGCACCGGCTTCCATCCCGAGTTGACCGGCCGCGAGAACATCTTCCTGAACGGCGCGATCCTCGGCATGAAGCGGTCGGAAATCGAACGGAAGTTCGACCAGATCGTCGCGTTCGCCGAAGTCGAACAGTTCATCGACACGGCCGTGAAGTACTACTCCAGCGGCATGTACGTGCGGCTGGCGTTCGCCGTGGCCGCGCACCTCGAGCCCGAGATCCTGATCGTCGACGAGGTGCTGGCGGTGGGCGATGCGCGGTTTCAGCAGAAATGTCTGGGCAAGATGGACGACGTGGCCAGGAGCGGGCGCACGGTGCTGTTCGTCAGCCACAACATGGCCGCCGTCCAGCGCCTCGCGACCTCGGCCATCCTGCTCGAGCAGGGGCGGCTGGTCGGCAACGGTCCCATCCGGCTCGATTGTGGCCCGCTACCTCGGCAGCGACTCATATGTCCGCTACCGCGCCGACCGCCGAACGGGGCGTCCGCAGCTGCTCGAAGCCCATCTCGTGGACGAACGTGGACAGCCGATCGCCAAACCGCTCAATACCGACGCCTTCGGATTCCGCATCCGCTTCGTCCTCCCCGAGGTGCGGTCGGGCATCAAGGTCAGCCTGGGCGTCCTTGCCGGCGACGGCACGGTGGTGTTCACCAGCCGCACCGACGACGTGTCAATCGCCGTTGCCCGCCGAGGCGGGTGAGTACGACGTCTCCATCATGCTCCCGGCCGACACGCTGCTGGCGGGCGACTACCACCTGGCGGTTTACGTGTGGGACGCCGGCGAGATGTTCGATGCAGCAGGAGCCGGCACTGTCGTTTTCACTCGAGCACGGCCCGTCCGTGCTCTACGCGAACGGCGGACGCCAGGGTCTGGTGCACGTGCGCTGCCGCTGGACGCTCGAACCTCGACGTCGCCGGTGAGCGTTCCGACAGCCTGAGTCGACCAAACACCATTCCGACGCCAGCGCTCACGGAGAGCCGCTCGCGCGCTCGGGATCGTTGAATCAGTGAGACCGCCCGAGCGAACGCCCTCCCACCTCAACTACCTCTCCACGCGCGCCGCGCTCGTACAAACGATGATTCACTGGGTTCGTCTCATGCGGCGAGGCGCTCGCGCCGCGCACCGTCAGCTGTTTCCCTCGCCGGAAGTCGCCGCGTGGCGCCACGCGCAGGAATGCGCGCGCGCAGCGTGCCTCGCTTCACGCCCGGCTCCATTCGCATGCTCGACTACGAGCTCCAGTACGCCGACCTGCTCAGCTTCTGCCCGCGAGTGGCACGACATCTTCGTCGATGGCGCGCTCGAGTATCGCGCCGACTCGGCGGCGCCGCGGATTCTCGATTGCGGCGCCAACGTCGGCCTGGCCAGCCTGTTCTTCAAGCGCCGGTGTCCCTCGGCCCGGATCACGGCGTATGAAGCCGACCCGGCCCTTTTCAAGATTCTCCGGGCCAACCTCGACGCCAACCGTGCCGCGGACGTCGAAACCGTCCACGCGGCCCTGTGGACGGCTGACGGACGCGTGACGTTCCAGGCCGACGGCAGCGATTCCGGCATGATCGGCACGCTCTCGGGCGCCGTCGGCGGAACGGCCGTCGACGTCCCGAGCCTCCGCCTGCGCGACCTCATCGAGCGCGACCCGAACGGCCGCATCGACCTGCTGAAGCTCGACATCGAGGGCGCCGAAGACGCCGTGCTCGCCGACTGCGAGCCGGCGCTGGCCCGTGTCCGTGCGATGGTGTTGGACCTGCACGAGTTCGATCCGCGCCACCGTCAGGCGCCGCGCGTGCTCGAGTTGCTGACCCGCACGGGCTTCACCTACGCCGTGGACGAGTTCGTGCCGCAACCGTGGCGTCCACCCGTTTCGCTGCCGGGCACGCCGTTTCCCGGCAAAGCGCTCGTCTGGTCGATGACCGTCCGCGCGTGGAGACGCATGACGCCCAACCGAGCGTCGTGTACGTTGCCCCCGACAAGATGGGCGGGATGATGAGCGTCATCGCGAACCTGCTGGCGTATCGGCAGCCGGACGGTCTCGCGTATCACGTCGTGCTCACGCACAACCGCCTCAGCGGCGACGCCCGGTTCCTGCAGCCGCTTGCCATGCGACAGCCAGACCACGGTCGAGTACACGCTGCCGGTCGAGAATCTCTACGCCGTCATGCGCCGGCTAGCCAGCGCGATTCCACCCGGGCCCGGGGATCGTCGTGGCCGGCGACCTGCTCGACCTGGCCATGCTCTCGGTGCACGACGTCGGCCGCGCGGTCGTGTTCATTCTGCACGGCGACTACGACTACTACTACGATCTGGCCGTCAAGCACGATCGCGTCGTTCACGCGTACGTCGCCATCAGCCGGCGGATGCATGAACAGCTGCTCGAGCGTCTGCCGCATCGTGCCGAGAGCATCCACTACATTCCGTTCGGCATTCCGCTGCCACGGCGCATGCGCCGGACGGCGGCCGGGCCGCTTCGGCTGGTTTTCGCGGGTCGTCTGGATCGCAGACAAGGGCGTCTTCGATCTGCCGCCAATCGCGGCAGCGCTGCGCGACCGATCATCGACGCCACGTGGACGATCATCGGCGATGGTCCCGAGGCCGGCAGGCTGCGCGCGGCGTGGCCGGAGTCCGCAGTCGGTGCGATATCGTCGGCGCGCTGACCAACGCAGAGACGATCGACCGCCTGGCCGACCACGACGTCTTCGTGCTGCCGACGCGCTTCGAAGGGCTCCCGGTCGGGCTTCTCGAGGCGATGGGCTGCGGTGTCGTGCCGGTCGTCAGCCGTATCGACAGCGGCGTGCCCGACATGGTGACGGCCGGCGTCGACGGGCTGATGCCCGCGGTCGGCGATGTCGCCGGCTTCGCCGGGGCGATTGCCGCGCCTCGATGGCGATCGGCCGCGGCTCGAACGCATGAGCGTGGCGGCGCGTCGAACTGTCGAGACGCGCTTCGAGGTCACGCCGCCGCGCGGCGGACTACCAGGCGCTGTACGCCCGGTACGCCGAGCTCTACAAGCCGCTCGCGGCGTCTGCGACGCTGCACTACGGCAGCCGCCTCGACCGCCCGTGGATTCCCAATGCGCTGGTGCGCATGCTGCGCCAGTCTCGCGGGCCACGCGCCAATGACCGCGCCGCTCGTCAGCGTGCTCATGACGTCCTACAACCGCGAGAGGTTTGTCGCCGCGGCAATCGAAAGCGTTCTCGCGGCAGACGTTCACGGATTTCGAGCTGGTCATCGTTGATGACGGCTCGGCGGACGGCACCGTGGCGATTGCCCGCGCGTACGAGCGTCTTGACTCGCGGGTGCGCGTCGTGATCAACGAACGCAATCTCGGCGATTACCCCAATCGCAATCGCGCCGCGGAACTCGCGCGCGGTTCGCTGTTCAAGTACCACGATTCCGACGATCTCGATGTACCCGCATTGCCTCGAGGTGATGGTGTCGATGCTGCGGGCTGAACCGCGGGCCGGCGTTCGGGCTGTCGAGCGGATTCAGCGTGGTCGGGCGGCCCCTGCCCGATGCTGCTGACGCCGCGGATGGCCTACCAGCGAGAGTTCCTGGGCGAGGGCCTGTTCTCCTGCGGGCCGGTCGGGCGCGCTATTCAGATCCGAAGTATTTCGCAGGCTTGGCGGGTTCGTCCAACGAGGGCGTCGCATCGGATCACCTGTTCTGGATGCGGGCCTGCAAGACCGAAAATGTGCTGCTGCTGCCGGCCGATCTCTTCTGGTACCGGCTGCACCCGCAGCAGGAATTCCAGAGCGCGAAGAGCCAGCAGCAGTACGCGCGGCTTCCCGGGCTCGTGTGGCGCGCGCTGGACGACCGGATTGCCCGCTCACGCCTGACGAGCGCGAGCAGGCGAGGCGCAACCGCGCATATCACCTGGCCCGGCGTACCCTCGAGGATCTGCGCCGCGGACGCTTCGAGTTCGCCTGGAACCGTCTTCGATATTCGAGTATGAGCGCCGCGCGACTGGCTGCGGTACCTGCGCTCGCCGAGACGTGAACGCGTTCGCCGGCACGCCGCTGGGCTCGGACGGCGAATTCACTGTTCCCGCCTGGGCCCGTCCCCGTGGCGAGACTGACAACCCATGACTGCTGCCGTCGCCGGGCGCGCGCGGCTGAAGTCCATTTTCGGACCGCGATTGACCGTGCTGGCGCGGTGCGTCATGCGTGGATCTGCCGCTGCCGCGCTGGGGCAACATGCGCCGCACCGCGCCGTTTTCGACGACGTTCGGCTTCGATCGCGGCACGCCGATCGATCGCTACTACCTAGAGAGGTTTCTGGACAGCCATCGCGCCTGATCACAGGCCGGGTCCTCGAAGTGCAGTTGCCGTCGTACACGAAACGGTTCGGCGAGAATGTGCGCGAATCGCACACGGTCGACATCAACCCGCGATTTCGCGCGACGTACACGTGCGACCTGGCGGATGCGCCGCAGATTCCGAGCGGCTACTACGACTGTTTTCTCGCTCCCGAATACGCTGCAGCACCTGCCAGACCTCGAGCCCGCGCTGCGGACGATGCTCCGCGTCGTCAGGCCGGGCGGGACGTCTGCTGTCCGCGGCGGGCCTGCTGCCGCTGATTCCCGAAGGCGGCGACTACTGGCGCCTGACGGCCGAGGGATGGCGGGCGATGCTCGACGCGCGAATGGCCAGGCTGCGATGTGACCATCGAAGCGCACGGCAACTGCCTCGCCGCCGCTGCGGCGATTTACGGGCTGGCCCACGAAGAGCTGAGCCGCGGCCGAGTTGGATGTCGCACGATCGGCGCTACCCGGTGCTCATCACGATTCGGTGCCGCAAACCGCTGGCGTAACGTGCAGCCCGGATGTCCATGAAGATTGTGCAGGCGGTCGGCTGGTACTACCCCGACAGCATCGGCGGAACAGAGATCTACGTCGCCGAGCTTGCGCGTCATCTGAGGGCCTGCGGCCACGACGTGCTTGTTGCCGCACCCGAGCCGGGAGTCCGGAATCCGAGGACGTACCAATTCGATGGCTCCGTGGTCTTCCGTATCCGGTGCCGGCACTCGCCACCCGCGACGAGGCTCAGGGCGACGCGGCCGTGCGCGGCGCCGAACATTTCCACCGCTGGCTGGGCGAAGTTCGTGCCGACGTCGTCCACTTCCACACGTTCGTGACCGGGCTGGGGCTGCAGGAAATCCTTGCGGCGAAGCGGGCGGGCAGCCGCGTCATCGCGACCACGCATTCGAGCAGCCTGGGCTTCCTGTGTCAGCGGGGCACGCTCATGTGGCAGGGCCGGACGATGTGCGACGGCATGGTGACGCCCGTCGATGCGCCGAATGCGAACTGGAGCATCGGGGCGCGGGGCCGGGCGCCGCGCACGCGCTCGCCGCGGTGCCGCCCTGGCTGGCGGCCTTCGCACGACGGTTGCCGGGACCGGCGGGGACCGCCATGGCGATGACCGATCTCATCGACGCAACAGCCTCCGGCAGCGCGCGATGCTCGACGCCGTTGACTGGTTCGTGGTGTTGACGCAACGCGCCGCGAACATCGTGCATCGCCAACGGCGCCCCCCCGCGAAAGTGGTCGTGAACCGCCTCGGCGTCAGCGAATCGATCGTGCGTCGCCCGCACGACGAACCGCGAGGCCAGGTTCGGACGCGAAGCCAGGTTCGAATCGGATACGTGGGACGTCTCGATCCGATCAAGGGCGTGCTCGACCTGGCCGACGCCATTCAGCGCGTGCCGCGCGACGTCCCCATGCGTGTCGAGTTTCGCGGGCCTGCCCAGACCCAGGCCGATCGCGACACGAAGGCGGCCATCGCCGCGCGTCTCTCGGGCGATACGCGCGTGATGGTTGCCGAAGCCGTGTCGCCGTCATCGATTCCCGACGTGATCGCCAGCTACGACGTGCTGTGTTGTCCCTCGCGGTGCCTGAGGGTGGTCCGACCGCCGGTCTGGAGGCGATGGCCGCCGGTGTGCCGGTCATCGCCGCTTCGGTCGGTGGCGTGGCCGAGGTGCTCGAGGACGGCTTCAACGCCAGGCTCGTGCCGCCCGGCGACGTCGGCCGGCTCGCCGCTGCGCTGATCGAGGTCGCGAGCCACCCGGAGACACGATCTGTCGCTGGCGCGAGCGTCTTCCAAGGCCGCGCCTCATGCGTGAGGTCGCGCACGACTACCTCGCTCTGTATGCCGGCTAAGGACGCCCTCTCCGCCGCCGTCAAACAGGGCATGCTGACGCTGGGCCAGTACCGGCGCACGCTGCGCGCACGACGCTGCCGGGCGTTGCCGTTCTCGGGTATCACGGCCTCCGCGCCGACGATCTGCCCGCGGGCTCGATGGCGTTCGAGAACCTGCACGTCCGCGCGTCGACGTTCGAGGCGCACTGCCGCGTTGTTCCGCGAGTGCTGCGACCCGATCACGCTCGACGACTGGCGCGAGGCCGCGGCAGGCCGGACGCCGCTGCCGCCGCGCCCGGTCCTCATCACGTTCGACGATGGCTACCGCAGCGTGGCACGGATCGGTGCACCCATTCTCGCGGCGCACAAACTGCCGGCGGTCGTGTTCGTCTGCAGCGACCCGATCGCGAACCGTCGCCTGCTGTGGTTCGACGCCGTGGCGGCACGCGATGGCGAGGCCGCGGTCGAGCGATGGAAAACCTGCGACTACGAAGCTGGCGGACCGCATGCGCCGGCTCAGCGCCGGTGGATGACAACGACCCTCGTGCGCCCATGACCGTCGACGAACTGGTCGCGCTGGATCGTTCGGGGCGCATCGAGATCGGCGGGCACCCAGCGTCATCCGATCCTCGCGCGCGCGTCCCGTGAACGGCAGCGCGAGGAGATCGCGGGGAATCTCGACGCGATTCGCCGCTGGACCGGCCGGCCGGTGCGCGCGTTCGCTTTTCCAACGGCCGACCCGGCGTGGACTATACGGATACCACGACCGCATCCTGGCAGAGCTTGGCGTGGACGCGGCGTTCACGATGCGCCCCTCGTTCGCGCGCCTGGACGAACCCTCGCTCGAACGTTCGAAGATTCCTGATCGTGGATGAAGTCAGCGCCGCCGAGCTGGCGCACAGACTGGCCTATACATGGCCGCGATGAAGCGGCGCGTGTGCGTCGTGACCGCCGGTCACATGTCCACCTGCCCCCGGATGCTGAAGGCGGCCGATGCGTTGTACGGCGCCGGCTTCGACGTCCGCGTGGTCAGCGCCTCGCACACGCCGTGGGCGGTGGAGGCGGACAAGGGCTCCGCGCGACGCGCCGATGGCGTGGGATTTGGTGGACTACCCAGGGCGACGGCGCGGGGCGTCAGATTGTCACGGGTGCGCGCCGCCGGATCGCCCATGCACTGACTGTCAGGTTCGGGCTTCGCGGGTTCCCGCGGCCTCTCGTGCGCGGCTACAGCCGTGCGCACGACGAGCTCGTGTGTGCCGTGACCGCGGAACCGACCGATCTCGTCTACGGCGGGACGACTGGCGCGCTCCAGCCGTGGGCGAGGCGGCCGTCGCCTGGAAGTTCCGTGGGCTCGACCTCGAGGACTTTCACACCGGAGAGCGCAGCGCTGAGGTCGGTCAGTTAGCACGATCGCCGAACGTGTCGAACGGCTCGTGCTGCCGGGTGCGGCCTTCCTCACCACCAGCAGTCCGATGATCGCTGATGCCTACGCGGACAAGTACGGCCTGCGCCCGCGGACCATCCACAATACGTTCTCGCTCGACTTGTCCGATCCTGTGGAATCGCTCGACGGCGTCCCGCTCCGGTTCTACTGGTTCAGCCAGACGCTCGGAGCGGGCCGCGGGCTGGAAGATTTCATTCGCGCCGCGGCGCTCGCGAAGGTCGTGGCGAACTGCACCTGCGGGCCGGCGTCACGCAGCCGTATCTCGACGACTTGATGCGCTACGCGCGTGACGCGGCGCCGGCACTGACGTTCAAGCTGCACGAGCCGGGCAGCCCGGACGCGATGGTGCATCTGTCACGGGGGTACGACCTCGGGCTGTCGGGAGAGGAGCCGTCGGCATTGAACAGGCGCATGTGCCTGGGCAACAAGATTTTCACCTACCTGGCCGCCGGCGTTCCCGTGCTTCTCAGCGCCACGCCCGCGCAAGTCGCTTCTCGGCCAGGACCTTGGCAAGGCCAGCATCATGTACGAGTCGGGCGACGTCGCGGGGCTCGCCGAACGGCTCGCGTGTCTGGCGCGCGACTCAGGCGCGCGGGTGCAGGCCAGGAAGGCCGCGCGGCAGGCGGCACTGCGCCGCTGGCACTGGGAGCATCCAGAGGATCGCGGTGCGCTGATCGACGTGGTCGGCCGGGCTCTTCCGGATGGCCGCAAGTGACGTATCCGTCCGATGCGCGTTCTGATCACCGCGGACCCGTACCTGCCGGTGCCGCCCGTCACTATGGCGGCATCGAGCGAGTCGTCGATGTCCTGGTCGGCGAGTTGGTGCGCCGCGGTCACGACGTGACGCTCATCGCTCACCCCGGCAGCCGGACACCGGCCCGCTTCGTGCCGTACGGAGAGCCGCCGCATCGTCGGCTTCGGATCCGGGCAAGGAACTGACGCAGATTGGGAGCGCTCTCTGGCGCGAGCGTCGCAGGGTCGACATCGTCCATAGCTTCGGCCGGCTCGCGGCACTGCTCCCGATCCTTCCGCGATGGAAGCGTCGAAGATTCAGAGCTACCAGCGGCGGCGATGCCATGGACGAGCGTGTCTCAGCCGTCCGGCTTGCCGGCAACTCGTCTGGTTTACCGGCTGCTCGTCGAGCCTCTATTCACCGTCGCCCCACACGCGCGGGGCGGTCGATGGCGGACGATCTTCAACTGCGTCGATGTCGTCGACGTACACGTCGTGGCCGCAGTGCCGGCGGACGCACCGCTCGTCTTTCTCGGGCGCATCGAGCCGATCAAGGGCGCGCACGACGCCATTGCCATCGCCGCGGCGGCGGGACGTCGTCTCGTGATCGCGGGCAATCATCACCGACGGCCCGACGCCGGCTATTTCGACGCCCGGGTCGCGCCGCACGTCGACGATGTCCGAGTTCCTACGTCGGCCCGTGGACGATGCGCGAAAAACAGGCTTCTCGGCGAGGCCGCGGCGCTGCTGATGCCGATTGGCTGGGAAGAACCATTCGGCATCGTCATGGCCGAGGCCTTTGCCTGTGGAACGCCGGTCATCGCGTTTGCCCGCGGCAGTGTGCCGGAAGTGGTGCGCGAAGGCGTCAACGGTTTTGTGTGCGCGGTCAGTCGATGCGGCGATTGCCGCCGTCGAGGCGATCGACCGGATCGATCGTCGCGCCGTGCGCGCCGACTGCGAAGCCCGGTTTGGCGGCTCTGTCATCGCTGATGCCTACGAATCGCTATATCGGGAACTCGTCGACCGCGGGAGCCGCATTGACGGCCGTTGATCACTGCGTACGGCCGCTTGACGCTGAAACAGCGGATCGGGACGTGGGTATTTCCGCGGCTGCCGATCTCCACGGTTCCTGTTCAATTTCCTGCGCGACGAACTCCACAGCGCCGTCGTTCGCGGCGAGAATGCCGTGCTGCCGTGGCGCCGGCGGCGCCTGGCGCGTCTCCGTGCAGGCCGGGAGCTGCTGGTCAACGTCGCGTGCGGCCCTCAACGGCTTGAGGGTTTCGTCAACCTCGACGTGCACCCGGTCGCCGACGACGTCATCGCGTGGGACTCGCGACGCGCCCTTCCGCTCGGCGACGGCGCGGCTCGGGGTATCCGAGTCGAGCATTTCGTCGAGCACCTGGAGACGCGCGAAGAGTTGCCGGCATTTCTGCGGGACTGCCACCGGTCGCTCGCGACCGGCGGCGTGCTCCGGATCATCGTGCCTGACGCGGGGCGGTATTTGCAGGCTTACTGTCGCGGCGATTTGTCGGGTTTTCACGAGCTCGAGGTGCCGTGCCCGTTTCCGTCCGACCTTCCGACGCGCATGGACGTCGTCAACCACGTGTTCCATCAATGGCATGAGCACCGATGGGCGTACGACTGTGAGACGCTGACGCACCGGTTGCGCGACGCCGGTTTCTCGACCGTCGAGCAGCGCGCCTTTCAGTCCTCGCGCGATCCGCGGCTGGCGCAGGACCTGCCCGTCCACGCGGCGTATTCGTTGTACGTCGAGGCGGTCAAGTGATGCGGCGCGTCCTCATGATTAGCCCGCATTTTCCGCCGGACAGCACGGCAGCGACGCACCGCGTGCGGCTGCTGGCGCCTCACTTGCCGGCGCACGGATGGCAGCCGACGGTGTTGACCGTCGACCCTCGCGACTACGAAGGCCGCCTGGATCCGGACCTGTGCCGCCAGCGTGCCGTCCGACGTGCAGCGTCGTGCGGACGCGGGCCTGGCCGGCGCGTGCGAGCCGCGCGGTCGGCGTGGGCGACCTCGGCGTTCGCGCCTTTCGCGGGCTATGGCAGGGAGCCTCGGCGCTGCTCGCACGCGAACGGTTCGACGCCGTGTTCATCACGATCTACCCCTCGTATCCCGCGCTGCTCGGCCCGTTGCTCAAGCGGCGCTTCACGTTTGCGTACGTGCTCGACTACCAGGACCCGTGGGTCGGCGAGTGGGGCAGGACTGCCGGCCCGCTGCGCCGGCGGCCGTCCCGATTTCAAGAGCCGCTTCAGTCGGGTCGTCGCCGCACGCCTGGAGCCGTACGCGCTCGACCGCCGCCGATGCGGTGACGGCTGTGTCGAGCGCGACGTACGAGCAGGCGCTCGCGCGGACGCCCGCCGCGCGGCCGCGCGCGCTCGCCGAATTGCCGATCGGCTGGGACCGCCGCGATTTCGAGTTCGCCGGCGGGTCGCGCGGCCATTCCGGACGATGGACTCGTTCACCTGTCGTACGTCGGCACGCTGCTCCCGACCGGCTTCGATACGCTGCACGCCGTTCTGACGGCTGTGGCGGCGTTGCGCGCCAGCAACCCGGCGGCGGCCCGTCTCCGACTGCACTTCTTCGGCACGAGTAACCAGCGGACGTCCGACGCGCCTCCGCGCGTGTTGCCGATTGCAGCCGCATACGGCCTGACCGGACATCGTGACCGAGCATGCGCCGCGACTCGACTATTTCGAGGCGCTCCGGATCCTGCGCGATTCGACGGCCGTGCTGCTGATGGGCAGCCGCGAGCGACACTACACGCCGAGCAAGGTGTTTCCGGCGCTCGTGGCGCGACGGCCGGTCGTTGCCGTGATGCACGAGGCGAGCACGGCGTCGGACCTGTTGCGGCGCGCGGGCCGCGCCGCCCACCGTCCGCCTCGTGACCTACGGCGACGAGCCGCCTCAGGCCGCGTGGAGGCGATCGCCCACGAGTTGTCGGCGTTTGATGGCGCATCCCGGCTATGAGCTCGGCGGCGATCGACGAGAACGTGCTCGAAGCGGTGTCGGCGTGTGTCCTGGCCGGACGCTGGCAACGGTGTTCGAGGAGTCTCTCGCATGAGCATGGGTGCAGCCCGCGTGCGTCTGACGGTCGTGCAGACGCACCCCGTGCAGTACAACGCGCCGTGGTTTCGCCACATCGCCGCGAACTGTCCCGAGATCGATTTGACGGTCGTGTATGCGGCCCGGCCCAGGCCCGATCAGCAGGGTGCGGGCTTTGACCTGCCGTTCGAATGGGATACGCCGCTCCTCGACGGCTATGCCTGGCGTCTGGTCCGCGAGGGGCGCGATGGAGACGATTTCGCGACCGGACGATTTCGAGGGCTCGATGTTCCCGCCATCGGCGCCGCCGTCGCCGACACGCAGCCGGACATCGTGCTCGTGCCGGGATGGCACTCGGTGACGTACATGCGTGCCTTGTTTTCTTCGCGCCGCCGCGGCGTCCCGATCTTGTACCGCGGCGATACGCACAACGGGACCGGCGCCGCCGGATGGCGACGCGCGGCCTGGCACGCGAAGACGCGAGCCTGCCTCTCGCTCTATTCCGGTTATCTCTCTGTCGGGCGCCTGTCGCGCCAGTACCTCGAAAGCCACGGCGTGGCGCCGACGCGCATCTTCGCGTCGCCGCATGCCGTGGACAACGAGTGGTTTGCCGCCAGCGCGGAGCCCTATCTATCGGGAGCCGGCCGCGCGAAAGCACGGGCCGCCTGCGGCGGCGGCGCCGATGATTTCATCGTGCTCTTCGCCGGAAAAATCGAAGATCGCAAGCGGCCGCTCGACGCGGTTCGCGCCATGGCGTCACTCGGCCCGAACGCCGTCCTCGCGGTGGCCGGCTGGGGCGAACGCGAGGACGAGATGCGGCTCGAAGCCAGCCGGCTGGGCGTGCGCATCACGTGGCTCGGGTTCGTCAACCAGAGCATGATGGGCCAGGTGTACGCGGGCGCCGATTGCCTTGTGCTGCCCAGCGGAACGAATCCTGGGGGCTCGTCGTCAACGAGGCGATGGGGACGGGGCTGCCGGCGGTGGTTTCGGACCGCGTGGGCTGCGCCCCGGATCTGATCGTGCCGGGCGAAACCGGTGAAACGTGCCGGACGGGCGACGTCGCCGATCTGGGCGCTGCGTTGCGCCGCGTGCGCGATCGCGGCGCGCGCGCGTCGATGGCCGCCGCCTGCCGCGAGCGCATTGTCCGCAACAATTTCGACGCCGCGACCACGGGACTCGTGGCGGCGTGCCAATCGTTGACGCGACGCCACTCGCCGGCGCCGCGCGTGGTCGCCTGCTGCGGCGGCATGGTCGTCGTGTCCGGGCTCGAGCGCATGACGTTCGAAGTGCTGCGCGTGGTGCGGAAGCGCGGCGGTTCGGTCCACTGCATCGTCAACAGCTGGGAGAATCATCGGATCGTCGAGCTCGCCGAACGAATCGGCGCCACCTGGTCGACCGGCTTCTACTGGTATTCCTTTTCGAGTCGCCCGAGGAACGCTGCTGCACGTCGCTGCAGATGCTCTGGGACACCATCCGGACCAGCGCCGGGCTGGCTCGTGTGGCCGTGCGCTTCGGGCCGACGCACGTGCTCGTTCCCGAGTACGCGGCCGTTCTGCGCAACGCGCCCGTATTGGCCGCGCTGAAGCTGCTGGGCGTCGACGTCGTGTTTCGCATCGCCAACGCACCGGACCGCGGCCGGATTCACGATGTCCTCTGGCGCCGCGTTCTGCCGCCCTTCGTGACCCGCTTCGTGCCGAACTCGCGGTTCAGCTACGTCCGGTCTGCAGGAGACCGGCGTGCCTGAAGCCAAGATCACGTTGATTCGCAACGCGATCAGCCGGCGCGCTGTCTCGCCGCGCACGGACGAAGAAGTCGTGCGGCTGGCCTCGGCGCGTCCGACCATCCTCACGGTCGGGCAAATCGCGCCGTTCAAGGGCACGCATCTGACCGTCGAGGCGACGCTCGCGCTCATCGCCGAAGGCCGCGACGTGCAGACGCTGGTCGTCGGGATGCTGCCCTCGTGGCCGCCGGAACTCGTGGACTACGTGGCATGCCTTCGCGAGCGGATTGCGGCGGCGGGTGCGTCCGATCGCGTGCAGTTCGTTGGCGTGCGGGAGAACGTGCTGGACATCATGAAAGCCAGCTACGTGCTCGCGGCGCCGATTCTTCAGGAGGAGACCTTCGGCAACGTCGCTCTCGAGGCCCGCAGCGTCGGGCTGCCGGTCGTGACGTTCGCGCGAGGCGGGCTCACCGAACTGGTCAGCCATCGGAGACACCGGCTATGTGTGCGCATCGGCCGATCTCGACGGCCTGCTGGACGGCCTGCGCCACTTCCTTGCGGACCCCGGCGGAGCGAGCCGCGGCCAGTGCCCGAAGCCTGACGGCGTCCGCCGCTCCGACGAACGACTGCACTCCGGGAGAGTTCGAGCGCCGCTGGTGGGCCATGTTCGAGAAGGCGAGCTAGAAGTCGTGAGCACGGACGACATTCGCCGATGCCAAGTTCAGGAAGTACGCGGAGTCCGGCGCATACCACTGGCGCGAGGTTGGACGGGGCCTGATCACGCACAACGCGTTCACCGCCGAACGTTATCGCCGCGTCATCGACAGCGCGGCGCTCCGTGAGGGCGATCGGGTTCTCGACTACGGCTGCGGCGACGGCGCGCTGCTGGGGATGCTGCACCGCCGCGTCGGCAGCCGCGCGTACGATCTCCATGGCTTCGATCCGAATGCCCTCGGCGCCGAGCTGGCGGTCGCGGCGCTCGCGGCGAACGGTGTCAAGGCCACGATTCACGGATCGCTCGCCGCTATTCCTGACGCACACTTCGATCGCGTCGTCTGCACGGAGGTGATCGAACATGCGTCGGAGCCTGACGCGCTGCTGCTCGACATCGCGCGCGTGCTCAAGCCGGGCGGCCGGCTCGTCGTGACGACCCCTATCAGACTGACCGAGGCCCCGGAGGATCCGAACCACGTCCGCGAATGGTTTCCCGGGGAGTTCGTTCACGCTTTCGATCGCGGCCTCTGGCGCCTGATCGCACACGAGCAAGTCGTGCCAGCCGCGGCCGTCGAGGTCTATTTCTGGCGCCCGCTGCTGTTTGCGCGCGTACCGGTCTTCCGGCTCCTGTGCAATCTGCTCTCGATTTACGGAGGCGTGAACGCCATGTCGTGGCTGCGGATGCGGCCTCGTCTGTTCATGATGCAAGTCGTCATCGCCGAGAAGGTCAGTCATGATTAGGCATGCCGCAAAGGTGAGGATGGCGCGATGAAAAAGATGGTCGTCGTCGCCGGGCTCGGCGTCTGGCTGATTTCAGGCGACTGGCTGCTGGGCCTCACCGCGTTCGTGCTCGCGCTCGGCTGGGCGCTGCTGCCGGCTGAAGAGGGCCCGCCCGTGCTGGCGCTCGCGTTCACGTTGCAGTGGGTGACGGTGTGCATCGGCCTGTACTACGTGGCCATCACCGGCCGGCCGCTGCAGGCGACGCTCGGCAGCGACTATCAGCCGATGGTGCTGATCGGCCTGGGGTGCCTGATCGCCATTCTGTGCGGGTTGTTGTTTGGCCAGTACCTGGTCCGCCAACTCCGGCCATGGAGGGCGTGAGGCCGGCTTACGCGTTGACGTTCAAGAGCCTCGTCCTGGCGTACGTCGTCGCGACCGCCGTGGCGGGCTTCGTTCATGAGTTCGCCTGGAGCTTTCCCACGATCACGCAGGCGATTATCGCCGTCTCGTTTCTCCGCCTGGGCTTGCTGTATCTCGTGCTGCGCCGGCTCGTGGCGGAGAACCGCTGGGCCGTCATGGCCGGCGTGCTCGCTGCTCGAAATCGGTCTGGGCTTCACCGGGTTCCATGCCGGTTTCCGCGAACCCCTGATCATGGCCGTGCTGGCGTTCCTGGAGCGGTTCGACCGCCGCAATGTCCGGCACTGGGTGAGCCTCGGCGTGCTCTGCGCGGGCATGGCGATCCTGGGCGTCACGTGGATCAGCATTCGCGTGAACTACCGCGAGCGGTTCCTCGCCGACGAGGCGTTTGCGCAGAACCGCGGAGCGCGGTTCGACAGCATCACGGCGGCGGCCAAGCAGTGGGCCGCGCAGGACAGCAGCCAGTTCTACGGCAACATCGATGTCTTCATCGATCGGCTGTGGGCGATTTACTATCCGGCGCTGGCGGTGGCCCGGGTGCCCGATGTCATCCCCCACACCGATGGCAAGCTGATGGCCGATGCGCTGAAGTTCACGTTCATGCCTCGCGTGTTTTTCCCCGACAAGCCGGAGATCGGATCGGACAGCGAGCTGGTTCGGAAATATTCAGGCGTATGGGTGGCGGGCGCCAACGAGGACACGGACATTGCCTTCGGCTACGCCGCCGAGTCCTACGTCGACTACGGCGTGCCCCTGATGTTCGTGCCCGTCTTTATCTGGGCCACCTTCATGGGGATCTGTTACGCCGGCATGTTCAAGTACTTCCGGCATCGCGACATCGCCGTGTCGGTCACGCACGGTGATCTGCTGGCTCACCTTGTACCTCTTTGAACGGTCGTGGGCGAAAACGATCGGGCTGGGCGGCACCCTCATGATCTACGTCGGGAGTCTCAGCTTCGTGCTCGATCGGCTCTGGTTCGAGAAATTCCGGACCGTGTATGTCGAGTCAGCTCGCCGATGCCGAGGAACAACTGGCCGACGCGCCGCCCCTGCAGTTTCAACCGCATTCGAAGTGAACATCTGGAACGGCGCGGTGCTGTTCTACGCGAGCCTCTAACCTCGACCTCTAACCTCTAACCTCTAACCCCTAATCTCTAACCTCTAATTTTGCGCGTCCTTCACGTCACCCCGTACTTCGCGCCGGCGTTCCGCTACGGCGGACCGCCGCGCAGCATACTCGGACTCTGCCGTGCGCTGGTCGACGCGGGTGTTGAGGTCGAGGTGTTCACGACGACGGCGAATGGCCCGGAGCCACTGCCGGCAGTCCCGGATGGCACCGAGTACGAAGGCATACGCGTTCGCTACTTTCCTCTGGGATGGCCGCAGCGGTACTGGCGTGCGAGCGGCCTTGGCGCCGCCCTCGACCGGGCGCTGCCGGCAGCCGATCTCGTTCACGTGCACGGTCTCTGGAACATGACTGGCTCGACGGCCATCGGCCTGGCGCGCGCCGCATCGCGCCCGTACGTCGTCTCGCCGCGCGGCATGCTGCAGCCGGCGGCCATGCGGCGTCATCGTGCGCTCAAAGCGGCCGCGTACTGGGCCGTGGAGCGCGCGAATGTTCGCGGCGCGGCGTTCCTGCACGCGACATCACTCGGCGAACAACAGCAAATCGCCTCCTACGGTCCGCCCGTCGTGACGATCGCCAACGGGGTCACGCCCGTTGCCGTGTCGCCCGAGGCGCTCGATCGACTCCGGCGGCTCGCGCGGATCGAACCAGACGATGAAGTGGTCGTGTGCCTGGGACGGCTGCATCCCATCAAGCGTCTGGACCTTCTGGCGCAGGCGTTCGCGATCGTGCGTCAGCGTCGCCCGCGCGCGCGGCTGGTGATCGCCGGTCCGGACGAAGGCGGCTACCGCCAGCGGGTTGAACCGCTGTTCGCGCCTGTCGCCGATGCCACGCGCTGGCTCGGCGCGGTTGATGCCGAGACGGCCGGCGCGTTGTTCATCGCCAGCCGGACGCTCGTGCAGTGTTCCGACTCGGAGAGCTTCGGGATGAGCGTCGCCGAAGCGCTGGCCGCCGGGCTGCCGGTGGTCGTCACGGATCGAACGCCCTGGGCGCAGGTGGCATCGCTTGGACTCGGCTGCTCGGTCGAGCACGAACCGTCGGCCATCGCCAGGGCGATTCTTCAAATCCTCGAGCACCCTGCGGAAGGCTGCGCGATGGGCGCGCGGGGAAAAGCATGGGCTCGCGAGACGCTCGGGTGGAACGCGATCGGACGCGCCATGAGCGATGCGTACCAACACGCACTCGACGGCAGCCGGAACCAGGCATGATGGCCGGTGCGCTTCGATCCGTGTTGCTGACGCCCAACCTGCTGGGCGCCGACGGCGTCTCGTCGCTGTCCCGCCAGATCATCCGGGCGCTGCCCCGACCCGCCGCGGTGCTCAGCCTTCACGACGCCTTTCACGAGGCGGGCGACCCCGCGGACATTGAGATGTACGGCGAGATGCACGGCGCAGGAGGCGGGCGCGCCCGTTTTCTGGCAATGGCGTCCGCCATCGCGCTCCGATGTTCGGCGGCGACCGAGATCGTCTGCAGCCATCTGCACCTTGCGCCGGCCGCCGCGGTGCTGGGGTGGCGGGGCGGTCGCGCCACCACCGTGCTCTGCGGCATCGAGGCATGGGTGCCGCTTCGCACGGCGGAGGCATGGGCGCTCGATCGCACAGCGCTCGTCGCGATCTCTCACCACACGGTCGCGAGGTTCAAGAAGGCCAACCCTTCTTTTGCTTCAAGGGATGTCGCGGTATGCCATCCGGGCCTGCCCGACCGGGTGGCCGTCCCCGACGGCGTCTCCCGCCCCGATGGATCGCCCGCGATGATTGTGGCGCGCATGTCGGCGGACGAACGCTACAAGGGACACGACGCGTTGCTGGAACTCTGGCCCGAGGTGCTCGCGCGAAAGCCCGACGCGCGGTTGGTCGTGGCCGGCGATGGAAGCGACCGTCCGCGGCTGGAAGAGCGCGCCCGATCCATGGGCTTGTCGGACGCCGTCACCTTTGTCGGCCGCGTCAGCGATGCCGAACTGGCCGCGCTCTACGAACACTGCCGTTTCCTGGTGCTGCCAAGTCGAGACGAAGGTTTCGGGCTCGTGTTTGTCGAGGCCATGCGCGCCGGGAAAGCCTGCATTGGTGCGCGCGGCGCGGCCGCCGAGATCATCCAGCACGAGGTAACAGGACTGGTCGTCGATCCCGCCAGCCTCGACGAGCTTTCCGAGGCAGTTGTCCGGCTTTTCGACGATCCGGCAGCCTGCCGCCGCTTTGGGGCGGCCGGACGAGAGCGCTTTCTGTCCACCTTTACCGATGTCTGCTTCCAGGCGCGCTTTGCGCGGGCGATCGAGCGGCGCCCGCAGGCGTCATAGAGCCTCATGCACATTCTTGGACTGAACGCCTACCACGGCGACGTCTCCGCTGTGCTCGTCCGCGACGGTCAGCTCGTCGCGGCGATCGAAGAGGAGCGCTTCCGCCGCATCAAGCACTGCGCAGGCTTTCCGGACCGCGCGATCGCCGAGTGTCTCCGCATCGGCAAGGTGGAGGCACGGGACGTCGATTTGTTCGCCGTGTCCCGGAGTCCGCGAGCCCATCTGTGGCGTAAGGCCGCCTTCCTGCTCCGCTATCGTCCGAAGCGGACGATCGGCGACCGCCTGCGAAACGTCGCGAGCATCGGGAAGCTGCCGGCCACGATTGCCGCGTCGGTCGGCCTCGACGAGTACAGCGTCCGGCCCCGCATGCGGTACGTCGAACATCATCCCGCTCACATCGCCAGCGCGGCGCTCGTCAGCCCGTTCGACGACGCGGCGGTGTGTTCGATTGACGGGTTCGGCGATTTCGTCAGCACGTCGTGGGGACGCCTGGCGGGATCCGCTGTTCATGTCGACCGGCGCGTCTTCTTCCCGCACTCGCTCGGACTGCTGTATCTCGCGGTCACGCAGCATCTGGGATTTCCCAACTACGGCGACGAATTCAAGGTGATGGGCCTCGCGCCGTACGGGGAACCGCGCTACGTCCGCGAGATCGAATCGCTCGTCAACCTTCGCGATGGCGGCATGTTCGAGCTCGATTTGTCGTACTTCAGCCACTGGTCGGACGGCGTTCAGATGACCTGGGCCGACGGCGAACCTGCGATCGGCCGCGTCTTCACCCCGAAGCTGGAGGCACTTCTCGGGCCGGCGCGCCGCCGGGACGAACCCCTCGAGCCCAAACACGAGGCCATTGCCGCCTCGCTGCAGGTGGCGTTCGAGCGAGCGCAGGTCCATGTGCTGCGCCACGTCTACGAATCCACGAAAAATCCCCGCCTCTGCCTTGCGGGCGGCTGCGCCATGAACAGCGTGGCCAACGGAAAAATTCGCGAGAACACGCCGTTTCGCGACGTCTTCATCCAGCCGGCATCCGGCGACAACGGAACCGCGCTCGGAGCGGCCTTCGACGCGTGGCACGCGTCGTCCACCGCTTCCCGCTCGTTTGTCATGGAGCACGGGTACTGGGGTCCCGAGTTCGACGATGCCGCCTTGACGAAGGCGTTGTCGGAGCAGGCGAGCGCCATTCGCGCCGCCGGCTGCACGGAGCGGCGGTGGCAGGATGAGGATGCGCTCGATGCCTGGACGGCGTCCCAGATTGCCGCCGGCCGCGTCGTCGGATGGTTTCAGGGACGAATGGAATGGGGCGCGCGCGCGCTCGGCAATCGCAGCATCCTGGCCGATCCCCGGCGAGCCGACATGCGCGACATCATCAACACGCGCATCAAGTTTCGGGAGCGGTTCAGGCCGTTCGCGCCGTCGATTGCGGTCGAAGCGATTGACGACTATTTCGTCGGCGCCGTTCCCGACCCGTTCATGCTGCAGGTGTATCCGATCCGTCCCGACAAACGCGCGATTGTGCCGGCCGTGACGCACGTGGACGGCTCGGGCCGGCTGCAGACCGTCAGCCGCCAGTCGAACCTCCGGTACTGGAATCTGATCAAGGCCTTCGAGCGTGTCAGCGGCGTGCCGATGCTTCTGAACACGTCGTTCAACGAAAACGAACCGATTGTGTTGCGCCCCCAGGAAGCGCTCGATTGTTTTCTGCGTACGCACATGGATGTGCTGGTGATGGGACGCCACGTGGTCGAGCGTCCGGTGGTGGACTGATGGAACTGTCATCGAAACGAGTGCTCGTGACCGGCGGCAGCGGGTTTCTCGGCCGGCACGTTGTCGCCGCGCTCGCGCGCCACGGCTGCCGCGACGTCGTTGTCGTGAGAAAGGCACAACACGATCTGACGGTCGAAGCCGACGTGGTCCGGTTGTTCCGGGATGTCCGGCCGAATGTCGTGGTTCATCTGGCCGCGGTGGTGGGCGGCATTGGCGCCAACCGCGAATCGCCGGGCCGCTTCTTCTACCAGAACGTCATGATGGGCGCGCTCACGATGGAGCAGGCCCGGTTGGCAGGAGTGGAGAAGTTCGTGGGCGTCGGAACGATCTGCGCGTATCCGAAGCTGGCGCCGGTGCCGTTTCTGGAGCGCGACTTGTGGAACGGATATCCGGAAGAGACGAACGCCCCCTACGGGATCGCGAAGAAGATGCTGCTCGTGCAGGGCCAGGCTTATCGGCAGGAGTACGGGTTCGGGGCGATTCACCTGCTGCCCGTCAATCTGTACGGCCCGCACGACAACTTCGATCCGTCCTCGTCGCATGTGATTCCCGCGCTGGTTCGCAAGTGCGTCGAAGCGATCGAGACACGGGCGGACGAAGTGGTCTGCTGGGGGACGGGCAATGCGACCCGCGAGTTTCTCTACGTCGAGGACTGCGCGGAAGCCATTGTCCTGGCGGCGCAGCATTACGAATCGCCCGAACCGGTCAATCTCGGAGCGGGGTTCGAGATCAGCATCCGCGATTTGGCGGAGCTCGTCGCCGAGCTGACGGGCTTCAAGGGGCGGCTCACCTTCGATCGCACCAAGCCAGACGGACAGCCGAGACGGAGCCTCGACGTGACACGGGCGCGCAACTCGTTCGGGTTTTCGGCCACGACGGATTTCCGGTCGGGCTTGCAGCGCACCATCGAGTGGTATCGGGCACAGCGAGGCGCGTTGACCACGTGAAGATCTGCTTCTTCAACCGTTCGTACTGGCCCGACCAGGCCGCGACCGGTCAGCTGCTGACCGAGCTCGCGGAAGACCTTGTCGAGCGGCACGGCTGCAGCGTTTCAGTGGTGGCGGGGCGGGCCCTGCACGGGCGCACCCGACAGCAGCGAAGCCTCTGGCCGGTCACCGCCGAAGAGCGGCGCGGCGTGAGAATTCTCCGCGCCAACGGTACGGTCTTTCCCCGGCACCGGTTCGCCGGGCGCGCCAGCAATTACCTGACATATTTCGCGTCGGCGTATGCCGCCAGCTGGCGGCTTGGACCGCAGGACATCGTGGTGTCGCTGACCGATCCGCCCATTCTCGGACTGGCCGCGCTGCAGGCCGCGCGCCGCGCCGGGGCCCGCTTCGTGTTCCTGTGCGAGGACGTGTTCCCGGATGTCGCGGTGCTGCTCGACGATTTTCACAACGAGACGATTAACGGAACGCTCGACCGCGTCAACCGGTATCTCCTTCGCGAAGCCGACGCTGTCGTTGCGCTCGGCGACCGCATGAAACGACGGCTGGTCGAAGAGAAAGGCGCCGACCCGAACCGCGTGCACGTCATTCACAACTGGGCCGACTGCGAGGCCATCACGCCCAAGTCCAAGGACAACGCGTTCGCCCGGGCGCACGGGCTGTGCGATCGATTCGTCCTCATGCATTCCGGGAACGTCGGCCTCTCACAGAACCTCGATCTGCTCATCGAGGCTGCGGCAAGACTCACGTCGAGGGAACGGCTGGTCGTCGCCATCGTCGGCGACGGCACCAGGCGTCAGCCGCTGCAGGAGATGGCGGCTCGACGCGGCCTCACCAACATCCGGTTCTTTCCGTACCAGCCGAAGGAGCAGCTCGACGACTCGTTCGCGACGGCCGATGCGTTTCTCGTTTCCCTGAAGCAGGGGCTCGAAGGGTACATCGTGCCGAGCAAGGTCTACGGCATCCTCGCATCGGGCCGGCCCTTCGTCGCGGCGGTCGATCCGAGCTGCGAGGCGGCCGTGATCGCGCGCGAACACCACTGCGGCACCATCGCGCCGCCGGGCGAGCCCGACGCGCTGGCTTCGTCCATTGCGGCGCTCTGCGACGACCCGGCCGGTGCGCTTGCGATGGGTGAAAACGCGCGACGCGCGGCGTGGCAGTTCGACCGGCGCGTCGCGGTCCAGTCGTACTACGATCTGTTCGCGGGTCTTGGCCCCGCCGCTACACGAGCATGATCAAACGACTCTTCGACGCGTCTCTGGCAGCATTCGGACTGGTGGTCTCCGTCCCGTTCTGGTGCGTGATTCCGCTGGCCATCAAGCTCGAGGACGGCGGCCCCGTGTTCTTTCCGCAGGCTCGCGTCGGCCTGAACGGGCGCGTCTTCCGCGCGTTGAAGTTCCGATCGATGCGTCCGGACGCCGAGGCGCTGACCGGTCCGGTGCAGGCCACCGTCAACGATCCCAGGGTGACGCGCGTCGGCCGCCTGCTGCGCGCGACGGCGCTCGACGAACTGCCGCAGCTCGTGAACATTCTGATTGGCGACATGAGCTTCGTCGGGCCGCGTCCGCTCCGTCCCGGGGAGTTCGAGGTGCGCGGAGACGGTCAGCTCACCCCGTTGTCGGAAATCGCCGGCTATCAGGAGCGTCATTCGATCCGGCCCGGCCTGACCGGGCTGACGCAGGTCTACGCGCCGCGCGACATTCCGCGGACGAGCAAGTTCCGGCTCGACCGGCTGTACCTGAAGCGCGCTGGCCTCTGCCTCGATCTGAAGCTTATCGTCCTGTCGTTCTGGATCACGGGACGGGGAAACTGGGAAGCGCAGGGCCCCAAGGTCTGAGCCTGAAGGTGCGAATCGTAAAGCAGCCCTTATAATGTCGGCGTTGGACATCGACGTCCTCGTTGTCGGCGGCGGACCAGCCGGTCTGTACGCAGCAGAGCAGCTGGCGAGTCGCGGCATCTCGACGCTCGTATGCGAGGAGCATGCGGGCATCGGCGCTCCCGTCCATTGCACCGGCATCCTCGCCTGCGAGAGTTTCGCCGCGCTCGGACTGCCGACCGACGCCACGCTGAACGTGTTGACGACCGCGCAGTTCGTCTCACCATCCGGCCTGCGCATCCGGTACTCCACACCCGCACCGATGGCCGCGGTCATCGACCGTGTCGCGTTCGACCAGTTGCTGGCCCGGCGGGCTCAGGCGGCCGGTGCGGAAGTGCGGGTTGGCACGAGGGTATCGCTTGTCGAGACGGGGCCCTCGTCCGTGCGCGCCCTCGTCGGCGACAACTGGATCAGCGCCCGGCTGCTGATCATGGCGTGCGGCGCGAACTACGCGTTTCAGCGGCGCTTCGGTTTGGGCCTGCCTCGCAGCTATCTGCACACGGCTCAGCGCGAGCTGGTGGCCCGGCATGCCGGCGACGTCGAGCTGCATTTCGGCCACGACATCGCGCCCGGCGGATTTGCCTGGGCTGTGCCGATTGTCCGCGAGTCGGGCACGTATGTCCGCGTGGGAGTCATGACATCCCGCGATCCGCTCGGCGGATACGCGCGGATGCTCAAGCGGGTGGCAGGGCGGTGGGGCATCACCGATATGGGCGAACCTCCCCGGCAGAAGCTTCTGCCGCTCGGCGCCATCGATCGGACCTACGCCGATCGGACGCTGGTTGTGGGCGACGCCGCCGGGCTCGTGAAGCCGACGACGGGCGGCGGGATTCACTACAGTATCCTGAGCGCGAAGCTGGCGTCGCAGGTTGCGGTCTCCGCGCTGGAGACGGATCGTCTCGACGCCGAGGCGCTCGCGTCCTACGAGCGCGCCTGGCGCGAACAGCTCGGCGAGGAATTCACGGAACAGCGTTCGCTGCGCGACCTCGTCACCCGGCTGAGCGACCGCGAGATCGACAGTTTCTTCGAGCTGGCTCGCACCGACGGCATCATGCCCATCGTCCGAAAGACGGCGCAGTTCAACCACCACCGCCACCTGATTCGCGCGCTGCTCCGTCACCCTCCCGCCCGGAAGATTCTGTTCCGGTCGATCCTTGGATAGTGTCGATGTCGGTATCGATATCGAAATCCGTAACGCTCGCCGGCCGATTTCTCAGCCGCACGGCCGCCGATCGCCGGCTGCTTTTGAGGGCCCTGGCCCTGCACGCGTGTGTCGCGTCGCTCCTGCGCATCGTCCGCTTCGGCACGTTGAGCGGCTGGCTTCGCCGCTACGGCATCAGGGCCCGCAAGCGGTCACCCGCTGGATTCCGCCGCGATTGATCGCATCGTCTGGGCCGTGCGACAGGCGGCGTCGGTCGCTCCCTGGGGCAGGACGTGTCTCACGGAAGCGTTGACCGCGGAAACGATGCTGCGGCGGGCCGGATGCGACACCACGCTGCGCTATGGCGTCGCCACAGAAGGGGAGAAACGCCTGGCCGCGCATGCCTGGCTCGAGCACGACGGCGTCGAGATCATCGGCGGTCCGTCGCGGTTCCATGAACCGCTCCATCCCTCTGCCGTGAGGATCGCATGACGGCGCCCGCCCTCGACGCGGCCTTCCGCATCCCGGACGAAGTGATTTTCCGCGAGCTCGACGGCGAGGCCGTCGTCCTGAACCTCGACACTGGCATCTATTTCGGCCTGGATGCTGTCGGTACCCGCATCTGGCGGCTCCTCGAGGAGCGAAAGCCACTCAAGGCTGTCCTCGACACGCTCATCGACGAATACGAAGCCCCGCCCGATCGTCTTCAGCGCGACCTGCTGGCGTTCGTCGAACGCCTTGACGACAAGGGTTTGCTCTCTCGCGGATGATCGTCGTTTCATGAGCGCGCTGGCGGGGATCGTCCGGTTCGACGGCGGTCCGCCCGACGTGGCCACCGTCGCGCGCATGATCGACTGCGTGGAGCATCGCGGCCGCGATCGCCGCGACGTGCGCGCCGACGGCGCGGTCGCACTGGCGTACCGTTGGCAGCGCACGGGGCCGGCGCAACCCGTCGACGACCAGCCCCTGTTTGACCCGCTGGCCATGACCGCGCTCGTGTTCGACGGCCGGCTCGACAACCGGCCGGATCTCTCGAACGATCTCGACGTCCGCGATGACGAGGGCGTGCCGGACGCGGCGTTCGTCATGGCCGCTTACCGTCGGTGGGGGCGCGACATGCTTCCGCGGCTGCTCGGCGACTTCGCGATTGCCCTGTGGGACGCGCGCGAACGCTCCCTTATCCTGGCGCGCGATCCGCGCGGGATCCGCTCGCTGTCCTACGCAGTGGTCGGACAGAGCGTCGCGTTTGCCACGGAGCCGCGGCAATTGCTGCGCGTGAGCGGAGTGAATGCCGGACCGAACCTCGGGTTTCTCGGCGAGCGGTTGAGCGGCCAGGTTTCGCATCCGACAGAAACGATCTTTCTCGGCATTCACCGCGTGCCGGCCGCGCATGTGGCGACCGCGACGTGTGCGACGACCGTCCGGCTCAATCTGGCCCGTCATTGGGACATCGACCCGCGTCGCGAACTGCGGTACGCGGACAGCGCGCAGTACGCGGAGCACTTCGTGGAGTTGTACGATCGGGCGCTGACGGCCCGTCTGCGCGGTCTCGATCGCGTCGCCGTGCTCCTGAGCGGCGGCCTCGATTCCTCGTCGATCGTGGGGATGGTGTCGCGCGTCGCATCCCGCCCATCGGATCGTGGAAGTCCGCGCCTACAACCATGCGTTCCGGGACTTTCCGGAATCCGATGAGGAACAGGACGCCGCGCGCGTGGCGCAGCACTGCCGTGTCCCTTTTGTGCCCATTCCTTTCGAGGGCGCGAGCCTCGAGCACCATCTGGAGAACGCGCGTCGACTCGAGGACACGATCCCCGGCACCCTCGGACGCAGCGACGACACCCTGGCCGCGCGCATGACGAGCGATGGCTGCCCGGTTGTCCTGACGGGCGTCGGCGGCGATGAATGGTTTACCGGTGCCTACCTGCATTCGGCCGACTTCTTCAGGACCGGCCGTTTCGCGGAGGGCCTGCGCCAGTTGTGGGCCGATGGCCATCACCCTGATGCGTTTCATGGCGTCGGCGTCTTGGCCAGGTCGTGCGTGTGGGCGATTACGCCCTCTTCCGTTCGCAGGCTGGTCAAGCGCGTGCTGCCGCGAAGAGACCTCGTGCCGGCTGGTTTCAATCGCACCTATGCGGCGGAGGTGTCGCTCGTCGAGCGTATCAGGATCCGACCGCCCGACTCGATTTTCCCCACACTTGCCGGGGGCGCAGTCTACGCGGCGGCCATGCACCCAGACGGTATCTACTGTTGTGACGAGATCGCCCGCCAGGCGAGCCTGTACGGCAACGAACTGTCGGCGCCGCTTCTCGATCGACGACTCGCTGAGTTCGCGATGGCGATCCCGGAAGAGCAGCGCTGGTCGGGACGGACGACCAAACGCGTGCTGCGGGACGCGATGGCCGGCATGCTGCCGGACGATGTCCGCATGCGGCGGTCAAAGGCGGATCCCAGCGCTGTGTTGTTCGCGGAGATTCGCCGGATGCACGATCAGGGCGCCTTCCGCCGGATGGAACTGGTCGAGGCCGGCGTCCTCGACGGCGAGGCCGTCGAGGCGCTTTACCGCGGAACTGGCGCGATTGTTCGCCGCCAGGCAGGATCGCTATAAAGTACTCGCATACCGGTTGTGGACGCTGTTTGCAGGCGAGTGTGTGTGGCGGACGTTGTTCGGCCGGCGTGCTCGTACGGTCATGATGGACGCAGAAAGGGAAGGGTTCAGTGGAAGAGAAACGCCAGGAGCCGCGTACGGATGATCGCCTGACGGCTCGTGCCCCGAAGAAGAAGTATGCGACGCCGGTGGTGACCGAATACGGCAATGTCGCGAAGCTGACGCAAGGCACCACCGGCTCCATCAGCGACGGTGGGACCGGCATTTTTCAGTAAAAAGAGCTGTCTGTAGCCCCGACGTGTCGATTGAGCTCGACGCGCACCGCCGGTTCGTCGCCGATCGACCGCGTCTTGACGCCCTGGCTCGCGCGATCGATGCCGTCGTCCGGCCCGGCGACGTGGTGATTGACCTGGCGTCGGGCACGGGCATCCTCGGCCTCCTCGCCTGCCGCGCGGGAGCCGCGCGCGTCTACAGCATCGAGGCGGAGCGCAATCGTGGGGTTGGCTCGCGCCGTCGCATCCGCGAACGGCCTCGAGGATCGCATCAGGTTCGTGCACGCGCATTCGTCGGTGGCCCAACTGCCGGAGCGCGCCGATGTCCTCGTCACCGATCAAATCGGACAGTTCGGATTCGAAGCCGGCCTCGTCGAAATCGTCGCCGATGTTCGCGCCCGGCTGCTCAAACCGGGTGCCCGAATCATTCCCCAGGGCGTGACACTGTGCGTCGCCCTGGTTGAATCACCTGCGCTCCGCTCCGCGACGGCCTTCTGGGCCAATCGGCCCGCGGGTTTCGATTTCACCCCCGCGAGCCGGATTGCGGTCAACAGCGGCCATCGGATTCGCCTTGAGGAGGAACACCTGCTGGGGCCATCGGTCGCCGGCGTGCGCATCGACCTTTCGACGGTCACCGACGCGCCCTTTGACTTCAGCACTACGCCTCACGGCGGCCCGCGCCGGCCTGCTCGACGGCATCGGCGGCTGGTTCGTGGCCGACTTGACCGACCGCGTGACCATGACGAATGCGCCGGGAGCCTCCGATCGGATTGATCGACGCAACGTGATCTTCCCGATTCAGACGCCGGTAATGCTGCAGGCCGGTGACACCGTCCACGTGTCCATGCGCATCCGAGCGAGTGATCTTCTGGTCAAGTGGACGGTCACGACGCCAGGCGGCCGGCGGTTTTCTCACTCGACGCTCGACGGGATGTTCATCCTCCGCGAGGATCTCGAGCGCACCGAACCCGTCGTTTGCGCCCCGTCTGACCGGATCGTGGCCAGGCACGGCGCACGGTGCTGGAGTTGTGCGATGGCCGATCGCTTCAGGCCATCGAGCGCGAAGTGTACGAGCGTCATCGCGACCTGTTCGACACCGAGGCCGCGGCCCACGTGTTTGTGGCTGAAGTGGTCACCCGTTACTGTGTCTGAACCACGACGCTATCGCTGGGCATCGCTGATCATCGAATGCGACCTTCCGCTTCCCGAGCTGACACAGGTCGCCGGCCGGCGTCGAGCCAGACGTCGTGATTCGGCGTGCGCCGGTTCGCACGCGCCAGACCCGCCGTACGCGGTGCCACGAATGGACGCTTCCGGACGGGACGCGATGGGCGTCGATCGCGAAAGGCCGCGGCGAACATGTGCTTCGATTCAGACGCTTTGCCGAGTTCATCGTCAGTGAGGGTGGCCGATCGGTCCGCTGGCGCGCGCTGGCGGCCACCAGGCCCGACACGATCCGCCACCTGCTGCTCGACCAGGTGATGCCGGCCCTCGCGTCCGAACACTCGCTCATCGGGCTGCATGCGTCGGCGGTTGTCGTCGATGGACAGGGCATCGCGTTCGCCGGCCCGGCGAGCCGGGGGAAGTCCACGCTCGCGGCAAGCTTCGCCCTGGACGGCCACGCGGTCGTGACCGACGACTGTCTCATGCTGCAGTGGAAGCGTCGCGTAGCCGCGCGCGGTGCCGAGCTATCCGTCGCTTCGATTGTGGAAGGATACGGCCGATCGACTGCTTGGACCGACGCCCGGCCTCTCGCCTGTCGCGGAATACACGTCCAAGCTTCGCGTCGGCGCCCGCGTCTCGCCGATTGCCTTCCGCCGCCGCCCGGTCGCCGTACGCCGAATCTACTTGATCGAACGGCGCCGAGGCCCGGCTCGGATCGACCTCCTTTCCACGCGGCAGGCCTACATCGAGTTGCTGAAGATTGCGTTTCGCCTCGATCCGCTCGATCGCGCGTCCGCACGGCGCGAGATGGCGGCGCTCGCGATGCTTGCGCAGTCCGTCCCGGTCGCGCGCCTGCGCGTGCCCTTGCGGCTGGAGTCTCTCGCCGAGGTGCGTCTCGCCATCGCCGCAGACCTGGACATCGGGACCCGCGCGTGATTCAAGTGACGCGGTCCGAGTTACATACATGGTCGCCCGACCAGGCTGTCGGTTTGGGTTCAACGTTCAGGCTGGGTTACTTCAGCAGCCTGACAGGCCATCGTTCAGCCCCTGAACGTGAAACAAGCAAACGTCGATCGCGCTCCACGAGGACAGTGGCTCGTGGCACTGGCGATTGCCGCGGGAACTGTTCTGCGAGTCGCGGCGTTGCCGCTTCCCGGATCGGCCGACCTGCCGATCTGGAAGACGTGGAGCTACAACGCGGCCGTCGCCGGGACGAGCCGCCTTTACGGCACCGGGGCGAGGGCGGGCGATCGCCTGCAGGACCACGTGCTCAGATACGAAGCCTACGAGGCTATCGTCGACTATCCGCCGCTGGTGCTGAACGAGCTCGCGCCCGTCGGCTGGCTCTTTGGCATGGTTGACGGACGGCCGTTTCCGGGATTCCGTCCTCTTCACAGCCCTGATCAAGGCCGAGCCCGTGGTGTTCGAGGCCGCATTCACCGCGCTCCTGTTCGCGGCGCTGCGGCGAACCGCCGGCCCCCCCGCGGCGCGCTGGGCGGTGATGGCTTACTGGCTGAACCCGGCCGCGTGGCTCAGTGCCAGCGTTGGTGGATATCTCGATGCTCTGTTTGTGCTGCCGGCGGCCGGCTCGCTCGTCGCCGCGACCAGCGGCTGGCCCGTCGTCGCGGGCGGCCTCATCACGGCGTCAGCGCTGACCAAACCGCAGGGCCTTTTCGTCGTGCCCGCCGTGCTCATCGGGCTCTGGAATGCCGGCGACCCGGCACAGCGGTCACGGCGTCTCGTCCGCGCGGCGGTTGGCGCAGCGGCCGTCTCGGTTCTCGTCGTCGGGCCCGTCGTCGTTGCCGGCGCCTGGTGGAACATGGTGTACGCACTCAGGTCGCAGGCCGCCGAAGTCGAGATCACCATGGAGGGCTATAACTTCTGGTGGATTGCCGGACACTTCCTGTGGACCGCGTACGGCTGGCAGCGCGGGTTGAGCGCGTGGTCGGTGTTCACGGGTCCCGTTGCGCGCGTGCCGTTCGTGAGCGCGGCCGCACATGGGCTGCCGTATCTGCGCGTCATCGGTACGGTGATGGCGGCTGCCGGAATCCTCTGGGGCGCCTGGATGGGGCGGCGCGCGCGTGAGCTCTGGCATGTTGCCGCGGTCGGGGCATTTTCAGTGCATGCGTTTGCGGTGCTCGGCGCTCAGGTCCACCAGAACCACTTGTTCGCGGCCATGCCGTTGCTGGTCATCGCCTGCGCGGAACGGAGACGTTTCGTGCCGATTCTCGTCGGGGTCACCGTCTTTATCTCCCTCAGTCTGCTGTTTGTCCTCCCTGTCGACCCCGACGGTCCTTTCGTGCTGTCCCGCACCTGGACGTTTCTCGATACGACGCTGTTGCTCGCGATATTCAACTGCATCCTGTTCATCTGGCACGCGAAAATCCTGCGCGAAGAGTCGTCGATCCCGCGGATGGAATACGCATCATCACGAGGAAACGGCCATCGAGACGAGTGAGGTGTGGCTGTGCCGGGTCCTGGCGAGTGGCCTGTCGAGCGATGCGTCGCTGACGATTCCTGGTGGCGTGGACGCCATCATGGAGGTCGCGCGCGGCCATCGCGTCGACGTGCTCCTCGCGGATCTCCTGCTTCGCGCACCAGATGGCAACCAGCTGAGCCCAATCAGCCGCCAATAATTGGAAGACTGCGTCCGTCAGGCCGTGGCACGCGAAATGTCCGCCTTTCGCGACGCTCTCCCTCCTTCTCGAAGCCGCCCAGCGCAGCGGACTCGATCTCCTGGTTCTGAAGGGTGCCGCCCTGGCTTATACGCACTATTCGCGACCCTATCTCCGGCCCCGCAATGATATCGACCTGTATGTCCGGCGATCCGATCTCGACCGCGCCGAGGCCGTGTTGGCGTCGCGTGGGCTTCGAGCGAGCCCAGGAAGCCAACGCCGAGTTGTGGACCGGGCAGCGGCACTACGCGAAGACAACGCCGGCTGGCACGAGCCACGTCGATCTGCACTGGCGAGTCGTCAATCCGCAGGCGTTCGCCGATGTCCTGGCGTTCGACGATGTGTGGCCCCGGTCGGTGAGCGTGCCCGCGCTGGGGCCGCTGGTCCGGACGCTGTCGCCGCCCGACACGCTGCTGCTGGCCTGCGTTCACCGCGTGGCGCATCATCAGGACCGCGTGAACCTGCTATGGCTGTGGGATATCCATCTCATCGCGTCGGCGCTGTCCGCGGCGGACTGGGCTCAGGTCGTCGTGACTGCCGCGTCGTCGCGCGTGCAGAGCATCTGCGCGCGCGGTCTGGCGCTGGCGCACGAGTGCTTCTGGACGGCGATTCCGGAGGACGTTCGACAGGCGCTTGGCGCGGCGCGCGACGAGCCGGCCGCGCTCGTTCCTTGGCGAGCGGGCTGAGAACGGTGGACGTCGCACGCGCCGACCTGGCGGCGCTGACGAGCTGGCGAAGCAAGTTGGCCCTGATCCGCGAGCACGTGTGCCCGCCCATCGCTTACATGCGCACGAAATACGCCCGGTGCCCGCCGATCCTGCTGCCGCTGGCTTACCTGCATCGTATCGTCCGCGGCGCGCCGCGGTGGTTCGAGCGCTGAGACAGAGCGCTGACCAGACGTAGTGCAGGCCTTCAGGCCTGCCTGACCTGGCGGACCTGAGAGGTCCGCACTACTCATCGGTATCGTGCATCGCGATCGCCGCGAGCACGGCGAACAGGAGCCCGTTCGCCGGCACGCGCAAGCCGGTTTCCCAAAGGCTCTGCACTGCGACGGCGACGAGGCCGCTGACGGCTCCCGCGCGCACCCAGTAGATCGCCGTACGATCTCCAGCCAGGCTCCGCCGAATCCGCCATGCGCCCGCGATGGCGATCATGAGCACCGGTACCGCCAGCAGGACGCCGCCCTCCGCGGCAATCTGAATGTAATCGTTGTGCGCGTGATTGAAATACACGACGCGCGGCGATTGCTGATAGACGATCATCGCGCGCTCGTACGCGCCAGGCCCGACGCCCGTCAGCCAGAAGTCCTTGATCATCGGCCACGTTTCACGCCAGATGGCTTGCCGGCCGCCGAGACCCAGGTTGATCGTTTCGCTGACCCTCGCGGTGATCGCGTTCGTGTTCGCGTAGGCCGCGCCGATCGCAGCCGTGGCGATAAAACCAGCCAGCAGCCAGCCCCGGGCGCGCCCGCTCATCCTCGCGCTCGATAGCACCCACAGCGAGCCCAGCCCCGCAACGGCCGCGATGAGTCCCGATCGCGACAGCCCCACGACGAGGGCTGCCGCCATGAGGCCGACTGCGGTGGTCAACCACATCGCCGTGTTGTCGAAGGCGTCCGCGACGCCCACAGGCACGCCGTCGTTTCGCCGCCGCGAGTGCAGACGCGCGATCAGGTATCCGGCGGTGAGCGGAAGGGCCATCACGAGCCACGTCGCGAAATCGCTGTGGTTCATGAAAGGTCCGAACGGCGTCGCCGACCGTGTGGGAAACATCCAGTACAGCAGTCGCGGCGCCGTCGCGTGTTGGGCCATGCCGATCGCGGCCAGCGCGAGTCCGAGCCCCGCAATGCTGCGCGTGCACCGCCGGACGCCGCCGCGTGCGAACCCCGCGCGCGCGCACCAGAAGATCAGGACCATGGCGACCGCAAGCGCAAGGGCCACCCTGGTGGCCGCCGGATCGATCGAGAGCGGGCGTGTCACGGCCGAAGGCGCGTCGCCAAGCCGGAGGGCCAGATCGACGATGCGCGTCGCGGGAGAAAGCACGAGCCGCACGTCAGGCGGCAGGGGCACCAGCGACGCGGCGACGATGACTACGGACGACAGAAGCAGAACGATCAAGGAGACGGTTCCCCGGGCTCGCGACTGCGGGGCCGACGACCAGGGTCAGGATGATCGCGGCGGCGGCGAGCACGTAGGCCATCCAGTCGTAGCCGCCGCCGAAGGCGAACAGCGTGATGCCGAGGATGGCGCTGAGGGAGAGGGCGACGGCGCCGGAGCCGATGGAACGGTCAGACCGCAGCTTCGGCGTAGTAGTTCTTGTACTGGTGGCCGTAGTAGCGCGAATAGTAGTACTTGTTCCGCGCGAAGTCGACCTTGTTGAGCACGACGGCGGCGAACCGCGGGTGCGCCGACATGATGGTGTCGAGCGCGCGCTCCGCAAGGCGACGCCGCGTCATTTCCGCGCCGACCACGAACGTGACGCCGGACACGAGCGGCGCCAGGATCACCGCATCGGTCACGGCCAGCACCGGCGGCGTGTCGATCACGATCCAGTCGAAGGGGCCGTGCGAGAGGTTGCTGAGCAGCGTCTTCATGCGCTCGGACGCCAGCAATTCGGACGGGTTCGGCGGCGTGCGGCCCGCCGTGATGGCGAGCAGGTTCGGATCGACGGTCCGCTGAATGACGTCGCGGACGCGAGCCTGCCCAATCAGGACCTGCGAGAGACCGCGCTCGTTGGTCAACTGCAGCGGACGGTGAAGCCCGGGCCTGCGCATATCCCCGTCGATGAGCAGGACCCGCGCGCCGCCGTAAGCCAGCGCCATCGCGATATTGCACGCGGTCGTCGTCTTGCCTTCGAGCGGTTGCGCGCTCGTGATGAGGAGCGTCTTCGTGCCGTCGGCGGGAAATCGTGACATGAGCGACGTCCGCAGCGACCGGAACGCCTCGCCGAAGTCGTGCGGAACGTGCGAGGAAGCAAGCACCGGATGCTTGTCGCCGCGGACGGACGGGACGAGGCCGAGGAACGGCAGCTTGAGCCGGCGCGTCACGTCTTCCGGCGTCTTGATCGTGTCGTTCATGTAGTCGAGGCCGAAGGCCACGCCGACGGCCACGATCAGTCCGATCGCGAACGACATCAGCCAGGTGCGGCGGCCCGTGGGCGTGAGCGGGACCTTCGGCACTTCAGCGCGATCCACGAGGCGGACGTTGTTCGAGCGGCTGTTGCTCGAAACGCGAAGCTCCTTTTCACGCTGCAGCAGCGACTCGTAGACCTGCCGGTTGCTCTTCGCTTCGCGCTCCATGACGTTGTAGCCCACGCTCTTGCGACTCAAATCCTGAACGTCGGCCTTCGCCGCTTCGAGGTTCTGGGACAGCGTGCGTTCTTCGAGGACGGCCGTATCGTAGTCGTTCTTCACGGACTGCAGCGCCTTGGTGACCTCGAGGTTGAGCTGACGCTGCGTATCCTGGATCTGCGCGACCACGTTCTGGAGGGCTGGGTGCTTCTCGCCGTAGCGCTCCGACAGCTGCACCTTCTGATGCTGGAGGTCGATGAGCTTTCCCTTGAGGCTCTGGATCTGCGCGTTCTGGGCGACGAGGGGAACCGAGTCGACGGGCAGCGTGTCCAGCCCGACGGACGGCAGGAGCGTCTTGACCTGGCTGTACTGCGTCTCCTTCTGCACCCGCGTCATCTTCGCCCTGGTCACAGCGTCGTTCAGCTGGTTGAGACGCGACAACACGATATTCTGCTTGTCGTCGAGCGACAGGGCGTTCTGCTTGTCGCGGTACTCGGCGAGCGCCCGCTCGCTCTGCTCGACTTTGCCCTGCTGGTTGGCCAGTTCCTTCTCGAGCCAGGTGAGCATGTTCTCGCTGGTTTGCAGCTTCACCTGCAGGTTCTGGTTGACGTACTCCTCTATCAGTGTGTTGGCGGCCTTCGCGGCGAACTTCGGATCCATCGAGTCGAACGAGACGTCCACCAGCCGGCTGCCTCGCACGGGGTCGACGTTGACGCGTCCGATGAAGGCGGTGACCAGCGTCGATTCGTCCGGTGTCGCGCTCGGCTTCGGCGCCTCGGACACGGCCGGGGCGGCCTCCTGGCGCCACAGCAGTGCGAGGAAACGCTGCCGGAGGTCGAGCATCAGCGACACGGGAGTCGCCGGCGGAGTCATCGTGCCGTTGAACTCCGGCACGTCCCCGAGCGAGAGCTTGGCGACGACGCGTTTCGTCAGGTCGCGGCCCTTGAGAATCTTGTACTGCGTCTGGTAGTACGGCTCCGGATCTTCGTAGAACTCCTCGGGAGCCCCGATGCCGGGAATCTGGGTCGAGCGCTCGTTCTCGATGAGCAGACGCCCCTGCGCGCGGAAATACTGGAGGCTCGAATACCCCTGGATCATCATCGCCGCCGTCGTCAGCACGAAGACGGCGATCGCGACGCGGCGGTAGCGATAGAGCACCGCAATCCGATCGAGCAGATGGACGTCGGTATCCGGCGAAAATGTCTGCGGAGGAGAAACACTCCCGCCGCGGGCGCCGGTTGGCGGCGTGATGGGTCGCGGGTCCGTCGAACTCAAGCCGGCCTCTTTATCGCTGTCCCGGCAGCGCCCGGTCCGTTGCGGGAGCGCCCGTGACGCTCGTCGCGAGCACGCCCGCGGCGACGGCGGCCGAAGTGATGGCAAGGGCTGCCGGCAGCGACTTGCCAAACGCGCCGGCGAGGGGCGGATTCTTGAACGGGAGCTTGACGAGCGCGGCCACCGACTCGCCCGAATTCAAATTGATGATTGGCGTGGCCGCCAGCACGTCGCTGCCCGAGCCCATGAGCTCGACGACGTAGCTGCCCGGCTCCAGACCGCGAAACTCGAATGCCCCGAACCTGTCCGTCACGGCGTTCTGGACCGCGCGTCCAAGCCGCGCGTCGCGAAGCCGCACCGGCGCGCTCGCCAGCGCCGCGTTCGTCCAGTTGACGGCTGTCCCCTGGATCGCGGCGGACAGGCCCGCCCGCGCTCCCTGAACGGCGGGTGCGCTCGGTTGCTGGCCAGCAGCAACGGGCACGCCTCCAGCTACGGTAGCCAGAGCGACAACGACGGCGACGAGACGGACCTTTCCGCGCATGTGATCCTCAATACCCGTATCGGACGTTTGCCGATGAAACTAACACTCTACTTACTCGCGGTCTATGCCCCGCGTGGCTCACGCCCAAACGACTTTATATGACATAAGGTTCGTTGAAAGACAGTGCCTGGATACTAGCACGCCGGCCGCCCCGGCAACAAGCACGTTGTTCTCCCCGGCCGGTCCGCCTGGCGATGCTCTGAGAATGTCTTATAACTTGTTGATACTATTGGTGTTATATTTGATCAACGCAAGTCATTTATATAACTGATTTTCACGGGAACTATCACATGAGTGGGCTACTCCGCTTCTGCCAGTGAGGTTTTCGACAGTCGCGACGATCGGCCTGCTCCTGGCCGCCTGCGTGGCGGCGCTCGCGCCGATCCCGCCGGCGCTGGTCGAGCGCATGTACTCGACCGGGGCCTACCCGGTTTTCCAGCGCATCCTGACGCCGATCTCGAACCAGGCGCCGTTCGCGTTGATCGATCTATTAATAGCCGGCGCTGCGGTGTGGTTCGTGTTCCTCGCGCTCGCCGTTCGGCGTCTCTTCCGGCGTGGCGAGAAACGGCGCGTGCAGCGCGTCATCGCGTGCGCGGTTTTGCCGGCCGCTGCACTGTACCTCGCGTTTCTCGCGCTCTGGGGCCTCAACTATCGCCGGCTGCCGCTCGAGGACAAGCTGGCCTTCGACGCCGCGGCGGTGACGCCGGACGCGGCGCGGTCGCTTGCGGCTGCGGCCGTCCTTCGAGCCAACGCGCTTCACGACGATGCGCACGCGGCGGGGTGGGGAGACGAGAGCGTGCGCCTCGAGGCCGCGTTTGCCACGGCCGAGCGCGATGCCGGCGCGTCCGGCACCACCGTTCCGGGTCGTCCCCGGCGAACGCTGCTCGACTGGTATTTCCGCTCGGCCGCCGTCGCGGGGATGACCGATCCGTTTTTTCTCGAAACGCTCGTCGCGAGCGATCTGCTGCCGTTCGAGCGCCCGTTCGTCATCGCCCACGAGTGGAGCCACCTCGCCGGCTTTGCCGATGAAGGCGAAGCCAACTTCATTGGCTGGCTCACGTGCGTACGGGGGCCGGTATCGGCGCAGTACAGCGGGTGGTTGTCGCTCTACGCCGAACTGACCGGCAGCCTGTCGAGACGCGATCGGCAGGAGGTGGCCGCGCGCCTCGCGGCCGGTCCGCGTGAGGATCTGCGCGCGTTGGCGGATCGCCTCACGCGCAACGTCAACCCGACGGTCTCCGCGGCAGGGTGGCGCGTCTACGATCACTATCTGAAGGCGAATCGTGTCGAGGACGGCGCGGCCAGCTACGCGCGCGTCGTGCGTCTCGCGCTGGGGACCGAACTGGGACGACGAGTGACGGGTGGAGGAGAAATCAGGTAGGTCGGGCCCGGCGGGTTACTCCGAGCGCCGCAGCGGCGTGGCCGGCTTGAGCGTGGTGATGCGGGGATCATCCTTGTAGTAGACGCGCTCGAGGAACAGCCCCGAGGCAGGAGCCGTCAGCCGCGCGGGCACGTCGGTCGAATCCGTCATCAGGCGTGCGGCTGCATCCGGTTCGAGGCGCCCGCGGCCGATCTCGACGAGGACGCCGACGATACGCCGGACCATCTTCCACAGGAAATGGCTCCCCTCGACGGCGACCAGCACCAGGCCATCCGCTTCGCCGATGTCGAGCCGATCCAGGCGGACATCCGTCGAGCGTTCCCCATCCCCTCGGCCGTCCGTTTCCGCGAACGCGCCGAAATCCTTGAAGCCGACGAAGGCGTCAGCCGCGCGGCGCATGCGATCGACCTGCATGGCGTCCTTGACCCACCAGACATACGCTTTGGCGAAGGCGGTCCGGCGCCGCGAAATCTGGTAGAGGTACCGGCGCGCGACCGCGTCATGTCTCGCGTGGAAGCGGTGCGGCACCACGACGGCGTCGAGGACGTTGATGTCCGCCGGCAGTTCGCCGTTCAGGCGCTCCACCAGCGTGTCGGGCGGCAGGCTTGTCGCGACATCGAGATGGGCGACCTGCGCGAGCGCGTGAACGCCGGCATCGGTCCTCCCCGATCCGTACAGCTCGAAATCCACGCGCGAAGTGATCGTCCGCACGGCGCGATCGATCTCGCCCTGCACGGTCCTCGCGTTCTTCTGGATCTGCCAGCCGCTGTATTTCGTGCCGGCGTACTCGACGGTGAGCTTGAATCGGGGCATCAGTGGGCAGGCAGGGAGGAGACGGGAGATCGGTAACGCAGGGATCGGGAGTGCAGAAACGAGACCATGCAATCTTTGACATCACTGCGTTGGTCAGCGCGCCGGAAACGGCGAAGGAGTATGCCATATCTCAAACGGCCGGTCCTGCCCATCCCGCCAGCTGTCCGCTGCGCCCATCTGCCCCGCCAGCTTATAATGCCGCCTCGTTCGCGCGCCACCCGCGACGACAACCGGTTCCAATACATTGACCGCCGACGCACCTCGTCTCATCGTCACTGACGCCCTCGGCCGGCGGATCCTGCCGCTCGGCAAGCCGTCGTTCACGATCGGGAGGCGGAGCGAGACCGATCTGCGCCTGACGGGCGGCGATATCTCCCGCGTCCACGCCGAAATCCTGCTCGAGCAGGGCGAGCGCGTGCTCTACGATCGCCAGTCGAACTTCGGCACGTTCGTCAACGACGAGCGCATCGAGCGGCGCAGGCTCGTGCACGGCGACCGCATCCGCCTTGGCAATTCGAACGACGTCCAGGTGGTGTTCGCGGTGGGCGAGGACGCGCCGTCGGCGGAGAAGAGCGCCGCATCCGCCGCCGTGGAGCTCCGGCAGATGGCGGCGCTGCTCGAGGGTCTTCGCGCGCTCGGATCGGGCCGCGTCCTCGACGAAGTGCTGGCGCTCGTGCTCGACTCGGCCATCGAAGTCACCGGCGCCGAGCGCGGCTTCATCATGCTGGCGTCTCGTGCCGGCCACCTCGAGTTCACGCTGGCGCGCGCCCGGGGAAAGGTCACCCTGTCGGGCCGCACGTTTGCCACCAGCCGCAAGATTCCCGAACAGGTCTTCGCCACCGGCGAGTACCTCGTCGTCGAGGATCTGCTGGACGACGAGCTCGCGCCGCTGCACAGCGGCACCGTCGCGCTCGGCATTCGCCACGTGCTGTGCATGCCGCTCAGGCTGGTGCGCTACGTCGAGCGCGCCGACGACAAGCCGGGGGACGAGCGGATTGGCGTCCTGTATCTCGACAGCCGCGAGCGCGCGGCCCTGGGCTCGGCCGTGTCGCGGTCGGCGCTGGAAACGCTGTCGGCCGAGGCCGCCCTCGCCATCGAGAATGCCCGCCTGTACCGCCAGGCCCTCGACAAGGCCAAGTTCGAGCAGGAGCTCAAGGTCGCGGCGGAGATTCAACGCGCGCTGCTGCCGCCCGCACGGGTCGACAAGGCGTTCTGCGCGGCATTTGGTTCGTCGGCTCCGTGCCTGGCTGTCGGAGGCGACTTCTTCGACTACGTCGACTTGCCGGCGGGACAGTTCGGTTTCATCGTCGGCGACGTTGCGGGCAAGGGGTCGCCGGCCGCGCTGCTGGCGGCTGCCGTCCTCGGCATGTTCAGCGCCGAATCCATGTATCAGTTGCGGCCATCGGCCGTCGTCACGCGGCTGAACCGCGGGGTCTTCAGACGGACCGTCGAAAACCGATTTCTCACGGCGTTCTACGGCATCCTCGCTCCGGACGGCACGTTCACCTATACGAACGCGGGCCACAACGCGCCGGTCCTGGTGTCGTCCAGCCGGCTCGCGCCGTCTCGAAACCGGCGGGTTGCTCCTGGGACTGTTCGAGCACGCCGAGTTCGAAGAAGAGACGGTGACGCTCGGCCACGGCGATTTCATCGTCGCCTTCAGCGACGGCGTGACGGAGGCATTCGACGTCAAGGGCGAGGAATATGGCGACGCGCGGCTGCTCGCGTCGATCGAACGCCACCGGGGAAAGACGCCTGAGGGCGTTCTCGATGGTCTGCTCGAAGACGTCAAGGCGTTCGCCGGCGAGGCCACGCAAAACGACGACCTGACGCTCGTCATGGTCCAGTACACGGGCGACGGTACAATGGTGACAGGGAGCACGCGTGGCATCTGAAGTTGTTGAAGCGTCAGGACATCTGATCGACTCCGGCATTCTCAACGGAATTTTCGACACGGTCATCCGGCACGACGCGAGTTTCGAGGTTCTGCGGTTCACCATTGGCCGCACCAACGCCGAGCCCTCGCTGTTGTCGATGCGCGTGACGGCGCCGACCGACGAGGTCCTCCGCAAGGTCGTCGAAAATCTGGTGCCGCTCGGCTGCCTGATCGTGAGCGGTCAGGACGTGATGACGCGCGCCGCCGACCAGGATGGCTGCGCGCCGGTGGACTTCTACTCGACGACCAATCACGAGACACACGTGCGCCGGTCGGGGCAGTGGCTGGCGGTTGCGGATCAGCGGATGGACGCCGCCATCGTGGTCGATGGCGAGCGGGCATCGTGCCGCAAGTTGCGCGACATCAGAAAAGGCGACGCCGTCGTGTGCGGCGTCGAGGGCATCAGGGTCGTTCCCACCTTCCAGGATCGCGACCGCCATGGCTTCGCGTTCATGACGAACGAGGTCTCCTCGGAGCGTCGCGTCGAGGCCGCCGTCGCACGCGTGGCCGAGATGATGCAGGGCGTCCGCGCCGAGGGCGGGAAGATCGCGATCGTGGCCGGGCCGGTGGTCGTCCACACCGGCGGCGCGCCATATCTCGCGAGCCTGATTCGCAGCGGCTACGTGCAGGTTCTCCTGTCCGGCAACGCGCTGGCCGTGCACGACATCGAATTCGCGATGTTCGGCACGTCCCTCGGGGTCAATCTCGAGACCGGCCGCTCTGTCGAAGGCGGACACCACCACCACATGCGAGCCATCAACGCCGTGCGCCGGGCCGGTGGTTTCAGCCAGGCCGTGGAACAGGACATCGTGAAGTCCGGCATCATGTACGAGTGCCACCGACACCACATCGAGTACGTCCTGGCCGGCAGCATCCGCGACGATGGTCCGCTGCCCGAGACGATCATGGATCTGGTGGAGGCCCAGGACCGCTACGCAGCCAGCCTGAAGGGGGTCACTCTCGTCCTGATGCTCGCCAGCATGCTGCACGGCATCGGCGTCGGCAACATGCTCCCATCCGCCGTCCGGGTCGTCTGCATCGACATCAACCCCGCCGTGGTCACCAAGCTCGGCGATCGGGGATCCTCACAGACCGTGGGCATCGTGACCGACACGGGACTGTTCCTCCGCCAGCTCGTGGAGCAACTCGGCGCCTAGCAGCAGGCTGCTGAAGAACGCAGCCTGAACGTATAGGTTCCCTCAACAGGGGGCAGCGGCCGGCGGGATGAGTTAGGAGGTTCCGCGAAGGAGCTTGCGCAGGGCTTCGACCAGTGCCTCCGGAGAGGCCAGATCGTCGGTCACCGCGAGCAGCGGTATCGTGCGGCCGCTGCGATCGCTCGACAGATGCTCGCGAATCGCCGAGGCGGCGTCCTCGCGGGCGACAACCGCTTCGGGGAGCAGGCCGCGCATGGCTGAGATCGCCTGTTCCGCGGAGGCGAACGGCGCGACAGCGAACCGCAGCTTCGCGAGGATGGCTTCGGAAATTTCGCGCCGCCTCGTGTCCTCGTCGATGACCACGATCATGGGCGTGAAGCCGGTACGGTCGCCCGGACGGCGGCCGCCGCGGGCCAGGCGGCGCCGGTCGGCGACCACGCGCAAGGGGCGTTCTGACACGCGGGTATTGTACGCCGGGTCGGCTTCCCCGGATGCTATCCTTCGGTTTCGCCATGGACCCCGCGCGCCGGACCCGCCGTCTTCGTATTGCCATCGTCGCCGTCGCGGCGATTGTCGGCCTGTCCGCCACCGCGGCGGCGCAGCGGGGGTTCCGGCGGTTTCGAGAGCGCGAGCTGGAGATCAGCAACGTCCCGTACAACGGCCAGTTCACGTTCGTCCGCGTCAACTACAGGACGGCGCCCGGCGGCTATTGGTACCAGGGCCTGCCCGCGTGGTCGCATGGCTACCCGATCGCCGAGCAGAACCTGATGCGGATTCTCAACGAGATCAGCGATCTGGCCCCGCGCACCGAGGAGATCAACAGCCTCAGGCTGGACGATCCCGAGCTGTTCAAGTACCCGGTCGCGTACATCATCGAAGTCGGCTGGTGGGAGATGACCGACTCGGAAGCCACGAGCCTGCGGGCTTACCTGCAGAAGGGCGGATTCCTCATCGTCGACGACTTCAAGGTGGCCGGCTTCAGCGGCGGGTTTGCCGGGATGGGCGGGGGCGGCTGGGATACGTTCGAGCAGAACATCAAGCGCGCGCTGCCGGACGTGCGCTTCTTCGACATGTCGCCGCACGATCCCATCTTTCACTCGTTCTTCGAGATCAATCGTCTCGACGTGATTCCTCAGGCGTACAATGCCGGCCAGCCGATCTTTCGCGGCGTGTACGAAGACAACGACCGCGCCAAACGGCTCCAGATCATCATCAACTACAACACCGACGTGTCGCAGTTCTGGGAGTGGTCTGGCCGGGGACTTCGGCCGGTTGACGACACCAACGAAGCGTACAAGCTCGGCGTCAACTACATCATGTACGGGATGACGCATTGAACACGTTGGGCGGGAGGGGCTGCCTCTTGAAAAACCTGGCGCTCGTGGCCGCGGCAATCGTCATCGTCAGCTGGTGCTCTGATCGCGCGCCGGCGGAGGCTGCCGCATCCTGCGAGAGCCTGGCGTCGCTGCGTCGTGTCGCTGGCGAATACGACCATCACGTCCGCGCAGCTGGTCGCGGCGGGCGCGTTCACGTCTCCGGCTCCGAGGCGCGGCGGCGACGGCGCCGATCAGGCGTTCAAGGATCTGCCGGCGTTCTGCCGCGTCAGCGGCTCGATCAAACGCGCGGGTGACACGGACGTGAAGATCGAAGTCTGGATGCCCGCGCAGCAGTGGAACGGCCACCTGCAGCCGGCCGCGAGCGGCTTCGCCGGCGGAACGATCGGTTACACGGAAATGGCGCGGCTGCTCAAGGGCGGTTCGGCCACGGCCAACACGAACCGGGGACACGATGGCGGCGGCCCCTGGAAGCTGTCCGACATGAACGACGTGCCGTATCACCTCATGGTCGAACAGGCGAAGCCCATCGTCGCCGCGTATTACGGCAGCGGGCCGGCGTTCACGGTGATGAACGAGTGCGGGGGCGGCGGCAGCCGGGACGCGTTGATGGAGGTCCAGAGCTGGCCGGCCGATCTCGACGCCGCCGCGGCGCAGGGGATCGTGTACTGACTCGACCCATCACGGCATCGCGCACATGTGGGTGTATCAGGCGACGCACAAGAGCGAAGCCAGCTACATTCCACCGACCAAGTATCCCGTGATCCACCAGGGCGCCCTTGACGCGTGCGACGCGAAGGACGGTGTCAAGGACGGTGTGATCGAAGATCCCGAACGGTGCCGCTTCGATCCCGGCACGCTGCTCTGCAGGAACGGCGACGCGCCCACGTGCCTGACGGCGCCGCAGGTCGAAGCGGTGCGGACCATCTACAAGGCGCCCGTCCACGCGCGGACCGGCCAGAAGATCTACGGATCGATGCCGCCGGGCGGCGAACTCGGCTGGGAAGCGATGGCCGGACCCACTCCCTATCCGTTCGCGCCAGGCTTCTATCGCCAGCTGGTCTTCGACGAGAACTGGGACTACAAGACTCACCCCGTCAACTTCGACAGCGATGTCGATAAGGCCGACGCGCCGGAGCACCTCGTCATCAACGCCAACAACCCGGATCTCACCAGGTTTATTGCCCGTGGCGGCAAGCTGATGATCATCGGGGGCTGGAACGACCACACGCTGGGGCCGGGCAGTAACGTTGATTACTACCAGAGCGTGGTGAAGAAAGTCGGCGCCACAACCGCTCGCGATTCCGTGCGCCTCTTCATGATTCCGGGAATGGATCACTGCCTGGGCGAGAGCTACCCGACGGCGCCGACGGTAGACTTCGATGTCGTCGGCGCGCTGAAGCAGTGGAAGACGACAGGAAAGGCGCCGGATCAGATCATCGTGGCGGAGTCGGGGAACGGCAAGCCCGACCGCAAGCGGCTCGTGTGCGCGTATCCCCGCCTCAGCCAGTACAAAGGATCGGGCGACACTGGCGATCCCGGGAATTTCGTTTGTAAGAACCCCTGAGTCACGGTCTTGGTTGTTGAAATTGGAGGTCCGATGAAAGTCTTTGCTTCGGCGATCTTGCTCGTCGCGATGGCGGTCACCATTTCCGGCCAGTCGGCGCAGAAGCCGAAGCGCTTCCTGACCGCGCCGCTGACCATCGAGGATCAGGGCAGCTTCTTCGTCGGCGGCGTGCAGAAGGTCACGTACCAGGCGGCCCCCGCTCCGCCGAACCAGCCGCTCGCGCCGCACCAGATCACCATCGGTCAGATGTACGTCCAGTTCCAGATTCCCGCGAAGAAATATCCCGGAGGCTGGCCGGTGATCATGGTTCACGGCTCGAGCCACACCGCCGCGTGCCTCGAGTCCACGCCGGATGGCCGTGAAGGCTGGTACCCCTACTTCGTCCGCAAGGGTGTTCCCAGCTACGTCGTCGATCAGGCGGGCCGCGGCCGGTCGGGATTCGACGAATCAGTCATCCACGAGGGCGAAGCGAAGATGGTGGCCGGCGACATCAAGGGCGGCGCCGACATGATTCCCGGCTTCGGCCGGATTACGGACGATGGGGCGTGGACGGCCTGGTTCGGCCACCTCGTGCCGGCGAATTCGACGATTCTCACGGGCAAGCTGATTCCTCACGGCGATCCCGCGGATCCGAACCCGCATCCGGATCAGTATCAGCACGTCGCGCCGCTGTTTCCGATCGACACGGTGGATTCGACGATCGTGTCGCGTGCGGGCGCACTCGGCCCTGCCCCGAGCGGTTCGCCGGAAACCTACGCGCTCGAGTACTACAAGCAGCTCGTGCCGAACGCGGAAGTAACGCTCCCCGGCTCGATCTGCAATACCTGCGATCCGAAGGAAATCGCGCCCGCCAACACGTGGACGCCGCAGAATCTCGCGACGCTGGTCGAGCGACTCGGCGGCGCGATCGTCGTGACGCACTCGCAGTCGGGCATCATGGGTCACCACATGGCCCGGATTCTCAAGGAGCGCGGGCACCTGGGCCTGCTCAAGGGGCTTGTGACGCTCGAAGGGTCGTGCTCGCTGCCCAACAGCGGTCTTCAGGCCGCCGACTTCGACAGCATCCCGTATCTCGCGGTGAAGGGCGATTACACGGCGACGAGCATGGTGTGTCAGGACACCGTGAACGCGATCAACGCCAGGCGCGCGGAGAAGCAGGGAACCGCGAAAGCGGAGTACGTGAAGCTGGACGACATGGGGATCCTCGGCGTGACCCACATGATGATGCTCGACAAGAAGAACCTGGAGATCGCCGACGTCCTCTACAACTGGCTGGGCAAGAACGTCAGCGCGAGCCGCGGGACGCGCTCAACTCACTGAAACGGGAAACGTAAGAACTGCGAGGAACGTAAAACGGCAAGACCACTGGCGTTCTCTGTTCGTTTCTACGTTCTACGTTTTCCGTTTCACGCGACGCCCAGGCGGTTCGGCTTGACCCCTGCCCGTGTCAGCACGGCGGCACGGGCGGCCTCGGCCTCCCGGCGGATCTTTGCGAGGTCGACGCCGACGAGCTGGCCGTTCCGCTTCATCAGCTTCCCGGCGATGAAGACGGTGTCCACGTTGCTCGTGTCCATGAGCGTCACGACGGCGCCGGCGGCGTTGTTCACCGGCATCACGTTGATGGTGTCCGTCCGCAGCATGACGATGTCGGCGTCCTTGCCCGGCGTCAGCGTGCCGATCTTGCGATCGAGATGGCTGTCACGGGCGCCCTGGATCGTCGCCATCTCGAGGACCTGGCGGCTTGTCAGGAGCCCCGGGAGGTTCCGTTCGCCGGCCAGCACTCGCTCGTTGAGCAGCGCCCGCTGCAGCGTGAAGGTGGCGCGCATCACCGTGAACATGTCGGCGGCCATGTTCGTCTCGACGTCCACGCTCAGGCTCGGCGTGATGCCGTGATCGAGCGCCTGCTGAATCGGCGGCATCCCGTGCCGCATCTGCATCTCGATGGCCGTCGCGATCGACACGTGCCCACCGGTATCGGCGATGAATTTCCAGGCGGCCTCGCTGAGCTGGGTGCAGTGGATGTACTCGTTGTCGGCCTTCATCAGACCGGCCTTGCCCATCGCCTCGAGGCCGGCGGAGTTCCCGACGACGTGGTTGACGATCGGGGCGGCGACCTCCCTGGCGAGCGCCCACGTGCTCATGTCGAGGCCTCCGCCCATGGCCAGCGTCAGCAACTGATCCGCCGACGCGAAGTACTGCGTGCGCAGCCGGCGGATGTCCTGCGGGTACTGCACGCCCGGCCCGACGCCGTTCGAGTACGCGAACAGCGTCCGCCGTCCCGCCTCGCGCAGCCCGTCGATGCACGCGTCCGTGTGTTCCGGCGTGTGCGACACCTGTGACGTGTCCACGCCCGTGGTCACGCCCGCGTTGATTTGGCAGAGCGACGCGACGAGTTCCGAGATGCGCGCGTCTTCGGGACGGTACACTGGCGTGTAGATCCCCTGGATGTCCGAGTGTAGCTCTTCGGTCCGTTGAGGAGGCCGTCCGGCAGAATGCTCCGCAGGATCGTCTGGTACTGATGATGGTGCGTGTCGACGAACCCGGGCATGACGATCATGTTCGAGGCGTCGATGGTCTGCGCCTCGGCCTTGAGGTTGCGTCCGACGGCCGCGATCTTCGCGCCTTCGATCAGCACGTCGGCGGTTTCGAAGTCGCCAATGGCGCGGTCCAGGGTGAGGACGATGCCGCCCTTGAGCAGGATACGGCTGTTGCCGCCGGTCGTGATGCCGCGGCCCGCCTGGGCCGCCGCTAAGGGATCAGCGGGCGGCATCATCGATGCGGCGAACCCCGCCGCGCCCGACTTGAGGAAGTCGCGCCGCCCTGGCAAGTTGTCCCTCCAGCGTCTACCAGTTCTTCTTCGCCGGATCGCCGATATAGAGCGTGCGGATGAACGCCAGAATCTGCCAGACCTGCTCGTCCGGGAGCGTGTTGTACACGGTCGGCATCGTCTGCTCGGGTATCTGGCCTTTGATCAGCTTGAACAGTGTTTCGTCGTCGCTGCCGAACTTCCAGTTGTCGTCGATCAACGACGCGGCCATGCCGCCGCCGCCGCCGCCGCCGTGGCAGCCCTGGCAGCCGACCTGGATGTAGAGCTTCTTGCCGGCCGCAATACCCTCGGCGTTGTCCGTGAACAGGTTCATCTTCTTGAACAGGGGCGGCGAGGCCGACGGGTCCGATTGGGTGGTCGCCGGCGCTGGAGCCGGTGCGGGCGTGGCCGTCGGCTCCTGGCGAGGAGCGGCGATGGCCGCCGTAAGCGGCGCGGCCGCGAGCGGCACGCCGTATTCCTCGAGCACCGACCGAATCTCACTCTGCCGATGATCGATCGCCGCTTCCAGCCGGGTCTTCAGGTCGCGATTGCCCTTTTTCACGCCCATGGCCATGCTGAACGAAAGGGGCACGCCCGTCTCATCGGGCAACGCCTGCATTTCGATCGGGGCATTGAGCTTCTTCGCGTAATACCCGGCCAGAGGGCCCCACGGAATGGCCACGTCCACCTTGTTGGCGAGCAAATCATCCAGCAGTTTTGCGGGCCTGTCGCGATCGCCGTTCGGATCGAAGAACAGGGAATAGGCAGTCAGGTGATCGAGAAGTCCGCGCCGCGCCAGGCTTTCTTCGACCGGCGTGTTGGCATAGACGCCGATGCGCAGCGTCTTGAGCTCGGGCGCGTCGAGCGACGTCACCGCGTGGCTGCCTTTACGATGCGCGATGACGTAGGACGAACGGTAGTACGGCTTCGTGGCAAGGACCGTCTCGAGATCGTGCGGGATGCCGAAGATGACGTCGCAGGTGCCCGCCTCCAGCGTGTTCTTGACGAGGCCGCGCTGGTGAGGCCACCACGTATAACTGGGCTCCACGCCGAGATCGGCGGCGATGATGGCCGCGATCTTGTTTTCGAACCCCTGCAGCCTGTCGTTCGAGTACGGCAAATTGTCGGGGTCGCCGCAAACGCGAAGCGACTTGGCCTGCGGTGGCGGCGGCGACTGGGTGGAGACGGTGGCGAGAGACGCGGCGTAGGCCACGGCAAATGCCGTGGCCCACACCCTGACGGTTGGGGTCATGTGTCCTATTCTAGTTCTCTATTCCAGCGCGTAGACGTGCAGCGTGCCACCGACGGACGTGACCTTGTCGAGGCCCGATCCGTATGCGGCGCCGACGGCGCCGAGCGCGGCCAACGGATCCTCGCGCGAGAGGTTGCCCGCAATCGGCAGACCGAACCAGCCGCCGATGCCCGAGTAAATCGCGATGTACTGCTTCTTATCCGGGCCGATGAACGTGATCGGGTTCGCGATCGATCCGGACGGCAGTTTGGATTTCCAGAGCGGCGCGCCTGTGTGAGCGTTCACCGCCTTGAACCACCCGTCCATCGTGCCGTAGAACGCGAGGTCGCCCGCCGTGGTCAGCGCGCCCGTCCAGACCGGGAACGGTTCCTTGATCCCCCACACCCGCTTGGCCGTCACCGGATTCCACGCGATGAACTCGCCCTGATTCCCGCCGGGCCCCGCGAAGATCCGCACGTTCGCGCCCACGTACGGCGCGCCGGCGATGTACTGCACTTCGACGCCCTCGTAGTTCATGCAGAGGTTGTTGATGCCCGCGTAGATGAAGTTGGTGCTCGGCGAGAACGACGCCGGCTGCTGGTTCTTGCCGCCCATCGCGGCCGGGCAGATGTCCTTGATCTCGACGCCCTGCTTCGTGCGCTTGGCGGGGTTTTCCACGGGGCGGCCGGTCTTGAGATCGATGTGGTCGGCCCAGTTCGTGTTCGGCGCGAACTTCTCCGCGGAAATGAGCGTGCCGTTGGTGCGGTCGAGCAGGTAGGCGAAGCCGTTGCGATCGAAATGCGCGAGCGTCTTCGTCGGCTTGCCGCCGATGTTCAGGTCGAGCAGCAGATGCTCGTTGATGCCGTCGTAGTCCCAGGCATCCCACGGGGTCATCTGATAGCCCCACTTCGCCATCCCCGTATCGGGATTCCTCGCGAAGATGGTCATCGACCACTTGTCGTCGCCCTGGCGCACCGACGGATTCCAGGTGCCCGGGTTGCCGGTGGAGTAGTACAGCAGGTTCAGGTCGGGGTCGTACGCATACCAGCCCCACGTGCTGCCGCCGCCGTTCTTCCACCGCTCACCCGGCCACGTCTTCGTGCCCTGATCGAATCGACCGTAGTGCGGGTTGGCCTCGTTGAAGTCGGGCGCCAGCTTCACGTCCGAGTCCGGGCCCATGCTGTACGCCTTCCACATCTGCTTGCCGTCCGCGAGGGTGTACGCCGCCACCCAGCCGCGGATACCGAACTCACCGCCGGAGACGCCGACGATGTACTTGTCCTTGATGATCAGGCCGGCCATGGTCTGGGTTTCGCCGCGCGTCGGGTCGGCGTTGCGGACCTTCCAGACTTCCTTGCCGGTGTTGGCGTCGAGCGCGATCACCTGACCGTCGAGCGTGGTCATGTAGATCTTGCCCTGCGCGTAGTTGACGCCCTTGTGGACGAGGTCGCAGCACGCGACGGCAACGGCTCGATCGTTCTGGACCGGCGTGTACTTCCACTTGATCGGCCAGCCCTCTTTCGTCATGTCGATGGCGTAGACATGATTCGGATACGCGCTGTGCACGTACATCGTCGTGCCGACGACGAGCGGCTGCCCTTCGTGCCCGCGCAGCGCGCCGGTCGAGAACGACCAGACCTGCCGCAGCTTGCCGACGTTTTGCGCCGTGATTTGCTTGAGCGTGCTATAGCGCGTCGCCGAGTAGTTCTTGGCCGGGATGGCCCACTGGTTGTCGTCTTTTTGCAGCGTCAACAAATCCTGGTTTGCCGACACAGCCGACAGCAGCCAAACCGCCAGGACGGCGATGACTCCGATGGTCCGCTTCATGAGTGACTCCTCCCCATTCGTCTTACGCTTTAGAGCGCACAAGCGCGGTGCGAGTCTACACCCAATAAGATGCGGCCGCGGACCTCAATTGTCTCCAAAAGTGAAAACCGGCGCACCGGAACGGCGGGGGTAAGATCCCGGCATGTCATACACACGGCGTGAATTCGGCTCGCCTGGTCGGCGGGACGGTCGCGGCGGGAACGCTCCTGGCCAGGGCGCCGGCTCTCGCTGGCCGCGAAGCTCAGGCGAGGGCCGTTTCGGAAGCGCCCGGGCCGGTCCTGGATATCGCGGACTGGAGCTACTTCTGGTTTGGCGTGGAACGCGCGACGCTGGCGCGCGGGAGCGTCATCAACGGAATGCAGATGTACGTCGAGCACTGGATACCGACGAGCGTGCGCCATCCGTATGCCGTCGTCCTCATCCACGGGGGCTATGGGCAGGGAACCGACTGGCTCAGCACACCTGACGGCCGCCGCGGCTGGGCGTCTCAGTTCCTCGAGCAGGGGTATCGCGTGTACCTGGTCGATCGGCCGGGGCAGGGGCGTAACCCCAATCACCCGTTCGTCAACGGGCTGTTCGATGCGCAGGCGCCGACGTTCGAATCGGTCGCGCGCCGGATCGGCGCCGCTGGACAAGGACATACGCAGTGGCCCGGCGCCGGCGATGCCGCCGATCCCGCGATCGCCCAGGTGGTGGCGTCGCTCGGACAGCCGATGGGCAACAACGCGATCACGCAGAACGTGTGGCGCACCCGTGGCGCCATGCTGCTCGACGAAATCGGTCCGGCCGTACTCGTCACGCACGGCGACGGATCCGTGTTTGCCTGGGTGACGGCGCTGGAGCGTCCTGCGCTCGTGAAAGGGATTGTCGCCGTCGAGCAGGAGCCGCAGTCGCTGCAAAGCCTGACGCCGCAGCAACTCGCCGGGCTCGCTCGCGTGCCCATCGCGATCGTCACGGCGGAGGCCTCTCCCGCCACGGCCACCGATCCTGGCATCGCGGCGGCCCTGCTCGGCGCCGGCTGCACCGTCGAGCATATTCGCCTCGCCGACCGCGGCATCCGCGGCAACGGGCCGATGGTGATGATGGAAAAGAACAATCGGGACGCGCTGCGGCCGATCCTCACATGGATGGCCGGCGCGGAAGGCGGCGCGCCCGGCGCTCCGGCTCCGGTGACCCGCGGCGTCGATCTGAATCGCAATTCGGAGTCAACGGCGCTCAGGCTTGCCGATCAGGGCGGCTTCTGGGTGGGCGTCGGGCGCAAGCGGATGCCGTACGGCACGATCGCGCAGGGACAGATGTTCGTGCAGTACATGATCCCGGCCGAGAAGCGCTATCCGTACCCGGTGATCCTGATCCACGGCGGCGGCGCCCAGGGCACACACATGATGGGCCTCGGCCGGCGTCCCGGCTGGGTCCACTACTTCGTGCAGGCCGGCTACAGCGTCTACTGGCTCGATCGTCCGAGTTACGGCCGTTCGCCGTATCACCCCGACGCGCTCGGCCCGAGCCATCTGCCGAACGTTCCGCCGCTCGAAGCGCTGGTCGACGCCACCAACGTCTTCAAGACGGGCCAGTGGCCCGGACCCGGCGGCATGAACGATCCGTTCATCGGCCAGTTCATGGCGTGCGAGTCCGGCAACACGGCCGACGAAGCCTTTCACAGCGATCTCGCGTGGGCCGGCGGCGTCGAACTCGTCGATCGCATCGGCCCGTGCATCATTCACGGGCACGCCTTCGGCGGGTTCTTCGGCTGGGGCGTCGCCGACCGGCGTCCGCAGCTCGTCAAGGGCATCCTCTGCATGGAGATCAACGGCAATCCCTTCGAGCGTCAGCTTCGCTGGGGCCTGACGGCGAGCCCCATGACCTACGATCCGCCCGTATCGGACATCGCGCAGTTTTCACTCGTGGATCGAACGCCGCCCCCGGATTCTCCACGGCCGATTGCCTCGCCCTACAAGCTCCAGGCGGAGCCGGCGCGCAGGTGGAAGAATCTCCAGCAGATTCCCATGGCGTGGATTACAAGCGAGTTCGGCGCCGGCGGATCGCCGGTGGCGAACGTCGCGTTCCTGAAGCAGGTGGGGTGTTCCGTCGATCTCCTGAGGCTGCGCGACTACGGCATCGCCGGCAACGGCAACCTCATGCTGATGGAGAAGAACAACCACGAGGTGTTCGGCGTTCTTCGCGACTGGCTGGACCGGAAGGTGGCGCGGCCGGCGTAGTGCACCGCACCACATCGGGGATTCGTAGCGTCCGCCTTCAGGCGGACGGTCGAGCGGCCGGCTGAAGCCGGCCGCTACGTGGCGTCAGTCGTTAGTTCCGGGTCTTATCAGCTGCGGCGTCGGCCAGGCGCGATCCGGACAGGATGTTCTTGATCGCGTAGTTGCCTTCGTGGCACGCGTACTCGTAGACCGGTTCCTCGTCGTTCACGGTCAGCGGCATCGAGAAGCTCCATGGCTTCGTCCACGTCGCCGCGTCGTCCACGGTCACCGTCCACTCGAGCGACGTCTTCGACGTCGGCGTGAAATGCTCGATGAGCTTGAACGTCGAGGGGTTGCCGTTGCGATAGATGGTGCGATCGCGGAAGTTCGTCGTTTCGACGACGAGCGTGTTGCCTTCCCAGTGGCCGCGGGCATCGCCCATGTCGAGCCCGATGCCTTTGCTCGCGTGCGGCTGGCCGCCGAGCGGGATGATGCGCGTCTCGTGAATCATCTCGATCCGGATCGCGACGAAGCCCTGGCCCTGGATGATCTGATACGAGTCGCCGTAGATCGCCGGCAGCATCGAGCTGGGGTAGCCGCGCGTGATGCAGCGGTCGTAGAGGCTGAGGCTCTCGTAGCTGTCGTAGACGCCGTTGCTGAAGCTGCTGCCGGTCGGGCGGCGCGCGGCGATGCGCTGCCGCGCTTCAGGTGTCATCGGCGGGATTTTCCCGTCCGGCGGATCCGTGACGAACCACGGCCGGCTGGCCTTGGCCACCTCGTAGATGTCCCGGAACTCCATCGGGCCGGCAATCGTGCCCGTCGGATCGCCGGAGAGGAACGGCGCGTTCTCGATCGCGCGCTGCTGGCGCTTCTGGATGATCTCGGCCAGTTCTTTCGCCTGGATGTCGGCGAGCGTCTTGCCTTCGAGTTCGGCCGGACGCTCGAACGGCGTGCCTTGCTCGGTACTTGTTCGTGTAGTTGCCCTGGATGTCGGGATCGCCCCACGGTGTCTTCGGCACGACGTACGGCTTCGCAGGCGTCGTCGCGGCCGGCGTCCCTTTCGGTGGAGCCTGTCCAGCTGCCTGTATCGATGCCGCCATCGCGACCACCGCCAGTCCCGTGAGCAACCTGTTCAGCATCTCGGTTTTTCTCCCCGCGTATTCTACAATAGGCCTTGCCAGCGCCCCTCGGAGGCCGCCTATGAGCCCGGTTCGTCTTGTCGGTCTCGGCCTCGCCGTTGTGGCGTGTCTGTCGGATGCCAGGCCCGCCAGGGCGCAGGAAAGCGGCGACGGATTTCTGTTTCGCGCGCCCCGGGGCGACGTGTCGATTCGCGGCGGGTTCAACCACGCCACGGCGGGCAGCGATCTCTTCAGCTTCACCACCAGCCAGCTCACGCTGTCCACGCACGATTTCAGCTCGCTGATGTTTGCCACCGACGTGGATGTCGCCCTGACGGCCCGGCTCGACGCGCGGTTCGGTTTCAGCTTCTCGCAGTCCACGACGCCGTCGGAGTTTCGCGACTTCGTGGACAACAACCGTCAGCCGATTCAGCAATCCACCGAGTTCCAGCGGCTGCCGGTGACGGGAAGCATCAAGGCGTACCTGGCGAAGCCCGGCCGATCGATTGGACACTTCGCCTGGATTCCGTCGCGGTACGCTCCCTTCGTCGGCGGCGGGGGTGGCATCATGTGGTACCGCTTCCGGCAGGCCGGCGACTTCATCGACTTCGCGACGTTCAAGGTGTTTCCAGACACGTTCAACTCCGACGGCTGGGCGCCCACGCTGCACGGCTTTGTCGGAACCGATGTCTCGCTCAATCCCCGCTTCGCGGTGACCATTGAAGGACGGTATGAATGGGCGCATAAGGACCTGAGCCCCGACTTCGCTCGCTTCCAGCCAATCGATCTGTCAGGTTTTGCGCTCACGGCCGGTTTTGTGATCAGGTATTAGGTGCGATCATGAACAGCACGATGATCTCTTCGTGGCGCGTCTCTCTCGTCGTCACCATCTCGGCATGCGTCTGCTGCGTCACGCTCGCGGCAGCCGCCTGGCAGGCGCCCGCGGCCTCGGCTCGTGACAACACCGATACGAGATGGCAGCCGTGGCTCGGATGCTGGTCGGCCACGCCTCCACGCTTCGTCGATCTGGATGCGGAGCCGCAGCAGGTGTGCGTGGTTCCGGCGCCGGGCACGGCGGCCGTCGACGTCGTGACCGTCACCGGCAGCAAAATCGTGTCGCGCGAGCGAATCGATCCGAACGGGGAGCACCGTCCGGGCGAACGCGAAGGCTGCACCGGGTGGGACAGCGCACAGTGGTCGGCCGACATGCGGCGCGTGTACCTCCAGTCCGAATACACGTGCACGGGGGGCGTCAAACGGGCGACGACAGGCCTGATGGCCTCGGCCGCCAACGGCGACTGGCTCGACATCGTCGGCGTCGGCCTGCGCGACAAGGTCGGCGTCCGCGTGCTGCGCCACCGCGCGGCGCCGCCGCTGCCGACGCTCCCGCCGGAGATTGCGGCGTTCGTCGCCCGCGATTCGCGCGAGCCCGCCGCGCTGAGGGCGCTGCTCCCCGTCGGCGACGCCGAGATCATCGACGCGTCGAAGCACATCAGCGGCGCCGTCATCGAAGCGTGGCTCGCCGAAAACCGGCAGAAGTTTACGATGAACGGCAAGCGGCTGACGGCGCTGGCGAATGCGGGCGTGGAGGATCGCGTGCTCGACATGCTCGTCGCCCTGTCATACCCCGAGGCGTTCGCCATCAAGCCGTCGCCGACGATGACGGGCGAGCTGGCGATCGGCGGCGGGGGAGACGGCGGAACGGTGTTCCTGAGTGAGTCTTCGCTCCTGCTGGGCGGGTCCATTTTCGACGCCTGCAATCCGTACTACGCCGGCCTGTCGCTCTACGGGTGGGACGGCTGTTCGCCCTACGGGTTCTACGGGTACCGGTACGGCGCTCCTCCTTACGGTTACTACGGCGGCGGCTGGTACGAGGCGGGCGGTGGCGGCGGGATCATCGTCGGCCCGATCGTGCCGCCGTCCTCGTCACAGGGGCACGGCCAGGTCGTGAACGGCAGGGGCTACATGTCCGGCGATTCGGGGGGATCGAGCGCGAGCGGCAGCTCGGGCGGCGGCTCGTCGTCCGGATCGTCAGGCTCGTCCGGCGGATCGTCTGGCGGCGCGTCGAGTTCGAGCTCCGGCGGCGATCGCACCGCGGTGCCGCGCTAACCTGTGAAAGCCGGCCAGATCACCGGGCGCGGGCGCATCGAGTTGGTAGACGCTGCTCCGCGTCCGCCGGCGGCGGGCGAAGTATTGGTCTCACTCGAGACCGGCTGCCTGTGCGGATCGGACATCCCGTACTTCAGCGAGGCCCACGACCGCTATCCGCTGGCGCCTGGTCTGTCTCTGCATGAGATCGTCGGCACGATTGTCGAAAGCGCCAGCCCGCATTTTCGCAAGGGGGATCGCGTCCTCGCGATGCCGATCGGACTGCGCGGGCTCTACGAACAACTCACGATCGGCGACGACCGCCTGGTGAAGCTCGATGACGCGTTGGACAACGACACCG
>CAVSND010000007.1:0-59534 GCA_963729215.1 uncultured Acidobacteriota bacterium | reverse complement strand
TGCAAGCCTGCTGACAGGCGCGCGCGATGTTAGACACCGGGGCTTCAGCGAAAGCTCCCAATCGTCGCGCGGGTCACCCGCGCCATGAGCTGTGCCCGATCCGCCTCCGACGCTCGCGAGTCAGCAATGAAGACGGCCACGCTCACGAGCGCGCCATCCGGCGACGTCAAGATGCCCACGTCGTTCGTCGCGGCGGTCACGCCCTTCCACGTACTGCTCGTGCCGGTCTTGTGGGCGAGCGACCACCGGCCCTGGAGGCCCGCCTTCAGCCGATCGGGGAACGTGACCGTCTGGCCCATGATCTCGATCAGGCGGCGGGTGAGCGGAGGGGAGACCAGCTTGCCCTCTGCCAGCGATCGGAGCAGCGAAATCATGCCGGTGGGTGTCGCGGTGTCTCGCGGATCGGCCTGATAGGCACGATAGGCGGCATCGCGCACCGTTTCGGGGACCGCGGCGTACGCGCGATTCAGGACGGCGCTGTCCACGTACTCCGGACGCCAGACGACGCCGGCGATTTCGGTCTGGAGGTGCCGCTCGTCGCGGTCGATACGCACGCCCGCCAGGCCAAGCCGATCGAGCACGCCCTGCACGGCTGCGGGCCCGCCGAGCCGCGCGACCAGGACATCGGTCGCGGCGCTGTCGCTGTCGACGATCGCGCGTTGTACGAGGTCGTCGATAGTTGTCCGGAACCCGTCATCAGTCACGAGCGCGGCCAACGGTTGCACGGCCAGGCTCAGATCCTGTTTCCGGATCGTGAGGCTGTCTTGAAGGTGAAGCCGTCCGTGATCGACCGCATCCATGATAACGAGGCCCACGAGCAGCTTCATGACACTCTGAAGCGGGAAGCGCTGATCCCCGTTGACGCACGAGAGGCCCGCCGAATCCGCGGTGCAGATCCCGACCCGTCCGTCGATCCCGCGCGCGAGGCGATCGAATTCCTGCTGAAGTGCCTGATGCTGGAGAGAGGCGGCGAGCAGCTGCGCGACTGCTGCCAGCGCGCAGCTGACAGCCACCGCCGCCTGTCGTCTACGAGTTGCGGAGCTGATCGAAGCCAGATTTCTTTTTACGCCCTCCTGGCTTGAGGGCTCAGCAGTGGCTTTGGGTGAGTTCATGCGCTCGTCTCGAGATTAGGAACGCAGCAGCCATGCGAGACGATCGTAGGAGACAGCATAGTGAAGAGCGAGGGCCGCTGCCATGGTGCGAGCGAGTGAAATGTTTCCCAGCCGGTACAGGGCCCACACGGCAAATGCAAAGAATGCCGCCTCAAGTCCGAGCCGGAGCGCGCCAGGCACAGCAACCAGCGCGGACCCGGACCGGCTCGGATCGCCTGGCACGGCGAAGATCCCCCAGAGAGCCGCGGCGGTAAGAGGCACGAGCGCGGCGAGGACATAACGGGTCATGCCCCCGCCTTGCCGCCAACCCCAGAATCCCATAGCGACCAGAGCGGCCAGTTCCAGGAAGAAGCGAATCGCCAGGTTTGCCGGATGCGAGCCCACTCACACTCCTGACGTCATTGAATCACCTTGACGAAGCAGTGAATGGTGACGCAGCTGATGCATCCGTCTGGTCCCGGGTTTTTCGGAGTCGCCACGAACGTATGGTTTCCGACTCTGGCCGCTCGGTAGACATAGACGGTGTCGCCTCTTTGCTGTTTGCGTTCGGTCAGAACCAATGCGTCTCCGGCCGAATCGATCGAGAACTGGCCTTTTGACGGCACGCGCAGCGTCGCTGTCTGGCCAATGTGGAGAAGCGACTCCTGTTCCGCCCGCAACTGCACCGGGACATCTGCGTTGGCGCGTGTGAGCGGCGCCGTGGCCACCGCGAACGCGAAGACAGCCAGAGCTTTCATGAAACCTCGCGAGGCTCGTCGATGTCGCAACTCAGCAGATGTCACATGTGATGCCAGGCTAACGGCCGGCTTGTGACGGCTGGACGGGCTCGGGCGCACCTTGAAATCGGTCGTACTTGACAACGAGCCTACCGATTGCCAGGAGGACCGGAAAAGCCACCGTTTGCACGATCGCCGGAATGTCGAGCATGCGTATTTCCGACCGATAGCGCGTCAGTAGGAATGCGGCGTCGAAGAAGTCCGGGCGTTTTTTCCCAACCCGCTTCATCGAACCGAAGACGGCCGTGAGGAAGTACTCCACGTTGTGCGGCGGCCTGGCCCATCCGGTGCAGTGCAGCTCCGTCGCGCCGGCGTTCCACCAGCGGTGGCCGACGCCGGCCGCAAAAATCTTCGTCTCGCCAGGCCCGGCATAGCGGGGTTCCTCGCCGGCAGTCTGAAACCCGAGCTTGCCGGACACCACGGTCATGGCTTCTTCCTGAAGATAATGGACGTGCATCGGCGGACCGGCGCCAGGCTGAGCGCGTACCTCGACCTCGAGACGTTCGCTAGACCCGGCGCCTGCGACGCGTAGAAAGACGAGCTCTTCGCCCGAACCGTTTTCGATCGTGTACGGATACGTTTTCATCAGACGCTGTCCAGTCTCCAGGTGCGTGCCATGTTAGATCGAGAGAAGATCAAAACGCAGAGATCGCCGAGATCGCAGAGTTTTTTCGGGATCCAACGAGGCCCTGCAATCTCAGCGATCTCTGCGTTTAATCCTTCTTGCTCTGTTGTCGTACGGGCTCGCCCTTTAACCCATTGAGAATGTCCCGCTGATGATTCAGCGGCAACGAGAGATGCGCCTCATCCGGGTAGAACGTGGCGCGACATGTCGGGATCGCGGCGGCGAGATACCGGCCATGCGCCAGGGGAACGTTGCCGTCTCGCTCGCCTTGCCAGAGCAGAACCGGGATCTTGATGACGGCGAGATCGAACCCCCACGGTTGTGCCATGAGCCTGACGTCCCACACCGGGCCTCGCGGTCCCTGCCGGCACGACTCCTGAAAGCACGCCATGAAGCCGTCGCGGATTTCGGGACGTTGCAGCAGGCTCCGATCAGGCTCAGGAAACGAAGCGGCCATCCGGTCGCCTCCGCGTTGCCCGCCGCCGCGCATGGCCCTCAGGTTGAGACGAAAGAGTGCGCGCAGGTCCCCCGGCGCAAATCTGGCGAGCCGGACCATGACCCGGAGCGGGGCGCTCATTGCCGCCAGGACGCCTGGGTCATCGAGAGGAGCCACGCCGCCGAGCAGACCGGCGACTCGAATCCTGGTCGGAATCAAGGCCGCGCAGGCGGCGGCGTACGGCGCGCCGCCGGAGGAACCGAGCACGGCGAACGTCTCGAGGCCGAGGGCCGAGGCCAGCTCCAGCACGTCGTTCGGCCAGTCGACGATGCGGCGGTTCGGTTGGAAATCCGATCGACCCATTCCCGGCCGGTCCGGCACGATAATCCGCACGCCGAGTTCGACCGCCAGCGTGTTACTGAACGTCAGGTCGCCTTCAACGCGGGAACTTGGTGTGCCGTGACAATGGATAATCGGCAGCCCGTTCGGGCTGCCGTATTCGGCGTAGGCCAATGTTCGTCCGTCACGCAACGTGATCTCACGGCATTCAGTATTGGTCATTTGGCTGGAGTGACAGGATGCGTCGCTGTCGCTTCTCGGCAACCAGGCCGCCGGCAATTCCGCCAAGTACCTTCAAACCATGAGCCATGACATACAGGGGAGGCTGCGCCAGCGATTTGGTCGTTGCGAGCCACATGATACCGAACAGAAGGATGCCGAACATGCCGATCAGCACGCCGTGCAGGACAAATGCAGATTCGATTCGTTTGCCGACCCACAGCGTGAAGAAGAACACCGTGACGAACGAGGACACCAGGGCGTCGATATAGTCCAGCGTACCCATGGGCCGCGCGATTCCGGGAACACCTGCGGCGGTTGCCGCGAAGAGCAGAAGAAAAAAGACCGCGAAGACTGTTGCTTCGGCGAGGAAGCCGGCCGCGACGATCCATTTCCAGCGGATTCCGCGCATCGCCATCATCCTCTCCCTGGCGGATCCATCTTTTCCAGTGACTTGGCTTACGCAGGAATCTCCCGAAAAGTTCCATCCGGCCGCTCGCAGTGCCGCCTCCAGCCCGAGTCAGGCGTCACGGCGAAAGGCCGGCCATGCGTCATGCAGGTACAGCCCAAACGGGATCCACCAGATGAAATCGTTGGTGACGCACAGCACCAGCGCCGACGGCGGCCAGACTCCGGTTCGGATCAGCCAGACCATCCCCACGGGTCCGAGACACTTTCCGGTGAGTCCCACGGCGGCGATCAGCCAGCCGCGCTCCGGCCGGCGGGCGACGTCGAGATAGAGGATGCCGTACAGCCCGACGACCATGCCCAGGCACGCGAAGATGGCCGGATAGTTGGCCATCGGCATCCGGGTGAACCGAAAGAACCACTGAGGATCGCCTGCACTCCAGATCCCCCAGGCGATGTTGTAGAGTCCGGCGGCGATGAACACAGCACGATGAACGTTCGCTCGGCGGATCATCTCTCCTCAGACATCCGCGAATTCATCGGGATATTCGACGACTCCCGTGCGCCCCTTGAGCACGCCAGCCGCCAACTCGATGACCATGAAGGCATCGCCAGCCCCGGAATACACCGACTCCAGGCCGGCTCCTGCCGCGCGGCTGAATCCAAACCGCTGGTAAAAGCGAGGATGCCCTACAACCACGACCAGTTGATAGCCCTGCTCGACGCAAGCCCTGAGGCCGGCTTCAACCAACTGCGTACCGATGCCGCTGCGCTGAAACCGGGGCGTTACCGCCATTGGCGCAAGCGCGGCCGCGGGAATCGGCGGACCCTGCGATCGAATTCGTACAGGACTGAAAAAGATGTGACCAACCCGTAACAGCCCTCGCGGTTTGCGGTGTGGCAGTCCCACCGCCGAGGGCGTTGCCGCCGCCCACGTCCGGACCCGTCGTTTACTTACTCTCCCCGTGCTTCGAACGCCAGGGGGGACGACCACGCCTCGAGCCCGAGACGTATCTCCGTGAGATTCACTTGAAGCCGAGCCGTCCCTCGCAGGGGCTGTGGACGCCGTACGACTCCGCCGCTGAACAGATGATCCTCGAAGACTTTCAGAGGCTCTGGACTCGTTTCGCCCTTGCCGACTTGTCGATTGACATACGCGACTTCCAGTTTTCGAACGGCGTCATCGGCAAGGTTGTGACCTACGACATGACCGAGCGCGACTAGCGGAGGAACTGAGTCGGGCAGCCCATCTGTGTCGTTGCCGTTGAGGTTCAGCGCAGCGTGTCGGCACACGCGTTGCACCCGACTCGAACATGGTCTTGACCCATTCCACCGGCACGCGAACTACGCTCGGGGCAATCATCCTGCTCGCGCTCTTCGCAATCGGATGCGGCAGCTCAAACAGCCCCACCTCCCCGATCTCACCAACCAATCCCGAGGGCACGAATCCACCCAACCTGCTCACTGTAACAATCAGGAACGGTGTGTATTCACCAAATCCAGTGATGGTGAAAGCCGGCCAGACAGTGAACTGGTTGAACTCGGACACGATTGCCCACAGCGCCACGGACCCCGGCGTATTCGATACCGGAAGCATCTCGCCGACCAGCGCGCACAGTGACAATGGCGACGGAGTCACGTTCAACACCGTCGGTACGTACGCCTATCACTGCACGCTCCACGCGAACGAGACCGCCACGGTCGTTGTCACGCAGTAGCGTCTCGGCACGACGCCGACGAACAGGTGGGTAGTGATGTCGGCGTGTGTCAGTCTGGTGGAGGAGCTCGTCGTCAGGTTCAACTGAAGTGCTAGGATCCCGTAGGGATGAGCGGGTTCATCAGCGGCGTGCTCTTCGGCAAGTCGGCGCTTCGAAAGGCGCTCCAGAAGCACTTCGGAAGCCGCTCGGCCGGAGACATAGCCACGGCCGCCCGCGAATTTCCGGTCACGTCGCGGGTCGACGTGCAGGCCGCGCTCGAGCAGATCTTTTCCGGAAAGTCTGGCACGACCCTGCTCGGCGTGCACTCGCAGATGGGCCACGAGACGCCGACGCTGGCGCAGTTGTTCTCGCCGGGACCGTTTCAGATGGACCTGGGGCCGCTCCAGCACGACGACGTTGACGTGGGTGACGAGCTGCCCGTCCGCTGCCTCAAGAACGGCCTCTGGCTCTCGCGCAGCGGCCGTCTTCCTTTCGCGGTTCTCCTTGGCCCCTCGATCCGCCATGGTGTCGTGGGCGGCGTCCACGTCGAGGTCGCGGTGCCGATTGGAGAGGCAGGCGCCGCGCACTCGCAAGAGTTCTTCCGGGATCTCGAGCTGCGGGTCGGCGCGGGGAAGACGTATCGAGGCCGCGTCCTGTCCCTCGAGAACCAGTTCAACTATTCCGGCCGCGGCGGCGCCGTCAACGTGCATCGTTTGCGCAAGGTCGCGCGCGAAGACGTGATCCTGCCGCCGAATACGCTGGCGCTCCTCGAGCACAACATCGAGAGTTTCGTCGCGAACCGGAGCGCCATCAAGGCCCTTCGGTTCTCAGGGAAGAAGGGGCTGCTGTTTTACGGCCCGCCGGGAACCGGCAAGACCCACACGATTCATTATCTGGCTTCGCAGTTGAGTGATCACACGACGCTGCTCGTCACAGCCGAGCACCTGTTCTTTGTGGGCGAGTACTTTCGCCTCGCGCGGTTTCTGCAGCCGTCGATCATGGTGATCGAGGACGTCGACCTGATTGCGCGCGACCGCGGCCGCATGGAGCATCCGGGCCAGGAATCGCTGCTCAACAAGCTGTTGAACGAGATGGACGGATTGCGCGAGGACGCCGACGTCCTGTTCATCCTGACGACGAATCGTCCGGACGAACTCGAGCCCGCGCTGGCATCGCGGCCGGGGCGCATCGATCAGGCGATCGAGTTTCCGCTGGCCGACGCGGACGGCCGGGCGAAGCTGGCTGCGCTCTATGCGCGAGGCCTCGACGTCCCGGCACCCGTCCTGGACCTCATCGTGAAGCGCACAAATGGGGCGAGTCCCGCGTTCATCAAAGAACTGATGCGACGCTCGGCGCAGTTCCAGATCGAACGCGGCGGGAGCGCCGCTCTGAGCGATGCCGCCGTGGACAGCGCACTCGAGGAGATGGTCTTGCCGGAGGGGCGCTGAACGTGAAGCTGCTCGGCGGCGCCGCGCCTGCTCGCGAGTAGAGGGTTCGTGATCGAAGTCGTTCAGCTGGAACGAGTTGGATGGGGTGGGTAACGGGGTTCGAACCCGCGACTTCCGGAGCCACAGTCCGGCGCTCTACCGCTGAGCTATACCCACCACAGGAGGGCCGATCCCGCAACAATTGGAATTGGGTGATCGGGTGATTTTGTAATCCGGAGGGCAGTCGACCTGCCAGCCCGGTTACTCAGTCACCAAACTGTCAGTTTAGCAAATTCCCGCCGGGTTTGGGTTAGGCTGTGGCGTGCCGAGCGCCGCCCGCCCCGCATACGCCGCGGTTGTTCTTGCCGCCGTCCTGGCGGCCGCGCCGTTGATCGCGGCAAAAGACGCCGCAAAAGACAACGACGCGGCGTCGGCGCCGATCGATCTCGCCGGCCTGCTCGCACGCATCGGCGAACGCGTCGAGGCCTACTTCGCGCGCGCGCAAAGCATCCTGTGCGTCGAAACCGTCCGCCTCCAGCCGATGGATTTGAATTTCGGCGGCGCCATGCACATCCGCAAGCTTGTCTACGAGCTGCGCGTGTCGTGGGATTCCTCGAACGGCGATACGGTGCCCGAAGCCAACGTCCTGCGCCAGCTGATGTCGATCGACGGCCGTCCGCCGAAGCCGAACGAAGAACCCGGCTGCCTCGACCCGAAGCCGGTGTCGCTCGATCCCCTCTCGTTCCTGCTGCCGCACCATCAGCCGGAATACAAGTTCACCTACAAGGGCAGCGGCCGCACCAACGGGCGCGCCGCGGTGATGATCGACTACGGACCGGTGGGTTCGCCGCCGCCCGAGATCAAATGGAACGACTCCTGCGTCTCGATCAACGTGCCGTCGCGCACGACGGGACGTCTCTGGGTCGACACCGCGACGGGCGACGTGCTGCGCATCGACGAAACGGTGCGCGGCCCCTACGAAATCGACGTGCCGGCGTCTCAACGCAGGAGGGGCGCGAACTCCTGGCTCACGCTCGAACGCGCCGACTCGACCATCCGGTATAAGGCGGTCGCCTTTTCGGATCCCGAGGAGCTGGTGCTGCTGCCGGAATCGATCGAGATGATGTCCGTCATTCGCGGGGGCGGCACCCCGCGCCTGCTCATCAAGCAGGACTTCACGGCCTATCAGCGGTTCGTGACGGGCGCGCGCGTGATCCCGTAGGCGCGCGGCAACCCGTTACATCGCGTCCGTTGCGGCCTTCGCGCAGACACCGTCCTCCTGACTGGTCCCGCCTGACACGCCAATCGCGCCGACGATGAGGCCGTCGATGACGAGCGGGACGCCGCCTTCGATCGGCACCGCGCCCTCCAGCCCCAGGATCCTGACGCCGTCCGGCGACCCCGTCACCGTGTCCTGAAACGCCTTGGTCGGCCGCTTGAACAGCGCCGCCGATCGCGCCTTCGCCGCCGCCACGCGCACGCTGCCGTTCTGCGTGTCGTCCATCTTCTCGAAGTAGACCAGCTCGCCGGCAATATCGACGACGGCGACCGCCATCGTCCAGTTGTTGCGCCGGGCCGCGTCGAGCGCCGCCGCGGCGGCGCGCTTCGCGGTTTCGAGCCGGATGGGAGAGCCGTACGACTGGGACATCCGGCAAGTATGGCGAAAGGCAGACCGCTTTGCAGAATTTACCGCGACCCCACAGTTTTGTAACCGGCGCCATCTGACTCCATGGTCACCGTCATGCGCGAGGGCTGCTCGACTGTGACTAACGTGCGCGGCTGAAAGCAGTTACGGGCATTCCAAGTGCTGTCGGTGCGATTACAGGAAACGGCACGGTTCGCGCAACCGTTTCCGTCGCGCTTCGGGAGTACCCACTATGGATCCAGTTCTGGCTCGTCCGCTCGCGCCGTCCCCCACCGTCGTTTTTCGTGACGGGCTGGGAGAGCGGCGCCGCGTGACGGATCCCACCGGCAAGGAATCGGTTGACCTCTGGTACGTCAGCAGCGAGCTGTCCGCTGCTCCCGTCGAGGCCGGCCTGCGCGATCGTGTGAACCGGCTCGCCGGTTTTCACCACCCGTCCGTCAGTCACGTTCACAGCGTCGACCGCGTCAACGCGGGCGCGACGCTGGCGATCATTTCCGAGTCGGCGCCGGGCGTCCGGCTGTCGGACCTGCTGGCTGTCGCGGAAAGGCATCACATCGCGCTCGACATCAGCACCGCGCTTTGCGTGATCCGGCAGTATCTGCCGGCGCTTGCCGCGCTCTACGAGCACGACCGCGAAATCGCCCACGGCGCGCTCGCGCCCGAACGCCTGGTCATTTCGCCGCGCGCCCAGCTGACGGTCGTCGATCACGCGATGGGCGCGTCGATTGGCCAGCTCCGCTACTCGCACCAGCGGTACTGGAAGGACTTGCGCGTGGCGCTCCCGCGCTCCGCGTCGCTGCCGATCTTCGATCATCGCGTCGACGTCCTGCAGGCCGGCGTCGTCGCCCTGTCGCTGATCCTCGGCCGCGGGTTGCACGACGACGAGTACCCGACGAAAGTCCCCGAGCTGGTGGGATCGGCGTGGGCGAACTCGGCCGCCGGCGATCTCCAGCCGCTGCCGTCGAGCCTGCGCTCCTGGCTGTCGCGCGCGCTGCAGATCGAACTCCGCACCGCGTTCACGTCCGTGGCCGAAGCCGCGGCGGAGTTCGAGCACATGCTCTCGACCATCGGCTACGCCGCCGAGCCGGTGCACCTCGAGCGATTCCTGGCTCGCTGTCAGGAAAAAACGGGTTCGATGGCATCAGCGCCTGCGCCCTCGCCGTCGATGGTCCGCCCGGAAAAACCGGCCGAACCCGTCGTCGCCGCTCCTCGCCTCGTGCCGCCTCCGCCGCGCGCCGAACCCGTCGTGCGTGCCGAAGCGCCCCGCGTCGAACCGGCGCCCCGGCTCGCGGCGGTACCGCGGGTCGAGCCACATGACGCGACACCCCGCGTCGAGACGGCTCGCGTCGACGCCGCTCCGCGCGTTGAATCGCCAAAGGTTGTTGAACCGGCCGCGCGTGTCGTCGAGCCGGCGCCTCCTGTTCCGGAGTTCGAGGCGTATCCGTTCGGAACGCCCGCCGCCGTCGAGAAGACGGCGAAGTCCGACACGTCACGCTTCGATCTCACGCCCCGAACGGATTTTTCCGCTGGTTTCCCTTTCACTCCCGAAGCGGAGGAGATGCCCGATATGCCGTCGCCCAAATCGCGTAGCGCGGGTCCGAAGCGATCGACGGTCGTGGCCGCCGCCGTTGCGCTCATCGCGCTCACGGGCGGCGGAATGCTCGCCGCACGCCGCTTCGCATTTGCCGGGACGGGCGGCGGGAACACGGGCACGCTGACCGTCACGTCGAACCCGACCGGCGCCCAGGTCCTGGTCGATCGCGAGTCGAAAGGCACGACGCCGACCACGGTGACGCTGTCGGCCGGCACCCACTCGGTCGAACTTCGCGGCGTCGGCGAACCTCGAACCATGACGGTCGCCGTCACGGCCGGCGCCCAGCTGTCGCAGTACATCGAGCTCGCAAACGGCAATTCCACGATGGGAAAGCTGCAGGTGCGCACCGAGCCGGCCGGCGCGCTCGTGACGATCGACGCGCTGCCGCGAGGGAACTCGCCGATCACCATCTCCAACCTCGATCCTGGCGAGCACGCGGTGGTGCTCACGAGCGATGCCGGGTCGGTGACGCAGTCGGTGACCATCGAGGCCGGCGTGACGGCGTCCCTCAACGTGCCGATTGCTCCGCGCGAAGTGTCGCCGCAGTCCGGGTGGATTTCGGTGACGTCGCCGGTGGACGTGCAGCTCTTCGAGGGGGGCCGCCTGCTGGGCAGCAGCCAGACCGACCGCATCATGGTCCCGTCGGGCACGCATCAACTCGAACTCGTCAACGAAGCGCTCGGTTACCGCATGTCGCGCAGCGTGCAGGTGGCGCCCGGCAAAGTCGCGGCGGTGCCCGTCAAGCTCCCGATGGGTTCGGTGGCCATCAACGCCATTCCGTGGGCTGAAGTGTGGCTCGACGGCAACCGGATCGGCGAAACGCCCATCGGCAACCAGCCGGCGACGATCGGCAGCCACGAGATCGTGTTCCGCAACCCCGAGCTGGGCGAGAAAACCCAGACCGTAACCGTGACGCTCGCGGCGCCAGCCAGGCTGAGCGTCGACATGAGGAAGAAATGACGCTCAACGCTCGCCGTGCATGGGCAGGCGCCGCTCTCGTGGCCGCCATCGTGGTGTGGCCGGCGGTCATCTTTGCCGAAGACTCCCTGTCGACCGCCCGCGACCTGTACGCGGCGGCGGCATACGAAGACGCGCTTGCGGCGCTCGACCGGCTGCGGGCCGGAGGCGTGCGCGTCGACGAAGGGCGCGCCGTCGATCAATATCGCGCCTTCTGCCTGCTGGCGCTTGGCAAGTCCAGCGAGGCGGCGCAGGCCATCGAGGCGGTCGTCTTTGCCGACCCCTCGTATCACCCGGCAGACAGTGACGTCTCGCCGCGCGTCCGCGCCGCCTTCAGCGACGTGCGCCGGCGCCTGCTGCCCGACCTGGCCCAGCAGAAGTACCAGCAGGCCAAAGCGTCGTTCGATCGCAAGGACTACCGCGTCGCCGCGGAGAGCTTCGGCCAGCTGCTCGATCTGTTTGCGGATCCGGACCTGGCATCCGCGGTCGCCAAACCTCCGCTGACCGACTTGCGAATGCTGGCCCTTGGCTTCCGCGATCTGAGCGCGCAGGCCATGGCGCCGCCGCCTGCTCCCGCTCCGCCGGTGCAGTCGCCCGTTGCGACCGCGGCCGTGGCGCCGCCGCCTCCCGTTGCAGTGGCACCTCAGGCGCCGCGAATCTACGCTTCGTCCGACGCGAACGTGCTGCCGCCCGCTGCCATCCGGCAGGAATTGCCGCCGTACGGCGGCACGCTGTTCAAGGCGATGCAGGGCATCGTGGAGGTCGTGGTCGACGAGAACGGCGGGGTCGTGTCAGCGGCGATCAGGGCCCCGATGAACAATGTGTACGACCGGCAGGTGCTCGCGGCGGCCGCGGCCTGGCGCTACAAGCCGGCGCTGCTCGACGGCACGCCCGTGAAGTACCGGAAGTTCATTCAGATCGCGCTCACGCCCAAGTAGCACACAAGTAGTACGATGCGGGCGCCTTGGCGCCCGCTCCGACACGACTGCGTCTGCCGCATCCCGTCGTCCTTCTGGGCGGGGCGGTCGTCGTGGCCGCCCTGCTCACCTGGATCCTTCCCGCAGGCCAGTTCGACCGGCGCGACGATGCCGCCACGGGGCGGCGCGTGGTCGTCGCGGGCACGTACCACCCGGTTGCCCCCGCACACGTCGGTGTGTTCGCCGCCGTTGTCGCGATTCCTCGCGGCTTCATCGCCGCTGCCGACGTCATCGGTGTCGTGTTGCTGGTGGGCGGCGCCTGGGTCGTCGTCGACAGGCTCGGCACGCTCCCGGCTGTGGTCGCCGCGCTTGTACGGTGTTTTGCCGGCCGCGGCCTCTGGGTGATTCCGCTGGTGTCGCTGTTTTTCGGCTCGATGGGCGCGCTCGAGAACATGCAGGAAGAGATCATTCCCCTCGTGCCGGTGCTGCTGGCGCTGGGGAAGGGGATCGGTGTGGATGCCGTGTCCGTGGTGGCCATGAGCGCCGGCGCGGCGATGGTCGGGAGCGCGTTTGGGCCGACGAATCCGTTTCAGGCAGGCATCGCGCTCAAGCTCGCGCAGCTGCCGCCGCTCGGCCGGGGCGGCTTGCGCTTGTCCATGTTCATCGTCGGGCTGGCGCTGTGGATCGGCCTGACCATGCGGCACGCGATACGGACGCGCGCGAAAACTCCAGCGTCGCCTCGGATCGGCGAGGGCGCCGTCGACGGTCCACGGCTCGATGCGCGGCACTCCCTCATCATGGCCATCGTGCTCATGCCGATGGCGGCTTACGTGTATGGCGCGCTGCGGCTCGACTGGGGACTCAATGAACTGGCCGCCGGGTTTCTCGCGGCGGGCATCGTCGCGGGGCTCGTCGGCCGCATGGGGCTGGGCACGACGGTCCACACGTACCTGGAAGGCATGCAGAGCGTGCTGCCGGCGGCGTTCATGGTCGGCGTCGCGCGCAGCATCTCGCTCGTGCTCGAGGACGGGCGCGTCGTCGATACGATTCTCAACGGCATGGTCACGCCGATCGCGCACGTGCCGGCCATCTCGGCCGCGCTGCTGATGATTCCGCTTCACGGGCTGCTTCACCTGGCGGTGCCGAGCGTCAGCGGTCAGGCCGTGCTGACCATGCCGCTGTTCGTGCCGGTCTCGGACCTTCTCGGCTTTTCGCGCGAGGCAACCGTGCTGGCGTACCAGACAGGCGCCGGCCTCGCCGAGCTCGTAACGCCGACAAACGGCGCGCTGATGGCCGTGCTGCTGGCGGCCGGCGTGCCGTATCAGCGCTGGTTTGGTTTCGTGGTCTGGAGCGTCGCCGTGCTGGCGCTGATCGGCGTGCTCGCCATCGTCGCCGTCGTCTGAATCTCGAGCTGCGCCGGCCACCACTCGCGGACGGAGTTGATCAGCCAGAACCGCGGCGCCGACCGCAGCTGATCGATCGTGACGATTCCTTCTTCGATCGCGCCGTCCGCGAGCAGCTGCGCCCGGAAGGTCCCGGGAAGCAGGCCGCACGTGACCGGCGGCGTCACCCTGCGCCCGTCGATCTCCGCGACGATGTTGGCGATGGTGGATTCCGTCACTTGACCGTCGGCATTCCACAGCACGACGTCGTCGACACTGCCCGCGGGTTGGCTGTGCCTCGCTTCCTCGTACACCTTGCGGTTCGTCGTCTTGTGATACAGGAACACGCCGGTTGGATCGACGGGCGCCGCGGCGAATGCGACGCGTGCCGGCGCATGCGTCGGCTCGAGTGGCACGTGCTCCACGCGCGCAGTCCCGTCGTGGGAGACGAGAAGCCGCAACCGCAGGGGAGTGGGAGACGACGACACAGCGCGGTCAAGGGCGAGACGGAGGCTGACCGCGTCGCACGTGAAGCCGAAATGTCGGGCGGACTCGGCGATGCGATTCAGGTGTCGATCGAGCAGAAAGAAGCCGTGGCCGGGCGCCCACTTGAGCGTCTCGAGAAGATCAAAACCGGTGAAATCGCCAGCCACGTGGCTCAGTGTAGCGGACGCTACAATAGATTGCATGGACGGCGCGACGTACAGCGGCGCCCTCGCGGCGGCGCCGCGGGTGGCCGAGCACTTTGCCAGACACATCGAGGCCGCGCGGGCGAACTCCACCGAGCCGATGGCCTTCGCGCCAGACGAACGGTCGCTCGAGGCCATCATCGATGCGGCATTCTGGGCGAGCCTTCGCCGTGAAGAAGGGTACGCCCCGAAAATCTCGCTGGCGTTCCTGCCACCGGAGCAGGGCGTTCGCCCGATGATGTTCGAGCGCCCGCTGGCGCTCGATGCAAGCGCGCTCGCCCGCGTCGCGCCGGCTGTCGAACGCGCCGGCATCCACCTGGGCATCTGGCCGCGCGACGGACAGCTCTCGGTCTGGGGAACGACCCGGACGATCCCGTCCTATTGCTTCGTGCTCGAGGTGGCGTCGCCCGGGCTCCTCGTCATCAAGCACCATCGCGGCGACGTCTCCGGCAAGTTCGTCAACGTGGCCGTCCTCGAAGGCGATCGTCTGAAGATCATCGACGAGCGCGCGTCGAGCCTGCCCGATTGCCCGCCGCTGGTGACATCGCTGCTCGGGTTCCAGGAGCCCGCGTCGTGGGAGAACTCGGTGAACGTCCTCGTCCAGCTGGCCGTGTCGATGCGCGGCCACGGACGCGGCGGCGCGCTGCTGGTCGTGCCCGCCGGCAGCGACACCTGGCGCGAGTCGATGGTCCGGCCGATTTCGTACGTCGTCGCGCCGCATTTCGGCGAGCTGGCCGATCTGATGCGGGACCCATCCGACCATCGCCGCGTGTGGCAGGAAGCGCTGGCCACCGCCGTGGACACGATTGCGGGCCTGACGGCGGTGGACGGCGCCACCATCATCACGGACGACTACGATCTCCTGGCCTTCGGCGCGAAGATTTCGAGACGCGAAGGGAGCGCCCGGGTCGAAGCCGTCACGGTGACGGAGCCGATCGAAGGGACTGTTGCCACCACGCTGAATCCGTCAGAGCTTGGCGGGACGCGCCATTTGTCCGCGGCGCAGTTCGTGCACGATCAGCCGGACGCCGTGGCTCTCGTGGCATCCCAGGATGGACGGTTCACGATTTTCGCGTGGTCGCCGTGTGAGACGATGGTGCACGCGCATCGTGTCGAGGCGCTGCTCCTGTGAGGTTGTCATGAAGCTCGCCGGCAGAAACTGGCTCCCCGTCCTGATCACCGCGGCTGCCTTCTGTGGGCTGGCGCCGACTGTGCGGGCCCAATGGCCGGTCTATCCCACGCCTGGCGTTCCGAAAACCGCCGACGGCAAACCGGACCTGCTCGGACCCACTCCGCGAACCGCGGACGGCAAGCCCGACTTCTCCGGCCTGTGGATTCGCGGCGACGGCCAGCTCGGACCCGCGGGCGGCGGGACGCTTCGGGTACCGCCGCCGACGTTCTCGGCCGGGCCTCCGGTGACGACGTTCAGAGATGTCGGCGCGAACATGAAGGAAGGCCTGCCGCTGCAACCATGGGCGGCCGATCTCGTGAAAGCCCGCAGGGCCGAGAATCAGAAGGACAATCCGGACGCGCACTGCCTGCCCATGGGCCTCATGCAGTTTCACAATCACGGACAGCCGCGGAAGATCGTCCAGACCCCCGGCGTGATTCTCATCATGTACGAGGCGAACTATGGCCTGCGGCAGATCTTCATGGACGGCAGAAAGCTTCCCGGCCCGGACGCGCAACCCTGGTGGTACGGTTACTCGGTCGGCCGATGGGACGGCGATACGCTCGTCGTCGAGACAAGCGGATTCCGCGATGGCGGCTGGCTCGATATCTGGGGCAACCCGCTGACAGATGCCGCGAAGCTGACCGAGCGGTTCAGGCGCCCGAACTTCGGGACGATCGAAATCGATGTCACGATCGACGACCCGAAGGCGTACACGAAACCGTGGACCGTCCGTGTCAACCAGCGCGCCGTGCTCGACGGCGAGCTGATCGAATTCATCTGTCTCGAGAATCAGCAGTTCGAGTCGTACCTGTCCGGCGCGAGCAAGAAGTAGCGCGGAACCGCAGGGCAGGCCTGAAGGCCTGCACTACTTCTTCGCCTGGAGCGTCCGTTCGAAGAACCGCGCCATCGCGCCGATCTCCGCGGTCCAGTTTCGCCACAGCAGCGAATCGTGGACATCGTCCGGCAGCACCAGCGTCTCGACCTTCACGCCTTTCGCGAGCAGCCGCCGTTCGAGGTCCACGGTCTGGTGAAAATCCACCGTGTTGTCATCATCTCCGTGGATGAGGAGGACTGGTGATTTCCACGTCGGGACCGCGGCCACCGGCGACGATTCGAACGCCACTTTCAGCGCCTGACGAAGATCGGCTTCGCTGATGTTGTCGCCCGCGATCGCGCGGGCCTGCTGCATCGCGTTCACCGCCGGGAGCCGGTCGTGCACGCCGTGGATGTCGACGCCGGCGGCGAACACGTCGGAATTGCGCCCGAGGGCCAGCGCGGTCAGGTAGCCGCCATACGACGCCCCCCATGCGCCGATGCGGGCAGGGTCCACGTTTGCGCGCGTCTGGAGGTAGCGGCCGGCCGCCAGGATGTCGCGATATTCGGCTGCGCCGCGCGCGCCCGTGCTCTCGGCGAACTGAAACGCCTGGCCGTAACCGACGCTCAACCGGTAGTCGACCGACAGCACGACGAAGCCGCGGCTCGCGAGGTACTGGTTGGCGCCGTAGTCGTTGGCGTACTCCCAGCGGTAGTGCCACCCGAGCAGCATCTGTCGGGGTCCGCCGCCGTGGATGTAGACGACGGCGGGCTTTCGCCCGGCTGAGTCGGGATTTCCAGCCTCAGCGGGTTCGAACAACTGTCCGTGCACGTCGACGCCGTCGCTCGCGCGGAACGACACCAGCCTGGGCGTGACGAGGCGCGAGGCCGGGAAGTCGGCCGGCACGAGGCTCGCGGCGATCGCGCGCGGAGCTCCGCCGGAAAGCGACACAACGGCTGGAGCCGGCGCCTGCTGGGCGCCCGACGACAGAAACGCCACGGTCTGGCCATCAGCCGTCAGCGTCGGACTCCACTCGATGCCGGCTCCGGTCGTCAGCGGCGCCGGCGCGGTGCCCCCGCTGACGGGCACCTTGAAGAGGTGGCGGCGATCGAGGTCGTTCGGCTCGCCGCCCGTGTTCGCGTTGTAGACGGCGAAACGTCGATCGGGTGTCAGCGCGACCTGTTCCACCATGAACGGGCCGGGCGTCAACAGTGTGGGCTGGCCGCTCTTGTCGGAACGTCCCGGATGTTGAATCGAGTAGAGATGGGGGAACCCATCGACGTACGACATGTAGATCAACGCGTTGTCGGCGGCCCATTGAAACCCGATGCCGCCGGGATTTCTCAGGATGGGATCGACGGGCGCGTGACCGCTCGTGGCAGCAGCGGTGATCGGAATATTTCCGGCGTCTCCTGTGACAGGTCCGCCGGGACGAACATCCGCAACCATGATCGACCACGGCGGTGTGTCCTGGCGTGCCAGGGGCGCGCGCGGCGGCCCCCCCGTGCCAGGCTGCCGGAGGAACGCGAGGCGCTTGCCGTCCGGCGACCACGCGGGCATCGAGTCGCGGAAGGTTGACGGCGCGACGAAGCGAATCGGTTCTCCCTCGGCGAACAAACCGATGAAGCTATGGTCGTTCCGGTTCGACACGAAGGCGAGCGTCCGCCCGTCGGGAGACCACGCGGGCGCCTCGCTGGTGCCTCGCGCATAGAAGGCCTGCTGCGCCGGCTTCGAACCATCGACAGGCGCGATCCAGATCTGGCGGCTCTTGACGAAGGCCACGCGGCTGCTGTCGGGCGCGATGGCCGGGCTGTCCCCGTCGCCGACGAGTTTCGGTGCGCCGCCGCTGACGGCGATCGACCAGATCTGAATCTTCGGTTGAACCGTGCTTCCGGCCGGATTCGGCGGTGCCTCTCCCTGGCGATTCGATCCGTGGTCGCCTCCGCGCACGTAGACGATCGTGGCGCCGTCGGAAGAAAAGGACAGCTGCGTCAGCTCCTGCCCATCGTCTTCGCGATACGCCGTGAGACGGCGCGGCGCGAATGCGGGGCCCTCGGCCACATAAATGTTGCGCACGCCACGCTCGTTGAACGTCCACGCGATCGTCGATCCCACGGCCGATGCGACCAGGTTCTCGGGTGACGGGAACCCCAGAATCTGTTCCACGGTAAACGGCCGGGTGGTCGTCTGTTGGAGGGACGCGGCGGCAAGCGGAACAGACAGCAGCAGCGCCATGACGAGTGCGCGACGGTCAATCCGCATGGAAGCCTCCGGCAGATTCTGCCACAGGTTCTACGCCGGCCAGTCGAGTCCGGCGCACGTCAGCGTACTGCCCTGTTCGATGTGAAGGCCGAACTCGTCCGCGAGGACTGCGAGCAGTTCCTGGTGCGTCGCGATCACGCGGCCAGCGGTCGTGCCATTGCGCTGGCGATCGCTGAATTCCCGATTGAGCAGCGTCTTCCGCCGGCCGCCGGGCAGCGCGAGCGCGACGACCAGCCGGTTGCGGAAATCGGATTGCGGGTGAGCGCTGGTGTACCAGTTCGCGAGCTCCCGATCGACGGGCGGCATTTCCTCGAGCGTGAACTCGTACAGATCGTGCCAGTCGGCGCCGAAGCGCACCTGATGCAGCCGCAGCGCGCCTTCCCGAACGATGCGACGGGACTCGTGCGGCGTGGCCTGCTCGTCCGACTCGTCGAGGCGGATCGCGGACGACATCGAGAACCCGCCGACTCCCACGTCGGCCAGCCATGGGGTTCCCTCGAGCTCGACCCGAAGAAACAAGTGCGTGCGCGGCGGAACGACGCCGCTCGGGCGCCCGTACCTGACGCGCGCGCTCAGGGGCGTGACGTCGTAGCCGATCGCTTCGAGCGCAAGCAGGAGCAGGCCATTCTGCTCGAAGCAGTAGCCGCCGCGGCGGCGCTGCACGAGTTTGTGCTCGAGCGCGGCGGGCGCGAGCTCGATGGGGCGGCCCTGCAGCACGTCGAGATTCTCGAACGGAATGGACTGGACGTGCGCCTGGACGATCGCGTTCAGCACATCGAGTGTCGGCTCGGCCGGACCGTCGTAGCCGATACGAGCGAAGTACGCGGAAAGATCCACGGGATCAGCCGAAAGTGCCGGGCGGCGACGGAATGAGAAGCGGGGCGCCCGTCGCGGCCTTGACGGCCTCGACCGTCGTGTCGGAGGCGATTTCGCGCAGCACCAGCCCCTCGGGCGTCACCTCGATGACGGCCTTTTCGGAGACGATGAGGTTGACGCAGCGCACGCCGGTGAGCGGCAGCGTGCAGCGCGCCAGGATCTTGTGGCCGCCGTCGTGCGTATTGTGCTCCATCGCCACGATGACGTGGCGCGCGCCGGCGACCAGATCCATGGCGCCGCCCATGCCCTTCACCATCTTGCCGGGAATCATCCAGTTGGCGAGGTCGCCTTGCTGATCGACCTGCAGGGCGCCAAGCACCGTGAGGTCGATGTGGCCGCCGCGCACCATCGCGAAGGACTCCGCGCTGTTGAAGTACGCGCAGCCTGGAAGCTCCGAGACGGTTTCCTTCCCGGCGTTGATCAGATCGGGATCGACATCCTGGTCCCGGGGATACGGACCAACGCCCAGCATGCCGTTTTCCGAATGCAGCGTGATGTCCACGCCGGCCGGCACGTAGTTGGCGACCAGCGTCGGCAGCCCGATGCCCAGGTTGACGTAATCGCCGTCCTTCAGCTCCTTCGCGATTCGCTTCGCGATGCGTTCACGGATGTTGACGCTCACGCCGCGTCTCCACGGACCGTTCGCTTCTCGATGCGTTTCTCGTAGTGAGCCCCCTGGAAGATGTGCTTCACGAAGATGCCGGGCGTCACGACGTGATCGGGATCGATGGCGCCTGGCTCGACCAGTTGTTCGACTTCGGCGATGGTTATGCGGCCCGCGGTTGCCATCACGGGGTTGAAATTCCTCGCGGTCCGGCGGTAGACCAGGTTGCCGAGCCGGTCGCCCTTCCACGCCTTCACGAACGCGAAATCGGCGCGGAGCGGCGCCTCGAGGACGTAGCCTTTGCCGTCGATGACCCGCGTCTCTTTCCCCTCGGCCACCAGGGTGCCGTAAGCGGTCGGCGTGAAGAAGCCGGCGATGCCCGCGCCGCCCGCACGCATGCGCTCGGAGAACGTCCCCTGGGGCACGAGCTCCACCTGCAGCTCGCCGCTCAGGAACTGCCGCTCGAATTCCTTGTTTTCGCCGACGTACGTCGACACCATCTTCTTCACCTGCCGAGCCCGCAGCAGGATGCCGGCGCCGAAGTCGTCCACGCCGGCGTTGTTGCTGATCACGGTCAGGCCCTTCGTGCCGCGCGCGTGCAGCGCGCGAATCAGGTTTTCGGGAATGCCGCACACGCCGAACCCGCCCATCATGATGCTCGCACCCTCGGGCACAAGGGCGACGGCGGCTTCAGCGCTTTCAAGGACTTTATTCACAGGGGCGATTATACGAAGTCCTTGGCGGCCACGGCTCCAAAGGGCTTGGCGGCCACGGTTTCCAACGGTGCTGGCGGCCACGGTCCAAAGTGCTGGGCGGTCACGGTTGCAAGGTGCTGGGCGGCCACGGTTCCAACGTGCTGCAGCGGTCACTGCGTGATCGCGCTGAAGCCCTTTGCGTGATCGCCCCGAAGCACGTTGTGTGTATCGCATCCAAGCCCTTTGCGTGATCGCGCCGAGCACTTTGCGTGATTGCGCCCGTGTCCTTTAGTCGCGCAAGTTCTCGATTCGTGCTTGAGCTTTCCAGTTCTGCGCCCGGGCCTTGCCGTTGACTGCCGGGATCGACAGCACGGCATCGATGACGGCGGCGATCGCGGCCACCTCTTCGAGCTCGGGCGGCGCCTCGACGAACGGCGTCCCGTTGCGCGCCCGCAGCACGTCGTCCAGGTACGTCGTGTGAAACCGGCCCGCGGCGAATTCCGGCTGATCGAGCAGCCACCGGAAGAACGGCAACGTCGTCTTGATTCCGGAGACGTGATATTCCCCGAGCGCGCGGCGCAGGCGGGCGATCGCTTCCTCGCGGGTTGCCGCCCAGACGACGAGCTTCGAGAGCATGGGGTCGTAGAACAATGACACGTCGAGCCCGGCTTCGATGCCGCTGTCGTTGCGAACCCCTGGCCCCGCGGGTTCCCGAAGTCCGAGAATGCGCCCGGGCGACGGGAGGAACTGGTTGTCCGGATCCTCCGCGTACAAACGGCACTCGATCGAATGACCGTGTGGCGCGAGCAGGCGATCGGCTGAGGCCTGAGGCCCCTCGAGACGCTCACCCCTCGCGATTCTGATCTGCCACTGCACCAGGTCGAGCCCCGTCACCATCTCGGTGATGGCGTGCTCGACCTGCAGGCGTGTGTTCATTTCGAGAAAGTAGAAGGAGCCGTCTTCGTCCAGGAGGAATTCGACGGTGCCCGCGTTTGTATAGCCGACGCTTCGGGCCACGGCGGCCGCGGCAGATGTGAGGGCGCGGCGCAATGCCGGCGTCACGGCCGGCGACGGCGTCTCCTCGACCACCTTCTGATGTCTCCGCTGGATGGAGCACTCACGCTCGACGAATGGCAACACGGTGCCGTGCTGATCGCCCAGCACCTGCACCTCCACGTGCCGCGGCCGCAGGAGTCGCCGTTCGAAGTACACGGCGGCGTCGCCGAACGCCGAGGCGGCTTCCGATCTGGCGGCCCGCACGGCGCCGATCAGATCCGCTGCGTCCGTGACCGTGCGCATGCCCTTGCCGCCGCCGCCCGACACCGCCTTGACGAGCAGCGGATAGCCCGTCGCCTCGGCCAGCCGCCGAACCTCATCGTCTGTCGCATCCGCCGCGACCGCTCCGGCAGGCGCGCCGGGAACCACCGCGACGCCGGCGCGCTGCGCAGCCTCGCGCGCGGCGGTTTTGCTGCCCATGAGGGCGATGACCTCGGGCGCCGGGCCGATGAAAGTCAGTCCGGCATCACGGACCGCGCGCGCGAACCCTTCGTTTTCAGACAGGAATCCGTAGCCCGGGTGGACGGCATCGGCGCCCGCACGCCGCGCTGTATCGACGATGCGATCGACGCGCAGGTAGCTTTCGAGTGGAGCGCTCGGGCCGATCGGATAAGCCTCGTCCGCGTACCGGACGTGAAGCGCGGTCCGATCGCATTCGGAGTACACCGCGACAGGCGACAAGCCCATCTCGCGGCAGGCCCGGATCACGCGAACCGCAATCTCACCGCGGTTCGCAATCAGCACTTTCTTCACGGGTTACTTCGTGATCCAGTATTCGTATCCCGTTCCCTCGAGCCCATGGCTGTTGTCGGGTTTGGCTTCGAGCAGCCGGCCGCCGGCGGCGCGGATGTGGGTTTCGACGTCCGGCCGGTTGATGCCGAACATCTCCATCTGCGGCCCCGTGGAGGTCGTGAGGAACGCATACTTCACTTTGCGCCAGGCGAGGACGAGGGGCTTGGGGAGACGTTGTTTGATGGGGTTGCCGGAGACCGGCGCTTCTTCGAAAATCCGGCGGGAGTCCACCGACATGACCTCGGGCAGTTGGAACATGAGCACGCCGCCGGGCTGGAGCACGCGGATGAGCTCCGCGATGTACCCTTCGACGATCGCGGGCCTGATGTGCTGCAGGACGATCCGGCTGTACACCACGCTGAACGAGTTCGATTCGAAGCACCGGAGGTTGGGTGCGCGGTTGAGGATGAACGTGCAGTGGTTGCAGTCCGCGTGCAGCGACTGCGCCCACTCGATCATGGAGGGCGCGACGTCCACGCCGACGACCTCGTCGAAATACTGCGAGAACACCCGCGTCACGCGGCCGACGCCGCAGCCGAAATCGAGCAGGCGCGTCCGCGGCGTGTCCGGCGAGAGGCGCTCGAAATCGGGCATGAAGCGGCCGACGTCGATCCGTCCGGTCGCCAGGAACTCGCCGATATTCCAGTCGGCGACCTTGCCGTCGACCGTCAGAATGGCGCCGAGCGCATTCTTGCGGCCCAGTTGGTCCCACGTGTGACCGAAACGCTCCCAGTTGGGCATCGGAGAGGAAGCTTAACCCAAGTGGACAGCGCCGAAGGTGTGTGACAGACTTTCACCGCCAATTTCGACGCAATTTCCGAGGGAGTACACCATGATGATGACAACGATTCGCTTGTCGCGTGCGCTGCTGGCGGCCGGCCTGCTGGCGGCCGCGTCCGCTCCGGTCCTCGCGCAGGGCCAGCAGGATTTCAGCAAGGTCGAGATCAAGACCAACATCGTCACCCAGAACTTTTACACCCTCGACGGACAGGGCGGCACCATCGGCGTGCTCACGGGTCCGGACGGCGTCTTCATGGTCGACGCGCAGTTCGCGCCGCTCACCGACAAGATCGTCGCGGCGATCAAGCAGATCTCGGACGGCCGGATCCGGTTCATGGTCAACACCCACGTGCACGGCGATCACACGGGTGGCAATGAGAATCTCGGCAAGATGGGCGTCACCATCCTGGCTCGCGAGAACCTGCGCATGCGCCTCGAGAAGCCGAACCCCGGCGCCAACGGCGCGCCAGGCGTGCCGACGCCGGCAGCGGGCCTTCCGGTGATCACCTATGACGCGCCCGTCACCATCCGGATGAACGGCGAAGAAGTGCGGCTGATCCCGGCGCCGGCGGCCCACACCGATGGCGACACGTTCGTCAAGTTCGTGAAGGCCGACGTCATCATGACGGGCGACTTCTACCGGTCGATCCAGTACCCCAACATCGATCGCGCCAACGGCGGATCGCTGCCGGGCCTCATCAACGCGCTCGATGCCGTCATCGCCAACGCGGGTCCGAACACGAAGATCATTCCCGGCCACGGTCCGACCGTCGACCGCAGCGCCGTGATGGCGCATCGCGACATGGTCATCGCGCTCCGCGACAAGGTGGCGCCGCTCGTCAGGGAAGGCAAGACGCAGGAGCAGGTGGTGGCCGCCAAGCCGACGGCGGATTTCGACGCGAAAGTCCAGCAGCCGGGCACAACGGGCGATCGTTTCGTCGGCCAGCTGTACGCGGAACTGAAGAAGTAGGTCGGGCGGGACGGTCAGCCCGGGCGGGTCGGACGGGCGGGAGGGGCTGGAAGGGTGAGTCAAGAGATTGCGTTCGAGATGGCGACGTCGAGCGTCCGGTACGGCGTCGGCGTCACTCGTGAAGTGGGTCCAGAACTGGCCGATCTTGGCGTCAAGCACGCGCTCGTGGTCACGGACCCTGTCGTCAACGCTCTCACGCCCGGCCAGGTCGTCCGTGAGTCGCTCGAGGCAAGCGGCGTCAAGTTCGCCGTGTACGACCGCGTCCGGGTGGAACCGACCGACGAATCGTTCCTCGACGCGATCGCGTTCGCCCGGCAGGGCAGCTACGACGCGATCGTCGCGCTCGGCGGCGGGTCGACGATCGACACGGCAAAGGCCGTCAATCTGTACGTCACGTATCCGCCCGCCGACTTTCTCGACTACGTGAATCCGCCGATCGGAAAGGGCGTGCCGGTGCCCGGTCCGCTCAAGCCGCTCATCGCGATTCCCACCACCGCCGGCACGGGCAGCGAGACGACCGGCGTCACGATTTTCGATTTCAAGAAGATGCACGCGAAGACCGGCATCGCGAGCCGGCGGCTCAAGCCGACCCTTGGTCTGCTCGATCCGGAAAACACGCGAACCATGCCGGCGCCGGTCGCCGCCTCGTCCGGCCTCGATATCCTGAGCCACGCCGTCGAATCGTTCACGGCCCTGCCGTTCACGGGCCGTCCGCTTCCGGCACGGCCGCTGCTGCGGCCGGCCTATCAGGGCAGCAACCCGATCAGCGACATCTGGTCCCTCGAATCCCTGCGCATGGTCACCAGGTATCTGATCCGCGCCGTGGACGATCCGTCAGACGATGAGGCGCGAGGCCAGATGATTCTGGCGGCGTCGTATGCAGGCGTGGGTTTCGGCAACGCGGGCGTCCACCTGCCGCACGGCATGTCCTATCCCGTGTCCGGCAACGTCCGGACATACGTCGCGCCCGGATACTCCGCCGACCATCCGATGGTGCCGCACGGCTTCTCGGTGATTCTCAATGCTCCGGCCGTGTTCCGCTTCACGGCGTCCGCGAACCCGCATCGGCATCTGCTGGCCGCCGAAGCGCTCGGCGTCGATGTCTCGCGGTGCAAGGCCGAGGACGCCGGCCGGGTGCTGGCCGACCGCATCACCTGGTTCATGCAGAAGCTCAAGACGCCCAATGGCCTGAAGGCCATCGGCTATTCCTCCTCCGACATTCCGGCACTGGTCGAGGGCACCTTGCCCCAGCACCGCGTCACGAAGCTGTCGCCGCGGCCCGCCGGTCCAGAGGAGCTCGCACGCCTGTTCGAAGACGCCATGGCCGCCTGGTAGACCGGCTTCGCCGGCTCTGGCGGAACGTAGAACGGAGAACGTAGAACGGAGAACGATCCGAATTCAGGCGGTTTCTACGTTCTGCATTCTCCGTTCTACATTTCGAGAGACTTCGTCCGCTCCCTGCTAGAATGCAGCCCTCATGCGCAGGTGCCTCATGAATCCGAAGCTGTACGTGGCCGTGCTGACGGCGGTCGCGGTCGTCTGGCTCGCTCCCGCGGGCAGCGCGCAGAATCCCGAGCGCTTCAAGGTGCGACTGACCACGGTGCCGATGGACGGCGGGATGCGCGGCACGGTGGCGGGATCGGGCTCGGCGACGGCCACGCTCTCCGGCGCCATGCTGTCGATTACCGGGGCGTTTGACGGTCTCAAGTCGCCGGCCACAGCCGCGACCGTGCACGCCGGCGCCGCCAAGGGCGTCCGCGGAGCCTCTCTCGGCGACCTCGTCGTCTCGAAGGCGACTCGAGGGACGCTGACCGGCTCGATCAGCCTGACGCCGGAACAAATCAAGGGCCTGCACGAAGGCCGCCTCTACGTCGAAGTCGCGAGCGAGAAAGCGCCCGAGGGCAATCTCTGGGGCTGGATTCTGAAGTAGCGTCCGGCTTCAGCCGGACGTCCGCCCGAAGGCGGACGCTACGCACGCGGAAAGGCGAAGAACATGCGCGGAACTGGATTCCAACTCGTGCTGGTTGTCACGCGTGCTGGCGACAGGCGGCCTCGTGATGCTGGCGGGGCAGCAGCCGCCGGCGGGCGTCTTCACGGCGGCGCAGGCAGCGGCCGGGCGCACCGCCTACCAGACCAACTGCGCGAGCTGCCACCTCGCGGACCTCAAGGGCTCGGGCGACGCCGCGCAGCTGGCAGGCTCGGAGTTCATGGATGCGTGGGGACGCCGCACGCCCCGCGAGCTTCTGTCATTCATCCAGCTCACGATGCCGCCGACGCGGCCCGGCGCGCTGAGCCAGGAGGAATATCTCGGCATTGCCGCGTTCATCCTGCAGTCGAACGGCGCAGCGGCCGGCGGACAGGCGCTGACGCCGAGCGTGGACGTGGCCATCAACTCGATCGCGAGGGGCGGCGCGCCGGCGGCGGCCGCTGCCGCACCGGCGGGACGCGGCGCGCCTCCCGCCGCGCAAGCCGCCGGCGGCGGACGCGGACGGGCCGCGGGCCCACCCGCCGGCATCACCGTCGATGGGGAAGTGAAGAACTTTGTCCCGGTCACCGAGGCGATGCTGCGGAATCCGGATCCCGCGGACTGGCTGATGATCCGCCGCGACTACCACGCCTCGGACTACAGCCCCCTCAACCAGATCAACGCCGACAACGTGAAGGATCTGCGCCTCCAGTGGATCTGGGCGATGAACGAAGGCGGCGCCAACCAGCCGGCGCCGATCGTCCACAACGGCGTCATCTATCTCAACAACCCCGGCAACGTGCTTCAGGCGATCGACGGCAAGAGCGGCGAGCTGATCTGGGAAAACCGCTACGGCAGCAACGCGAACGGCGCCGCGATGCGCGGCATCAGCATCTACGAAGACAAGCTCTTCGTCGCCACGAGCGACGCGCATCTCATGGCGTTCGACGCGCGAACGGGCAAGACGGTCTGGGACACGACCATCGGCGATCGCACCAAGGGCAACTACAGCACCAGCAGCGGTCCGCTCGTCGCCAAGGGCAAGGTGATCCAGGGGCTCGGCGGCTGCCAGACGTACCGCGAGGAAAAGTGTTTCATCAGCGCGTACGACGCGGCCACGGGCAAGCAGCTGTGGCGGTTCAACACGACGGCGGCGCAGGGCGAGCCCGGCGGCGAGACGTGGGGCACGCTGCCGACGCTGTTCCGGGCTGGCGGTGAGTCGTGGATTACCGGCAGCTTCGACCCCGTGTCCAACCTGACGTTCTGGGGCACCGCGCAGGCCAAACCGTGGATGCCGATCAGCCGCGGCATGAGCGTCAAAGACGATGCGCTCTACACGAGCTCGACGCTGGCGCTCGACGTGGATACCGGCAAGCTCGCCTGGTTCTATCAGCACGCGCCGGCCGAGTCGCTCGATCTCGACATCGTGTTCGAGCGGCTGCTCGTGGACGACAACAACCAGAACCTGCTCTTCACGGTCGGCAAGGACGGCGTGCTGTGGAAGCTCGACCGGAAGACCGGCAAATATCTCGGGCACAAGGAGACCGTCTTTCAGAATGTCTGGGACTCCTTCGATCCGAAGACCGGGCGTCCCACGTACCGCGCCGAGGTGCTCGAGCAGAAGTTCGGCGTCTGGGTGCAGGGATGTCCGAGCACGGAAGGCGGCCACAACTGGCCGGCGTCGAGCTATCACCAGGGCACGAACCAGCTGATCATCCCGCTCAGCCAGAGCTGTCTCGAGATGAACGCGCAGAAAGTAGACCAGAAGGAGGGCGGCGGCAGCGGCGGCGGCGCCGGCCGGCGGTTCTACGAGATGCCCGGCTCCGAGGGCAACATCGGCAAGCTGGCGGCGTTCGACGTGCGCACGATGAAAGAGATGTGGTCGTACCAGCAGCGGGCGCCGTTCATGACGGCCACCATCTCGACGGCCGGCGGCGTCGCGTTCGCGGGAGACCTCGATCGACGGTTCAGGGCGTTCGACGTCAAGACGGGCAAGATCCTCTGGGAAACGCGGCTCGGCACATCCGTGCAGGGCTTCCCCGTCACGTTCAGCATCGACGGCAAGCAGTACCTGGCCGTCACGACCGGCAACGGCGGCGGCAGCCCGCGCCTCGTGCCGGCGACGATCGCCCCCGACCTGCATCCGCCGGCGACGGGCAACGCGCTGTATGTGTTTGCGCTGCCGGACAAAAAATGACGCCCTATCACGAAGGCACGAAGGTCAGAGGTTGAGAGGTTCTCGAGGTTCGGGGAGGAGATGCAGACGATGCGATTACGTTCGATTTAGTGCGTGATGCGGCGACCGCACTTGCCGCCCTCGCGAGCGGGTTCTTCCCGCATGCGCGTGCGCGCGTCGGTTGGTCCGATCCCGCTGAACTGCAACCGCGCCTGCCTCGAGGGCGTGATCGACCAGTATCTCGCCGCGGTGGTCAAACACGATCCCAAAGGCGTGCCGCTGTCCGAGGACGTCATTTACACCGAGAACAGCCAGGTCCTGAAGGTTGGCGACGGCTTCTGGAAGACGGCTGAGGGCCTCGGCAACTACAAACACATCTTCGCGGATCCCGAGTTCGGTCAGGTCGCCATGATGGGCACGATGCGCGAGGCGGGCGGGCCGATCCTGATGTCGCTCCGGCTGCGCATCGAGCTTGGACGCATCACGGAGATCGAATCGGTGTACTTCAAGCCAGGCGGCGGTGGCCCCAACAACATCGCGGCCGTGGATGCCGGCAAGGCCGAAGACATCTGGTTCAAGACCATCCCGCCCGCGCAGCGGCTCTCACGCCCTGAGATGATCGCGGTTGCGGACGCGTACTTCTCGGGTCTGCAGAAGAACGACGGCCGCGGCGTCAACGGCACCGGCACGTATCCGTTCACGAACGACTGCCACCGCATCGAGAACGGCTCGCCGACAACGAACGTTCCGAACGTCGAGGGGCCATTCGCCCTGGACTGCATGGGGCAGTTCAAGATGGGCTACTACTTCGTCGTCCAGGCGATTCACAACCGCCGGTATCCGCTCGTCGACGCCGAGCGCGGCGTCGTGTGGGCGCACTGTGTGTTCGATCAGGGCACGGTGAACTCGGGCACGCTGTCCGACGGCCGGGCGTACTCGTATCGCGGCTTCAACCGGCCCGGCAGCATCCTGGTGACCGAAGCTTTTCTGATCGACGGCGGCAAGATCCGCCGCGTCGAGATGATCGGCCCGGCGGCGACGTATCACATCAACTCGCCGTTCAGAAGTCTCAGCGGGAACTGACCACGGGTGCGATCGCGCAAAGTGCGGATGGGATTAGATAGGGTGCTGACGAGACGGCAACTGCTGCAGTCGATTCCGGCGCTGGCCGTGGCGCCGCTGGCGCCGCGAGCGTTCGCGCAGGGGGCGCCGTCGGCGATCAGAGTGACGGGCATCAACCACGTCACGCTGTCGGTGTCGGACGTCAAGCGCTCGGTGGATTTCTATCAGGGCCTGTTCGGCATGCCGATCGTCAGCCGGCAGGGCATGACGGCCAACCTGCAGATCGGCGCCGGACCGCAGTTTCTGGGCGTGAGCTCGGCCGGCACGAACGCGCCGGGCATCAACCACATCTGCCTTGGCGTCGAGGATTTCAACGTCGATCGGCTCACCGCGATCCTCACACAGCGCGGTATCGCGCGGACAGACGAGGCGGGCAATGCCGGCGGCGGCGGACTCGGTGGCGGCCCGCTCAAGATGCGGGTACGTGTCCGCGGTCCCGAAACCGGCGGCGCGCGCGAGGGCACGCCGGAGCTCTATTTCAGCGATCCGGACGGCGTCGTGATGCAGTTGCAGGATCCGCGGTACTGCGGTGGCGCCGGCCCGCTCGGCAACGTGTGCCCGCCGCCGGAGGCGTCGCCGAAGAAGGGTCTGATTGCGCTCCGCGGCTGGAGCCACTGCACGATCTTCGGCGCTGACGGCGCCCGGGCCAACACGTTCTACCAGGATCTGCTCGGCCTCCGCGTCCAGGCGTACCAGGGTCCGACGGCGCCGGTGCTCGGCGTCGGCGGCGTGCAGTTCCTGATGTTCGCCGGCGGCGGCGGACGCGGCCGCGCGAATGCCCCGGGCCCGGCTCCCGCTGTCAGCGGCAGCATTAACCACCTGTGCATGAACATGGACGGGTTCAACCCGGACGCGGTGATCAAGACGCTCGAGAGCTACGGCATCAAGCCGAGAGGCAGTGCGCAGCGTCCGGCCGGTCCGCTCGTGCACTACATCAGCATGAGGATGGAGAATCGCGGCGGCGCGAAAGAGGGCACGCCGGAGCTGTATTTCACCGACCCGGACGGTCTCCTGATTCAGATTCAGGACACGAAGTACTGCGGCGGCGCGGGCGTGCTCGGAGACGTCTGTCAGGGGTAGAGGTTCGAGACGTTCGAGAGGTTCAAGAGGTTCGAGGTTAGGGGCTGGGGGCCAGGGACAATGATGAAACGCGTTTCGTTCGTTGCCGCATTCATGGTCGTCGGATTGACCGCCGTCGTGCTCGGCACGCTGGCTCAGAACAGCTCTCCGCGCGCAGGGGAGCCGAGACGAGGGCCTCGCGGCGCGGGTGCAGGCTCTCGAGGCGCGCGAAGCCATCCGGACGCTCTATGCCGAATACGGCCGGACGCTCGACGCGAGGGATTTCAAAGCGTTCTCGCTGCTGTTTTCGAGAGACGCCGAGGTGGGATCGGCGAAAGGTCCCGCGGCGATCGGGGAGTTCCTGGAGAAGGCCATCGGCACGAACTACCCGGACTCCAAGGGCAGGAACTACCACCTGTACTTCAACGAGTCGATCGACATCCAGGGTGACCGCGGTACCGGCATCAGCAAGGGCGGCTTCGTCATGGCGACGCCGGACAACAGCAAGGCCGACTTCCTGCTGCTGGCGACCTACCGCGACGAGTACGTGAAGGAAGACGGCAGGTGGAAGTTCAGGAAACGCCAAACGGTCGGCGACATCCCGGTGCCACGGCCACGATAGAACTCGGCCGCGAACACGCAAAGCGCGGGAGTGCGAACACGCAAGGGGCTGCAGTGCCATCAAGCAAGGTGCGGCAGTGTGAACGCGCAAGGTGCCGGAGGGCGAATACACAAGGTGCTGGCGAGCACGTTTGAGACCGTGCGCCAAGCGTGCAGCGACCGCCGAGCACGTTGCAGCCGTGCCGCCAACGCACGTTGCAACCGTGACCGCCCCGCCCTTTGAAACCGTGACCGCCAAGCCCTTTGGAGCCGTGGCCGCCGAGCACGTTGAACGATCCCGTCTTAATCGTTTACTGACTGTGCGACGAGATCTTCGAACTCGCGCTGCATCTCCTGGATCGTCGTCTGCACCATCAGCACGCCGACCAGCTGCTCCTTCGGATCGACGAAGAAGTGCGTGCCCTGCGCGCCGGTCCAGCCGTAGGTGCCGTCGGATAGCATCGTGCCGCGCGCGGCATGGTTCGTGACGACGCGGACGCTCAGGCCGTAGCCCTCGCCGGCGGGGCGGCCGGGCAGCGTATCAGGAACATGCGCGGCGCTCATCATCTCGACGGTCTTGCGGCTGAGGAGCCGCTTCCCGTTCAGTTCGCCGCCGTTCGCGAGCATCATCCCGAGCGGAATGTAGTCTTCAGCCGTGCTGAACAGGCCGCCCGATCCGCGGAAGTAGACGCCTTTGCCGAGCGTGTCGTTGGGCATGGCCGCCTTCGTCAGGCCGGTCGGCGTCCGCCCGTAGACGGTCGCCACGCGCTTCCACTGCGCGTCGCTCGGCCAGAACGTGATGTCCTTCATGCCCAGGGGATCGAAGATCCTGGTGCGGAAGAATTGATCGAGCGGCACGCCTGACGCGATCTCCACGATGCGGCCCAGCGTCTCGAAGCCGGCGCCGGGGCTGTACGTCCAGCGGGAACCAGGCTGGAACTCGAGCACCGTGCTTCCCAGCCGCGGGATGTAATCGGACAGCTTGTCGCCGTCCTTGCGCGCCACCTTTTCGATCCCGCTGTTGCCCATCGGTCCGCTGCCAAGGCCGGAGACGTGCGTCAGCAGATCTTTGATCGTGATCTCACGCTGGGCGGGCACCGCATAAAACGACGGCTCGGCGCCTCGCCCTGGCAGGGGCAAAGGCTGTCCGCCGCCGGGAATCGGCGTCGCCGGCTGGGGCATGCCCACCTTCATTGCGCGAAATTCCGGGATGTAGCGGGAGACCGGGTCATTCAGGTGCAGCCGGCCTTCTTCGACCATCATCATGATCGAGACGCCGACGACCGGCTTGGTCATCGACGCGATGCGGAACATGGCGGCCGGGGTCATCGCCTGCTTCGATTCCAGATCCGTGACGCCCTGGGCCGACAGGTGCGCGACCTTGCCTTTGCGCGCGACGATCGTCACGGCGCCGGCGATCTCTCCCGCGGCGATCCGGCGCGCGACCATCTGGCTGATCCGCTGGAGTCGTTCAGACGACAGGCCGACATCCTCGGGCTTCACTCCCGATGAAGACGCGGTCGAGACGGTCATGACCGACAGCCCGAGGACGGCGAGAAACAGGGCACACGAGACGGCGGTTTTCATGATCGAATCTCCTGCGTCCGGCTGAAGCCGGACGCTACGAGGGGTAACGTCTGACGCTACGGGAACATCAGCGCGCCGAACAGGGCACGGGCTTCCACCCGGCAGCGTCGGGAAGCTTCTTGAAATCCGTGGTCGTCAGATACGGCCGCGAGAAGTAGACGGGGTCTTCAACCTTGGTCGTCACGGTGAACCAGTTGTCGCCGTTCGGCATCGCGTTGAGGTCGAAGTACTCCGTCATGACCGTCTTGCTGCTGTAGGGCGCGCCGTTCTTGCGCACGTAACCCGGACGCAGGTTGGTCGTCACGACCTTCAGGTTTCCGGTGCGCGGCCCCCCGCGCGCTCCAGCCGCGTACTCCCACTGGCCGGTCGATTGTCCCTGCCATGTCGGCGCGTTGTCTGTTCCAGCAGCTTCAGGGGCGCCAGCCCCGGGGGCTGCTCCTGAAAACCGGACGAGGCGCGTCTGCGTCCCGGCGTCGGCGTCGATACGCAGCGTGTTGTCGTCCTGCCAGGTGATGTGCAGCCGGCCGGGAACGCGCATGATGTTGGCGGCGCCGTAAGCGCGGCACTGCTCGCCGGCGGCTTCGTCTTTCGCGGGATCCCAGGTGTCGGCGACGCGGCGGCCTTCGTTGTTGAGCGTCAGCGAGTCGTAGACGCCCTTCTTGGGCGTGACCATCCGGAATTTCCAGTCCTCGCTGATCACGGACACCCAATACCCGGTGAGATCGATCGCGGCGCCCTCGCGCGCCGTGGCTGGCGCGCCGCGTCCGCGGCCACCGGCGCCGCCGCGCTGAGCGTGGGTCACGACGGGAGCGGCGACGATCGACACGAGCGCTGTCAGGATCGCAAAAAGTCTCATGGGGTGCGTGTGTGCCAGCGCCTGACCTCTAACCTCTAACCTCTTCCTAGTCCACAGCCTGTCCCGGGCTGCCCCAGGCGAATCCGTCGCTCGTGCGCTTCAACCGGAGCATCAGCGCACGGTATTCGCCGGCCACGCGCGACGGGCGCGCGAAGATCACCACTTCGTCGCCGACCTTCAGCGTTTCCCGGCTCACGCCCTGGCTGCCGAGCTGCGTCGTGCCGCTCCATTCGACGGCCCAGCGCTGCATGACGCCCTTGTCGTCCGGGGCCATCACGTGCACGAAGGAGTGCGGGTTCCTGTAGACGAACTGCACGAGTTTGCCTTCGAGCTTGATCTCGTGTGTGACGTCGTAGGTTGCCGCGTAGGAATGGTGCGCGTACGCCGCGGTTCCCGTGATGAACATCACGAACGTCACCAGGGCGGCCGCCGCAGCCCGAAGCACTGTGCGCATTACTTTTTCTCCTGAAGGCTCTTGTAGACCGCCTCGACGAACATATCCGTCGTCCAGGATCCCGTTGCCGACCCGAACCGGCCGTCGAAGTCCATCGTCGGCTTCTCGGCCTTGACCTGCGCGAGCGTCATCCCCTTGCCGATGAGATCTTTTACGCGATCGCGGATGATCGTCATCATGTTGCGATACGACGCCACGTCGGTGGTGTCGGCCAGCCGGCCCCGGCCCGGCACGATCCACGTGCCGCCCTGCCCGCGGTACTCGGCGACGGCGAGATCGAGGATCTTGTTCAGGCCGTTGATGACACCCTGGATACTCCCGCCTTTGGCCACGTCGATGATCGGATAGCTCACCGTGGACATCAGGTCCCCGGCGCTGATCACCTCGGAATGGCGGAAGAACACGAGGCTGTCTCCGTCGGTATTGGCCTCCGGGGCGTAGTAGACGATAACGGCTTCACCGTTGAAGTATTCGGGCAGCTTCTGGAACTCGTCGAAGTACGTATCGGTGGGCTGCGCCGCGGCCGGCGCCGTGGACAGCCGGTTCTGCACGTTCTCGTGGGCGACAATCGCCGCATTTCGTCCGACGCTGGCGACGGCGGCGCCGAACCCGCCACCCCGCGGGAAGAAGCCCGACATCGCGATCTTCTCGTTCCCGCCGACGTGGTCCTCCGCCGCGCTCGTGTTGACGATGTAGCGGACCGGCTTGGCCGGCGCCGGGGAACTGATGATCGAATTCATGTACGGGCTGGCCCAGCCCCACGCGTTCGGGCAGTTCGCGCCGAAGCACGAGTTGGGCGCCGGCGGGGTCACGGCGCTGTTGGCCAGCTGGTTCACCGTAGCGAGCACCTTGTCGGTCATCGCCGCCGAACCGGTGTTCACGAGCATGACGCCGTCGGCGCCGAGCGAGGCGGTGATGTTCGTCCCGTCGGCCACCAGCATGTAGATGTTGCCCTGCACAGGCAGCACGTGGACCTGGCCGTCGCGCGGACTCTGCTCTGCGATGCTTTTCGCGATCGCGACGCCTGTTCGCGACGCGGGAACCTTCAACGTGGCGGCGCTCACCGTGCCGTCGAGCGTCGATCGATATTCCGGGTAGATCGTCTTCACGCCGCCGCGCGTCGGCTCGACGGGGATCCAGTCGTCCTTCTTCAGCCACTCGGTGAGCGCCGTGTTCTGCCCGGGGAGAAAATGCGGGACGTGATGCCGGTCCGTTCCGCCGTTCTCCGCAAACGACGACCCGTTGCACGTTTCCATCGCGACGTTCGACGTCAGGTCGACGGTATAGGTCGTGGACTCCACGTACGGTTCGTCCTGATAGACCGGGTCGTCCACGACAGTCACGATCGTGAGGATCTCGTCGTGGCGCGTGAGGTAGTCCGTCATCGTGAACAGGTCGCTCGTCTGCGGCCCGCCGCGTTTCAGATACCCGTCTTTCAGGTGCGTGGTCGTGATCTTCAGCGTGTTGCCGATCCATTGGCCGGTCGAAAAGCCCGTCCAGCTGTGCGGCGCCCATGCCGGCGGATGTGGACGGCCGTCCATGAAGACGGGCCAGTCGAGCGATCGCATGAACTGGATGTGGTACGCGCGAACCTCGCGCGTCAGCGGATCCTGTTCCTTCAGGATGCGCGCGCCGCCGAGGCCGCGCCATTGATGCGGCGCCGAATGCGGCCGGCACTGGTACTCGGGCGTTCCCCAGATCGATTCCGCGGTGGTGTCGGAGCGCATCCGGCCGGCCGCGTTGAACGGGATGCCCAGGTAGTCGCCGAGGGGAGGCTGTGCCGTGGTGTCTTCTTCGTTGTTCGTCAGGTTCCACTCGCCCGCGATGTCAGGCGGAATCTGCGGGCGGGGAGGCTGGGCCACGAGCGGAGAGGCCGCCCGCAGCACGACGGCGACAACGGCAAGGATCAGGACGCGCCGCAGCATGCGCAGATTATAGCTGGCTGACAGCCCTCAAGACCCGTTTCTTCGAACCACGATCGGCGGCTTTCACCGCTGGAGGTAGGCGAGCAGCACGACCAGCGTAAACGGACTGAGGATGGTGGACAGGAACACGGCGCCCGTGGCGAAACTCGCGTCGAGGTCGAATTCGAGCGCCAGCACAGTCGTGATGACCGCCGCCGGCATCGACGCGCCGACGATGGCCACCTGCCTCGCGAGGCCCGTCAGCCCCAGCCCCATCGTCAGGGCGATGCCGACGATGGGCCCCACGAACAGCGAGAGTCCGACCGCCAGCGCCACGATGCCGGGCCGGTTCGGCATGGCCGCGCGTTCGAGCTGCATGCCGAGGATCAACAGCATCACGGGGATGGCGGCGTCGCCCATCAGCGTAATCGGCCGCAGGATGGCCACGGGAACGATCGTCTGCGTAACGAGGACCAGTCCTGCTGCGGCGACCGCGTAGAGTGCCGGCACGCGGACGATGCCTTTGAGCACGTGGCGGACATCTCCGCGCCCGCTTGCCGCGACGCCCACGCCCACGGTGTACGTCACGATGGCGCTCGCCACGAAGTACACGCTGGCGTAGGCGAGCGCTTCGCGGCCGAACGCGAAAAGGACGACCGGGAGCGCGTAGTTACCGCTGTTGGAGAACATCACGACCAGCAGGAAGCTCGTCAGCGTCTGCCTGTTGAGGCGAAACGGCATGGCGGCGACCCACGCGACGATGCCCATCACGGTCGTAAGCAGGATGCAGAAGATCACCATCCGGCCGAACACGCCGCCGCCAATCGACGACCGGACGAGCTGGTCGAACACGAGACAGGGCGAGAGGGCATTGAACGAGACGGCCGACAGCGTCTTGACGCTCGTGTCCGAGAACCTGGCGAGCGCGAACCCGACGGCCGCGACGATGAAAATCGGCAGGATGTCGTTCGCGAAGATCGACGCGAAAATATTCACTCAGCGGACCGGCTCGGCGAACGAGAACACGGGGTCGACGTCGATAGGCACGTCCGCGGCGCCTGCGAGCACGTCCGTCAGCGCCTGGGGCATGCGATCGTACTTCGCGAACCAGGCTTCCGTGCGCGCGCGATTTCCGGTGGCTTCCTGCTCGAGCAGCTCCTTGCCGAGCGCGGCGAGCGCACCGGGCATCTTCGCGTAGTCCACGCGGTACCGCCGGTTGCTGAACGTCAACGCGCCCTGTTCGAGCAGATAGTTGAATTCCATCATCTCGGCCCGGCCGTGCGCCTCGCCCGTGCCGAAGCGCGTCGTCCGGAAAATGCCGGCGACGTACGACGCGTAGTACTCCTCGAGGCGATCCTTCTGCAGGACGCCGTGGTCCACGAGCCACTTCAGCCCGAACATGCCGACGACGTCGGCCTTGGCCTCCTCGAGGCCTCCGTACGCGGGCCCGATCGCTTCGCGGATGTCCACGCGCCGGGTTGCTGTTCCCGCACCGGCCGGCGGGCGGCTGAACGCCGGTCCGAGGCCGTGACAGATTTCATGCATCAGCGTGGCGGCGAGATAGCCCTCCGCCGACGCGCGGCGGGCCTGCGCCGGATCCATGACGCGGGCGGCCAGCGGGAGAATGACCTCGCTGACGCGGGCATCCATGAAGTTCTTGAAGAAGATCTTCTTGGTGCCCTTCAGCTGATGGATCCGCGGATCGTTCGGCAGGTTGTCGGCGACCGCCTGGTAGCCGTGGCGGAGGTCGCCCGCGCGGAAGGGCGCGTCCATGACCTCCATCGGCGTCGCGTGCCCGCGAACCGACGGCCGATCCTCGACGGCGAGCGGGAGCGCATCCTGAATCTCCGGAATCCACTGCTGGTAGACGGCGAGCTTCCGGCTTTCGGCTTCGTTGCGAATGAGGATAGACGCGCCGTACGACGTCTTTACGCCCAGCAGCGCGTCAAGATAGGTTTCGTACGGCGCGTAGATGATGTCGAACTTCGGATCCTTGAGGTCCAGCCAGGCGATGTCGCTGTTGTAGTAGTCGTCCGTCAGGAGCGCGGTGGCCCTGAGGCGGAGGAACGCGGCGAATGCCGGATCGTCGGACAGGTCGGCCGCCTTGCGCAGAGCCGCGGCCGCCGGCCGCAGGAACTCGTCGAATCGGCTGTGGTACCACTCGCCGGCCAGGTCGGTCCCCTGGCGCGTCACCATCGTGTACGGGTTGTAGATAGCCTGGCGGCGCGCCGGAACCTTTGCGACGTACGCGTCCACCTGGGCGCGCGTCAGGTCGGCCGGGTAGATCGCGCGGCCTGGCGGCATCGGCGCCGTGCCGACGAAGGGCTTGTTGTCATCGACGAGATCGAAGCGGCTGCCGTTGATGAAGAGATACCGCCGGAGGTTCTGTGCCGCGGGTGTCTTGACGCTTTCGAGCGCGTTGTAGAGCGCCAGCGCCTCCGGGTCGCTCTGGCGCCAGTAGATGCTCTCGAGCGCGCGGCAGGCGATCACCAGCTGGTCGATCATCTGGCGCTCGCGCGCGCTCAGCGCCGCTTCGTTGTACGGCATGCGCACCGTCTTGAACCGGGCGAGCCGCCTGTCGAGATCGGGCGTGACCGTCTTGAGCGCCGCGCCGACGTCGAGCGCCGGCTGCGCGAATCCCGTCGCCGTGGCCAGAAGAAACAGGACGACAATCGCGCGTTTCATGCGGGCAATTCTGTCACGAAATGTTGCCGTGCGCCTCATGCGAGGACGGGCATCCCCCGCGTGTGTGATTGACACCCCCGATCGGTTCGGCAACTATAACCAGCGCAGATGACGGCTTTTTCGGACAGCTGGCTGGAGCGCTTTCAGGAGCGGGTGAACGCCGATCCTGAAATGCACGTGGTGGGCGACTGGCTCACGGCCGCGCTGTCGCTCACCAGCGGCGATCGACGATGCATCCTGCGCTTCGAGCGAGGCGCGCTCGTCGAGGTCATCTCGTCACCGCGGCTGGACGTGCGATGCGCGTTCGGCTTCCGTGCCAGCCCGGACATCTGGGCGAAATTTCTCGCGCCCGATCCCGAGCCGCTGTACCACGATTTCTTCGCGATGCTGATGCGCGTCCCGGGTTTCGTGCTCGAAGGCGACACACTCGTCGCCATGCAGCACGCCCGCGCCCTCCACCGTGCGATGAACCTGATGCGGACCGTGGGGTAGCCGCGTGGCCTCCTTCGATCCCATCGTCGGCCGCTACCTGAACCTGGTAGTGGAGGGACGAAGCTATCGCGTCTACGTCGAGGAGGCCGGCAGCGGCATCCCGCTGCTGTGCCTGCACACGGCCGGCGCCGACAGCCGCCAGTTCCGTCATCTGCTGAACGACGCGGCGGTGACGAACTCGTATCGCGTCATCGCGTTCGACATGCCATACCACGGGCGAACCAATCCGCCCGACGGCTGGTGGCTGGAAAAGTACAAGCTGACGACCGCCGCGTACCTGGCGTTCGTCCGCGCGGTCTGGACCGAGATGGAGCTCGTGCGGCCGGTGGTGCTGGGGTGCTCGATGGGCGGCGCGATCGTGCTGCGGCTGGCCGCGGAATATCAGAAGGAACTGAGGGGCATCGTCGGTCTCGAAACGTCCGCGTATGCGCCGGGGCGCTTCAATCAGTACCTGCATCATCCCGCGATTCACGGCGGCGAACTGGTCGCCAGTTACACGTACGGTCTGTGCGCGCCGATGAGCCCGGAGCCCAACGCGCGCGAGAACTGGTGGTACTACAGCCAGTCCGGCCCAGGCGTGTACGCCGGCGACGTTCACTACTACAGTAACGACTGGGATGGCCGCGAAGATGCGAAGCGGATCGACACCGATGTGTGCCGCGTCTCGCTGCTGACCGGCGAATACGACTATTCGTGCACGCCCGACATGACGCGCGAGGTCGCGAAGTCCATTCGGGGCTCGCGCATGGTCATCATGGACGACATGGGTCATTTTCCGATGATAGAGAACTATCCGGTCTTTCGCGGATTCCTCCTCCCCGAGCTCGAATGGATGGCCCAGTAATGAGTGCCATGCCCGCCAGGCCCGCGCAGGTCGCCGCACCCGCGACGCCGACTGACAATCTCCCCTGGTACCGTCAGGTCAGCGGCGAGCAATGGCGCGCCTTCTGGGCGACGTTCATCGGGTGGATCGTCGACGCGTTCGATTTCAATATCCTCGCGTTCATCCTCATCGACATTCAGCGCAGCTTCACCGTCAACAGCGCCCTCGCGGGATTGCTCGGGACCATCACGCTGCTGATGCGGCTTGTGGGCGGCGTCGTCGCGGGCACGGCGGCCGATCGCTGGGGCCGGAAGCTTCCGATGCTGCTGTCGATTCTGTGGTTCTCGCTGTTTGCTTTCCTGAGCGGCTTCTCGACGTCGTACACGATGCTCTTCGGGTTTCGCGCGCTCTTCGGCATCGGCATGGGCGGCGAGTGGGCGGCCGGCATGACGCTCGTCATCGAGCACTGGCCCGTGCGGCTGCGAGGCCTGGTGTCCGGCATGCTCCTCGGCGGGTGGTACTGGGGATATCTCCTGGCGGCCGCGGCCTTTCAGTTCATCTACCCGCTTTTCAACGCGAGGCCCGACGTGGGGTGGCGGGTGATGTTCTGGATCGCCATCGTTCCGGCCTTCTTCACGCTGTGGATCAGATCCACGGTCTCTGAAAGCCCGGTCTGGCTCGAGCGGCAGAAACATCTGCAGACTGCCGCAGGCAAGGCGGAAGCGAAGATCTCGCTGGTGCGCATTTTCCAGCGCGACCTGATCATGACGACGATCCAGACGACCGCCGTCATCGGGGCTTTCATGTGCGCTTTCTACTCGATCGCGTTCTGGTATCCGACGTTTCTGCGTGACAGCGGCCGGAGCACGCTGCCGTATCTGGTCGCATTCAACCTGGGCGCGATCGGCGGCACTATTTTCTGGGGCCGCCTGTCGGAAGGAAAGCTCGGGCGCCGCGGCGCCGTGACCATTACCGCGCTCCTCGGCGTGGCGTCGATTCCTCTCTATCTCCACGCCCCGAGCCCCATCACGCTCGCGATCGGCGCGCTGACGATGGGCGCGTTCGGTTCCGGCATCTGGGGCATGGCCCCGGCCTACGTGGCCGAGCGCTATCCCACTGCTGTCCGCGGTGTCGGTCCAGGCTTCTGCTACCACGCCGCGGCGGGCATCGGCGCCGTCATGCCGCCGCTCATCGGCCTGATGAAGGATCGCGGGATGCCGCTCTCGACCGCCATGACGATCGCCATCGGGCTGGCGTTGCTCTTCTCGGCCGGCCTGATGTGGTTCGGTCCCGAGACGCGCGGGCGCGAACTGACGGCCGAGACGCTCTGAGATGACGATCGGCACGGGGGTTGTCGCGCTCGAATCGCAACCCCTTGGCTGGCTTCGTTCGGCGCCGGCGCCGGCCCGGCGCGCGCTGCTCGCCGCTTCCGTCGGGTGGATGTTCGACGGATTCGACATCATGATCTATTCGATGGTGCTCGCGGCCGTGCTGGCCGAGTTCGGCATCTCGAAAACGATGGGCGGCGTGCTGGGATCGCTCACGCTGCTGGGGTCGGCCGCCGGGGGAGTGCTGTTCGGGACGATCGCCGACCGCCACGGCCGGCGCGTCGGAATCATCGGCAGCGTGCTCACGTACTCGTTGTTCACGGCCGCGTGCGGGCTCGCGCAGACCGTCTGGCAGCTCGCCATCTTCCGGTTCGTCCTCGGACTCGGCATGGGCGGCGCCTGGACGACTGGCGCAGCTCTTGTCTCGGAGAGCTGGCCGGATCGCCACCGTGGCAAGGCCGTCGGCGTGATGCAGAGCGCCTGGGCCATCGGTTATGGTCTGGCGGCCGTGCTGACGGCCCTCGTCTTGCCGCGATACGGCTGGCGGCCGATGTTCTTTGTCGGCGTCCTGCCGGCGCTGGTCGTCTTCTGGATCCACTCGCGGATCGAGGAACCGGCGATCTGGACGAGCACCCGCGGCCACTCGCGCGCGTCGCTCGGCGTGATCTTCTCCGCACCCTATCGGAGAGTGACGGCGGCGATGATCATGTTGAGCTTCTGCACGCTCTACGCGTACTGGGCGTTCAACTTCTGGGTGCCGGCGTACCTGTCTCTTCCGGTCGATCAAAGCGGAATCGGCCTGAGGCCCGGTGAAGTGGCGGCCCTGCTGGTGGCGATGAACGTGGGCGGCTGGTTTGGCTATGTGTTGTACGGGTACGTCAGCGATCGATTCGGCCGGCGCCCGAGCTTCGTCTCGTACTTGCTCATCGCGGCCGCCCTCGTGTTCGTGTACGGCCAGGCGCGTTCGGCGCTGGTCCTGCTGGCGCTGGGACCGGTTGTCGCGTTCTTCAGCACGGGGTATTTCAGCGGCTTCGGCGCATTGATCGCCGAGCTGTATCCCACGTCGATCAGGGCCGCCGCCACCGGTTTCACGTTCAACATCGGCCGCGTCGGCAGCGCGCTCGCGCCGCTGCTCATCGCGTCGTTCGCCGAGCGGAGCGGATTCGGCGTGGCGTTCGCCACGACGTCCGCGGCCTTGCTGCTGGGCGCGCTGACATGGTTCTGGATACCGGAAACACGGGGAAGGGCTTTACATTAGAAGACGAAGAGTTCGAGAGGTTCGAGAGGTTCGAGGGGTTCGTGTGAAGAGATTCGACAAGGTTCAGCGTGGCGATTAAAGAGGGATGGACCGGGCGGGTTTACGAGGACTTCGAGGTCGGGGACATCTACCCGCACGTACTCGGGCGAACGGTGCTGGCTGCCGACAACGTGTGGTTCACGCTCCTGACGCAGAATACCAACCCCATTCACTTCGATGCGGCCTATGCGGCGAAGACGCCGTTCGGACGTCCGCTCGTCGACTCCACGTTCACGCTCGCATTGGTGACGGGGCAGTCGGTGAGCGATATTTCCCAGAACGCGATGGCCAATCTCGGCTGGGACGAAGTGCGACTCCCGAATCCGGTCTTCGAGGGCGACACCATCTACTCGCGAAGCGAAGTGCTCGAAAAGCGCGAGTCCAAATCCCGTCCGACCGTCGGCATCGTCGTCTTCAGGACGACCGGGTTCAACCAGGACGGCACGGTGGTGATCGAGTTCAAGCGGACGGTGATGGTCTACAAGCGGGGACAGGTGCCGAAAGTGGAAAGTGCAAAGTTGAAAGTGGAGAAGTGAAGTTCGAAGTTCATAAGTAGAGAAGTTGGAGAACGATGGACGCACGACGTACACGAGATTTTTGCGGTGCGCTATGCGCATCACGACAGGCAGTCGCCCGAGAACTACCTGTTCGGCGATCCACACGACATCCTCCAGCCGCTCGCATACTTCGTGTGGGCCATCGTCGGGCGGCACGGGACATTCGTCGTGGACACCGGGTTCGACGAAACGATGGCGCGCAAGCGAGGCCGGACGATCGTCCGGCCCATCGCGGAGGGACTGAAATCCATCGGCATCCAGGCGGACGCGGTCGAGGATGTCATCGTCACGCACCTGCACTACGACCACTGCGGCAACCACGACGTGTTTCCGAAGGCGCGGTATCACCTGCAGGACACGGAGCTGGCGTATTCGACAGGCCGGTATATGTGCCATCCGCTCATGCGCATTCCGTTCGAGGCGGATGACGTGGTGGCCATGGTGCGGAAGGTGTTCGCGGGCCGTGTCGTGTTCCATGACGGCACCGAGCAGATTGCTCCCGGGATCACCGTGCACAAGATCGGCGGGCACTCGAAAGGCCTTCAGTGCGTCCGCGTGAAGACCCGGCGTGGATATGTCGTGCTCGCCTCGGACGCGACGCATCTGTACTCGCACGTGAACGAGGGACGCGTCTTTCCGGTCACGTTCAACGTTGGCGACGTCCTCGAGGGATACACGACGATCAAGAGGCTGGCGGAGTCCGTGAATCACGTGATTCCCGGCCACGATCCACAGGTGCTCGACAGGTATCCGGCCGCGGCGCCGGGCCTGGAGCACTTCGTCGTCCGCCTTGATGCCGATCCGAAGACCTAGCGTCGCAGGGGCGGCACTGCTGATGGCGCTGTCGGCAGCCGCGGCATGCCGGAAGGCGCCGGCGCCGCGCCAGCGGAGGCTCCGCGTTCGACGACGCAGGCCGCGCCGACCTTCAACAAGGACATCGCGCCGATCCTGTACGGGAATTGCAGCACGTGCCACCGGCCCGTCGATCCGCGCGCGAACGCGGACGATCCGATCTGTTTTGCCGGAGCGCCGTTCAGCCTCTTGAAATACAGCGATGCCCGCATGCACGCGCGCGAGATCGCGCGCGCCACGAAGAATCGCGTGATGCCTCCGTGGCTGCCCGAGCAGGCCTCGAATCAGATTGGCGAGTTCGCGAATCCCCGCCGGCTGACCGAGGCGCAGATCGCGCTCATCGAGCAGTGGGTCCAGGCGGGCTCGCCTGAAGGCGAACCATCGGATCGGCCGGCCGTTCCCGCGTGGCCTCAAGGCTGGCAGCTTGGCGAGCCGGATCTCGTCCTGAAAATGCCGGCGGCCTACACCCTCGCGGCCTCGGGCAAGGACGTCTTCCGCAACTTCGTCATTCCTGTTCCGCTTGCAGCGACGCGCTATGTCAGGGCCATCGAATTCCGCGCCGACAATCCCGCCGTGCTCCACCACGCGAGCGTAGGGATCGATCGGATGCGGCTGGCGCGCAAGCTGGATCGGGCCGATGCCGGGCCCGGGTTCGCCGCGATGCCGGACGACGACGTGCAGACGGTGTTCGGGTGGTCGCCGGGTAAGGCGCCGTTCATGGAGCCGGCGGACCGCGCCTGGACGCTGCCGAAGGGCAGCGACCTCGTGGTCCAGCTGCACATGCTGCCCGGCGGCACGCCTCAGCCCGTTCAACCGGCGATTGGCCTGTTCCTGAGCGACACGCCCCCGCAGCACGAGCCGCTGATCGTGAAGCTGGAGTCGAAAGCGATCGACATTCCAGCCGGAGAGGCGGCGTACGTCATCGAGGATCAGTACGTGCTGCCCGCCGATGTCGACGTGCTGAGCGTGTACCCGCACGCGCACTACCTGGCGAGGCAGATGCTCGGCACCGCAACGCTGCCCGACGGCACGACGCGGACGCTGATCTCGATTCCCTCGTGGGATTTCCGCTGGCAGGATCAATATCGCTACACGTCGCCGGTGTCTCTGCCCAAAGGCACGACGCTGAAGATGCGCTTCACGTACGACAACTCGGACGGCAACCGCAGGAATCCGCAGCGGCCGGCGAGGCGCGTCAAATGGGGGCCGCAGTCCACCGACGAGATGGGCGCGCTGTGGCTGGAAATCCTGCCGAAAGCTCGCGCCGACGTGCCGGGACTATTGAAGGACTTTGCCGCGCGCGCGCTGCGCGCCGATATCGACGGCGCCGAAATGCAGGTGTCAGCCAGCCCCGCCGATCCGCTCGCGCACAACTTCCTGGCCACCAAATACCTCCAGGCCGGTCGTGTGGCCGATGCGGTGGCGCAGCTGAACGAGGCGCTCCGCCTGAAACCGGGCGACGCGGAGGCGCACAGCAACCTCGCGACGGCGCTGCAGGCGGAGGGTCAGGTTGCGGAAGCCGTGCAGCACGCGCGCGAGGCCGTGCGGCTGAAGCCGGATGACGATCGCGTCCACTTCAACCTGGGCAACCTGATGCTGGCTGGCGGGCAGGCCGACGAAGCAGAACGGGAGCTTCGCCGTGCCGTTCAGCTCAACCCCGAGAACGGCGACGCGCAGTTCAACCTGGGCGTGCTCCTCGGCTCCCGCAACCAGCTGGACGAGGCCATCGCGCACCTGCGGCGCGCCGTGGAGATCAATCCGCAGAACGCCGACGCGCACCGGAACCTGGGGCTCGGCCTTGGTTTTCAGGGCAAGCTGGACGAAGGGATCGAGGAACTGCGGACGTCGCTCAGAATTCAGCCGGACTCAGCCGAGGCGCAGCGGAATCTTGCGAGCCTGCTGGAGGCCGAGAGGCAGAAGGTAGTGAGGTCCTTGAGTTCGGTACGGGTACCTGGTCCGTCCTGGTCGTGGTCCGTCCCAGGTCCGTGGCCGTCCCTGGTCCCTAGGTCCCTGGTCCGCGACCACCGCTGAGGACCCGGGACAACGGACGGACAGTGAACCAAGGACGGACCAGGAACCGAGAACGAGCACGAAGCACCAAACGTCCTCAACTGACCGCCCAGCCGCCGTCCACCGGCAGCGCCGCGCCCGTGATGTCGCGGCTTTCCGGGCCGCAGAGAAATACCATCAACGCCGCGACGCCCTCCGCGGAAATGAATCGCCCCGTCGGCTGCTTGCCGGCGAGAAAACGCGTTACGGCTTCGTCGCGCGTAGACCCGGACGCCACCATGTCGTTGATGGTGCCTTCGTGGACCGGTGTTTCCGCGGTGCCGGGACAAATCGCGTTGCAGGTGATGTCGTCGCCGAGGGTTTCGAGCGCGACGGCGCGTGTCAGGCCGATGAGTGCCGTCTTCGTCGTCACGTACGCGACACGGCCGGGCGCCGCGCGCAAACCGTAGATCGACGACACGTTGATGATCCGTCCCCACCCGCGTGCTTTCATCGCCGGCAGCGCGAGGCGGATGGTGTGAAACGCCGAAGACAGGTTGACGGCAAGCGCTTCGTCCCAGCGCTCGGCGGCGAACGCCTCGACCGGCGCCGCGTGTCTCACGACGGCGTTGTTGATCACGATGTCGACCGCGCCGAATGCTTCGATGCCGGCTGACACCATGGCTTCGATCTCGCCGGGCACCCGAAGATCGGCGCCCGAGTACATCGTGCGGACCTGGTGCTGCCGTTCGATGTCCGCGCGGATCGCGTCAATCGCATCGGCGCTCGCGAAACCGTTCAGGATCACGTGACACCCGGCGCGGGCAAACTGCCTGGCCGCGGCGAGGCCGAGGCCCTGCACCGAGCCCGTGATCAGCGCGCATTTCCCCCTCGGAGACACGTCAGTCACGTCAGGCACCAACGTCTACCGGACCCGGCTGGCATCGCCGTCGGCAAGCGCGATTTCGGTGATTCGCAGACCGGACTTCGTGATCCGCGACGGGTACAGGTACTGGAGGCGTTCTTCGTGGACGGGGATCACGCGATGCGGATCGCCGCCCGCCTTCTTGACCATGTCCTCCGACGCCATGATCAGGTTGAACTGGCTGCCGGTCGCGAGCCCTACGGGGATGTACTGAGGATCCTTCGCGTCGGTCCCTCGGAGGTTTTCGTGCGAGTAGGCGAGATCGCCGGCGAACACCCAGGAGTCGGCCGACGGCGACGCCAGATCGTTGCGGACGTGCACGTACATCGATCCCCAGGTGTGGGTGTCGAACGCCGCGTGGAGATCGACGCCCGGCAGGACGTTTTCGCGATCCCCGTCCACGCAGACGAGCCGCCCCTGCCGCGCGAGATCAACGGCCTTCATGATGTCCGCCGGATCCATGCCCAGCATCAGCCACCTGAACCGCCGTTCGAGCGACAACGCCCAGACCCACTTCGACAGCTCGCGTTCCTGGATATAGAACGTCGCGTTCGGGAACTCCTCGATGTTCCCCATGTGGTCGAAGTGCGCGTGCGTGACGAGCACGGTCGTCACATCCGCCGGGGCGACGCCGCACTCGGCCAGCACGGCGCGCGGCGGCTGCCAGTTCCTCACGCCGTAGCTCGTGGCCAGCACTTCTCCGTACGCCTGATGGTTGTATCCGACGTCGACCATCGCCGTCTGGCCCTGGCCCTTGATGACGACGTAGCCGTAAGGCATCTTGCGAACGCCCTGGTTGTGCGCGCCGTACACGAAGAGGCTGGTGGCCTGTTCGAGCACGTGCGCGTACTCCATGACCCAGATCGAATACGTGGACATCAGGGGATCCTCGAGGCAGGACGGGCAGGACGGGCAGGACGGGCAGGACGGGCAGGACGGCGGGAGCGACGAGCGATCCGCAGCACGCGTGATCGAATCCCACGAGCTCGAACCCTGGCAGCGCCCCGGCCGCGTGCTGCAGATGCGTGTAGCCATCCCTGAGCGGCGTCAGGACAGGATCGAGGTCTGCCAGCGGCCGCCCCAGGCGATCGCGCGCGGCGGCGAGCGCGGCTTCGATCGAGTCCGCGGCCTGCGTCAGATGCCGGTGGTGGGGGCGGGCGCGCTCCGTGCTCCGCGTACTGCGGATGCCGTCGCGCGATGCCTGGAACAGGGCTTCGGCCGAGTGGAGCATCGGGTGGTCGGGCGCCGCGCTGCGGGCGCCCGACGCCGCAAGGACCAGAAGTCCCGCGAGCTGGGCCGCCACGTCGCGCAGGTTTTCAAAATGGGGACGGGCGGCGAGGACGTAAGCGACCGTCGGTTCGTCGAGCGGCTCGGGCACGGGCCGCATTGTACAAAACAAAGGGCCGGAGACGTTTCCGCCTCCGGCCCCCCGGACTTTCTAACCTCTAACCTCTAACCTCTAACCTCTTCGTGATCCCCTAGAAGTCCACCTGCACGCTGAACTTCCAGAACCGGGGCTGCAGCACGCCCGTCGGCGCCAGCCACGCCTGCGAACCCGAGCCGGCCGGGATCGTCGGGCTGAACGCCTGCTGGTAGCTGAGGATCGGCGACGAGTTCAGGATGTTGTAGAGGTCGAATCCGATGTTCGTCCGCGTTCTTCCAAACTTCAGGATCTTCGCGAGACGGATATCGAACTCGTTGACGCGATCGCCGTACAGCGTGCCCGGCTCGACCAGGTTCACCGTCACGCTGGTCGCATTGGCACCGGTCGGCGTCCGCCCGAGCTGCGCGACGATCGAGTTCCACGCCGGGTTCGTGTTGGTGATCGTCCAGTTGGCCGCCAGCGGCGCGCCCTGGTCGCTGCGGAACGTGCCGGAGAAGAGCACGTCAACCTTCGGAACGGTATACGACCCGAGGCCCGTGTAGCGGGTGACGAAGCCCGTGGACGTGTTGCACCACGGGTTTGTCGGACTCTGCGCAGCGAGGACGGTGTATTCCGGCGCCCCCGCACGCACCCCGCAGTAGTCCGTGCGCTGCGTTCCGGTGCTGAAGCCGCCCTGGAACACGAGGCCGTTTCGCGGCCGTGCGCTGACGTTGAAGAGGAACCCGTTGTAGACCTGCGAGTACTGGCCGCCCGCGTCCGTGGCGAGCTTGGTCACGTTGTTCGTGAGAGCCGACACGCTCGGGTTGGCGCTGTAGAGGAGCCCGCTCGTCTGGCCCGACGCGTCGCCGAGACGCGAATCGGTCGGCGCCACCACGGTGAACGTCTTGAACTCGCCTATCGGCTGAAGGACGTTGTCGTCCCACGTGAAGTTGGTCAGCCAGCGGCGGTTGTAGCCGAGTTCCACCGAGACTCGCGGCAGGATTTCCTGTTGAACCGAGGCGCCGAAGCCCCAGTCGCCCGGCCGGACGCCCCAGCCGCTCCTCAGCGACGGATCGAGGTCGCTGGTGAACAGGTTGGTGCCGAACGCCGAGTTGGCAATCGCGCTGCATTCACCGTTGAGCCCGCGATTCAGGAGATCGCAGTCCGGAATGAAGTTCTTGTTCGTGTCGGTCCACACGCGCGTCGTCGTGCCCTGCAGACGGCCGCTCGGCCGGAGAGCGGCATACGCCAGGCCGTTCTGCGCGGCCTGGAGGTACTTGCCGACGTTCAGCTTCACCGACGTCTTGCCGTTGCCGAACACGTCGATGGCGGCGCCGCCGCGCGGCGTGATGTCGTTATACGCGTGGACGCCGTCCGTTTCCGGATAGTTGACGGCCGACGGCAGGAACCGGACCGGCCCGACAGTGACGGCGGGGAAGTAACTCCACGCGCGATCGTAGCGGACCGCGCCCTGCAGCGTGATCCGGCCGAACGTCTTCTGATCCTGCCCGTAGAACGCGTCGTACCGGACGCGCTGGTCGGCCGGGAACGAGTTGATGTTTTCCGTGATCTGGTTCGGCACGCCACTGTTGAAGCGGTACGCCGTGAACTGATCGTTCGTGTAGGTGTACTGATGGTCGTAGAGATAGCCGCCCTGATAGCCAAACTTCATGCTCTGGGCGCCCGTCACGTACGACGCAGACGCTCTCCACGTCACCGTGCCCTGCAGGTTCCAGCGGTACGTGCCCGAGCGGTACTGCAGGCCCGGGATGCCGCCGAAGCTCCCGCAGTCCGCGTTCGTGCACTGCTCCGTCACGCCCACGAGCTTCGCGAAATTGCTACCGGGCGCCTCGGTGCCGCCCCACTGGCTCCAGTACGTGCCGAAGCCGGCTTCGAGAAGCAGTTTGTTCGTCATCGGCGAGCTCCACGTCGCCTGCTGCACGCGCTGGCCGAAGCCGTCGAGATACGTGCCGATCTCAGGGGCGGTCGTCGCTGAGCACGGAGGATTGGAGGCGCCTGCTGCGCCGCAGATGATCTCGCCGGGACCCGACTGCCGGCATCCGTCGTTCGATCCGAGGACGCTCGCGCCCTGACACGGAATCTGCTGATCCCAGAAGATGTTGAACTTGTTCCGGGCCGTCGGCTGCACCGTCATGCGGATGGAGGCATTGCGCCAGCTGCCGGCCGCGACGGCCGGGCGGGTCGTATCCTTGACGTAGGTCCACTTGGTGGGGTCGCCCATGTTCGCGTTCGCGAACATGCCCGGGATCGTTCGATGGCTGCCCTCGTCGCGGAACTGGAAGAAATACCAGACCTTGTCCTTCTTGATGGGACCGCCGATGCCGAGGTTGTAGTCCCACAGCTTGTACAGCTTGCCAGGCGTCGACAGCCCCGCGGTCTTCAGCTCCTGGGTGTAGTTGTCGCCCACCATTCCGGACGTGACATTCGAGGCATACATGCTGCCCTTGATCGAGTTGCCGCCCGTCTTGGGCACGATGCTGAACGACGGCCCGCCGACTTCGGCTTCGCCGAGGCCGCCGGAGGTCGTCATCGAGATTTCCTGCGCGTTGCCGATGTCGACGACGTAGCTCGACACGCCCGCGCCATTGAAGGCGGCGCCGGTGTTCAGACCGTCCACCTGGATGCGCGCCTCGTTGACTCGTCCTCCCGCGCCGCCGAACACCAGCATGCCGGGCGTCACCTGGATGTCGAGGTTGGCGCCGGCCTGAGTGGTCGTCGCGGGGATCAGCATCATGACGCCGGCGTACGACCGTGCGGCGGGCATCGACGCGATCACGTCGTTGCCGACCGTCACCTGGCGGCGCACGCTCTGGGTGTCGACGATGGGGGTTTCACCGCTGACCGTGATCGTTTCCTCGATCGCGCCGACCTTCATGTCGGCGTTGATCGCCGCGGTGAACGAACCGGTGAGCTCGATGCCTTCTCGCTTCACGCTGCTGAAGCCGGTCAGGGTAAACGTCACGGTGTAGATGCCGGCGCGCAGATCGACGATGCGGTACTGGCCGGAGCCGTCTGTCACGGCTGAACGCGTCTTCTCGATGAGTGCCGGGCTCGAGGCTTCCACGGTGACGCCCGGTAAGATGGCTCCCGATGCGTCCTTGACTGTGCCGGTAATGGAGGCCTGGGCAAACGCCGCGGCCGGGACGAGCACGAGCAGCGCCAAAACGGCTAAACCCTCTCGCAACCTGCGCATGAACTAACTCCCTTCGTCTTTCGTCCAAAGAGTCCACGGGCTAGTCCGATCTGGCTAGACCGTTAACAGGCGAATTTATACGCTGCTTACAGTGCGTGGTCAACGCCGTTTCGCCCGAAACGGTCGAGCAAATTCTGGTAGATTCAAATAAATGGAGAGGCTTTAGTTTGAAGGACTTACGGCCTATCTCTGCACGAACGGATTTGGTACTTCCTCCGCCGTGGATATCCAGACGCTCTTGACCTGCAGGTACTCCTTGATCATCTCGTGGCCGCTTTCCCGGCCGATTCCAGCGCTTATAGCCCCCAAACGGCGACAGATAGCTGACGGCCCACCGCCCGGTCGACGTCATCGGCGCCGGAGCGGGGGGATGAGTGCCCAGGGTGTGCCGGTGAAGAGGTTGTCCGTTTCGAAGCGTTCGCCAGACGCGGCATCGACCCACTGACCGCCGATGCACGTTCGATATTTGGTCAACGGGATTCTGCCGTAGCGTCCGCCTTTAGGCGGACGTCGTTTCGTCCGGCTGAAGCCGGACGCTACCTGGCTTTCGCTGCCGCAGCGTCGTCCGCGCGCGCGCCGCTGAGAATGTTGTGGAGGGCGTGGTTGCCTTCGTGACAGGCGTACTCGAAGAACCCGTAGTTCGGATCGCGGCGCCACGGGAACTCGATCGTGAACGGGCGCGTGTACGTCTTCGGATCGTCGATGGTCGCCCGATACGTGATCGTGTCGGCGTCCGTGCGCGTGAAGCGTTCGGTGATCTTCAGCGCGTCGCTGAACGGCTGGCCGCCGCCGTTTCCGCCAACGCCATTGCGATCGAACATGTTGGTCGTCTCGACCACCAGCGTGTCGCCGTCCCAGTGCGCCCGCGAGTCGCCCATGTAGCTGCGGATCTTCGGGCTGACGTGCGGCCGGCCGTCGAGGTAGAAGAAGCGCGTTTCGTGGATCATCTCGTTGCGCAGAACGACGACGCCCGGCGCCTGGATGATCTGGTTGCCGTTGTTGTAGATGACCGGCAACAGCGATCCCAGCACACCGCGGGTGATGCACTGGTCGTAGAGGCTGCGGTACTCCCAGGAATCGGCGGGCCCGCGTGCGACAGCGGCGTCGCGCTGGGCGAGCAGCCGCTGCGTCCCTTCCGGCGTCTGCGGCGGCATCCGTCCATCGGGCGGGTCCACGATGAGCGAGGCTTGATAGGAAGGCCTGCCGCGCTCGAGCCAATGCGGAGGCGGCGACACGGGCCCGCCGACCGTGCCGCGGGCCTCCTGCTCGGCCGTCACCTTGTCGATGCTGAAATCCGCGTTGTCTTCGTCGTTCTGCCTGGCGAACGCCGCCTGCCGCGCCTTGAATTCGTCGTCGGTGAGCAGGTTGCGTTCGCCGAAGTTCGACGCGCGCTGAAGCGGCACGCCGACCATGTCCGTGCTCGGCCACATGCCTTGCAGGTCGGGGTCGCCCCACGCGGTGCGCGGGGCCTTGTACGTTTTCTTCGTCCCCGCCGCCGTCTGGCCGGCCAGCGGCGCAACCGCCAGCGCGACCAAAGACGCGAACGCAAGCGAGCGGATGGCGGTCTTCATACCGCTCTATTTTACTTCTTGTCGATTTCCGCGAACACCTCGCGCGCGACGCGGAACGAGTCGACACCGGCCGGCACGCCGCAGTACACCGCGACCGCGAAAAAGACTTCGCGGATCTCTTCGCGCGTGACGCCGTTGGTCAGGGCGCCCTTGACGTGCATCTTCAGCTCGTGCGGCCGGTTGAGCGCGCTGATCATCGCCAGGTTGAGCATGCTGCGCGTCTTCTTCGACAGCCCCTCGCGTCCCCAGCACGCGCCCCAGCAGTACTCGGTGACGAATTCCTGATACGGACGGTTGAAGTCGTCGGCCGAGGCAAATGACTTCTCGACGAAGTCCGCGCCCAGCACCGACTTGCGGATCTCGAGACCTTTTTCGAATGTCGCTTTATCCATAGCTGCTCCCCAAAAGTTTCAAAGTTGAAAGTGCAAAGTGGAAAGTCGTTGCGTTCCGTGGCTCGTTGCCGTTCTGCGTTCTACGTTTTACGTTTTACGTTCCGTCTTCGACCGTATCTGCACCCCTGCCCATTCTTCGACGACCTTCGCGATGCACGTGAAATCGGACGTGGCGCCGAACTTCGCCTGCGTCACGGCGAGCATCTGCCGGACCGCGGCGCCCACCACCATCGGCACGCCCATCGTCTCGGCTTCGTCCACGCAGAGGCGGACGTCCTTGTACGAGAGGCCGGTCGCGAAGCCGAAGTCGAACGTGCCCGGCAGGATGGACCTCGGAAACTTATCCTGCGTCGCGCTGTTGCGCCCGCTTCCCGCGTTGATGATGTCGCAGAGCACCTTGGGATCGAGGCCGGCCTTCACGCCCATCGCCAGCGCTTCCGACGAGACGACCATCGCGGCCGCGGCCAGCAGGTTGTTCGCGAGCTTCGCCACCTGCGCGAGGCCCGGCTTCTCGCCGGTGAAGAACAGCTTGCCGAACGTCTTCAGGATTGGTTCGACCTCGGCGTAGGCGTGCTGCGGACACGACACCATGACGGCGAGCGTTCCGCCTTCGGCGCCCTTGACGCCCCCGCTGACCGGCGCATCGACCGAGATGATGCCGCGTTCGTTCGCGCCGCGCGCGACGATCGTCGCCATGCCGGGCCCCGACGTCGACAGATCGATGAGGACCTTCACGCTCGAGCCGTGCGTAATCCCGTCGCTGCCGAGCGCCACGGCCTGCACGATCGGCGGTGTCGGCAGGCTCATGAGGACGACGCGCGCCGCGGACCCGACCGCCGCGGGCGATGCCGCCGCCTTCGCGCCGCGCGCGACGAGCGGTTTGACGGCTTCGGGGTTCGTGTCGAACACGGAGAGCGAATAGCCCGCGTCGAGCAGACGCGACGCCATCGGTCCGCCCATGCGGCCCACGCCTACGAACCCGAGCACCTGGTTTTCCATCAGCCTGTTCCCTCCTGGATCACAATCTCACCGGCGTCCGGCGTGTGCCGGACGCTTGACGGTTGTTTTAAAGCGGACCTCGCGGGCCGCAACACCCGGTTCCACCACATCAGCGCGCCCGTCACGAACAGCGCGGGCGGGATGAGGCCCATGAACGCCCACAACGCCTTCGTCTTGATGCCGGCGAATCGTCCGAAGTGCAGCTTCGCCAGCCACTCGAGCGCGAGATCGCCCCGGCGCGGCGTCAGGCTCGCCGGATCCAGCGGCTCCAGAAAATCGACGACCGCCATGAACGGATGCGGGAACACCAGGTACACGCCGCTCACGGCCCACATGAACACGAACAGGAACGACCAGAATCCGATCGAGCTGTGCAGATCCCAGTTCATGCGCTTCCAGCCGGCGCGCCACTGCACGCCCAGGCTGCGGCGCCAGGAAGACAGGCCCGGCCACCAGACGATGGCGCCGGTGATGCACAGCGCCACGAGGACGATCCCGCCGACGCCGTTCACGATCCGGCCGGTGAATCCTCCGAGCAGGTCGTCGTGCAGGCTGACGAACCAGTCCAGCGTGCGGACGCCCGGCGTAATCGTCTCGCCGAGATCCACGCCGGTGTAGGGATCGAACAGGTGCTTCTTCTGGCTGGTGCCGCGGTTCATCGTCGATCCCATCGCCGACCTGAGCATCGCGAAGGCCGTAACCCCCCTATCGGCGTCAGCCGGCGGACGGGTCACCTACCAGTTGACGGCCACCAACAGCGGGCCGTCGACGGCCCAATCGGTGCACGTGATCGACGCGGTCCCGGCCGCGGTGACCGACCCGGTGGCCTCCACCATGGCCGGATCCTGCGCCGTCACCGGGCAGAGGGTCGACTGCGACCTCGGTGACCTCACCTCGGCCGGCTCGGCCACCGTCACGGTCACCGGGGTCGTCGACCCGGCCGTCGCCGGGCAGGTCGTCAACACCGCCGAGATCTCCGCGATCACCGCCGACCCAGACCGACCAACAACACGGCAACCGCCGGGTTCACCGCAACTGCGAGTGCCACGACCACCGCGGCCAGCACGGGATCGTCCGCTCCGGCGACGCCGGCCACGACAACGGGAACCGGCCACCCGACCCTCGCCGACACCGGCGCACCGATCGACCGCCAGGCCAGCCGCGGCGATCGTCCTGTGGTGGCCGGCGCCCTGCTGATGACGAGCGCGCGACGTCCTCGTCGGTATCTCGGGTCGCGTGCTCGGTGAATGCGGCGCGACCGGCGCGCGGGTCGATGGTCAAGCTGTGATCGCATGACGGCAGCGGTGCTCGCATAGTGCTGGTGTGCGGAAGTCCATCACCATCCGCGATGTTCCGGACGACACAAGCGCGGAACTGGCCGCGCGCGCCGCGCTGACCGGACGCTCGCTGCAGGAGTACCTGCGTGCGCGCCTCGTGGAAGGGGCCGCTCGGTCGGACGCGGAGCTGTGGGTGGCCAAAGTCCGGGCTCGGAAGGCCGCGACGGGTGGCCGCGAGTGGCCAACATCCTCCGGCGGTCGGTTGCAGCGGGCGCCAGGTCGGCCGATGTGACGGGCGTTGGCGCACGAGGACCTGCTAGACCTGCAGGGGTCCTCCCGTCGGCGCGGTAGCCCATGCCGCCGGTCCGCACCGCGCAGGACTGCGAAAGTGGTTGTGGCCATCGCTCGGCGGGTGTCATCGTGGTCGGGTGTTCCGACTGCTCGGGATCCTGGGCGGGCTTTCCGTCGCGACCGATCTCGGTACCGGCGCGCCGCTGGACGAGTCGCTGCGGCGGTGCCTGGTCGCCTGTCGGCTGGCCCGATCCATCGGCTGTTCCGACGAGCAGGTCCGTACGGTCATCTACGCGTCCTTGCTCCAGCACATCGGGTGCACGGCGGCCTCGGTGGAGGCCGCGGACATCTTCGGTGACGACATCGAGGTGACCCGGGTGGCGCTTCTCACCGACTTCACCCGCCGCGGCGAGGTCATGCGCACATTCGTGCCGGGTGTGGCCCGGGCCGGGGGTCGCGGCCCAGGCCCGGGTGATGCTGGCCGCGATGACTGCAGGGCGATTCGACGAGGCCGCGTCGACCGCGACCTGCGAGGTGGCGCGGGACGCGGCGCGGCGCATCGGACTTCCCGCGCCGTTCAGGAGAGCCTGGGCACCGTGACCGCGTCCTGGAGCGGGTCCGGCCATCCCCCGCGTCGGCGGTGACGACATTCCCTTGGCTACCCGCATTCTGCATGTCGCCTCGGTGGGCGTGATGTTCGGCGTCGGGGGTGGGGCGCGGTCGGCGCTCGAGGCAGTGGCGCAACGGTCAGGGACGTTTCTGGATCCGGTTCTCGCCGCGGCGTTCTCGCCGGAGTTGTTGGACGGCATCGACGAGATCGATGCCCAGGCGGCGGTGCTGGGCGCCGAACCGGAACCGGTCCGGACGATCGACGCCGACCAGTTGGAGTCCGTGGCCGGAACCTTCGGGGATCTGGTGGATCTGAAGTCGCGATGGCTCCTCGGCCATGCCGGCTCGGTGGCCGATCTGGCCGGCGCGGCCGCGAACCGGCTCGGGGTCGCCGACCCTCGGCAGGTCCGGGGTCGCCGGCTGCGTACACGATCTCGGCCGGATCGGGGTATCGAGCAGAATCTGGGGCAAGGCCGGGCCGCTGAGTGCGAGCGAACGCGATCAAGCGCGGCTGCACCCCTATTACACAGAGCGGATTCTCGCTCGGGTGCCCGAGCTGGCGGACATCGCCGGCCTCGCCGGGCAACACCACGAACGCTGCGACGGCAGCGGCTACTACCGCGGATCGACCTCGCCCCAGCTGTCGATCCCGTCGCGCTTCGTGCTGGCGGCCGCCGACTGCTTCCGGTCATGGGTCGAGGATCGGCCGCACCGCCGGGGGCGGTCGGCGACCGAGGCCGGCCGGGTGCTGCGCGAGGATGCTCGAGCGGGGCGGCTTCGACCCCGACGCGGTGGCGGCGGTGCTGGCCGCGGCGGGACAGGGCGATGCCCGCCGCCGAGACACCCCGGCGGCTTGACCCAGCAGCGAGCACGACGTGGTGCGATTGCTCGCCCGCGGTCTGTCGAACAAGCAGATCGCGGACCGCCTGGCCATCTCCCGCCGGACGGCGGAGCGCCGTGTGCAGGACATCTACCTGCGGATCGGCGCTTCCACCCGGGCGGGCGCGGCGCTGTACGCGATGGAGCACGGGTTGCTGGCGGACTCTGGGTGATTCTACCGTTGCGGTCGACCGGTCGGCGGCGCACCCTGGCCTCCATGACGTCCGACCCCCCGTTCGCCGCGACCGGCCCGCGAGAGCCGCTGCTCACTCGGCCCTTCGTGCTGCTCGGGGCTGGCCGAACTCGCATACTTCACCGCGGACGGGATCGCCATCTACGCGCTTCCGTTGTATGTGACGGGGCCTGTTGGTGCCGGCCGGCCGCCGCCGGCCTGGCGTTCGGCATGTTCGCGGTGTCCGCCCTGGTGCTGCGCCCGTTCGCGGGCCGGCTGGCCGACGCCCTGGGCCGGCGTCCGTTGCTGGTGTCCGGTGCCGTGCTGTGTGCGGCGTGCATGATCGTTACCGCGCACGTGGACAACCTGGTCCCGGTGCTGGCTTTGCGGCTGGTCCTGGGCGTGGCCGAGGCGGCGTTCTTCGTCGCGGCGGTCGCCGCACTGGTCGACATCGCGCCCGCGGGGCGAGTTCGGCGAGGCGATCAGCATCAGTTCCCTCGGCCTCTATCTCGGCCTTGACCATCGGGCCACCGGTCGGGGAGCTGGTGGTGTCCGCCGCGGGGTTCGGTGCCGCCTGGTACGTCGCGGGTGGGCTGGGGATGGTCAGTGCCGTCGTGGTGCTCGCGATCGGTGAGACCCGGCCACCGACCCGTGACCATCGGGGGCGCGCGCCGCTCATCCATCGACCGTCGATTCCGCTCGCCCTTGGCTTCCTGGCGTCGGTGGCGGCCATGGGGGGATTCCTGGCCTATTGCGGCGCTGCGGTCGCAGGCCGTCGGGCTGGGCAACGCCCAGCGTGCCCCCTGTCGTCTACGGCTCCCTGGTCGTCGCTGGTGTCGGGTGGTGTTCGCCAAGGTTCCCGACCGGGTTTCGGCACCGCTCCCCTGGGCGCCGGCGCCCTGGTGACCTCGCCGCAGGTCTGGCGCTGATCGCGGCATCGGCGACAGCGGCCGGGCTCATGCCTCGGGACCGCGCTGATGGCCGTCGGTGTCGCGTTCAGCACCCCGGCGTTCTTTTCCGCGATCCTCGAGTGCGGCCGGCCCGTCCGAGCGCGGAGCCGCGTCCGGGACCGCCAGCGCCGCCCTGGACCTGGGGATCGGCGGCGGACCCCATGTTGCTCGGTGTGGTGGCGCAGTCCGCCGGCATCTCCTGGGCTTTCGCCGTCGCGGCCGTGGTCGCGGCCGCTGGGGCGCTCTGGACCTGGTCGCTGATCCCCACCGGGCCCCTGGCCGGAAGGCGCGGACCCCCAGGCGACGGCGGCCCCAGGCACCCACGGCGAATCCCCCTGACCCGTCGGGTCATCGGGGGCCGGCGGGCGGCGCCGTAATTCGCCGCGTCGCCAGCCGGGACCGGTGGCGCCTATCACCCAGATGTAGCAAGAGTCAGTGAAGACTCCGGTATTCGGCCCACCCGCCTTGCCGGCCGGTCTTGCGGCCAGCACAGTGACCGCATGACATCATCCGTCCAGCCCTGCGTGACCATGGCGGGCCAGGCCAACGTCGCGCAGCGGGTGGCCCAGGACGTCCCAGGGGCGCAGGGCCGGCTCCAACCGGGTCGTGTGCTCGTCCTGGACGACGCCCGCCGATTGCCCGCAGGCGCGGAACCGGACAACCGGGTCGCCCACGGCTACTGAGGCGGTCCGGTGCACCGTACGATGCCGCACCACGAGGCAACGCTATGAGTGCGGTGACCATCGGCTGGCCACTGGCGCTCCTGCTGGTCGCGCTGACCGGGGCCGCCGCGTTGGTGGTCCGACTGGCCGGCCTGGGCAGCGCGCCGTCCATCGTGATTGCCGGGGTCCGCGCCGTCACCCAACTCCTCGCCGTCAGCGCGGTGATCGCGTTCGTGC
>CAVSND010000006.1:0-359361 GCA_963729215.1 uncultured Acidobacteriota bacterium | reverse complement strand
CGGAGGCGCCATGAAGAAGATTCTGCTGACGATCGCGATTCTGACGGTGGCGGTGACCCTCTCAGCGCAAAAACCTGCCTGGAAAGTCGGGCGGACCGCCGACGGCCAGCCCGATCTTCAGGGCACGTGGGCGAACGACAACGCGACGCCGCTCGAACGCCCGGTCGCGTTCGCGGGCCGGGCGACGCTGACGGACGCCGAGCTGGCGACGTTGAAGGAGCGGTCGGCGCGGCTGTTCAACGGCGAGGGCGACGCGGCGTTCGGCGACAATCTTTACACGGCCCTGTTGACCAACCCCGAGAAGTTCGTGTCCGTCGACGGCCGCACCGGCGACTACAACCAGTTCTGGCTGCCCGATCGGGTCTTCGACAACCGGACATCTCTTATTACCGATCCGCCGGACGGCAGGGTCCCGGCGCTGACGCCGTTCGCCGTGCAGCGCGCCGCGGCCGACGCGGCGGCGAGACCGGAAGTGCCCCGGGGGCCGGAGGATCGCTCGCTGAGCGAGCGCTGCATCACGTTCGGCGTGCCGCGGACGCAGCCCGCCTACATGAGCTACTACCAGATCGTCCAGTCGCGCGACACCGTGGTGTTCCGGATGGAGGCCATCCACGACGCGCGCGTCATCTACATGGACGGCCGTCCGCATCTCGGGAAGGAGATTCGGCACTGGCTCGGCGACTCGCGCGGCCGCTGGGAAGGCGACACGCTCGTCGTCGACACGACGAACTTTTCGCCGAAGAGCAACTTCCGCGGCTCGCATGAGAACCTGCACCTGGTCGAGCGCTTCACCCGGGTCAGCCCCGATCGCCTCGAATACGCCTTCACGGTGTCGGACGATACGACGTGGACGCGGTCGTGGACCGCGATGATTCCGATGCTGCGCTCGAAGGCGCAGATTTATGAGTACGCCTGCCACGAGGGGAACCTCGGGCTTGGCGGCATCCTGAGCGGCGCGCGCGCTGACGAGAGGGCGGCGGCGGCGGGGCAATGAGCCGATAGCGGAGGGCAGCGCGTGGCGCCCTGGGGACGCCGACGAGCGAGCTCAGCCGAATCCAGCCACCTGAAGAATCTCCAAGCCTCCGGCGAGACCACGAACCATCGGAGTTAGCGGCTCCGGAAGTTCGTGCGCCACGGAAAATTCCCAGTCGTTCTCTCCTGGTGGACCGGGATGGAGTTGGCACAGCGTCTGCTTCCCTGTCGCTCGCCTCAGCTGCTCGTGGGCGCAATCCACAGCCGCGTAGCGAAGGAGAAGACCGATGACCTCACGATTTATCGTCAGCGCGTGCCTGTGCGTGGTCGCCCTGGCGGGATTACACGCTCAGACCACGACCACGAAGACCAAGGAACCCGCCGGCCCGGCGAAGGTGGTGAAATCCACGCTCGTTGGAGAAGTGGCGCTGACTGACGGCAACCAGCTCCTCGTCAGAATGCAGAAGAGCGGCCGATACCGCTACTTCAGCCTCAAGCCGGGCCAGCAGTTCATCATCGACGGCCAGCCAAAAACGATTGGCGATCTGAAACCGGGAACCAATCTCACCGCCACGATTCTCACGACCACGCAACCGGTCACGGTGCGTACGACGTCCATGCTCAATGGGACCGTCTGGTACGTCTCGGGCAACTACGTGATTCTGACTCTGGAGAACGGCGAAAACCACGAGTACACCGTTCCTGCGACGTTCAAGTTCATGGTCGAGGGCAAGCCCGCATCGGTCAGCGAGCTGAGGAAAGGGATGAAGGTCTCGGCCTCGAAGATCGTCGAGGAGCAGCATACCGAAATCTCGACCCAGGGGTACATCACCGGCAAGGCGCCCAAGTAAGAGGAGCCCGACGACAAGGAGTACGAACATGCCACGGACAGCGGTGATGGGCGCCATCACGATCGCGCTGCTTGTCGTCGGAACGCCCGCTGCGATTGCGGCGGACAAAGCGGAGCTCAGCAAGGATTCCCAGGCGGCCCTTCGACGACGCACACCTTCATGCCTCGATGTTCCTCATGTCCCGACCAATCTCGCCGCGATGGAGCCGCGCCATGCTGACCAGGATGCGACGCGTGACGTTCCTGTGGGTTCTTCTGATCCTCATCGCCGCCGCCAGGGCGTCGGCAGCGACGGACGTGGTGACCATGATCACCGGCGAGAGGATCGTCGGCGAGATCAAGAAGGTGGAAAAGGACGTGCTGACGATCGAAACCACCTATTCGGACTCCGATTTCAAGATCGAGTGGGATCAGATCGCGTCCATTGAGAGCGACCGGCAGTTCCTGGTCGAGACGTTCGACGGCAAGCGGCTGGCCGGCACGCTGAAAATCGATGCGACGAAGAAAGCGACCGTGCTCATCGGGAACGACAGCGTTCCGCTGGCCGAGCTGGCCGCCATAGTGCCTTTCGAGCGAACGTTCTGGTCCCGGTTCGACGCGGGTTTCGATTTCGGCTACAGCATGACCCAGGCGAACTCCGCCAAGCAGCTCACGCTCGGCGGCACACTGCTGTATCGGGACAGGCAGATCGTGGATACGGCGCTGGCCAACGTGTTCAAGAGCTCGCAGTCGAACGCGCCCGACACGCAGCGCTGGGACTTCGGGAACGACTTCCGGTATCTCCTCGGCGACCTCTGGTACGTCAACACCACTCAGGATTTCATGAACAGCGACGAACAGAAGCTCGACCTCCGCACCACGATCGGCGGCGGCGGCGGGCGGTACCTCTTTCGCTCGGCGGCGCAGCACCTGGCGCTCGGGGGCGGGCTCGCCTGGACGAATGAAAAGTACACGGACCCCGCGATTCCGACGAAGGACTCGGCCGAGGCGTACATCGGCACCGAATTCATGACCGAGAAAATGAAGTTCGCCGACCTGGTCACGCGGCTCACGTACTACCCCAGCCTGACGATCGACGATCGGTACCGCATCAACTACAAATTCGATCTCGACTTCAACCTGCCCGGCGACTGGTACTTCCGGATCGGCATCTTCGAGAATTTCGACAGCCTCCCGCCCCCCGGGTTGTCGAGAAACGACTACGGCTGGTCGAACTCGTTCGGCCTGAAATTCTGACCAGACCAGGGACGCTTCTACCGGAACGACGCGGCGGTGAAGGCGTCGAGCATGTCTTCCGCCGATGGAGGCTGCAGCACGTTGCGCGCCGCAAAATCCTGTGCTTCCGGGTAATTGGTGGCTCGAATGCGCTCGGCGGCTCGCGTCAGGTCGTAATCGGTGTGCCGCAGCTGAACATTGGGACCGAGCAGCAGCCAGTCGGCGCCGGGCGCTCCGAACGGCATCCCCACGCTGCCGGCATTGACCACTTGGGTCCGGCCGATCATGCGATCGAACTGCATGTGGGTATGGCCGCAGACGACGAGGAGGACACCCAGTCCTTCGAACACCGGCAGGAGGAGCTCTTCAGACGTCAGGCGTGTGAATACTTCGTTTTCGTCTCTCGGCGTCGCGTGGCAGAACAGCACGTCGCCTGATCCCGGTATCGTGACGTGCAGGGTTTTCGGCCAGCTCGCAAGTAACCGCTCGTGTTCAGGACTGAGCTGATTCGCCTGCCACCGCACGACATTCCTGGCGGATTCCGGGATGGTCCGGTACCAATGCGGCGCTTCTGCGCCTGACTTCTCCGCAAGCACGGCAACCTCGCCGTTTCCCAGGATGAACTGCACGGGTATGTCGAGTTGCAGCAGGCACGCGAGCGTTTCGCCTGACATCGGACCGGGAAACACGTCGCCTCCGACCACAACGTGGTCCACTTGTGCTTCCCGAACCTGTTGAACCACAGCCTCGAGCGCCGGCAGGTTTCCGTGAATGTCGTAGAGCGCCGCGACCCGCATGACCTCGGCCTTCCGTCTCGATTGAGTGTGCGAAGCCGCGCGATGCGCTACAGCGCTTCTGGAATCAGGCGGCCGAAATAGATTACGCCAAGCCAGAAGAAGAGCGACGCCGCGGCAATGACCTTCGCCAGCGCGGGCGCGTCCTCACCGGCGCCCAGCTTGTCCACTGCGCGGTCCATGCCCGTCACGTAGAAGGTGAGCAGGTTCAGTCCCGCGAGCGCGATGAACAGGAACTTCAGCTGCAGCCACGGGTTGCTTCGGATGACGTCGTACGGGCTGGACGGAACGTTCGCGCGAACGCCGGTCACGAACATGAAGCCCGTGACGACGCAGATGATGAAACCGGTGACGCCCCATGGAAGGAGCCGTCTGACCGCCGCGACCGGCAGGCCCCTGGCCACGCCGAGCAACCGCAGGTCGAACAGGCCGACCCCGCCGATGAGCAGAATGATTCCGAAGAAGTGGAATGTCTCGCCGAGCGGCCAGGCCCACGTGTACCGGGCAATGAACGCCGCCACGGCCGGCCATTCGAGCCACGTGCGAAGAAAAGTCTCCATCAGACTCGGACCTCCATGATGGTGCGATTGGCGCGCCGGACCAGGTAACGGGCGACGATCAGGAGCAGAACCACGGCCACCAGCACCGCCCGCGCCGTTTCAATCCGGATGTTGGTGGCATACGCGGTCAGGCGTCCGCCGAGGACCGCGAGGCCCCAGAACAACAGCATCGCTCCGGCCCAGAACCTCGCGCGTGGAGAGGCTGCCGCGTCATCGGGAGCGTTCGTGTCGCCGAACGCGTACCGCCGCATCTTCTGCAGCGCGACGATCGCCAGCGCGATCGCGCCGAGCTTGACGTAGAAATCCCAGTTGCGGAGCAGCGAATGTATGGCCAGTGAAGTGAGGATGAGCCCGGTGATCGCGTTCACCCAGAAGCCGACGGCGATGAGCGGCTGCAGGCCCTTCAGCGGCTTCAGCGGCAACTGCGGTACGGCGCCGAGCACACGAAGCGCGATCACGCTGCTCAGGCCGACCAGAAACGCCATGCCGAAGGTGTGAAAGGCGAGAACGGTTGAATATCCCAGAACGCTCGGCGTGTCGCGGACGTACGTGGCGAAGCCGCTGTTCTCAATCGAATCGAGAAACTCCCACATCACGCACCCCTCGCAGGCCAGCCGCGACGGTTGAAGCTGGCCAGACGGCCAGGCTCGCGCTGACTCTTGCGCAGGCAGCAGTGCAGCAGTGATGCCACGGGGGCGCCGGCGTGTGTCCGCCGGCTTTGGAACGAAATCCGCCGCTTCTGATCGATCTGGCGGCGGACTTCACGGGACGGCTGCGGATAATCCAGCAGGACCGCGGGTTATTCCCCGCGGTCCAAAGCCTGACTGGAACGGAAGGAAGCGGCGGTTTGCTAAGGCGACAGCGTGTCGACGAACGACGTGACGAGCCGGTTGAACTCGTCGGGCTTCTCCATCATGACGAAGTGACCGGTCCCGGCCACCTGCGTCTGCGAGTAGTGCGGCAGGACCTTTTTCGTTTCCTCCGGATTGGGAATCTGCTGATTGGTGCCTGCCCAGATGGCGAGTGCCGGCATCGGCGTGACGTCGGCCTTCTGCAACTCCGGATCGAGAATCGAGCGCATCGCGCCCTCGGCCGTTGCCTCCGGCGCCTTGAGCATCATCGCCAGAATCTTCTCCTGCAACGCCGGGGGCGTGTTCGGTGTGAACATCCCGCGAATCATGCCCTCGCGCGCTTTGAGGCCGTCGGGGCCTGTGAGCGACGGCGGCTTGAAGCCTTCGCCGAACCCGCGCATGTCGAGCGGGCCGTCCACCGCCACGAGCCCCGCGACGTGTTGCGGGAACAGGCGGGCGTACTGCCGGATGACCGGCGCGCCCATGCTGTGGCCGACCAGCACGATCTTGTCGGCGCCCGCCTCGGCGCGCACGGCCTCGACCGCGCGCGCAAAGAGGTCCATCGAAAACTTCCCATCCTTCGGGGCGTCGCTGCGGCCATGTCCCGGCAGATCGAGGGTGACGACCCGGTAGTGGCTCGCCAGCACCGGCACCTGCGCGTCCCAGGACGAGGAGTCGCAGGTCCAGCCGTGAACCAACACCAGCGTCGGCTTGCCGCTGCCCGATGATGCAGAGTAGATGTGCAGGCCGTCGACCGAGGCGGCCGACGCGGCGGATGAAAAGACGAGCGCGAGTGATATTACCAACAGGGATGAAAACCAGCGCATACGGCCTCCCGGGTTATGGCACTTCAGATTCGAGAACATGGCCTAGCGGCCGTAGAGACGCATCTCGGTGCCGTCGGGCAGCACGGCCCGCTCGAGCCTGATGATCTTCTGGCCGTCCGCGAACTGATAGCCGGTGCCTGTGATCACGTCACCGACCTTGATCGTCGTCTTGGTCCACCCGTTCGCTTCCATGCGATTGATCGCGGGCCCGCCGACCAGCCACTTCTCGATCTTGCCGTCGTCGGTCTTTACTTCGAGGGTGATCATCGGGTGCGGATTCCCCCACGCGAACTCCGTGACCGTGCCCTTCACCGTGACGAGCTGGGAAAAGCTCACCGGCCAGGAATGATGGGCCGACAGCGGGACGGCGGCGGGGACCAGCGCGAGGATGACGAATACCGGTACGAGTAGGGACTTCATCGGATGCTCCTTCCCGTGGAGAATTCTAGGACAAATGCCGTCCGTTCTGGAATCGCCTGAAGACCCTCCTGCTGCCTGGTTGTGGTTCCGCGTCAATCGTCGCTCGGCTCGGGCCCGCTCGCGGGCAGCGTGTAACCGTGCCGGGTCATGCTCTGGTCGGGCGCGTAGTCGCACGGCACGCAGTCTGAAAGGAAAAGGTCTGGCGTGCGGCCGCTGACCGGATTCTTGTAGCCCCACCACATGGGCAGGATGGCCGGCCACTCCCAGGGCTCTCCAGTACCGCCGCGGAAATGCTCCTGGCGTTCGCCGAGCACCGTGATCGGGATATCCGGCGGATACTTCGCGACGAGTGCGGCGCCGAAGTATCGCTGAGGCTGGTTGCCGCGCGCGGGCGCCGGTGCGGGCGCCGCGCGGGGAGCCGGCGGGGTTGCGGGCCGATCCTTCGCCGCCGACCATCCACCCTTCCAGTCGGGCATCGAAAAGTACGGCTCGTCGAGCGACAGATTCCACAGGCGCCAGATCCCGTCTTCCAGGATCACATGATCATCGGGATACATGGCCCCGAACAGGGTGGCGCCCCGCTTCGACGTATTGGGATGAAACAGATAGGTTCGCACTCGCGCGGACCGGCCGTCGGCCGACACGTGGATCACCGGCTGGATGCGCCAATGGAAGGCAATCGCCGACCGTGCCGCCTGCTCGCCGCCGTATTCAAGGAGGAGCGCGTGGACGATCCGATCCGCGCCGCTGTAATAGCCGGCAAACGGAATCTGCTTGGCGCCGCGTTTCCCGAAGATGGCGGCCATCTCCGTCCATTGAAAGTCGTCGATGTATTCTCCGTACGCGGTGGAGACGTTCTCCGCGCCGTCGTAGGCCGTGGACCGCGCCAGCCTGCGCGCGTCGTCCGTCACGCGCGTCGCGCGATCCGAGGAGGGCACTCGCGGCTTCGCCGGGGGAATGGCGCCCGTCAGCGGCGCGGCCGCCACGAACCGGCAGCCATCGGGCGCGGCCGTGGGCCTGCCCGTGCCCGTACGAACGGATAGAAACGCGGGAATGATGTGGTCCTGGCCGCCGGCGTCGGCGGCGGGAACCGCGCGGTCTGGCGCCAGCGCGCCGGCCTGCGGCTGTTCCACGAGACGGCTCTTGCCCCAACCCTGGTGATAGTCGGATCGCAGCACGGGGAACACGCGCATCTCTCGAATCTTCCAGATGCCGCCTTCCTTCACGAAGCGGTTGGCGAAGACGTTCACTTCCCAATACGCCTCGCCCTTGTCTGCCTCGCCCAGCATGCCCAGCTCGATGCCTCGGGCGTGCGCCTCGTGTCCGCCCGCAGCGATCGTGACCACCGTGTCGAACTGCAGGCGATCGTTGAGCACGCCGTGCGTCAGGCCCGCGGGCCCCATGCGCTCCAGCGCCTTGCGTACGCCCGGCCGGGCCGGCATAGACACCGACGCCGCCAACCTCGTACACGCCGTCGGCGGCAAACAAGTCGGTCACGTCGTCCCACATCCTGCGATTGACGTAGTAGCCATAGGACGCCTGCAGGTTTCGAACATCGTCCTCCGCGTTCATCACGGCGATGCGCTGTTCCAGCTGCGCGAGCGAAGCCTTGCTCGGCGGCGCGGCGCCGGCCGGAGGTGGAATCGGAATGCCGGTCTCATCAGGGGTGAAATGGTAGGGAACAATCGGAAGATCCTGGCCCTTCCAGTTGGTCAGGCCGTTCTCATATGGCCCGGAGTACTGCGGGTAGAAATGCAGGGTGCTGATCTTCCAGACGCCGTTCTGCCGGACATACTCGTTTTCGTAAATCCCCCCCTCGATCGAGGCGCTGCCCTTCCCGTCGCTCTCCAGGAAGAAACCATGCCAACGCCCCTTGGCGGTCGTGCCATCGTTCGAGAGATTCACCAACGGCTGATCGATCAGCTGCGTGTGAACGACGCCCGCCGCGAGACCCTGTCGTCCGGCCCCGAGCCGCGTCGTCAGGAACGCGGCGATGGCGGCGCGGCCCGTGGCAGATTCGTCTCCGATGATCAGCCGGCTCTCGTCCGCAAACAGGGCCGCCATGTCGTTCCACAGCCCATACTGCGAGTACTGCGCGTAGGTTCGCTGAAGAGTCTTGACTGCGCGGATTGCCTCGGCGCGTTCGACATCCCGCGCCAGGCCGTCGACCGGAGACTGTGCCGCGAGAATCGTCGAGAACCCCGCGACGACCGCGAACGCCATGGCCAAGGCTGGTGTCTTCATGAATCAGCTCCCCGAAACCGGTACGAGTCGAGTAAAGATACACTCTGCGTGGCGATGAAGATATCCACACTTGCGGCTCTCGGGCTGGCCGTTCTGGCAGGCGCCTGCGGAAGGCAGGACGCCACGAATGCCCAGGGGAAGGCGGCGGCTGCAACTGCGCCCCAGGGCGATTGGCCGACGTACGGCGGCCCGCTGGCCGGCGATCGTTACTCACCCCTGGCGCAGATTACGGCGGCGAATGTCGCCGGCCTCCGGCAGGTGTGCGCGTTCGACGCGCCGGACGTCGTCAACTTCCAGAGCGGCATCGTCGCCGTCAACGGCGTGCTCTACTTCACGTTGTTCAACAACACCTACGCGGTGGATGGCGTGACCTGCCGGCAGGTATGGAAGCACACGCGCGCTGAGCCCAATACATTTCTGATGGTGAACCGCGGCGTTGCGTACAGCGACGGCCGGGTGTTTCGCGGGACAGGCGACGCGCACGTGCTGGCGATCGACGCGGCTGACGGACGACAACTGTGGGACGTGGCCATCGGCGACCCGAAGCGCGGCGAGTCGGCGCCGCTGGCGCCGGTTGCATGGAACGGCCTCGTGTTCGCCGGGAACGCGGGCGGCGACAACTTCGGGGTGACGGGGCGCATCTACGCGCTCGACGCGGTGAGCGGCCGCGTGGTGTGGCGGTTCGATACCGTGCCCGATTCGGGCCCGGCGCGAGCCACCTGGCTGAAGGCTTCGCCTGACAATCCGCCGAGCGGCGGCGCCACGTGGACCAGCTACGCCGTGGATGAGGCGAATGGGATCGTCTACGTACCCGCGGGCAACGCCGCTCCCGATTTCGCGCAGGCGCTGCGTCCCGGCGAGAACCTCTATACGAACTCGCTCCTCGCGCTCGACGCGAAGACCGGACGTCTCCTCGCTTACGTGCAGCCGCTCAAGGGCGACTTCCACGATTGGGACCTGGCAGCGCCGCCGGCGCTGATCACAACGAAGAGCGGCCGCCGGTTCGTCGCGCAGGGATCGAAGGACGGGCACGTCTACAGCATCGACCGCAGCGGGGTGGCAATTTCCGCTGAGCCCGGACAGATGGTGGTGCGCAGCAAGGCGCAAGTGACGACGCGCGAGAATGTCGATGTGGCGTTTTCGACCGATCACGAAACCCGGTTTTGTCCCGGCGTGCAGGGCGGCGTGGAGTGGAACGGCCCGGCGTATCACCCGGGCCTCGGTCTCCTCTATGTCAACGCCATCGACTGGTGCACCCTCGTCAAGATGCAGCCGGCCGCCAGCATCAAAGGCACGCCCGGCGCGTCGTGGACCGGCGCCGAGCCGGCCGATGGATGGCTGTTCGGCCGGCATGATCCCGTGAGTCAGTGGAAGGGATGGGTCACGGCCTTCGACCCCGAGAGCGGAGCCGTGGCGTGGAAGATCCAGACGCCCAAGCCGATGGTCGCGGCGATTACGGCGACGGCCGGGGGACTGGTGTTCACCGGCGACCTCGATGGTCAGGTCCTCGCCTACGACGCGGCCACGGGCAGGGAGTTGTGGCGGCACGCCACGGGGAAGGCCATCGGCGGCGGCGTGATCTCGTACCAGGCTCGCGGAGTGCAGCACATCGCCGCGGCCACCGGCATGAACGCCAGCACCTGGAACGTCAAGGCCGGCCCCGCGCGCGTGATCGTCTACGCGCTGCCGTAGCAGGCTGCTGAAGAACGCAGCCTGAACGTAAAACGTCAAACGTAGAACGAAGAATGCTGGAGTAATTCTTCGTTTTGCATTTGCGTCATGCCCGCGACACAAAAAACTCTGGTGCTGTTTTTATGACCCCGCGTTGAACCCCAACTCAGAACGCATGGCTATGAACCGCAGGCCCGTGACGGGCGGCGGCGATACGCCGGGCGGCGATACGCCGGACGACTGAATGGCGAAGGTCGCTTGGACGGGAAAGTGGTCGGATGTCGATCCTGTCGAGGTCACGACAGCGGTGGACGTCGGCCTGGCGCCGCCGCTCGCGTCCGCGAACCAGTAGTCAAGCTTCATCGTCGGCGTCGGCGTGAACGCGGAGAACCCCCGGCCGGAGCCGATGGTCGCCCACGAATCGACGAAGTTGGGAAGCATGCCGAGCGTCGTGTCGATCCGGTTCATGTCGGCATTGAAGTCGCCGGCCACGATCTGCGGCTTCGAGTAATTGTTCGCCCATGACTTGAGCTGGCTCATCGAGTTGTATGGCGCCTGCGCGTCGTTCGAGCATCCACCGGTCTGGAGATGGGTCGTGAAGACCTGGACGGTGGCGCCGGCGACGTCGATCGCCGCCCGCAGTCCGGCTCTCGCCGACGTCCAGCAGTCCGAGAAAGGAAACATCGTCGAGCTCGAGCTCGTGATCGTGTGGGTGGTGAAGATGCCGATGCCCTGGTACCACGCCGTCGTGCACGCGCTACCACTCCAGTTGCCCGGCGCGCAGTGCGTCGCGAACACGCCGTGCCACGTGCGGCCGGTCTGGCGCTGCAGCTCGTCGATGTAGGTGGAAAACCATTGCTGGTATGCCTCCTGGATCACGATCACTTCCGGCTGCGGAGTCGTCGCGAGCAGAAGGTCCATCGCCTGTCGCGCGTGCGCTTCCGAGTTGTCGTTGATATGGATGTTCCAGGTGATCACGTTCAACGGCGTGGATCCGGTCGCGCTGGCAATGCCCGACGGGTTCGATTGACCGGCCGGCGCCCGGCTATACAGCCCCACCGCCAACAGCGTCGTCAGCGCGATTACCCATGAGCGCCTCGCGCTCCTGCCGTTCCACCTTCGGCGGCGGGCCTGTTCAGGGTAATTGCGCATTAGTCCTCCGCGATTTCCACAAAGAGCCCATGGCTCGTGCGCCGACGACGCGGGTCGATGACGCGCGCCGGACTGGAGGCGTCTTCGAAACGCAATAGATTCAAGGTTTTGCTGAGCCGGGCCGCGCCGTCCGATGGCCGCCGCAAGCACAGTCGCGCTGCGTGGAGGCAAGGTCCACGCCAACGCCGGCAGGCTTCGCGCGCGGCGCACGCAATCGACAAAATGTCGGGCCGGCTGACTTCCAGCTCTGCTGTGACTCGCAAAGAACGGCGTTCCGTACCGTCATGTTCGTCACAGTTCTGTCGAAACCGAACCGTCCGCGGCACGATCGACGCAGGACTGTCGTCTACAATCGGAGGGCTGTCCGACGGATCGGAGGACGCGACTGAGGCTCGATGACTGAACAGTCCAACGCTCGTCACTTGCTCGATCAGGCGGAGAGTGCCAAGGCGGCTGGCGATTTTGCGTCTGCTGATCTGTTGCTGAGAAATGCCGCGCGTATTCAGGAAGAAGAACTGGGCCCGCTCCATCCGGATCTCGCCAACACCCTGAACAACCTGGCCGTTATCGCCGAAATGACCGGACGCTCGGGCGAGGCCGAGAGGCTCTACCGGCGGGGCGCTGCCATTGCGGCGGCGGCGCTTCCGTCCGACCATCCGATGGTTGTGGCCAGCCGGCAGAACCTCGAAGACTTCTGCCGCGCGCGCGGCCTGTCGATCGAGGGACCGCCCGCCGTCATCACGCCAATCACACCAACGCCGGACATCAGGCGGGAAGTGAACGCCGCGGCGCTTCCATCTCCAGCCAGAGCGTCACGCCCGGTCGCATGGATCGCGGCCGGAGCCGTGGTCCTCGTGGCCGCCGTGCTCCTCGTGCTGCGGCCGTGGTCGTCCTACGACGCGTCCGGACCGGCGCCGACGCCCGCGGTAACGCAACCCGCCAAAGCAATGCCGCCGCGAGTTGTGGCGCCACCCGCCAAACCTGCCCCCGTCGAACACGCGAGCCCGCCGACGGCCGCGCCTCGGCGTGATAGTCGAACGCCCGCCACTGACAAGCCGGACATCATCACGGCGCAGGTCTGCCGCACGTTCTCGGCGAGCGGCAGCACCTGGCGCTGCGATCCGGTGGGTCAGTCGGCGGCGCCGGGATCGATGGTGTTGTACACGCGAATCAAGTCCGCGCGCGACACGGCGGTATTGCATCGCTGGTATCACGGAGACACGCTCCGCCAATCCGTGATGCTGAGGATTGAGGCAAACGCGACCGAAGGCTATCGCACGTACAGCCGGTTGACCGTGGACGAAGGTGACTGGCGGCTGGAAGTGAGGAGCGCGGATGGCCAACTGCTGCGCGAACAGCGGTTCACCGTGCGGTGAGCGTATTCACCCGTCACTCTATTTTCCCGGCGCAGCGGGAAACACCGTCTTCCAGTCGGCTTTCATGCTCACGACGGTCCAGCCCCTCGCCACCGCTTCATCCCACCCTTTGTCGAACTGTTGCAGCCTGTCCGCGCGGTCATACGCGAATTCCCGCGCCGCATCGTCGTGGTGGACGAAGAGCGCGAAGCGCGCGCCCGTCCCGGCCATCGCCCATTGCAGCATCTGGAGGTCGCCGTCGGAGTTGCCGAAGGCCGCGATCGGACGACGGCCGATCTGTCTCTGAATGCCGACCGGCTTGCCGTCCTTGTCATCGACCAGGTCGATCTCGGGCAGCTTGATCAGCACGGGCGCGCCGTTCCTGACCTCGAGCTTCAGCTTGCCGCTGCTCCCGACGACTTGTTCGGGCGGAATGCCGTATACGCGTTCGGTCCATGGCCGCATGAATTCGACGCCGCCGCCAGAGACGATAAAGGTCTTGAACCCATTGGCGCGCAGGTAGGCCAGCACTTCCAGCATCGGTTGGTACACCATCCCGGTGAGCAGCCGTCCCGTCTGCGGATGCGTCGCCGCGGCGATCCAGTCCCGGACGAGGGCCGAGAATTCGTCGGTCGTCATCCCCGTATGGGTCGCGGCCATGATGGCGAGCACGCCTTTTTCGCCGCTCGCAGCCACGGCGGCCATGTCGCCTTTGAGGAGCGAGGCGAAGGGCTCGCGGGTCCTCCATTCGGGATGCTGCGGGGCGAGGGCCTTCACGCGATCGAAGGCGAACATCACCTGGAAGGGTACCGGCTTCTCCGACCAGAGCGTGCCGTCGTTGTCGAAGGTCGCCACCCGTTCCGGCACGGGCACGAAGTCCGGTCCGCCCTCGCGCGTGACACGAGCGACGAAATCGATGATCGACTTTCTCGCCGCTCCCTCATTCCAGGACGGCAGCGGATCGGCGGGCTGTACGGATGCCGGCGCCGGTGGGGGACCGGGCGTGGACTCCCTGCTGCAGCCTGTTGCCAGGAACAGCCACAGGACGACCACGCTCCAGCACTGTAGCGACCGATTCATCGTCTGTCGAGCAGCTCGCCGATCCGGGTATCCCTACTCCGCGCTCAACCGGCTGATGTTGTTGTTGGCGGCCATCGTCACCTTGTCGATCGCCGCGTATAACTCCGTGGCGCTGGCGTTCAGCTTGTCCGCCTCCGGCTTGAGGCTGCTGACCGCGCCCGGATTGAGATCGTGTCCCAGGTACGTCACCTGGTCCTGGAGCGTCTTCATGAACGGTCCGTAGAGATCCGAGGCGCCCTGGCCGGCCGTCTGGATCTCGGCGAACCGTTCCCGTGACTTCGTCAGGCGCGCTTCACTTTTCTGGCGAAGCTCCGGGCTCTGGATGGCGGCTGTCGAGCTCTGCCAGCTCGCGAACAACTTCTCGGCCTCGCCTTTCATTTCATCGTGGCGGGATTTCACCTCGGCCCGTTTCTTTTCCGACGTGGCCATTTCCTTCTGAAGTTGCTTGTATGAATCGCGGCGATCCTTGGCGTCCGGGGAGAGCACCGTGTTGTACGCGGTCATCGTCTTCTGCAGCTGTTGTTTCGCCTCGTTAATCGACTCCACTTCGGCGCGAGCTTTCTTGATCAGCTGCTCGATCTGCTTGACGCCTTCCTCCTGCGCGGCCGCGCCCACCGCCCACCCGGCGATCATGGCAATACTGGTAACGATCGTTACAAAGGAGCGTTGAGACATGTGGCCCTCCTGTTTTCTGTCAGACCCGCCGCGATCTCGATGCTAGTGCGCGGGGACAAATCGATCAATACAGAAAAGCAAGTCCGGCCTGTGATCAATGGTCGAGCTGTTCCAGCACAGAAGCGGAGCGAGCTCGCGACGCCGGCTGTCCGCCCGCCCGCGCACTGAGAGCACGCCGAGACGTACTAACGCAGAGATCGCGGAGATCGCAGAGAAGAATAAGAATCCTCCGCGATCTCTGCGATCTCTGCGTTGATGATCGTCTCCGCGTTCTCCAGGACGCGGTTCTGCGCGACTATCGAGGGGCTGTTGGTTGCGTTGAAGTCTGAGGTCGCGGCGGCGCTATCCCGCGAAATAGCCGTTTCGGGCCTTCACGGTCGTCGAGGGACGCTTGACCCGGACATCGAGGCGCCGCCACTCCCGGCCGCTCGCGGCTTCGATGGCGAGTACGTATTGCAGTCGCAGCCCGTCGACCAGGCCAGACGCCGCGACCACCGTCTCGATGAAGGTGCTCGCGAAGACAAACTGTCCGCCGGTCCATTCAGCCAGATCGCGCAGGTCTGCCGCGTTAGACGGTGTCGATCGTCCGGTGGCCTCCATCATGAACCGCTGATCCAGCGATGGCACGGTGGCGACGACGAATACTGGAACGTCGATCGAGCTGGCCAGCCCTGATACCTCACGCGCCGTCATGGCGCTGCTCGTGTCGATGCCGTCGGTGAGGACGATGATGGCCTTATGCGTGGCCGACCGGGCTGCAAGCTTGCGCGCCGCCGCGCCGGTCGCATCGAAGAGGGACGTCGTGCCGAAGGGTTGGAAATCTGTCAGCGCGTCCTTGAGTTTGTCGAGGTCGCGGGTAAAGCCCTGTCGCTCGTGGAGCGACGCGTCGAACGTAAAGAGCGACACCTCGTCCTGGCCCTGGCGGAGCTGAGACAGGATCGAGTCGTACGCCTGGCGCGCCATCGCGACCTTCGCGCCCATCCGCATGCTGCCGCTCATGTCGACCAGAATCGCCAGGCTGAGCGGCGATTGGCGATCGGATCGCAGGGAAAGAATCGGCCGGACTTGTCCGTTGTCGCGGACCTCGAAATCGCCGGTGGTCAGACCACTGACGACGTGTCCGCGGGCGTCTCGAACGGATGCCTGGATGGTCACCACATCGACGGCGCTCCGAAACGATTGGACAGGCTGGTTCGGAGCCTCCTGAGCGCGGGTCGCCAGGACGCCCACGCTGCCGATCAGGCCCACCACGACATAGAGGCGCCGAAGGTTCGAGGTCATATCTCTCTATTCAAGTGTATCGGGTAGAAATCCACACGGAATAGGCAAATTCGGCAAACGGCCGCAAGCTATTGTCCCTTGGCCCTTTTTCTTGCGAAGGCGATTTCCAATGGATGAGTTAGACTTTCGCCGTTTCCTCGGCTGGTCGGCGGCCCTTTCGGGCGGCTGATCCAAATAGGTACACTGTCGCCGCTCGCCATCGGACGCAAACACGACAATCAGATGGGACTCACAATGACCGCGCGGACCACTATTTCTCTGTCGCACGCTGCCGCTCTCGCAGCGCTGCTTGTTCTTCCTCCCGTCCTGATGGCCGAGGGACCGCCCAAGGCGCCGGCGCGCGCGGCCGGCGCGGCGCAGACCTTCAACACGGCCACCGGCCAGCGGATTCGCGTCACGCGGATCGCGGGCGGGCTGGTTCACCCGTACAGCCTGGCGTTTCCCGATGCGCACACGATTCTCGTGGCCGAGCGTTCCGGACGCCTGCGGATCATCAGAGACGGCGTGTTGCTGCCAAAGTCCGCGTGGGAAGCGCCGGCGGCGCCTCCCGGATCCCCGCCGTCCAACAACCCTCCCGATGCGCTGCACTTCATCGAGCTGCATCCGGGTTTTACGCAGAATCGACTGGTGTACCTCGCGTACCCGAAATACGGACCTCGGGGCAACACGATGGCCGTGGGCCGGGGCAGGCTGACCGGCGACGCACTCGTCGACTTTCAGGAAATCTTCGTGTCGGACGCGTGGGAGAGTTACGGCGCGAACCCCGGGCGCATGCTGTTCGGGCGCGACGGTACGTTGTATGTGACCGTCGGCGATCGCGACCGCTACTGCTGCGACGGTTCCGAGAACAACACGCAGCGCATGAAGGCGCAGACCCTGGACAACGACTACGGCAAGATCCTGCGTCTTCGTGACGATGGCAGCATTCCGCCCGACAATCCTTTCGTCGGACGCCCGGGAGCCCTTCCGGAGATCTTCAGCTACGGTCACCGGAATGCGTACGGCCTGGCTTACCATCCCGAGACAGGCGAACTGTGGGAATCCGAGATCGGCCCGCTCGGCGGGGACGAAATCAACATTCTGTTTCCCGGCCACAACTACGGATGGCCTCTCGTGTCGACGGGCCGCAACTACACCGGCACGCCCGTGTCCGATCATCCGTGGACGCGTGAGGGCATGGACGACCCGCGGATGTTCTGGAACCCGGTGATCAGCCCGTCGGGCCTGATCTTTTACACGGGCGATCGCTTCAAGGGCTGGAAGGGCAGCGCGTTTCTCGGCGCGCTGAACGGCAAGGCGCTGTGGCGCGTGTCCTTCAACAACCCCAAGCCGCAGCAGGCGGAACAGCGGGAGGTACTCCTGACCTCGCTCGACGTCCGGATCCGCGACGTCCAGCAGGGGCCCGATGGAAACCTGTACATCGCGACGGAACGCGAGTCTGCGGGTGCGGCCCCCACCGGCACCGTGATGCGCATCGAACCGGCACAGTAGAACGGAAACGTAGAACGTAGAACGCAGAACGTCCTTTCATCACGAAGACACGAAGATCACGAAGATCTTTTCGTACAAAGAAGGCTTCGTGGCCTTCGTGGCTTCGTGATAATCAGCCGTTCTACGTGTGACCTTCTGGCCGCGTGCTTCAGACGCCTGTGTCGTCCTGTACGCCGAACAATTGACCGTGGGCGCGGGCGCGGCCTCTCTCGATTTGCTCGGGCGTGGCGCCAAGTGTCTCCAAAATGTCCTCGATGAATGCCAGCGCCACTTCGCCCTCGCCCGAGTACGCCGTATCCGCGCCAGCCTGCTTCAGCGCCGGTAGATCGCGCAGGTACGCCGCGCGCGCCAGGACACGGAGCTTCGGGTTCAACTGACGAGCCGCTCGGATGACCTCGGTGCTGAGTGCCATACCGGCGGACGTGAGAATCAGGCTGCCGGCGGAGGCCACATTCGCCGCGGTGAGGACTTCCGGCCTGGTCGCATCGCCATAGACCGCGTGGATACCTTCGCGCTGCAGCCCGCGCACGCTGTCCATGTTGAGCTCCACGACGGTCGGCTCGATCTGATTGTCGCGGAGGAGCCGGACGACGGTACGCCCCGTGGGGCCGTATCCGACGACGACAGCCCGGTGAGGCGCAGATCCCCGCGAGCGCCGCTGCCGGTGCCGCCGGATCGGCGTGCGGAGACGTGCCGAGGTTCATCCACCGCCACATCCCTGGCCTCCCCGCGATCCATCGCTCGGCAGGCGCCACGCCGCGGTACAAGAGAGGATTCAGGACGATCGACAACATGGAGGCGGCGACGAGCGTGTTCGTCGCCGCCACGGTGAAGATTCCCAGGTCCCTGCCGATCGTCGACAGGATGAAGGAGAACTCGCCGATCTGTGCGAGGGCAACCGCCACCGTCATCGCCACCTTCATTGGGTAGCGCATCACCCAGACGATCGCCAGCGCGACGAGAGGCTTCCCAAGCACCACCACGGCGAGTGCGCCAATGAACAGGCCGGGCGCCTGCAGGAGCGCAGCCGGATCCAGCAGCATGCCGACTGACACGAAAAACAGGACGGCGAAAGCATCGCGCATGGGCAACGCGTCGGAGGCCGCCCTCAAGCTGTACTGCGATCGCCCCACGACCATGCCGGCAAGAAAGGCGCCGAGTGCCATCGACACGCTGAAGATGAGCGCCGAGCCCACGGCAATTCCCAGCGCAATGACGAGGACCGTCAGCGTGAAGAGCTCTCGCGAGCGGGTGTCGGCGACGTAGTCGAGCAGGCGGGGAATCACGCGCGTCCCGACGACCGCCGTGAAGGCGACGAGAGCCGTAACTTTGATCGCCGTGAGCCCCAGCGCGGTCCAGAGCGACGACTGGCCGCCCGCCGTGCCGAAAAAGGCGGGCAGCAGGACCAGCGCCACGACTGTGAACGCGTCTTCGACCACCAGCCAGCCGACGGCGATATGGCCGCCCGGTGTATGCAGGTCGTTGTTATCGGCCAGCACCCGCACCAGTACCACCGTGCTCGCGACGGACAACGCCATGCCGAACACGATTCCCGCCGACCAATCCCACCCGACCGCGCGGCCAAGAAACGCGCCCAGAGCGGTGGCCACGGCGCTCTGCGCGAGGGCGCCAGGCAGAGCCACCCGGCGCACTGCCAGCAACTCCTCGATGTGAAACTGGAGCCCGACGCCGAACATGAGGAGAATGACGCCGATCTCCGCCAGCTGTTCGGCGAGCTGGCGTCCGCCACGAAACCGGGAGTATGCGGCCCGACAAGCGTTCCGGCGAGCAAGTACCCGACAATAGGGGAGAGTCCCAGGCGCTGGGTCACGTAGCCGAGCACGAGGGCGGCGGTAAGCCCTCCGGTCAAGGTCAGAATGAGATCGTAGGCGTGCATGAGAATCGGCCTCGCCAAATTATTTCTCGTTTCGTGCGCGGACGCTCCGGAGAGCGCAGAGACGAGATCAACGCGGAGATCGCAGAGATCGCGGAGGTGCTTATTTCGGCGATCTCCGCGATCTCTGCGTTAAACCCGTCTCCGCGTTCCTCACTCTCGCGTTGACGATGGCGCCCGTCGCCGTCCCGGCGCAGACGTCCGCCGCCAGGACCCTCGACATCTACTTCATCGACGTCGAGGGAGGGCAGGCAACCCTGGTCATCACCCCCGCCGGGCAGACGCTCCTCGTCGACGCGGGATTCCCGAGCACGGGTACGTTCGACTCCCGGCCCGGCGATCCCGCGAACGCGCGCGATCCGCAGCGCATCCTCGCGGTGGCCAGGCTCGCCGGCGTCTCGCGGATCGACTACATGCTCGCCACGCATTTTCACGGCGATCACATCGGCGGTGTTCCCGAGCTGGCGCAGCTGGTGCCGATTGGCACCTTCATCGACCACGGCGGCGTGAACGACGACGCCGAGAGGGTGCCGGGAACCATCGCGATGCACAAGGCCTACGCGGCGGTGCGCTCGACGCGCGGGCACCTCGAGCCGAAGCCAGGCGATCGGCTTCCGCTGACGGGTGTTGATGCCACTGTCGTGAGCTCGGCCCGCCAGACGCTGGCCGCGCCGCTCGCCGGCGCGGCGGCCGGGGCGAACGCCGCCTGCACGCCGCCCGGACTACCGGCGCAGGAGGTGGCCGAGAACCCGAGGTCCACGGGGTTCCTGCTGCAGTTCGGCAAGTTCCGGTTCCTCGACGTCGGCGACCTCACCGGCGAGCCGCTGTACAGCCTGGCGTGCCCGTCGGATCGCATCGGTCGCGTCGACGTGTACCTCGTTGCGCATCACGGAGGGGCCGACGCCGCGGATCCCGCCATGTTCGGGGCGGTGAGGCCTCGTGTGGCGATCCTGAACAACGGCGCCGTCAAGGGCGGTTCAGCCGAAACGTTGAAGACACTGCACGCGCTGCCGGGCACCGAGACGTGGCAGTTGCACCGCTCGGAGGTCAGGGGCGCCGAAAATTTCCCGGACGAGCGCATCGCCAACCTGACCGAGGCCACGGCGAACTGGATCATGATTCGGGCGAGCGACGATGGTTCGTTCGCCGTGACCAATCACCGCACCGGCGCGACGACACGCTATCCCCGACGCTAGCGGGTTTTCTTCCGGGCAGGCCTGGAGGCCTGCACTACGTCTGGTGTGCGGCTAGTTCGGCACCCGCCGGTACACCGCCGTGTTGCGGATGGTGTCCTCCCGCGTCTTTCGCTCGAACGCGATGGTCATCGTGTTGCCGTCGGGCGAAATCACCCGGCGGGCTGTTCCGTACACCATCCCTGCGTGCGAGAGCACCGACTCGGACGTGTAGTCGTCGATCCTCTTCAGCGTGATCGCGTCGTAGGCAGGCGTGCCCGTGACGGCCTGCTCGCGATCGTAGTTCGCTCTGTACTCGATGATCTCGGTGTGTCCGTCGGCGTAAACCCTGTTGATGGCTCCCTGCACGCCATCCTTGTCCGCCGTATAGATTCGGGTTTCGCTTCTCGGAGCCGGGCCAGGAAAGTATGACGACTTCGAAAGGTCCAGGCGCCACGTCCCGAGCAGGACCTTCTCGCCTGGCGTGGCGGATTGGCCAAGCAGCACGGGACGGACACCGGCCACCACAGATAGAAGGAACAGGGCCGGCAGGAACAGTCGCGAAGAACGAGCGCTCATAGTCGCGTCTCCTGTGTTGCCCGGAGATCCCCGACGCTCTTGGTGCAGCCTACATCCGAATCGCGCCGGAGAACAATATGTGACGCGGGGTCCGGTCGCCGCGACATCGGGTGGTCACGCGCCGCTGCAGCCCGGCGAACGCTTCAGCTGGCCGTCGGCTTGGTAGGGTTAGCGGGGTTCGCCGAATCCGGCGTCTTCACCACGTATCGTTTGGCCAGGGCCGCGATCGTCGTGAGCAGTTCCGCAGGATCGATCGGCTTGGCCAGATGGATGTGAAACCCGGCCCTCAACGCCTTCATGCGATCCTCGGACCTCGCATACGCGGTCAGGGCCGCGGCGGGCAACTCACGGACGCGGGCATTGGGATGCCTCCGGACACGATCGATGAACTGGAAACCGTCGACCAGTGGCATGCCCAGGTCGGCGACGAGCACATCCGGGACGTCGGCATCCAGGTGTTTCAACGCCTCGGCCGCAGACGAAGCGGTCGTGACGCGGGCGCCCGCAGCCTCGAGGACTTCGGAGACCAGGGCCAGGGCGTCCGGCTCGTCGTCCACCGCGAGCACGGCCACCCCATGCAGATCCGCAGCCGCGAGCTGCGCGGTCGCGCCCGAGCGCGGGTGGACGCGCGGGGGATCCTCGCGGACGGGATGCACGATCATGACGGGGATTTTCAACCGGAATGTGGCCCCTTGATTGAGTCCGCCGCTCGATGCTTCGATCGTTCCGCCGTGCATCTCCGTCAGCTGGCGGGCGATCGACAGCCCCAGGCCGAGTCCGCCTCGTTCACGGGCCGTTCCGGCGTCTGCCTGACGGAAACGTTCGAACACATGCGGCAGGAATTCCGGGGCGATCCCGATGCCTGTATCGCTGATCGCGACTTCCAGGTGTGAGTTCACGCGCTCGAGGCGGACTTGCACCTTGCCGCCGCGGTTCGTGAACTTCACGGCATTCGAGAGGAGGTTCCACAACACCTGCTGGAGGCGTTCCGGATCCCCCGAGACCGGCGCCGCCGCCGGGTCGAGCACCGTTTCGAGGCGCAAGCCCTTGGCGTCGGCCGCTGGCGTGATGGCGTCGACCGCGCTCCTGACGATCTCCGGAAAATCGACGGTCTGGACATTCAGTCGAATCTTCCCTGAGACGATCCGGGAGATGTCGAGCACGTCTTCGACGATCTGCGTGAGCGACGTCGCGTTCCGCTCGATGGTCTCGATGGCCTTTTCCTTCTTGTCAGGGGCGACTATCCCGGTCCGCAGCATGCGCGCGTATCCGAGGATGGCATTCAGGGGCGTGCGCAATTCATGCGACAAACTTGCCAGGAACTCATCCTTGAGACGACCCGCCTCCTGCACGCTCATGTACATCCGGGCGTTCTCGAGCGCGACCGACGCCCATGACGCGATCCCCATCGCCAGACGCTCGTGTTGATCGGTGAAGCGCCCGACGCCCGAATGTCCGAAGAACAAACCGCCGATGACATCGCCCGATCGGCCCGTGACCGGCACGGCGAGGTAGCTGCGCACCGGCAGGTGGCCGGCGGGCATGCCGTGATGCGGCGCGTTGTGCCCGTAGCGCGGGTCCTTGGTGATGTCAGGGCTCCGGACCACGCCGGTCCCCTTGAACGTGGGTTCGAACACTTCGGTGTTGCGCGGCATCGGAAACTTCGAGAATGCTTCGCGCGGCACGCCGGAAATCGTATAGAGCGTGTACGACTCGCCGTGCTCGTTGACCAGGTTATAGAAAAACGCCCCGAACTCGGCCGTGGTCAACGCGGTCGCGGCATCGGTCACGGCCTGGACCACGTTGGCCTGGTCCAGATCCGAGGCCACGATGGCGCCCACGTTGTTCAACGTCTCCGTCACGCTCGCCGTTTCCTGCAGCAGGCGCAGCCGTTCGGCTTCGGCGTGCTTGATGGCCGTGACGTCGCGCACGATTTTCGACGCGCCGACAATCGTGCCCGACTCGTCGCGGACCGGAGAGACAGTCAGCGCGACGTCGAGCCGCCTTCCATCCTTCGTGATGCGGACGGTCTCGAAGTGGTCGACGCGCTCGCCTCTCCGGAGCCGCGCCAGGATGTCGTCCTCCTCCGATTGCCGTTCCGGCGGGATCAGCATGCGGACGGGCCGTCCGATCAGCTCGTCTGACGAATAGCCGAACATGCGCTCGACCGAGGCATTGCACGACTGGATGATGCCGTTCAGGTCCTTCGAAATGATGGCATCGTCCGCGGAATCGACGATCGCCGCGAGGTACGCCTTGGCGGCAAAGGCCTGTGTTTCCGATGACACGTCCCGAAAGTAGCAGACGACACCCAGCCGTCCATCCGGCAGGGTGATCCGGTCGAGCCGCCATTCGTAGAATTCGGTGACACCGCGATCCCGTCGCGTTTCGGCGCGCCCGCGCGTGATGTACGCCTCGCCGGTGGCAAGGGTGCGGCGGACAATGGAGACGAGTTCATCCGCGTAGTGTGGTTCCCAGAGGACGTGCGCGATCTCGTCGAGATCCGCTGCCGATCACTCCACCGGGAACATCACCGAACGCCGCGAGTGCGACAGGGTTGATGTCACGAATTCGGAAATCCGCATCCACGACGCACACGCCGAGCGGCACCTGGTTGAGCAGCGTCTGGTACTGCTCACTGCGATAGCGGAGGGCCTGCTCGGTCTCGCGCCGCACATCCGCCAGCCGGAGCTGGGATGCGACGCACGCGAGCAGTTCCCTGGCGCTGAACGGCTTGACGAGGTACTCGTCGGCGCCGGCCTGCAGGCCTTCGATGCGCGCCTCTTCACCGGCGCGTGCCGATAGAAGAATGACCGGGATCGAACGGGTTCGCTCCTCGGCCCGAATCGCCGTCAACAGGCCGAATCCATCGAGCGCCGGCATCATCACATCCGCGAGCACGAGGTCGGGAGGACGGCTGCGAATCCATTCGAGGGCGATGCGACCGTCGCCGACAAGTTCGACCTGATATTGATGGCCGAGCATGCGCCCGAGATAGTCGCGCATGTCCGCGTTGTCGTCGGCGATCAGCACCCGAGGGGCCGTCTTCGCCGGAGGGACAGGGTCCCCCGGGACCTCGTCGATGCGGGTGGCGGGCGAAGACGAGGCGTCCGGTGCGGGCAGCCAGCGCAGGGCTTCTTCGACGAACGGGAGCGCGCCGACGCGAGTCGAGGCCAGCCGCGGAGCCGTCGCCATCCGATCGGCCGGAAGGTGGGATGTCCCGGTGCGGATCGTCACGGTAAAAGTCGAGCCACGGCCTTCCTGGCTCACAACCGTGACGTCACCGCCGTGGAGACGAGCCAGTTCCTGGACGAGCGCCAGCCCGATGCCCGTCCCTTCATGCGTGCGCGCCCGGCTGTGCTTGACGCGGTGGAAGCGCTCGAACATCCGGGGCAGGTCTAGCGTCGGGAATGCCGACGCCGGTGTCGGACACCTGCAGCTCGACGCGATCGCCGCGCCAGCGCAGTTCCACTGTGATCCGGCCCTCGAACGTGAACTTGAAGGCGTTCGACAGCAGGTTGAGGAGAATCTTCTCCCACATGTCCCGATCGACGAACACCGGTTCCGGCAGGGAATCGCAGTGGACGACCAGCGCGAGCCCCGCCTTTTCAACCGCCGAACGGAACACGCTCGCGATGTCGGAGGTCAACTGCGCGAGGTCGGCAGCTTCGTAGTACGCGTCGATGCGCCCCGCCTCGATGCGGGAGAAATCCAGCAGCGTATTCACCAGCCGCAGCAGCCGCAGGGCATTGCGGTGCGCGACCTCCTGCCGTTCTCGATGGACGGGCGGCAGCGGCGTGCTCACATCGGCCAGGCCGTCTTCGAGCGGTCCGACGATCAGGGTGAGCGGGGTGCGGAATTCGTGGCTGACGTTGCTGAAGAATGTCGTTTTCGCGTGATCGAGCGCCGCCAGTGCCTCGGCGCGCGTGCGCTCGTCTTCATAGGCCCGCGCGTTGGTCACCGCGGTGGCGAGCTGATCGGCGACCAGCTTCAGAAACGCACGGTAGGCATCGTCTAACGGCCGCCGCGGATTGAGACCGACGACCAGCCGCCCGGCCCGCGCCTCAGGAATCGACGAAGGTAGTGGGAGTTCCGTGACCAGCTGCGCGGCTGAACGCGCCACTTCGTCCTGTGCGCCAGGCGTGCAGCACTGGAGCTCGTCATCGAGATACGTGAGGGCGAAGCGGATGTCCTGCGGCCACGCGGCGAGCGTTTCCGTGGCGAGCAGGCAGGCGTCGCGGGTCGTGCGCGCCGTGGCATTGCGCTCAGCCAGGCTTTTCAACAAGCCGAGCCGCCGTTCGCCCACCACCCGCTCGGTCGTTTCCGTCACGATGCAATACACACCGCCCACCTCGCCCGACTCCACGCGCACCGGGTCGTACGACACGTCGAAGTAGGTCTCTTCGAGGAAACCATGGCGCTCGAGTTCGAAGAGCAGATCCTTGCCCCAGAACGCTTCCCCGGTGCGTACGACGCCGGCGAGCAGTTCGTGCAGGACGCTGTCCCAGATCTCGCTCCACGCTTCCCGGCCGGGAAGCCCCAGCGCGTGCGGGTGTTTCGCGCCGAACACGGGACGGTACGCATCGTTATAAAGGACGCTGAATTCCGGTCCCCAGAACAAGACGATCTGCGCCTTCGAGGGGAGCAGCATGCTGACCGTGCTGCGCAGGCTTTGGGGCCACGTCCCGACCAGGCCGAGCGGCGTCTTCGACCAATCGAGGGCGCGTATGCGAGCACCCATCTCGCCTCCGCCCTGGAGAAACGTCAGGTTCGATGGGTCCACGGCAGAGCTTTTCATCGCGCGTCAGTCTTTCCGTAGTGTCCCACAAACTGGCTGACGGACTCCGAGCCACTCGCCTCGAGACAGACTCGATCAGCTGAGACAGGTGCGTGGTTCGATCGGAGGTTCGCGGAAGGAGCATCCGGGGTGAGCGGCCCGGATCAAATCGGGGCGGAAGGCCCAGATGACGATCGACAGGACGACGATCGCATCGGCGACTATCGCAGCAATGATGACCAGGGACATAGCCGGGAGCGCTCCGGGGCGCAATTGTGCACAACCGGCGTGACGTTTCCGTGACTGGCTCATGCCTCCCATCTCCCGAAGCGCGATGTTTACTTGACTGCGGGCGCCCTGCACGTAACCCTTGAGCTACCGGCGGACCGCCCCGGTGGGAACGTCGAGAAGGCGGTCGTCACGGACACCGATGAACCAGGACCGCCATTTCGTTGAGGAGCTCGAGGAGCTGAAGCAGCTCCTGCTGACGATGGGTGGACTCGCCGAGGAGCGGCTGCGCCTGGCCGTGCGCGGGCTCGTCGATCGCGATCACGGGGCGTTGGAGGAGGTCATTGCCGGTGATGCCCGGATCGACGACCTCCAGATCGAGGTTGATAAACGCTGTTTCACGCTGCTTGCGCTTTACCAGCCGGTCGCGGTCGACCTCCGGACCGTGGTGTCGGCGCTCAAAATCAACACCGATCTCGAGCGAGTAGGGGACTTCGCGGTCAACATCGGCGAAGTCGCGCGTCGATATCTGCTGCACCCGCCGGTCAAGCCGTTGATCGACCTGCCGCGCATGGGCGAGCTCGCGCTCAAGATGCTCCGCGAGGCGCTCGACGCGTTCGTCGCGAAGGACGTGAGCCTGGCGCGGACAGTCCTGAGGCAGGATGACTGGCTCGACGCCCTGAAAGATCAGGTGTTTCGCGAAGTGCTGACGTACATGCTGGGCGATTCGGCCACAATCGAGCCCGGCATCAACCTGATTCTCATCTCCCGCCATCTCGAACGCGTGGGCGACCACGCGACCAACATCGCCGAGGACGTGATCTTCATCGTCGAGGCGCGAGACGTCCGGCACGGGTCCGCCGCCCTGATGTCCACGCCGCACGAGGCGACCGATTCAGGGGCGATGGTCGAACGCCGAAGGACCGACGGATCCCCGCCCGTCTGACGCCGCGCAGGGCGTCGCGAATTTCCAGGCACCCTGCAGGATGTTCCGGGCCCGTCATGTGGCTGCCCTCGATGAAGAGCGTCAGGCAATCCGGCGGAAAGATGCCTTCCGGCGTCGAGTGGGGACGCTCGACCCGCAAGATGCTGACGTTCGACAACTTCATCGGCAACGACGATCGCAACGCCGGCAACATCCTGCTCGGCCCGCCAGGCGAGCTGATTCTGATCGATCACTCGCGCGCGTTCGTCACCGACGACGAGCTGCCACGCAATATCGAGCGAGTGGACGGGCAGTTGTGGGGCCGTATCCAGGGGCTGACCCGCGACGATCTGGTCCGCGTGCTCGGGACATGGATGGACGGCGATGCCATCGACGCGATGCTCAGGTGAAGGGAGAAGATGTCGGCGGCCATCGAAAAGCTGGCCGCCCGGAAGAACCGCGCGACGATCGTGATCGACTGACGCGCCGCTGTCAGCTCAGCGGACCCAGTGGAGAACGTCGCGCATCACGGACCACCGCGGCTGCTGTTGGACGGCACTCTCTCCGAGAATCCAGTAACTGAACAGCTCGTCCGCCGTACCGTTCTTCCGCTGCAGCTCGATCCACGTGTTGATCATCGTCGTCAGCGGCGCGTCCCGTCCCGCGACCGCGTAGGCCAGCGGCACCTTGAACGCCCGCGGCTTCGGCACGACGACGGCATACGCCGGATGCAGGATGGTGTACGCGGAGCCTCGCTCGGCCGTCGCAATCGCCGCGTCGAGCGGCGGGTTCCGGGGGGCAAAGATGTCGTCCATGCCAGCGACCGGGACGAGCACGGCTTCGGGCAACTGCTCGCGCACCCTCTCGACGAGCGCGGTCACCACCGGAACGCCGAGCCGCAGCGGCCCCATCGCGCGGATCTGCGACCACTCCGAGAAATCAGCGAGGCGATGATCGGGCACGATCAACGTCAGCGTTTCATCCAGGTACGGCGTCGTGAACTGCGTGCGGGCGGCCCGGTCGGCCGTGATCGCGACACCCGACATGACGACGTCGCACAGCGCGGGATCGATCCCGTTGTCGAGGACGGCGCGATCGATTTTCACGAATTCTGCGTTGACGTGGAGATCGCGGGCGAGCTGCAGGGCCATTTCGACGTCGAAGCCAACCAGCGCACCACGTGTGTTGACGAAGGCGTACGGGAGGCTGTCCTCGAAATAGCCGACACGAATCGATCCGCGGCTCCGGACGCGGTCGAGCAGCGACCCGGCGACGGCGGGCAGCGGAGGCGCCTCCGCCGGGCTCGCGTACACCCGGGCCGGACCCCGGTCGCGCAGCATCCCCATGCTCGACAGAATGATGTCCTTGTCGTACGGGCTGTTGAGGGCAGTCTGCAGCAGGACTCGGGTGCCGCCGACCAGCGCGGCGGTCGCCACGCACGTGATGATCGCGAAGCGGACGATCTTCCGGGCATCGAACGTGAGCGTCCGCGTGACGGCGCATGTCCCGAGGACGGCGATGGTCAGCGTGTGGACGGCCGCGACCAGTGTCCCGAAGCGCGCGTTGATGATGCCGGACGTGACGAACAGCCGAAACGTATCGGCCGGAATCCTGAGCAGGTCGAGCATGAACGGGATCGCGGCGTTCACGTTGCCGAACAGCGTCAGCAGGCCGGCGCCGGCCAGCTTCGGGTAGTTCCAGAACGACACGTGCGCGTCGGCGAACCAGCCGGCGAAGAGCAGGAAGCTCAGCGACAGCACCTTCCCCGTGTGCGGGAAGTTGAACGACACCGGCACGACGACGTCGGTGGCCGAGGCCTGGTGATCGTCGAGGCCGCCGTACTCCTGCACGAGCGCCTTGGCCTCCTCCGTCAGGATCGGCAGGACGGCGAGGAGGCTCGTCGTCATGAATGCCATCGCCAGCGCGTTGCGGGTGCGGGCGATGACGGCGCCGTACGGCACCGGCGTCAACGTTGCGATCAGGCCGGGCAGCAGCCAGAACGAGATCAGCAGCGACATGCCGACGTAGCTGATCAAGTACACCTGGAGGCGCTCGAATTCGGCCAGGCTCAGCGTCCCGGCGACCACCGCGGCGATCGCGAAGACGCCGTACGGCGTCAGGCTGACGATGAAGTGCGTCGCTTTCATCACCGCGCTGCTGACGACGCCGAGGACGTCGAGCAGCCGGGCCTTGTCCGGGATGTTGATCAACGCCGTGCCGATGATGACGCTGAACAGCACGACCGCCGGCACGATGTTGTTCGCGAGCGAATTGAACGGATTGGTGGGAATGTAGAGGCTGAGGAAATCGAACGACTCCCGATCCTGAATCAGCGACGAGCTGAAGAACGACGCGGTCTCGTGCGGCGGGAACATCAGCGGAAACAGAAACACCATCGCCAGTGCGGCCGCCCATAACAGCACGAGCACCAGGCCCACGCGCTTGACCAGTGCCACGCCCTGCGGCCCGTTCAGCGCGCCGAGCCCGCCGATAATCGAGACCGTGACGTAGGGCAGGACCGTCATCTGCAGGAGCTTGATGTAGCCGTCGGCGATCACCTCCAGGATCGTCGCCCGCTCTCCGACGAACAGGCCGACCGCGATGCCCAGGGCGAGGCCGGCGGCGATCTTCGCCGACAGCTTCCGCCGGTCCGCCTCCCCGGGACGGTTCGACGTCACGACGCGCTCCCCGCGGATTCGGTTTCCAGCCGGCGTTTCAGCGCGCGGACGACGGCAAGCCAGCCGACGACGAAGACGATGTTGACCGCCGCGAAGGCCGGGATCGTGAACGACGCGAGCTCGCCCGTATACACGATGGCGGCCTGGAGAACGTCGCCGGCACGGACGCAGAACGAGTCGATCGCCTGTTTGGCCTTGTATTTCGCCTCGCGGCTGGTCGGAAGCCAGAGCGCCTGCTTCGTCGTGTTGCCGAGCGAGTAGTCGAGGCTGTTGTCCAGGATTTTCAACGTGCGGATGAATTCGAACGACGGCGCGCGCAGCATGCCTGCGTAGCCGATCAAGGCCACCATCGGATGAATCAGCAGCGCCCGCCCGAGGCCGAGGTACTTGAACACGCGGGACACCGCGAACATCTGGAGCAGGAGTCCGAGAAGGTTTACGTACCCGAAATAGCTGCTGTAGGTCGCGCCGATGAACTGCTCACGCGCGGCGGCGGCCTCCGGGCCGGCGCCGTACATCGCCGCCGCGGTGTTGACCACGTAGCGGCCGAACAGGTACTCGCCCGTTGTGTTGACGACATTCAACAGCAGGACGAGCCCGGCCATGAGCATCAGATAGCGATCCGAGAAGACCAGGCTGAAGCCGTTCGATCCTCCGGTGAGCTTCGCATCAGCAGCGGCGGATTGCCTGGGAGCAGCCGTCCTTGCCGTGCGGTTGACCGCACGGGACAGGAGCGCGCAGACGACCAGGACCGCCGGCCCCGCCCGCGAGCAGACGCGCCGGCCCCGCACTCTGCACGAGCTGGCCGGCCCGGATCGAGCCCAGCCACGCGCCAAGGCTGCTGCCGATCCCAATGAGCGGGAAGAGGCGTTTGCCCTGTTCTTCCGTGAACACGTCGGCGGCGAACGCCCAGAACTGGGCGATGACCATGACGTTGAAGATTCCCAGCCACAGGAAGTACGCGATGCCGATTCGCACGCCGGCCCCGAGCAGCGCGAGGAAGACGAGGAGATTCGCCGCGAAGAACAAGGTGACCCACTGAACCAGCTGCGTGCGGTTGACGCGGGACGCGAAGGCGCCGTACGCCGGGACCAGCACGAGCAGCAGCAAGGCCTGGCCCGCGGACGAGTAGCTCTTGACCTCGGCGCCGCCTTCACTGAGGATGAAAATCTCGCGGGCCGTTTTCAGCAGGTAATAGCCTCGCGAGCACGAGGAACATCGTCAGCGTGATGAGCAGCGCGCTCGCCGCTTCACCGCGACGGACATCAGCGATGGGCGAGAGGAGGCGTTCGAGCCAGCCCTTGTCCGCCACCGCCGCGCCGGCTCCGGCGTTCGTGGCGTTTGTGTCGGGGGTCACTGAACGGCCGCTCCGGTCGCGGGCAGCTTCTCCGGCAGGCGTTCGAACCCGACAAGTTTCCAGCCGTCCGCCGTGCGCCGGAAGTACGCGTGGACCGGCTGCTGCCATGCCGGGTGGTCGGCGGTTTCAGCAGAGATCGCAATCTCGACGAAGCTTCCGGTCGCGGCGGGCACGCCGCCGGGGGCGGACATGGCGGTGGTCGTGCTGCGGGTTTCGGCGATCGGGCTTGCCTGGCCCGTAGCGTTGTCGAAACGCGACCACGCGGCGCGGTACGCGGTCGGCGCCTGCGCAAAGCCGGCGTCCACCGCCGCGTTGGAGAACACCAGACGGCCGGCTCCGTCCAGGCGCGGGTTGACGATCGGGTTGACGGCGGCCAGGTAGAGGCGGCCGATGGCGTCGCGGCGTTTGATGAGGACGTCCGCGAGATGGCGTTCCGCCGCCGGATCCGAGTACTGCCCGGTGTGCACGGCCGCGCGAATCAGGTCGTCGGTGAAGGCCATGACCTTCCGCGCCGCCCAGAACGCGTCATCCGCCCGCATGTCGATGAACGGCGTGACTGGCGTCTGCGGCTTCCACGCCGCTGGGTCGAAGCGGTCGCCCTCGAAGAGGCCGATGGACGGATAGGACTGGTAGGGCACCGTCTGCCACGGGCTGAGCGCGAAGCCGAACGAGACGAGACGCCGGCGGCTCGGCGCCGGATCGTAGAAGTGCTCCCACCCCATGTCCCATTCATGCGGATTGTTCGCCATGCCGAATGTCGAGCCCACATCCTGGAGATAATGCTTCACGACCATCCGGCCGTTCTCGCCGCCGAGTACGTCGAGCGTGTTGCCGGCCTTCCAGTCAACCAGGTTCGTCCATGCGCCGAAGACACGCAGCGCGCGCAGCTCGCGGCGCTGTTCGTGCGGCACGAGGTCGTTCGGGTCGTCGGAGCGCGTGCCCGAGTAGCGGAACGGCCCGAGAATCGTCCCCGGAATCAACGCTCCCGCGGAGACGCGGTATGTGCCGTCGGCGTTGCGTGCCGCCCGTTCGAGCACCCGTGCGAGATCGTCGCGCGTGAAGGGTGTCCTCGCGCCCGACGGCCGTTTGACCGTGGCTTTCGGGTCGATCTCTGACTCGGGCCGGGTCGAAGGTGGTAATGAACGTCTGGACCTGGTTGTAGCCGAGCCCCCAAAAGAGCTTCGTCGCTATTTCCACCGCGCCGGTGCCGCCTTCCGGAAACTCCTGGATGTCGAACTGCACGAACCAGGTGCGGCCGTTCGCGTCGCGGGCGGTGAATCCGGGATTCGTGCCGGCATTCTTCTCGCGCAGCAGGGTCCACTTCTCCGGAGCGGGACCGGGATCCGAGTTGGGACCGGTCGTCAGCCGTTCTGTGGCGATCGGCGCCGTGCCGACGCGATTGGTGAACCAGCTCGAGTCCGGCACTTCGTCGACCGAGTTGATGTTGCCGGCGCGAAGGTTGGACGGCAGGCGTCTGGCCGTCACGAACAGGTTGTACCAGGTACTCGAAGAACAGGCTGATATCGAGGGGCCTGGCGCCGGCCGCGCTGCGGCTCTCGGGCTCGCGGGCGATCGGGTCGTCGTCGTAGAAGCGCGGGCCTGCGGCCGCTCCGGCGGCGACGATCACGGCGAGGCCGCCCGCCGCCACGAGCCCACGGGTGATGAGTCTGCGCATGGCGGGTTTCAGAACACCTCCGACGCTGCGAACACGAGCGCGAAGCCTTCGTGGCCGTGCGTCACTTCGATGCGCAGCGGCGTCGCCATCGGCCCGTGCCAGCGGAATCCAAGGCCGTAGTCGCTCTTCATGTCGCCCAGGGTCAGGTCGGTGCGTCTGGCCGCGACCTTGCCCGCGTCGTAGAACAACGCCATGTCCACGAACCGGTTGACCATGACCCGCCATTCCGCCTGCAAGTAAAGACTGTTCAGATCGCGCAGGCGCCAGCTCGCGTACGCCCGGAGGTCCGAGCCGCCGCCGATTGACGGCATCATGAAGAAGGGGATCGTCTGGCCGCTCTTGTCGTAGGTCGTCTGGGCCATCGCATGAAGCGACACGACCCACGCCTCGCGCAGGACCGGGATGTGCTGGATGCCCTCGTAGTCGACCTGGTTGAACCCGTTCACGCCGTCCTTCTCGGCGAAATCATGGACGGTGACTCCGTAGAATCCGCCGCGGCGGGCGTAGCCGCGCGCCGGCGCGCGCGAATCGATGCCGACGGTGCCTTGCGTGTGCCAGTAGACCGGCTGCGCGCCGAGGCCAGGCAATGTCTGCGGCGTGTAGACCTGATCGACGGATGGCTCGTCGCCTTTGCCCGGCAGCTGCTTCCACTGCGTGAATTCGAGACCGCCGCGCACGAGGAACAGGCGCCGCGCCGGGAATACCTCCAGCTTCGCCGCGAGATACGGCTGCTGAAAACTGTAGTTGGCCCGGTTCGCCTGCGCCGACGTCATGCCGAATCCGTAGAAACCGACCTGCGTCGCCTCGCGCCATCCACCCAGCACGGAGAGATGGCCGCGGCGGTTGAACAACTCGGGCGCGATGAACTCCGCTTCCAGTCTTTTGTATCCGATGAAGGTGATGCTGCCGCGGACGTCGAGCGTGTTGTACGGGCTCACGTACTTGAGGTACCCGGCGCCCAGCGTGAAGCCGCCGCCCGAATAGGCGTTCTGCCAGAACGGATGCAACGTCGTGGCGGCGAGGAACGAGTCCGAGAGGCGTGTCACGTACTTCTCGGCTTTTCCCGGCTCCGCCGGCGTCAACGCGGCGGCCTTCTCTGCCTGCTGCTGTTCGATGACCGCCTCTCGCGAGGCTGGATCCTGCGCGCCGGCGATCGAGGCGCGCCCGGTCAGAGCGACGACGAGAGCGACAATGAGGAAGGCCCGTAGTGTCCGCGAATGCCGCATCTCTATCTCACCGCCGTGAGGGTCACGCCCAGGCCGCCCGGCATCAGCGCGGGCGCCGCCGATACCTTTGTGTGTCGCAGATGAATCGTGACCGTTCGGCCGCTGGCCACTCCAAGCGCCGCTCCGAACACCACGTCGCTCGCCCAGTGCTGGTTGTCGGCGACCCGCTCAACTCCCGTGTAGGCGGCCGCGACGAATGCCGGGATGCCGACTTTCCAGCCGAAGTGTTCCTGCAGCACGGTGGCGATCGTAAACGACGTTGATGCATGACCCGACGGGAACCCTCGCGGTTCGCCGTTGGGCCGCGTTCGCTCGACCGCGAACTTGATGGCGTAGGTCCAGGTGGCCACGTTCAGCTGAGCGCGCAGCAGATCGCGTCCGACGGCGGCCTGCGTCGGGCTGCCCGCCGCTGATCCCGCGATCCACCAGCCGATCGCGACTGGAATCTGCACGAGCTGCGATCCGTACAACGAACCGCCAGGCAACGAGGGTGGGTTCGCCTGCGCCGAATCGGCGATCGACTGGTCCGCGGCGTGAACGGCCCACGCCGCGCCGCCGCCGCCGCCGAGCCACCACGCCGTCTCAGCCGAGAAAAAGTTCTTGTAGTCGCGGCCGACGTCGCGCACGAATCCCGAAACCACTCCAGGCTCGGATTTTGTGGAGGCATCCGGGGCCGACGCCGGTCGGGCGGGAAACTCTACCGCGGAGGTCCGGAATGTCTGGGCGCCCGCGAGCACCGGCGCGACGCCGATCCCCAGAATCGTACCGATGACGCATCCGATTGCCAGTTTCACGATCTCACAGCGTGTCGGCCTGCTTTCAGATCCGCGCAAGGCAAAGCCCGCTCGCCGGAGCGCTCGGCGAGAACGCGGAAACAAAAAGGATCGATGGTGCTCGACCCCTGGTGGGCCTTCGGGTTCAATTCTGGGCGAATGCGTCGGCGTTGTCCAGACAGGAACGCGAACGCGTGGGGAAGGCGTAAGGGAGCGTCATACAACGCAGAGATCGCAGAGATCGCCGAGAAGATATTCAATTGGCTTTCTCCGCGATCTTTGCGATCTCTGCGTTCGATCGTCTTAGAATGAGGCTTTTCGCGGAGAAGCCCCATGCAGAGGCGTCTGATTCTATTGGCGGCGCCAGCGTTGGCCGCCGCGCTCGTCCTCTCCGCGCCGCCGTCGCTGGTGGCGCAATACCTGAAATATCCCACTGCCGGCGTGCCCCGGACGCGTGACGGGAAGCCCAACCTGACCGCGCCGGCGCCTCGAACGCGTGAAGGCACGCCCGATTTCTCCGGGTTGTGGCTCACCGCCGATGGTCTGCCGTGCAACCAGACGTTGGGACAGGAATTCCTCGTGTGCGGAGCGGAACTTCCCATCTCGAAGTACGGGATCAACATGGGCATCGGCATGCCGGGCGGCCTCCCGTACCAGCCGTGGGCGGCGCAGCAGGTGAAGTACGAGACGGAGCAGAACTCGAAAGACGATCCCCACGCGAAGTGCCTGCCGGATACCTTCGTCCGCCTGTACGGCCTGCCGCATATCCAGAAATTCGTCCAGACTTCCGGCCTCCTCGTGATGCTCGACGAACTGAACGCTGGTTACCGCCAGATCTTTACCGACGGCCGGCCGCTGCCGGTCGACCCGCAACCGTCCTGGCAGGGCTACTCGTCGGGGAAGTGGGAAGGCACCACGCTGGTCGTCGACTCGATCGGATTCCGCGACGATCTCTGGCTCGACATCGTGGGCAGCCCGCTGACGAGCGCCGCGAAGGTGCGCGAACGAATCCGCCGGCCGGACTACGGCCATCTCGAGGTCGAGGTCACGGTTGACGATCCGAAGGCCTACACGAAGCCCTGGACCGTCACGATGAAGCAGGTCCTCGTGGTGGACACGGAGCTGGTCGATGAAATCTGTCTCGAGAACGAGAAGTCGACCCAGCGCATGCTTGGCAAGTAGTGTCGCCGGGCTGCGGGACGAAAATTCGGCGCCCGCCATTCTTCGCCGCTGTCGTAATGGCGGCCGCGGTCGCGATTCCCGCGTGTTCCCACAGCTCCCCATCAGCCCTCCTGCCGGTTGATCTCCCGGATCTCTCCGGGATGGCTCCGCCGGTGCAGGTCCAGATCCGCCAGGCGTTTGACGCGCTGCAGGAGGCGAAGGCGGATCCGCGCAAATCGAATTCCACGCAGACGGCGGCGGCATACGGTGAGCTGGGCACGGTCTTCCTCGCGGCCGAGTCCTATGGCGACGCGGAGCCGTGTTTCATCAACGCAGCGGCGCTCACACCCGGCGATTATCGATGGCCCTATTACCTCGCGCATGTCTATCGCGCGGAAGGCCAGTCACGAGAGGCGGCGGCAGCGTTCGAGCGCACGCTCGTCATGCATCCAGACGATGTGGCGGCGCTCGTGTGGCTGGGCGAAACGTATCTCGACCAGGGCCGGCTCAACGAGGCCGACGCCCGCTTCACGCGCGCCTTGTCGCTCCAGCCGCGGGTCGCGGCGGCCCGCTACGGACTGGGCCGGGTCGCGCTTGCCCGGCACGATACGGCGGCGGCCATCGACCACCTCGAAGCGGCACTCGCACTCGATCGCCGCGCGACGCCGATCTACTACGCGCTGGCGACCGCGTACCGCGAGGCCGGCAAGACGGATCTGGCGGACGCTCGTGCGAGCCAGAAGGGCGACGGCGATATCGCGCCGCCTGATCCGCTGATGCAGGAGGTGGCGAACCTTCTCCGCAGTCCGGTCGCCTACGAGAAACGCGGTGAACGGGCGCTGAGCCGTGAAGACTTCGCCTCGGCGGTCGTTGAATTTCGACGAGGGCTCGAACTGGATCCCGACAGCCTCTCGCTGCGTCAGAAGCTCGGCACGTCGCTGTGGGTGGCCGGCGATGCCGGGGCGGCGGTGGCGCAATTCGAAGAGGTTCTCAGGCGCTCGCCGGAGTACGCGCCCGCTCACTACAGCCTGGGCGTCGTGCTGCTGTCACGCGGCCAGGCCGACGCGGCGATCGAACGCTTCTCGCGTGCCGCCAAGGACGACCCGACCTATCTTCAGGCGCGGCTTCAGCTCGCGAACACGCTGCGCCTGCGCGGGCGATTCGAGGCGGCGCTCCGGGAGTACGCGGAAGTGATCGCGGCGGATTCGAGGATGGGGGAGGCGCGCTTTGGAGAAGCGCTTGCGCTGGTTCGGCTCGGGCGCCTCGACGAAGCACGGGCGCGGCTCGTCGAGGCGGCGCAGCTCCTTCCCGGCCGGCCGGAATTCCCGAACGCGCTCGCGCGGCTCTACGCGGCTGGCCCCGACCCCCGGATCAGAAACGCGGCGCAGGCCCTTCTATTGGCACAACAGCTGAATCGACAGCGCCAGACGCTCAGCAGTCGCGAGGTCATGGCGATGGCGCTCGCGGAGGCCGGCCGCTACGACGAAGCGGCTCGCTGGCAGCAGGAGACGATCGTCATGGCGCAACGAGCGGGCCTTCGCGACGTCGTTCCGGTGCTCACCGAGGACCTCCGGCGCTACGAGCAGCGCCAGCCCTGCCGGACCCCCTGGCGCCAGCCGCCGGAGTGGGACGTGCCCTGAAATCGTGGCTCGTGGCTCGTTTCTCCGTTCTGCATTCTACGTTCTACGTTTTACGTTGCTCATCTTTCCGTCAAAGTGGTGTATCGATCGATCGGCACACTCGGCCACTCGTCGACGCGACCGTCCGGCCAGGTCACTCGAACGTGTGGCTGTTCGCTGGAGCGGCCGAGGCCGACGAGCACGCGCGAATCGTTCGCGGACGCGAAGCTTCCGTCTGACCGCGCACGGCGCCAGCGCGTGGGCGATCCGTTCCGAAGTACCGCGACGCGTGCGCCGAGCATGTCCCGAACCGCGCCTTTGTCCGACACCCGCCCGACGAGCCGCAGCCCCATCCAGTGATTTCGCGCGCCAATCGCGTTCAGCAGGACTTGCGCGTCGCCATTGTTGTTAGCGACAACCACATCGGTGTCTCCGTCGTTGTCGAGGTCGCCAAATGCCGCGCCCCGGCCCACGTCGAGGCGCCGGAACACGCCGCCCGCCTGCTCGCTCACGTCTTCGAAGTGTGCGTTGCCGAGGTTGCGAAATAGCTGCTTCCGCTGGCGGAGCGGGTGTGAATCTCCGGTGCGCACGAGGGCGTCGATTCGCTGGATGGTGCCGTTGACTGTCAGCAGGTCCAGCCATCCATCGTTGTCGACGTCCAGCCAGGACGCGCCAAATCCGGTGAAGGGCAGCGTGGGGAATTTGAGGCCCGCCGCCGCGCTCCGGCTTTCGAACGTGCCTGCGCCGTCATTGACGTAGAGGTCGTGGCCTTCGCCGGAGAGATTCGTGACGAACACATCTTCATCGCCGTCATCGTCGACATCGCCCGCGTCGGTGCCCATGCCGGCCTTTGCCCGCCCAAGCTCGCTGACGGCAGCGCCCGAGAGGAGGCCCGTCTCCCTGAACGTGCCGTTGCGCGAATTGATCCACAGCTGATTGTCCTGACCGTCGTTGGCGACGTACAGGTCGATCCAGCCGTCGCCGTTGAAGTCCGCCGTGGTGACGCCGAGCGCCGGTCCGAACTGCCCGGCCATTCCGGACGCGATGGTGACATCGGAGAAGGTCCCGTCGCGGTTGTTGTGATACAGCCGGCTCTGCTGGGCGATGTAGACCTTCGGTGCGCAGTACACGCGCTTGCCGGACGGCCCGTAGCACGGCGTGTTCAGCGACGGTGTCCAGTTCAGATAGTGGCCCACGTATAGATCCAGCCAGCCATCGCGGTCGTAATCCAGGAAGGCGGCGGAGACGCTCCAGCCGGCGTCGTCAACACCGGACTGAGCCGCGACTTCCTTGAAGGTGCCATCGCATTGATTCCGAAAGAGCTGATTGCGTCCGAGCATCGTGAGGTAGAGATCGACGCATCCGTCGTTGTCGTAGTCGCCAACCGCGACGCCCATCCCATAGCCCGTGGTTCTGATCCCGCTCGCCGCGGTGACATCCGTGAACCGCACGACTCGCGTGCCGTCCGGGCGAATCTCGAGGTCGTTTCGATACAGCCGGCCCCCCGGCGCGGGTACGGTCGTGCCTGCGTCCTTCGTCTGCCCGAGCGGTCCTCCCTGTACCAGGAAGACATCGAGATCGCCGTCGCCGTCGTAGTCGAGCAAGGCGAGCGCCCGGTGCGATGATCTCGGGGTAATAGAACTGTCCGCTCATGCCGTTGATGTGCGTGAACTGCAGGCCGGTCTGAGCAGTGGCGTCGACGAACCAATCGCTTCGCGCGGTCTGAGCGCCGCTCCCCGACTGCTGCATCGGACCGCAGCTCGCGGCCGCCAGCGAAAACACTCCGAGTGCGCTGAAAGTGACCGTGAAAATCCGTATCAAAGCCATTGCGGGGCTTGTCTTACATATGGTAAGGTCCGCGGCCTCGGTTGTTTACTCATACGACACAGATCGGACACATCTAAAGAAATTACAAGCATCTAACCGTTCCCAAGAGCAGCGCGTCGTCGTCGCTTCCGAGTCCTAAGGGGGGTGCATGCGCAGACTACAGCTCGCGGTCATCGGGTGGTGTCTCCTCACGCCGGCAGCGGCCTACGCTCAGGCCTCCATCGCCGGAACGGTCAAGGATGCGTCCGGCGCGGTTCTTCCGGGGGTGAGCGTCGAAGCGTCAAGCCCCGTCCTCATCGAAAAAGCCCGATCGGCGGTCACCGACGGCAGCGGGCAGTACAAGATCATCGACCTGCGTCCCGGCACCTACTCGGTCGTCTTCACGCTCACCGGGTTCAGCACCACTAAACGCGAGAACGTCGAGCTGACCGGGTCCGCGACGGCCACCGTCAACGCCGACCTGACGGTCGGGTCGGTCAGCGAAACTTTGACGGTGACGGGCGAGGCGCCCACGGTCGACCTTCAGAACACCCAGCGGAGCACCGTCGTCACGACCCAGACAGCAGCCGCTCTTCCGAGCGGGCGCAGTCAGTACAACCTCGCGGTGCTGGTGCCCGGGGTCACGCTCACAAGTTTCAGCGGCAGCAACATTCAGGACGTCGGCGGCACACGGAACATGGAGATCACGATTTTCTCCGTGCACGGCAGCCGCGCGACCGATCAGCGGCTGATGGTCAACGGGTTGACCGCGCGGAACCTGCTGGCGTCGGGCTGGGCGAGCAACTACGTGCCGGACTTCGGTACCGCCTCCGAGGTCGCGTTCGAGTACTCCTCCGGGTCGGCCGACTCGTACGGCTCCGGGTTCACGATGAACCTCATCCCGAAGGAGGGCGGCAACACCTACCGGGGATCGTTCTTTGCCACCGGCGCGAACGGTTCCTTCCAGGCCAGCAACTACACGCCGGAATTGAAGGCCGCGGGTTTGAGCACGCCGAACGAGTTGCAGAAGACCTACGACATCAACCCGTCATTCGGCGGGCCGATCATCAAGAACAAGCTCTGGTTCTTCGGATCGATGCGCTGGCAGGAGAACTCCTTCTATTACGCGGGTGCGTACGCGAACGCCAATGGCGGCGACCTTTCGAAATGGAATTACGTGCAGGATCTCAATACGCGCGGGCTGAACGACCTGACCGTGAATCCGAGCGGCAGCCTCCGACTGACGTGGCAGGCGACGCCGAGGAACAAGATCGCCTTCTCAGTCGATCCGCAAAACCGGCACTGGAATTCGGCGATCGCGAATGCGGCGCCCGAAGAATATGCGGACTGGGTGTTCTCGCACGAGAGCTTCACCACCGTCACCTGGTCGGCGCCGGTGACCAGCAAGTTCCTGCTCGACGCACGCTGGGCCAATCACGCCGAAGCATTCGTCGACACCTACCCGACGGATTCGTACAAGGATGCGATTCCGGTGAGGGATTTGAACACCGGCTTCCTGTATCGAGGGAAGGGCTACTGCTGCATTCCGTTCGCCTTCTTCGGCACGCAGGATGCGCCGCACATCATGCAGGCACAGGCGTCAGCCGTGTATGTCACGGGCGCGCACGCGATGAAATTCGGCTGGCAGAACGACTTCGGCACGTCGACCGCCTGTCAGTACGACAACTCGCACGGGCTCTTCTACCAGTTCTCGGGCGGCGTCACCGACTCGGCGGGGAGGTCGCTGACGCCGGTTTCGCTGGAGATGCACGCGCTGCCGTTCTGCCAGACGACGCACCTCTCGGCGGAGATGGGGATCTACGCGCAGGACAAGTGGACGTACAAGCGCGCCACGATCAACGCGGGCCTCCGGTTCGACTACTTCAAGAACAATTTTCCCCAGCAGCAACTCGGTCCGACCGTCTGGACGCCGACGCGCAACGTCACGATTCCCGCGGTGGACTACAGCAGCATGAAGGACATCACCCCGCGCGTGGGCCTGGCATACGACGTCTTCGGCAACGGAAAGACGGCGTTCAAGCTGGCGTGGGGCAAGTACGTGGCGGGCGGCGATCCCACCGCGGGCAACCCGATTTCGAATCTGTCGTATATCGCCCATCGCAGCTGGACGCCGAAGCTCGCATTCGGCTCGCCGAACTACTACACACCGCAGTGCGACCTGCTGAACCCCGCCGCCAACGGCGATTGCGGGGCGTCGGACAACGCGCTGTTCGGACAACTGACGCCGAGCGCGAAGGTCGATCCGGCCACGTATACCGGATGGGGGAATCGCGGCTGGAGCCAGGAGTTCTCCGCCAGCGTGCAGCATCAGATTGTGCCGCGGGTGTCCGTGGACGTCGGCTATTTCCGCCGCTGGTATGGCAACTTCACGGCGGTCGACAACCTGGCGGTCAGCCCTGCCGACTTTTCGAACTACAGCATCACGGTGCCGAACGACCCGCGGCTGCCTCTGGCCGGCACGGTCATCAGCGGCATCCCCGAAGTCAACCCGGCCAAGGCCAGTCTCGTCGACAACTACACGACGTTCTCGGACAGCTACGGCAACCGGTACGAGCACTGGAACGGCGTGGACATCAGCGTCAACGCGCGGCCGCGTGCCGGCTTCACGCTCCAGGGCGGCCTGAGCACCGGCCGGACCAGCACCGACAACTGCGATCTGTACGCGAAACTACCAGAGGTCTCACTGCAGTTCGGCATCATCGCCGTGCCGCCGAGCCAGTGTCACGTGGACACGAGCTTCCTCACGCAATTCAAACTGCTCGGCACCTACCTGGTGCCGAAGATCGACGTGCAGTTCGGCGCCACGTTCCAGAGCGCCCCTGGTCCCCAGATAGCGGCGAACGAGGTCGTGCTGCCGTTCCAGGCGGGCCTGCCGTCGTTCTCGGCCGCGGGTGTGCGTCTGATCAACCTGCTTCAGCCGGGCTCGACTTATACCCAACACGTCAACCAGCTGGATCTGCGCTTTTCGAAGATCTTCAGGGTGGGGATGGCGAACCGCTATCGCGTGTCAATCAACTTCGATCTCGCGAACGCGCTGAACGCGAACTATTACCTCGGCCAGAACGGCACGTGGGGTTCCGCGGGCGTTCCCGCCCCGTCGTGGCTGGCGCCGTTGAACATCATCGACGCCCGCCTCTTCAAGTTCGGCGGTCAGTTCGACTTCTGAGTTGGCCTGATGTCGTGCAGGCTTTCATACCGGCTCCGCGAGCCGTCTGAAGGCCTGCACGGACATGGGACGCGTTCGTTCCGCCCAGAGCGCGTCGGTTACCCGCCTCCGCCCACCTGCTGGTACTTGCTCCGGACGACGTCCCGCGGGTCCACGTCGACGGGAACCACGACGCTGTAAAAGGGATTCATCATCTCCTCCCATGTCATCGAGCCGTAGTAGACCGTCTTGCCCGGATCGGGGTTGGATTTGTTGCTCGAAGAATTGTCGAAATGGGCGTCGACGTGGAGCTTCGATCCCTTCGGCACCTTGATCGAGACGTTGTACCCCAGCTGCCAGTTGAAGTCGTATCGCGGCACGCTGAGAATCACCTGCGTCCGGCCGTCGGGATACTCGAGCGAGTACGTCATGTCCTTGCCGCGTGCATGCATGTGCGGCATGAGGTAGACGAGCTCGGCGTCCTGCAGGAACGTGACTTCCGCCGGCGGGCTCTCCCAGTTCGGCGTGTTCGGCGGAATCGCGAACCGCTTGGGATCGGTCGGCGACGACGTGAGGAACGACAGGTACCGCCGTTCGGGCGGCTTGTCGCTGACCGTGAATCCGACCTTCACGTGGTCGGTGACCGCCTTGCCGTTCGGCGTGTAGTGCAGGTTGAAGGTGATGTCGGAGCCCGCGCGGATCAGTTTCGCCGCGTTGATCGGCCGGTAGTCCGCGGCGAAGTTGCCTGGGAGATAGCAGTCTTCCGCGCCGGCCGGCGGCGGAACACGAAGACCCTCGCGCACCGTAATCGGCGTCGGGTTGTCGTCGCTGCTTTTCGCCGTGCCCGGACCAAGGAACGTCGGACCTTTGTCAGGCAGCGCCGAGCCGTCGGCATCGCGCTCCTTGTCCGTCCAGTACGCGACCCCGTATTTGTAGCTGGGATTGTGCGGCACGTAGCTGATGCACAGATGATGCGTGACCTCGGGGAACTCGGGCTTGATCTGCACCGACGTCACCCACGTGTCTTTCGTGAATCCGCTCGGCATGATGACGGTGATCCACTCGACGACGTTGTTCTTCGTCGTCGCGGGAACATCCGTCGTCGGGCCCTCGACGATGATGTCGGGTGTGGTGATGCCCCAGCCCTGAGGCCACTGGACGGGCGGCGGCGCGTCGCTGACCGACCCTTCCGGCGCCCCGGTGTCCGCCCAGTTGGAGATCGTGTCGATATCGCGCTGGCTGAGCGAGCGGTCGTTCAGGTACGGGCCGTACTGGGGATCGGCAAACCACGGCGGCATCTTTCTCGAGAGCACCGCGGTCTTGATGGCCCTGGCGTACGGCCTGGCGCCCTCGTACGTCATGAACGAGATTGGCCCGACCTGGCCCGGCCGGTGGCACGTCTGGCAGTTCTTCTGGAGAATCGGCTCGATGTCTTTGTGGAAGGTGACCGCCGGGGTATCCGCCATCACTACGATGCCTGTCACGCCGACGAGAACGGCGGCTGCTGGTCGAAGCACTCGGGACATCTTTTACCCCCTGACGCTTTGGTCGTTACGTCATCTGCCTGGCGTGGATCCGGCGGCCCTGGCGCGCTCCTGGTCCCTGACTCTCTTGAGCACGGGCAGGTCGTGGTCCTCTTCGTGGCACGCGGCCTCCAGCAGGTCGCTCTTCAGCCGATGCAGCGGCATCGAAATCGTGAATGGCCGCGTGTAGACAAGCGGATCGGTGATCGTCGCCTCGTATTGAATCGTGTCGGCGTCCACCGGCTTGAAGCGTTCGGTGACATGTTCGGCGTGGCTGAACACGTCGCCGACTTCGCTGCCCCATGTTTTCCCGTTGAAGTTCGTCGTTTCGACGACCAGCGTATCCCCGTCCCAGCGGCCCAGGGAATCGCCCTGCCACAGTCGCATGGTGTCGGGCAGGTGACGCGTCCGGTTGAAGTTGATCACACGCCACGACGTGCGCTCGTGGAGCGTGATGATCGTGTCAGGTGTCTGGATCAGGTGGAACGGCACCGGGACGTAGACCGATCGCGGCACGCCGGCCGGGAAGCAATGCGCTGTCGGATCGTCGTAGCCGCGTACCGGCGTTTCGCGATCCTCGCGCTCGTCTCGCGCCCACGGCTGAAATGGCAGCTTGCCATCGGCCGGATCGCTGATCACGCCGCGGCCAGGGGGCGTGAGGTTTCCGGCGCTTGGAGGATGGGCCTCGAGACCGTAGTTGGCTCCGCCGCCATCCGCCTCCCAGAAGCCGTTCAGGTCTGCCTTGCCATCGGCCGTCCGGCGAACCGAGTCGGGGGCTTTCCAGGGCTGCGGGCGCTGAGCGGGCGGGCCGAACGCGAGCGCCGGTTTCGGCGCATCCGGTCCGGGATACCAGGTGCGCGCCTGGGGCTCGAAGTCGCCGTTGGCTTCTTCCTTTTCCGCCTGGCAGTGATACTCGAGGATCCGGTCCACGCCCTGCTGGCGAAACAGCGGCATGCTGATCTTCCACGGGCGCGTGAAGACCTTGGGGTCCTCGATCGTCACCTGGTACTGAATGGTGTCGGCATTCACCATCGTGTAGCGCTCGACCAGGTGCAGCGCGTCGCTGTGGAAGTTGCCGGCCATGTCGAACCACGTTTTGTCGTTGTGGTGGGACACATCGACCACCAGCGTGTCGCCCTCCCAGCGTCCGCGCGAATCGCCCATCCACGGCTGGGCGCGGTCGTCGTGCGCGGAACCGTTCGTGTAAATCAGACGATAGTTCTGCGTCCACTCGAAGATCATCCCGAGGTGTTCGCGCGTCTGCACGATCTGGAACGGCCATTCCATATACATGATGCGCGGGACGCCGGGTATGTAGCACTGGCCCACGGGGTCTGCCGTTGCCCGATTGGCGAAGTTCGCGCGCTTCTTCTCGGCGGCCCAGGGCTGATACGGAATCTCGCCGCCTTCGACCACGCTGCGGCCGGCCGGCATCAGGTAGCGGGACACGTGGTCCTGCAGGTCGTACGACGCCCGGTTGCGGACCTGCCAGACGCCCTGGAGGTTAGGCCGCCCGTCGGCCAGGCGCGGAATCGTGCGCGGAGCCTGAGCCCCGATGCGGGCGGCGCCCGCGGTGATGATCAGCAACGACGCGGCGACGGCCGCGCCACTCAGCAATCGTGTGGCCTGCATTTTGAAATATCGTGCCTTAAGTCGTCGAGATTGTCGATTGTCCCGCCGGAACGGTCACGTTCATCGGCCGGATCGGATTGTCCATCGTTTGTTGAAAGTCGAGTGACCGTTCTGTAACCGGCTGTCCGGCGATCACGCGAACTCCCGTAAACAACGAGCGCGGCATGCGAATTGCGGCCGTCAGGGCGGCCGGGCGCCACCAGGGCCGTGAAACAGCCGTGTTTGTCGGCTCCGTGTGGCGTCGCGCTTGTCGTGCCCGAGCCGTGCAACCTGCGGGAACCCCGGCCCGCACTGAGGAATTCGCCATGGAAAAGACACCGCCTGCTGCCGAAAACGTGACACCGCCCGCGAAAACTCCTGCGCCACGTCCATCGGCGCCCGCCCGGCGACTGACACGGCGGTCGAGGCTCATGCTGGCTGGCGTCGTCGTGATCGTCGGCGCGGCATTGGCCGTCCCACGCTTGTCGAGACCCGCTGCAGTCGCGCCCACGCCGAACCGTGCGGAACCGGTCGTCGATCTGGCGCAGGCGCCAGCGTCGTCGTATACCGTGACGGTGGCCCCGGCGCCTGTTGCCGCGACGCCGCCCGCCACGGCGCAGGCCGTTGTCGAGCCGCCGAAGAAGACGGCGGCGCCGAAAGCCGCCAAGAGTCACAGCACCTCGTCTTCTTCTTCGTCTTCGAAACCGGCGGCGCGGACGGTCGCGACGCCTGTCGCCCACGCCGGCACGGGAAACGCCACGGCGGCGTCCGCGGCACCTGCACCGGCCACACCAGCGCTCGCGGCCACGTCCATTGCGACCGTGGAACCCGCGCCTGTGACGATCACCGGCTGCCTCGAAGTCAGCGTCAACGCCGACGAGTTCCGTTTGACCGACACCCAGGGGTTCGACGCGCCGAAGTCACGCAGCTGGAAATCGGGTTTCATCAAGAAGCACTCGGCGCCGGTCATGCTCGTCGACCTTGCGGATTCGCATGCGGCGCAGGCGCAAGTGGGCAAGCGCGTGGCCGTAACCGGACACCTGGCCAGCAACGCAACTGAGCGTAGGCTCGCTGCGCGTCGTCTCCCCATCCTGCGATTAGAGTGTCAGCCGTAGCGTCCGCCTTCAGGCGGACGCTCGCCGGCCGGCTGAAGCCGGCCGCTACGACAGGCGAAGCCGGCCGCTACGACCGGCAGGTGCGTGCCATCGCTACTTGATGTGGGCGCAGTCCTTTTCGTTCTCGGGGAACATCTCGAAGATGTCGGCATCCGCGAGCAGGTTGTGCGGGATGCGAATCGTGAACGGCCTGCTGTACATCTTCGGATCGTCGAACGTCATCTCGACGTCAAGGTGGCCGAAATCACGGCGGCGGAACCGTTCGATGATTTTCAACTGATCGCTGTGCGGATGCCCGAGGATGTCCAGGGGCGTCTTGTCATTGAACCCCGCCGTCTCCACGACGAACGTGTCGGCCTCCCAGCGTCCGGCGGAGTAGCCGTAGTACGCGGGCAACTCGAACTCGCGCGGCAACGTGCGGCCATCGGCGAAAATCTGCCGGGTGTGGCCGCCGGCTTCGTAGACCACCATGGTCACGCGCGGCGCCTGCACAATCTTCATTGGCTCGGACAGTAGACCCGCCAGCGGAAACCCGGGCACACCAAGCAGGCCGCATTGGGCGGGCGGAGGGCCGGACAGGCGTTTCAGGAAAATCTCCGCGGTGGCGGGCCGCATCGGGGAGTCTTCCGGCTTGAAGTCCAACAGGATGTTGAACCCGTACTTGTGCTGTGTGCCGATCTCCATGCCAGGCACGTCGACCTTGATCGCTGCGTCAACCAGCGGGCCGAAGAGACGTTTCATTTCCTCCACCGAGGTCAGTTCGTGCAGCCAGACGCCGGTCAGGTCCGGCTTGCCTTCGGCCGTGCGTGGTGCGGGAGCTGTGAGGTTGGGCTTGCCGTCGGGCAAGCGGGGAATTCCCGGCGTGCGGTAATTCAGCCACTGCGCGTGCACGCCCGCTGAACCAAGTACAGACATCCCCAACAGCACGGCATACGCGGCAAGCCTGCGCCTGGTCATTGCGATCTCCTTGTGGACGAACCACTCAAACCCGCGCGATCGATGGGGCCGAGTGCGCGGGCAGTCTAACACTTCTCTTACGGGTTACGCGGAAAACCGGGACAAATCGGCTCACGAGGCGATCGGTCCCGCCGAGTGTGCCCGATCGGTGGACGAAGTAGAATGCTCCGGTTTACACCCGTCCCAAGGGAGACGTCTATGAAGCGAATCGCACTCTTTCTGGCAGCCGGGACCATTGCGGTGGTCACGGCGCGAACCTCCGCGATGATCCAGGAGCAGGTCAAGATCGACACCGGTCTTCTTGCCGGCGCGACCGCCACCACGCAGCCGTCCGTGCGCGTGTTCAAGGGGATTCCGTTCGCCGCACCGCCGCTCGGCGAGAACCGCTGGCGCGCGCCCCAGCCGGCCGCCAAATGGGACGGTGTGCGCAGCGCCGAGGCGTTCGGCGCGCCGTGCACCGCAGGCCCCATCGGCGGACGCGGCGGTCCGGGGCGGGCGGGAAGGGGCCCGGCGCCGGCGCCTCCCGCGGGCGCGCAGGCCCCACCCCGCGAACCCGCGCGCAGTGAAGACTGTCTCTACGCCAACGTCTGGACCAGCGCGAAGGCCGCCGGCGATCGCCGGCCGGTGATGGTCTGGATCTACGGCGGCGGCTTCACGGGCGGATCCGGCGGCCTGTCGTGGTACGACGGCGAGAACCTCGCCGCCAAAGGTCCCGTCATCGTGACGTTCAACTACCGCCTTGGCTCGCTGGGCTTCTACGCCCATCCGGATCTGGCGAAGGAGTCCGGCCACAACGCCTCGGGGAATTACGGGATGATGGACGCGATTGCCGCGCTGCAGTGGGTGAAGCGGAACATCGCCGCGTTCGGCGGCGATCCGAACAACGTCACGGTTGCGGGGGAGTCGGCTGGCGCGAACATGATCGGTGCGCTTGTCGGGTCGCCGCAGGCCAAGGGCCTGTTCAACCGTGCCATTGCCGAGAGCGGCGGCTGGATGGGGCTCACGATGGCCCGCATGCGGCCGTCCTCCGAGGCCCAGGCCGGGGGAGAGAAGGCGGCCGACGGGCGGACGATCGCCGAATTGCGCGCCAAGCCGCTGGACGAGCTGACAGGCCTGCTCGGCGTGGGGCTGGTCGTCGACGGCTATCTCATCCCGGAGGACCTGTCGTACACGTTCGCGAACGGCAAGCAGAACGCCGTCGACGTCCTCACCGGTTCGAACAAGGACGAAGCGAACTTCGGCATCTGCGGGCCGACCGCGGGCCTGGCCGGCCGCGGCGGTCAGGGCATGACGCTCGACGCGTTCAAGAGCGGCGCGGAGCGTAAATTCGGCGAGATGGCGGGCGAGTACCTGAAGCTCTATCCTGCCGCGAACGACGCCGATGCGCAGCGTGCGGCGCACGAAGCGTGCGCGGACGAAATCAACTGGAACATGCGTCAGTGGGCGGCGGCGCAGGCGAAGGTCGGCAAGAAGGCGTACACGTACTTCTTCACGCGCATCCAGACGGTGAACGGCCAGCCGTCGCCGCAGGGCGCGACGCACACGGCGGAAATCTCGTTTGCCTGGAACAATCCCAAGGGCCAGCCGACGCAGACGTGGAACGACGTCGACACGAAGCTGGCGGACAACATGTCGTCCTACTGGGTGAACTTCATCACGAACGGCGATCCGAACGGCAAGGGCCTGCCGGAGTGGCCGCGGTTCAAGGACGTCGCGACGAGCAAGGTCATGGTGCTCGCGGATACGCCGCAACAGGAATCAGCCGTGCCCGCCGCGAAGCTGGCCTTTTACCAGGCCGCCTTTCAGCGCCTGCTGAAGTCGCCCGTCTCGAACTAACAACAAAGCACACATGAGGACCGGCAGCCAGAGAAGTCTCTGGCTGCCGGCTTCGTCCGGTTTCTACTTCTGAGGCGGTGCAGGAGTGCTGGGCGTTGCGTCCGGCGCTGTCGTTGTGCCTGCCGGTTGATTGTGCTGCGTGGTCTGCGTGACAGGCACTGTCCCCGGAGGGCAGGATGCCGCGGCGTCAGACGATCCATTGCGGGCTGAATTGTTCTGTCCCGCCGTACTACTGGCCGAGCCCGGGTTGGGACTTGTTCCCGGGGACGCCGATGGCGGTGGCGCCGTTGTCGACGATCCTGGCGTCGCGCTCGACCCCGGTTGCGTCGTCGACCCCGGCACCGATCCAGGCGCCCCGGCGCGCGCCAATTGATCGGCAGGCACGCACCGCGTGGTGGTCGTTGTCGATGTCGTCTGTCCAGGTGTTTGTGCACGCGGGCCCTGAGTCATCCCGAACACTCCCGCCAGCACAACCGCGCTCGTCATCGCTATGCGATTAATCTTCATGTGATGTCCCCTTTTGAGAAGCATGAGCTTCAGCGCATCCGTGCTTCCCGTGGCTGCATCGTGCGTACCAAGCTTCACTTCTGCCGTTGCTGCCGGGCCGAATGCGTTCGATTCGCCGGGCCTTCGTCGCTACGCTCGAGCGCTATGTACCATCCGACGACATCTGTGCCGCAGGAACTTCAGTCATCCGTGGTTTGTTTATTCGGTGATGTGAAACTCTAGGACAGCGATGGCTGATGTGGACGCAACGCCGCTGCCGCAGGTCTGGCTTGTCCGGCACGGAGAGACCGCGTGGACGATCACCGGCCAGCACACCGGCCGCACGGACATTCCGCTCACTGCCTCGCGGGGAGGACGAAGCCCGGCGTCTGGGTGTCCTGCTGCGCGGAATGCGTTTCGGCGACGTGTTCACGAGTCCGCTCGAGCGGTCACGACGAACCTCCGAACTGGCGGGGTTCGATGCCCGGCCCGACCCGGACCTGATGGAATGGGATTACGGCGCGTATGAAGGTCGCCGGTCGTCAGAAATCCGGACCGAACGCCCCCAATGGCGGCTGTTCGAGGACGGGTGCCCGGGCGGAGAGACGGTGAGCGCCGTCGCCGCTCGTGCGGATGCCGTGATCGATCGCGTCCGGCAATGCGCGGGGAACGTGCTGCTGTTCGCGCACCGGGACATCCTGCGGATTCTTTCCGTCCGCTGGCTCGACATGGCGGCTCGAGAAGGCCGCCGCCTTTACCTGCACACGGGATCCGTGAGCGTTCTCGGATACGACCACGACCTGAGCCAGCCGGTCATCCGGTCGTGGAACAACGTGCCGGGTGAGCGCGATGGCTGAAACCCTTTACTCGGGTTTCGAAAACATCTTCTCGTCGATGGCCGTGTTCTGTTCGACCTTTGTGGTGGTGATCGACAGCGTCTGAAACTGGTTGACCGACTTCACCTGATAGGCCACCTTCACCTCGTCGACGACGCGGTAGTCGGAGACGAGGACCGTCTGTTCCACGTTGCCGCCGATCTGCGGCACGTTGACCGTGATGATGGTCTTCGTGAGCAGATACGTCTCCGCGTCGATGAACATCCGCGCCGATGGTCCCGTCTTCGGCGTCAGCCGCAAGACGTACGCGTCCCGATCGCCGTCCTTTTCCTTCCCGACCAGTTCCAGCGTGCCGCCCGCGTCCTTGTACTTCAGCAGCGGTGACGGAAACGCGGTGCTTCGGGCGACTTCGAGTTGATCGCCTGTGATCTCGCGGTTTCCGTTCAAGCGTATCGATGGCGTAGCCGGTCGTCCCGTTGAAGCGCTGATCCTGGACGATCTGGCCGAGGCCGAACTGACTCGCGTCGATCTTCACGAGCGTCCGCGATTTATTGGGCGCCTTGTTGTACACCTCGATGCTTCCGGTCAGGTCGCCGCCGGGCGTCGACGCGGAGATCGTCCCGATCGTCACGCGGGACGTGACCTTCTCCAACGCCGCGCGGCCACCGATCGCCGCGAGGTGCTTCTCGACGATGTCGTCGGCGGTCTGCGGATACGCAACTTCCGCGCGACAGACAGTCACCGTCGCCACGATTGCCATGAGCAGCTTGCGTCTTCTCATCGGATCACCTTTCTGTGTCGAAGCGGAGAGACGTCGATCGTGCCAGCGTCCGCGGAAATCGGCAACGAAAATATTCTGTCAGTCACGTCGCCTGCTCCACGATCGATCGCACGATGTCCGGCTGGTCGAAATGGACCATGTGGCCGGCGTTGGGCACGTGGACGGCTGTCCCGGCCGGCGCCGAAATCGCGGCGGGCAATTCCGTCGCCATTGAGGCGGTGGTCAGCGCGTCCTGCTCGCCGAACACATAGTGAACGGGAATCGTCACACGTGGTGGGTGAGCCAACAGATCGAGCGCGACAATGTCAGGCAGGAGCGTGCGTTGGAGGGTATTCATGTTGCGCAGCGCCCTGACCGCACCGACAGCACCATAGGCGGCGATCATGCCGGCGAGCGTTTCCAGCAGAAGCGTCCTGAAGGTCCTGCCGCGCTCGATCGTGCCGAGATCCGCCAGGAGGCCGGCCCGCCGCCGGAATGCGGCCGCATCCACGCACGGCGGCGGCCCGAGCTTCGTCACCCTGCGGCGCAGCCGGCGTCCGTCCGCACGACGTACCTCTTCCTGCAGAAATGCATGAGCCGCGGCGTCGCTTCGGGCGGTGTGCGAATCCGGGGATATGGCGACAACCGCCTTTGTCCGGTCGAATTCATGCTCGACGGCCTGCAGGGCGATCGTGGCGCCCAGTGAAATGCCGAGTATCAGCACGCGTTGCCCCGTCTCGCCGTGCAGCCACTGCAGGACGGTTCGAAGGTCGTCGACCTGCTGTGCCATCGACGCGCTGCGTGCGTCGCTCGCCGGCGCGTTGCCGCATCCACGTTGGTCCCAGTAGCAGACGAGAAAGGCGTTCTCCAGGTTCAGGAGTCGCTGAAACTTCGGGATTTCGTGCAGCACCGGCAGGCCCGGTCCGCCCTGGACGATCAAGAGCGGAGGGAGTCCCGCGCGTGCGGCGCAGAGACGGATGCTCTGAAAAGAGCCGTTGATACTCAGCGTGCTCGTCTTGTCGATGGCGAGTGGTGTCTTGTTCGGCGTGGTCGCTGGCATGTCGTCCTCCTGGCGTTGACCCTTCAGTAGGGTTAGCGAAAGCTAACCAGCAATGCAAAAAAATCAGGCCCCGCGGAACAACGCCACGAGTTCCGCCTTGAACCGGATAGCCGGGCCGGAGACGACCCCGACCTGAATCATGCGAGCGATCTCGGCCAGAGTGCCCTGCAGGCTCGCGGCCGCGATATCGGCGCTGACGGCGGATTTCCCCCTTCGCGTGCGGGGCGCCTCACTCATGAGCGATCGAGCCAGACCGATCATGGTCTGACGGCGAACGGTCGGGCCCGCTTTCGGCCAGAGCACGCGTGCGCTGTCGGACAGAAACGCCATCGCTTCGGGGTGTTCGTCCACGAGCGCGAGGACCTGGCCGATATAGCCCTCCAACTTCCCGTCGAAGCTGCTCGCCGCGGCGATCGCCGCCTGACACCTCGTCCACAGACGGCGATGACAGATCTCGAACAGATACAGCGCCAATTCCTCTTTGCTGGCGAAGTGCTTGTACAGTGCGGGATTGGTGTAGCCACTCTCCCCGGCGATATCACGAATGCTCGTGGCGGCGAGCCCGTGCTCGCTGAACAGCTTCATGGCGGCACGGAGAATTTCCCGCTTGGCCGGGGGATCGTCCTCGTGAACGTAGAAGGGAAGCGCCACGGCTCTGAAAGTTAGCACGAGCTAACTCAGGCGTCAAGGTTGCGCAGTCCTGCCCGCCTTTTCTGCCACCGGGGGAGGCCCCGAGGGCCCAAAACGTTCTGTCGGCCCGGGCCATCCACGCCGATAAGGCCATAAGGAAAGGGCCCGGTGTGTCAGCGGACCTGGAGGTGTGCCAATGATCAGCCGTCGTCGCGTATGGAGCGTAGGCGTTGCGGCGCTGGTGCTTGCCGCAGCAGCCGTGGCATGGGCCGACAACAACCAGAAGGAATTCGAGAAGCGCTGGACCGGGCGCCACGTCGTCGTGAAGCGGCCGCTCTACTCCCTCGTCTACAACGAAAGCGGCCTTGGTGGCTCGGTCAGTGCAGGCCGCGCCGGTCTCACCGTCGTGACGCCGTCTGCCGGCACGTATTTCCAGTTCGACGGCCGCCACAAGGTCGACGATATCGTCGCTCACGACGTGCAGCAGATCGCCCAATCGGTGCAGGTCGCCTATCGAAAGGACAAGCTGCTCGGCGAGGGGTGGACCCAGAAGATCGATCCCGTCATGCTGACGTTCTACGATACGGGCGTCGCGCTGAAGGTCAGCACGGTGCGCGTCGAGCACGACGCCGTGAAGCTGACGCTCGTGCTAGCCTCCGGCGGCGACGATGAGGTCGCGACGTCCCTGACTGTGAAATGGCCAGGACCCCTGTCGAAGTCGTTCTCGGAACGCGGTAACATCGAACAGCTCATTCAGCAGTATCTGACCGTACAGGAATGACCATCGTGCGCGGGATCGTCGCCGTCGCCGCGTGCGTCCTCGCGTCCATGTTCCCGAGTGCCGCGTCGGGCGAAACGCCGCCGAGCCTCGCGGGCACGTGGAATGTGACGACGCGCATGCCCGGCAACGTGATCACCGAGCAGTGGGTGATCCAGCAGAAGGGCGCCACGATCACCGCGACCGCGAAGGGCGCCCGCGGCGAGATGCCGGTGTCGGGAACGGTCGCCGGCGCCTCATTCCGGGTGACCATCACGGACGGGAGCCACCAGTACAAAGTACGCGCTACGGTGGACGGAGACACGATGGACGGATCCGTCACCCGCGGCGTGGGCGAAGAATACCCGTGGCACGCCATACGCCCGAAGACCAAATAGGCGGTCGTCGACGCATCATCAGGCAGACGAGCTGACCGACTCCGTGTCTTAAACAGAACGCACTTCTCTCTACGCATGTCTTGTATCGATTCGCACCAGTAGGCGCCCCCATCCGTCCAGAAGCATCCAGCCGTCAGCCCTGAAGAGTCAGCGGAGTGTAGTGAAGCGCGGCATCCACCACGGCCGTGCATGCTGGTATCAGACTTGCTCACCCAATAAGTGCGCGATCCGACCCGAACTGAGTTGTAGCAAGTTGTTCGGCAACGCGCGTGACTGCATGGGAGGGGTGAGATGAGGATTCCTGCTTTCTGTTGTGCGCTGCTGCTGGCAGCGTCGCCGGGATTTGCGACGCTGTCGAGCGATCAGGCGAAGCGCCTGGACGAGTCGGCGACAATACTCGGCGAAATGCGACGGGCTCCCGACACGGGCATCTCTGAGGAGCTCTGGGAAAAAGCTGAATGCGTGATCGTGATCCCGTCGGTGAAGAAGGCCGCATTCATCGTCGGCGGAGAGTACGGGTCGGGCGTGATGAGCTGCCGCGCCGGCGAGCGATGGTCTGCGCCGGTGTTCATGCAGCTGGCCAAAGGCAGCTGGGGCCTCCAGATCGGCGCGCAGTCGGTGGATCTCGTGCTGCTGGTGATGAACCGGCGAGGTGTCGACAAGTTGCTCAACAACAAGGTATCGCTTGGCGCCGACGCCTCGGTGGCCGCCGGGCCGGTTGGACGGTCGGGACATGCCGCGACTGACCTGCAACTGAAGGCAGAGATGCTGTCCTACTCGAGGACACAAGGCGTGTTTGCCGGTATCGATTTGTCGGGCGGCGTCCTGCGGCCCGACAAGGAAGGGAACGAACGCGCGTATGGACCCGGTGTGGACGCCCACGCCGTGGTTGAGGGTCACAACGCCGCGGCGCTGCCTGCAGCGAAGGGGTTCCTGGCCTCGCTCGGCCGAAGCGCCCGTGCGGCGGGCAACTGAACGAACGAACCGCGAGCCGGACGACCGGTCCGGCTCGCGCACCGAACGCGTCGGCCAGTTCGATTGTCTTCGTTTTCCTTCTGATTCCTCATGATCCGCGAGTGTGTGTACCTCCTCGTTCTCGCGCTGCCTGTCGCGTGCATCTCGTGGACGGTCACGCATGAAGAATTCTTTCGCGAGCCTCGCGAATGGTGCCTGAGGCAGAGCCAGGCCTGCCGGCGGCTGGCGACGCGAAAATTCTTCTACCTGTTCACCTGTGAATATTGCTTCTCACACTACGTCACCGCCCTCGTACTCCTGGTCACGCGGTACAGGCTGTTGTTCGATGACTGGCGTGGATATCTGATCGCCGGCTTCTCACTGGTGTGGGTGGCCAATGTCTATATGAGCGCGTTCGGACGCCTCCGGCTCGAGATAAAGGAAGAACGCGTCCAGATCGCAGCCGCGGAGGCTGCGGAGCAGGTCGCCCGCCATCGGGCGGAGGACTCCGTTCAGGCAAGACCTCGCCGCATGGGCTGATCGGTCGAGCTCCGCCGTGCGGACGAGCGCCCCAGCTGCGTCTCACGCCGTGGCATGGTTTGTGGTAGCGCGAAGCTCGTGCGCTGCGAGGCGATTTGCGTCCTGCTCCTCGGCGCGGCGTTCTCGGCCGCCGCTTGCAACGAGCAGGACAGCATCAAGGTCCGCCGGATTTCCTTCAACGGCGTCAAGGCCGTGGATAAGTCGCAGCTTCAGAAGGCGCTGGCGACTCAGCCCAGTTCGATATTGCCGTGGGGCAAGAAGAACTACTTCGATCGAGCGAAGTTCGACACCGATCTGGCTCGCATCCAGACCTTTTACGCCAACCGGGGTTATCCGGATGCGCGAATCACGTCGTTCGACGTGAAGCTGAACAGCAAGCAGGATGCGGCCGATGTGACGCTGACGGTGTCCGAGGGCGAGCCCATAAGGATTGCCAGCGTCCGCTTCACCGGTTTCGAGGCGGTTCCGGCCGACCACCTCCTCACCGTGCGGAATCGCATGCCGCTCAAGGTCGGCCAGGCGCGGGACCGGCAGCAGGTTGTGGCGACGCAGGAACTGGTGCTGAACGAGCTGCGCGATCACGGCTACCCCTATGCGAGGGTCGCCATCGACGAGCGTCTGGGAGGCAGCACGGGCCGGGATGCCGAGGTCACGTTCAATGCCGAGCCCGGGAAGCTGGCGCACTTTGGGCCGGTGTCGGTCGCCGGAAACAGCAGCGTCAGCGAACGCGTGATCCAGCGTGAGCTCGCCTATCAGCCCGGCGATCTCTACCGCCGCAGCCTGATTCAGGACACCCAGCGGCGTCTGTACGGCATGGAATTGTTCCAGTTCGTGTCGGTGCAGCCGCTCGAAGCGAATGAGCAGCCCGAGAACCTCCCAACCCGTGTGTCCGTGGCCGAAGGCAAACACCAGCGGGTGAATTTCAGCGCCGGCTACGGAAGCGAGGAACGCGCCCGGGTCGACACCGAGTACCGGCATCTCAATTTCATGGGCGGCGCCCGCATGGCGACGGTGCACGCGCGGTGGTCGTCGCTCGATCGCGGCGTCCGCCTCGAGCTCAACCAGCCGTACTTCTTCGCGCCGCACTTTTCTATCGGTGTATCGGGCCAGGACTGGTACACGTTGACGCCGGCGTACCGGTCGGACGTGATCGGCGCCAAGGTGATGGTGACGCACCGGGACAGCGCCGCCACATCCTGGTCGGTCTTCCTGTCGTCCGAGCGCCAGACGAGCACGGTGGCGACCGACGTGCTGGGCGACGCCAGGCTGCGGAACAACCTCATCGCCATCGGACTCGACCCCACCACCGGATTCCAGAACGGCAACGCGACGATCGTCGGCTTCGACCTGCAGCACTCGACGGCGGACAACCTCCTGAACGCCCGACGCGGCTACCAGGCGGCGTTTCACGTCGAGCAGGCGGGCCGATTCCTCCCGGGCACGTTCAGCTACTGGCTGATCTCCGCGGACGGCCGGCACTATCTGCCGATCGGCACGCGCCTGGTCTGGGCGAATCGCGCGCAGGCGGGAAACATCAGCCCGACAAACGGCGATCAGACACTCGTGCCGTTTGCCAAGAAGTACTTCCTGGGCGGCGCGACCTCGATTCGCGGCTGGGGACGTTATGAGGTTTCCCCTCTCAGCGATTCCGGCCTGCCCGTCGGCGGCGACAGCATGTTCGCCTTCACGTCCGAGCTTCGCGCGTCCCTCGTCGGCAACCTCGGCGGCGTCCTGTTTTTCGACGGCGGCTCCGTCGAGGCCGGTCCGTGGGGCGTCCGCTTCAACGATCTGAACTATTCGGTCGGTCCCGGATTGCGCTATCAAACGCCGATCGGGCCCATTCGGTTCGACTTCGGCTTCCAGCTCCGGCCCATCCCCGGTCTGTCGATCAACGGCACGCCCGAAACACGCCACTGGCGGATCCACTTCAGCGTCGGGCAGGCATTCTGAGAGGTGACCCCATGACCAGGCGATGGGTTCGGGCGCTGGTGATCACGGTGACGCTGCTGGTCGGGGCCAGCACGGCGGCGGTGATTACGACGCAGACGGCCTGGTTCAGGAACTGGCTGCGCGGCTATATCGTGAAGCAGGCCGGCAGGACCCTTAATGGCCAGTTGTCGATCGGCCGCCTCGGGGGCAACCTCTTCGGCGGCGTCGAGCTCGAGAACGTCGTGCTCGCGGTCGACGGCCGCGAGGCTGTCTCGATCGCGAAACTCGGCGTCTGGTACAACGCCTTCCAGCTGCTCACCAGGGGCATAACGATCGATCAGCTCCGCCTCGAACGGCCAATTGTCCACCTGTGGCGCGCCGGCGATTCCTGGGAACTCGCGAGGCTCGTCAAGAAGGAAGAACGGGAAGCCGATCGATCGGGTCCCGGACGCCCGATCGCCATCGATCAGATCGGGATCGTGAATGGGTCCTTCTTCATCGAGGACCTGCCGGAAGCCCGGGCGATGCGTATTCCGTCGCGATTCGAGATGTTCGACGCAGACCTCGCGTTCCACTACGAACCGGTGCGCTACTCGGTCGATATCTCACGACTCTCGTTCCGGGGTTCCGATCCCGAGCTGGCGTTGAAGGCGTTGTCGGGCAGCATGGCGGTACGAAACGACACCTTGTACGTGAACAGGATGGCGGTCCGGACGGCGGAGAGCTCGCTGACACTCGACGGCGCGGTCGAACAATACCTGAGAACGCCCGTGTTGAAGCTGAAGGCGGCGTCCGAGCAGATCTCGCTGCCGGAGATGGCCCGGTTGGTCCCGGCGCTCTCGCGCCGGCCTCTGGCGCCGTCGTTCGAGCTCTCCCTCGATGGCCCTCTGAGCCATCTGAAGGTCGCGCTCGACGTGCGCGCGGCCGCCAGTGACGTGTCCGGACGAATGGTTGCGGATCTCGACGGTCCGCAGCAGTCGCTTGTCGGCGACTTCGTCCTGCATCACCTGGATCTCGGACCCATTCTCGCGGACAAGGCCTGGACGAGCGATGTGTCGGCGAAAACGCACGCCGACCTGCACGCCGCGGCGCTCAATCGGTTCGACACATGGAAGGGGACCGTGACGTTCACCGCGCCGCACGTGTCGGCCGTGGGTCTCGCCGGCGATGACGTCAGCGGCTCCGCCAGGTTCGCCGGAGGCGACGTGACGATCGACACCCGTGCCGCCGCTTATGGCGCGAACGTTACTGCCGCCGGGCGGCTGATGCCGCCGCGCGGACACTCGCCGTTCTCGTACGAGCTCCGCGGACGCGTCCGAGGCGTCAACCTGCAGAGGCTGCCGGCGGAGCTGAAAGTCCCGCCGGCGAACACGATGCTCAACGCCGAGTACCATGTCGTCGGCAGTGGCAGCCAGTCAGTTGACGTCGACGCGACGGTTCTCGATTCCACCGTGGCGGAAGGGCGCATCGCGGCGCCGAGCGCCGCGTCGTTTACGTTGAGAGGCCAGGACATCGGCTACACGGCGGACGCGACGATCGCCAATGTCGATCTGCAACGTGTCGGCCAGGCGTTCGGGGTGCGCGCCCTCGACGACGTTCGCTATAAAAGCGCGCTCAACGGCCATGTCGTCGTCAAAGGCGGCAACACGGCCGCGGGTCCTGAAATCACGGCGACCGCGATGCTCGCCGCCTCCTCGCTGGCGGCCGGCCGGATCGACAACATGACGCTCGACACGACGCTCGCCGCGGACACCCTGCGTGTCAAAGCGTCCGGCGCGTTCGCGGACGTCGATCCTGGCGCGATGTCCGGGAAACCGGCTGCGGCCGGCAAGGTCGCGGGCACGCTCGACGTGGAGGCCACTGCGACGGGCATCTCCCGGGGGCTCTCCATCGAGAGCGTTGAAGCCGCGGGGCGTGTCGGCCTTGTCCGATCGACCCTCGGCGGCCTGTCGATCGACAGCGCCGAGGTTGATGGCACCTACCGCGACGCGAGCGCCGAGATCAGGGAACTCGCGGTGCACGGTCCGGACGCCAATCTTCAGGCGAAGGGGACGCTCGCCTTGAACGACACGGGGCAGTCGAACCTCGTGGTGCAGGCGGATACGCCGAGCCTCGAAGCCATCACCAGGCTGTTCGGCCAGAAAGCGTCGGGCATCGCCAAAGCGGACGCGACGATCACCGGCAACAGACGCGATCTTCGTGCCGCCGGCACGCTCACGGCCAACGATCTCGAGTTCCGGGGTCAAAGCGCGCTTCAGCTCGCATCTGATTTCAAGATTCAGGCGCGTGACCTGGCTTTCGCGCACGCGCAGGTGTCCGCCGATACGAAGGCGACGTTCGCCGGCGTCTGGGGCCAGAACATCAATGAAGTCACAGCGAAAACCGAATACTGCGACAAGACGCTCGAGTTCGATGTGGCGGCGAAGCAGCCGCAGCGCACATTGAGCGCCGGCGGATCCCTCACGATCAATCCGGATCAGCAGCAGGTGAGCCTCACCCGCCTTGCGCTTCAGACGCAGAACATCGAATGGCGAACCGCCCCGGAGGCTCGCGCCGAGATTCGTTACGGCAACGGAGGGATATCCGTTCAGGGTCTCCGACTCGTCAGCGGCAACCAGGAAATCTCGGTGGGCGGCTCGTTCGGGCGGCCAGAGGGTTCGTTGATCGCCAATGCGCGCAACGTGAGCCTCAGCACGATCGACGCGTTGATGCTGCGGCCCCCGATGCTGTCGGGAACCCTGAACGCGTCGGCGGAAATCAGCGGGACGAGCGAGGCCCCGAAGGTCGCGGGAAGGTTTGACGTCACGGAGGGCGCATTCCGGCAGGTCCGCTTCAACTCATTCGCCGGGACGGTGGATTACGAGCGAAGTGGCATCACGGTCGACGCGAAGCTCGAGCAGTCGCCCGCCAATTGGCTCGAGGCGAAGGGCTATGTGCCGGTCGCGGCCTTCAAGAAGTCGGCGGAGTCAGGCGGCGCCACGCACCTGGCGGCCTCATCGAAGGCGGATTCTTTCGATCTGCACGTCAACAGCACGGCGATCGATCTCGGACTGGCGCAGGGTGTGACGACGGCACTGACCAACGTCAGCGGGACTGTGCAGGCCAATATCGACGTCACCGGACCGGCAGGCGACCCGCACCCGGGGGGCACCGTCACCGTCAAGAACGGGGCGTTGACGGTGGTGCCGACCGGCGTCACCTATACCAATCTCAACGGCCGCATCGAGCTCGAGCCCGATCGCATTCATATCGCCGACATCGAGGTGCTCGACAACGACAAGCAGCCGCTGTCGATCGTGGGCGATCTGGCGATTCACGAGCAGCAGCTCGGCGGCGTCAACGTGAGCGTCACCGCCCGTAATTTCAAAATCATCAAGAACAAGATCGGCGACCTCCGCATGGACAGCGACCTGCTGATCACCGGCGACATGCTGAGGCCGCGGATCGAAGGGGAAATGGGTGTCACGTCGGGCGTCATCAACCTGGATCCGTTGATCGAATCGGTGACAGGAACGGGCGGTGCGACGGCGCCGACCGCGTATACAACCAGGGGCGGCGGGCGTGGCCGCTCGTCAACCAGCGCGGCCGGGGACGCGGCCAGGCCGGTCGATCCTGCGCTGGCCGAACGGATCAACGCTCCCGAGGGCTCGCCCGCGGGCAACGTACCAATCGCCTCTAATGCTGGCGCCACGCCGGACGCCCAACCTCCGAGCCCGACGCCGGTGACGCGGCAGGGCAGGGAAGGCGGATTCTCCGCGCTCAGGATGGACGTCCACCTGGCCGTCGCGAACGACTTCGTGGTCCGCAGCAACGATTTGTCCGTTCCCGATGCGCCGATCGGCCTCGGCGCCGTGAACGTGACCATCGGCGGGGACCTTCGGCTGCTCAAGAACCCGGGCCGCGACGTGGTACGGCTGGTCGGGACGGTCAACACGGTGCGCGGCACCTACGACTTCCAGGGCCGGCGCTTCACGATCCTGCGCGATGGAACGATCCGCTTCGAAGGCGGCCGCGACATCGATCCCGACCTGAGCGTCACCGCCCAACGCGCGATTCAGGGCGTGCTCGCCAACGTGAACGTCCGCGGCACATTGAAGAGCCCTGAGCTGGTGCTCTCCAGCGTTCCACCTCTCGAGCAGAGCGAGATCCTGTCGCTCATCGTGTTCAACCAGCCCATCAATCAGCTCGGCGAGGGCCAGCAGGTGGCGGTGGCGCAGCGTGCGCAGCAGCTCGCGGCCGGAGCGCTCGCCAGCACCCTGACGAACTCGCTGGGGAAAGCCCTCAACCTGACGGAATTTACCATCCAGGCGGGAACTGACAGCGGGACCGCCGCGCAGATCACCGCCGGCGAACAGGTCAACGAGAATCTGTACGCGAAGGTCGAACAGGGATTCGGAGACGCGAGCACGACGAACTTCGTCCTCGAATACGAAATCGCGAAGTGGCTGCGCCTGCGGACCAACTGGCTGCAAGGGTCGAACGCGCAGCCGCTGCTGTTTCAGCGCACGCAGGACAGCGGCCTGGACCTGCTGTTTACATTCAGCCGCTGAGGCACGCAGCCGGCATTCCATCCGGCGGCGGCACGGAATGAGCCCGATCGCAGTGATTCGGAATCGGGGTCAGGTGGGCAGGAGGCTGTTTTTTCGTCGTTCGACTCGCTCGAAGCGCGTGGTGCGCGGCTGCTCGGGCGCGTCGTTCTCACTCGTGACCGGGACCGCCCACTGTTCGGCGAGAAAGACGGCGGCGAGAAGCGCGTCCACCTCGTAACTACGTCCGACTTCAAACTGACACAGGGATATCCCATCGATACACTCGGAGGTCGGTTTCTGTATGACTCTGATACGCATGGCCGCGAAACACGCGTGCCCATGTGAATTTATGCACGAGCCGTACCGCTGGGGTAGCCGGACTCTGTGCAGCAGTTCATGCCGCGCGACTCGTGACGCGAGCGCGAGCCCCGCACTCCGCCGCGAGAGCCAGCACTCCGCTACGGAGCTGCGCCGCGCGCGCAACACGCCGATGATCACTGAGCCCGCCAATATCACTCGTGGCACTCGTCGTGCAAATAAGTTGTGATGTGAATCACGGAATCACATCGACCTCAGAAGGCTGCTCGGAACGCACTGCGCACGCCGGCAGAGATGAGAGCCGCAAATGTGAACGAGTCCAAAGGAGAGACAGAATGCATCGGGAAAATGCGCATCGACTCGCCCGGATGGCGCTGACCATTTGCCTCAGCGGGCTGGCGGGATCGGCCCTGGCCCAGACGCCCGCCGACAACACCAAAGTGAATACTCGCGACCGGTCGGAGGGCGCCGTGACAGCCGATCAGCAGAAAGAGAACGCGGCCGACCGCACCCTCACGCAGAAGGTCCGGCAGTCACTGATGCGTGACAAGAGTCTGTCGACTTACGCGCACAACGTGAAGATCGTCTCCCAGGGCGGTGAGGTCACCTTGAAGGGACCCGTACGCTCGGACGAGGAAAAACAGATCATCGAGGCCAAGGCCGCAGAGGTCGCCGGGACCGGGCACGTTCGGAACGAACTGACGATCGCGCCAGCGAAAACGCAGAAATAGGGCATCAGTCGGACGGGAGTGTCCCCATGTCGGCGATTCATGACGATTCCACGCCTGAGACAGACGCATCAACAACCTCCAGCGACCCATTCTCGATAGGCAACATGGATACGGCTTCGGAGACGTCCAAGCCGGCGGCCGATGCCTCGCCGGACTGCCATTTACGGCCGACGGCAGCGCTGGACGACTCCGCCGGCGAGTTGCAGGAGGGAATGGATCAGCTGGCGGAGACCGCCTTGAGCGTCGCTCAAGAAGCCGTAGACGGCCTGGAGGCGGCCGCCGAGTACGTTCGCACCACGGATGGCCGGCAGATGCTGGCCACGCTCCAGACGTTCATCAAGAACAATCCAGGTGTCTCCCTGACCGTGGCCGCGGCATTCGGGTTCGTCGTGGGCCGCTCAATCAGGCGAGACTGACAGGGCGCTGAAAAAACCGCCCTGAACGTAGAACGCAAACGGAAAACGGAAAACGGAAAACGGAAAACGTAGAACGAAGAATAGCCGGCCATTCTCCGTTCTACGTTCGACGTTCTCCGTTCAGGCTGCGTTCGTCGCAGCCTGCTACGGGGTTGTCAGCGACACATCGTCGCGGGGGTCGGATAGAGACTCGCGAAATCCTTGCAGTTGCCCGTCGGCTCCTTCGCACACGCGTCGTACCAGTCCTTCAAGTACGGCGGACCAGAAAGTCTGCTGCGAGGTTCGACCGTGGTGTCGTTCCAGATCAGATACCAGCTCGAGATGTCGAGACGGACGTTCTCGTGGTTGATGTAGTTCACGAGAATGTTCGTGACGTTCGTGCGCGCCGAGAAGTACACCTGGTCCGCTGCTGCCGCAGAAGACGCACAAGACAGGAACCGATCGCCGCAGCAACCGCAAAGGCAGCAGCCCGGCTGTGAAGCCACCGCGAGATCCACCTCGGCCGATTTCCGTGTCCTCGCTCTGGTCCACTCTGCCGTGAAACGTGTTGTGTGTTTCTCATCGTCAGGTGAATTCGCAACCGCTGTGCCGCCCGACCTCAGCACTACGGCCGGCCGGAGGGATGGCCGAGCAGGCGCGTCGAATCGCCCGAAACCGCCCGCGAGGTCAATCGGTTCCGGTCGCGTTTGCTTGAGGTCGATTTTCCAGTGTGACCGGCTCGCGTGAGCTGGAGCGACGGAGGCCAAGGGGCATGTCTGGGAAATTCGTTGCCATATTGTGGATGGTGGGTGTTCTACGCCAGTTTGCTAACATCTCGCGCACGTCGCGGAAAGCGGACCGTCAGGTCGAGGAGGAGGTCGCCGTGAGGAAGCCCGATTTCACCGGTCACCGGATACTGAATCTCAGGGCCTGGCCCCTCGTCTTCGTCGCTGTCACGCTCGGCACGCTGAACATCAGTCAGCCTCTGGCATCTCAGGGTCAGGGCACGGGGGCGGCTGAACGTTCCCGGATGCAGGCTCCCGAGATAACCGCCGCGACCGCGACGGGAGATGCCGCAGAGGTGCTGGCCCTCGAGCAGAAAATCGAACAGGCGACCGTGAGAGGCGATGTCGCGGTTGCGGAAACGATCCTGTCGAGCGATTTCCATTTCCGCCACGGCGACGGCTGGACACGCGGTGAAAAGACCGGCGGCATCGAGGACGATCGGGCCGCGTTCATGAGGCGAATCGCGGACAAGGAATACCTCGTCCACGATCTCGACAATTCGAAGATCGAGATGCACGGGAGCGTCGCGATCACCCACGGACGTTACGTCAGCCTGTTCGTGCCGAAAAACGGGAACGGCGCGAATCCACCGGCCTTGGCCACCATCTGGTTCGAGCGGGTCTGGGCCAGGCGCGACGGCCGCTGGCAATGGCTGTCTCATCGAACGGTGTGGGGTCCGCATCCGTCGCCCGCCGGCGTGGACCCGACGCAGATCCCTTACGTGCTCCCGGCGAACTACGTTCCCGGTCTTCCGCCCGCAAAGGCCGCTCCTGAAACTTATACGCCGCAGTCGAAGGAGGCGGCCGAGTTGCTCGATCTCGAAAAACGGCTCGGCGCGTCGGTCCCGGGGGGCGATCAGGCATTCTTCGACGGCCATACGTCGGCTGACTTCCTGATGTGGCACAGCGATCCGTGGACGCGGGGCAGCCGTTCCATCTTGATAGACACGAAGCAGGCATTTTCCGATCGCGTCAGGAACAAGCAGTACCTGGCGTGGCACTACGATTCGCAGCAGGCCGAGATGCACGGGGACGTCGCGGTCACGTTCGGCCGCTACACGGCGACACTGCGGGGCAGCAACCCGGACCGCGCGTGGTTCTCGGTCTGGTACGAACGCGTGTATCAGAAGCAGAACGGGACGTGGATGCTGTTATCGCAACGAACCGTCCACGGCGCCACGTATGGACCGACCCGCGAGTCGGTCAGCGACAAGTGAGGCGGGTGGGCCCCGCGTCCCATTACCAGCTCTTTATGAGCTTGCGCCGTGGCCATCGAGGCGCCTCACTCGGCCATGGCCATCAGCAGCAGAGCGGTGCCTCGGTCAGCGATCGGCCGTCCAGGCTGGTTTCTACCAGCAAATGCGCACAATTCCCTCGAAAAGCGACCGGTTACAGGACCCGCGGGCGGGCACGCTGGCGGCGCCGCTCGAGACCCATTCCGATGGCAACGGGGAATTGAGCCCGGGCGCTCGCGATGCTACGCTCTCGGCAGCTGTTGTTGTCGTTCACGGAGAGGGAGAGAGAAATGATGCGGGCAAAGATTGTGGCGCTCGGAATTGTCCTCGCGATCGGCGGGTCGCTGGCGGCAAGGACGGTCAGTGCACAGGGTCCACGCGTTCCTGAACCCTACACGCCCGCAAAGGACGCCAGAGACCTGAAGGCCGTGCTCTTCAACTGGATGTGGGGCACGGGCATGCTCAAGGGTCATGACGAACGCGATATGGTCGCCTCGCTCGAATATCAGGGCAACGGCACGATTCAGGTGGACGGGCAACCGTGCACGCTGACGAAATATCGCGCGAGCACCAACTATCAGACGTTCAGTCAGCGGATTCAATATGCCTGCAGGCGGGCGAACGGACAGACGTACTCGAACGTCGAGGTCGTGAGCGGGCTGTACGCCTGGAACGAAGACACGCCCGGCGCGGAGATCGGGCCGACGAAGGGGAAGGCCACGCCGATGCCGGCGGCCGTGCAGGAGCGGCTCATCCGCCTGTGGGCAAGTCCTCAGGGCGCCCCCAAGGCTGCCGTGGCTGGAACGACGGACACATTCTGGCTGGGCGCGAATCCGGGCACGCTGTTCGAAGACGGCCTCACAAAGGCGGGCCGGACGTCCGTGTCGTGGAATGCGGACAAGCCGGTCGTGACGTTCCCTATCCCTGGCGTTCCGGGAGCGACCGCGACGGCGACGCTCGATGCGAAGTACCGGGTCGAGCGCGTGGTGGTCGCCCAGGGTTCGACGACCACCGAGTTCACCTACAGCGACTACCAGGACTGGAACAACCCGCTGAACAAGATCGAGGTGTTCTACGCCGGCAAGCTCGCCGAGCGTAAGAACGGCGCGGTCGTTCGCGACCTGACGACGACCGAGACGGAGACGGGCAACGTGTATGTGGTCGCGCCCGTGCCGGCGAGCGTGAAGGCGGCGATCAAGGTCACGGCGCAACTGCCGGCTGGCGTGATGGCGAGGACGGAACCGCCGGTCGACAAGTCAAAGCCCACGCCGCGCCTGGGCGCGCATCCGGACCTGACGGGCAACTGGAACTACAGCGACTGGATCGGAAACTACATGACCGGTGGCGGACGCCGCCGCGGTCCCACGCAAAGTGCCGATGCCACGCGCCAGGACAACCAGACGTACGACTTCGAGCTCTACTCGCCGTCCCGGTTCGGTAACATCGGCCGTCCCACCTATAAGCCGGAGTACTGGGACAAGGTGCAGCAGCTCGACATGTGGACGAACAAGTTCGACCCGGTCATGACCTGCCAGCCGCTTGGCGTCCCGCGCGAGGGGCCGCCGCGGCGCATCTACCAGACGGACAGAGACGTCACCTTTATCTACACCGGAGGCGACGCCGGCGGCGGATACGGTGAGTACCGGATCATCCCGACCGATGGCCGCAAGCACGATCCGAAGCGCGCGATCGAGACCACCTACATGGGCTATGCCATCGGCAACTGGGAAGGCGACACGCTGGTGGTCGACTCCATCTCCTTCGTCGATACGACGTGGCTCGGGCGCGGCGGCTTCATCCATTCCGATTCCATGCATGTCGTGGAGCGCTTCACGCGTCAGGGCGACGTGCTCCTGTACGACGTCACGGTCGAAGATCCCGAGATGCTCGTCGAGCCGTACGTGTTTCCGACACGAATCGTGAGGCGCAGCGCGAATCCCGACGCGGGCCTGATCCGGGAGCGTGGCAACTGCGAGGTTTACGAAGAGGGGCGGGTCACCTCTCAGATCCGTCATTGAGCATTGAGTAGACTTGAACTTGAACGTCACGGAGGCAGGCAGATGATAAAGCGAACTCTGGGATCGGTCGTCGTCTTGGGCGCGGTGCTGATGGCGGGAGCGCCGTTGCAGGCGCATCATTCCCTCGCCGGCGTCTACGACATGAAGGGCGAAAAGGAAGTGACGGGGACCCTCACCGTCATCAAGTTTGTGAATCCCCACGGGTCCATGCACATCGCCGTCAAGAACGCGGACGGCACCACCACCGAGTGGACCTTTACCACCGGCTCCGCCACCACGCTTGCGGGACGGGGGATCGGCAAGAACTCGGACGTCCTCAGAGCCGGCGACGTCATCACCGCGAAATTCATCCCGACGCGGGACGGCAGTCCGCTCGGGTTTCTCAAGTCGATCACCAAGGCCGACGGGACCGTGATCACGATCTCGGCGGGTAACCCCAATGACTAGGCGATACGCAGTCACGCTTGGCGTCGTCCTCGCCGTCAGCGGGCTGCTGTCGGCCGGTGTACGAGCGCAGTTCGGCGGCAACCAACAGCCGCCGTACACGCCGGCGAAGGACGCGAAAGATCTGCGGGCCGTGCTCTTCAACTGGACCTGGTACATGGGCATGCTGCGGGGCATCGACGAGCACGAGCTAATGGTCTCGCTCGAGTATCAGGCGGAACGCCGGCAGCGTCCAGGTCGACGGCCAGCCCTGCGCGGTGACGAAGTATCGCGCCAGTTTGAACTATCAGACGCCGGGCGAGCGCGTTCAGTACACGTGCACGCGCGCCAACGGCCAGGCGTACTCGAACGTCGAGGTCGTGAGCGGCCAATACGCGTGGAACGAAGACATCCCAGGCGCCGAAATCGTTCCCGGTAAGGGTAAAGCGACGCCGATGGCGACGGCGGTACAGGAGCGGCTGATTAGATTGTGGGCGAGCCCGCAGGGCGCGCCGAAGGCGGCGGCCCTCGGCGTCAACGAAAAGTCCGAATGGGGCGCCAATCCTGCCACGCTGCTGCAGGACGGTGTGACGATGGCGGGAAAGACGTCCGTCGCGTGGGAAGCCGGGAAGCCGGTGGTCACGTTCCCGATTCCAGGCGTTCCGGGCGCGACGGCCACGGCCACGCTCGATGCCAAGTACATGGCCGAGCGCGTCGTGGTGAAGAACGGATCGGCCACGACCGAGTTCACCTACAGCAACTACCAGGACTGGAACAATCCCCTCAACAAAGTCGAGGTGCTGTACGCCGGCAAATTGACCGAGCGCCGGAACGGCGCGGTCGTTCGCGATGTCACGACGAAGGAAACGGAAACCGGCAGCGTGTATGTCGTGATGCCGGTGCCGGCGAGCGTGCAGAAGGCGATCGCGGTGACGGTGGCGGCTCCGCCCACGAGGCCTTTTCCAGCGGCCCCGACCTTTGGGCCGCCAGAGCCGCCAGCGCAATCTGCGCAGGATCAGCCGACACCGCGGCGCGCCGACGGGCACCCGGATCTGACGGGCAACTGGCAGAGCGGTGGCTTTTTCAACTGGCGGTACGGCTTCCGCCGCTGCGGTCCGACGCAGAGCGCCGACTGCTCGCGGACAGTCAATCAGACGATGGACTACGAGTTCGAGGCGCCCTCCCGGTTCGGGCCGAATCGTCCGGTCTATAAACCCGAACACTGGGACAAGGTTCAGCAGCTCGACATGTGGACGAACAAGGAAGATCCGGTGATGACGTGCCAGCCGCTCGGGCTTCCGCGGCACGGCGCGCCGCGGCGTATCGTCCAGTCGGACAAGGACGTGATCTTCTTCTACGGGGCAGGCGTTGACGGCGGTGGCGGATACGGGGAATACCGGGTGATCCCGACCGACGGCCGCAAGCACGACGCGAAGAAAGCAATCGAGACGACGTATTACGGGTATACCGTCGGCAAATGGGAGGGCGACACGCTGGTGCTCGACTCGATCTCGTTCGTCGACTCGACATGGCTCGCGCGCGGCGGGTTCTTCCACTCCGATAACATGCACCTGGTCGAGAAGTTCACGCGTCGGGGCAACGCGATCAATTACGAAGTCACGGTCGAGGATCCCGAGGTTCTCGCGGAGCCGTGGGTGATGACGCCGCGAACGATGCGGCTCATCCCGAATCCCGAGGCGGGGCTCCTGACGGAGCGTGGCAACTGCGAGGTCTACGAGGAAGGCACCGTCAGTTCTCAGATTCGACACTAGAAGAAAGTTCAAAGTGCAAAGTTCAAAGTTGAGAAGTGGAAGTCGGCGCCGGAAAGTTCCGACTTCTTCCTTCTTGCTTTGAACTTAACTTTGAACTTTGTACTTTCTACTTTGAACTTTCTTGAAAAAGTCCCAGGGAGCGGCCACGTCTGCGCGAACGCCCGCCTCCGCCAGGGCAGAGGCGGGCACCAGACTTTCGGCCGGCGGCGCCTTCGGCCTCAACGCCTGCTTCGTCGCCGGCCTGCTCATCCTCAGCTCACTCTCCCTGCTCCAGCAGCGTCCCACGGTGCGCGCCTCCCTCGTCTTTGCCGCGCTGTTCCTGCTCGCGTGGAGCGGGGTGCTGTTCGGCCTTCTGCGGCGCGGGCAGAAAATGGCGCTCGAAATCGTGCCGCGCCGCCAGCACTATCTGCAGGCGTGCCAGCAAGGCGCGGTCCTCCTGTATTGGGGCTACTACTGGCGCGAGGTCTATCACGCCTGGCCGCTCATTGCCGCTCAGCTCCTCTTTGCCTACGGCTTCGACAGCCTGCTCTCCTGGACGCACCGGCGCACCTACGCGCTGGGCTTCGGCCCATTCCCGATCATTTTCAGTATCAACTTGTTCTTGTGGTTCAAGGACGACTGGTTCTACCTGCAGTTCGCCATGATCGCGCTCGGCTTTCTCGCCAAGGAGTTCCTGCGCTGGACGCGCGATGGCGTGAACACGCACATCTTCAACCCCTCGTCATTCCCGCTGGCCGTGGCGTCGTCGCTCCTGCTGATCACGAGCGCGAGCCAGACGACCTGGGGCTCCGAGGTGGCGCAGACCCAGTTCTACCCGCCCCAGATGTATCTCGCGATCTTTCTCTTCGCGATGCCCGGGCAGTATCTGTTCGGCGTCACGCCGATGACGATGTCGGCCGTGGTGACGACGTACGTCTTCAGCGCGGTCTATTACGCCGCGACCGGCAGCTACTTCTTCTCCGACTCGCATGTGCCCATTGCCGTGTTCCTTGGCATGCACCTGCTGTTCACCGACCCGGCCACGTCGCCGCGCACCGAGCTGGGGCGCATCATGTACGGCGTGCTCTATGGGCTTTCCACTGTCCTGCTGTACAGCGTGTTGATCCGCGCGGGGATGCCCGGGTTCTACGACAAGCTGCTGCAGGTGCCGTTCCTCAATCTGTCCGCGAAGTGGCTCGATCGGCTGGCGCGGTCGCCCGTGCTTCAGAGAATCGACCATTCGGGGTGGGGCGCGCGCGCCGTCGCCTCGGCGAAGGCGGGTTGGTCGCTGGCCCCGCGCCGGCGTCACCTGGCCTACATAAGCGTGTGGGCGGTTGCCTTCGCGGCCATGAGCGCGTCCGGGTATCTGGGCGACAGGCATCCAGGGCAATGGGTGCCGTTCTGGCAAAAGGCGTGCGCGGCCAACGCGCGCAGCGCCTGCGAGGATCTGTACTTTCTGCAGGACGGCTACTGCGAGGACGGGTCCGGTTGGGCGTGTAACGAGCTCGGCATTCTGTTGGCCGAGCATTACGACAACCGCCGCCGGGCGGCGATGGAGTTCGAGCGCGCGTGCGAGCTGCGGTTTTCCGCCGGCTGCGACAACACCGTCGCCATCACGCAGGGCGCCATGTTCCGGCGCGACGCGCCGACGGTTGCCGACTACCGGTACATCTTGCGCGGCAGCAAGGGCCCATTCCAGGACCTGGACGCGCAGCTCTACGCGCGCGCCTGCGTGCAGGGTTGGCCTGGCACCTGCGGGACTCAATAGGTGGGTCTGGCCACCCTGATAGACTTCGCGCGGCCCATGGAGGTCGCGTGGCGGATGACTCGTCACGTGGGGAGGCGCTCATGAAACAGCTGGTGATGCTCGTCGCCTTGCTCGCGTTCGCGCGCGCAGCGGCGGGTCAGGACGCTGATGATTATCGCGGCGGCTGGAGAACGGACAGCGGCGAGGCCCACACCTACGAATTCTCGATTCGCGGCGGGACGGTCAGAGGCATCTACTGCACCTATTGCACCGACGCGACGACGCTGGCGTTCGTCGACGGGACGTTCGGACCAGAGGGCATCAGGTTCGAAGTCACTCATGTGAAGGCGGACGGCAGCACGGCCTACAAGGACAAGGCGATCGCGAAATTCAGCGAAGGCCGCTTGACCGTGACCGGCACGAGCGGCGCGCCCGGCGGCGGCAAGTTCGAGCGCGTGCTCATCAAAGATCCGCACGGACCCGATCCGATTCCCGTCAAGGTGTCCGTGCTTCCGAAGGATCGTCCGTCAGTGCCGGGCAACCCAGCCCGTCGAAACCCGGACGGTGCAGACGGCCTTCCCTATATCCAGCCTGGTCCATGGAAGTCGACGCTGACCGAGAAAGACGTGATTGGTGTATGGCTCGGGTTCGGGGTGGGGTCGCCGAAGCAGTACTTCATCATCAAGAAGGCGGGGGACAAGCTTCGCGGCATGGTCTGCGGCACGTGTGACAACCCGTACACGATGGCGGCGCTCGACGATGTCCGAATCGACGGCGACCTGCTGAAGTTCAACCTCCTCCACGAGGACTGGGCGGACGGCGACCTTCCGACGTTCTACAAGCACTTCACCTGTCATGTTGGCTGGAACGAGCTGCGGTGCACGACGGCCGCGGATCACCAGCCGCCAGCGCCTCCTCCACCCTCGGGGCGTATTCCGGGATTCTCGCTGCAGGGGCCGATTCCGATTGAGGCGACACGCGGCAATGTGTGGCCGGAGTGGCCGCCGAAGAACACGTCCGAGCCGCGGTAGCCAAATTGGCCTCGGACAGCGGTCGCTGAGCCATACGTCGGGCTCGCGGGCGCGGTCGAGAATCGTGGCTGCGCCAACGATAGAAGGCGGCGCGGGCCGTCCGTAGCGTCCGCCTTTAGGCGGACGTCAACGGCCGGCTGAAGCCGGCCGCTACGTGGGTATCCGTCAATTTTGATGGGATGTCGCAATCACGGCGCCGGCAGCTCTGCTGCCGAGTGTTCTGATTCGTGATGAAAAATCTTCACGATTACATTCGCGGGCCCGTTGCCTCTTCTGGACCCGCGCCGTATGCCGCAGCGTATTTTTGTCTTGGCAGCGATAGTGCTTGTCGGCGAGCAGGGTTCGATCGTCGGAAACTCATTCACGGAGGAGTTCTCATGCGATGTATCACCTCGACGATAGCCGCCTGCACGCTCGTCGGCGCTGTGGGCATCTTCGCGCAGGAGCAGTCGCCCGCCCCACCCGCGGCCGCACAACCACCAGCCGCGGCGCAGGCGCCCAAGGCAGTACTCACCGGTTGTGTGGTGCAGGCGAAGACGACCGATGGAGGCACCGCGTTCGTTCTCAGTAAGGCCGAGGGCGGCTCGGCGCAGATGTACGTGCTTGGCGGGGCGTCCCAATCCGACTTTTCGGCGAATGTGAACAAGAAGGTCGAAGTGACCGGACCAGTGCAGGAGCCGGCGAACGCAGGGAAAGACGCGGCGCAGGATCCGAAAGTGCTGCGTCCGCCGCTGATCGTCGTCGAATCCGTGAAAGTCGTCGCTCCGAGCTGCACGTAAGCTGCCGGACTCTGCCCCACGTGCGCGTGGGGCAGAACCTCCCTGTCAATCGTTTCCACCGTCACGTCCTCCGGTTCGTGGACCGGACAAGTGTGATTGAATCGGTGGAGCGGATGGACCCGGCAAAGAATTACATCACGCCGGGCGGCCTGCAGCGGCTCAGGGACGAGCATCGGTTTCTGCTCACGAGGGAGCGGCCGGCGGTGACGCAGGTCGTGGCCTGGGCGGCCAGCAACGGCGATCGCAGCGAAAACGCCGACTACCAGTACAACAAGCGGCGGCTGCGCCAGATCGATCGCCGGATTCGCTATCTCACGAAACGGATCGACGCCGCGGAAATCGTCGACCCGGAAGCCCCGAGAGCCGGCCGGACGGCGACACAGGTCTTCTTCGGCGCGACCGTGCGCTACGCCAACGCCGCTGGCGCGGAGCGGGTGGTCAGCGTCGTCGGCCTGGACGAGGTCGATCTGGATCGCAGCCACATCAGCTGGTTGTCGCCCCTGGCGCGCGCGTTGATGAAGTCCGCCGCCGGAGATCGCGTGATGCTTCACGCGCCGGGCGGAACCGAGCAACTGCAGATCCTCGAGGTCCGTTATCAGCGGGTCCCCGTGCAGCCCTTCAGCGAACCGCCAGGCGCCGAGTCCGCAACCAAGCCCCGTCATCGCCCCTAGCTCGTTCGAGTTGACGGCCGGGGCCCCCCGCCCAAATAATGCGGACGCGAATCCGCTCACGACACAAATGGAGAGAACGATATGACGATGCGAACGTGCGTGCTGGCCGCGGTGCTCTTGTCAGTTGGCTCCGCGCTTCACGCGCAGGAACCGGTGGTCGGCGTGAAGGATCCCGAGACGTTGTTCAAAGATCCGGTGCCGGCGCTCAACAAGAACAAACAGGCGGCGCTGCACATCATGCGCGAACTGCTGCAGTGCGGGCAGTGGGACCGGGCCGGCGAGTGGTTGACCCCGGCCTACCACCAGCACAACCCGAACGCGGCGTCGGGGCTCGATGGTGTCATCACTTTCTTCACGAAGGTCCTGAAGGTCAAGCGCATCGACAAGTGCGACAAGCTGACGACCGAAGTTGTCGCCGTGATGGCCGACGACGACTACGTCACGGTGCTCGTGCCGCGCAAATTCCCGGACCCGCGGACACCGGGCAAGGAGTACTACACCAGCTGGTTCGATACCTGGAGGTTCGTCAACGGGAAGGCCGACGAGCACTGGGACCCGGCCACGATTGCCCCGCCCGCGCCCGCGCCGAAATGATTGTCAGACGAGCGGCGTGATCGTGAATTCGCGGATCGAAATCGCGCTGCCGAAGCACGGGCCGACCGACGGCGCGGATTCGATGCCGGAATAGTCCCCCGACGTCTCGAAGCGGACCTCGCCGTCGACGACGACGCGCATGCGATCAAGCCGGATCTCCCAGGAGATCTCGTGCCACACGTTCGTGGCAATGAAGCCTCTGTCCTTGAGGCCGTGCTGTTCGGCAGTGGCAGGATCGTGCACGCGCAGCTCGCGGACGTTGCATTCCCAGTTGAAGATCAGCTCGCCGCGGTGAAAATGCATTCGGAGATTTGTCGTGTCCGTCTTGCCGACGACGCGAAACGCGAACGGCGGCCGGCACACGAACGGTGCTACCGCGGCAGACATGACCCAGTTCATCGCCGATCCTGCGATCTGGATGCCGTCGTCCACGCGGGTGATGACGCAGCCCTGGTGCGGGACCAGCTTGCCAATCAGGTTTTCAGCCATCGACTTCGCCTGGAACCGCCGAGAAGCCTCCATTGAGCGCCGCGGTGACTGACGATCCTTAATCAGGCACGTAAGCGATCATCATGCTCTTGAGCGCGCCATACGTGAAGGCGGAGGGGTCGCCGAATTCGGCCTGGTGTTCCTTCAGCGGGTTTCGTTGCACGGCGTCTTCGGGGCCAAGGCCCATGTTCAGATAGCCAATCATCGTCGTGAACAGCTTCTGATATATGTCCCGGTGACGCACGATCTCGCTGCCGGTCATCGGGCGCCCGTTCGCGGGCACGACACGGGTGTCGGGTTTCACCAGATCGGCAAGCCGTTCCAGCGCGCGGACGCGGCCGCCCAGCCACGCGCCGTTCCGGTAGTCGAGCAGCGGCCACTCCTCCGCGGACACGACGCCGCCGGCCGCCAACAGGTTCATCCTGGGCATGTGGATGAAAAGATCCGAGTCGGTGTGGGCCGCGGGCATGTAGCCGTACTCGATCGGCTGGCCGGCGAACTCCATCGATCCGTCACCGCGCGTGGTCCGCGTCGGTCGCGCGGCTTGAGGCAGCGCGGGCCGGCGGCCTTTGAACGTCACGGAGTAGACCGCGTTGGACAAATACGTCCTGGTCTTCTCGTGCGCGAAGATGACGCCGCCGCTGCGGCCGACGGCTTCGTTGGCGCCGGTCTGCTCGGGATGCCAGTGCGTGTTGATCAGCGTATTGATGCGGCTGCTGCCCGTCGCACTCCGGACGGCCGCAAGCAGCGCATCGGCATTGCCGGCAAGGCCGCCATCGATCATCAGCGCGCCTTCAGATCCGGGCATCGCAACCACATTGCACCCGGCACCCTGGAACAGCGAGGCACCGCCGAGATCTGTGGTCGAGATTCGCGGCGTCGCTGGCTGGGCGCCGGCGGAATACGGATGCAGCATCGCGCCGCCGACAGCAGCCGCGCTGACCTGGAGAAATCGTCGTCGCGACGTCCGGCCAAAGGCGGACGCGACACCCGTCATGCCGGCCGCGGCGGGATCAGTCGGCCTTGCGCTGGTAGACGGGCTCATGAACTCGCGATTCGCCAAGGGGCCAGATATCTTCCCAGATGCCCTGTGGCGGGCCAAGAACGGGCCACACGGCGCTTCGAGCCAGCAGTCTGGTCGCACCCAGCTCGCGGAGCAGGGCCGCCTCGTCTTTGTATAACGGCGTTTGCAACGCCATGAACGGCATGAAGCCGCGGGACTGCGTGTAGTCCAGCGCGGTGAGGCCGTCCTGATCCACGGCGTCCATGTCGATGCCATAGGAGGCCAGCAGCTTGATGACCTCCTTATACCGCTTGCGGACGGCATAGTGCAGCGCGGTGCCGCCCCGAATCTCCTCGGGGTGGTTGACGAGGGCGATCACATTCACGTCGGTCCCGGCCTTCTGCAGCACTTTGATCAATTCCAGCGCCTGCGGCTCCGCGGCGCGGCCGGCAATCGCGGCATGAATCGGCGTCTGCCGATCCGCCATGTAGACGGTCGCGTCGGCGCCGTGGGCGAGCAGGATCTTGACGGCCTCGAGGTCGCCGTTGGTGGCGGCGCGAATCAGCGGCGTCGCGCCCCGTGTAAAGGTCGTGCCCCCGCCGCGCACGTTCGCCGGCTTGAAGAGCAGTTGCATGTTCGGATCGGCGCCGCGCTCCAGCAGCAGGTTGACGATCGCCATCCCCTTCGTCGTGTTCGTGGGATCGATGGAGGCTCGTCCGCCGTCAACGCGATTGCGCAGATCGACCGCCGTGAGCAGCGGCGCCTCTCCGTAGATGTCCCACTGGTTGACATCGGCTCCCGCGGCGATCAGCTGCTTCGCCAGGTCCCAGTTCGCGTTCATGATCGCCAGCAGCAGCGGCGAGACGCCGTCGGGATCCGGCAGATCGATATCCGCCTTGTTCTTGAGCAACACGTCCACGCACGCGATGCAATTCTCCCGCGCGGCATAGAGCAGCGGCGTCAGCCCGCCGCTGTCCAGGCTCTTGGGACGCCCCTCGGCCGTCACGTGACGCTGATAGTCGCGATCGATGGAGCGCGCGTTCACGTCGGCGCCCCTGGCGATCAACAGCTGCATCATCTCCGGATGCCGGCGCGCGGACGCCCACATCAGCGCGGTCTGTCCGCCCCATTTTTCCCGCGCATCGACGGCGGCGTGGTGGTCCAGCAGCACCTGCGCGGCGTCGACCTTGCCCGTTCTCGCGACCGCCTGGAGTGCCGTCTGCCCGTCGGCATTGGGGGAGTCGGCGTTCGCGCCGACTTCGAGGAGCAGCTTCAGCATGTCGGTGTTGCCGACTTCGGCGGCGAGGCTCATCGGCGTGGCGCCGTAGTTGTTGGCGAGCGAGACGTCGGCGCCGGCGCGCAGCAGACGCCTGGCTTCGGTGACATCGTTCTTGTAGACCGCCCACTGCAACGGCGTGCTGCCATCGACGTCGCGGCGGTTGACATCAGACTTCCGGCTGGCGCCTTTCTCCGCCGTCCGGCTAAAGCGCGGACGCTACGGGTGTTTGTGCGTCGGCCGCAGCGGGCAATAGCGTAACCAGCGCCGCAGCCCCGACGATCAACCCGAGTCCCGAGCCCCGAGCCACGAGCCACGAGTTCATATTTCCGAGAACGCTCCGGTGGTGTCGGCGAACTTCTCCAGCTCGCCGGCCGGCACGCCCGCGCGGTCGAGCATCGTCACCAGGATGTTCGCGTGCGGGGTGTCCTGCTTGTAGTGCAGGTGCTGGTTGCCCTTGACGCCGCCGCCACGGCCGATCAGCGCCTGCGGCAGCGGATCGTTGTTGTGCGCGTCGCTGTTGGCCATGTTGCTGCCGAACAGAATGATCGAATGATCGAGGACCGAGCCGTCGCCTTCGGGCATGTCCTTGAGGCGCTGCACGAACTTCGCGAAGACGGCCGTGTGGTAATTCTGGATGAGCCTCAGGTTGGCGACGCGTTCCGGGAATCCTCCCCAATGCGACGTCGGGTGGAAGGCTTCGTGGACGCCGAGGTTCGGGTACGTCCGCATGCTCGCCTCTTCGACCATCTTCAGCGTCGCCACCCTGGTCCGATTCGTCTGCCAGGCCAGGGCCAGCATTTCGAACTGCACGCCGACGAGCTCGCCGAAATCCTCCGGCGGCCCGAGCGGCGCGCCAGGCAGATCGATCGACTGGGCATTCTGTTCGAGCTTCTGGACGCGGAGCTCGATTTCACGGACCGAGTCCAGGTAGTCGCTGACCCTCGCCCGGTCGCCTGCGTCGAGCTTGCGGTTCAGGCTGGCTGTCGATTCCCTCACGTAGTCGAGCAGGCTGTCCGTTGTTTTCAGAATGGACTGGCGTTCTTCCTTCGTATCGCCTTGGCCGAACATGCCGAAGAACACCTTCCGCGGATTGCTCTCCATCGGCAGCGGCTGATTGGGCGTCCGGAACGAGATCATGCCGCCCGGCTCGGCGCAGAGTTCCAGCGAGGGGAGCGACGTGTCTTTGCCGAGATGCCGCGCGGCGATCTGATCGGCCGTGATACCGATCCCGGTCTTCGCATCGCGCTTTCGCGGGCTGACGCAGTTCAGCCACGTCTCTTCGATGATGCCGTGCGGGCTGGAGCTTTCCCCGCCCTTGTTGCGCAGGCCGCTCACGACGGTCACGTGCTCGCGCAGGGGTTCCAGGGGCTTGAGGATGAACGGAAAATCGAAGTCGCGGCCGGTCCGCGTCGGCGTCCACTCCTCCTGGAGCGCGCCATGGGGAAAGTACACGAAGCCCAGGCGCGGGCTGGCTGCGGCGACCGTCTGCGCCAGCGCCGTTCGTGCCGGGATCATCGCGTCCAGCAGCGGGAGCGCGATGGTCGCGCCGGCCCCCTTGAGAACCTCGCGCCGCGACAGATGTTTTCGCGTCAGGAACGACATGAGCTCAGTTTCCTCCGCTTTCGGTGACGCCAGCTTCTTCTCTCTCGGAGGCGCCTGGTCTGTGTTCACAGGGCCTTCGAATTCCTTCTTGCGGAACGCATCACTCGAAACAACGCCAAGCACGATGGACTTGAAGCGGTAGTCGTCGGCGGCCGTCTGGCGGACGATGCGGCGGACCGCGGGCATGTCGTGGTAGTCGAGGCTCCGGCCCAGCGCATAGGTCATCAGGTTTTCGGTGAGCGTCTGCACGAACTGATGATCGGGCCGGGTGACGAGCGCCCGGCGCAGGTCGTCTGGTCCATTGATCGTCGTGCCGTCCGGCAACTGACCGGTGGGATCGATGGGCGTCAGCGTGTCGGGGTCGTTGGCCCGGAACTGACCGACCGCGCTGAAATTCTCCAGCGCGAGCCCGAGCGGATCCATCGCGCCGTGACACGCGGCGCACGTCGGATTCGCGCGGTGCTGCTCGAGCCTCGCCCGCAGCGTTCGCGCCGGCTGACCGCGCTTGTTTTCCGGCAGCGTCGGGACGTTGAGAGGCGGCTCGGGCGGCGGCGCGCCGAGCAGGCGATCGAGTATCCAGGCGCCGCGCAGCACGGGCGAAGTGCGATTGGGATACGCGGTCAACATCAGGATGGCGCCCTTGCCCAGCAGGCCGTAACGGGCCGGGTTGTCGAGCGTCACGCGACGGAAGTCGCCGCCTTTGACCGTCTCGATGCCGTAGTGCATCGCCAGGCGTTCGTTGAGGAAGGTGTAATCCGCGGTCAGCAGGTCGAGCACGCTGCGATCGCTGCGCAGGACGCTGTCGATGAACAGCCGCAATTCCTCCCTGAACATCCCGCGAGGATCCAGCAGCCGGCTCGCCTGCGGAAACTGGGTTCTGTCCGGGGTGATCTCGTCGAGCTTGGACAGATGGAGCCACTGGAACGCGAAATCGCTGCTCAGGGATTTCGCGCGCGGGTCGGCGAGCATCCGGCTCACCTGTCCGGCCAGCACGTCGGGTTTGCTCAGCCGCGAGTCGGCGGCGAGCTTCAACAGTTCGTCGTCCGGCAGGCTGCTCCACAGGAAGAAGGACAGGCGCGACGCGAGTTCCAGATCGGACAGCGTGCGAGCCGCACCGGTCCCGGCTCCGGATTCCGCGCGATAGAGGAAATGCGGGCTCGCCAGGATCGCGCTGAGCGCATCGCGCACGCCGCCCTCGAATCCTCCGTTCGCCGATCCGGACTTGTAGAACGCCATCAAGGGCGTGAGATCTTCAGCGGTCACCGGGCGCCGGAAGGCGCGCCGCGCGAGACTCTCGACGATCCGGTTGGCGCACGCCGCTCTTCGCTCGCAGCGTCCTTGGGCCTGCAGATGAAAATCTTCGACCGGCTCGCCGACGCGCTCATGCCGGTGACCGCGAGCGGCCCGCGGATCTGCAGGGCATGCGCGGCCTGGATGCGTTCCTGGCCGCCCTCGAGCGCAATGGTCCGGATACGCTCGTCGCTCTCGGCAAAGCTGCGCTGCACGAAGGTGATCGCCAGCTTGTGCTGGCCTTGCGTGGCCCGGAAGCGGATCTTCCGCAGCCGTCCGTTGATCTCCTCGACCGCGGGATCCAGTCGCTGATCGATCGCCTTGTGGTCGGCATCGCCGCCGATGGTCGTGCGATAGAACTCCTTGCCGTCGAGCAGGGCGATCACGGTGTTTTCGAATTCCATCCGCGGCACTTCGCGGGCGAGCGCCATGTCGCCGATCGTGAGCTCGTACTCGCCGTCCGCGGGGAAGTTGTGTTCGACGCTGAAGCCGCCCCGCGTGCCAAACGGCATCCCTTCGATGTGATGCTGCTGCCTGCCGGTGCCGGGTTCGCCCGACGGCGGAAGGGAGATCACCATGTTGGCGGCGTCGCCATAGGTGGTCGTCTCGGCGGGAGCCTTGGGGTTGCCGATCGCCTCTTCCGCGACGGCGCGCGCGGCGTACACGTACTGGTTGATGAAATTGGGCGACACCTGCAGGGCGGCGGCGTTGTTGTCGAAGTTGCCCTTGATGTTGTCGTCGGGCAGCCACGCCGTCGCGTCGATGTCGAGCCCGAGCAGGTCGCGAATGGCGTACCCGTACTCCCGGCGGTTGAGGCGGCGCAGTGGCACTCGTCCCGGGTGAGGAGCCGTCGCGTGGGTGTCGATTTCGTTTTCGAGCCACGAGACGAAGTCGGCCGACGCCTGCTTATCCGGGCGCCGGGCGCCTGCGGGCGGCATGAGACCGCCGCGCAGCTTGCGGATGACTTTCTCGGCAATCTCGGTACTTCCAGGGCTCTGGACGTCGTTGCCAGGCGCGTCCAGATTCAATGCCGACAACGCCAGGCCGCCCGACTTGAGTCTGTCGCTATGGCAGCCCAGACAGGTACCTGGCCGATCAAAGCACGCTGCGGGGAGACGGGCGTCGCGGTGTTCGCGGGGGCTCTGAGCGTTGGCGGGCACCGGCTCGTGTGCCGCCCCGAGGCAGAGCAGGACGGCCACCGTCGCGATTCCGGTTCTCATCCTCCCGAAGTTTAGCCGGGGATCCGCGACCGCACAAGATCAATACATCACCTTGTGTCCGTTGAACTTATCACTGGATTGCCCGGCCCGAAAAAGCGCCGAACTTCATGGAGACACAGCAGGCCCGCGAAAACACAGGCCAGCACCAGGACACCCGCGGCCATCTGATTCAGCGTCGCCAGCGACCTGGCCATGGGTAGGATCCCAGTTGGGACCTGCGGACCAATAAGTCGCCTCGGCGTAGCAGGAAGACCGCGAGCACCATTCCCGCGGCGACCACCGCGGTGAGCAGAAACCGCCGCCACTCGGCCGTGGCGAAGCGCGTGTAGTTCAGCCACGACTGAGAAATGCCGAACGCGGCCAGCAGCCATAAGGGCAGCCGCATCGCGTACACGACATCGGACGGACTGAACACGCCCCTGCCGCCCCAGACCCAGAAGAACCCAGGTGACGAACAACGCCAGAGCCCAAAAGACGAGCCACACGATTCCACCGGCAATGTGAACCATGGGCCGCTGCTGGAGACCGCGGTTGCCAGATGCGCGGAACGGGAGCCAGAGACTCCGGCTTCCATCTCTCCGAGTATCGGAATTTGAACTGCCAGGTATTCCGCAGGCGGCGAACATCAGTGTGACGCCCGCCGGAATGAAGAACGCCGCGCGCAGGACGTCGCGGCCAAGCGTCAGCAGGACCGAGCTGGCCGTCGCGGTTCCCTGAAGCGTGAACACCGCCACAATCACTCTGATCGTCACCCACAGAGCCAGAATGGCGCGCAGCGTGAACCAGTAGAACGGAAACAACTCCGGACTGATCAGGCCCCGCGTCGCCTGATCCCGGTACCGGCCGGCCACCAGCATCGGATGACCGTGCTGCTTCAGAATCGCGCTCATTTCGACGGGGCTCAGTTCCCGCCCCAGTTGCGTGGCCTTGTCTTCCACCAGCGATTGCAGATTGGAGCGGATTTCCGCCGCGATGTCGTCCATCTTGTCCGCGGGCAGCAGCATCTTCACCGCGTGAACATAGCGATCCAGCAATTCCTGATTCGTGAGTTCGTGCGTCATGCTTTCTTCTTTCTGGCGGCGATGGGCGCCTCGAGCAGCGTCTCAATCGCGCCGTTGATGCTCCGCCATTCCTCCAGCAACCAGTCGAGCACCGGCTCTCCGTCCGCGGACAGGTGGTAGAAGCGCTTGTTCCGTTTGTCTTCGACCCGCCAGTGGCTGTCCAGCAGCTTCTGGCTCTCCAACCGGCGCAGCAGGGGATACAACGTGTTTTCGTCGATCTCGAGGCCGCTCTCTTTCAGGGCCTTCGCCAGCGCATACCCGTGATATTCGGAGCGGAGTTTCGCCAGCACGGCCAGCACCAGGCCGCCGCGCCGCAGTTCCAGGCGGAGGTTTTCGAGAAGGTCTGAGTTCATGGGAAGACGCGCCACCATGGCCATGCACAGCATATCGAACACAGTGTATGATACACAGGATATGCCGTCAAGAGATTCTTTCCTCTCGGCGATCTCTGCGATCTCTGCGTTATTCGTCTGCGATCAGGCCGTGCGCCGCGTCAGTGCCGAAACTGGCTGCTGACCTCTTTGAGTTCGGTGTCCGCGCTGCAACTTCCCCGCTCCGGGATGATCGTATTGGCGTTGGAGAGCCGCAAGGTCCGTGAAGGCATGACCCACGGCTTGACCAGCACCTCCGGGTCCTCGACCGTCACTTCGTAGAGGATCTCGTTACCTTTGCGCGTGAACTTCTCGATGACGCGCATCTGGTCGGAGTGGAAGAAGCCGCCGCGCCCCAGCCAGGTCTCATCGCTGAAGCCGATCGAGTCGAGGACCAGCGTGTCGCCTTCCCAGCGGCCGACGGTGTACCCCATGTACGTGTACTGAGCCGCCCGTTTGGGATCGTGGGGCTTGCCGTCGAGCGGGATCATGCGGAACTCCGCGTACCCGCCGCCGCCGTCGCCACCTCCCCTGTAGAGCATCGTGATGTCGTTCTCGGTCTGGAAGATTCGTGCGGGTGGACCCTGCCTCGGAATTCCGAGCGGGAGGCAGGTCATGACGGGGTCGTACTTGTTCGTCCACTGATCGAGCTCGATCATCTTGTCCCAGTGCTCCGGCTTGTACAGCGGCTGACGCTCGTCGAGCCGAGTTGCCGACATGAACACCCAGTCCTCGCTCTGATTGGTCCACTCCATGCAGTTCTTCGTCTGGAACGGCGTGCACCGCCGGAACATGTCGCCGCCGGAACCCTGCTGACCGCCGCTGACCCCCTGCCAGGACCCTGACAGGTCAGGCTTTCCGTTGGCCAGCTTGGGCACCGGCGCGTTTGGATCCGCCGGCGGAGGAGGCGGGCCAAATTGCGCGGCCACGGGCGTGGCCCAGGCACCGACAATGACGCCGAGAACGAGTGCGAGCGTGGTTGCCTTCATCGCAAGCCTCACTTGACGTTACTTACTGCCGGCCCTGCCGGCCTTCTGCACGCTGTCCGGAACCGGTACGACCACGTACACCTGGCCGATCTCGGTCACCTTCGTCTTCACGTCCCGAACGACCGTGCCGTTCCGGCGCTCGACGATCGTGCCGGCGTACAGAGCCTCGATCTTGAACAGCGGATTGTTCCAGTCCTCGAAGTTGCCGTAGACGAACTCCGTCGTGTTCGTTCCGTTCTTCACGACCACGCGCTCCGGCAGGAAACCGCTGTCGAGCGTCGCCGTCGCCGTCGCCCCAGGCACTCCCGGGATCGGATACGTGACGACGGCTTTATCCCCCTGCCACGACAGCGTCGTCGTCGACTTCGCCCCGGCTGCTGTCTGGCGATCGATCAGGACGGCGGGGTTCTGACCGAAGGACTCGGACGGCGGCAGGCCGGCCGCGCCGGCGATGGCGGCCTTCGGCGCGCCGTGAGGGCTGGCCCAGAGACGGATCCACCGCTCCTGGAATGCGTCGGGCCGTGGTGTGGCCTTGCCCTTGCCGGGAACGATTTCCGCGCCGGGAATGTCTTCGTCCCAGGCGTACTCTCCGCTCATCGTCTCCACGTTCTTGTACACCTGGCCGTTCGAGCGCGTGCACTCGATCTGCGTCCGGTACCCCGGGACCTGGTAATTGGCGCTGATGCGATACTTCGTCAGCGCGCAAGATTGACCGTCGACCTGGATCGTGCCGCCGTCAGCCTGGTACTCGAGCGTCTTGACGAGCTCGGACTCGTTCCCGCTCCGCAGCATCCCCATGTGCCAGGTCCAGTTGTAGAGGACCGTCTTCAGGTCTTTGGCGCCGGCGGTGGGCGTAAACGCTGGTCCGCGACCGCCGAACCCACCTCGACCCGGTCCGCCCGGACCCCCTCGGCCCTGCGCGCCGGCAACCGGAGCGCCTGGAGTCCCTGGAGTCGGAGCCGCCTGACCCCGGGCGGTCGCGCCGCTCATCGCGACGAGAACTAGCGAACGCACCTATCGCGAGAGATCGTCGATCAACCATGGCCAACTCCGAGGGTATTCCGTCAGTCGCGGCTGTCGCCGAAGAAGAGCCTGATGTCGCGGTCGCCGAGCTGGAGATTCCTGATGAATCCCGCGGGGTTCCCGTTCCTCGCCGGAAGGATCGTCACCTTGAGGATCTCGCCAGGCTTCATGGAGGTCTTGTTGATTCCCTCCCGGGTCAGCGTCGTGATGGAGGCGGTGGTCAGCACCCAATCCGTGAACGTGCCGTCCTTGTTCGGAACAGTGAGCTCGATGCTCGCGTGCGGATTCGTAAAGTTCAACTTCTTGAGCCGGCCCTCGAGGACCACCTCTTTATTCAGGTCGTACACACCCGCCACCGCATGATGGGCCTGCAGTCCGACACCCATCAGGCCGGCCGTCAGGAATCCGCACAATACGATCAGGCGAGCGCTTCGAGTAGGCATGGTTGCTGACTCCGTGTAATTTCAGGCGGATCCTAGCAATATGCCGCCACAGGCCGCAAGGAGATCGCGCCGGCCCGGGCGGTCAAGCGCTGCGATCGAGCATGTACCCAACCGCGCCGATAATCACGAGGACGACCACGACCGCCGCGCTGACCGAGAGTGTCACCATGGTGTCTTCGCGGTCAGAAGGCGTGGCCGATGAAGGGAAGCATTCGTCCCCCATAGAGCACGGCGAGCCACGAGAAGAGGGACACGACGGCCATGGCCTTGTCGGCAGCGCTCGCATCCCACGCGTCGTTACTTACTTGACTTACTGGCGGCCAGGCCTTCCTGAACACCGTCAGATACAGAAAGTTTGCCCCGGCGATCATCAGGAAAACCATCTTCCAGTAGAACGGCGGGCTGTCGATGTACTGATTCGGCTGGCCGATGAAGAACAGCATCCCGGTGACGAGGTTCGCGCCGAAGCCCAGCAAGCCCCATGGCAGCAACCGGTGCACCTCCGTGAACGGCACGCGCTTCATCACCCCGAGGATGCGCAGGTTCACGGCCAGCAGCACGCCGAACGAGAGGGAGAGGCCGAGAAAATGGATGGTCTCGGACGCGGGCCAGGCCCACGGGCTGTTCACCATGATCACGCTGATCTTCGACGCCACGAATCGCTCCGGGTTGCCGGCGGGCTCGGAGGCAGCCGAGACATCGGCGCGGATCTCGGGATGACGGATATCGCCCCCGAGCGTCGCGGCGCGACCCATGATCACGAGCGCCAGGATGGCCAGCACCGTCGCGGCGGGTACGAGTCCGGGCGTCGCGCGGCCCCGGCGCCTGGACTGCCACAGCGCGATCCATGCCACGAAGCCGGCAAATTCGGTCACCGCGAAGCCGTCGAGCGCCGCGTCCTGGTGGACCCTCATGGCTTCGTCTGAAATTCCCGGCTGGTTCTTGAGCTTCTGATGCGCGGCGACGCCGCTCATGTAGACCGGAAGCGTCAGGAGCGCGATCGCGAAGAGGACTTCCAGTCCCGCAAGCTTGAGCGGCTCGTCGCGCCGCACGAAGGCCACGATTAGAAGGCCCAGCGCGACGACCGCGCCGACCGTGGGCACGTGGTTCAACAGTAGATGCAGGTGCGCGATGTTGAAGCTGGTGATGGAAGGCATCAGCCCGCCACCAGGTAGGCGAGCAGGCGGCCCGCGGTGATGGCGCCGGACCAGGTGACGATGGAGGCAATCGCCAGGAGGCGGGCGCGGCCGCTGACCTCGCGCTGGTTCGGGTCGCTGTTCAAGACGTAGGAGCGGAGCGGCATCAACGTGGCGGCGCTGGCGACGACCAGGAGCATCTTGATGAGAAACGGGATCGCGGTCCCCCACAAGGTCGCGCGCCCTGCGAAAAGCAGGATGCCGGTGACAAGATTGACGACCAGGCCGACCATGACCGCGCGGAAGACCCAGCCGAAGCTGGACAGCGGGATGTTCCGGCTGATGCCGAGCAGGCGCAGGTCGAGCACCCAGCTGGCGCCGACGAGCACCCCCATTCCCATCGTGTGGAGGGTCAGCACGGTTGGCTGAGCCCACACCGAGGGGGACTCATGCACCCAGATCGCGAGCGGAAGCGATTCAAGCCAGACAAGCAAAGCCATGGATCAGCCAGTCAGTAAGAGTGCTTCAGTATACGTCTGGCGAGCGTTTTGCGAGAGGCGTGGGACATGGTGAAGCGGTCGGTCAGGCGGTCGGGACCCCGCATCGGACTCCGGTCCTGGTGCATTCTATTAGCTACCGTCGTCGGCAGCTACGCTTGCGCCGGGAATGTTCGCCCGAAGCCCGCTCCCCCGACAGCCCCGGCACCATCGGTAGCCACGAGTCCCGTGATGTCATTCAGAGCCACGGCCTATTGCAAGGGCACGGTGACGGCTGCCGGCATGGCGCCGACAGAAGGAATGGTCGCAGCCGACCCGGCGGTTCTGCCTCTGGGCTCGAGAATCAGGCTGACCGGACTGACCGCGCGATATGACGGCGACTACGTGGTGCGGGACACCGGAGCCGCCGTCCGTGGGCGCCGGATTGACTTGTACATCCGCGATTGTCGCGAGGCTGTGAAATTCGGCCGCCGCGCGGTCGCCGTTTCCGTCCTTCACTGAAGCCCACTTCGGCCCACCGGGGCCCGCCTGTTAACACCTGCGCCTTCACAGCCGTCTCTTCTCAGGACTGCGGATCTGACGGAGGACGTATGACACATCGCCTTGCGGCAATTGCGATCGTTCTGGCTGTCGGCACCTCGGGCTCCGCCCAGGCGCCGGTCACGCCTGGCGGGCACGAGACCCTGGTTGTGCACGAGTGGGGCACATTCACTTCCGTTGCCGGCCCGGATGGGGAGGCTCTCGAATGGCTCCCACTCGCCGGCCCTCCGGACCTGCCGTGCTTCGTTGAACATGTCGGTTTCAACGTCAAGTTCAGCCTGCCGGGCAAGATCCGGATGGAAACGCCGGTCCTGTACTTCTACTCACCGACGGAAACGACCGTGAACGTGACGGCCCGGTTCAGGCAAGGGGTCGTGACCGAATGGTTTCCGCACGCGTCCGTGACGCCCGCGATCGTCCAGGACTCGACGCTGAAGCGTGCGGACGCCGAGGGCCGGATCACGTGGACGGGTGTCAAGGTTTCTCCCGGCGTCGATGCGGCACTTCCCAACGACGCGACGCGCAGCCACTACTACGCCGCCCGGCAGACGGAGGCGCCGCAGCTCCAGGTGGGTTCGGCTCGCGAGAAGTTTTTGTTCTATCGCGGCGTCGGCGGATTCGAGCCGCCCGTTTCAGCCAGCGTCGCCAGTGACGGCCGCGTCGTCGTGCGCAGCGCGAGTGGAGGCGCGATCGGCGACGTCGTGCTGTTCGAGAATCGCGGCGGGACGATGGCGTATCAGGTGCGTCACGTCGGCGGCAGCCGGGTGGAATTCGATCAGCCGGCGCTCGACGGCGAATCCGTGGCGCCGCTCGCCGAGCTCGAACAGGCACTGGTCGGCCACGGCCTGTACCCGAAGGAAGCCAAGGCGATGATCGAGACGTGGCGCGATTCGTGGTTCGAGGAAGGCTCGCGACTGTTCTACATCGCTCAGCGCGGCGCGGTGGACGGCATCCTTCCGCTGACGATCACACCCCGGCCGTCCAGCGTCGCCCGCGTCTTCGTCGGACGGATCGAACTGATTACCGCGACGACCGAGCGAGAGGTCGGGCATGCTCTTGAAACGAACGACCGCGCGATGCTGGCCAGGTACGGCCGTTTTCTCCAGCCGATCGCCGACCGGCTCGTGGCTCATCGGCCAGAGAAGGAGCGCACCCGGCTGCTGAGCTCGCTGAGTCCTTTCTATCAGGGACTACTAAAGACCCCTCCGGTGTGCCGGTAAGAGAACGCAGAGACGGCTTTTAACGCAGAGATCGCGGAGAACGCAGAGCTAAGTACCTCCGCGATCTCTGCGATCTCTGCGTTGATATCGTCTGCGTGTTCTCGTCTCCGCGTTCTCGTCCTGTCCGCTTCGGGACAGCCCCACTCTATTCACAGCGCTACGCTGTAGGTATGAATGCTGTCCTCCTGATTCTCGTCATTCTGCTCCTGCTCGGCGGCGGTGGTGGCTACTACTACGGCGGTCCGATGGTCGGCGGGGGAGTTGGCGGCCTGCTCCTGATCCTCCTCGTCCTGTGGCTCCTGGTTGGCAGCAGGCGTTCGGTGTGAGCGGAGGGGACTCTATGAAACGCTTCATGGTTGCTGCGGGGATGGTGCTGTTCGGTGTGCCCGGAGCGTTTGCGTCCACTGGTACGTGGACGGGAACGATCAGCGACAGCGGATGCGGCGCCTCTCACGCGAAGATGAAGGCTCAGCACCCCGGAACGGATGCGGAGTGTACAGCCGGCTGTATCAAGAACGGCGGGAAGTATGTATTCGTTTCGGCGGGCAAGACGTACACGATCACAAACCAGGACGAAAAAGATCTTGCCGCGAACGGAGGCAAGACGGTCGTGCTGACGGGCGACATGGAGGGCACATCGGTGACCGTGTCGAAGATCGCGCCGGCCACCAAGAAGACGAAGAAAAGCTAGCGACCGCCTCGGCGTGACCTCAGCCGGTTCCCACGCCCATCTCTGCCGCGCGACAGTTCACTGCTGTTCATAGCTGCTGCAGAGCTGTATTCCGCACCCGCTGGCGGTGGGACTTCTGTAATGAAGCAGCTGGCCATCGGCGTGTGTGTGCGTCGTCCTGATTCTCCGGTCCGCGACGGCGATCCCAGCTGCGAACTCCATTCAGATCGAAAACGCCAAACCGGGCGCCGCGGATTGGAAGCTGGATATTCCCGGCAACCTGTCCAGCATCATCGAAGGCTATGCGTCGCTCACGTCCGTCAACCGCGGCGGACAGATCAGACTCTTCGTCAAGACCGCCGAGCCGACCTACACGATGGATATCTATCGTCTGGGTTATTACCAGGGCCTCGGCGCCCGGCGGATGATGGCAACCATCAATCGCAACTCGACGAGTCAGCCTGCGTGCCCGATGGATCCCGCCACCGGACTCATCGAGTGCAACTGGTTCGATCCCTACGTGCTCACCATTCCCACTTCGTCCGATCCGACGAACTGGATGAGCGGCATCTACATCGTGAAGCTGACCGCGGGCGTGACGAAGACGCAGTCGTACATCACGTTCACCGTTCGGGACGATGGGCGGTTCACTGATTTGCTGATGCAGCAGGCGGTGTCCACGTATCAGGCGTACAACCGGTGGGGCGGCAAATCACTCTACGGGACGCTCGCCAATCCCTCCGACACGGCGAACAAGGCGATGAAGGTGTCGTTCGACAGGCCTTATCTTGGCGACGACAGCGCCGGCGTCAGTCAGCTCTTCAACGGCAGCTACGTGGGGTGGGAGCTCAGCATGCTGCAGTGGCTCGAGAAGGAAGGCTACGACGTGTCCTACGCCACGAGCATCGACCTTGACGCGTCGCCGAACCTCCTCTCCAACCACAAGGCCTTCCTGTCCGTCGGTCACGACGAGTCTGGTCGTGGAAGATGCGCGACAACGTGGAGAATGCGCGGGACGCCGGAATCAACATCGGTTTCTTCTCGGGGAATACGTCGTACTGGCAGGTGCGGTTTGAGCCGAGCGTCGCCACGAACCAGCCCGGCCGCGTGCAGGTGGGCTACAAGGAGTTCTGGCAGAACGATCCCATCACGCCTGACTACCTGAAGACAAATCAGTTCCGAATAGCGCCCGTGAATCGCCCGGAAGATCTCATGACCGGCGTCAGGTTCGTCACCCAGGCGCGGCCGCCGTTCTGTGTCGAGGACGCGTCGCACTGGGTGTTCACCGGCACCGGATTGAAAAATGGAGACTGCCTGAAGAATCCCGACGGCACCGCGTTCCTGGGCTATGAAGTGGACTCGATGGTGGGACCCACGTCCCCCGCCAACACGCAGCGGATGGCCCACTCGCCCGTTGACGCGAAGGGCTGCCAACTATCGCGGACATGACCATGTATCGGGCCGCGTCCGGGGCGACCGTGGTGTCCATCGGATCCATCGGGTGGTCGTCGACGGTGCCGCAGATCCAGCAGATCACCCGGAACGTGCTGGCGCGGTTCATCACCAACGCGTTTGCGGACACGACGCCGATCAGGCCGATTCTCCCCGTGCCCTTTGCGAGCCAGGACATCGGCGACACCGGGAGACCCGGGTTCGTGGCGCTCGCAGGACCAGACTCTTTTACGCTGAACGGCGCCGGCCAGGATGCCTGGACCGGCAGCGACGCCCTCTATTACGCGTATCAGCCGCTCGCCGGCGACGGTCAAATCATCGCGCGGCTCACGAGCCTGCGAAATTTCTGGGACAACCGCGCCGGCCTGATGATCCGCGAAACGCTGGCGCCCACTGCGAAATAAATACGTCGCGTTGCTGGGTAGACCGTCGGGGTCGGCAGGCTCGATCAAAGAAGGCGGCGAATTCTGGGTCAAGGATACAGTGGGCGCGAACCGCCGGTTCGTCGCGGCTGCGGATCAGAACCTGCCAGATTGGATGAAGCTCACCCGCGTTCGGTAACGTCTTCAGTTCGTACCTGTCGCCCGACGGAATCACCTGGACGCTGGTGGGGACCACGACGGTTCCCATGGGCACCACCGCCTACATCGGCGCTGCCGTGCAAAGCGCGCAGCATGCCGTCTGGGCCACCGCGGTCTTCGACCATGTTTCCGTTTCCGGTGTCGCTTCGCCGCCGCCGGCACTGCCGGCTCCGTGGCAGCAACAGGACATCGGCGCGGTCAACCCGGCGGGCAGTGCAACGGCTTCCTCGGGACTCTTCACGGTTCGTGGGTCGGGCGCCAACATCTGGGGCGCCGCGGATGCCTTCCACTATGTCACCAGCCCCTGGCACAGCGGCGCATGTCGTGCGAGTCACGAGCGTGCAAAACACCAGCACTATGCCAAGGGCGGGATCATGCTTCGCGCGTCGCTCACGGCAGGGTCGCCGCATGTCATCCTCGATCTCAGGCCGACCGGCCAAATCGAATTCATGACGAGAACGGCCGCGTCCGGGCAAACGTCATACTTGTCGGGCGCCGTCCAACCGACGCCGGCGTGGCTCAAGCTGGTTCGTGCCGGATCCACCGTGACCGGCTATTCATCCGCTGATGGTGTCCAATGGACGCCCGTCGGAACGACCCAGGCTGGTTTCGGAGGCCCCGCTTATATAGGCATGGCGGTGGTCAGTGTTGCACCCGGCGTCCTGACTACGTCCACATTCGATAACGTGTCTGTCACGGTCGCGGGATCTCCAAACACGTGCAGTTCGCTGACGGTGACCAAGCCCTCGTTGTGGTCGGGCCACAACCAATCCAACTGGCAGCTCACGGTGACGCCGTCCGATTCGACCTGCACGTGGACAGCGTCGGTTGACCAGTCGTGGATGGGGCTCAACCCACGTCGGACTCGTCGGCCGGGCTTCCCAGCGTCACGAAAACAGGGACGGCCACACTTGCGATGCGAGCCCTGACCAACAACACGGGCGCATTTCGGTTCGGCACGCTGACCGTGGGCGCTCAGACGTTCAAGGTGACGCAGGAACCCTAGCAGGGCGATGAAACACACCCGCCGTGAACGGAAAACGTAAAACGTAGAACGGAGAACGGAAAACGGAGAACGGAAAACGGAGATAGCTACTCGCTTGTGATAAGCCGGTAGCCGTCCCCGTACGCTTTTCGGATGTAGGTCGGATGGCGGGGGTCTGGTTCCAGCTTGTGGCGCAGCCGGAAGATGAAGTTGTCGACCGTACGCGTCAGCGGCGCGTCGGAGTAACCCCACACCAGGTGGAGCAGCTCGTCGCGCGTGACGACGCTGCCGGCCCGTTCCGCGAGGCATCGCAGGATCTCGAACTCCCGATCGGTCAGCTCGACGCGTTTGGCCCCGCAGTGGGCGCGAAGGCGCCTGAAGTCGATGACGGTCTCTCCCAGCGTCAACCGGTCGATCCGCGGCTTCGTCCGGCGCAGCACGGCATGGACGCGCGCCAGCAGCTCGTCGAGCGCGAACGGTTTCGTGACGTAGTCGTCGGCTCCGAGCGTCAGGCCGCGGATGCGATCCTCCTTCTGGCCGCGCGCCGACAGGATGATCACGGGAATCCGGTTCGGACTCTCGTTCAGGCTCCGGCAGATGTCGAATCCATCGACCCCATGCGGCAGCATGATGTCCAGCAGCAGGAGGTCCGGGGTGAAGCGCTTCACCGACGCGAGCGCGTGACGCCCGTTCTCGCAGGTCTCGACCAGAAATCCTTCGTACTCCAGGTTGTCGCGCAGCAGCCGTGCGATCGCCTTGTCGTCTTCGATGATCAGGATTCTCTTGGTCATTCGCGAAACCTTGCCCCCGGCATTCCGGTCTTCAGGCCGTCCGACGCCGCCCGCCGATGGGCAGGCTCACGTCGACCTCGGTCCCGACTCCGACGGTACTGCGTACGGCGATCCGCCCGCCGTGGCTCTCGACGATTCGTTTCGCGATGGGCAGTCCGAGCCCGCTGCCGCTGACCGAGACGTTCCGCCCTCGATAGAACCGCTCGAAGACCCGTGCCAGGTCTTCGCACGCGATGCCGGAGCCCTTGTCGCAAACCGTGAACGTCACCGCTTTCGCGCTCGCCCGGCCGGTGACGGCCAGGTGACGGGTTTTTGTGGAGTATTTGATCGCGTTGTCGACGAGGTTGTCGAGGGCCTGAATCATGGCGGGCCGCTCGACGCGCACTTGCGGCAGATCGGGCGGCACGTCGATCACGAGCTCGAATTCCAGGTTGGCGAGCGTTGGACGAAACCCCTGAAGCATGTCTTCCACCAGGTCGGCCGGATCGACCTCGGCCAGGTCGGTGGACGCCGCGGCGCTCGACCCGCTGTAGCGCGCATAGGTCAGCAGGTTGTCGATGGAGGTGCCAAGGCGCGACGCTTCAACGGACAGTAGCCGGGCATACTCCTGCACGGTCTTTGGCGACGTGTAGCGGCCGTTTGCGAGGGTGTCGCCAACCAGCCGGATGAACGCAACGGGCGTCTTCAGTTCGTGCGTGACAGCGGCGACGAAGTCCGATTTCATCGAAGCCAGAGCGACGCTCGCGCGGTCGGCGCGGACCGTGAGCACCAGCGCCAGCAGGCTGGTCGCGGCGGCGATGGTGATCAGGAAGAACATCCGGCGTGCGCCCTGCAGCGTCGCCATGAGCGTCTGATCCGGCACCGAGCGCACGTGAACGGTCCACTCGTCCACGCGGGCGGGGCGCGACGCGATCGATTTGACGAGCGCGGGATCGATGAACAGAAGGGGGAATCGTGAGTGCAGGTCCGCGCCCTCTGACTCGACCGGGACCGACGTCACGACGTGTCCGGCTTCGTCGGACACGGCAATCGAAATGCCGCCCGGGCTGCCGCCCATCTTTTCCACCTGCTTCATGAGCGGATCGAAATACTGCGCGTGCAGCCACGGCATGTTGACTGTGAAGGCCATGAAACCAAGCAGCGCGTGCGGAGGCGTCGTGGCGAACAACGCGTGTGCGACGATCTGGTAAGGCGTCCCGTTGATGGGCCGCTCCAGGACGAGGAATGGCGACGCGGCCGTCGCGCGTTCTCGAACGGCGGCTACGAGGTCTTTGAGCGCCGCCGGCTCGCGCTCGAGGACAACGGGAAACGGATCGTCGGAAGATGGCTGTGTATCCCAGGGTGGTGGACGATCCGCGCGATTGAAGGCGTAGGTGACGCCGGCCCCCGGAGTGCCGCCCTTCCAGAGGATGAACGATTCGGGATACGGGTATTGCGCGAATGCCTTCGCGGACACCTGGAACAGGTTGTACGGCGGGTCCTCGTCGAGCATCGTCGTGTTGAAGGGCACGATGGCGGTGATCCAGGCGCCCTTCATGTCGGCTCTGACCGTCGCCCGGACAAGCGCCAGCGCCTCGTTCGCCCTGCGCTCGAGCAGCAGGTTCGTCCCGCTCCGCCACTCGCGCGTGGCCACGTACCCCACCAGCACGAGCGCCATCGTCGCGACGAACATGGCGACGACGAACGTCATGACCGTCGGCAGTCGGACCGTGCCCTCGGTGACCGGCCTGCCGCCGAGGGCGTGGTGGCGGCGTACCCATCCGGTCACGGATCGAGCCGCCGCCTGCAGCCGGTTCAGGCTGGCCGCCGCAGCCGCAGGCTCGGATCCCATCATTTCAGGACCTCGCGTTCGCGGTAATACCGGGCCGCCCCCGGATGCAGCGGAATGGGGGTAGCGGGCGCTTGGTCGGGATCAATGAGCGCCGCTTCGCCATGCGACGTCGCCAGGTCCGGCAATTGCGCCAGGAACTCTTTCGTCAGCTGGTAAACGAGGTCTTCGGACAGACCGCTCCGGCAAACGAGCAGCCATTCCGCGCCAAGCGTCTCGACGGGCCCGGCCTGGCCGGGCAGCTCGTCCGCCGGCACGATCACCGGCCGGAGAAACGGGTAGCTGCCGCGCAGCCCCTTGATCACGCCTGGCTCGATCTGTAACAGCCGAAGCGGGACGGTCTGATTGACCTCGACTGCGACTGCCGGCATGACCGGGTTCGCGGTGAAGACGGCGTCGAGCTCGCCCCGGCCCAGCTTCGGCACGATTTGATTGGTCGGCTCGTGCTGGACATCCACGTCGGAGTAGCTCATGCCGTACGCGCTCAGGACGGTCCGTGTCGAGAATTCGCCGGCCGTGCCGGGCATGATGATGCCGACGCGCCGGCCTTTCAGGTCCTTGATCGAGTGCCAGTGGACTGTCACGCCTGACCAGCACATAGATGTTGTTGACCCACAGCACCGCGATGGCGCGAAGGTTCTTGTGCGGGTAGCGATTGAGTTCGATTCCACGGCGGTACGCGAGGTAGACGACATCGGACTGCGCCAGCCCAAGGTCCCCCCTGCCCGCGTCCACGTCCGAGACCACCCGGATCCCGCCCGGCGACACCTGCAGCCGCATATGCGTCTGAGGCAACGCGGCGTTGAAATGTTGAACGAGATCCTCCGAGAAGCTGGCGGCGATACCTGACCACAGCGTCAGTTCCTGCACGCGGGGCGCCGCCGAGCCGGACGAACACGCAGCCGTGCCACAAACAGAAGAGACGAGCAGGCCGGCAACCGCGCGCACGAGCAGACGCTGCGGCGACGGGCGGCGTGACGTGCTGGACACGGACCCTCCCCCTCGAGGCAGGCCGGATTATACGGGGAACTCACACGACGCGTACTCCGGGAGGACCCGATGACAATTGATGACAAATGGAGCCGCTGCGGATGTGCCACGCCGCCGATAATCCACGTGCTTTGAGCGCGTTGAGGCTGTTTTCGCCCGCTGGCCCGCAGGGGTGCGGCCGGCATGACATCTGATGGAGATACTGATGCGAATCACGCCCGGTCGATGGAAACGCTGGCAGCGATCTCACATCGCCACGCTCGTGATCGGCGCGGCGTGTTTCGGGTACATCGGCGCCGCGTCGGGACACGCTGCGCAGCCGCCGAAGAAGGCGGCGCGCGTGCCCGTTTTCGAGGCGGATCCGTCGTGGCCGAAGATCCCGAACAACTGGACCCTCGGTCACGTCGCGTCGGTCGCAGTGGATCGCCGCGACCACGTATGGCTCCTGCATCGCCCGAACACCATTCCCGAGGACCGGAGAAGCCACGCCGCGCCGCCGGTGCTTGAATTCGACGCGAGCGGGAAGTTCGTGAACGCGTGGGGTGGTCCCGGCACGGGGTACGACTGGCCGGACAGCGAGCATGGCATCGCGGTGGACTATCGCGACCACGTGTGGATCGGCGGCAGCGCGCCGGTCGCGCCGTCGCTGCGCAACCTCGACGACGACATGCTCCTCAAGTTCGACAACAAGGGGAAGTTTCTGCTGCAGATCGGCGGCCGAACTGTCAGCGGCGGCAACAAGGATACGAAGAGCGTCCATCAATCCGCTGACGTCTTCGTGTATCCGAAAACGAACGAGGCGTTCGTCGCCGACGGCTACGGCAATCGCCGAGTCATCGTCTTTGACGCCGACACGGGCGCATTCAAGCGGATGTGGGGGGCGTTCGGAAACGAACCCATTGATGCCGTGCCCGCCGGACGCGGAGCCGCCCGAGGCGGTGGCGCAACCGGCGGCGGCCGCGGCGCCGCGCCGGTTCTTGACGTCGAGGGCCAGGGCTCGCCGCAGTTTGGCGGACCGGTGCATGCCGTCAAGGTGTCGAACGATGCGCTCGTCTACGTGGCGGATCGTCCGAACCGCCGGGTGCAGGTGTTCACGCCGGAAGGCAAGTTCGTGACGCAGACGTTCATCAACCGATCGGGCCCCTCGCCTCAGTCCGCCGCCGGCCTTGCGTTCTCGCCGGATGCCCAGCAGCAGTTCCTGTACGTCGCCGACTACGGCAATTCGCACATTGCCGTACTGGATCGAAAGAGCCTCCAGGTTCTCTATCAATTCGGACAGCGAAGCGACAAGCCGGGAGATTTCCAGGGGCTGCATCACCTGGCGATCGATTCCAAGGGCAACCTCTATACAGGCGAAGTCGCTCCCGGCGCGCGGGCGCAGCGCTTCGTGTTCAAGGGGTTGTCGGACACGCTGCCGGCCAATGCGCTCACGCCGGAGCAACTCGGCCCCGCAGCCGCGCAACCCGCGGCGCCCGCGCCGGCGGCCCAACCCGCGGCCGGGGTCAGGTGATCGCTGAAGCGCGCCTCAGGCGCCGTGCACGTTTGAAGTAACGCGGTTCTCGTCGGGTTCCGATACCGGCGGCGCCGACATGACGAGCCGTGCCGCATCGAGCGCGAGAACGACGAGCAGAACGTTGCGCGCGAGCAGGATCATGAGCGGATTCATCGCGTGGTGTATCAGCGGATTGAAGGCCTTCCAGACCAGATTGGTCATGAACACCGCGAGCGCGGTCTGGATGGCGACGCGTCTGTCTCCCTCGACCCACGCCACCCCGCTCGCCGGCGCCAGCCATGCCGAGTACCTGAGGCGACAGGAGCGCCGACAGCACGAGCAACGAGCTGATGCCGCCGGCCCATCCCGCGCCCACGTGGCCGCTTCGCGCCCCCCGCCAGATCATCCAGAGCGCTGCCATCCCACCGAGAGCAAAGAGCAGGATCGAGATCGGACCGCTCGTCGAACCGATCCGCCACGCTCCCGCCTCGATCCGCATCGTGCTCTGGTCGATCAGCATCCAGACGGCGCCCACCGTGCTCTCGATTTCCCAGCCCCGCGCGCCGCGAAACGTCAGCACCTGGTAGAGGCCGGTGGTCCCGGCGACGAGCAGCCAGCCGCCGAGAACGACCAGGCCGCCCGCCATCGCTGCCACCAGCGGCGCGACGCGCAAGCGGCCCCGGGACGGCACGAGCAGGAGCGGCAGAAACAGCAGCGGCCATAACTTGAAGGCAGCGCCGGCCGCGAATCCGAGCGCGGAAAGCACACGGCGCTCGCGGCGCCACGCGGCGACGGCGATCGTCGCGATCGCGGTCGACCACAAGTCGGTCCGGAGCAGGAACAGATCGAGGAGCGGGATGACGACGAGCGCATAGCCGGCGGCCGCCGCGATTCCCCAGCCCCAGTACAAGGCGCCGACGATCGCCACGTCCGCGACGGCGCTGATGATCACGAGGGAGACACCGAATCGCCCGCGATCGGGAAAGGTGGAACCGAGCGTCCGAAAGACCTGCACGGTCCCCACCGGAAACTCGACCGGGACGTCCACGTACGGACGGCCTGGCTGGGTCGCGATCTTGTAGAAGTTGTCGAAGTCGTAACCGGCCTCCGGGGCGTGGCGGGTGGCGACGAGAGCGATCGGAACGTGAACGGCGATCGCGCACCACAGCAGCCAGTGCGCGAGGCGGGGCTTCAGCGACGGCATGGCAAGGGGTGCAGCAGACTACTGTCCAGGTGGCCTGCGATGGTACCACTCGACTCCCCTGGCGGGGAATGTCGCTTCGACGGACATTTTCGAGGACGACGTGCCGCCATGCCAGCTCTTCCCTAGTGGATTCTGAAGCCTCCGCGCCCGACTATTCGCGCCAAGAAGCTGCCCTACAGGTACGTAACTTCTACATCGAAAACGTCGCGGCAAAAATGCCAGCTCTGCCGTCGCGCCATTTCTCTGTGCACATTCCCCGCAACCTGACACGTCATCGGTGCGGCGTCGACTTTGCTGTGCCGATAGTTCCTCGAATCACAAGCGAGCGAGGATCAGAGATGCGTAAGTGTGTTGCGGGGACGTGTGTCTGGATCGCTGTCATGCTGGCGGGCGCGCGTCCGTCCGCGGCGGCAGCGGAAATCGTGTTGTACGCCTCCGATGCGGCGAACCTTCACGGGAACTGGTCGCGCGCGAGTGATGCCACCACGGCCGGCGGGCAGCTGATGACCAGCGTCGATAACGGATGGGCGGATCCGAATGCGCCGTTCGCATGGCCAGGCCATTACTTCGAATTCACCTTCACCGCTCCCGCGAATACGCCCTACCGCATCTGGCTCCGGCTTCGCGCGGGCGGCAACTCGAAATTGAACGACTCGGTGTTCGTGCAGTTGTCCGACGCGATTGATTCTCAAGGCAGCGGAATTTACCGCATCGGCACGACGAGCGCCCTGGCCGAGAACCTGCAAACGTGTGACGGTTGCGCCCTCTCGGGCTGGGGCTGGGTCGGCGGCGCGTACTGGCTCACGCAACAGGCCACCGTCTCGTTTGCTTCGACGGGCACGCACACGCTCCGGATCCAGGCGCGCGAGGACGGCGTGCAGCTCGACGAAATCGTCCTGAGTCCGTCCGCGTATCTGTCTGCGTCCCCCGGACAGGCCGTGAATGACGCGACGCGGATCTTCAAGGGCGGCGCATCGACATCCACGCCGTTCTCGGGCGCGCCCGCGCCGATTCCCGGCACCATTCAGCTGGAAAACTTCGACAACGGCGGCGAAGGCGTCAGCTATCACGACACGACCAGCGGAAACGCCGGCGGCGTACTCCGGTCCACCGATGTCGATCTCGCGGCGCTTGCAGGAGGCGGCGGCTACGTCGTGGGGTGGGTGTCCGCCGGTGAATGGCTGAACTACACCGTCAGTGTCGCCGCGTCCGGCAGCTATACGGCTTCATTTCGCGTGGCGTCCCTAGGCCAGGGCGGCACGTTCCACCTCACGCTGAACGGCACCGACGTGACCGGGCGCCTGACCGTGCCGAACACCGGCGGGTGGCAGAACTGGCAGACGATCAGCACGACGGTCACGCTGAGCGCGGGCGTGCAGACGGCGCGCCTCGTCATGGATACGAGCGGCGTCAATGCCGTCGGCAACTTCGACTCGATGACACTTGCGACCGGCTCGACGACGGGGGGCAGCGTCATCGCGGTGCCGGCCGGAGGGAACCTTCAGGCGGCCATCGACGCCGCCAAGTCGGGCGATACGATTACGCTCGCGGCGGGCGCCGTCTACGCCGGCAGCTTCGTGCTGCCGGCCAAGAGCGGCAGCAGCTACATCACCATCCGCTCGGCGACGTCCGACTCCCTGCTGCCCGCCGACGGCGTGCGCATCCACCCGCAGGACGCGGCGCGGCTGGCGAAGGTACAGGGCGGGTTCGCCGGCATGTCCGCGTTCGTGACCGCCCCCGGGGCCCATCACTACCGGCTGCAGTTCCTGGAAGTCGTGAACACCTACGCGAACACGGACATCATCAAGCTGGGCGCCCAGGACTCGACCCAGACGTCGCTCGCGACCGTCGCGCACGATTTGATCGTCGACCGCTGCTACATCCACGGCGATCCGGTGAACGGACAGAAGCGGGGGATCGCGCTCAACTCCGCCACGACGACAGTCGTCAATTCGTATATCTCGAACATCAAATCGTCCCAGTCGGATGCGCAGGCGATCATGGGATCGAACGGACCCGGTCCGTACCTGATCGCCAACAACTATCTCGAGGCGTCCGGCGAAAACATCATGTTCGGAGGCGCGGATCCGTACATCGCCAACCTCGTGCCGTCGGATATCACCATCCGGCAGAACTACATTTCGAGGCCGCTCTCGTGGCGCGGTCAGGCGTGGACGGTCAAGAACCTGATCGAGCTGAAGAACGCGCAACGCGTCACCATCGACGGTAACCTGATCGAAAACCACTGGGCCGCAGCGCAGCCCGGCTTTGCCATCGTGCTCACGCCGCGCAATCAGGACGGTAACTCTCCCTGGAGCGTCGTCCAGCAGGTGCAGTTCACCAACAACATCGTGCGGCACGTCTCGGCAGTGTTCAACATACTCGGTCTGGACACTGAGCACTCGAGCCTGATGACGAACGCCATCACGATTCGCAACAACCTGTTCCTTGATGTCAGCCAGGCCAGCTACGGCGGCACCGGGGCGTTGCTGCTCACGTATGGCGGCGATGGCATCACCGTCGACCACAACACGGTCTTCACGGACGGCACGTCGGTGGTGTTCGCCGACGGCGTCGCGGCGCTCGGGGTGTCCTTCACCAACAACATCGTTCCCGACAACATCTGGGCCATCAAAGGCAGCGGAACGGCGGCGGGCAACGGCACGATCGCCAATTACTATCCAGGCTCGATCTTCCGGCGCAACGTATTTACGGCGGGGCATGCCGCGACCTACCCGACGGACAATTTCTTTCCGGCGAACGTCGCTGCGGTCGGCTTCGCGGATATCGCGGGCGGGAGCTATCAGCTGACGGCGGCGAGCCCCTATCTGACGTCGGCGACCGACGGTTCGCCCGTCGGCGCGGACGTCACGGCCATCCTGCGCCTGGTGCCGCTCACTCCCTAGCGGAGAACACAGAGACGACTATCAACGCAGAGATCGCGGAGATCGCTGAGGTACAAGATCTCTGCGATCTCCGCGATCTCTGTGTTAAAACCGTCTCCGAGTTCTCTTGCCTCCCGCCTGCTGCCCGAACTGACGGATACTAGGGCCACACGCGACTACGGTGCCCCACCACTCCCTCTAGCCTAATGAGTACGGAAGTTCTTGGTCGAACGACATCCGAACTCAGCCGATGAGCGCGAGAAGCTGATGATGTGCTCCATCAACCTGTCGGGTCAGAGTTTGGGCGATGACAAGTTGCTGCCGTTTGTCATCGTTCGGTTTCACCGCAGTGGGTTGGATGCTTCGAAGATTCGCTTCGAGATCACCGAGACGGCGGCGGTGGCGAGCTTCTCGCAGGCGAACCGCTTCATTCAGGCGCTCAAGGAGCTGGGGTGCAAGTGTGCGCTGGATGATTTCGGAACGGGGTTGCCATCGTTCGGCTATCTGAAGCACTTCCCGGTCGATTTCCTGAAGATCGACGGCAGCTTTGTGCGAGAGATTCTGCGCGATCCGATCGATCGGGAGATGGTGCGGTCGATCAACGAGATCGAGCATCTCACGGGCAAGCAGAGCATTGCGGAGTTTGCCGAGAACGTTGAGATCATTCAGATGCTCACCAGCTTCGGGTGGATTACGCCCAGGGGTACGGGGTGGCGCAGCCTCAGCGGGTGTTGAAGTCGGCTGTTGCCTAAGAGGCGAACGCCAACCGCATTGACAGTTCCACAGCGCGGACGTGTTTGGTAATGCCACCGATTGAGATGTAGTCAACCCCGGTTTCTGCGACGCTGCGGACGGTCTCGAGCGTTACGCTGCCCGATGCTTCGACTGTGACCCGATGGCCTTTAGAGTTGTTCAGCGCTACCGCGGCTCTCATGTCGGCCAGGCTGAACTCGTCGAGCATGATGATGTCCGGGCCTGCGCGCAACGCCTCCTCAAACTCCTCCATCGTTTCCACTTCCACGTCCACTTCGACTTTGCGTGAACCGGCTGCGCGGCGGGCTGCTGCCACTGCGGCCGTCAGGGAGCCGGCTGCGGCGATGTGGTTTTCCTTGATCAACACCTGGTCAAAGAGCCCGATGCGGTAGTTCTGGCCGCCGCCGCACAAAACCGCGTATTTCTGCGCCGTCCGTAGTCCTGGGACCGTCTTTCGCGTATCCAGAATTGCGCAGCGGGTTCCCACAATCGCATCTACATAGCGGCGAGTGGCGGTTGCCGTTGCGGAAAGGAGCTGGAGGAAGTTGAGCGCAGTGCGCTCACCCGTGAGAACGGGCCGGGCCAGGCCTGCGATCTCAAACAGAGTTTGATTCGCAGTAACGCGGTCGCCGTCGTCGGCATGCCAGGTCAATTGGACAGCTGGATCCAGCTGACGGAATACCTCAGTCACCCAAGGGCGGCCGCATAAGGTCGCCTCCTCGCGGGTGATGACTCTGCCTGTTACCCGCTGTGCGGCGGGGACCAGTTGAGCGGTGATATCACCGCCGCCGATGTCCTCAGCCAGGGCAGTTGTGACCTGCTGAGCGAGGTCGGATGGAAGGTGTTTCCCTGTGCGATGCTGCTCACGTATGGCGGCGATGGCATCACGGTTGATCACAACACGGTCTTCACGGACGGCACGTCGGTTGTGTTCGCGGACGGCCCCGCGGCGCTCGGAGTGTCTTTCACCAACAACATCGTTCCCGGCAACATCTGGGCCATCAAAGGCAGCGGAACGGCGGCCGGCAACGGCACGATCACCCAGCACTATCCATGCTCGATCTTCCGGCGCAACGTATTTACGGCGGGGCATGCCGCGACCTACCCGACGGACAATTTCTTTCCGGCGAACGTCGCCGCGGTGGGCTTCGCGGACATCGCCGGCGGGAACTATCAGCTGACGGCGGCGAGCCCTTATCTGACGTCGGCGACGGACGGTTCGCCCGTCGGCGCGGATGTATATCTCCGCGACCTCCGCGATCTCTGTGTTAAAACCGTCTCCGCGTTCTCTTCTCGTCACCGTAACGTTTTGACCCCTTCCGCGGATTAGTCAAGAGAGCACCAACGCAGGCATGACACCAGGCGCCGACGACCGGCTGCGCATCGAGGAGGCGCAACGCGATCCTTCGCGTTTCGGCGAGCTGTACGAGGAGAATTTCTATCGCGTCTACGCCTACATCGCGCGCCGGGTGCGAGGGCGGCATGAAGCCGAAGACCTGACCGCGGATGTGTTCCGCGAGGCGCTGGCCGGCCTGGGCCGGTTCGAGTGGCGGGGCGCGCCCTTTGTGGCATGGCTGCTGCGGATTGCCTCGCGTGCCGTTGCGGACCACTACAAGCGCTCGGGCCGCGAGTCGGGGCAACCGGTTGACGAGCTCGAGCGCGTCGTTCCGCAGGAGATCGAGCGCCACGTCATCCTGTTTCAGCTGGTGGACCGGCTTCCGGACGCGCAGGCCCGCGTGATTCGCCTGCGATTCGTGGAGCAGAAGAGCATCAAGGAGATTGCCCAGGTGTTGGGGCGGAGCGAGGGCGCCGTGAAACAGCTTCAGCTTCGGGCCATCGAAAACCTGCGGGCTCAACTGGAGGGCGCCCATGGCTGAACACCCGCTGTCGGAGCAGCTGGATCAGCTCATCGAGTCGGGGTTCTCGGGAGCGGCGCCGGCGAATGTCCAGCCGGGGCTCCAGGCGCTGGCCGAGGTGGCCGATGTGTTGCGCCACCTCCCGTCGCCGGACTTCAAGAAGCGATTAAAGACCGAGCTGCAAGGGAGGATTTCCATGTCGACGAGTGCTGCGACAGAGATTCGTGCGGCGTTCCGTACCGTGTCGCCGTTCATCATTCACGAGCGGGCGCCCGAGCTGGTCGAGTTCCTGAAACGCACGTTCGACGCCGAAGAAGTGCGGCGAGACACGACCGAGAACGCCTACGGCTTCTACGCCGAGGTAAAGACCGGCGACTCCCTGCTGATGATTGGCGGCGGGTCGGCGGCGGAACACGGCAATCTGCCCGGAGCGTTTCACGTGTTCGTGGACGATTGTGACGCGGCCTACCGTCGCGCGCTCGAGGCTGGTGCGACGACGCTCATGGGCGCCATGGGCGAGCCCGCCGATCGGCCGTACGGAGAACGGTCGGCGTTTGTCGAGGATGCGTTCGGTAACTACTGGTACATCGCCACACGCCTCTCATCCGGCAGAGGTGCCGAAGACCCTGCTGCGGATTCGGGATCCGTGATGCCGTACCTGCACCCGGCAGGCGCACGAAAATACATCGCGTTTCTGAAGGCGGCGTTCGGGGCGGAGGAACTCGCGGTGATGGAACATGCGGGCCGTGTCATGCACGCCTCCGTCCGCATCGGCGATGCGGTGATCGAGATGGGAGAACCGGAGAGCCGGGAGGGGATCCCTGCCGGGGGATTCTTCGTGCGCGTGGACGACGTCGAGACGGCGTATGCTAAGGCGCTTGCGGCGGGGGGCACGGTGGTTCGTCCGCCGCAGGATATTCCCTACGGGTACCGGTCCGCGATCGTGAAGGACCCCGCGGGGTTCCTGTGGTGGACGGCAAAGCTGCTGACACGCTGACCGAAAGGAGTGTCGCCGATGTCACGTGTTTCTCTCGTTGGGCCGGCTGCGGCAGTCCTGCTGTTACTGATGGCGCCGGCGGTCGACGCCCAATGGCTGAAACAGCCGACGGCCGGCATTCCCCGTACCAAGGAGGGCAAGCCGGATCTGGCGGCCCCGGCGCCGCGCGCTGGCCGGCGCACCGGATCTCTCCGGCCTGTGGCGCTTCGACGCCGATCCCTACACCAGCAATGTCAGCGTCGACCTGAAGCCGGACGAAATCGATCCCGCGGCGGTCGCCCTCTACAAGCAGCGCATGGAAGATCTCGGCAAAGACGACCCGTCGACCTATCGCTGCCTGCCGCCAGGGCCCAGGCAGTTTTTCGCGCCCAACAGCTGGGTCCGCATCATCCAGACGCCGTCCATGATGGCGATGTTGTATGAAGGCCTCGTTGTTCAGGCAGATCTTCATGGACGGGCGTCACCTTCCCACGGATCCCAATCCGAGCTTCATGGGCTACTCGGTCGGACGCTGGGAAGGGGACACGCTGGTGATTGACAGCATCGGCTTCAACGAGACGACGTGGCTCGACTACGGCGGCCATCCGCATACGGAAGCCCTCAAGACAACCGAGCGGATCAAGCGCGGCAGCTTTGGCCGGCTCGACATCGAGGTGCGGTTCGACGATCCGCAGATCTACAAGCGGGCATTCACGGTGCCGGTTCACGCCGAAATCGTCGCCGACACCGAGATGCTCGAATACGTCTGCAACGAAAACGAGAAGGACGCCGCGCACCTGGTCGGCAAGGCGTCAGACGAGAAAAAGCTCGCGGTCAAGGTCGCGCCCGAGATCCTGTCGAAGCACGTGGGCAGCTATACGTTCAAGGCCCCGGACGATCCGAATCAGGTCTCGCACTTCAACGTCACGCTGACGGGCGACACGCTGTCGATGGATATCGGCGGCAAGGACAAGCAGGAAATGGTCGCCCTGTCCGAGACGACGTTTGCGGTGATGGGCGTCAGGCTCGATTTCTTTCCGGACCATCTCATCTTCCACATCGTGGAAGGCGACATGAAGGCGACGAAGGATCGGTGATGGCGACAACGCGATTCAATACGTGGATCACCTGGACGGGTCGCCTGGTCACCGTCGTTCCCGTGTTCATCCTGCTGTCGAGCGCGCGCTGGAAGCTGACGCACAACGCGTGGTACGTCTCGGAGTGGGGAAGGATCGGCTACGCGCCCGGGGCGATCAACGGCATCGGGATCGTCCAGCTCGTGTGCGTCGCGCTGTACCTGATTCCACAGACGGCCGTGCTCGGGACCGTCCTGCTCACGGGGTACCTCGGCGGCGCCATCGCGTCCTACGTCCGAATCGGAGAGCCGTACCCGGCCCTCGTGCCGCTGACGACGTGTCTGCTCGCCTGGCTTGGCATCTTCTTGCGCGAGCCACGGCTTCGCGCGCTGCTCCCGCTCCGCCGAGCCCCGAAACAACTCTGACGCGCTGACTTTCGACGAGACGCTCTCTAGGGCACGCCAAGTTCGAGGGATTTCTTCAAATCCGCGAGGTCGTGGCCCAGCACTTCCCGGACCTTTCCCGCGATCGCCCAGTTGAGCGGCGCCAGAATGCCTGGCGGCAGCCCGCCCGTATCGATCTCGAACTCGACACTGACCGTCGTCCCGTCCTTCTCCGAGGGTTCAAACCAGAACAACGTGTCGATTCGGACGCCCCCCTTGTGATGGGTAATCGTATATGTTCGATTTCGTTCGAACGAGGTGACCTCCATCTCAGCGCTGTCCGTCACGTCGAGCGTCTCCCGGGTCTCACGCCAGCGGCTTCCCAACCCGATGGGGCCGGTGGTCAACATGTCGATTCGTTTGATGCCCGAGACATGTGCGGGCGCGTGTTCGACATCGGAGAAGTAGCGGAAGACTTTTTCGATCGGCGCCGTGAAGTGATCCGAGACTTTGACTGTGGCCATCGGCGTATCTCCTTGGAACAATGGGTTCGCGTCGCAATTCCATCAACGAAGAAATCAGGTTCATGGGCTGCTCTGAAGAACACCCGGTGCCGGCGGATGCGTGACAGACTCGGCCACGAACCGATCGATCGCCGCCCAGTCGGTGAACTCGTAATCGCGCGAGGTGTCCGTCGGCGCGCCGGCCTTTCGTGCAATCCGTTTCATCACAAATCTGATGAGAACGTTGTACTTGCTGTAGGCGAGCGCCCCGGCGACGGGCAGAATCCGTTCGGGCCGCCATCCGGTGTCGGCGATAAAGCCATCGATCATCCGTTGAACGTCGGCACGGCTCTGTTCGCGTAGTGCCCGCGGCTTGGCCGGATCCTCGGCGCCGGCCTCCGACAGCGTGAGCGAGAGGAAGACCGCGCCCACCCGCTGGAGCTCGTTCCGACACCTTTTGACGAAGCGGACCATTTCGCGCTCGTGCCGGCCGGCGTGTACTGATGCGACCACACACGCGAAGTCGTACGGTGTCCAGTCGATCCCCGACTGGAGGTTTTTGACGTCGAACACATCCACGCCCGTTTGCCGGGCGCGAAGATCCGCCGCGACGCGCTCGGCGACGCGGCGGGCCTGGCCTTCACGGGTCGCGTAGAAGACAACAGCTTTCATGGTGCCCTCACTTCCGCTCCTGCTGGATGGACTCCAGGTAAGCCACGATGTTCGCAATGCGAGTCGCGACGAGTGTGTCCGAGGGCTCGAGCGAGCGGAATGTCGGCCCCCAGATCGGCATGTCGCTCGATCCGTGCGCGGCAATGGCGGGATTCCCATGCGTCACGAATTCGCGCACGCTCCTGCTGGGAAACACGCCGTCGTTGCGAACGGCCAGTGTCGTCAGATCGGCCGGTCGCGTTGTGAGCGCCTGCGCCACCGGGCCATCACCGGTCCCGGTGCGCCCGTGGCACGGCGCGCAGTACGCGTTGAAGTTGTCGCTGCCGGCCAGCGAGGGCCTGAGCAGTGATGGGATCCTGGTGTCGGTCGTCCGCTGGCCGCCTGCCATCGCCGTCGCGCCTGACCAGGCGATCGCCGCTGCCAGCATCCACGAAAAGCTCGAGCGCATGACCGCACCCTCCCTGACGTGCCTGAGTAACGTGCCGGCGCTGAAATCGATCACGTTGACAGACGAGGCAATGCCCGTGCCGTCGCGATGCGTCGGAAATCCAGTGAAGTACGAGGGCCTGGCGTTCACGCTGCCGGGCGCGGTGAGGACAATTGCCCGGTTGTCGGGGATTTTTTCGGGTTGTTGAGCGCCGCGCTAGAAAGCGCCACCGAGAAACGGCAGCATCCGACCCCAATAGATCACGCCAATCCACAGCGCCAGGGACGTCGCCGCGATCACCTTCGCGCTCCATGGCGCATCGTCGCCGGGGCCAAGGACGTCCACCCGGCGGGCGATGCCGGTGGCGTAGAACAGCAGCGCGTTGATCCCGGCGAGCAGGATGAACAGCAACTTCAGCCAGAACACGGTGTTGTGAATGTACTGGAAGGGATCGCCCGTGAAGAACAGGAAGCCGGTCACGAGATTGATCAGGAACCCGCCGATCGCCCACGGGATGAGCCGTTCGAATGGTCCGGGAACGAGCCGCTTGCCGATGCCCAGCATCCGCAGATCGAGCACGCCGACAATGCCGACCAGCAGTCCCATGCCGATGAAGTGCAGCGTCTCGCAAAGCGGCCAGATCCACAGGTAGCCGCCGGCGACGGCCCAGCTGAGACGCGTTCCGTGCAGATAGCGGGCGAACGTTTCGACCCAAGGCATCACGTCAGTGGCTCCCTTTGGCGAGGGCGCCGGCTCCGAGGTAGGCCGTCAGCCGGCCGGCCGTCAAGGCAGCTGTCCAGAAGAACAGCGAGGTGCCGGCGAGCATCTTCACGCGCACCGGAACGATGTCCCGCGCGATCCCGGACTCGGGAACATCGACGAACATCAGCCGCCGGATGACGATCAAGTTCACGACCGCCAGCGCGATGGCGGCCATCTTCACCCAGAACACCCAGCTGACCATCATCGTCGAGGCGTCGGCTATCAGCAGCGCGAGACCCGACAGCGCGTTGATCCAGAAGCCAACCCACATCACCGGGAACAGTCCTGCCATGGACGTGACCGGGAGCCGTGGCGCGAATCCGAGGAGCCTGAGGTCCATCGCCGCATTCACGCCGGCGACGAAGGTGAGACCGACTGCGTGCAGGAAGATGATGGTCGGGTAGGACCACACCGAACCCGACTCGCGTACCCAGATCCCGAACCCGCTATTTTCGACGGCCCGCAGCAGATCCATTTCGCCCCCGCCGCCGGGCTTCGCAACGGATGTGCCAGTGAGGAAATATCGAACGTGGGCCCGTGGTTTGCTTCCTGAAACGCCCGAGCACACGGGTCGTGCTCGAGAAGTGCGCGGAAACATCCCCGCGCGCCGTGAAGAAATCCGCGCCCCCTCGGGAGGAGCGCAGTCTAGTCGTAGAACGCCGGCGCCTTTTTCAGCTTCGCGTTCGCGATGATGTCGTGTTCGATCCAGAGCTGGGCGCCGGTCTTCTTGAGAAACGTCTCCAGCTCGGCGCGTGAAGCCGCCGTCTGTTCCTTGTTGAAGTCAGCCACCGGCAGACGATTGAGCGTGCGCTCTTCCGGGTAGTGATAGAGGTCGCCGCTCAGGACGACAGGCCCTGTCTTCTTTAGCTTGAGGAAGAGCACGTTATGCCCCGGCGTGTGGCCGGGGGTGGATTTGATGATCACGGTGCCATCCCGAAACACGTCCCACTCGTCCTTGTCGAGCAGGATCGTCTTGCTGTTCTTCAGTTCGCTGTAGTTGGCCGGGTCGGAACGAGGAATCGGCGTGTCCGAGAACATCCGGTCGCGTTCGACCTTCCGGACCAGCCACGTCGCACCCGCGAAGGCGTTCGCGTTGGCGACGTGGTCGCCGTGATAGTGGGACATCGACAGATACGTGATGTCGCCCGGCGCATATCCGATGGCCGCCAACTGGGGCAGCAGCGGCTTGTCCTGCGTGACCACGCCCGATGTGGCCTGGCCTCCTCCGGGAGGGAACGCCCGATCCGGGATGTAGCCGTTATCCCACATCAAGGTTCCCTTCGGATGGGCGACGAGGATGCACGGAATGGACATTTCCGTCGAGGCCATCTCCTCCTTCTTCAGCGAATAAGGATCGCCGTTGATCGTGTGGATGACGCCACAGTCGAAGATGTACAGCCGGAGCGAGGGTGGGGCCTTGGGCGGTTTGTGAACCTGTGCGCCGGAGAGGCCGGCGCCTGCGATCAGTACCAGTGCGATGCCGACGACGTTGGCAACGACTTTCGGATGCGTGGTCATCTTCGTCTCCGCTGCCGGTTCCAGGCGAGATCAGTGCGTCATCGAATAGATGATCGTGTTCACGCCGAAGGCGTACCCTTCCGGCGCGAACTGCAGGAAGTAGGCGTGGTCGTCGCCTTCGCGTTCGAAGGCATCGCCGAAGTCCGTGTTATGGGTCATCACCACCATGATGCGCCCGCCTTCTTCATCCAGGATGGCGCGCACATGCGGCACGGCGCTGTCGCGCCCGCGCTCTGATGTCTGTCCGCTCCGGCCCCAGAAATTGATCGACGGAATCTGCGGAATGCGGTGGATGTCGTAGAGCGTGTGAAACAGCGTGTGTTCCAGCGGGACGTCGATAATCGGATATCGCTCCGGGGGAAGCGCCTTGGCGATTTCACCGGCCCAGTGGTTGAACGCGTAATCGCCCCAGAAGTCGTCGACCCACAGGAATCCACCCTTGAGCAGGAAGTCGTGCAGCTGCGCGGCTTCGGCTTCGTCGAAGAACGCGCCGCCTGGCTCGGTCATCATCACGAACGGGCAGTGATAGAGCAGCGGACTCGTCAACCGCACGACGACGTGCTTATAGCCTTCCTCGGCCTCGCGGCTGACCGTCGTTGTCGTGAGCTCTGAAAGGCGGAAGGTCAGGTTGAGGTCGGCCCTCGGGTAGTCGACGCCCCAGCCGTCGCCGTCGCCGTCGGGCGCGTTGCGGAAGAGGACGCGACAGAAGAGGAAGTTGCCGTCGAAGTCCTGCGGCGTGGCCATCTTCGGCGCCGGACCATAGAATCCGCCGAAGCCGCGCCGGCGGCCCTGCGCGCCTGCCACGGTCGCGAGCAGGACGGCCAGGAGGAGGCCGGTCAGCACTCTCGGGCGGCGACGGAGGTGCACGGGCCTAGTCTACATCTCGCGCCTGCCACGAGCGTCCGGGCCAGATTCGTTCCAGGTAGGCGGCCAGACGTGCGTGAAAGTCCTGGACCGACGGATAGCGGCGGTCTGGAAGCGGATCGACCGCGGGAAGCAGGATCCCCTTGAGGTCCGGCTCGATCTCCCGATCCGCTTCGAGGCATGTACCAACTTCGGATTCCCACGTCCATCCGTAGCCGGCCAGCATCGTGTAGAACACCGCGCCCAGCGAGAACAGATCTGAACGGGCGTCCGGCGCCCTCTGGGACACCTCCGGCGCTGAATAACCCTGGGTCGTCGGAGGGCTGTAGAACGTGTCCGTCGAATGACGCGCCGCCTCGTACGACGATTCGAAGTCGACAATCCGGATGACCGGCCGGCCTTTTTCGGTCTTCGACAGGATGTTCATCGGATTCAGATCGACGTGGAAGATATTCAGGCTGTGAAGCTCGATCAATGCCTCAGCGACCGCGATCGCGGTTCGCAGATAGGTCACCAGCCGTTCGGGTGCCCGTTCGGCGCCGATGGCGGTCGCCAGAGGGAGCTCGTCGAACAGCGACATGACCAGGTAAACGCGGCCATCTGGGAGGCGCCCGTGCTCGTGCACGAAGGGAAAATGGCGCGAGGCTGGCAGCTCTTGATTGATCGTCGAGAGCGTGGCGATTTCGTTGCTGAGATTGGTCTGATAAATGAGCCCTGGCTTCGACGTCAGCTTGATGAGCTGGTTCGTCGCCGTGCGGCGGTCCCGCCCGATAAAGAGGTGATGCCTGGCGTGCTCGGCCGTGCTGCGTCCGCTGCGATCGGTTCCGAGCCGTTCAATGTTCTTGAAATGATCGAAAGGCGGGGACGAGAAATCGATATCGGTCGAGTCACGGGGTGGCATGGCGTCGAGTAATCCATTATGGGATCGTCGGCATCCAGGTGCCAGCGCGGCTCCTCTGGCTCAACAGCAGACATCGATCAGCGGCCGGCGAACGCAGGAATGTTCACGTCGACGTCCCAGCTGATGGGACGCTTCCCGCCCTTGATGGCCGTCAAATCGCAGACCGTCGCGCCCTTCGCTTTCACCTGCAGCTGCCGGCCGTCGAAGCGAAACGTCTGAACAGCCGCTGGCGCTGCCGAAGCCTCGACGACGATCGTGCAGGTCAGGCCGGGTACTTCGAGGCTCGCGTTCGACAGCTTCGAATCCTTGTCGAGCAGGAAGTGCAGCGCCGCGCGCGAGTGGTTCAGGTCAGGTCCGCCGGGAGACGGCTGCATTCGTCGGCGCTCCAGACCGTTTATGGTGCCGTGTGACACGCCGCTGACGTCCGCGGCGGTGAGGTCGAATGCGTAAAAGTAGATGCGGACCCACGAAAACGTGTTGAAACGCGCGTGGGGCTCCGCGAACGCCACGGCGGTCCGGAGGCGCAGCACGTCGGAGTCGACCGAAAAGCGCGCCGCCGTCCGAAACGTCTCCGGCGAAGGCGCCGGTTCCTGTGCCAGGACGGATACGACGACGCCGCTCCCGAGCGCCGCCAGGATCAGGCTCGCGAGGATTCCGTATGACGGCCGGTTCCTGCTCATGTCGATGCCCTGAGTATCGGCACCGGTCCGCGGCAGCTCCACGGTGGACAGCACATCCACGTGTCGGATGCTGTGAGAAAGCGTGGGCAGTGGTATAGACTCGCGCTCGCCTTCGACAGCGCCCTATGAAATCGTCCGACGATACGGAGGTTCCGGTCCTGTTGGCCGGCGGCGGGTTGGTCGGGCTGTCGACCGCGATGTTCCTGGCCCAGCACGGCATCAGTTCACTCGCCGTGGAGCGCCTGCAGCGCGGATCGCACCTGCCGCGCGCCGCGTTTTTTCACATGAGGACGCTCGAGTTGTTCCGGTCGGCGGGCATTGAAGACGACGTGCGCGCCCGATCGCTCGAGGAGTTCGAACCCGAAGGCTCCATCGTCCTCATGGACACGCTCGCGGGCAAGGTGCTGGCGAGTTTCGTGCCGGGCCTGAACGAAGGCGTCGATGCCTTCAGTCCCTGCCGGCGCCTGTTCATCACGCAGCCCGGGCTCGAGCCGATACTCCGCCGCCGCGCGGAAGCCGCGGGTGCGCGAGTCCTCGACGGTCACGAAGTCGTCGGCTTCGTACAGGACGGCGACGGCGTGGACACGACGGTCAGGAACGTCGAGACCGGTCAGGAACGGACGATTCGTTCGCGATTTCTCGTCGGCGCCGATGGCGCGCACAGCAGGATTCGCGAGCTCGCCGGGATCGAGTTCGACGGCCGGGGCGTGTTCTCCAACTCGGTGACCATCTATTTCGAGGCCCGGCTCGCACCGCTGCTGGCAGGCACGAACTTCAGCGTCATCTACATCGGCAACCCGCACCTCGGCGGCTTTTTCCGCCTGGACAAGGACAAGAACTCCGGGTTCCTCGTGGTCAACACGGCCGGCGACACGTCGAAACCCGAAGCGTCGAGCCCCGCGAACGACATCCGCGAAGACACGCTCATCGCGCACGTCCGCCACGCGGCCGGGGACGACCGCCTGCCCGTGAAGATCACGGGCACGGCGCGGTGGCGGGCCACCGCCGATGTGGCGCGCCGTTTTCGCAACGGCCGTGTGTTCCTGGCGGGTGACGCGGCGCACTTGATGCCGCCCAACGGCGGGTACGGCGGCAACACGGGCATTCACGACGCCCACAACCTCGCATGGAAGCTCGCGCTCGTGCTCAAGGGGATCGCCGGCGCGCCGATCCTCGACACCTACGAGGCCGAACGCCGATCAGCCAGCGCGTTCACCGTCGAGCAGGCCTATACACGCTACGTCACCCGGACGGCGCCATTTCTCGGCAAGAAAGACTTCCAGCCCCTCGCGGACGATTTCGATATCGAGCTCGGCTATCTGTATCGCTCCGCAGCGATCGCTCCACGGCCTGAAGACGAGGGCGGCGCCGAGACGCACGAGCATCCGGGCAAGTCGCTCGGCCGCCCTGGATCACGGGCGCCTCATATGTGGATCGAGCGAAAAGGGGAGCGCATCTCGACGCTCGACCTGCTGCGCGGCGCATTCGTGCTGATCGCGGGACCTGACGGCAGCGCCTGGATCGACGCCGCGCGATCGGCGGCGTCCCGGTTTCCGGGACTTCAGCTCGAGGCTTACCGTATCGGTACGGACATCAGGGGCCACGGTGATGCTGTTGCCGATATCGGCGGCGCGTACGGGTTCACGCCGTCCGGCGCGACGCTGATCCGGCCCGATGGCTTCGTCGCGTGGAGGGCGTCGTCATTCAGCAGCGGCGCGGACGCGGAACTGGCGGGGACGCTGGCAAGGATTCTGATGCGTGGTTAACGCCGAGTCATGAAGAGGACACGAGATCCACGCGAGGTCGAAATCGGTATAAAGTGTCCCGGTACGCGTGGGGATCTGCCGCGCGATAAGGCGGCAACAAGGAGCGAATATGTGCGATCAGGATCATTTTGAAAAGGATCGGCAGGAGTTCGAGTTCCGTGGCCTGGTGACACGGCGGCAGTTCGGTATGCTGCTGGGCGCGGGCGTCGCGATGATGCTGCCGCAGGTGGCGAACGCGGTCACGGTGACTGAATCCGACGTCACAATCATGACGCCGGACGGCACCGCCGACTGCTACTTCGTGCACCCGGCGAGCGGCACCGCTCCGGGCGTGCTGGTGTGGCCGGACATCTTCGGGCTTCGGCCGGCGTTCCGCACGATGGGCAAGCGCCTCGCCGAATCCGGCTATTCCGTCCTCGTGGTGAACCCCTTCTATCGCGTCAAGAAGGCCCCGACCGCGGACGCCGGCGCCGCAACCCCGATCCCGTCGCTGCTGCCCCTCGCGCAGGCGCTGAACGAGACGACGCACATGACGGATGCGAAGGCGTTCATCGGCTGGCTGGACCAGCAGGCGTCGGTGGCCAAGAACCGGAAGATCGGCACGCAGGGCTACTGCATGGGCGGCCCCATGGCGTTCCGCACGTCTGCCGCGGTGCCCGACCGCGTCGGCGCGGTCGCCTCGTTCCATGGCGGCGGACTCGTCACGACGATGCCGAACAGTCCGCACCTGCAGGCCTCGAAGACGAAGGCGCAGTTCCTGATCGCGGTCGCCGCGAACGACGACATGCGTGCGCCCGACGAGAAAAACGTCCTCAAGGAGACCTTCGCCAAGGCGAATCTGCCCGCGGAAATCGAAGTCTATACGGGCGCCGCGCACGGCTGGTGCCCGCCGGATTCGGGCGTCTACAACGAGCCACAAGCCGAGAAAGCGTGGAGCCGTCTGCTCGCGCTGTACGGAAAAGCGCTGGCCTGACAACCACCTCGATCAAGGCGGAGATCGCCGGGATCGCGGAGCTGCTATGCTCTGCGATCTCCGCGATCTCTGCGTTGAGCTTCCTTCCAGTTCGTCTTCCTCTGCGTGCTCATTTCACGGTGATATTGCGCTCGGTGAGCAACATGCCGGTCGCGCGCGAGAACTCGGTCAGCGCCCGCTGATACTGCGTCCGCGCCGAAATCGCCGTGAGCTGCGCCTGTTCGAGATCGTTCTGACGCGTGAGCACCAGGAAGCTCGTGCTCGCACCAGCGTTGAAGCGCAGTTGCTCCGACATCAGCTGCGTATTTGCGGCGTCGAGGCCGGAGCGGGCCGACTGCATCCGGCTGACCGCGGTGTCGAGCGCGGTGGCCGCGTCGAGCACGTCTACCGCGATCCGGTCGCGCAGCTTCAGCAACTGGAGCGACGCCTGGCGCTGCTGCGCCTCGGCGATGCCCAGATCGCCGTGCGCCGCCCGGCGTCCGAGCGGGACCTCGACGGAGACGCCGATGGAGGCGTCCATGAAGCGCTGGTGGAACAGGGCGTTGTACGAAGTCCCGAGGGCGCCGGCGAGGATCTCGGGAAACGGCGAGATGACGCCGGGGAACGCCACGGTCTCCGTGTTATGTGTGCCCGCCAGCCCGCGCATGTTGTAGCCGCCCACGATATCCACCTGCGGCTTGAGCGCGTCTTTCGCGAGCGCGACCTGCGCCTCGGCCGTGGACACATCCGCGCCGAGTGACATGAGCTCCGGGCGATGCGTCATCGCGTTGGCCAGCGCCCGTGGGATGTCGACGGTCTTTGGTTCGACCTCGCCCGGCCCGGATGGCTCGAGCGTCTGGTTCCAGATCGGATCCGCCGGGTCGTCGGTCATGAGGAGCTTGAGCGTGCGCTCGGCGCGCATGACGCTTTCGCGCGCGGCGAGGTAATCACCGCGCCGCCGTTCGACTTCGGCGATCGGCTGGGCAATATCGAGTGTCGCCGCGGTGCGCGCGTCGATGCGTGCCTGGATGTCGGCGCGCTGTTGCTCGGCCAGCGCGATGCTGTCGCGGCGGACTTCCTCTTCGCGCCGCGCCGCGACAAGCGTCCAATACGCCTGTTCGACGGAGGCGACGACGTTCTGCACCTGCTGCCGCAGTTCTGCGTTGCTCTTTTCCCGGTCGAGCGCCGTGATGCGAATCTGGGTGCGAGCCGCGTCGGTCCCCAGGTTGCGCAACAGCGGCTGACGCACCTGCACACCGATGGAGGTGAGGTACGCCGGGGCGAACAGCGTGAAGAAGCTGTTCGTCATGTCGCGGCTGACGGAGGCCGACGCAACCATGGTCGTGCCTGTCGTGAACAACCGCGTGAGCGAGACAGACGAAGTGAAGTCGGTGTTGGACGGCGTCACGTCCCCGGCGGGCGCGCCCGAGAACAGCGTCACGATCGGATCGAGGTGATGACGCTCGGAAGCATCTGCCTTGAGCTGGAAATCGTAGCTCCCCTGCGCGCGAAGCTCACGGAACTCGGCCACGCTCACCGACTCGCGCTCGAGCCGGATATCGATGTTGCGTTGCAGCGCCCGCGCGGTGGCATCCATCAGCGTGATGGGCTGTTGCGCCTCGGCGATCGGCGCCGCGCACAGCACGGCCATCACCGCCAGGCAGGTCTTTGACGTTGTCACGAAACCTCCTCACAGTTGGGAACGAAACCGAACAGGCGAATGGCAATCGTGCGATTCAACGGCGTGGGTCCGCCGGCGGCTGCGAAGGCCGGCGGGCGGGCGTCCGGCGCTCGATGATCATGGGCATGCCGTACCGCGGCCGCAGCGTGATCAGGGGCCACGGCTCCGCGCTGTGGCGGGGCACCAGCTGAAGACGGTACGCCTGCGCGAGCGTCGCCACGATCAGCTGCGTCTCAATCAGCGCGAACTGGTTGCCGATGCACTGGCGTGGACCCGCGCCGAAGGGGATATACGCGAATTTCGGCCGGTCGGCGCTGCGCTCGGGCGAGAAGCGTTCGGGATCGAAGGCGTCCGGATCCGTCCAGAAGGCCGGCAGCCGGTGCAGGACGTACGGAATGACAAACGCCAGCCAGCCGCGAGGCAGCTGGAACCCGCCGAGCCGATCGTCGGCCAGCGCCTGCCGCGAGAAACCCCACGCCGGCGGGTACAGGCGCATGGCTTCGTCGATCACCATCCGCAAGTACGGCAGGTTCGCCAGATCCGGGTACTCGGGCGGGCGGCCGTCGAGCACGGCGTCGAGCTCGTCCTCCAGCCGTTGCCGTGCCCGGGGATTCTGGGACAGCAGATACCAGGTCCACGTCAGCGCGAGCGACGTCGTCTCCTGGCCCGCCAGCAGGAACGTCGTCACCTCGACCCTTAGCTGTTCGTCGGTCATGGCTTCGCCGGTTTCCTCGTCGCGAGCCGACATCAGCATGGACAGCAGATCGTCGCTGTCGGACGGGTTGCGCCGGCGCTCGGTGATGACGTGATCGACCGCGCCGCGGAGCACGGCCCGCGCGGCCTGGAATCGGCGGTTTCGCTGCGTCGGCCAGCCGTCGGTGAACCCGAGCGACCAGAAGCTCTCGCCGACATGCTGATTGACGATGGCCCAGGCCTGGTCGATCGTCGAGGTGAACGGGCCGAGGTCCGCGCCGAGCAGAGCGCGGACGACGACGGTCCGCGTGAGCCGCATCATCTCTTCGTCGACATCCACCGGTTGTCCGGCCGCCGCGAACGGCTGCCATCTGGCTGCGGTGTCCCGGGCCGCCTCGCCCATGACGCCGGCCAGCGCCGTCACCCGCTGACGGTGGAAGGCGGGCTGCGCGATTCGCCGCTGGCGCAGCCAGAGATCGTCCTCGCTCGTCAGCAGCCCGTTGCCGAGAAACAGCCGCAGTTTGTCGTAGAGCGGACTCTTGTGATAATTGCGCGCGTTGTCCTGGAGCACGTGACGAACGTCTTCGGGATTCGTGAGCAGATATCCGCGCCGCGGACCGATCCTGAAGTAGACGACATCGCCGAATCGCAGGGCGCCTCGCATGAACACGCCGACCGGATCGCGCCTGATCGCCGGAAGCATGCCGAGGACCGGCCAGCCCCGCGGTCCCGGAGGAAGCGTGTGTGCCGGGGAAGCGTCTTTCATCTCACCACGACTATAGCAAGTGAATCGCTTCGCCTATACTGCCCACGTCCGCGTATGTAAGGAGCATCCCTTATGAAGCTGTTCGGACACGCCGTTCTCTGGACGGCCATCGCGTTCAGTCAGGCAGCTGCCCCGAAGACTGCCGGAGAGACATCCCGGCGGCCGTTCAAGCAGTACACGATGGAGCAGTTCCTGAGCACGACGTCTGTCTCAGGCGCGTCGTTTTCGGCCGACGAATCGCGCGTCCTTTTCTCGTCGAACAAGACCGGGATCTGGAACGCCTACACGATTCCCGTGGCCGGCGGTCCCTGGACGCCCGTGACGAGGTCGACGAAGGATTCGACGTACGCGGTGTCCTTTTTTCCGCACGACGACCGCATCCTGATCACCCGCGATCAGGGCGGCAACGAGCTGGACCACCTCTACGTCGTCACCGCTGATGGCCGCGAACGGGACCTGACGGCAGGCGCCAGGCTGAAGGCGGGGTTCGTGTCGTGGACGCGCGACGGCTCGGCGTTTTACGTCAGCTCGAACGAGCGCGATCCGAAATTCTTCGATCTCTACCGCTACGACGCGAAGACCTACGCCCGCGCGCTGTTCTTCGAGAACAAGGATGGATACTACCCGGACAGCGTGTCGGACGACGCGCAGTGGGTGTCGCTCGTCAAGGTCAACACGACGAACGACAGCGACATCTACGTGTGGAACGCGTCCACGAAAGAGACCAGGCACATTTCGAAGCACTCCGGTGCCGCGAATTACACGCCCGCGGCGTTCGAGCCGGGCTCGAAGCATCTCTATTTCGTCACCGACGCCGCCGGAGAATTTGCCGCGCTCCAGCGCTATGCGCTGGCCGATGGACGAATAGAGGCAGTCGAGCAGACGTCATGGGACGTGACGTCCGCGACGTTTTCGCGCAACGGCAAGTATCGCGCAACCGTCACCAACCAGGATGGCCGTCCTGTTGTCGAGATCGTGGACACGGCGACACGGGTCGCGGTGCCACCCGTTTCTGTTCCAAACGGCAGTGTCGGATTCGCGAAGTTTGCCGCGAGCGAGACGAAGGTGGCGTTGTCAATCGGTGGCGACCGCTCTCCCAACAATCTCTACGTCCTCGATCTGGGTACCAAGCGGCTCACGCAGCTGACCCACGCGCTCGGCGCGCAGATCGATCCGGACGATCTCGTGGACGCGCAGACGGTTCGCTTCAAGGCGCGCGACGGCATGACCATTCCCAATGTGATCTGGAAGCCGCACCAGGCCTCGGCTGCGCGAAAGGTGCCGGCGCTTGTCTGGGTCCACGGCGGCCCTGGTGGCCAGACGGTGCCTGCGTACAGCGCCACGATTCAGTACCTGGTCAACCACGGCTACGCCGTGCTCGGCATCAACAACCGTGGAAGCTCCGGGTACGGCAAGACGTTCTTCGCGGCTGACGACAAGAAACACGGCCGCGAGCCGCTCTGGGACTGCGTCGATGCGAAAAAGTACCTCGCAATCGCTCGATTATGTCGACACCGACCGCATTGGCATCATCGGCGGCAGCTACGGCGGATACATGGTGCTCGCGGCCCTCGCGTTCCAGCCCGACGAATTCAAGGTTGGCGTCGATCTGTTCGGCGTCGCGAACTGGATCCGCACGCTCGAGAGCATTCCGGCGTGGTGGGAAGCCCAGAAAACGGCGCTCTATACAGAGTTGGGCGACCCGGTGAAGGACCGGAAAATGCTCGAGGATGTCTCACCGCTCATGCACGCGGACCGCATTCACACGCCGCTGCTCGTGCTGCAGGGCGCAAACGATCCACGCGTGCTGAAGGTCGAGTCGGACGAAGTGGTGGCCGCCGTCAAGAAGAACGGCGCGCCCGCCGAATACATTGTCTTTCCAGACGAAGGACACGGTTTCACGAAGAAGGCGAACCAGATCGCCGGCTACAGCGCCGTCCTCCGGTTCCTCGATCGCTATCTCAAGGAAGCGAGGTAAGGCTGGTGTCTCACGCGGCCACGCGACGTTTTGGTGCGACCGATCTCCACGTGTTTCCGCTCTGCCTTGGCGGGAACGTGTTTGGCTGGACGGCCGGCGAGCGGCAATCCTTCGAGGTCCTCGATGCGTACGCGGCCGCGGGCGGCAACTTCATCGACACCGCGGACGCCTACTCCTCCTGGGTGCCCGGCCACGCCGGCGGCGAGTCGGAGACGATCATCGGCCGCTGGATGAACTGCGCGCCGCAACCGTGCCGCGATGATCGTCGCGACGAAAGTGGGCCGCCTCTCGACGATGCAGGGGCTGTCGGCGGCGACAATCCGCGCGGGCGCGGAGGCGTCGCTGCGGCGCCTCGGCACCGAGTACATCGATTTGTATTTCGCGCACGCGGATGATCCGAACACGCCGCTCGAGGAAACGCTGCGCGCGTTCGACGCGCTCGTCCGGGAGGGGAAGGTCCGGTATATCGCGGCGTCGAACTATACGGCGCCTCGCCTGTCCGAGGCGCTGGCCATTTCGCGACAGGAAGGGCTGGCGGCATATTCCGGCGTCCAGCCGCACTACAACCTCGCGCACCGTCAGGATTACGAGGGCGCCCTGCGCGAGCTCTGCCGGCGGGAGCATCTGGCCTGCGTGCCGTATTTCGCGCTCGCGAGCGGCTTTCTCACGGGGAAGTACCGGGCCGGTGGCACGGCCGTCGACAGCCCGCGTGCGCCCTGGGTGGCCAAGTATCTCGACGAGGCTGGTCAGGGCATGCTCGGGACGCTCGACGAGATCGCCGCCGCCCATACGACGACGGTTGCGGCCGTGGCGCTCGCGTGGCTGCTCGCCGATGCCACGATTGCCGCTCCTATCGCGAGCGCGAGGACGAAGGAGCAGCTCGTCGATCTGCTGCCTTCGGTTTCGCTGCGGTTGTCGACAGGCGAAATTTCGCGCCTGACGGCATTAAAGGCGTAGGTCCACACAGGATCCCCAGGTCCACAAGGTCCACAAGGTCCACGGGGTCCACAGGGTCCCCCGCGAGGAGAGTCACCATGGTACGAGGTCGTACGGCCGTCGTCGTTGTCACGGCGTTTGTCGCGGGGCTGGTCTGCGCGAGCGTCGTGCCTGGCCTGCGCGCGCAGGGAAAGGTGACCGAGCTCAAGCGCGTCGATCTGGGCTCGTGGTGCGACGGGAAGGAAGCCGTGATCTCGATCGAGGAGATTGCCCCGCAGCATCAGTCGAAGCACTGGCACCCGGCGTACTCGTTCGCGTGGATGCTCGAGGGGTCGCAGGTGCGGTTCGTCGAGGGACAACCGTCGCAGACGTTTCACGTCGGCGACGTGACACAGGAGAATCCCGGCGAGATCTCCGAGTCCGACATTCTGACGCCCACCAAAGTCCTGCTGTTCAGGATTCTCGAAAAAGGGAAGCCGGAGACGACGCGAATCCCGAAGTGATGTTCATTTGCAGACGAAGTTTCCCGCTTCGTCTGTACTCCCGCTGCCGGTGTATGTTGCGACTTGCGGATAGGGACATAGCGGCCGTGTGCGTACCACGGTCCCGCGCTCGACGCGAGACGCGCGCACGTCCTTCGGCGCCTGGCCACGCTCGACCCAGCGTCGCATGACACCGAGCATGTCGAAGGTGTCCGTCCCCGGACCGCCGTTGCATTCGATCATCCCTGGCACCATGTAGAGCCGGACCGCCCGCTGCGTGTTCTCGCGGCCGATCGTGGATTCAACGCGGTTGTAATAGTCCAGGACGGCCCCGGCCGGCACGAGCGCATTGTTCCAGCCGCCCGACAGCATCAGCTTTCCGCCCCGGCGCACGTACTCCGAGATGTCCGGATTCGACGCGTTGACGCGCGCGATGTCGGATCGATCGGCGAGGGTGACGTCGCGATCGAAATCGACCGGCCGGGTCCGATAGTCCCATGCCGGATCCTTCAGCACCGCGTCGCGCAGCGTGTTGGTCGCGATGCCGATCGGGCCCGGCGTCTCGGTGAAAAAACTCCAGTCCAGCTCGCTGCCGGGATAGAGCGGCGACCAGATTTTCTCGTGCGTCCGCGGATTGGTCGGTCCGGCGTAGATCTTCCGCGCGGCGTCGACCTGCGCCATCGTCAGGCAGCCCGGCCCGTCCCCGGACGGGCACTCGATGTCCTTCGGGTCGAACGTGCATCGCAGCGGATTCTCGAGGAGCCCGTCCCTGACGCCGTCCAGCATGTCGCACTTCGCGAGGACGGCATCGTGAAGGACGGACAGTTTCGCCGCCGGCAAAACAGCGACGCCGTTCGGATGGGCGGCGGTCCAGAGCCACAGTTGTCCAAAGATCTGGCGCGTCAGGTGCGCGGCGTGGCCGCCGACGACGACCCCGTTGTAATCGGCGGGGTATTTCTGGACTTCGTGCAACGCGGCGGCCGAGCCGCCGCCACACTCGATCATGTATGAGTATTTCGGGGCGCTGCGATAGTAAGCGGCGGTGAGGGCTTTCCCGACGACCGTCGTCTCGTGCATCGCGCGGCCGGCGAAGTCGGTCACTTTCTCCGGATTCTGCATCCAGGCTGTGTCGCCCCCCTGATGCCCCGTGTCGGTGCTGGCGACAGCGAATCCGTCGCTCAAGCCGACGCCCATGGCGTTGTAGTTGATGACGCCGCCGAGGCCGTTGGGACTCGTACCGCGGAAGTGGCCGTTCCAGCCTGTGAGTGGCATCCACATTTCCATGCGAATGTCGGAGGATGACGACGGCTTCAGTGTCGCGGCGACGCGGCAGAACGCCGGCAGCGCGGTGAAGGGCGGGATGCCGCGGCCGCCGTTGTAGCCGAGGCCCAGGCCCGCGGTGTTCGCCGTCACTCGGCCGGGTACCTCCGGAACGGGACCAAGCGTGCCCGCCAGGGCGGACGATCCTCCGCCGCCTCTTCCTGCCGGATTCGCGGGCACCGTGAACCCGCCCGCGCTGACCACTTCCGCCAGCGTGACCGTCGCGTTCGGCAGCGACAGCGAGGCCAGCGCCTCCGCAGGCGGCGGGCGTCTGCCGTGCACTCTGTGCGAAGGCAGCTCCCGGCGCGAACACGATCGTCAGGACCAGCACGGCGCGCATGGAGACTCCTCTCGCCAAAGGGTCAGCTTCGTCCGACCCGGAACGCGAGCGTGATCCAGTAGCTCTCCCAGTCCGGTCCGGGCGGAAATGTCTTGGGCAGCCGTGTCATGTGGACCGCTTTCACGAGCCATTCGCCCTCGCGATCGATCGTGAAGGTCGCGCGGCCGTTCGCGTCGGTCTGTCGTGGGAACGCACCGCCTTCGACTGCCGCGTACACGGCGGCGTTCGGCACCGGCCTGCCGTTCACGAGCAGCTGCAGCGTGAACTGTTCGCCGGAACGCAGGGTCGTCGGATCGGCGGCCGGCACGAGCTCGGCTTTTACGCCGACGGCGCGCGTCAGGTGTGCCGCGCTGCCTTCTCCGTTGCGCAGCGCGAGCTTCGCGTACCGCGAATAGCGCTCCCGTGCGGGGCGGTCGCCTTCACGCAGGGACAGCCGCTCGGCGTACGCGTCCGATAGTCCTTCTTCTTTCAGGTAGTCGTTGAACTCGTCCGCCTTCATGTCGATCGTGCGCGGTGCGACCCGCATGACGGCCAGGAACGCGCCCGTTCCCGGCAGGGTGACATCCGCCGCCATCGCCAGATCGCGGCGTTCGAACCTCTTCGAAACCGGCACTTCGCCGGAAGGCCCGATGATCCGCCAGTCGTCGAACCAGTTCGTCGGTGTCTTGAAGTCCAGGCGCGTCGGAAACTTTTCGCCGACACCGGCCGAGATGGCGAACGGCGTGCCGGGTTCGGGGAACCAATTCGACGCGCCCAGCCAGAAGTCGTGCGCGGAGAGCGGGACCGCAGTCAGTGCGACAACTGCCGCGCATCCCAGCCAGAAGGCCCGTCTGAGGCTCATAACGCTAACAATACTCCGACCTTATGCCCCGGGCGCGCGGTTGTGCTTCGGCCTGCCCGCGCCCTTTCGGGGCGTCTTATTTAGAGTGGATCATGGGTACATCGGGCGCCTGGACTGGATAAAATTGAGGCGGGTTGGCTCGTCTCGCGAGCCGGCGCCGGCCGGGGGTGGACGTGCACCCACAGCGGAAGGAGCGGGGTGGATCAGAGCGGTCCCACGCGTAGACAGATGCTGAAGGTCGCCATGGGCGGCGCCGCCGGGCTTGTACTTGGCGCACCCTTGCGAGGCCTTGCTCAGGCGCCCGCGCAGCCGCTTACTTCCGCCGCGGGCATTCAACGCCTGACCGACGACCTGTTCGTCATCACACTTCCCGGAGAAGCGAACGTCGTCGCGCAGGCCAGCGCAAGCGGCGTCCTGCTCGTCGACGGCGGATCCGCCGCGGGTGCCGGCCCGCTGATGAAGGCCGTTGGGAGCCTGCCCGGAGCCGGCGCGGTTCACACGATTTTCAACACGCACTGGCACCCTGAGCAGACCGGTCTGAACGAGCAGCTGGGCACGGCCGGCAAAACGATCATCGCGCACGAGAACACGCGGCTCTGGCTCACGACCGACGTCACCTGGTCCTGGAACGGGCGCCGCTTCAAACGCCTGCCGAAGATCGCGCAGCCAAACAAGACGTTTTACACCGCCGGCGCTCTCGACTCGGGCGTCCGCTACGGATACATCCCGGACGCGGCCCACACCGACGGCGACATGTATGTGTACTTCCCCAGACAGAACGTGCTCGCCGTGGGCGACGCGGTCTCGGGGCAGGGCTGGCCCGTCGTGGACTGGGCCACCGGCGGATGGATCGGCGGGATCGTCGGCGGCCTGCAACGGCTGAGGGCGGTCGCCAACGAGGAAACTCGCATCGTGCCCGGACGCGGGCCGGTGCTCGCCTACGCCGATCTCAAACAGCAGTACGACATGTACGGAAAGATCTACGAGCGCCTGACGACGCTCCTGAATCGCGGGCGGAGTCCGGGCGAAGCGGTCGCCGCGCAGCCAACGAAGGAATTCGATGCGCAGATGGGAAATGGTGACGAGTTCGTGCGTCGCGCGTTCGAGAGCCTCTGGGGATACTTGTCACCGGACGCATAAGTAATGGAGCCAAAAAAGACTCGAACCCTGGTTCTGATTGGCGCGCTGGCCATCGCGAGCCTCCTGGTGTGGTACTTCGGTGTCCCCGGCCCCGTGGTGGTCGCGTCCGCGCAGGCGACGTCGGTTCCACCGGTTCCGAGGACGTCGGACGCGCAGGCTCAGCTGGCCACCGTCAAACAATACTGCGCCACCTGTCACAACGACCGTACGAAAGCCGGCGGCGCGAGCTTCGACAACATCACCGCCGACACGATCGGGCAGCGCGCCGAGGTTTTCGAGAAAGCGGTCCGGAAGCTCCGCGGCCGGGTGATGCCGCCGCCCGGAGCGCGCCAGCCCGACGGGGCCGCGGCCGATTCGCTGGTGGCGTGGCTCGAGGACTCGCTCGACCGCGCCGCCGCGGCGGGACCCTCGCACCTGACAGACCAGGTCGTCCTCCATCGCCTGAACCGGAAGGAATACACGAACGCGGTGCGCGACCTGCTCGCCGTCGACTTCGACGCGAGCGACGTGCTGCCCACCGACGATGTCGCCGAGGGCTACGACAACATCGCCGCCGCGCTGCAGGTGTCGCCCTCGTTCATCGAGCAGTACGTCATTGCCGCGCGCACCGTCGCCGTCAAGGCGCTCGGCAAGGCCGACGCGCGGCCCGGCGGCTGGACGTTCAAGGCGCCCGCCGGCACGCAGCTGACGCACGTGCCCGGATTGCCGCTCGGCACGCGCGGCGGCATCCTCGCGAAAGTCGATCTGCCCGCCGACGGCGAGTACCGCGTGTCCATCGCGGACATCGTCACCAACATCTGGGGCAGCGGCATGGAGTTCGCGAACCCGCTCGTCGTCACGCTCGACAACAAGATCGTGTACCAGACGTCGATCGGCGGCGAAGAGGACATGAAGCTCTACGATCAGGTGCAGAACGGCGCGCTCGATCGTGTCAACGCCCGCTTGAAGAACATCAAGTTCGCCGCGACCGCCGGCCCGCACCGGATCGGCGTGACGTTCAGGCTGCGGACGCACGCGGAGTCGGACGACCAGCAGCAGTTGTTCGCGTCAGGCGGCGGACAGGATCGCCTGTATCGCATCAACTCGTTCCAGCTGCAGGGGCCGTTCGACGTCAAGGGCCTCAGCGCGACGCCCAGCCGCGATCGCATTTTCGTCTGTCGCGCGCAGGACCGCGACTGCGCCAAAACGATCGTCGCCACGCTCGCGAAGCGCGCGTACCGGCGCCCGGTCAGCGCGGACGACGTCAACGAACTGCTGCAGTATTACGACGAAGCGGTGAAGCACGGGGCCTTCGAGGACGGCATTCGCAGCTCGATCACCGGCCTGCTCGCGAGCCCGTTCTTCCTCTATCGAGGCGAGCACGTACCCGGCAACGTCCGTCCCGGCAGCACCTACGCCATCAGCGACCTCGAGCTCGCGTCCAACCTGTCGTTCTTCCTGTGGAACTCGATTCCGGACGACGAGCTGCTGCAGGCGGCGATTGACCACAAGTTGAGCGAGCCGGCGACGCTCGACAAGCAGGTTCGCCGCATGCTCGCGGATTCGCGGTCGATCACTTTGGCCGGCAACTTCCTGCCCCAGTGGCTCGACATGAAGCGGCTCGACGAGATCGTGCCGGATAACGCGGTGTTTCCGTACGCGTCCGGCCGTTCCGATCCACGCGAGGATTTCAAGACCGAGCTCACGCTGTTTGCCGACAGCATTTTCCGCGACGACCGCAGCGTCGTCGATCTGCTGCGGGCCAGGCACACGTATCTCAACGAGCGCATCGCGCTGCACTACGGTCTGACCGACGTCAAAGGCGATCGCTTCCGCCGGGTCGAGCTGGCGCAGTCGGCGCGATGGGGCCTGCTCGGCAAGGGCGCGGTGCTCATGGCGGCCGCGTATCCGAACCGCACGTCGCCGGTGCTGCGCGGCCGGTTCATCCTCGAACACATCCAGGGCGTGCCGCCGGCGAACCCGCCGCCGAACGTCCCGACGCTCGACGAGAAGAACATCGGCACGACCAAAGCGCTGACGATGCGCGAGATGATGGCGAAGCATCGTGCGAACCCGACGTGCGCGTCCTGCCACGCGGTGATGGACCCGCTGGGCTTTGCCCTCGAGAATTTCGACGCCACCGGTAAATGGCGCGACCGGGATCGCTTTGCCGGCGTGGACATCGACGCGAGCGGGAAACTGCCCGACGGTACGACGGTGAACGGCCCCGACGATCTGCGCAACGCGCTGCTGCGGCGTCCGCAGCAGTTCGTGCAGACGTTCACCGAGGGCCTGATGACCTACGCGACGGCACGCAAGCTCGAAGCGTGGGACATGCCCACGGTCCGCCGCATCGTCGCCGCGTCGGCCGCCAGCGACTACAGGTTCTCGACGATCGTGCAGGGCATTGTGCGGAGCGAGCAATTCCGGATGCGCCGGGCGCCGCAACCGGCAGCGGACAAGGCATCGACGGTTGCGGGGGGACATTGAGTATTCGTGGCGGACGGTTGCCGGCCGCTGAAGCCGGCCGCTACGGCCGTGTACTCGTAGCGTCCGGCTTTAGCCGGACGTGGACGTGATGAGAACTTCGAGGAGATCTGACATGTATCTGTCGCAGAAGCACATCTCACGGCGAACGATCCTGAAAGGCGTGGGCGCCGCCATCGCGCTGCCGCTGCTCGACGCGATGAGCCCCGCCGCACAAGCGTGGGCGAAAACGGCGGCGGGATCGGCGCCGAAGCGGTTCGCGTTCGTCGGCTTCCCGCATGGCGCCATCATGGACCGCTGGTCGCCGAAGGAAGTCGGCACCGGCTACGAGATGTCGACCATCCTCCAGCCGCTCGAGGCGCTCCGGCCGCATCTGACGATCGTCTCGGGGCTGCGCAACAAGCCCGGCGAGACGCCGGAGCCGCACGCATACATCGAGTCGACCTGGCTGAGCTGCGTCAAACCCTGGGATCATGGCGCCGCCGGCCCGGACTCGGGCGTGACCGCCGACCAGATGGCGGCGCGGCACATCGGGCAGGACACGCGCCTGCCGTCGCTCGAACTGACGACGTCGCAGGTGGGCGCGCGGCTCGCCTGGCGGACGCCGACGCAACCGCTGCCCCAGGAAGGCAACCCGCGCGCGGTGTTCCAGAAGCTGTTCGGCCAGGGCGACACCGACAAGGAGCGCGCCGCCATTCTCCAGGAGACCGGCAGCATCCTCGATCGCGTGCAGTCGCAGGCGTCGCGCCTGCAGTCGAGCCTCGGCGTCCGCGACCGCGTGATCGTCAGCGACTACCTCGACTCGGTGCGCGAGATCGAACGCCGGGTGCAGATGGCCGAGAAAGCCGACATGACGTCGCTCGAGATTCCCGACGCTCCCGTCGGCACGCCGACCGACATCACCGAGCACTTCAAGCTGATGTTCGATCTGATGGCGCTCGCGTTCCAGGCCGACATCACCCGCGTGATCACGTTCTCGATGGATCACGAAGCGAGCATGCGGACCTATACCAATCTGGGGATCGCCGAAGGATTCCATCCGCTGTCGCATCACGGCAACAACCCGCAGAAGCAGGACAAGCTGGTGCAGATTCAGACGTACCACACCCTCGTGTTCGCGAAGTTCGTCGAACGGCTGTCGAAGGCACAGGAAGCCGACGGGACGGTGCTCGACCACTCGACGATTCTCTTCGGCAGCAACATGAGCAACAGCGACAGGCACAACAACGACCCGCTGCCGGCGGCGATCCTCGGTCATGCGAACGGCCGCATCAAGGGCGGCCAGCACGTGAAGTATCCACAGGACTCGCGGTTTGCCGACCTGCTCGTCACGCTGTTCGACCGGAACAACATCCCGGTCGAGAAGCTCGGCGACAGCGGCGGCCTCTTCTCGGAGATCTGACATGACTCATGTAGCGTCCGCCTTCAGGCGGACGGCCCGTCCGGCTAAAGCCGGACGCTACGTACTCGTGGCTCGTGGCTCGTGCCTCGTGGCGCTTCTGGTTGCCGGGATGTCCGTTGCGACCGCCGCCGAGCGAACGCTGGTCGATGCGGCCGAACAGGGCGATCGGTCGACCGTGCTGCGGCTGCTGTCGAAGGGGGGAAACCCCAACACGCCGGCCGCCGATGGGACGACGGCGATCATGTGGGCGTCGGCGAACGGCGACGTCGAACTGGTGCGGGCGCTCGTGCGGGCGGGAGCCGACGTCCGGCTGAAAAATCAGTTCGGCACGACGGCCGTGACCGAGGCCGCGATTGTCGGGTCCGCGCCGATCCTCGACGTGCTGCTCAAGGCCGGGGCGGATCCGAACGTCAGGAATCCCGAAGGCGAGACCCCGATCATGGCGGCGGCGCGCAGCGGCAAGGTCGAGGCGGCCAGGGTGCTCGTCGAGGCCGGCGCCGACGTGAACGCGAAAGAAGAGTTCGGCGGCCAGTCGGCGCTGATGTGGGCGGCCGCGCAGAGCCAGGCCGAGATGGTGAAGTTCCTGGCGTCGAGCGGCGCCGACGTGAATGCGCGCGGCGTCATCCGCAACTGGGAACGGAAGGTCATCACCGAGCCGCGCCCGAAAGACATGAACCAGGGCGGCTTCACGCCGCTCCTGTACGCGGCGCGCGAAGGCTGCGTCGAGTGCGCGAAGCACCTGATGGCCGCCGGCGCCGATCCGAGTATCGCGGATCCGCACATGGTCGCGCCGCTCAACATGGCGCTGCTCAACCTGCACTTCGAGCTCGCGAAGTACCTGGTCGAAGCCGGCGCCGACATGAACCAGTGGGACTTCTACGGCCGGTCGCCCGTCTACATGGCCGCCGACGTCAGCACGCTGCCGACGAAGGGCAACGGCGCGATGGCCGTGCTGCCGAGTGAAGACAAGGTGACGGCGCTCGACGTGGCGAAGCTGATGCTCGAGAAAGGCGCCAACCCGAACATCCAGCTGAAGCGGCGTCCACCGTACCGCGACGTGCCGCAGGATCGCAGCGGCGATGTCATTCTCGCGCAGGGCGCGACGCCGCTGCTGCGCGCCGCGCGCGCCGGGGATGCGCCGTTCGTCGAACTGCTGCTGAAACACGGCGCCCTCGTCGATTTGGCCAGCAAGGAAGGCGTGACGCCGCTCATGGCCGCCGCCGGCGTGGAGTTCGGCACGCGCGTGACGCGCGGACGCAACCGGACGACCGAGGGCGTGCTGGAGACGATGACGCTGCTGATCGATGCGGGCGCCGACATCAACGCACGCATGGTGAACGAGCCCAGGCGCGAAGTGTTCGATGCCAGCGCGGCACAGGCCAACGTCTACGCGTCCACGCTCCGCGGCCGTCCCAGCCAGATCCCGACGCCGGACGCGGTGCCCGACCAGACGGCGATCATGGGCGCCGCCGAACGCGGCTACACCCCGATGGTGAAGCTGCTGGCCGAGCGTGGCGCGGATCTCACCGCGAAGGACGCGATTGGCCGCACGGTGCTCGATCTCGCGAAGGGCGTCGGCGTCCGGGGCGTCAAGTCCGCGGTCGCGGACCCGCATCCCGAGACCGTCGCACTGCTCGAGTCGCTGATGGCCGCCAGGGGCATCCCGCTCTCGGCAGCCCGGTGAGCCGCGGCGAAGGGGCGATGCGCGTCCTGAAGGCGACCCTCCTCGCGTGCCTGGCGGGGGCGAGCCTCTTCGCGCAGGCGGGCTCCCGATCGACCGCATGGGAGACCTATGGCGGCGATTCCGCCGGCCGCCGGTACTCACCGCTCACCCAGATCGATACCCGGAATGTTTCGAAGCTGAAGCTCGCCTGGCAGTACGGCGTGGCGGGCCCAGGCGTGTCTTTGAACGCGGTAGGCCGAAGCCAGGCCATTCCCATTTTCGTGCGGGGCGTCCTCTACACGTCGACCGCACAGCGATCGATCGTCGCGCTGGATCCCGCAACCGGGAAAGAGATCTGGAAGTACGAGATCGAAAACGGCGGCGCTCCGAATCGCGGCGTGTCGTACTGGCCAGGCGATGCCGGGCTGCGGCCGCGAATCCTCGCGGGCACGTCCAATGGCCGTCTGCTCGCGCTCGATGCCGCAACGGGTAAGCCGGTGTCAACCTTCGGGGATCAGGGCGCGATCGATTTGCGCGCGGGTGTCGCCGAGAAGTTCCCGAAGATGCCGTACCTGATGGCCTCGCCCGGGATCATCTACCGGAACCTCATCATCACCGGCGCGCGCGGGCAGGAGGACAACCCGGAGGGCCCGGCGATGGACGTCCGCGCGTGGGACGTCAGAAACGGGAAACTGGTCTGGACCTTCCACACGATCCCGCACCCGGGCGAGCCCGGGTACGACACCTGGCCGAACGACTACTGGAAAACCGCCGGTTCACCCGCGAACTGGGGCTTCGGCTCGGTCGATGTCGCGCGAGGGCTGATCTTCCTTCCGATAGGCCAGCCCGCGTCGCAGTATTACGGCGGCCACCGCGCGCAGCAGAATCTCTATTCCTCGTCCGTCGTCGCGCTCGATGCCAACACCGGCGCCGTCCGCTGGCACTTTCAGCTGACGCACCATGACGTGTGGGACTACGACAACGCGGCCACGCCCGCGCAGATGGACGTTGTACGCGACGGGAAACGAATTCCCGCCGTGGTCACGGTCGCGAAATCCGGCCTGATGTTCTTTCTCGATCGCGAAACGGGCAAGCCGATTTACCCCGTCGAGGAAAGGCCCGTACCGAAGAGCGATATCCCGGGCGAGGAAACGTGGCCCACGCAGCCGTTTCCCACGAAGCCGCCGCCATTGTCACGGCTCAGCATCAAGCCGGACGAGATCTTCACCGGCGAGCCCGGACACGAGAAATTCTGCCGGGATCTCGTGGAGAAGATCGGCGGCATTCACAATCTCGGTCCGTATACCCCGTACAGCAGCCGCGAGTTCCGGATCGTGTTTCCGGGCCAGCAGGGCGGGCCGAATTTCGGCGGCGTGGCGATCGATCCGGCGATGGGTTATGTCTTCGTGAACTCGCGCGACGTGGGCGGCATGGGCCGCATGGACAAGACGGCCGACGGTGATCAGGTCGCCTACCGGCGTTTCAGTCCTCTCGGCCCCGGCACCGTGAACGCGCGGTTCTGGAATCCCGAAACCAGCCTGCCGTGTCAGCCGCCGCCATGGGCCCACCTGATCGCGGTCAACGCCAACACCGGCGATATCGCCTGGAACGTTCCGCTGGGCACGAGCGACGAGCTGGAGGCGAAGGGCATGAAGAATACCGGCGCCTTCGGACAGGGCGGTCCGATCGCCACCGCCGGCGGGCTCGTCTTCATCGCCGGGACGATCGACAAGCGCTTTCGAGCCTTCGACTCCCGCACCGGCCGGACGCTCTGGGAAGGGAAGCTCGAATCAGAGGGCCATACGACGCCCGATGACTTACATGGCGCCCAACGGCAAACAGTACGTCGTCGTGGTGACGACCGGCGTCAACGCGTTTGCACTCGAATAACATGCGCGTTTCTTTTCCGCCGCCGTGTCGTCCGCTGCCGCTGCCGCGCTGCTTGCGACGTCCGGCCACGCACAAGTGAAGCAGGGGAGCCCGCACGACTTCTCCGCCGCGAGCTGACGGCGCCCCCGACCGCCAGCTGGCCCACCAACGGCGGCAACCTGTACAACCAGCGCTTCTCCCCGCTGACGGCGATCAACCGCGCCAACGTCGGGCAGCTCAAAGGTGTGTGGCGCGCGCGCCTGCGCGGGTCCGGCACCGCGCCCCAGTACTCCGGTTTCGCCCAGCCCGTCGTATCCGATGGCGTCGCGTACGTGAGCACCGGCGCCGACGATGTCTTCGCGCTGTCGATCGACACGGGCGAGATCCTCTGGCAGTACGCCGCGAACCTCGATCCGGACATCACGTCCGTCTGCTGCGGGTGGAACAACAAGGGCGTCGCGATCAGCGACGACAAGGTGTTCATCGGGCAGCTCGATGCCCGGCTCGTGGCGCTCGACCGCTCGACCGGCAAGGTTGCGTGGGCGATTCAGGCCGAGCGCTGGCAGGAGAATTTCTCGATCACGGCCGCTCCGCTGTACGTCCAAGCCAACGGCCCCTCGACTTCGCTCGGGGCAGGCATGGTCGTCATTGGTTTTGCCGGCGGCGATCGCGGCACGCGCAGCCGCGTCAAGGCGTACGACGCGAAGGACGGCCGCCTGCTGTGGACGTTCTACACGATTCCCGGTCCCGGCGAACCCGGCCATGAGACGTGGCCGGGGAACAACGACGCGTGGAAGTACGGCGGCGCCGCGATCTGGCAGACGCCCGGCCGTCGATCTCGAGCTCGGCCTCCTCTATTTCTCGACCGGCAATGCGGCACCGGATTACAACGGCGCCGCGCGCCCGGGGGACAACCTGTACGCGGCATCGATGCTCGCCATCGAGCTCGCGACGGGAAAGTATCGCTGGCACTTTCAGCAGGTGCATCACGACATCTGGGACTACGACGCGGTCAACCCTGTCGTCCTCATGGACGTCAGCGTCGGCGGCCGCACGCGCAAGGCGATTGCCGAAGTCGGCAAGACGGGCTGGGCCTACATTCTCGATCGGCAGACCGGGAAGCCCCTGATCGGCATCGACGAGCGGCCCGTGCCGCAGGAGCCGCGGCAGGCGACCGCCGCGACGCAGCCGTTCCCGCGGGGCGACGCCGTGGTCCCGCAATTGATCGAGATCGCGCCGGAAGGACACACGCTGGTCAACGACGGCCGCATCTTCACGCCCTTCGTCGGCAAGACGCCGACGATCGTCGCGCCAGGCATCTGGGGCGGCGCCAGCTGGCCGCCCAGCGCCTACGATCCCGTCCAGCACGCGTTGTTCGTCTGTGCGTCGTCGGTCATCAGCGGGTACACCCGCGGCGGCGATGCGGCGTTCGCAGCGCCCGAGAACGGCAAGTCGTTCACCGGCGGCACGACGACGTCCCCGCGGCTTGCGCGCACCGGCATCATCGCGGCGCTCGATGTGACCACCAACAAGCTGGTCGTGGCGGTATCAGTGGCCGGAGCAGTGCTATAGCGGCACGCTCGCCACCGCGGGCGGCCTGTTGTTCGTCGGCCGCAACGACGGGCGCCTCACGGCGCTCGATTCCGGCACGGGCAAACAGCTCTGGGAGTTCCAGACCGGCGCCGGCATGCACGCTCCCGCGAGCACGTTCGAGCACAAGGGTAAGCAGTACGTGCTCGCGTTCTCGGCCGGCAGCGCCCTGATCGGTTCCGCGCGCGGCGACAGCGTGTGGCTGTTCGGACTCGACGGCACGCTCCCGCCGGTTCAACCGGGCCAGTCTGTGTCGCGAAACGCCGCGGCCACGACACGGCCGGCCGACGTGGCCGCCGCTGCGGGCGCAACGACCTCTGGCATCGGCCGCGAACCTCACGGAAGGGAAGCGCCTCTTCGTGCAGGCGTGCGTGGTCTGTCATGGGGAGGACGGCAAGGGCGGACACGGCGGCGGCGCGCCGCTCACCGAGCATCACCGATCTCGCCGCCACGATTCAAACCGTGACGGCAGGCCGCAACAACATGCCGCCGTTCAGCTCGGCGTTGACGCCACAGGAGGTGCGCGATGTGAGCGCCTACGTCCTCCAGGCGTTGTCGGGCCGCGTCCCCTGAAAACCGCGGTGTCCAGGGTCTCGATGGTCGGTGCGCTTCTCGTCTATCTGCGCTCCACGGCCGCAGCCGCGCCGCCGGCGGACGCGCGCGCGGCCGTCGAGCGCGCGCTGCCCTCGCTGCAGCGCTCGGCAAAAACTTTCGTCGCCAACCGAAGCTGCGTCTCGTGTCACCACAACATCCTGCCGATCCTGACGCTGCGGCTCGCGGCGAGCCGGGGGTTCGAGATCGACAAAGCCATATTGTCCGAGGTCGAGCGGAAGACGTTCCGCGTGCTGACGAACCCGCGCGCGTTTGACGATGCCGTGCAGGGCACGACGGTGAGCGATCCGACGCCAAACGACAGCTGGCTGCTGGTGGCGGCGAAGGCGGCCGGCCTGGCGCCGGATGTGACCCGCGCGGTCTACGCGAAACGGATCGCGAGCTGGCAGCGGGGCGGCCACTGGACGACGTCCGATTTCCGGCCGCCGCATTCGAGCAGCCTCTTCACCGCGACCGCGACGGCCGCGCTCGCGATCCGCGCCTATCTCCCCGATGAGATGCGGCCCGCGCGCGATCGCGTCCTCGGCGACGCGCGCGCCTGGCTGACGACGACCGTCCCGCAGTCCACGGAGGATGCGACGTTCCGCCTCCTCGGGCTGGTGTGGGCCGGAGCCTCGGCCGCCGACGTGGCCGCGGCCCGCCGCGACCTATGGAAGCGGCAGCGGCCCGGAGGCGGCTGGCCGCAGCTTCCTGCGTACGCGCCTGACGCCTACTCGACGGGCGAGGCCCTGTATGCCCTCCGTGAATCGGGCACGCCTGCCGCCGACGCCGCATGGCGCAAGGGCATCTCCTTTCTGCTGACGTCGCAGGCCGCCGATGGAACATGGCACGTGCGAACGCGCATGATCTCCCCCGCGGAGGTCAGCCCGCCGTACTTCACGACCGGCTTTCCCTATAAACGGGACGAGTACATCTCCTACGCCGCCAGCGCGTGGGCGACGATGGCGTTGCTTGGCGCGCTGCCGAAGGCCGATGCGGCGACGCCGCCGGCGCCGGCCGCCGAATCAGCGCCGACGGACCTGCGCCCGTTTCGGTCCGCGCTGTTCGAGTCGGCGGAGCAGTTCGCGTCGAGCCTGAAGGGCGACGTCAACCTGAAAACGGCCGCGGGGACCACGTTGCTCATGGCCGCGGCGCCTGATGTGGACAAGGTGGCGCTGCTGCTCTCGCGAGGCGCGAGTCCGACGTTCCGCGCGCCATCCGGCTACGACGCGGTGACGGTGGCCGCATCGTATCCGGGCGGTGCGCCGGCGATTCGCGCGCTGCTCGATGCGGGGGCCGGCGCAGAGCCTCCTGAAGGCGTGAAGGCGACGCGGTCGCCGCTGGTGTTCGCGTCGATGTCCGGTGACCTCGAAGCCGTGTCGCTGCTGCTCTCACGAGGCGCGAGCGCCAACCTGGCGAGCGCGTCCGGCGATACGCCGATTTCTGAGGCGATCACCTTCGGCCGGGCCGATGTCGTCCAGGCGCTGATTGCGGCGGGCGCCAACGTGCATCTTGTCGAGCGAACCGGCGTCAACCTGCTGCACTGGGCCACGATCACGAACCGGGCGGATGTCGTGCCGGCGCTTGCCCGCGCGGGCGTCGACATCGACGCCATGGACGAAGCCGGATACACGCCGCTGATGTACGCCGCCACGATCGATTTCGGGGACACGGCGACGCTGCGTGCGCTGCTGGCCGCCGGAGCCAGGCCGGCGATAGCGAACCCATCCGGCCGGACACCGCTGCAGCAGGCCCGGCGCCTCGGACACCTGCAGCTCGCGGAGGCGCTCTCAGGGCGCTGAGATTCCAGCGTCCGCCTCCAAAACATAAACGCAGAGATCGCAGAGATCGCCGAGAAGAAAACTGATTTTCTCTGTGATCTCTGCGATCTCTGCGTTTGATCGCTATCGGTGGGAGCTTCGGAGGAATCCGCGCCCGGGTGAACGTTTACCCGGGCGCGGACATCGATCTCGTACTAGAAATCGACCTGCACGCCGATCTTGAAGAACCGCGCCTGCGTGATCGACAGCGGGTTGAGATACGGCTTTGCGGAGTCAGTATCGTCGGCCCGTAGTTCTGCTGGTACACGTCTATCGCGTTGGAGTTGGTCAGGTTGAAGATGTCGAGCGCAACCAGCGTGCGCGTCCGCCCGTATCTCAAATTCTTGCCGAACCGGAGATCGATGCCGTTGAGGCGATCACCGTAGACCGCGCCCGGCTGGACCAGCTGAAGGAGCTGACGGGAGCAGCCGTTGGCGAAGAACCGGCCCGAGACTCGTATCGGAGAACAGCACGAAGCCTGCGCAATCAGGCTCTGGCTCGTGACGGCTCGGGAAGTTGCTCCCCGGATACGGGAGGCTGTGGAACGTCCCGCTGATGAAGACGTCGACCTTCGGCATGGTGTAGCTCGCCAGCCCTTTGACGTTCGTCTGCCATCCCGACTCGCGGTGACAATAGGCCACGCGGCCACTGCCACGAGGCCGGGCTGGAACGCATCGAAGAACGAGGAGCGTGCCGCCCCAGGCCTGGAGAAATGTTGACGTCTCGGGATGCTTGCTCGCCACTCCGCAGGTCGTCCTCGATGACGTTCCCGGTGCTGAACCCGCCCTGCAGAGTCACGTCGCGCAGGCGCGCGTTCACGGAGAAGTCGACGCCGTTGTAGGTGTTGAGCGCGCCGCCGACCTTGTTGGAGAACGTGAGGTAGTTATCGATCTGGCCGAACTTGGCGGGCTTCAGGTCCAGGTACGTCAGCGTCTGGCCGCCGCTCGCCAGCTTTGAATCAGTCGGCACGTTGTATGTGAACGAATCGAAGTCGGCCGGCGTCAGGTTGCGGTTGACGTCGACGCAGGTTGCCCCAGCTCCGCCGGTTGTAGCTCACCTCGAACGACACCCTCGGGGCGATTTGCTGCGAGAGGGCGAGCGACAAGTCCCAGCTGTGCTCCCGCTTGTTCCAGCCGGCGGTGGTATCCGGATCGACCGTGGTCGGCGAATGGTCGTCCCGAACGTCGGGCTCGCCATCGCTTCCGCTTACCCGCCGGTCGGATCGTTCTGCGCCGATCGGATTCAGAAGATTGCAGTTGGCCACGAAGTTGCCGTTCGCGTCGCCCCAGGATCTCGTGGTGCTCGAGGTAAAGTGCCCGATTCCTGCTGGACTGTAGCTCAGCCACTCGTTGACGGTGTTCGTCGTCGTGACGTACTCGCCCAGGAAGCCCTTGACGGCTGTCTTCCCGTTGCCGAATACGTCGTAGGCCGCGCCGAACCTCGGCTGCAGATCCTTCTGATTGAGTGGGCCGTCCTGGGCGGGGAAGATGACGGCGGTCGGCAGGAACCGGTTCGGTCCCATCTGCTGCTGATCGAAGTGATCGGCGAGGCGCTCGAAGCGGAGGCCGCCCTGCAGCGTGAGGCGGCCAAGCGTCCATTGATCCTGTGCATACATCGAGAACATGCCCTGATGCTGCTGCTGGCTCGATGCCTGATCGGCGTACATCGTGCAGCTGATAAGGAACGCCGCTCTGGAAGTTGTACTTGAGCAGGGAGTCGTTGTAGTAGTTTTTCGGGAACGTCGAGTCGTTGGCATGGTAGCGCATGCCGAACTTCGCCGAGTGCGAGCCCGGTGATGTACGACGCGGATCCCTGGAGGATGTTCGTGAATCCGGTATGGTCCGCCCAGTTGCTGGAACGGTAGTTGAGGCCCGGAATGAGGCCGCCATCGTCCTGCACGGGAATCATCGTCTTATCGTATGAATTCTTCTGCGTTCCGCCCCACCAGAAGTAGGGCCCCAGCTGAGCGCTGCCTTCGAGCAGCAGCTTGGACGTGACCGGCGAGGTCCAGGCGATCTGGGTCATCGAGTTCGGGCGATTTTCAACCCGCTGCAGCGCTTCGGGTGAGGCAATCGTGCCGGCGAACGTGAGCCCGGAACTGGAGCCACCCTGGATGCAGTGCTGGCAGATCCGCTGGTAGTCCGTGAAAAAGTTGATCTTGTTTCTCGGCGTCGCCTGCCATGTAAACCGCAGAGAGCCGTTCTTCCACCTGCCGTCGTCGATCGGTACTTCCAGCGGCCGGCCGTTCTTGCCATCGGCGGGGAGATACGTCCACTTGGTCGGATCGCCGGCATTCAGGTTGACCCACATGCTGGCGACATTCTGGTCGTTGGACTGATAGCGGAACGTGCCGAAGAACCACAGCTTGTCGCGGATAATCGGGCCGCCAAATGCGGGGTTGATATCCCACGCCTTCGCCAGGGACTGCGCCGTGGTCAGGCCCTTGGCCTGCAGCTCCGGCGTCAGGTTCGTGCCCTGGAATGCGCTGCCCGTGCCGTTGATGAAGAAGGTCCCGGCATACCTGTTCCCGCCCTGCTTGCCGATGATGTTCATCTGCGGGCCGCCGGTGTTCGCCTCGCCAAGGCCGCCAGACAGGCTGAACACCACTTCCTGCGCATTGCCGACCTCGGTGACGTAGGAGGACACGCCCATGCCCTGGTAGCCGGCGCTCATGCCGTCGACCTGGACCTGCCCTTCGTTCCGGCGTCCGCCGTGGATCTGGAACACGTTGAAGATGCCGCCCTGGGCGCCGCCGACGTCGTTGCCCTGCACGTTGATCGACGGGACGAGCGCAATGAGGCCGCCATATTGTCGGGACGTCGGGATGTGCGTTGACCGTCTCGCCGCTGATCGTCTCCTGGCTGCGCGCGCTCGTCACGTCGACGACCGGCGCTTCGCCGCTGACCGTGACCGTTTCCGACACCGCTCCAACTCTCATGTCGGTGTTCACGGTCGCCATGAAGCTGCCGGCCAGCTCGATGCCCTTCGCGCTTGACCGTGCCGAATCCGGTCAGCGAGAACGTCACCGTGTAGGTTCCCGGCCTCAGGTTTTCGATCGAGTACTGACCGACGCCGTTGCTGACGACCGAGCGCGTCTTCTCGATGAGCGCCGGACTCGACGCTTCGACGGTGACGCCTGGCAAGACCGCGCCCGAGGCGTCCTTGACGGTGCCGACGATGGAGGCTTGAGCGTAGACGGCAGTGGGGATGACGAGGAGCGCGACCAGGACACCGACCGCCCGCAAACATCTGAGCATGGTGATCCTCCAGGCATTCGCAGCCCGTGATGATGCCGTTCAGTGGAACTGAACAGGTTGTCCGGCCACTATACGCACGTTCATAAAAGATGCAACAACGAAAAACAAGATCTTGGCTGGTGTAAGACACGCGATCCATGTTGATGGAGCAGGGATGCGCCGGCGGTATCGCCGGCGACTGAACGAGTATGGAAGCGCCGCCCGGCAGGACGGGCAGGAGAGGCTGGACGGGCAGGATGGGCAGGAAGGCAGGATTGGCAGGAAGGGTAGAACGTCTTTCCCTTCCTGCCCGTCCCGCCTGTCCTGCCGTTCCCGCCTACGCGATCACGCTAGAAGTCGAACTGCACGCCGATCTTGAAGAACCGCGCCGACATGATCGACAACGGGTTGAGATACGTGGCCCCGTAGGTCTGCTGGAACACCTGGGTCGTATTCGAGTTGAACAGGTTGAAGATGTCGAGGCTGACCAGCGTCTTGGTGGTGCTGTATCTCAAGGTCTTGCCGAACCGAAGATCGACGGCATTGATACGGTCGCTATACAGCGCACCGGGCTGGACGATGTTCAGGAACTCGATGACGTTGCCGCTCGACAGCGGCCGTCCGAGATTCGTCTGGAACTGAGGCGCGATGATCGCCTGACCGCCGATGCTCTGACTCTGCACGGAAGGGAATTCGTTCCCGGGATACGGCAGGCTGCGCATCGTGCCGCTGATCAGCATGTCGACCTTCGGCACGTTGTACGTCGCCAGCGCCTTGAAGTTAGTTTTCCAGCCGGACTCGCGATGGCAGGCGGTCTGCGGCCACTGCCCCAGGCCGCCGAGGAACGTGTCAAGGAACCCGTCCGTGCCGCCCCAGGGACCGAAGATGTACGTCTCCGGGTGATTCTTGACCACGCCGCACGAATCCTCCACGACGTTCCCGGTGCTGAATCCGCCCTGTACCGTCACCTCGCGCAGGCGCGCGTTCAGCGTGAAGTCGACGCCGTTGAATTTGTTGAAGGCGCCGCCGACGCTGTCGGCGAACGTCAGGTAATTGTCGACCTGCTGGAACTTGGCGGGTTTCACATCGTAGTACGTCAGCGCGTACCCGCCACCGCCCGGCAGCTTCGGATCCTGCGGCACGTTGTACACGAACGGATCGAAGTCCGCCGGTGTCCATGCGCGGTTGATCGTGGCCGGCAGGTTTCCCCAGCTCCGGCGGATGTAGTCGAGCTGGACCGATACTCTCGGCGCGATTTGCTGCGTCACACCCGCCGTCATATCCCAGCTGTACTCGCGTGCGTCCCAACCATTCGTGGTCGCTGGATCGACTGTCAGCGGAGAAACTGGCTTCCCGAAGAACGGATTCCCCGGGCCGCACTCGCCGTTGGCGGCCGAGTTCAGCAGATTGCAGTTGACGGCGTAGTCGTGGTTCGAGTCGGTCCAGTTTCTCGTGTCCGACGTGACGAAGTGCCCGAGTCCGGCCGGGCTGTAGTTCGCCCACTCGTCGACGGTGTTGAACGTCGTCACGTACCGGCCCATGAAGAACTTCACGGCCGTCTTCCCGTTGCCGAAGACGTCGTAGGCCGCGCCGAAGCGCGGCATCAGGTCCTTCTGGCTTAGCGGACCGGCCTGCGCCGGGAAGTTGACGGCGGTGGGAAGGAACAGATTTGGACCCATCTGCTGAGCGGGGAAGTAGTCGCCGAGGTGCTCGAAGCGAAGTCCGCCCTGCAGCGTCAAACGTCCGAGCGTCCAGCGATCCTGCGCATACAACGCCGTCATGCTCTGCTTCTGTTGCTGATGCGAGTTCGCGTCGGCGTACGCCGTCACCTGGGCGGGCACGCCGTCCTGGAAGATGTATTTGAGCTGCGAGTTGTTGTAGAAGTTGACCGGGTAGTTCGCGTCGTTCCCGTGCCAACGGAAGCCGACCTTCGACGCGTGCGATCCGGTCACGTACGACGCGGACCCCTGGACGATGTTGGTGAACCCGGTGTGCCCGGACCAGTTGGCCCCGCGGTAATTGATGCCCGGATAGGCGCCGCCATTTTCCTGCACGGGGATCAACGTCGAATCGAAGGCATCCTTCTGACGGCTGCCCCACCAGAAATAGGCGCCGAGCTGGGCGTTGGCCTCGAGCAGCAGGCGCGAGGTGACCGGCGACGTCCAGGCCAGCTGGGTCAGATTGCTCGGGTGGTTTTCGTTAGTCGTCGTCCCCTCAGGCGAGCTCTTCATGGCCCCGAACCCAAGACCCGTGCCGTCGCCGCCGATGATGCAGTTGATGCACGAGTACTGGACGCTCGTCCAGGCGTTGATCTTGTTGCGCGGCGTCGCCTGCCAGGTGATCCGCGCCGACCCGTTCTTCCACGTGCCATCGCCGATCGCCTGCTGGGAGAAGTCCGGCGCGTACGTCCACGCGTTGGGATTGCCGGCGTTCTTGTTGATCCACATGCTGGCGACGTTCTGCCGGCTGACCTGGTAGCGGTACGTGCCGAAGAACCACAGCTTGTCGCGGATGATCGGGCCGCCGATTGAAGGATTGATGTCCCACAGCTTGTTGATCGAGTTCACGGCCGTCAGGCCCTTGGAGATTTGGTCCGCATCCAGGTTGCTGCCCTGGAGGCCGCTGCCCGTGCCGCTCACGAAGACGCTCCCGGCGAACCGGTTGCCGCCCTGCTTGCCGATGATGTTCATCTGCGGGCCGCCGGTGGTGGCCTCGCCGAGGCCGCCGCTCAGGCTGAACACCACTTCCTGCGAGTTGCCGACCTCGGGCACGTAGCCCGACACGCCCATGCCCTGGTAGCCGCCGTTCATGCCGTCGACGAGGACCTGTCCCTCGTTCCGGCGGCCGCCGTGGATCTGGAACACGCTATAGAGCGAAGGGTTGGAGCCTTCGAGATCGTTGGCCTGAACGTTGATCGCCGGGATGAGATTCGTGAAGCCGGAGTACTGCCGGGACGAAGGAATCTCGGAGACCGTCTGGCCGCTGAACACCTGCTGGTTGCGCGTGCTCGCGACGTCGACGGTGGGCGCCTCGCCGGAGACGATGATCGTCTCGGCCACGCCGCCGACTTTCATGTCGGTGTTCACCGTCGCGATGAAGCTGCCGGTCAGCTCGATGCCTTCGCGCTTGGCCGTGGAGAACCCGGTCAGCGTGAAGGTCACCGTGTACGTGCCGGGTCTCAGGTTCTCGATGGAATACTGACCGGTGCCGCCGGTGACGACGGTGCGCGTCTTCTCGATGAGCGCCGGACTCGACGCTTCGACGGTTACGCCAGGCAAGACGGCGCCAGAGGCGTCTTTGACGGTGCCGACGATCGACGCCTGCGCGTAGACGGCGGTGGGAACCAGGAGCGCTGCCAGGACCGCGATCGCCCTCAAACATCTGAGCATTGTGTTCCTCCAGGCATTGATAGCCCGCGTCAGTGCCGTTCATCTGCACTGAACGAATTTAGTCCGGCCAACTATACGCACCCTAATGACAGATGCAAGATCGAAAATCGCAATTTTGTTTTTGTGTAAGACCAGCGATCCATGTTGATGGAGATGCGACGCGTCCCTAGTTGGAAAAGGTTACGGACGAACAAGAATTTTGTAAGGGCGCCGGCGATCACAGGGCCGCGATAGCAGGCATGGACGCCGGGACGAGGCATCCATGCCCGACGCCTGAGGGAGCGCGCGAGCGATCCTAAGAATGCGTCAGCGATTCCTAAGAAAGATATGTTGTCCGATCGGAGAGGTTACGTTGAGAGTTACGCGAGCGCGAAGACGGTGACCACGATAGTGATGAAGAGCAGGATGCCGACTACCGCTTCGGCGGTGTCGGAAAATGTCCAGTCGCCGAACCGTAGTCGTTTCAACATAAGACCCCCTGCTTTGCCGATCCGCCAATCACGGCGCGTGATTGGTTCATGTGCTTAGACGGTCAGGTTCATTCAAAGGTTTACAGGAGGAGGAACCCCGTTCCCCTGCCGTCTATTCCGTGAGTCTCCCCGGCAGCGACCTCATGAATTCGTGGATCGAAGGGATCTGTCGGTTTTCAGAAATGAACTCGAAGGAGGAGGCACTGACCGTGAGGGTCCTGGCGTTGCGCGATGCCTCGATCGCGGCATGCATGATCGGATATTCGCTCGTGAGTCCGAGCAGTGCTGCCCACGCCGGCGAGTCCAGGATCGCGATCGCATCAAGATGCGCGTGAGCACGCCACGGCGTGCCCTTACGCCACTCGGCGGCCATCTCAACCCGCAGCTTGCCGAGCTCGGCCCGGAGATGATGATCATCGCAGCGCAGATGGGTCAGCACGCCGACGAGGTGCTCTGCCGCGTAGAGACAGACTTCCTGGTGGAGAACCACCCAGCCGACTTGAAATACATCGACCAGGTTGTGATCGACGAGGAAGTCGTCGGGTAGTCCTGTCCCACCGCGCCAGCCCTTCTTCAACGGCCAGTTCTCCAAACCCAGATTGCAGACGGCGACGGCAGCTTCCGACGCCTCGTGCGGGGTAAAGGGACGCCCCTGAATGGCGCACGCGGCGAGGATCGTGTTCGCGAGATAGGCCAGCTCGTGGTTACGCTGCAGGAAGACGGTGGCGTGCCGGTCGCTGACAAACTGGATATGAGTCCGGATCAGCGCGAGACGCGACGCCCGATCCGTCGATGCCTCCAGCAGCGCTCGAGGCGGCTCTGGCAGGACGCCCGCCTCACGGAGGACATCGACGACTGCGGCGAGCGCAGATTCCGACTCGTGTGGTGTGAGCGGCACGTCCGCTGAGGGCAGCTGGCCGCGCGAGTTGCTCGCTGTTCCGACGATGGGATCATCCATTCCTCGAAAATACGCGGACGCGATCGGATTGCCGGCTGGTGCGGCGTCCTGGCTCACGTCGATCTGACGCGACATCTGAAGAAAGGCGCGGGCCTGCGCCGGCGTCACGAAGCCATGCTGCTCGCGGCGGCGTTCTCGTTCCAGCCCGAGGTCGAACATGACCTGCTCGGGGTCGGTCATCAGGTCGTCCAGGCCGTCGATCTCGGGCGCGGAGTTCGACAGCCGCCGGCACCCGTGCATCACGCGATGGAAGTACTCGCGGTGCGCAGAGGCCAGCGCCAGGAGGAGATCGGCGATCGCGTCCCACGAATCGAGGCGGGTGGGCGCGATCATGTAGCCTCCGACTTCCCGTACGAATCGATCGTCCAGCATTCCCGTTGGCGCGTCGCCTTCGCCGGTTGAGTCGGACATCGGAAGCGAGGCCGGATCGACGACCAGCATGTGCTGCGCGAGAGCGGCGATCACGAGATCGGCGTTCATCTCGGAGACCTTCCGCGCGGCGGCATCGACGCCCGACTCCACGAGCACTTCGAGCCACAAGCCGAAGCGGTCGGCGTCGAACTGCTCCTCGAGTCCCGGCTGGTCGCTGCGCCACAGGTCGAGGTCGAAGACACCGGTCAGCTGCTCGGGAGTCGCCAGCGCGACGAGGTCGCCGCAGTCCTCGAGGCCGCAACGCTGAATGAGCCGATGAAGCATCTCGGGGGGCAGTCTCGGAACGACGTGGGCCAGGTGCGGTGTATCCAGGATGCGGGCGAGCAGATTGCCGGCATCCTGGGTGTCGCGTGTCGCTGGAACATCTTTTGGCATGGGCCGGTGATGATACCGGCCTTGATGGCCAACAAACAGTCTTGAAGGTCAACGGAGGATGAGGGACACTATTAATGGGAAGACGCGACAGCCGCGAGCCGCAGCCGCCCCCGAACCCTCACGGAATTCCGCGAGCGTTATCACCCCGCCGTATCGGTCGCTCCAAGAAGCGCGAATGTCGACCGCACCGATCGTCATCAAGACCACCCACCGGATCCGATTCTCCGACCTCGATCCGTATAACCACATGAGTACGGCCAATTACGCGACCTATTACGTCGACCATCGGATGCATGGCTTGCGTGACCACCTGGGTTGGGATCTGCAGACCATGGGGACGCTGCCGCTCGTGCCGTCGCGCTCTGCCGTGTCCGGCCTGGCGTCGACTTCCTGTCGTTCTCCTGTCACAAGCTGCTCGCCCCTTTTGGCGTGGGCGTCTTGTATGGCAAGCGGCATCTGCTCGAATCGATGCGTCCTTGTTTGTACGGAGGGGACATGGTGGCGCTCGGAGGAGTGACGCCGGACCATGTCGAGTACAACGAGCTGCCGTGGAAGTTCGCCGCGGGCACCCCGAATATCCTTGGCACCATCGTGTCGGCGCAGGCGATGCGGCTGCTGATCGACCTTGCGCTCGCGCCTGACGAGCCGCGGCGATTCCGGCAGACGCGCCGCTGGAGGCGGACGAGATCCGCGACGCCATGAACCGCATCTCGGATTACACCGCGCGCTCACCGAGCGGGCGTTCGAGTCGCTTGCGGATACCCGGCCTGAGAATCTACGGGCCGCAGGATCCCTGCGCCGAACATCGCTGGTCGCATTCAACATTGCAGGAGGGATCCGATGGCGCTGGCCGAAGCGCTGGGCAGGCAAGGCATCGAGTCGCGGGCCGGGTGTCATTGCGCCACGCTGGCGCATCGTTTCCTCGACCTGAATCCGCCCGCCAGCTGCCGGCTCAGTTTCTACTTCTATAACACGGCCGACGGGTCGATCGCGCCACCGACGCGATGGCATTCCTGCGAGGACGGCCGCATAGGGTGCCTTGTTTACGGCTTTCTTCTACACGGCACAGCTCGACCTCCGCCGGAACGGATGTTAGGTATACTGCCCGCGTTCCATTCGGAGCGGAGAGGTGCTGCGAACGTGATGAAAACCCACTGGATCGCGTCGGCCGCCGTCGGGTTGGCCCTGTTGATCTTATGCGCCGCGATCCCGATGATGGCTGCCGAACCGGAAGACGGCCTGGATGTCGTCAAGGTTCGGAAAAACTTCTACATGCTCGCCGGGGCCGGCGGGAACATCGGTGTGCAGATCGGTTCGGACGGCGTGGTGCTGGTCAACGCGGGCACCGCTGCGGCATCCGACCGGGTGCTCGGCGCGCTGAAGAAGCTGACCGACCTGCCCATCCGGTACATCATCAACGTCGATGCCGGCCCGGATTTCGTGGGCGGCAACGAAAAGCTCTCGAGGGCAGGCTATACCATCTTCACCAACGCCCTCGGCAACGCCGCAGTCGTTGCCGCCATGACCAACGGCGGCGGCGCGTCGATTCTGTCGCACGACAGCGTGCTGCGCAGGATGAGCGGCGATGCGAAGGAGAAATATTCGAGCGGCGCCCTGCCGTCGGAAGCCTTCTTCACGCCGCGCAAGGCGCTGCGGATGAACGACGAGGGGATCGAGGTCCTGTATCAGCCCGCCGCGCACAGCAACGCCGACAGTTTTGCGATGTTCCGGGCCTCCGACGTGGTCGTGACCGGCGACGTGATGGACATGACGCGCTTCCCGGTCATCGATCTGGCCAACGGCGGAAGCATCCAGGGGGAGATCGACGCCCTGAACCGCTTGATCGACCTGACGATTGCGCCAACGCCGTTCATTTACAAGGATGTCGGCACATACGTCATTCCCGGCCACGGCCGCCTGTGCGAGCAGATGGAGGTCGTGGACTATCGCGACATGGTGGTGCTGGTCCGCGACGTGGTTGCGGATCTGATCAAGCAGGGGAAGACGCTCGATCAAATCAAGGCCGCGCGTCCGGCACTGCCGTATGAAACGCGGTACGGTTCCCAGACCGGCTCCTGGACAACGAACGCGTTCGTCGAGGCGATCTACAGGAGCCTCACACAGAAGAAGTAGAAAAGTACAAAGTTCAAAGTGCAAAGTTGGGAACTTGAAGAGCGCGAAAGAGGGACGGACGATGCGGGCGAGGGGCTTGGTATTTCTGGCGGTCGTGCTGGCCGCTCACACGACCGTGTGGGCGCAGGGCCGCGGACGCGGTGGTGCCGCCGCGCCGCCGCAAACCGCGAAGGCGGCCGCGCTCATCGACCTGACCGGCTACTGGGTCTCCGTGGTGACGGAAGACTGGCGCTATCGGATGGTGACGCCCGCGCGCGGCGACTATCAGGGTGTGCCGATGACCCCCGCGGCCCGGGCGATTGCCGATGCGTGGGATCCCGCGAAAGAGGAGGCGTCGGGCGATCTCTGCAAGTCGTACGGCGCGCCGGCGCTCCTGCGCGTGCCGGGCCGCCTCCACATCACGTGGCAGGACGATCAGACGCTGCGCATGGATGCCGATGCGGGAAAACAGACCAGGATTTTTCATTTCGGCGACTGGAAGGCGCCCGCCGGGCCCCGCACGATCCAGGGAGATTCAGTGGCCGAGTGGCAGGCCGGCGGCGGCCGCGGCGCCACTGACGGCACGCTGCAGGTGACGACGTCCAACCTCAAGGCCGGCTTCCTGCGAAAGAACGGCGTTCCGTATAGCGACAACGCCAGCCTCAAGGAGTACTACGAAGTGATCACGCAGCCGGACGGGTCGCCGCTTCTGGTGGTGACCATCGTCACCACGGACCCCGAGTATCTGCGGCAACCCTTTGTGATCAGCTCCCACTTCAAGAAAGAGCCTGGCGATGCGAAATGGAGCCCGACGGCGTGCTCCGCGACCTGGTAGCCGAATGGAGTTCACCATGACTCGCACCATAGCGGTCCTCGCATTGGCGTCGATCCTCTGCTCGAGCGCTCCGGCGCGGGCCGAGATCGACTTGTCAGGATCGTGGGCATCCATCAACCACGAGGACGCGCTCGAACGCGGCGGCGGTCCGAACCCGGACGATTGGGCGGGGCTCCCGTTCAACGAGTCCGGCCTCGCCAAGGCGTTGAGTTTTTCCCAGTCCATCATCTCCATGCCGGAGCGCACCTGCTGGTTCCAGACGCAGTGGCATATCGCCGCCGGGCCGTTCAGCCTGAGGATGTGGGCGGTTCCCGATCCGATCACCGGCAAGGTGCAGGCATGGATGGTCGGCGCATGGGAAACGCGCGCGCCGATGACGATCTGGATGGACGGGCGGCCGCATCCGTCGAAGAACGCGGCGCACGATCAGACGGGCTTCACCACCGGCGTGTGGAACGGCAATGAACTCATCGCCACGACGACGCATCTCAAGACCGGGTACATCCGCCGCAACGGCGCGGCGAGCAGCGACCAGGCGACGATCACGACGCATTTCCGGCGCCACGGTGATCTCCTCACCCTGACGCTGCTGATGGACGACCCGGTCTATCTGACGGAGCCCTACATCCTCACGCGCTCGTACAACCTGAGCGCCAACCCCGTCGCCATCGGCGGCCCGCCGTGCATCGTCGGTGACGAAGGCGTCGAGTCGGGCAGGGTGCCGCACTACCTGCCGGGCAAGAACCCGTTCGTCGACGAGATCGCGAAACGCTACGGCATCCCGCCCGACGCGGCCATGGGTGGGGCGCAGACGATGTATCCGGAGTATCGCGAGAAGATCAAGGGCAAGTTCGTGCGTCCGGCCAAGTGCACGATCAACTGCGGCTGATTTCCGGCCGCCTATCGAAAGACGCCGTTGTGGCCCAGCGAATAGCGGCCTGGCTGGGGATAGACGGCCAGGCCGTGCGGCCCTTTCCCGACCTTGATTCGTGCCAGCAGCCGCCCGTCCTTTGTGTCGAAGGCGTAGACTTCGCGATTGTAGCGGCCCGACAACCAGAGCGTCGTCCCGTCCGCGGACAGCCCTCCCATATCCGGACTGCCGCCGCCGGGTATTTCCCACCTCGCGACCTGCTTGCGCGTCTCGAGGTCGATGACGGAAACGCTGCCTTCGCCCCGGTTCGACACGTACATCAGCCGCGCATCACGGCTGATTGAAATCCCGTGCGCGCCTTTCCCCGTCGGGATGAACGCGACGCGAGTGAAGGCGTACGGATCGACGACGTAAACGCCGTTCGCCATCATGTCCGCCACGTAAAAGAGGCTCCCGTCCGGAGAGGACCGCACATCCTGCGGCATGCCGCCGGCTTCGAGCGCCAGCGTGCCAAGAGCGCGGTGGGTGGCCACATCCACCTTCACGAGCGACGCGCCAAACTCGCAGCTCGCGATGAGGAAGCGGCCGTTGGCGCTGAAGTCCATGTGATCGATGCCGCGGCACGGCACCGGCACCGACTCGACGAGCTTCATGTCCGCGGGGTTCAGGAAGTTCAGCCTGGCTTCACGTTCCGCCACGACTATCGCGAACCGCCCGTCGGGCGTGTAGTACATGTTGTACGGATCTTTGACCCAGATGGTCTTCCCCTTCTTGGCGGTGGCGGGGTCGATTTCGGTGATCCCGTCACCCAGATCGTTCAGGACCCACAGGTGCTCGAGATCGTACGACGGCGTGATGTGCTGCGGCTGACGGCCGACGGAGAAGTGATCGACCACCTTGAACGAGACGGGATCGATCACGTCGACGCTGTTGCTGCCCGTATTCGGAACATAGATCCGCGACGGGAATCGGGCGATGGTCTGGCTCACGTTGCCGGACCGATCGGCCGCATAGATATTGTGGGGATCGAGCAGCGGAGGCATGCCGGGCAGCGCCGGGTCGTTCGCGGAGGTGGCCGCCGGGTTCACGGTACCGGTCGCAGGGGCTTTGGTCCTGGCCGGGTCGGATGGCTTCGAACAGCTTTCGAGCGCTATCGTCCACACGGCCAGCGTCGCGACGAGCGCGACGGGCGCGACACTTCTCATTTTCCTGAACATCGATACCTCGAAAGCGTCCCCTTGGCGGCGACAGTGAGCATTGTGAGACCAGCGGACCAGGAGAGCAACTCTTCGCCCGGTTCCAGCTTGCACGCGGTCGCCATGCAGCACGCGATCAGCTCTTGTGGAGGCGGCTGCGGTCGGCCTTCAGCTTGCGCCAGCCGCCGGAACGATTGTTTGCGATGATGCGCTTGATCATAGCGAGGAATGCCCGCGTGTTGAGGGCGTCGCCTTCGCGGATCGCCACCGTGCGCGCGGTCTGGTTGTCGTGGCCGCCGGTGATGATGCGTTCCGGATCCGGGACGATACCGCCATCGTAGAGAAAGACGTTGACGTGGTCCCTGGCGGCGAGCAGGGCGCAGATGTTGCCCTGAAGCACGAAGTAGGGAAGCCTGGTTCGCTTGATCGTCTCGACGACTTCGGGATCGGCGCTGTGCACAAGCTCGCGAACTTCCCGGCAGACGGCCTGCTGCCACGCGGGCAGGGTATCGATGTACGCGTCTACCCGAGGGTCGGCGACGAATCCTCGTGCGCCGGCCACGGCGCCTGGCGGATGAGGCTTTCACGGCTCGGCAGCCATCTTAAGCCTGGTGCCCGGACGCTGTTCGCGCCGGCGCAGCTAAATCGACAGTTTATGGAGTGCCCACGTGCGCTGGAAGAAAAGCTCGCGTTCCGCTTGAAGCCAGTCGTTCACGTCCGAGCCGCCCGTGCCGCCGCGATTCAGATAGATGGCGTGGGCCCGTTCCGCGATGTCCTGGTGGGTTGGACGCCAGCTGTCGCCGGTCGCTTGTCGCCATGAGGAAACACGACGTACCCTGAGCTGTGCCGCGGCGCTCACCTGACGCACTGCACGAGCGAGCCGTCCTGGTCTTCCCGAAGAAATCCGGCGCTCTTCAACTGCTGCATCACGACACGACTCTCATTCGGCGCGAGCGACCACATCTGCCGGAATTGCCACGGTGTGAGCCGCAATCCAGGGTTCTCGCTGAAATCGCCGCGAATCCGCTCCAGCAGCGACTCAGAGACAGTGACAGTCATCAGAGGCATAGCGTCGGCTCCACGAATCTGTTGGTGCGGGAGACAGAATGCCGACTTTCGTCACGCAGCAACCAGGATGTTCTGGCCTGGCGTGAGAACCGCCGCCACTCTGCTCCCGACTTGCCTGTCTATTTAGCAAAAGACGGGCCCACCGCACTGGCGGGGCGGTTGAGCGTATTTCTTCATGAAAGAGGCCGAAAAAGGCGGCGTCAGAGAGACAAATGTCCGCTGTTCTCCCTGGCGGCGGCGGAAGCCGGGGCCGGCGTTGCTCGTCGTCCCCGGCGCATGCGAGGATCGTGAACCGATAACCCTGCGCGCGGCATGCAATGACCCTTGAGAAAAGCACGAGCGATCACTTCGACGGCAGGCGATTCGTCAATCCCACAGGTCCGGCGGGACAACCGCTCTCCGCCGTTCCCCGGTTGCTGGTCGAACCACGGACGCCCTGGCCGGCCTGGATCGACGAGGCGCCACAGCAGCCACCCGCGCTCGACGGCGCCCGCGCCATCGTCACGTTCATCGGACACTCGACGTTTCTGATTCAGACGCCGGCGGGGAACATCCTCACGGATCCGATCTACTCGAAGCGTGCCGGTCCGCTGAACGTGATCGGCCCACGACGAGTGCGTCCGCCCGCGGTGCGGTTCGACGACCTGCCACCCATCTCGACCGTGTTGCTGAGTCACAACCACTACGATCACTGCGATCTGCGGACGCTCAGGAGGCTTGCGGAACGCTTCGACCCCGCCGTGGTCACGCCCCTGGGCAATGGGCCGCTCGTGCGATCAACGGGCGTTCGGCGGGTTGAAGAGCTCGACTGGTGGCAGCAGGCCGGCACTTTGCCGGGAATCACGCTGACGCCGGCCTATCATTTCTCCGCCCGAACGCCGTTCGATCGAAACCACGCCCTCTGGGGCGGCTTCATGTTGGCGCTCGGCGGCCGACGGCTATTCTTCGCCGGCGACACCGCGTATGCGCCGTTCTTCCGGGACGTTCGACAGCGGCTCGGGCCGATCGACCTGGCGCTCCTGCCGATTGGCGCATACGAACCCCGCTGGTTCATGCGGACTGTTCACATGAATCCCGCCGAGGCCGCGCAGGCGCACCTGGATCTCGAGGCAGCCGAAAGCGTCGCCATGCATTTCGGGACGTTCCAGATGACCATCGAGGGCATTGACGAGCCGGTGAGAGCTCTCGGAGAGGCCTGCCGCGAGAAGAACATCCCGCTGTCACGTTTCCGGGCGCTTGGCTTCGGAGCGTCCCTGCGGCTGTAGCGCACGGACGAGCGCGCTACCGGCCGCCGACCGGATTCAGTAAGGTCAGCTGTCCCTGCGACGGCGCGCCTGCCGGCATGCGCGCCGTTGGCGGCCTCACATCGTCCCGATCGGGTGCGCCTGAACAAACCGAGAACCCGCTGCTGCTGTCGGAACTGGCCTTGTCGGGGCCAACAACCATATCGCGGCAACATCGCCTGCCGAGCCGCTCGAGAGTGGTTGCGCGCGCTCTATCAGGATCACTTCGAGCGGCATCTCAGCACCGCCGAGGCGATGCGCGAGGCGAGCCTCAGCGTCCTGCGCGCGCGTCGCGCCCGCGGGGAGAGCACGCATCCGTTCTACTGGGGCGCGTTCGTGGCCGCGGGCGACTGGCGCTGAAATACTCGTCGCGCTACGGCTGCGCGGCGGCTCGATCTTCAACACCGCCCCGAACGTTTCGTCCGTCAGCGCGTAGATGTTCCCGTCGAGACCGGGTCTGACCTCTCGAATGCGCTGTTTCAGCTCCGGAATCAGGATCTCGCGTCCAATCGGATCGCCCTTGGCGTTGAACATCACGCGTTGAATGTGCTTCCCGGTGTTGTTGCGCATCGCGCCCACCAGCGCGTTGCCCTTCCACGCGGGGAACTTGTCGCCGTTGTAGAACGACAGCCCCGAGACGGCGATGGCGGGAACCCAGTACACGATCGGCTCTTCGAACCCGGGCGCGGTGAAGCCCCGCCCGACGATGGTGCCGTCGTAGTTGCGGCCGAGCGAGACCTCGGGCCAGCCGTAGTTCTTGCCCTTCACGATGAGGTTCAGTTCGTCGCCGCCCTGCGGACCTTCCTCGGTGGACCAGAGCTTGCCGTCGGCATCGTTGAACGCCATGCCCAGCGGGTTGCGGTGTCCGAGCGTCCAGATCTCGGGCTTGTAGCCGGCCCGGCCAACGAACGGATTGTCGGCCGGCACGCTGCCATCGTCCTTGATGCGCAGGATCTTGCCGATGTGCGAGTTGGGATCCTGCGCCTTGGGCCCGTAATTGCGATCGCCGAGCGAGACGTAGAGCAGCCCGGCGCTGTCGAACACGAGACGCGCGCCATAGCTGCCGCTGGCCGGCCCGCGCGATTGGTCCGTGCCGGGTCCGCCCCAGTACGCGTCCGCGACGAGGATGTCTTTCCCGTCGGCGAGCGTCGAGGCGCCGTCCCACCGCGCGCGATACACGGCGGTCGTCGCATTGCCCTGTCCCTCGCCAGGCTTCGAGTAGGCGAAATAGATCAGCCGGTTCTGCGCGAACTGCGGATGGAGGGCAACGTCCAGCATGCCGCCGAGGCCGGTGGCGAGCATCTGGGGCAGCGGGCCAATCGGCGTCGGATCCAGCACGCCGTTTCGTACCACGCGCAATCGCCCGGGCCGTTCGGTCACGAGCATGCTGCCGTCGGGCACAAACGCAATTCCCCAGGGATGATCCAGGCCTTTCGTCAACACCGATACGTGAAAGCGGCCGGCCCCCACGCCAAAGTCCCAGGGCCCATCGCCAAGCGTGTCGGTGGCGACGGGACCGCGTCCACGGCCGCGACCAGCCGGCGGCGGCTGTTGCGGCGCTGCGGCCCCCGCGGGCGTCTGCTGCGCCGTGGTCGACGAACCGGCCACGAGGGCGAACACCGACAAGGCGGAAAACCAGGCGGCGGCAGTGATGTGTCTTTTCAAGATGCTCTCTCCGGATGACGTCCCGAGTATATCTTTGTATCCCTGTCTCGATACTCGGTCCTGGCCCTCGTTCTCGCGCTCAGCACCTGCGCTCTGGGCGTCTCGAAAGGCTCGTTCGCCGTTGGCGGGGCCGATGCGTACGGCTATGTCAGCGAGGCCGATCTGATCGCGCATGGCACCCTGCGCGTCGACCAGCAATTCGTCCGTACATTGCCGTGGCCATTCGCGGACTGGTCGTTTGCGCCAATGGGCTACATCCCGGCGCTCGAGCGGGGATTCATCGTGCCCACTTACCCCGCCGGAACTCCGCTCCTGATGGCCCTGTTTCAACGCGTCGCAGGAAAAGGGGCGGTGTTCTATCTCGTCCCGTTGCTCGGTGGCCTGTGTGTGTGGATGACCAGTGCCCTGGGTGCATCCGCCCACGGCCGGCTGACAGGCGTGCTCGCTGCGCTGCTGGTGGCGACGAGCCCGAGCTTCGTGACGGAGTTGATGGTGCCGGCGAGTGATGTGGCCGCCACCGCATGGTGGACGACCGCGCTGGTCCTGACGATTCGTGGTGGCTCGCTGGCGTCGCTCGGCGCTGGAGCGGCGGTCTCGCTCGCTGTGCTCACGCGGCCGAATCTCGTACCGCTGGCCGTTGTGGTGGGCCTGTTTCACGTCTGGCGGGTTGTCCAGGGTCGGACCGATGCCGCGCGGGCCCTTGCACTCTTCACGGGCGCTGCCGTGCCAGGATGCCTGGCGGTTGCGGCGATCAATCAGGTACCTTGTACGGGTCGCCGCTCAGTTCGGGGTACGAGCCCTTCAACGTTTTATATGCGCTGACGAATGCCGGTCCGAACCTCGATCGGTATCCGCGGTGGCTGATGCAAACGCAGACGCCGTTCATCGCCCTGGCAGTGGTGTCGCCGCTCTTCAGTCGTGCCGGCGGGGATGAGCAGGGGCCAGGGCCGGTACGTCTCCGGCGCGATCATGTCGTGCTCCTGTTGTCTTTCGCGACGGTCGTGATGCTGTCGTATCTGTTTTACAGACCGTATGGGAGGGAGGAGTGGGAATATCTGCGCTTCCTGCTTCCCGCGTATCCACCGCTGCTGGTGCTGGCGGTTGCGGTGGCCGTTGAAATCGCAGGGACGATGCGCGTTCGCGCGGCGGTTCGCGCCGTAGCCGTGCTGACTGTCTGCATCCTCCTCGCCGGATGGCAGGCGGGCGAATCGGTCAAGCGCGGCGGCCTTACGGCACGTCTCGTCGATCGGAGGTATGTGGATGTCGGCCGTTTCATCGATGTCGTACTGCCATCCAACAGCGTGGTGTTCGCGAGCCTGCACGCCGGCAGCATCCGCTATTACTCCGGCCGCCAGACGGTGAACTACGATCGTCTCGAACGCCGCTGGCTGGACGAAGCGATCGCCGAGTTGCGCACGCGGGGCAGCCACCCGTTCATCGCGCTCGAGGAAGGCGAAATGCCATCGTTCCGGGAGCGATTCTCGGAACTGAACGAGCTGGGGCGCCTCGACTGGCCACCTATGGCGGAACGGCGCGAACCGATTCGGGTTCGAATCTACGATCCGGCCGACCGCGATCGAACCCGGCGGGGTGAAACGGTGCAGACGCAGGCCATTCCACCCGCAAAGCGTTGGTAATGCACTATGCGGGTCCCGGCAGCCGTGGTATTTCCTTACGAAACCCGGGCCGGAACCGGACGATACTGGTGACCGATCCACGCAGCCTGGAGGCATGAATCCGGTGGCCAGCTCAGCGAAAGGCCGGAGAGTCTTGATCGGCGTCCTGGTCGCCGCTCTGCTCGCTGGCCTCGCGAGCGCGCAGGGCCGCCGCGGCTTTGGCCGCTTCCGCGGACCGGTCGTGAAGATGGCCACGGCGGAGGATTTCGACGGTAATTTTCTCTTCTGCCGTGTCATCTTCCGCAACGCACCCGATGGCGACGGCAACGGCTGGGGCGTCGACTATCCGCGCGCCGACATCAACCTGACGTTCCGTCTCTCGGAGCTGACGACGACCACCGTGAGCCGCGATCCGGAAGAGGGCTACAAGCACGTCGTCGTGCGGCTGACCGATCCGCTGCTGTTCCACTGTCCGTTCGTGATGATGACCGAGCCAGGCGGCGCGTTTTTCGACGAAGCCGAGGCCGCGCAGCTGCGCGATTACCTGAAGAAGGGCGGCTTCCTGTGGGCCGACGATTTCTGGGGCGAGTTCGCCTTCCGGTACTGGTCGGAACAGATCGCGAAGGCGCTTCCGCCCGAGCGATATCCGATCGTCGATGTGCCTCTCGACCACACGCTTTTTCACACGCTCTATGACGTTCGCCGTATTCCGCAGATTCCTTCGATTAACTTCTGGAACGGGCCGGGCAGCTCGACGTCAGAGCGCGGACGCGACAGCGCCGTGCCGCACGTGCGGGCTATCATGGATGACGACGACAGTGGCCGTATCATGGTGCTGATGACTCACAACACCGACTTCGGCGATGCGTTCGAGCGCGAGGGCGACGACCACCGATACTTTCTGGAGTTTGGGCCAGCCGGCTACGCGTTTGGCGTCAACGCCATCGTGTATTCGATGACGCACTGACTGGATTCATGGGACGCGTTTCTCGCCGGGAGCTGCTGAGAACCGCCGCGGGCGTGGGCACCGTCGCCCTGGGGGGAACCGTCCGCGCGCAGGACGCGACCCGTCGCGTGCGCGTGGCGGCCGTCCAGATGCACGCCGTCCTCGGAGAGGTGGCGGTCAACCTCGAAAACGCCGAGCACTGGGTGCGCCTGGCACTGCGGGAAGGCGCGCAGTGGATCGTCCTGCCGGAGTTTTTCACGACCGCGATCGCGCTCCATCCAACGAAGCTCGTCAACGCATACCGGACGCTCGAAGGCGTCCCGATGCAGCTCCTGAAGACGCTGGCGGCCGAGGGCCACGCGCACGTCGCCGGCTCGTTCCTCGCGCGGAGCGGCGCGGACGTCTTCAACACGTTCGTGCTGGCGTCGCCGACGGGTCACGTCTACACGCACGACAAGGATTTTCCCACCACCAACATCGAAGCCAGCGTCTACGCCGGCGGCGAAGACGACGAGTTCGTCCGGGAGCTCGCGCGGCGTGGTGTGACGTGCGAGCCTCCGTCGCCGATTCCGTCGCGAGCGCAGAACGTCAAGAGCGGCGTCTTCGCCCTCCCCGACGGGGTCAGCGCCGGCACGGCGCTGTGCTGGGAGCAATGCCGCTATCGGACAGCCCGCCGGCTCACCGGACATGTCGATCTCATTCTTGCTGCGTCCGGCTGGCCGTTTGTCGCGCCGAACGACAGCATCTCGCGTGGCGCTCCGGCATCCGGTCAGGACGCGCTCTCCGCCGGCGCCGGGATTCGGGAGGCGCCGCGGCGGCTGGCCAGGCTGGTCGGGGCGCCGATCATCCACGCCAGCCTCGTCGGCGACGTCTGGAACACGCCGGCCAGCGGAAACGCGACGCTGCTGCGGTTTTCCGGCGAGAGCCAGATCGCCGACGCATCGGGGCGCACGCTCGCGCGCCGCAGCTACGCCGAGGGCGAGGGCCTGGTGATCGCCGACATCGAGATCGGCCGCGTGGCTGCGTCCGAGTCTATTCCTGACGATCAGTCGTGGACGCCGGAAGTGTCGGCGCAGTCGCAGATGGGATGGGCCACCAGCGGGGCAGCCGGCCGCTCGGTCTACATCAACACCACGCGACCTCGCCGAAACCGGTGAAACGATCGGCGACGCTCGCGGCGACCATCATCGGCTCCGGGATGACGTTCATCGACGCGACCGTCGTGAACGTGGCGCTGCCCGCGCTTCAGGCCAACCTTCAGGCCACGATCACGCAGGTGCAATGGGTCATCGAAGCCTACGCGCTGTTCCTCGGCGCGCTCATTCTGGTCGGCGGCTCGATTGGTGATCAGTTCGGCCGCAAGCGCGTGTTTCTCGCCGGCGTGGTCTTCTTTACCGGCGCGTCGATTCTGTGCGGCGTCGCCTTGTCGGCCGACGCCCTGATCGTCGGGCGCGCGCTGCAGGGAATCGGCGCGGCCTTCCTCGTCCCCGGAAGCCTCGCGATCATCAGCGCCACCTTTGACGATGCCGAACGCGGGCGCGCGATCGGGACCTGGTCGGGGTTCAGCGCCATCACGGCGGCGATCGGCCCGGTCACCGGCGGCTGGTTGATCGAACACGTCAGCTGGCGCGCCGTGTTCTTCCTCAACGTGCCGCTGGCGGCGATCGTGCTCGCGCTGTCGTTCAGGTTCATGGAGGAAAGCCGCGATCCTTCGAGGACGGCCCGGACCGACTGGACCGGCGCCGGCCTGGCCGTGCTCGGCCTGGGCGGGCTTGTCTTCGGATTGCTGGAATGGCCGCCGCTCGGCGCCGGCCATCCTCTGGTGATTTCGGCTCTTGTGATCGGAACGGCGTCGTTGCTCCTGTTTGTGGCCGTCGAGCGCCGTGCATCGGCCCCGATGCTGCCGCTCGGCCTTTTTCTGTCGCGCACCTTTGCGCTCACCAACGTCCTGACGCTGCTCCTGTACGCGGCGCTTGCGGTCATCCTCTTTCTGGTCCCGTTGAACCTCATCCAGGTGCAGGGCTACTCGGCCACTGAGGCAGGGGCCGCCGTGCTGCCGCTTCCCCTCATCATGTTCGCGCTGTCGCGATGGTCGGGCGGATTGGTGGCGCGCATCGGCAGCCGCGTGCCGCTGACCGTGGGCCCGGCGATAGCCGCGTGCGGCGTCGCGTTGTACGCGCGGCCGGGCATCGGTGGTTCGTACTACACGACATTCTTTCCCGCGGTGATCGTCCTCGGACTCGGAATGGCCGTCACCGTGGCGCCTCTGACGACGACGGTGATGGGGGCGGTGGGGACCGAGCACGCCGGCGTGGCGTCAGGCATCAACAACGCCGTCTCGCGGGTTGCGGGCCTCCTGGCGGTCGCTGTCTTTGGCGTGCTCCTCACGCAGACGTTCGATACCAGGGCCGGCGCATCACTCGACGGTCTGCACCTGGCGGCGCCGGCGAGGACAGCCATCGATCGTGAGCTTCCGAAAATGGCGGGCGCCGACCTGGAGACAGTGCCGGCAGCCGATCCTTCTCAGCGCGCCGCGATTCACGACGCCGTCGCGGGCGCCTTCCTGTCGGCATTCCGCCTTGTCATGGTGGGCGCCGCCGCGCTCGCGCTCGCGGCCTCGATCGCCGGGGCGCTTCTTCGCTAGGTATCGGCTATGCTGATCGTGCCGTGACTATCGTCGTTTATCAGAAACCGACCTGTACCACCTGCCGGCAGGTCCACGCGGCGCTCAAAGAAAGCGGCGTCGATTTCGAATCCGTGGATTACTACGTCGATCCGATCCCGAAGGCGAAGCTCGTTGAACTGTTGCGCAAGATGAATATGCGCCCGCGCGATCTGCTTCGAACCAGGGAGCCGATCTACAAGACGCTCAAGATCGGCGAGAGCACTCTTACGGACGATGAAATCCTCGATCTGATGGTCCGCTACCCGGACCTGATCCAGCGGCCGATCGTCGAGAAGGGCAGCCGTGCGATTCTGGCGCGCCCCCCTGAACGCCTGAAAGACATCCTGTAAGGATTTCGTTAAAGGCTGGCGCGTTCGGCCCAGCGGATGTCCACGCCTTCGTCAGAGCCGAGCGCCGTGCGGAGAAGGCCGACGAGATGCTCGGTGGCGCTGCCGTCGGCGATGACGTCGATCGTGTCGGCGGTGATGTAGTAATCGCGATCGTCGGCCGATTCTTCCTCGAGGGCGAGCCGAAGAACCTCGAGATCGCCTGGCGTAATCGAGCCGATGAGCTGATTGTTGGAAACGCGATACAGATCGATCATGCCTGAGTGTAACAAACGCCAGGCTTTTCGCGATTCCAGCTTTACGCGGACAGTCGATCACAGTACATTCTGTCGACAATATGGCTGATAACCGACGCTTCAAGTTTCACGGTCACGCCGCGGCTCTCAGTGGACGCATTGTGCGCGTCGGCGAAGGCACGAAAGCCAAGTTCATCAAGAACGCCTTCATCGACCTCCCCGCCGCGGCCCTGCCGGCGACGGGCGGGCGCTCGTCCGCCAGGCTCTCCCGCAAAAACCTCACCGACCCGGTCGTCCGAATCGTTCGTGCGCTTCGAGAACGCCAGCGTGTCGTCGGAAGGCGTCTACGAAGAGGCCAAGGGACATTTCGAGGTCACGCAGGGGAAGCGCGCTTCGAATACGCTCACACCCGTGACGAAGGTGAGCGCGGATGTTCGGGGCCTGGATATCGGGCTCAAGGGCAACGTCCGTATGACCATCAAGCGCGTCCGCGGCGGCTTCACGTCGAAGAAAAACATGGCGGCCGGCGAGAGCGGGATTCAGCTCACCAAGGAGACTGGATTCGACGGGAACAGCGTGACGTTCGTCGATGAAAAGGGAAAGCCATACGTCCTGACCGTTGGTATCGCCAAGGAACGTGTTCGACACCCACGACACGTTCTCGGCGATCACCGCGGCGCCCGATGCCGCGCTCGCGCGAACCGATGACGGCGCCGCGCATGGGACCGTCGTGAAGCCGCTCAATGGAAGGGGCGCGAGTTTCCCGGATCCGCGATCGATCCCGAGAAGCCGAACACCGTGTCGATTCCAGGTTTCGGGCACGTCTCCTTCGGTGAAATCACCATGACCCCGCAATCGCGTCGTCTGACGATGGTGCGCCTCGATCTCGGATCGCCGATCGGCGGCGACTGCGCATGCGCCGATGTCATGGACAACGGCGGCGGCTCGCTCTGACGCGGTGTTCGTCGTGGAATGACACGAATTGCCGTTGCGCTCGCGGTCGTTTTCGCCGCGGCCTGCGCCGCTCAGCGGACGACCGCTCCTGACGCGGTCTTTGACCAGGCGCAGGACGCGCTCCGCCGGGGCGACACATCCGGAGCGCTCGGTCGCACCGTCGAAGCTCTGAGCCGTCTCGGTCTGACCGACGACTCGACCGATGCGTGGAGGCTTCGGCTGCTTCACGCGGAGATTCTCATCACCCGGCGCGAGTTCGCGAACGCCCTGGCCGCGCTCGAACGGAACATTCCCGACGCGCCCCGCCTGAGCGCCATTCGCGCGCGCAAGCGCTACCTCGATGCCCGCCTGGCGCTGTCCTCCAACGATCTTGCGCGCGCGATCGAGATCTCGGCCGAGGCCCGGACGCTCGCCGCTGATGATCAGGATCTTCAGGTAGATGCGGACCTCGTTGAAGGGCAGGCACATCTGCAGCAGCGAGAGTGGACGGCAGCTGACGCCGCGCTGAACCGGGGCCTCGCCGGCGCCGCGAAACGCGGCGATGCCTACAAACAGCTGTTGTGTCTCAACAATCTTGGCTGGTGCCGGCTGCTCCGTGGCCGTTACGACGAAGGCCTCCAGTATCTGGAACAGGCGCTTCATCTGCCGTCGATGGACAAAACCGCGGCATACGCCGTGGTCCTGTCGAATGCCGGCATCTGCTACTCACGCCTGGGCCAGTTCGACATGGCGCTTTCCGTGCAGCAGCGCGCCGTCACGGCACAGAGAGCTCGAGGACCGTCGCCGGCCCTTGTCGTGGCGCTTGGCACCCTCGGTAATACGTACGTGCTGCGGGGAACGGCCCGCGAGGCGCTGCCGTTTCTCAACGAGGCCTTCACGGTCGCAAACGAAGCCGGCCTGAAAAGCGATGCTGCGCTCTGGGCGGTGAATCTCGCGGCGGCTTACGCGCTGCTCGGAGAATGGGACCAGGCCGAACGGTTCAACGAGCGCAGCCGCCCGGCAACGGCCGGCACCGACAATGTCCGCCAGGTCTACTCAGACTTGAACGCAGGGGATATCGCCGTTGGGCGTGGCGATTACCGGCGAGGACGGGATCTGCTGCAACGGGCACTCGCGGCGGCGAACGGAACAGCCGCCATTGAATGGACGACGCACGCCGGGCTCGCGGACATCGCCATGCGGGAGCAGCAGCCGGCGGTTGCCGCCCGGCATTTCGAAGCGGCGTTGAGAACGGTGGAGAAGACGCGGTCCGACTTGTTGAAGGTCGACTACAAGTTGTCCTTTCTGACCCAGCTGATCGATTTCTATCGGAGCTACGTGGACGCGCTGGTGGCACAGGGCCGGGAGGATCGAGCGCTCGAGGTCGCCGAATCAAGCCGTGGCCGGGTCCTGGCCGAACGGCTGCGAATGGATGCACCCGTCAAGCCGGACGTAGCAGCGCTTCGCCGGATCGCTCGTGCCAGTAATACGGTGCTGCTTTCGTACTGGCTTGCGCCAAAACGATCGTTTCTGTGGATCGTGAGCGGGACAGCCGTGCGCCGGATCGATCTGCCTCCGGCGCCGGAGATCGAGGCCGCCGTACGCGACTATCGGGCCATGCTCGCCAACGCCATCGTGAATCCGCTCGCGGGGCATGACACGCCCGGCGACCACCTGTTCAGGATGCTCGTGGCGCCGGCGAATCTCCCGCCCGGCGCGGCGGTGGTGATTGTGCCGGACGGTGCGTTGTATGGCCTGAATTTCGAGACGCTGCCGGTCGATGGACCGCGCCGGCACTACTGGATTGAAGACGCCGAGGTCCAGGTCGCGCCGTCGCTGTCGATGCTGGCCACGGTTCCTCAGAGCTCGAACCGCGGAGCCCCGGTTGCTCCTCATCGGGAACCCGTCGCCGCGGGCGCCGGAGTTTCCCGCGCTGCGCTACGCGCCGGCCGAAATGAGCGCCATCGTCCGGCACTTTCAAAAGGAAAAGGTGACGGTCTACGGCGACGTCCGCGCGACGCCGGCGTCCTACCGCGATTCGCCGCTGGATCGCTTCTCGATGGTGCACTTCACCGCGCACGCGACCGCAAACATGGAGAGCCCTCTTGAATCGGCCGTCGTGCTGTCGGGACCTGACACCGGCTACAAGCTGTACGCGAGAGACGTGGCGGACAAGCCACTCAACGCCGATCTCGTCACCGTGTCCGCCTGCCGCAGCGCGGGCGAGCGCACGTACTCCGGGGAGGGTCTCGTCGGCTTTGCCTGGGCGTTTCTGCACGCCGGCGCCCGCCGGGTGATTGCGGGGTTGTGGGACGTTGACGATCGTTCGACCGCCCGCGTGATGGACGAACTCTACGCCGGCCTGGAGGCCGGCCGGACACCTGCCCGCGCTCTTCGCGACGCGAAGCTCGCGTTGATTCGGGAGGGCGGCCAGCCAGCCGGCCCCTACTACTGGGGGCCGTTCCAGATCTTCACGACCGTGCCGTGACGCTCACGCCTTGATCGCCCCCCGGATCTTCGCGAGGTGGTGAAAGCTGTGACGCAAGGCGTGATCCTCGATAAAGAACTGGCACGTGAGCGGCGCATCGGAGTTGAGCGACACGGGAGCGGCCTTGTCGAGCTCCGCGTCGCTGAGGGCGCGGATGGCGGCCGCCGCGGCCGCGCTGTTGCGCCGCAGCAGATCGAGCGCGGCCTCTTTCGTCACGCCGTCGTGCTCGGCCGCATGTTTGGCGTTGATGTCGTTGACGGCGTCCCACGTCACGCCCTCGATCGCCTTGCCCCCGGCCAGCGCCTGCGCCAGCTGGATCTCCAGCGGGTACATGGTCGCGACGTGATGCACGACGACGCCGACTTTGCGGCCGTCTTTCGGGATGCGTGTCTGCCACTGCGCATCCGTCAGGCCGCCGGCGAGCGTCGCGAGTGCCCGGGCTCCCTGTTCGAGTCGCTCGGCCAGGGCTTGAGAACGTTGGGTCGTCATAAACCTATCCTTATCCTTTCGGCATCGGCCGGGACCTGATTGCCCGGCACCCGTTCAGGTTACGGCGCGGCCGGCGCCGGAGCCATGAGCGAGCGTCCGATTTGTCATGCCGGGCGTCCACCAATACGTAGCGGCCGGCTTTAGCCGGCCGGCGACCGTCCGCCTGAAGGCGGACGCTACGGCTGACGACTCGACACGTTCTTGGAAAACGCTCTACGGTTTGGGTTTTCTTATGCGCCGCCAGACATCGGGCCAGAACTCGTCCCACAGGTTGCCGCCCAGCCGCCCGGCGAGTCCGGCAGCCGTAGCGAGCGCGGTTTGCCCGGGCGTCGTCACGCTCGGCGGCAGCCACGTGTTCTCGATGATGTTGTTGAACACCGTTGCCGGCGTAGCGTCCCCACGCCGGGGCCAGATGGCCGTCGCGCCGCGGCGCCAGCACGACGGTCTTCATCGCGAACCTGGCTCTCGGCCAGATTCCCTGGCGATGAGAAGGGACGAAGCGCGGATCCTCGCCCCAAATCGCGCCTAGCCCCGCTTCGATTGTGTTGGAAATGGCCACGTTCGCTTCGCGCTGGAGATAGCGCTTGCCGAACCCCGACCATGACTGTCCCCACTCCTCGGGCGAATTCCAGGCGGTGGACCAGGCCGCAGAAAGAGGACCAACGACGAGCAGGCTCCTCGGCCCGACGGTGCCGTTCACGATCCAGTGGATTCTCTGCCTTGCTGTAATCGGGGCGATGACAGGCGGGGGCGGGGGAGCCGCGGGCTCCTCCTCTGTGCGCTGGCTGTCCCCGCCGTGGACCCGAAAGCGATTGCCGACATGACCAGAACCGACCGGCAGACCCGCCCGTGTATCAATGAAGCCCCCACACCAATGGTAGTACGGCAGCCCCGGCATGTGGGCGCGTTCGGGTGGACGACGGCATCAGCTCTTGCGTCGTCCTCGTCTCGAGTTCGATGGGCGTGATTTGGCGACGGGAATGGCTCGATCGCTACTTCTTGTAATCGGCGTTCGTCACCTTGACGTGGATGTCTTTGGCCTTGACGTCGAGGAGCACCTGCTGGGGATACGTCGTGCCATCGGCGAGGCTCGCGAAGGTCACCGCCAGGGACACGTCGTCTTCTTTGGGTTTCTCGACGTACGACGACACGTTGTAGCTGCGCATCGCCTTCGCGGCGGAATCGAACCCGATGGCCAGGAGATCGCCGGGCTTGAGGTAGTCCTTCATGTTCAGAACCGGGGCGCCTTGCGACGGCTCCACTGTGAGTTTGCCGGCGCTCTGCACGGCCTGAATTTTCTGCGGATCGGGCGGCACGTATTGGTGCACGAGCGCCGCGACGTCTTCCATGTAGTCCTTGACCTCGCCGACCTTCTTCCCGACGACAGCCTTCTTCACGCGACCGCCGCGGCCGCCGCTCGACTTCTCCTGGCGGCGGGGCCTGCGGCTCCTGAGCCAGGTATCAGCGTTTTCTCCACCTTGCCGTCGGCTCCGTAGCGGCACTGCTTCTGCTGCCGCTTCTTGACCTCGCCTTTCAGGCTGATTTCGGTGGTTTCGACCCACGAGTACTGGCGGAGCGCCGCCTGATTCTTCGCGAGGGATTCCTTGAGCGCCGCCACGCGTTCCTGTGGCGTCTGGGCGGCGGCTACCGCCGCGAAGACAATCAGTGCGGTCAGCGCGTACACGATGCGGTTACTCATGAGCCTCTTCATCCTGCTCGCGGCAGATCGAGCGGACTCATTGTAGCTGACATCGTCCCGTGCGCCGGGGAACCCCGGCCGTAAAGAACGTAAAACGCAAAACGTAGAACGCAGAACGCAGAACGTAGAGTTCTAACGTATTTCTTCGTTCTGCATTCTGCATTCTACGTTCGGGGCGCTGGGCGCCCTGCTATACCAGCCCGCCCATCGCCGGATCGCTGATGCTGTCTTCGCCGTCCTCGAGATGGCCGGCGAGTCGATACTCGAAATGCGGATCGCCATCGACCGTGATGATCAGGTCGTACCAGCCGCCTGTCGCCGACAACGACCAGCTCTTCGAATCGGTGTCGCCCGAACCAAGGACCGTCGTCATGCTTCGCGATCGATAGACGTTCATGACCGTGATCCGCGCAGTACGTGTTGACCGATTCGAGATTTCCAGGCGGATGGTGTTGTTGTCTTCGTCGTAATCGGCATGTACATCGAGAATCGCGCGCTCGCTGCCGATGGTGCCTTTGAAGCCGCGGAAGAATCCGTTCGGACCATAGACCGACAGATCGTAGTCGGACGCCCCAACGCTGCTGACACGCCAGCTGTCGATGAGTAACTTATGCGGTTCGATGGTGTAGCTGCGCGGCGGGTGCGCGACGTTGCCCGACCGCACCTGAAACACCGCGCCGGCCTGGCCGGTATTCCGCATTTCGATCCAGAACGAACCGTCCGCCGGCTGCACAGCGCCGCGGGCGTGCAGCGTATATGGAATCGCGCGGGCTGGACGCACGCCGTGCTCCTGTCGCGGCAGCCGGCCAAGCGCGGGCGGAACCGGCTCCTCGTCCGGATGGCGCACGAGGTCTTCCGGCTTGTACGAGTCGGTGCCGGGCAGCATGAGGCGCCGCGAGGCGTTCGGCGTCTTGAAGTCGAACGCGGTGGTCAGATCGCCGACGACGGCACGGCGCCAGGGCGTGATGTTGGTTTCGATCAGATCCGGGTGATGGTGCCCGAAACGGGCCTCGAGAAACCGGATGAGCGACGTGTGGTCGAACAGCTGCGAGTTCACCCATCCCCCGCGGCTCCACGGCGACACGACGAGCATCGGGACACGGATGCCGAGGCCATAGGGACCGCTCGCATGGCCGGCGTCGCCCGGGAAGATCTCGTTCGTGATCTCGACGGTGGACAGCCCCTGCGCCCGCGTCTGCGGCGGCGTCGGCGGAACGAGGTGATCGAAGAAGCCGCCCTCCTCGTCATAGGTGACGAACAGGGCCGTCTTGCTCCAGACGTCGGGGTTCGACGAGAGGATGTCGATGACCTGCGAGACGTACCACGCGCCGAAATCCGGTTCCCAGTTCGGGTGCTCGCAATACGCCTCGGGGGCCACGATCCACGAGACCTTCGGCAGCCGGCCGTGCTGCACGTCGTCGCGGAAGATGTCCATCAGACGGTCGGGCTCGCGGTTCTGCGCCGCGATGTTGGTGCCGGTTCGCGCCCGGTCTGCCAGCGGCGTGCCCGACGGCGCGAACTGGTATTGATGGAAGTAAAGGAGCGAATTGTCTCCGTAGTTGCCGATATACGCGTCTTCGGTCCAGCCCCAGAATCCGCCGGCGTCGAGGCCCACGCCGATGTCCTGATAGACCTTCCAGGAGATCCCGGCGCGCTGGAGACGTTCCGGGTAGGTGGACCAGTCGTAACCGGCTTCGGCGTTCGTGATGACGGGGCCGCCAGCCGCCCCGTCGTTGCCGACCCAGCCGGTCCACATGTGATAGCGATTGGGATCGGTGGGGCCCATCAGCGAGCAGTGATAGTTGTCGCAAATCGTGAAGGCATCGGCCAGGGCGAACTGGTAGGGCAGATCGCGCCGGGTGTGATACGTCATCGTCGTGACGCCCTTGTTCGGCACCCAGCGGTCGTAGTTGCCGCTGTTCCAGGCGGCGTGCGTGTCCGCCCAGCCGTGCGGCGGATCCGGAAGGAATGTTTTGCCCAGGTCCTCGACGTCGGGGCGGAACGGGAGCAGTTCGCTCGATCCGTTGGGCTGGTGCCACACCGGCTTTCCGGTAGGCAGCTTGATAGCGCGTGGGTCGGCGAAGCCGCGCACGCCGCGCAGCGTGCCGAAGTAGTGATCGAAGGAGCGATTCTCCTGCATGAGAATCACGATGTGCTCGACGTCGGCGATGGTGCCCGTGCGGTTATGCGCGGGGATCGCCAGCGCGCGGCTGAAGTCGAGGGGCGCAGCCGCCGCCAGCGCGGACGATCCGATCAGCTTCAGGAAATCTCGACGGTCGGTCTTGTTGGTCATGGCCCGCCTCCGGATGCATGGCTCTGCGCCATGTGCGAGCGAGGCTAACAAGCCGGTGTGGAGGCCGTGTATCCGGAGTTCGGCGTCGACGTAAATCCGTGCGGCGCCGGATCGATTTCAGCCGGCGTGCCTGGGAGATAGCCCGCGCCCGAGCATCCTGTCGGCCCAGGGAATGAAATACTTCCAGTTCGGCGCATCGGTGTGGCCACCGTCGTGCTGCCGCCACGCGAGCTGTCCGTCGAGGAGGCCGACGCCGACGGCCGGCATTTTCTCTTTCCTGTAATCGTCCGATGTGCCGAGATCTCTTGCGCCGAGCAGCCTGAAGACGGGACCGGCGGCCACCGCCGCCATGTAGCTGCCCTGCTGATCCAGCCACTTCGCGTCGCCCTTCTCGGGCACGCCGTAGCTGATGAACGTCGGGCGCGGCGCGCACAGCGCGATCAGTTCGTGCGCGTCCACCGGGATGTCTCCGGCGTTCCTGCTGCCGAACACGGCGTCCGCCGCGCCGTACTTGAGGAAGTTGCCCGCCATCCAGTGGTACTCACCGGCGCCGGTGAGGTTTTCCACCTGCTCGCCCCAGGCACGCCGGTGCAGTTTGGCGCCGCCTTCGCCTGACGATCCCACCAGCACCACTGCGAACCGCCGATCGAAGGCCATCGCCACCAGCGCGGCTTTGCCGTAGCGCGAAACGCCTTCGATGCCGACGCGCTTCGCATCGACGGCCCTGTCCGATTCCAGGTAGTCGAGTCCCCGCGAAGCGCCCCATGCCCAGGCCCGAAGGGCGCCCCAATCATCCGGCCGGCGCGCCTGCCCCTTGTTCACAAGTCCGATCACGCCCCGCGTGAGGCCGGCGCCGTTGTCGGCTTGCACGCTCGTCGGGCTGAGAGACGCGTAGCCCCACCCGGCGGCGACGAGCTGTTCCGTCGTGGGGTTTCCGGATTCCGTCAACACTCCGCCGCCAAACATCATCATCACCGGCGCCGCCCGGCGGCGGGAGGCCCGGCGGGCCCGGCAGGAACGACGAGCGCCATCTGGATGTCCACCGCGATTGCGGGATACGACGCGTTGTCGACGTGTCCGGTGAGTTGCTTCCCAACCACAGGCTGGCCGCCGACCATGAACGAAGCCGTGCGGGTCACGGTCCATACGACTCTCGGAACGCTGCCCGGAACCCGTCCGAGCACCTCGCGTTCGAAGTCCTCGACGATTTCCGGACGACGCCTGTCCCACCAGGCTGCCGGGGTCGTGACGCGCGCGCCGTCCTTGAGCGTCAACGCATCCGGTAGATTCGGATACGGATTCGCCGTCGCTTCATCGTAGTTGGCGCGATTGGGAGCGGACTCGTTGCCGCTCGGGCCGGGCCGCAGCGCCCTGATCCCGAGCTGCGCCATCATGTTCTGGTGGTCTTCGGCGGCGGTCCAGTTCTTCGGAGGAGGATTTAACGCTTCCTGTCCGGCGCCGGCGATCGCTGCCGCAATCGAGGCGAACATGACGAACGTCAGCCACGCAGTGCGGTGCTTCATCGGGCGGAATTCTACGTTTGTCGTTTTACGTTTTGCGTTTTTCGTTCCGGCCGCGGTTTCGGCAGTCTGCTAGCGTCCGGCGGCCGCGGCGCTGTCGGCGGCGCGGGCGCCCGTCAGGATGTTCTTCAGGCCGTAGTTGCCTTCATGACACGCGTACTCGTACAGCTTTTCGCCGTGCGTCGCCTGCTTGAGGATCATCGCGAACGTCCACGGCCTGGTCCACGTGTGCGGATCGTCGAAGGTCACGCGCCATTCGACGACCGCCGGGGCGATCGGGATGAATCGTTCGGTCATCTTCAGGTGTTCACTGGCCCCGCGGAACGCGCTGCGGGCGGTGAAGTTCGTCGTCTCGACGACCAGCGTGTTGCCCTCGTACCAGCCCCGCGCATCGCCCAGGTCGAGGTGCACGTGCTCGCTGAGGTGCGGCCGACGGGCGCCCCGATCGATCGGCACCACGCGGTGCTCGTGGATCATCTCGTAGCGCAGCGAGACCGATTCCTGGCCCTGGATGATCTCGTAGAAGCTGCCGTATCCGGCTGGCATCATCGAGCTCGGGATGCCGCGTGTGATGCAGCGATCGTACAGGCCGAGATCCTCGTAGCTGTCGAACGGTCCGACGGGGTTGATATTGCTGCTGACGCCGCGGCCGAGACCTGACGAAGGCTGGCGGGCGCGCTGACGGGCCTCGTCCGTGAGCGGGGGCACCGTGCCGTCCGGCGGATCGATGACCAGCCAGGCCGTGCTGTTCTTGCGATCGAACGAATCGAAGATCAAGTGGGTCGGCGGGCGCAGGCCGCCGGCGAACTCCGTTCCCGCGACGCCCGCGTTGAACTGCTCGTTGCGCTGCTTGTTGGCCGCGGCCAGCTCGGCCGGTGTGATGTCCTCGAGGCGCCGGCCCGCGAACTGTGCCGGCCGCTCGAACGGAATCCCCGTTTCGTCGTCGTTGCTGTAGATCCCGGCGATCTGCGGATCCCCCCACGGCGTTTTCGGCGGCGAGTAGGCCGCGGCCGCAGACCCGGACGCCGGTTTGGCACCCTGCTGAGCCATCGTTCGCGCGGTGACGCCGGCTGCCACGATGACAGCGACCAGGGTCGCGGTAAATAAGGGGCGCATGAGGACTCCTTGAACAGCCCTGATTTTACCGCCAATCGCCCAAATCAGAACTTCGCGACCAGTGCGATCGCCGTAATCGTATCGGTCGTCTGAAAGGTCGGCGCGGGCGCGTGGACGTACCGCACGGTGTTCGACACCTTCAATGACAGGATTCGGGTGAGCTTCGACGTGACGGCCGCGATGTTCGAAAATCGCCAGTCGTCGCCGTTCGACAGCGCCACGCCGAACCGGGCATCGTCGCTGATGTCCACGGCCTCCGACAGCTTCAGCCGGTACATCGCGTCGGCCGCCGCCGTGGGGTCCGAGAGGTTGGGTGGCTCGATGCGCGTCTCGTGCGCGTAACCGAAACTGCCGTCCACGATGAATGAGTTCGGCGCGGTGTTCACCAGCACGTACGAAAGACCGCCCTCGATGACGTTCCTGGCTTCGATGCCGGCGAAACGATCGTGCAGAAATCCGTAGCGGCCGAACGCCGAGAGCCGCATGTTCAAGGCTCGCGACGCCTTGAAGATGAGATCGAACGATTCCGCCTTCAGCTCCTCTTCAGATTTGTTGCGGACGTACGCCGCTTTCGTCGAGATCGTCCACGAGTCGGGGCGGTAGATGTACTCGCCGCCGAGGCCGATGGATTCGGTCTTTGAGTTTCCGCTGGTACCGACGTACGCGAACTCCGCGGTTCCTTCGCTGAGCGGCGGCGGCGGCTCTGGCGGCGGCGCAGGCGCCTGCGCTGCCGCCGCAACGGGGAGCAGAGACCATGACGAACACAATGGATGAGAGTGTGCGGCGCGAGATGAGCATGGTGTGAATGTGTGTGATGAGGATGAGGTTGTATGGTCGGGTTTGGATCCGTTCGACCGAACAAAAAAGATAGCACGACCCGTTGACTGGTGTGGAGTCGAGGCGTAGTTTCAGATCGGAGGCGGGCATGACGCGCACGACGATCATTCTTTCCATCACAGTGATGTGCGCGGGCAATTACGTCGTGCTCGGCCAGGCTCCGGCCGATCCGGCCAAGGCCGTGAACGATGCTCGCAAGCTTTACGATGCCGGCCAGTATCCGCAGGTGCTGGCCACGACTGCTCCGTCTGCGGACCCGCGTCTGATTTTTCTCAGGGCGCAAACCCATCAAAAGCTGTCGCAGGTCAACGAAGCGCGCCAGGCGTACGAACAGCTTGCCGGGCGGCCCGAGTCCGAATCCGACGCGTGGCGCGACATCGGCCGATCGGCGCTCGCGATCCTCGGGCAGGACACGGCAGGAGCCGTCGCCGGGGCTAATCAGGCGGTGATGCGAAACCCGTCACTGCCGGAAGCGTACTATCAGCAGGGCATGGCGCTCAGCGCCGCGCAGGACATGGCCGGAGCGGCCGCGGCGTTCCAGAAGGCGTCGGATCTCGATCCCAATTGGGCGTACGCACACTTCTACGCGGGGCTGGCCTACTCAAAGGCGAAACGCATCGATCTCACCGCCCAGCACTTTCAGACGTTCCTTCGACTTGCGCCTCAGGCGCCCGAGCGCGGAGAAGTCCAGTCGATCATGAGAACACTCAATCGATGATTTGCACCATGCCGTAGCGGCCGGCTTCAGCCGGCCGGCGGACGTCCGCCTGAAGGCGGACGCTACGGCTGACTAGAACATTTGTCCGATCGAGAAAAACCAGCGAGGCCGGCGCGGCCCGAACGACGCGTCCAGGGGCACGCCCATATCGAAGCGCAGCAGCACCACAGGCGTGTCGACCCGGAAGCCGATGCCAGTTCCAACAGCCAGCTTCCTCAGCGACATCTGATCGACCGTTTCGAACGCGCGACCCGCGTCGATGAACCCGACTCCGCGGACGTACTTGAACATCGGGAACCGGATTTCCTGGTTCAGCACGACGAGCGCGTTTCCGCCGACGATGATTCCGAAGAGGTCGGTAGGACTGATGGCCTGTTCCGCGTAGCCGCGCACGCTGTTTCCGCCGCCGGCGAAGAAGCGATCCGTCTCGAGCAGCACCTGGCCGAATCCGGTCGCCAGGCCCAGCTGCGCCCAGGACGCGAACACAACCTGGCCCGCCCGCCGGAAATACCTCTGCTGCGTATAGAACCGGGCCAGGCGCAGATCGGGTGACAGCCAGTCCGGCGCGTACTCCACGTTCGACGAGTGAAACCACCCTGACGTCGTGTTGAACATGTCGTTGCGCCGGTCGAAGAGGACGCCCGTCGTGAGGCTGGCTTTCGTGGCCTCGAGGTCGACGATGGGAAAAAAAGGATTGGGATGAAGATCGAACGTATGATTGCGCTCGATCGAATACCCGTATTGCACTTCCATCTTCGTAAACGGCCGGATGCGCTGTTCGAAGGTGAACGTCGTCGCGTTGGTGGCAAACGCCGTCTCGCCGGCTGCTGTGAGTCCCGAGTCCTCGCGCGATCGCTCGAGAAAGAGGGTCGTCACGATGTGGCGATCGAGGAACGTCGGCATCGTGAGGTAGGTGCGGGCGGCGCTGAAGTTCAACGTATACCGAGCGGCGACGCCGGCCGTGACGGCGCGCCCGAACAGGTTGCGCGCCGCAAAATCGGTCGTGGCGCCGAGGCTGAAGGTCCGCCCGCCTTCCTGGAACGCCGGCAGGATCTCGCTTGGATCTCCCGCCTGCGCGGTGTCGTTCAACTCGATCCCGTACCGGAAACGATACCGCGCCCATTCCTGAACCGTCACGAGCGCGCGCACGGGTTCGGCTGGCGCACCGCCGGCCGCCGGCGGCTCGGTGGATGGCTCCTCGATGACCTCGCGTTCGATGTCCACGGATCTGAACGCGCCAGTCTGGTAGAGGCGCCGCCGCGCCTCGTTCCACGCGGCCAGGTTGACGGGCTCGCCGATGTTCAGCTTCAACGCCCGGCTGACCAGCGACGGCCGCGTGTGCTCGACGCCCGTCGTCGCGATGTCGCGGAGCCGCTGCTGACGTCCCTCGTCCACGCGCACGAACAGGTCGACCGCGGGCTTGTCTTCCGTCGTCACGCTCTGAATCGTGACGTCGACGCTGTTGAAGCCGAGCGCGCGATAGGCCTGGTCGAGCGCGATGCGCGCCTGTTCCATTTTCGCCTCCGTCACGACCTCGCTCTTTGACAAGCCGGCCTTGGCGATGACGTCCGTCGGGGACAGAGAGCTGACGCCTTCGACGCGGATCTCCTCGATGCGGAACGGTTCGCCTTCGTCGATGTGAATCGGCCTGATGGCGCTTGTTCCCTCGCGAAGGATGGGGTCCAGACGAACGGCGACCTTCAGATATCCGTTCCCGCGGTAGAACGCGACGAGCGCGTCACGAGCCGCGTCGGGCTCGATCCAGACCGCCCGCCGCAGGCGTGGTATCCGCGAGGACGGCCTGCAGGCGCTTCGTGGTTTCGCCCTTGTTGCCCGTGAATCGCACCTGCGTATCGCCCGCGCGGGTTCCGCTCTCGATCAGCATCAACAGACGCTTCTCGTCCGGCGAGTTCTGCATGCGGGTGGTGACCGAGGCTTGCACGAATCCCTCGTCCACGAGCGCCGCCCGCGCGATCCGCACGGCCTCCTCGCCCAGCAGTTCTTCCACCACGGCGTCCGTCCACGCTCGCTCGATGTCCCGAACGGTCGACGACGGGAGCATGAAGCCCTGGATCTGGACCGTCGTCCGGGGCCCAGGCTGGATGTCGTAGGTCAGGGCCATGCGTGTTGCGTCAGCGGAATCGGGCGTTCGCTTGGTGGCGACGCGGGCTTCGAAGCGATGCTGTTCGTGGAAGAACGTTTCAATGGCGTCGCGGTCGTCCTGCCAGCTGAAAAAGCTGAAGCGATCGCCGGTTTTCAGCTTCAGCCGTGACCGCAACGCGCTTTCGTCGGCGTCCGCACCAGAAATCTGCACGCTGGCGACCGTCTCGCGCACGCGACGCACGGGCTTGCGGTAGTTCGACGGCTGGCCGAACGTCAGGTCGTGCCTGAAGTCGTATACGCGATCGCCGCTGTCGAGGTTGACGGCCCGAAGTGTCAGATTCGTCTTCGGGCTGTAGCTGACAATCCACGTCAGCCCGCCGCTTTGATGCAGGCTCTGTGAGAAGACGACTTCAAAGCGCGATCCGATGTTCCGGCCGATCGTCAGGCGTGTGCCCGGATCGGTCTCCGTCGCGACGAGGCCCGCGTCGAAGCGGACGTTCGGGTCGTTGTTTTCCAGGCGTACCGTCGTGAGCCCGATGGCCTGTCCGGCGGCATTCAGAAACTCGCCCGAGAGCAACCCGACCAGCTCCGTGCCACTCGACGTGATCCCGGCAGACGTTGCCGCGCCGGCTGTTTGACCCGTCAGGAGGAGTGCCACTTTGTCGCTCTCCGAGTATTCCGGATGGTCGGGCGCGTCCAGACTGGTTTGCAATGTGGACGGAGTACCCCTGAGCGTCAGCACGATGTCGCTGCCCTGCACGGTTGCGGTCGCAACGATGTACAGGTCGGGCTCGATCTTGTTCTGGTTGGTGAAGTCGATATAACCGCGCTCGTCCAGCCGATAGCGGCGTGTCCCGAAGTAGATGACACCGCCCTCGCCAAGAACCGTGCGGCCGATGATCGACGGCCGCGTGGCCGTGCCGACGAGCCGGAGATCGGCGGTTGCGGAAAACTTCCCGTAGTTGTTGTTCACGACGAGCTCGTTCTCCGTCACAAACCGGACGTCGAAGCGCAGGCGATCGAGAGCCGACGGAGCCCTGGGCACCAGGCTGGCCGATGGAGCCTGCAGCGCCCGGAGGAGTCCGGACGTCAGCGAGAGCCGCTCTCGAAACGCACTGCGCACCAGCGTGACGGTGCCGCTTACCACGGGCCGTCCGGGCTCGGCCTCGAGCGCGATGTTCGCGTTCGCCTCTGCCCTCAGACCCTCGATAGCGAGCGCCGCTCCATTGGTCACCATCGTGATGCGCCCGCCGAGCAGCGTGAACCAGCGATGGCGAAGCGTCCCGGCGATTTCGGAGTCGCCGCCGTTCACGCTGGCGAACATGCGTTCGAACGTCACGGTGTCAGCCGCGAGCGTGATGGTGCCTGTCACGTCGCTCACCACGAGCCGCGGGTTGGCGATGCGGGCTTCGCCGTTGCTGAAGGTGACCCAGCCGTCGAGCGTCGGGGACTTGACGCTGCCGGTGATGCGGATTTCAGAGTCGGCGCGGCCCAGCACGCGCGACTCCCGGCGTCAGGATATTCAGCACGCGCAGATCGAGGACCGACGTCGCGGTCAAATTGAGAGACGGGTCGACGCCAAGCGTCGCGCCTCCGCGAAGCGCGAGCCGGTTGTCCCCTTGCCCCCACTCCCAGGCTTCTACCGTCAGCCGGCCGTCACCGACGACGAGACGAGTCGGCACCTGCTGATCGAAGGGGACGCCACCCAGCACGAGCTCGGCGCGATCAAGGGCCACCGTGCCGCGAACCCGATCCAGTGAGGCGCGGTCGGCCTCGAGCTGCACCGTCGCGTCGATGCGGCCGCCGAACTCCCGGAGGGTCTGCGGATCGACGAACGGAGCTGCGACGGCTGGTGTCACCGACAGCACGCGGGCAGACAGCGCCGCAGGGCCGTTTGCCGCGGTGATCCGGGTTCGCAGGAATGGCGGCAGCCGATCGGCGAACACGTCGCTCGGCACACGTGCAGAAGCCGTCAGGCTGGCCCCCTCGAACGAGGCGGCAGCCGCATCCACCGTCAGGACGCCGGCCTCGTACCTTGCGCTGAGGCCGACGCCGGTGACGCTTTGGCCGGCCGTCAGCGGCACACGGCCGTCGGTGATCTGTAACGTGCCGTTGACGACCGGCCGGGCGACCGCGCCGCTCGCCGAAAAGCGGAGCCGCACCGAACCAGCGGGCGCGGGGAGCGGCGGCGCTCCGCGAGCGCGGGGCTTGATCAGATCGCGCACGAATGCGAAGTCGGCGAGGGATCCGTCCACGGACGCCGTGAGCCCGCGCGCAGTCTCATCCCCGATGGATCCGTCGAGCGACGAGCGTTGTCGTGCCAGCCGCCAGCGCCACATTTCCGGCTCGCGCCGTCCGCCCGTCGTACTCGATTTGCCCGGGCCGCGCGAGCGCGATCGTCTGGCCGCCGACGACGAGATTGAGAGCCTCCAGCGTCGCGACGCTGTGCAGCCGATCGAGCTGGTCGCGGGAGCCGTTCAGCTCGAACTCGATTCTGGCTGAACCGCTGACTGGCGTTGACGGGTCCGCGCCCAGCCGCCGGGCGATCGCCGCCAGGTCGGCCGGCGTCCACTCGCCGCGGAACGCCAGCGCCCCGGTCGCATCGACACCAGCCGAACCGTTTCCTTTCAGCGCGAGCTCGCGCGCTTCGATCGAGACGGACGCGTCGCGTCCCGCGAGCGTGATGTCGGCATCGATCGCTCCGAGGTCGGCGTCCCTCCAATGTGTTCCGGCCAGCGAAACATGTCCGCGGCCGCCGAGGTTCGCGAACGAGCCGTCACCGTCAAACGTACCGTTCAGCTGCGCGGAGATCGGCACGTCCGAGTCCGTCCCCACTCCTACGAGCGGTCGAATCGGCACGTCAGCGGCCGTCAGATGAGCGGAATACGTCTGACCCGCCAGGTCCACATCGCCCCGGCCTTCCAGCCGGCCGCTTCCGGCCTGAAGCGTCAACGGATCGATGACGAAGCGCGCGCGGTTCAAATCAATACTGACTTCGGCAGACGCCCGATCGACGTGCTGGCCTGCCACGTCGAGCCCGGAGCTGTCCGCAGCAGCGGTCAGCCGGGCGTGCGACGGGGTTCCGGAGAGCGACGCGGACACGTCGATCCTGCCGTCGAGCGGGAGGTTCGTTTGAGCGGCCGAGGACAGACCGCCCAGGTCGTTGACGGCGACCGATGCCTTGAACGTGCCGCTCAGCGCATCGGATCCATGCGACCACCCGAGCTCGCCCTGGGCAGACGAGGCGCCAAGCTGAACATCGATCTCCTGTACGCGCGCACCGTCCGGCGCGAGGGACGCCCGCGCCCGAACTACTGCGGCCGGCAGCGACGCGTAAGCGATCGACGCACCGACAGGACCGTCGAGCGACAAGGCATCGATGTTCCCCCCGACGGCAAAATCCACCGTGCCCGACCCGCTGACGTGCGGCGCCGTCTTGATGAGGCCGGACCGCGCGAGCGAGGCCGCCAGCTGGCCGGCATCGTCAGTTCCCGCTTTGATCGATCCGGCGATTGTCGAGTGCAGTAAATGGTCGGCGTTGACCCTTCCGCTCACGTCGACGCTCGCACGCGCGCCCGTCGCGCCGATATCGTTCGCCGTCAGCCGCCATGCCAGCCCCCGTAGTCCGAGTGTCGCGGAGCCATCCACGGGCACGCCGCCGCCGGCGTCCCCTTCGCCATGTTCAGCCTGCGCGCTGGCTGCGAGTTCGACAGCGTCGAGCCGCGGCGCCGTCCACCGCGCGTCGATCGTGCCGTTCACACGTGCCGATGGCGGGTTGCGCGTGCCCGAGAACGTATTCGGCAGCGCCTCGCGAAGCGCCACCGCGAGATCGATTCCCTCCCACCTGGCGCGAATGGCGCCCGGGCCATCGAACGCCATCCGTCCGTTCGCCGAAAGGGATCCGCGCGCGACACCGACGCGCAGGCGCGTGAGCTCAGCGGATTTATTCGCAATGCGCACGGCCGCTTCAACGCTCGCCGGTGGAGCACCGGCGACAGCGACGTCGATGCCGGTGACGGTCATCGCGACGTCGGGATCGGACAGGAGACCCGTGAGCCGGGCATCAACGCGCGCCGATCCGCCCATCGCGCGGTCGTAGTCGAACCATCTCGCCAACGCCGGAAGGTCCGCGTCCGCGACGACGTGCAGGGCGAGGCGTTGTTTGCCGGCCGCCTGTTCGAGTTGTCCGTCGGCTGTGACGGTGCCTTCGGGCAGACGCACTGTCAGTGTCCCGATGTTGACGTCGGTGCCGTTCCATCCGAGACGTCCGTCGATCGCCTGCAACGTCGTCCGATGGTTGTTCCATTCGATCCGGCCTGGGCGCGTCGCCACGAGACGTCCCGTGGCGTCGGGCCCATTCAGTACGAACGACGCGCCGATATCGGCGCTCGACTGCGGACTCTGCCAGCGGAATGTCAGACCGTTCACGGCCGCATGCCCGATCGGAATGCGCGGCGCGGCGGGAGACGGCGTGCCCGATCCGGAAGGCCAGTTCGTCGTTCCGTCAGCCCTGCGAACGAGCACGACCCGTGGTTCGTCGATCGCGACATCCTGCAAATCGATCCGCCCGAACAGGACGGCCGGGCTGAGGGTTACTTGTACGTCTTTCGCGGCGAAGAAGGGCTCGGCGGTTGCCGAGCGAGTCGCGAGCGTCAGGCCGGCGAGGTGGAAATGCAGTGTGGAGAGGTTGTAGTCGAGGCGATCGGCGCGCGCGATGATTCCAGTGTGTTCCAGCCGGCTCAGGGCGAACCGTAGTGCCAGCCTGCGCGTCGAAGGTAGGTGTAGTCCGGCAAATCCCAGGGCGACCGCGACCAGCAGTGTCACGGCGACGACGATCAACCGGACGCGTCTCGAACGCTTCTCCGGTTCCGAGTCGCCCATGAGAGGAAAGTAGCACAACGTGCTCACCGTGCTCTGGGGGCTCGGCCATTTGTGAGCCGTCCGATCGGGCCTGAGTCAAAAGACGCTTTGTGAAGAGACCGTCACGCGCTGGTCGTAGAATGGGGCTTCGCCTGTGCGCAATCTGACGGCCGCGTCGCAACGGTCAGTCATCAGAAGGAGAGAGCAATGAATCGATTCAGCACGTGTGGAACGATCCTCGCGTCCGTGATGCTGTCCGCCTGTGCCACAACAAGCTTCGTGTCCACCTGGAAGGCACCTGACGCGAAAGCGCTTCAGCTCAGTGGTGCGAAGGTGGCTGCCGTGGTGATGATCAGCAACGAAGCGGCAAGGCGTGCGGCGGAGGACGCGCTTGCTCGCGAGATCACGGCGCATGGCGCCCAGGGCGTGGCGATGTACACGATTCAGCCCGAAGCCCGGCCCAACAACGAACAGGCCGTGCGCGCGGCGGTCGAGGGGGCCGGCGTCGCCGGCGCGGTCGTGATGCGGCCCGTCGGCAAGGAGAAAGAAGTCGTGGCCACGCCGGTCGCGTACGGCGGACCGATGTACGGCGGCTACTGGGGCGGCTACTACGGATACGGGTGGGGCTCTCCCTACGCGTACGGAGGCACTGAGATTCGGACCGACACCATCGTGTCCATCGAGACGCTCGTGTACTCGCTCCGCCAGAACAAACTCGTGTGGGCCGGACAGAGCCGCACGACGAATCCCACCGGCGTCGATCAACTGGTCAAGGAGACGAGTGCGGCGGTCGCCCTGGAGCTTCAAAAGCAGGGGCTGATTCCGAAGAAGTAATCAGCGTATAGTTACGGGCTGTTGTCAGCCAATTCGGAGGTGGTTTCATGAGAACGAGAGTCCGAGTGCTTCTGGCGGGCGCCGTGCTGGGCGCTGCGATGTTTTCCGCGTCGGTGTCGCAGGGACAAACCCCCGCCGCCGGCGCCGGCCTCCCTTTGCCGCTCAGGATGACGGCGTGGGCGATCAACATGAGCAACACCGCGACGGGGGCGAACGGCATCGTCGAGATCAGGGTCACGAAGTGGTCGACGACAGAAGAGCGGCAGGGCCTGATCGGGATCTTCCTGGACAAGGGCCAGGACGGCCTTCTGCGCGCGCTCGAAAAGGTCGACGCGCACGGTCGCATTCGCCTGCCTGGCGCCATGGGACCTGGACGTGCCTCGGGCCAGGCAACGCTCGGCAACGACCTGCGGTACGCGTGGCACACAAAGTTGCCTGACGGCGGAGACCGCATCGTCATCGGGACCGATCGGTACATTTCGTTCCAAGAACAGGCGAACCAGCCGCGCACGATCGATTATCCGTTCACGTTCATCCAGATCCAGCTGCCGAAGGGCGGCGGCGAGGGCGAAGGCAAACTGGCGTACGCCACGAAGCTCATGTTCGACAAGAAGAAGAACGTGGTCGAAATGGAGAACTACGGGACCGAGCCGGTCCGGCTGAACCAGATCAAGATCGTCAAGGACTGAGGACGGACGCCCGTTGTCGATATCGCGATTCATCGTCGGTTACTGCCTGCTGGTTCTGCTGGGGCTTGCCGGCTTCGGGACCGCGCTGTTGGACGCGCAGGCCCCGAGCGCGAAGGGCCGAACGGTCTGGGACGGTTCATACACCGATGCCCAGGCCGCTCGGGCAACCGCGACCTTCAGCCAATCCTGCGCCAACTGCCACACGCTCGGACCGGACGGCAAGGGGCCGCTGACGGGCGACGCGTTCTGGAAGGGCTTCACGCAGAAAACCGTCGCCGACCTGCTCACGTTCGTGAAGACCAACATGCCGAACGGCGTGAATGCCGGCTCGCTTTCCGCGTCGACATACAACGATCTGGTCGCGCTCATTTTGAAATCCAACGGATTTCCGGCGGGGACGACGGAGGTGGCGCCGGACACCGTGGCGGGCATCCAGATCATCCCGAAGGACGGCCCCGGAGAACTGCCGCCCAACACGCTCGTGCGCGTGGTGGGCTGTCTGTCGAAGAGCGGCAGCGACTGGGTCCTGATCAACGCCACCGTGCCCGAACGCATCGAACGCACCGGCCCGGGTCCGGACGATGCCGGACGCCAGCTTGGAAACCGCTCGCTCGCGCTGAAATTCGTCCTCACGCGGCTCGACCCGTTTGCCGGCCAGCGCATGTCGGTCAGCGGCTTGTTGATCGGCGCCGGAGGCGCCGATGGCATCAACGTGACCACGGTCAGCCGCGTCGCCGAAACCTGCCCCTGACAGGGCGCCGAAAACAGCGCCCTGAACGTAGAACGCACAACGTAGAACGAAGAAATCCGCGGGAATCCTGCGTTCTACGTTCGACGTCGTGCGTTTCAGGCTACGTTCTTCAGCAGCCCTTCCCAAAATCGCCCCTAAATGACTGTGCGGCCGTAAATAAGCGTCCGGAACTGCACAGTTCGACGGATGGCCCGGATCGCGACAATTTTGACGACTCTTGGCTGCCGGAAGGCCCCTGCCAAGGTGTAATATCAGCCGTATCGCGGCCCGTCGCGAGCGGTTGCAGGTATGCCCAGGCCGTCGCGACAGGGGTGTACCTCCCGCGTAACCGAGTGGCCGTTCGTGAACTTTATATAGAGGTGGGGCCTTACATGCGCACCCGACGTCTTTCCGCCATCCTGGCAACCTCACTGCTGTCGCTCGCCATCATCTTTCCCGGCGTGCTCGGTTACGCGGCGGGCGACCCGTCGATCGTGACGGCCGCCCGAAACGATGACATGACGGCGGTGCGCGCGCAGATCGCCAAGCGCGCGAATGTCAACGAGGTGGCGCGCGACGGTTCGACGGCGCTGCTCTGGGCGGTCTACAACGGCAACCAGGAAATGACGCGCGCGCTGCTTGCGGCGGGCGCTCCGGTCAACTCGCCGAACCACTACGGGATTACGCCGCTCCTGCAGGCGAGCCGCACCGGCGATGCCATGCTGATCGGCATGCTGCTCAAGGCGGGCGCCGACGTCGCCGCCGCGCATCCGGACGGCGAGACGCCGCTCATGGCGGTCGCGCGCACCGGGCACATCGACGCGCTCAAGCTTCTCCTCGAGGCCGGCGCCAACGCGAACACGGCGGATGCGTATCAGCAGGAAACCCCTCTCATGTGGGCCGCGGCGGAAGGCCACGAGCGACGTCGTCAACGAACTGCTGAAAGCCGGCGCCGACCCCAACCGGCAGGCGCACATCAACGGCATCGACGAGCGCAAGCACGGCGATCATCCGACCGGCGGCTTCACCGCGCTGATGTTCGCCACGCGCAACGGCTACGACGATGTCGCCGCCGCGCTCATCAAGGGCGGCGCGGACCCGAAGCTGACCAACGGCGACGGTCTCACGGCGACGATGGTCGCCATCGCGAACGACCGTTTCGACCTCGCGGCCAAGCTTGTCGATCTCGGCGCAAACGCCAACGACGGCTCGCTCTACTTCGCCGTCGACATGCACGACGCGACGACCGACATGCGTGCGCACGATGGTTCCCGTCTCCGTTCGGATCATCCGAACAAGCTCACGTCGATGGATTTGATCAAGTTCCTCCTCGACAAGGGCGCCGATCCCAACAAGCCGTTCCAGGGTCAGGTTCACAACACGACGTTGTGCTGCGATCCGGAAGTCAACAGCTCGCCGTTCTATCGCGCCGCGATCGCGTCGGACGTGGACGCGCTGAAGCTGATGCTCGCGCACGGCGCGAAAGTTGACTGGAGCCCGGCGGAAGTGAAGAAGGAAGGCGGCCGGGGCGGGCGCGGCGCGAACGCCAACGTCGGCAAGACGGCGATGATGATGGCGATGAACGGGGGCCGCGGCGCCGCGTTTGCGGCCGGCCCGGGCTTCGATCGCATCGGTGCTCCGCCGTTCCGCGAAGCCGCGAACCGCGATCCGATCGAGGCGATGAAGGTCCTGCTGGCGGCCGGCGCCGATGCCAACGCGAAGGCCGCGGACGGTTCGAGCGTGCTGCATCAGGCGGTCACCGCGAAGCAGGTGCCGGCGATTCGCACGCTGGTCGCGGCCGGCGCGAAGCTCGACGCGGTCAACAAGGACAACCTGACGCCGCTGCTGCTGGCCGAAAAGCCGGAGCCGGTGCGCAGCGCGGCCGCCGCCATGCAGCAGGATCCCGGCGTCTACAAGCGTCCGATCAACACACGCGATGAAGTGATCGCGGCGTTGCGCGAGCTGATGGGGCTTGGCAAGGACGATCCCGCGCCGCAGCCGCCGCCGCTGCCCGAGAAGGACAAGGATAAGGACAAGAAGGACGACAAGAAGTCGGAAGACGCGCAATGAAGAGACTCCTGGCGGGTTCGTTCTTCGTCTTCGTCGGCGTGGCCGTTCTGGCGGCTCAGCAGACGCCGCGCGTCGCGCGGACCCAGGCGGCTCCGGGCGCGTCCGCTGCGTCTCCCGCCGTCGGACAGGCCGCGCCTGCGGGCGCGTCGGCCTCGGCGGCGGATGCGGCGAAGTACCGCGCCTGGTTGAATCAGAACTGCGTTGGTTGTCACAACAGCCGCGTCAAGCAGCCGCCGGACGATCCGGTCAACCTCGAAAGCGCGAACACCGCGGACCTGCTGCCGAACGCCGCGGCATGGGAGCGTGTGGTCCGCAAGCTCGCCGTGCGCGCGATGCCGCCGGCGGGATCGCGGCATCCGTCGGAGCCCGAGTACGTGGCGTTCACGACGTGGCTCACCACGTCGCTCGACCGTGCATGGGCCGGCAAGGCGACGCCCGGCCGCTTCGTCGTCCATCGGTTGAACCGGTCCGAGTACGGCAACGCCGTTCGCGACCTGCTCGCGCTGGATATCGACGTGAATCAGCTGCTCCCGAGCGATGGCGCCGATTTCGGCTTCGACAACATCGCGTCCGCGCTCAAGACGTCGCCGCTGCTGCTCGAACGCTATCTCGCCGCCGCGCAGCGCGTGAGCCTGCTCGCGGTTGGCGACACGACGGTGCCGCCGGGCAACACGGAGTATCCGCTGAGCCGCGAGTTCACGCAGAGCGGCTACATCGAAGGCCTGCCGCTCGGCACCCGCGGCGGGACCGTCATCCGCCACATCTTCCCGGCCGACGGCGAATACAAGTTGTCGGGCCGGCTGGTGCGCGGCGTCGAAGAAGGCTACGCCGGCGTCGAGGGCAACGACCTGCCCCACACGTTCGTGATTACGGTCGACGGCGCCGAGGTGTACCTCGACCCAGATCGGCGGCCTCAAGGACAACGAGGTCCAGGCGCGGGACATGAACGAAGCGCGGACGATCATCGACGCGCGGATGTCCGGACGCGTGCGCATCACGGCGGGCGAGCACGAGGTGGGCTACACCTGGCGCGAGCGGCCGTCCGAGCGTCAGGACGTCTGGCAGCCGGCCCGCCGCGACAGCCAGGAAGTGCACCTGATTACGGGCCTGCCGCGGCTGAAAGCGGTGATGGTCGAAGGCCCGTACAAGGTGACCGGCATCAGCACGACGCCAAGCCGCGAGAAGATCTTCGTCTGCCGGCCCGCCTCGCCTCTTCTAACGCCGACGAATCGGCCTGCGCGTCGAAGATCCTGACGAACCTCGCCCGGCGCGCGTACCGGCGTCCCGTCACGGCGGCCGACGTCGAAGCACCGCTCAAGTTCTACAAGCGGTCGCGCGATGGAGGCGGCAACTTCGACGCCGGCATCCGGTCAGGCCTGGCGCGCATCCTGGCGAGCCCGTCGTTCCTGTACCGTATCGAGCGCGACCCGGTGGGCGTGAAAGCGGGAGCCGGGCACGCCGTCAGCGACGTCGAACTGGCCTCGCGGCTCTCGTTCTTCCTCTGGAGCAGCATCCCCGACGAGAAGCTGCTGAACCTCGCCATCGCGGGCCAGCTCCGTCAGCCCGGGGTGCTCGACACCCAGGTGCGGCGCATGATCGAGGACGAACGCGTCGACGCGCTCGTCAGCAATTTCGCCGGCCAGTGGCTGCAGCTGCGCAACCTGGAGTCGAAGGTCAGCCCGGACCTGCTGATGTTCCCCGACTTCGACGACAACACCCGCCGCGCCTTCAGGCGCGAAACCGAGATGCTCTTCGGCAACATCCTGCGCGGGAACCGCAGCGTCCTCGAGCTGATGAACGCGAACTACACGTTCCTCAACGAGCGCCTCGCGAAGCATTACGGCATCCCGGGTGTTTACGGCGAACGGTTCCGCATGGTGAAGCTCACGGATCCGAACCGTTTCGGGCTGCTGGGCCAGGGCAGCATTCTCTCGCTGACGGCCGTGGCCACCCGGACGTCGCCGGTGTATCGCGGCAAGTACATCCTGGCGACGTTCCTCGATACGCCGCCGATTCCGCCGCCGCCCGATGTGCCGACGCTCGAAGAAAGCAACAAGACCGGCGCGGTGAAAGCGAAGACCCTTCGGGAGCAGGTCGAGGCGCATCGCGCCAAGCAGCCGTGCGCGGGCTGCCACCGCACCATCGATCCCCCGGGGTTCGCGCTCGAGCACTTCAATTCGGTCGGGCAGTGGCGCGATCGGGATGAGTTCGGCAGGTCGATCGACTCGGCCGGCGTGCTGGCGGACGGCACGAACGTCGACGGCCCGGTCGCGATGCGCGAGGCGATCCTGAAACGGCCGGAAGCCTTTGCCACCATTCTGACGACGCGGCTGTTGACCTACGCGCTCGGCCGCGGCCTCGAGCCGTCCGACATGCCTGTGGTCCGCCGGATCGTCAGGAATGCAGCGCGGGACGACTATCGCTTCGGGTCCATTATTTCAGGCATCGTCGAGAGCCCGGTCTTCCAGATGCGGACGCGGCTGGAGACGTCCGAACCGACCAACACGGTCGCACAAGCGAAGGAACAGTAGCCATGATTATCACGAAGAAGCATCTGTCCCGCCGAACCTTCATCCGTGGCACGTTTGGCGCCGCGATGGCGCTGCCGCTGCTCGACGCGATGGTGCCGGCGCTGACGGCGCAGGCTCGCACGGCGGCGGGCGCGCCGTTCCGGTTCGGCGCCATCTACATGCCGAATGGCGTGTTCCCGGATACGTGGCATCCGACCGAGGTCGGCACGGGCTTCGCGTTCAAACCCGTGATGCAGCCGCTCGAGCCGTTCCGCGACCAGCTGGTCACGGTCAGCAAGATGCGCGCGCCGTGGGGCGCGTCCGTGCACCTCGGGGCCAGCTCCGCCTTCCTCAATGGCTCCGGGCCCGTCGCCAGCCGCGAGGGGACGAGTGATGCCTTCGGGAAGATCCAGTCGAAGAAGACGGCCGATCAGTACATCGCCGACGCGGTGGCGGGCGACACGCCGCTCCGATCGATTGAGCTCGGCACCGAGGACATGGGCACCGCGGTCGGGGCCTGCGACGGCTTCCCGTGCACCTTCTTCAACGCTCTCTCATGGCGCGAGGACACGAGCCCGCTGCCCGTCTCCATCAACCCGCGCGTGACGTTCGAGCGCATGTTCGGCGAGACCGGCACCACCGAGCAGCGGACCGAGCGCCTCAAGGAGCGGCAGACGCTGCTCGATTCGGTGCTCGAGGAAACCGGCAAACTGCGGCACTCGCTCGGGGCGCCCGACCGCGCCATCCTCGACGAGTACCTCAGCAACATCCGCGACGTCGAGCAGCAGCTCGACCGGATGGAGAGCCGCATGGGCGCGATCACCGGCAACGCCGAGGCGCCCGTCGGCATGCCCGAAGCCTTCGACGATCACATGTCGGTCACGTACAACCTGATGCACCTGGCGTTCCAGGGCGACATCAGCCGCGTCTTCACGTTCATGGTCGGCCACGAGGCGAGCGACCGGGGCTACGCGCACATCGGCATTCCCGAGACGCACCACAGCATCTCGCACCACGGCAACGACGCGGAGAAGCTGGCCAAGTACGCCAAGATCGGCACGTATCAGATCGTGAAGCTCGCCGAATTCCTCGACAAGCTGAAGAACACGAAAGACGGCGACGGAACGCTGCTCGACCACTCGATGCTGTACTGGGGCAGCGGCATGAGCAACGGCAACGAGCACGACCGCAGCAATCCGCCCGCGGTCATCGTCGGCGGGGCGCACGGCCGGCTGAAAGGCAATCGCCACGTGGTGGCGAAGAAGGACGAGCCGACGGCGAACCTGCTCCTCGCGATGGCTCACATCGCCGGCGCCGAAATCGACAGCCTGGGTCCGAGCACAGGGCGGCTCGATCTGTAAAGTCGAAACGTAAAACGTAGAACGGTAAAACGTAGAAACGCCAGAACGCAGAACGGAGGGAGACCTTCCGTTCTGCGTTTTTGTTTTTCGGCGCAGGCACGCGTCGCGCTGTTTCTGGTTTTACGTTTTCCGTTTTCCGTTCTCAGTTTCCCGCTCCGCCTCTTCCCGGGCGCGCCGGAGATAGTGCGGGCTGTACGCGAGACCGTACAGACGTGGTCTGGGTGGCCGCTGCCTTGTGCCGCCCGAACTCCTGCTTGGACTCCTCGAACGCCTTGAACTCCTCGTCCGTGCCGGGTCGGAACTCTATCTCCTCGCGCGGCACGAACATCACCTGGCCGATCGGAATGCTGTGATCGACGCTCATCCCTTCCCCTGACTGGAGCACGTAGCGGAATTCGGTTTCGTGCGCGTACCAATCCGTCTCGACTCGCACGACCAGCATCGGCGCGATCGGCCGTTCGATCATGTTGAAGATCGGCGTGTACACCGTGTCCCAGCCGGACGGCGTCTTGAAGTTCGTGGCGCCGCGAAGCGCGATGGCCCCCGGCGGCGTGCCCATATCCTCGGGAACCAGGAATACGCGTGCCACGGCCAGCGCGGCCTCGCGCGACAGCATCGGCGCGCCGACGAAGGTCACTTCCTCTTTGATCATCCCCACGCCCCCTACGGGCAGGCTCATCGTCACCTGGAAGATTGGCGCGCGGTGCCCGTCCTGGGTCTGGAGGTAGTAGACGAACTTATAGCGTCCGTCCCCCTCGTACTCGAGATAGAGCGACTCCCTGGGTTCGAGGGGCGCGTACACCATGAATCCCATCGCGCTGCCGGCCTCGAGCACGGGACAATGCCTCGCGTGCTGCGGCAGGAGGGGCCGCGTGCCTTCGCGTTTTGGCTTGAGGCCCACGCCGGGGCGCCGGGAATTTGGCAGCAGACAGACGTCCATGCGCGTATGTTACGCGAAGACGTTTCGGCAGCCCGTCACCGCGCCACAGGTTGCCTGGGCGCCGCCGGCGCCTGCTCGACGGGCTGCGTGCTGCGGCCCGGGTTGGGCTCGGTCTTTCCGGCGCGGCGAAGGCTGCCCGCATCGATCGTTTCGCCCTTGTCGGAAATCGTCCTGGAAGAACAGCTCGTCGCCGCTGATTTCGACGAGCATGAACCCGTAGCCCTGGTCCCAGCCCTTCGCGGTCAGCTCGCTGGTTTGCAAATCGCCCACGCGGACTTTCGCCGAGTTGCCGACGATGAAATACTGGATGCCCTTTTGCGGCTTGATCCGCTCGTAGAAATGTTCGTGGCCCGACAGCACCACGTTCACGCCGTACTTCAGGAACACCGGTTCGAGCAGTCTCGCGCTGCAGTTCCGCCGAGCCGTGCGTCTCGCCCGACGAGTACAGCGGATGATGGAAGAAGCAGATCTTCCAGTCCGAGCCGCTCGCGGCCAGCTCCTTGTCGAGCCAGGCGAGCTGCTTGTCGTCCACGTAGTTGCTGTCGAGCGCGAAGAACCGCACGCTCGAATTGGGCGGCTTGAATGTGTAATACCGTTCGCCGTTCATGTTGAACGGCTTGTAGAGGCGCTCGTTCGGGTTGTCGTGATTGCCGAGCGACGCGTAGAACTTGACGCCCGCGTCGAGCAGCGGCCTTGTACGGGCCGCTCGAACGCCTTCTCGTAGTCCTTCGGGCTATCGCCGGTGTACAGGTTGTCGCCCATCATGAGCACGAAGTCGAACGGGAACTTCGCGCGATACGTGTTGAGCTGGTTCGCGACCGAGATCTGGTGGCTGTCTCCCGTGCCGGTGTCGCCGATGACGGCGAACTTGACCGAGTTGTCCTTGAGGGGCAGGCGCAGTTCCTGCGCGCCGAGTGCGGCGGCGCTGACGGCCAGGAGCACGAACGCAAGCAGGCGGCGCGCAAGCAGGCGGCGCATCTGATTTCTCCCGTGTTAGCTGACCGCGTTCAGCATGAAGTCCACGATCAGGTCCGCGCCGGTATCGCGCAGAATCAGGTTTTTCCCGACGATGCGGTATTCGAGCTCCATCGGCAGTTTCGGCAGATTGATCAGCAGGTTCGTCGGAACGGTTGGCAGTGCCTTGCCCTCGGGATATGGCGCGTTGACCTTCAAAGGCACCGACGGTGGCGCATCGTCTTTCAGGACTTCCTTCGCGTGTGCGCCGTCGTGACCCTTGAGTTCGGGCGCGAGCACCTTGCGGAAGATGGCCTGAACATCGGGGGTGAGGATGTCGCCGGGCTGCGCGTCCGCCCGCGCGGCGCGAATCGCAGCGGCCAGGCCATCCTGCGGCCGCCTTGATTTCGGCCGGGTTCGCGGTCTGTTTCAACGCCGGCGCGCTGGCCTGCCGCTGTCTTCCTCAAGCGCGATGTACCGATCGACACGCGTCTTGAAGTCCTGAAGTGCGGCGGCGCTCTGGTTGACTCGTGGATCGCCGACAGGGGTGTCGGTTTTCGGAACAGTCGCGGGCGGTGTCGGCCGCGCTGGCTCTTGAGTAACGGGGGCCGCCAACGCCGGCGCGGCTGTAAGCGCCGCGACGATCAGGCCGTACAGGATCGGTCGGGTCATGAGGCGCCCTCCCTTGCGGTCGCCTCACTCCAGGTATCACGATCCGTGCCGTAACGGCAGCTCAGCGGCAGCCACTGCTGGAGACCCGTGCCTCGAGCGCGGTCCCGATCTATCTCTTGTGTTTGTCGAGGAACTCGAAGATCTGCGTCGCGTACGTCAGGTACGCCTCGAGGTGCGTGCCTCCGGGGACCGTCGCGTAGACCGTGTCCACGCCTGCGGCTTTCGCGGCGGCCGCCATCTTCTGCGACGCGTCGATAGGATTGACCGTGTCCTGGTCGCCGTGGATGACCATGAGCGCCAGCTTTCCCGCGAGGCGATCGAAGGGATACGTGTCGTAGACGATGGGCGCCGAGCTGACGACCACCGCCGCGAACCGATCGGTGTATTTGGAGGCGAGGTACAACGCGCCGGAGCCGGACGGATTCTGGCCGTGCAGATACACGCGCGCCGGGTCCACGTTGTATTCCTTCGCGACGAGATCGATCACATACAGAACGTCCTGCTCGGCGCGCTCGTTTTCTTGCGCCGTCCATCCGGCCGCCGGCGCGGCGGCATTGGGACGCGCGATCTGATACGGGCTGCCGTAATAGGGCTGGCTCAGTCCCCGGTAACCCATTGGCGTGACGACGATATAGCCACGTTGCTCGGCGACGCGGACGAGATCGTTCTGCGCCCGATAGGGCCCATCCACCGTGTTGCCCGCGCGCAGTGTCACGAGCATCGGCAGCCTGGTCTCGGGCGTCCATCGCGACGGCACGAAGAGGCGATACGGAATCGATTCGCCTGTCCCGGGGAAATTGTAAATACGATACTGCTCGCCCTTGTGTTGATACAGCGGCGCGGTGGGGCTGGGTTGGGGAGGCGGCGGTGGGCCGCCGCGTCCCGGCGCGGGTGTCTGTGCGCCCAGCAACAGCACCTGGGCGCAGCAGCAGACGGCCGCAAATCGCAACATCAATTGCACTATCGATCCTCTCTCATCACGATGGCACGAAGATCGCGAAGATCACGAAACAGACTGAAACGAGCAAGTTGTTTCGTGACCTTCGTGTCTTCGTGATAACTCCTGCCTCTAGAAATCGACCTGCACGCTGAATTTCACGAACCGCGCGGTGGCAATGGCGCTCGGCGTCAGCCAGTTGCTCGGCAGCTGTCGCGGTCGGCGCCACATAGGCCAGATTGTAGGCCGTGATGGTATCGCTGTTCAGGATGTTGTAGACGTCGATCCCGACCTGCGTGCGCGTCCCGCCGAAGCGGAGGATCTTCGCCGCGCGGAAATCGATGTTGTTGCGGCGATCGGAGTACAGCGTCCCCTGCGGAATCAGGTTCACCGTGATGTTTCCCGACGAGAGGTTACGGCCGAGCGGATGCGGCCCGCTGTTGGCGATGGCATTCGTTACCACGTAGTTCGCCTGGATTTCGGTGCCGGGATCGCTTCGCCACGTCCCGCTCACCTGGACATCCACCTTGGGAACGATGTACGTCGCCAGCCCGCGGAACGAGGTCATGATACGGCTCGACGATCCGGCAATAGGGCCTGGTCAAACCGGCGACCGAGTCGCCGCGCAGCGATTGCGTGACGGTGATGGTGGACCAGGGATAGGTCTCGGGCAGCGACGACCGAAGGGCGCAGTTGTCCTGAAGCGTGCGTCCTGTGCTGGTCCCCGCCTGCACGATGAACCCGCTCCGGAGCCGGGCGTTCACGCTGAAGTCCACGCCCTGCCAGTTTTCGGTCGGCTCGGCGCCGACCCTGCTATCCAGCATGCGCGAGGTCCTGCACTTGCCCGACCTTGTTCGGATTCAGGTTGTACACGCCGGGTACCACACCGCCGCCGCCGCCCGGCAGCCGTGGATCGATCGGAATCGGCACGCTGAACTGCTTGTAGTCGGACGCCGCGGTCAGCGTGTTGTCGAGCGTGTAGAAGTTGCCGAACCAGCGGCGGTAATAGCCGGCCGTGATGCCGATGCGCGGCGCGACCTCCTGCTGGACCGAGACGCCCATCTCCCAGTTGTAGGGTCGAACCCCGTAGCCGTCGATGAAGGCCGGGTCGAACGTGCGGGTGAAGAACTCCTTGCCGAAGTTCTGGTTGTCCATCGCGCCGCACTCGCCGTTGGCCGCCGGGTTCAGCAGATTGCACTGGGGCACGTAGTCGCCGTTGATCGCCCTTGCCGCCGCGGTCGTTCCATGTCCGCGTCGTCTGGAGATTCAAGCGAATCAGCGGATTGAAGTCCATGTCGCTGTTGCTGGCGGTGAGCGCCTGCATGTATTTCCCGATGTTGAATTTCACGGCGGTCTTGCCGTTGCCGAACAGGTCGTAGGCCGCGCCGATCCGCGGCGTGACGTCGGTCCAGTGCACGCCCGGGTCGAGCGGGCCGGATAGCAGACTTGCGTCGGCATCAACGGATACGTCGGGCCGCCGACGCACGAGTCCGGATAGCTGGTGAGGATGTGGTCGTAGCGGACGCCGCCCTGAAGCGTGAGCCGGTTTTTCGTCCACTGATCCTGCGCGTAGAGCGATGTCGGCACGAGGTTGCGGACGAATTCGACAGCCGACGCGCCCGTGCCGCCGTATTGGGCCGTCTGGGTGAGTTGGTTCGGCACGCCGCCGGCAAACCGGTACTGAAAGAAGGGCGTGAAGTTGTAGTACGACTGGCTCGGGTTGCTGAAGCCACCCTGATAGCCAAACTTCATGCTCTGTGCACCCGGTGACGTACGAAATGGAGGCCACGAGGTTGGCCCGCGTTCCAATCTGATGGTGCTGGAAACCGCCGCCCAGCGGATTGTCGAAGCGGTAGGTCAGGTTGGGGAGGCCGCCGTTGCCCACTCCGGTCTGTTCGAGCACCGAAATCAACGCGGGGTTGTGCTGTCCGTCGATGCGCGGCGCGTCATTGGCGTAATTGGCCAGGTAGCTGCCCCAGCCGGCCTCGAGCAGCATCTTGTTGGTGAGGGGCGAGCTCCAGGTGAGTGTGCTGGTGTGGCCCGGCGTATAGAGGTTCAATCCCTGGGCTTCCGGTGTCCTCGGGCCGATGGCGCCGAGGCCCGCCGATCCGCCGCCCGTCCTGTTGCCCGAGCTCCACTGCTCCGAGTACTGGTAGTTGATCTTGTTGCGCGGCGAGGCCTGCCAGGTGATGCGGCCGACGTAATTCCTCACCCGGGTGTCGTTGAACGCCGGCTTGGCCGTATCCAAATCGACGAGCCATTTCGTCGGGTCGCCGCCGTTCCTGTTGAAGAACATCCCCGGAATCGTGTTCTCGGCGTACGACTCCCGGTATGTCAGATACAGCCACAGGCGGTCGCGGATGATCTTGCCGCCGCCCATGGGGTTGACCTCCCAGACCTTGATCAGCTCCGCCGGCGATCTGAGGCCGGCGTCTTTCAACGCCTGCGTGTAGTTGCTGCTCTGCATGCTGTTGTTGGCGCCGGAATACACGAAGGTGCCGTTGAACTTGTTGCCGCCGTCGCGCGGCACGACGTTCAGGACGACGCCCGCGGTTTCAGCTTCACCCAGTCCGCCCGAGGTGCTCGTCACGACTTCCTGGGCGCCCGCGACGTTGACGACAGCCGCGTTCGAGTTCGCGCCGGCCCACCCCATGTTGAGGCCGTCAGCAAGGGTTCGCGAATCGGACGGCCGGCCGCCATGCATGCTCGACGCGCCCCCGCCTGTTCCACCGGTGATCCCGCCGGCATCTCCGGTCGTGGCCATGCCGGGAATCAACGCCTGCAGTCCCGTGGCATTTCTCGACGTCGGGATGGCCGAGAGGATGTCCTTGTTGACGATGTTCTGGACCTTCGCGCTCTGGACGTCGACAATCGGCGTCTCGCCGGTGACCGTGACCGTCTCCTGCAGGGCGCCGACTTTCAAATCGACGTTGACCGAGGCGACGAACGTGCCGCTCAACTCGATGCCCTCGCGCTTGACCGTGCTGAATCCTGTGAGCCCGAATGTCAACGAGTACGTGCCCGGCCGCAGATCGACGATTCGATACTGGCCGGTGGCGTCCGTGACAGCGCTCCGTACTCGTTCGATGAGTGACGGGCTGGCCGCTTCAACGGTGACTCCGGGCAGCACGGCTCCCGACGTGTCCCTGACGACGCCGGTAATCGCTGCCTGAGCGTGAAGCGAGGAAGGGAGGAGAACAACCAGGGTGGCCGCCGCGACGAGGAGCCGAAGCACACAGCGCATTGAGGCCTCCTAGACGCCGAGTTGACGGGGATCCGCGATTGGCTCCGAGCGTTTTAACGCCGAGTCCTAAGGAAAGCAACAGGAAACAGGGGGGCGGGGCCCTTCTTTTGCGGCTTGAGGCCCGTTAATATAGAACCTTGGATCTCGGCGAATTCCCGAGTGACGCGAGGGCCTGGTGTGAACGTGAGACTACTTGTTGCCGGCGGCGTGATGGCGTGGGTGGCCCTTGTCTCGGGCCAGACCGAACCGGTGGCTCGGACCGGCGCAGACGCCCGCCGCAGCGTCCCAGCCGGCCCCCGCCGACGTCGCGAGAGAGCGCCAACTGGTCGATCAGGTACCTGCGTGACCTGCCACAACGCCAGGCTGAAGACGGCGGGCCTGCTCCTCGACCAGCTCGACCTCGCGCGTCTGGGCGATCACGTCGACATTGGTGAAAAAGTCGTTCGGAAGCTCCGGGCGGGCCTGATGCCGCCGACGGGCGCCCGCCGTCCCGGATCCCGCGACGCTCGAGTCGCTGATTCGCGGGCTGGAAAACACGCTCGACAGCAGCGCCACTCTTCATCTGCCTGCCCCGGGCCTTCACCGGCTGAACCGCACCGAGTACGCGAACGCCATTCGCGACCTGCTGGCGCTGGACGTGGACGCGACGAAGTTCCTGCCGTCCGATGATTCGACCCGCGGCTTCGACAACATCGCCGGCGCGTTGACGATGTCGCCGGCGCTCATGGAAGCGTACCTGTCGGCGGCCGGAAAGATCAGCCGGCTCGCGATCGGCGAGGCGGCGGCGCCGACGCAGGCGGTGTTCGACGTGCCGCCGGACACGGCGCAGAACTATCACGTCGAAGGCCTGCCGTTCGGCACGCGCGGCGGGATGCTCATCAAATACCAGTTCCCGGCCGACGGCGAGTACTCGTTCAAGGTGAAAGGCGTCACCGGCTACTTCCAGGCCGTGCTCGGCGGGATCAAGGGCGAACAGCTCGAGGTGACGATCGACGGCGAGCGCGTGAAGCTGTTCGACTGGGACAAGGAGATCGCGAACACCACCGGCAACGGCAAGTCCACGCCGCGCATCCCGGTGAAGGCCGGCCCGCACGCGGTGGGCGTGACGTTTCTCGCGACGAACGACGTCCCCGGCAGCGAGTTGAACCGGCCGTTTCAGCGCACGATGAACACGCCGGGGTCGATTCCCGGATTCCTCTTCTACCCGCACGTCGGGCAGGTCTGGATTGAAGGCCCGTACGACGCGAAGAGCGCGACCGAAACGCCGAGCCGGCGCAAGATCTTCGTGTGCCGCCCGGCCTCCGAGCTCCTCACGCGACGAGGAAGCCTGTGCGCGCACGATCGTGACGCGTCTCGCGAAGCACGCGTTCCGCCGTCCCACGAACGCGGCGGACGTGAAGGCGCTCATGGCGTTCTACTCGGACGGACGCAACGAAGGCGGCAGCTTCGAGGATGGGATCGAAGCGGCGCTGCAGCGCGTGCTGGCCGACCCGGAGTTCGTCTACCGCGGCGAACGCGAGCCCGCCGGCCTCGCCCCCGGCCAGCGCTATCGCGTGAACGACATCGGCCTCGCCTCCAGGCTTTCGTTCTTCCTGTGGAGCAGCATCCCGGACGACGAGCTGATCGACCTGGCCGCGCAGGGGCGGCTGTCTCGTCCCGAGGTGCTCGACAAGCAGATCCGCCGGATGCTCGCGGATCCGAAGTCGCAGGCGCTGATTGTCAACTTCACCGGCCAGTGGCTGAACGTGCGGGCGCTCAAGACCAGCGAACCCGTCGTGAACGTGTTCCCCGACTTCGACGACAACCTGCGCAACGCGTTTCAACGCGAGACGGAGCTGTTCTTCGACAGCATCGTGCACGAGGATCACAGCGTGCTCGATTTGCTCACGGCCGACTACACCTTCGTCAACGAGCGGCTGGCCAAGCACTACGGCCTCCGCAACATCTACGGCGACCAGTTCCGCCGCGTCACGCTGCCGCCCGAGCTCGACATGCGCCGCGGCCTGCTGGGCAAGGGCGCGCTGCTGACGGTGACGTCGAACGCGGCGCACACGTCGCCGGTCGCGCGGGGCAAGTGGTTCCAGACGACGTTCCTGGGCGTCGAGCCGCCGCAGCCGCCGCCGGGCGTGGACACGAGCCTCAAGGAAAAGGCCGTCGGCGACACCACGGGCAACGTCAAGGTGCCCACGATGCGCGACATCATGGATTGGCATCACACCAACCCGACGTGCGCGTCGTGTCACAAGATCTTCGAGCCGATCGGACTCGCCCTCGAGAACTTCGACGGCGTCGGCTCCTGGCGCACCGACGACGAGGGCAACCCCGTGGACGCCACCGCCGTCATGGTGGACGGCACCAAGGTCGACGGCGTCGTCGGCCTGCGCGGCATGCTGGTGCGCTACTCGGATCAGTTCGTGCGGGTCGTCACCGAGAAGCTGCTCACCTACGCGCTCGGACGCGGGGTGGACGAAGCGGATATGCCGACCGTGCGGTCGATCGTGCGCGGCGCGGAGCCCGGCCGGTACCAGTTCTCGTCGATCGTGCTCGGCATCGTGAAGAGCGACGCGTTCCAAATGAACCAGAAGGAAGGTGCCAAGGCGGACGTGCAGCCCGCTAAGGCGCATGTCGATCATGAACCACGATAGGTCACGAAGGTCACGAAGAAGTTCTCAGCGGATCCTTTGTGTGCTTCGTGGTCTTCGTGGTTCCTTTGTAACGTGTCCCAGGATTCAGGGAAACCATGTTCATAACCAAACGTCACATCTCACGCCGGACGGTTCTTCGCGGAGCTGGCGCTGCGCTGGCGCTGCCGCTGCTCGACGCGATGGTGCCGGCGGCGACCGCGCTGGCGCAGACAGCGGCGAGCCCGAAGCCGCGCTTCGTCGGCTGTTTTGTCCCGCATGGGATGGCGCCGGGATACTGGGTGCCGGAGAAAGAGGGCAGGGACTTCGAGTTCACCTTCAACTTCAAGCCGCTCGAGCCGTTCCGCGAGCACGTCACGATCCTGAGCGGTCTGCATTCGCGGTCGGCTGAACCGCCGCCGGGCGCGACCGGCGCGGATCACTGGGTGGCGGCGGCGTTCCTGTGCGCGAACAAGCCGCGGAAAACGACCGGGGCCGACGTCTACGCGGGCACGACCATCGATCAGATCATCGCCCAGCGCATCGGGGGCGACAACCTGATGCCGTCGATGCAGCTGGCCGTCGAGGATCCCGGCGCGAACTCGAGCAACTGCGGCGAGGGGTACAGCTGCACGTACACGAACACGATCTCGTGGTCGTCCCCGACGCAGCCGCTGCCGATGGAGCTGAATCCGCAGGTCGTGTTCGAGCGGATGTTCGGCGACGGCAGCACGGCCGAGCAGCGCGCCTCGCGGCGGCAGCGCGACCGCAGCATTCTCGATTCGCTGAACGGCAGCCTGTCGCGGATGCGCGGGGAAGTCAGCGCGGCCGATCGGGTGCGCCTGGACGACTATACGGAAAACGTGCGCGAAATCGAGCGCCGCCTGCAGATCGCGATGAAGGCGTCCACCCTGGCGCCGACTGACGTGAGCGTGCCGGTCGGCGTGCCGCAGACGTTCGACGAACACGTCAAGCTCCAGTTCCGCCTGCTCGCGCTGGCGTTCCAGGCCGATATCACGCGCGTCGGCACGCTCCTGTTCGCGCGCGATCTCACGGGGCGCACCTACCCGGAGAGCGAGGCGCCGACATCCGGCTTCCACGGCGTCTCGCACCACGGCGAAGACCCGCGGCAGATCGCGCTGCTCTCGAAGATCAACCAGTATCACGTCAAGATGCTGGCGTATCTCATCGACAAGCTGGCGACAACGCAGGACGGCGACGGCACGCTCCTCGATCATTCGCTGGTCCTGTACGGCAGCAACATGGGCAACTCGAACCAGCACGTCCACTACGACGTGCCGCACGTGCTCGTCGGGTCGCTGAACGGGCGGGTCAAGGGCGGGCGCCACATTGCGTATCCGACCAAGACCGTGCCCACGGGCAACCTGCTGCTGACCGTTCTGGACAAGTTCGGCATCACTCAGGACAGCATCGGCGACAGCGAAGGCAAGCTCGCCGCGCTCTAGGAAGACCGAGCGCGGAAGAAAACGTAGAACGTAAAACGCAGAACGTAAAAACGGAGAGTTCTGGACTTGCACTTTCAACTTCACACTTGCATCCGCCATGCTCTTTAATCGCCTTCTGATTGGAATCACCGCGACGGTGCTCTTGACTTCGGCGCTTTCCGGGGCCGGACCCGCTGCTGTGGCTGACGCGGCTATGCGCGGCGACAGCGCAGCGGTACCGAGCGCTGCTCGCGAAGGGCGGGGACGTCAACGCGCCACAGGGCGACGGCGCGACGGCGCTTCACTGGGCGGTGTATCGCGGCGACAAGGAGCTCGTCGGACTCCTGATTCGCGCGGGAGCGAACGTCAAAGCGGCCAACCGCGAGGGCTCGACGCCGCTCTGGCTCGCCAGCGTCAACGGCGCCGCCGATGTCATTGCGGCGCTGCTCGAGGCCGGCGCCGACGCGAATGAACAGCTGCCGCTCGGCCGGACGCCGCTGATGATCGCATCACGAACCGGCAACGTCGACGCGATGAAGGTGCTCCTCGATCACGGGGCCGATCCCAACGCGAAGGAAGCGCTGCGCGGCACGACGCCGATCATGTGGGCCGCCGACGAAGGCCACGCGGCGGCGATCAAATTGCTCATCGACCGCGGCGCGGACTTCAAGGCGCACTCCGCCCCGACCGAACGCGGCCGCGGGCCGGCGCTCGGCAAGTCGGGCGATCCGCGGCGCGCGGTGGCTGCGCTCGGCGCGGCCGTCGCGGCCGGCCAGCCGATTCCCGGTCTCGGTCAGCTCGGCGGACTCAACGGCAGCCCGCGCGCCTCGGGCGGACGCGGCGACGCAGGCGGACGCGGCGATGCAACCGCTGGCGCCCCTGCCGGCAGCGGCGCCGGGCGTGGCGGCCGCGGAGGCCCGCGCGGGCGGGGCGGGCAGCCCGGACGGTTTCGATCAGAACGACGACGCGGCCGTGGCGGCGTTTGGCGGCCGCGGCCCTCAGCCGAAAGACGGCGGCCAGCTGACGGCACTCGTGTTCGCGACTCGCGCCAACGACCTCGAGTCCGTCAAGGTGCTGCTGGCGGCCGGCGCAGACGTCAACGGCGTCACCGGCTACGGCTGGAGCCCGCTGCTGGTCGCGACACAGAACCGCTACTACAAGCTCGGCGCCTACCTGCTCGAGCGCGGCGCCGACCCGAACCTGGCCAACAAGGGTGGCTGGGTGCCGCTCTATCTCGCCACCGACAACCGCAACATCGAGAACGGCGACTACCCGGTCCGCAAAGGTGACATGGATCACCTGGAGTTCATCAAGCTGCTGCTCGACAAGGGCGCAAACGTCAACGCCCGGCTGAAGGACAGCACCGAGACACGGACCGTGTTCACGAACCAGTGGCTCGACGAGAACGGCGCGACGGCGTTTCTGCGCGCGTCGCAGTCGGGCGATCTGGTCCTGATGAAGCTGCTGCTCTCGCGCGGCGCCGATCCGAAGGTCAAGACCGAACTCGGCGTCACGGCGTTGCAGGTCGCGGCCGGCATCGGCTGGGTGGAAGGCATTACCTACGAGTGGTCGCCGAAGGATACCCTCGAGGCCGTACGGATGCTTCTCGACCTCGGCCTCGATCCGAACGACCAGGCCGCCACAGGCCGCGTCGCCCTGCACGGCGCTGCACATAAAGGCGCGACCGAGGTCGTCCAGCTGCTCGTGGACCGCGGCGCGCGGATGGATATTCGCGACTACGGCAACACCGACAACCGGGGCAGCAGAGAGCTCTCAACGCACACCTGGCTGCCCGTGGACTACGCCGATGGCCTCGTCCGCGTCGGCGTCCAGTCGGCGATTCCGCACCCGGAGACCGGCCTGCTGCTGCGCAAGCTCATGGCGGCGAAGGGCCTGCCCACGCCTCCTGTCGGCCGTACACTCGAATCCATCTGTATCACCGAGGCCTGTCAGTAGACATAGGCGATCGGGTACTAAGCGCCAAGGCCGACAGTAGTTCTTACACGCCGCGCGCGAATCGCGCGCGGAATCCCTCTGCGTCAACGCGGCCCGGTTCTGGCATCGTCGTTGAAGAAGGAGGTACCCCTGTGTTCGAACTGACTCTGTTCGACCATCTCCGCATGACCTTCGGTCACATCGTCCATCGACATCGGATACACGCGGAACTGGCGCAGTCGCGGATGAGGTTGGATCGCGCGCTGCGCATTGCTGAGGTGCTGCTCGTGACGGGCGTGCTCGTGAGCGCGCTGGCGGGTTTGTACGGACGAGGTTACCCGTATCAGATCGCCGGAGCCGTGCTGGCAGCGCTCGCGCTGATCGCCATGCTGTGCCATTTGACGCTCGACCTCGACAGGAGTGCGCAAGCTCATGCCGCCTGCGCGACGCGGATGCTGGACATCCGCGAGCGGTACCGTGCCCTGCTTTCGGATCTGCACGACGGGGCGCTCGGTATCGATGCGGTGCGGAGGAGGCGCGACGAGTTGATCGCCGAGCTCCGCCAGGTGTACGAGGACGCGCCACCGGTCGAGCGCAAGGCCTACCAGACCGCCGGCCAGGCGATCCGCACGGAAGACGAGAAGGCGCTGACCGACGAGGAGATCGATCGGTTCCTTCCGAAATCGCTGCAGGCCGCCAAGACGCGCGCCTGACGTTTTCGTGCAGCGCCGGCGGCCGTTCGATTGACGCCGCGTAGCGAATACACGACACTTTGGCCGTCGATGGCCAAGACCGCATTCATCAGCTACGCCTCCGAAGACGAGCCGACGGCGGCCAAGATCAGCGCGTATCTCGAACGCAACGGCGTGTCGTGCTGGATCGCGCCGCGCGATGTCCGCCCGGGCGCGGACTACGGTTCGGAGATCATCGACGGAATCGAAACCAGCGCTGTCCTGGTGCTGGTGTTATCCGAGCACGCCAACTCATCGACATTCGTCAAGCGCGAGGTCGAGCGCGCCGTCAGCAAGGGGAAGCCGGTGTTCCCGGTGCGCGTGCGCGAGGTCGTGCCGTCGAAGTCGCTCGAGTTGTTCGTGTCGTCGGCTGAGTGGATTGACGCCTGGCAACCGCCCATCGAGCAATATCTCGACCGCCTGGCAGAATCGATCCGGACCTTCACCCAAGCGCCGGGAGGAAGCCAGCCTCCGCCCGTTGCGCTGCCGGCGGTGCCGGCTGCGGGGGGCCGGCCGCTCGGCCTGCAACGCCCGATGATGATCGTCCTCGGGCTGGCTGTCGTCGTGTTGTCCGCTCTGCTCCTGCGAAGCATGCTGCGCCATTCTCCCGAACCGTCATCGACAGGGACGGCGTCATCAACACCGGCGGGCGGGACGCAGTCCGGCGGAACTCCTCCGGCCACGGGCGCTGCGCCAGGCTCCGCTCAGACACGGCCAGGCGCCAGCGGCGCGGATGCAGGCGCCGCAGCAGGTCCGTGCCCGGCTCGCTTAAGCGTCAACCGCGAACTGCCGACGCCGTTCAGCTGCACGTGCAGCGCGGAGGCGACCAGCAAATCATCGGTGTGGGGTACGGATGTCTACACCGACGATTCGGGGCTTTGCCGCGCGGCGCTGCATGCGGGCGTGATCACGCCGCAGGGCGGGTTGGTTACGGTGCTTCGCAGCGGGGGACGCTCGCTGTATATCGGGTCCAATCGCAACGGCGTCGCGTCGAACGATTTTGCCAACTTTTCGAACAGCATCGAATTCAAGGGTACGCCGCCGCCGCCACCCGGCCCGGGTCTGTGCCCGGCCTCCATCGGCGTCAGCCGCGAATTGCCGACTCCGTTCACGTGCCGCTGTACCCCCGAGGTGACCCAGCGAGGCGGCGTCTGGGGAACGGATGTTTACACGGACGACTCCGCGATGTGCCGCGCGGCCCTGCATGCGGGCGTGATCACGCCGCAGGGTGGCGTGATTACGGCGATTCGCAGCGGTGGACGCTCGTTGTATGTCGGGTCCAATCGCAACGGCGTCATGTCGAACGATTTCGCCAACTTTCCGAGCAGCGTCGAATTCAAAGGTACGCCGGCACCGCCGCCCGGCCCGGGCCTGTGTCCGGCCTACCTCGGCGTCAGCCGCGAATTGCCAACTCCGTTCACGTGCCGCTGCACGCTCGAGGCCACCCAGCGAGGCGGGGTCTGGGGAACGGACGTTTACACCGACGACTCGGCGATGTGCCGCGCGGCGTTTCACGCCGGGCGCATTCCGCTGACCGGTGGAGTGATCACCGCCGTGCGCACGGAGGGCCGCGCCCTGTATGTCGGTTCGACGCGCAACGGCGTCCAATCCAACGATTTCGGCGCGTTTCCCTCCAGCGTCACATTCCGTTGAGTCCCGAGCGCGCCGGCGCGTCAGAAGTCGATCGACGCGGTGAACTCGGCCGCATAACCGTCAGGAGCCAGTCAGCGCGAACGGGTCCGGGGCGAAGGCCGCACAGAGATCTCCCTCGTTGGACGGTTCGTCAGGAATTTGCTGACAATTCGTAAGCAAACCGTGGGCATTCTCCGCGAGGCGCCGGCCGGCTGCAAGGGCGATCTGCGGCCGTCGTTGACAATGCCTGCACTTGATCCAAAATCTCGGGATCTCGATGAAGCTCTTCGCCGCGGCAGTCGCCGTTTCGTTCGTGTCCGCCGCAGGCGCGGCGAGCGCTCAGGTGGACCTGTCCGGCGAATGGAGCGCCAGGTATCACGAAGACCAGGAACACAGGATTCCAGGCCCCGAACTGGGCGACTACACGGGCCTGCCCATCAACGACGCAGGACGTCTGAAGGCGGACAGCTGGGACGCTTCCATCCTTTCGCTCCGGGAGCATCAGGCCAAGCCTCATCCGTCGACGTACTCCCTCCGCGGACCCGCCAACATCCGGATCACGAAGCAATTCGATCCCGTCACGCAGGAGACCATCGCGTACGAACTGTTCGGCACCTTCGGACAGGCGACGCGCACCATCTGGGTGGACGGCCGCCCGCACCCGCCCGCATACGCCGCACACACGTGGGCCGGCTTCTCGACGGCCCGGTGGGATGGCGACACGCTGACGGTCACGACGACACACCTGAAAGTGGGCTGGATTCAGCGAAACGGGGTCGCGCACAGCGACGAGGCGACGATGACCGAGCACTTCATGCGGCACGGCGACGTGCTGACAGTCGTGACGATCGTCAACGATCCCGTGTACCTCGAGGAGCCGTTCATCCGGAGCTCGAACTGGGTCTTGAGCCTGACGCAGGACGTCACCCGCAGCCAGTTCGACATCGTCGATGAAGTCGCCGGGCATCCGAGAGGGTACGTCCCGCATTACCTGCCGGGCTCGGCCGGCGCGCAACTGAAACTGACGGAGTTTGCCTCCAGGCACGGTGTTCCGGTGCAGGCCGCAAGAGGCGGTGCGGCCGAAACGTATCCCGAATACCAGGCATCGCGCGTGCCGGCGACGCGCTTTCAGCCGCGGCTGCCGGCGGTTCCCGATCCGCGCGGCGCCGACGAGATACGCCTCGTGCCGATTCAGGGCAAGGTCTACATGCTGGTCGGCGCCGGCGCCAATATCACCGTCCAGATCGGAGACGAAGGTGTCCTGCTGGTCGACACGGGTGCGCGAGGTACGAGCGACCGCGTGCTGGCCGCGATACGCCAGGTGACCGACAAGCCGATTCGCATCCTGGTGGACACAGGCGTGGACGAGGATCACGTCGGGGGTAACGAGCCGATCGCCAGAGTCGGCCGCTGGCTCGGTGGCAATGCACCGGGAAATTTCGGACTACCGGTGACCGCGGCGCGCGTGGTCTCCCACGAGCGGGTCCTGGCGAGGATGAGCGCGCCAACCGGCAGGCAGCCGCCCGCGCCGTTCGCGGCGTGGCCGACCGAAACGTTCTTTGCGGCGGACAAGGAGATCTTTTTCAACGACGAGGCCATTCAGCTGTTGCACCAGCCATCGGCACACGCTGACGGCGACATCATCGTCTTCTTCCGCAAGTCGGATGTCATCGCCGCAGGGGATGTTTTCACCACGACCGGGTACCCGGTGATCGACCTGAGCCGGGGCGGGAGTATCCAGGGCTTCATCGACGGGCTGAACCGCATCATCGACGTCGCGATCCCGAAAGACAAACAGGAGGGCGGGACGTACGTGATTCCCGGTCACGGTCGGCTGACAGACGAGGCGGACGTGGTCGAGTACCGCGACATGGTCACGATCGTGCGCGATCGGATTCGAGATTCGATTCGTCGAGGCCTGACGCTCGATCAGGTGAAGGCCGCGAGGCCGACACTCGACTACGACGGAAGATATGGCTCGCCTGATGGATTCGTCGATGCCATCTACCGCGATCTGGCTGGCAGATAGAGCGACGGTGTCGCGAAGAACACCGCAGCGATACCGCAGCGGAGTAGGCCGATACGCAGGGGGTATGGGCCGCGTATCTGCCATGGGTGGTGGTATGCTCCGGGCCGTGCGCGCGATGCACGACGAGGAGCTTGTTTTCAATACAGGGAGCCGAACATGAAGGTCCGCACGATGAGAGGAATTGCCTTCGCTGTTGCCCTCGTGATGGTGGGCGGCGCTGCGATGATGGCGCAGGCGGGGCCAATGACCGCGAAGGAGCAGGCGAATCTGAAGTTCGTGCTGGATTGGTGGCGCGACGTTCTTCAGGCGCGCCATCTCGATCTCGCGCCGAAGTACCAGGCTGAAAACTACATCCAGCACAACATCAACGTACCGACGGGCCGCGCGGGCTTCGTGCAGTTCTTCGGCCGCACGGGAGCGCCTGTCAACCCGATTCCCGACAAGCTGGCGAATCCGCCGGTCGTGCAGTTCGCCAAGGGCGACTTCGTGGTCCTGGTGTGGGAGCGGGAGGGCAAGGATCCCGCGGATCCATCGAAGACTTACAAGTACAACACCTACGACATGCTGCGAATCGAAAACGGCAAAGTGCAGGAGCACTGGGATTACGCGCAGAAGGCGAAGGGCGGGCCGACGGGCGGCGCGCCGGACGGCATCAACTACGATGCCGTGAAGTTCGATTTCTCCGCGCAGGAGAAGAAGAACATCGAGATCGCGACCGTCGAGTTCAAGGACATCCTCCAGTACGGCCATGTCGAGCTGGCCGAAAAGGTCATGGCGCCGACCTACATCCAGCACAACCCGAACGTGCCGACGGGCCGCGCGGCGTTTGTCGAGTTCTTCAGCCGCCTTCGAAAGCCTGAGCCCCTGCAGGCGGACTGGAAGAACAAGCCGACGTTGATGTTCGCGAGCGGGTCTTACGTGTTCCTGATCGTCAAACGCGCGGAGAAGGATCCGGACGATCCGGCCAAGACCTATCCCGCGTACTGGTTCGACATGGTGCGCGTGGACGACGGCATGATCCAGGAACACTGGGACGCGGCCACGAAGAACGCTCCTCCTCCTGGGCGAGGTGCCAACTAGCGACGTTCGGAAATCACGAAGACCACGAAGCACACGAAGACCTCTGGTCTCCTGCGGACTTGGGAGCTGGAACGGTTCTTCGTGTGCTTCGTGTCTTCGTGATTAAGGTGAAAGCGTAAACAGCTCGAAGGGCGCCCAGTAGGTACCGGCTTGGCGGTCGGGCCGCCCCGGTGGAGGAGCGTCAGCTTCGCCGCCCGCAGGGCCTTGCCGGCGGGCTCGCCGGCTGCCAGGCCGGCGTACAGGTTGTCCATCAACTCCGCCGTGGACCGGTCGTCCACGTCCCACAGGCCCGCCACGACGCGGCGGGCGCCGCCGCGCAGGAACGCCCACGCGAACCCCACGAGCCCTTCGCCGGAGTACGTCCGTTCGCCGGCGCTCCGGCAGGCCGATACCGTGACGAGCTCCGCGTGCAGTGGCAGCGCCGCGACGTCGCGCGCATAAAGCTTGAACGCCGTGTCGGGTCCGCTCAGGATCACCGCCGAATCGAGCGGGCTGTCGAGGTTGGCGGTGGCGTGCGCGGTGAAATGCACGTGCGAAAACTGATCGGGCCGCGCGTCCCGATATGCCGCCGGCACGGCGCGTTCGCCCTGGTAGGACGTGACGCGCCCGGCGGGGAAGTGGCGCGCGACGCTCGTCATCTCGGCGCCGGCGAACTTGAGGCCTGGATAGTCGGGCGCCCGGGCCGTGGCGTTGCCGATGAGCAGGAGCGATCGGGCCGGCGCCGCCGCTGCTGGCGGCGGGCGCGCACTCAACATGGCCAGCGAGGGCGCGACGGCAACCTCGAAGTCTTCGATCAAGTAGTGCCGGCCGGCTCGTGGCTCGTGGCTCGTGGCTCGTGACTCGTGCGAGACAGGCAGCGTTTCGAAGTTCAGTGCGTAGAGCGCGGCGTCCGGCACGATCAGCACGCGGCTGCCGCGCGGGATCGACGGTAGCGCGGGTTGCAGCAGCAGCTCGAAGAGTCGATCGCCGGGCGTGCCGACAGCCGTCAGCGGATCCGACAGGACGTTGTCGATGCCCGCCTGATGCTGGCGCACGAGGGCCTCGATGTCTTTGGCCGGCGGAAGCGTGAAGAGCTGAACGCGCGCCGGCGTCACGACCCACAAGTACGAACGCGCGGGCGCGAGCCAGTACCAGAGAAACACCGTGCCTGATTCCGCCGCCAGCTTGCGCAACGATCCGGGCCGCAGGCCGGCCGGGCTGGTGACGCCCTGCCGTTCGGCGAGCACGCGGCCGCGGCTCGAGTCGGCGATTTCGAGCGCGCGCTCGATCTGTCCCTGATCGACGAGCGCATCGACGAACTCGCGATAGAAGCTGATCAGCCGCGTCAGGTACGACAGTTTGTACTCGGTCTTCATCAGATCCGATCGGGTCTTCTCAATCGTCTGGAGCGCGATTTCGAAATGACGCATCGCATCCGCCGGCCGTCGCGACGCCAGCGCCACGCGGGCGAGCCCCTCGTGAGCGGACCATCGCACGCTAGGGTCGGATGCCGAGTCGGACAGCGCCCGATCGAACAAGCGCCCGGCCTCGGCCAGTGCACCTCGTCCTTCGGCGATGTGCGCACTGTTCAGCGTGTTGTAGGCCAGTGCGCTCAGCGGATTTCCTTCCTTGAGCCGTTTCCCCTCGTCGTTGAATCGCTCGGCGTGGTCCCAGTCGCCGAGGTCGATGTGGGCCGACGAGAGGTTGCCGGCCCAGAGTGCGGCGTCTTCCCTTAGTCCGGCCTCCGTTGACACGGCGAGCGCTTTTTCGAGGTACGGCAGGCTGGTCCGCACATCTTCACGAAGAATGTAGGTCACGCCGAGCTGTCCCAGCGCCTGTTCGTACTCGCGGCGGGCCCCCCCTTCGTGGAGTTTGACGGCCCGAAGCTGCGCCGTGACGGCGCGCTCGAATTGTCCCAGTGAGGAGTAACAGAACCCCGCGTTGTTCAGTGCGTCGGCGTAGATCGTGAGATCGCTCAGGTCTGTCAGGGCCAGGACCCGTTCGAGCCAAAAGAGAGCAGCGTCGTAGCGCTTCTGGACCAACTGGCTGTACCCGAGATCGAGGAGTGCTACGGCCTGGTGATAGCGATCGTTTCTTCTGAGGGCCGCGCGGAGTACGTCATTCAACTGCGACTCGCCCCGTTCACGCTGGCCGAGTTGGAGCGCTGTGACGCCGTCGAGTACCTGGATGTCCAACCGAAGGTCGTCGGCCGCGGCGGACTCGGGCGTGAGGCGTTTGGCCCGTTCGATTGCGTCGGCAGCCTCCTGCCGCTTGCCCTCGAGCAGCAGCTCATAGCCTTGCAGGAACTCGCGGCGCGCGCGTATCAGCTCAAACGCCGCGCCGGCGGGCGGCATGCTGCGGAGCACGCCACGAGCTTCGGCCAGTTCATGTTTTCTGATGCGGACTTCGGCGAGCTGGAGGGTGAATCGCCATGCCCACTCGGAATCTGGCTGGACGCCTGTCAAGGTGACGCCCTGCTCGGCCAGCTTCTGGGCCGCATCCAGCGCGCCTCGGCGCATGGCGAGCGTGCTGGCGTCCAGGCGTTTCTGGTAATCAGCCTCGCCGTGCTTTGCGCAGCCGGACGCTCCAAGCAGCAGGAGCGACGCGATGACGAGCCTCATGGTGCTCAAACAACGCTAGACACCCCATGTGCCGTTGCCTTCCACGTCCGCCATCATCAGGCGCATGGGCTGCGGGCAGCACAGATCCATCCGCAGCATCGTCAGGCGGCGGCGGAGGTCGCTGATGTAGATCTCGCCGAAGTAGATGTCGCCGCAGTCGGGGATCGTGATGACGTTGTCGTCGATTTCAGCGCCGGGATACGGCTTGCCCGCCCACCGCAGCGATTTGACGATCGTGCCGTAAATGGTGCCGCCCGATTCAACGAAGCGGCCCGCAAGCGACGCGGTCGTCCGGCCCGGTACCGGCGTCTTCATGAACAGGCTCGCGCCGTGTTCCTTGACGAACTTGGGCGTATCAGCGGCCGAGCGCAGCTTCGACAGCGTGTCGAACCGCTGAAACAACGGCGTGTTCAGTTCGACGATGAGCTTGTAGCCGCCGAGGGCGATGCCGTCGAAGACGGTGTCACGGTCCAGCGTGATGGACGGTTCGCCGCTACCCCTGGGACTCTTCGCCACGAATCCGCCTCTGACTCGCTTCGCGGTGAACGTCGCCTTGGCGTTCACGACGAGGTTGCGCACTTCCGCGCTCACCTTCGTCGTCGCGGTCAGCGCGTCCTCGCACGAGTCCCCGCAGAGTGTCTCCGACCATTTCGCGAGGTCGTCGAACAGCCCTTCGGCGAACGTCGAAGCTGCGCCGAACTGGATGACGTCGCCGATGGTTCCCTTGTCGGCCTTGGAGATTGATCGTCCGCCGGCGCCGGAAAGCGAACTGGCCGCTGGCGTGTCGATCGGCAGATCTTTGGGTTTGGCGATCCGGCCGCCAATCGCAGCGGCATTCGCATGGAACAAGAAGTGCGGTTTGAGCTTCACGGAGGAATCCTCAGAGGGGGACAGCGCGCTATTGTGCCACAACCTCGAAGGGGTATTCCGTGTCACCGACTGACAGGACGTAACGTCCGGGCAAACTCACCTCAGCCGTCGGGACGAGCAGCAGCAGAGGCGCGCCGGCTTGGGGAGCCTGGATGGTGCCCGACGCGACGGTGGCGCCCGTCAGCCGTGCGGATCGTGTACGGCAGGCTGCTTCCAGAAACGGCCGAGCTCATGTCGACGGCCAGCGTGGCGATAGACGAATCGCGGGACACGACGACCTTGGGCTCCTGCCCGCGGCTCGCGGGCCGCAGCGTCACCGGCACGAGCGCCTGCGGCTGGCTGAGCGGACGCCCGGGAGTGCCAACGAACGTCTGGTACCCCGCCACTACAGCGAGCGTGGCGGCGACCGCCCACGGAATGGCGGCCGACTGGTACCACCGGCTCGGGCCCGTGGCTCGCCGGCGCCAGGCGTCCGACGCCGTCATGTCCGTCACAGTCGCCCGGTCCGCACCCTTGCCATCAGCCCCGCGCGAGCGCCGTCGCTCATCACCGCGCCCATGCGCACATCGTCCGCGCAATCGACGCAGGAGAAGTAGTGTTCCTCGAAAACGGTGCGCTCCGGCTCGGTCATTTCCTCGAGCAGATAACGCTCCGAGGCGAACGTGCTGACCGCTTGTTCGTGAGTCATGGTGTCAGTTCGGTCCATCGATCTTTGAAGTGCGCCTTTGCCCTGTGCAGGAGGACGCGCAGATAATTCCGGTCCACGTTCATCGTTCTACAGACGTCGTCTTTGTCGAGCTCCTCGATGAACAGCAGCCTCAAGAGCTCCTGATCCTTTTTCGGCAGGCCCGACAACACCTGCTGAACCTTCTCGCGTTCCTCGCCGACGAGGAGCGTTGATTCCGCGCCCGGCCGCCGCTCGTCCGGTTCGTCGTAACCCTCCTCGAGCGGCGTCACCTTCGAGCCCGACCGGTACGTTTCGAACAGCACGTTGTTGCAGACGGAGTTGACGAACGCCCCCAACGCCTGCGGCGACGAAATGCCGCCTTTCTGCTTCAGCACCGACAGGACCCGGACGAACGTTTCCTGCTTCGCGTCTTCGACGAGCGCCGCGGACCTCAACCGGGTGCGGAGCTTGAGCGTCAGCAAATCACCAAAATACCGGGTGAAATGACGCTCGGTCTCGGGATCTTCCCCGACCAGTCGTTCGATATAGCCCAGGTCGAACTCGAATCGCTCCAGCGGCACGTCTCGCGATCGTAACCCTGAACCGTTCCGTTCCAGCCTTCCAGGCCCGACCGCCTGTGCAAGCTAGTGACGTAATGAGCTCGCCCGTTTCACTTTTGCTGAAGACGGGCCCCCGTAGCGCTGAGTGCCCGGACGGCCGTGGCGACCGTCGGTTGGGGGGCGAAGAAGTCGAAGTTGCCCGAGGTGGTTGAAAAATGCAGCTGCTCGGGGTCCGGCCCGGTCTTGTAAGTGAACGATCCACTGGGGAACGTGGCGCGGTCGCACCGCGCATCGTGAACGAATTTCGGGTCGCACGCGTAGGAGACGTTACCCATCGGGTCGATCGCCAGCCAGCCCTCGCAGCGGGCCGTCCGGTAGTCGATGCCGTGACGATGGAGCACCTGCAGGGTAACGGGGCCGCCCGTCTGAGCCTGCCGGATGCCGTCGCGAATCTGCTGAAACGTCCGCTGCATGGCCGGATCCGCAGGGTAGTACTCGGCATAGGCGTTGACGAAGCTCAACGCCTCGTCGAATCGTTTTTGATTCGTGAGCTCCTTCATCTGGTTGAGGATGGCGGTGTTCGTGCGCTGCATGACGTCGGCCGCGCCCGGTTCGCCGGTCTGCTGAGCCTGCAGGGCCCAGTGGAGCGCCGAATCGTTGCGCGGCAGGACGAGGCGTCCGGCCGCGAGCGCATCCTGGGCGTTTTCGACCGGGGTGGGACGGTGCACGGGCACGGCGGCCGCAGCGTTTGGTACCGCCGGCGCCACTTCCGGCTCAGGAGTCTTGACCTTGTCCAGAGGGGGTTGCGCGCGCTGGGCCCCGACCGCCGGCCGCGTTTGACGCGCGGGCTCGGCGGGGAGGAGGGGCGGCTGTTGTGGCCTGTGGCGGCTGGATACTCGCGGCGCTCCCGTCGGGAGGGCTCGCGTTTGCCGCTCTCAACGGTACATCTGGTTGAATGACGTCGCCAGGCCCCTTAATTCCCTTGTCGATAACGGTCCCGTCGGGCGGTTGTTTCTGACCGCTTGGCCCATCCTTCTTCGTGTCCCCGCCCGACATGAGCGCAATGACCACCACGCCGATGATCAGGAGCGCCGCGACAGCACCCCCGATGGCGAAGACCATCTTCCGGGATCCGGACTTGGCCGGCGCCGGCCCGGACCATCCGAGCGATTTTTCAATAGCCGCGACGAGCTTGTCGAAATCTTCGTTCCAGTCCTGCTCGCTCACTTCGAGCGCATTCCGGCGCGCGAGCGATTGCAGATCCGGAGGCAAATCTTCCTCGGCGGGCATTTTGGCGCCCCCCACGAGGAGAGGGAAGACCCGCATGCCGCTGCTGAGCGCCTTCTGGAGTTCCAGCCGCACGACGTCGCGCGGGTCGTCCAGCCGCCGGCGCCCGGAGGCGTCCGTCATCGTCAGCCAGTTCTTGCCGATGACGACGATGCAGGCGTCGCTGTCGCTCAGGACTTTTTCGATGGCCTCGCGCCACTCGATGCCGGGCTCGAGCGACCCGACATCCCGGAAAATCCGGGCCGGGTAGCGCGCGTGCAGGCGGTCGTAGAGCCGGCCGGCGTCAGCCCGGCTGTCATCGCGCCGGTAATTGATGAAGATCTTGCCCGGTTTCATCAGCGATCCTGCGGGGAGTCACCGCATTGTGCGCCGGTGCCCCGGCCTCGTCAATGCCGACACCGCCTAGGATGTAGTGAACCATGCAAGCCAATCGTTACAGGCGCTCAGGGAATCCCCCCAAGGGTTTTTCCCTAGGGTTTGGAGGCCCTGGCGGCGCTGTAACGAATTCGGCCTCCCGCTCACCAACCGTGTGAAAAGAGGAGTGACCGATGATGAAACTGCATTCCCCGCAGCTCGTGTCGCTATCAGAAGCGAGCCTGCTGCACGCCCTGATGTCGGAGATCCGCCGGCCCAACCTGATGGTGGTCTGCCGCCGTGTCTCGGTGGAAGCCGCCGTCCGCCACGTCGTCAAGTACTGCGAGCCGCCGTATCAGATGGTGTCGCTGCCGGGGAAGCTGGACCTGACCGACGCCACGAAGGGGACGATGCTGCTGGCTGACGTGGCGATGATGAGCCTGGGTCAGCAGATGCGGCTCTACGACTGGTTGTCCGCCGCCCACGATCTTCCGCAGATCGTCTCGGTCTCCTCCGTCCCGCTCCGTCCTCTGGTGGACGATGGGCGATTCCTCGAGGGATTGCTGTACCGCCTCAACGTGATTTCCCTGGACGCGACACCGATCGAGGCGCTGCCCCAGGGCGTGACGCCGATCCGGCCGGGCGTCAGATACGAGGCTTTGGCGTCATAGAGGTTCGAGGGGTTCAAAGAGGTCCGACGGGTCCACAAGGTCAACGGTCCACGAGGTCCAAAGTTCAAGGTTCCTGCGGAAAGTATTTTCCGCCTTAGAACCCCTTGGACCCTGTGGACCCTTCGAACCTCTGGACCTTTGAACCCCTCGAACCCCTTGGTTCAGTCCCGTGCGTCGTGCCCGTCGGCGTCGAGATACCGGATGCGTTTGTGGATGTCGGTGTTGATCGAGTGATACGGCTGCGCGAGGTTCCCGGGGTGGAACAGCGTCTGCCGCATGTGCTCGGCGTCGTCGTTGCCGATCGCGTCGGTGAAGATCGGCAGCAGGTAGTCGATGCCCACGCGCGATGGCTTCATCAGCAGCGGATCGTAGAAGGCGGGGTGCATCTTCCGCGCGTGGATCAGGCCCCAGCGATCGCGGAACCTGTTCGCGTCGTACCCCTCCACGTGGAAGCCGTTCTGCGAGTGGTATTGCAGAACAGACACGGCGTTGTTGCGCCCTTCCACGAGCAGGTCGACAGCCTTGGCGCCGAGCGCGGCAGCATAGAACCGGTCGAACAGGATCGGCCGCCCGCCGCGCTGCGTGTGGCCCACCTTCCTGGTGAAGATCGCTTCGCGGGCTGAGCTGCCGCGGCGGTACAGCTGGAAGTAGCGATCGCCCAGTTCCTGAATCATCCGCTCGCGCAGCGCCTCGGCCGCGCCGCTCAGCATGACGTTGCCCGCCGGGTCCATGGAGTTGGATACGGCGCCCAACTCGTTGCCCTCTTCATCCACAACGCCCTCGCCGCACACGATGACGACGTTCTTCTGCAGTGAATAGAGATGCTTGACCCGTTCGACGAGCAGCTGCATGTCGAGCGGGTGCTCGGGGACAAGAATGATGTCAGGCTGTCCGTACGCGGTTCCGAGCGCGATATAACCCGAATGGCGTCCCATCACTTCGATGATGGCAATTCGCCGGTGACTCTCCGCCGTCGTCCGGATGCGTTCGACGCCCTGCGCCGTGACCAGGACCGCCGTGGCGTAACCGGGCGTGGCGTAGTTGACGATGTGATTCAGATCGAAGACGACGTTTGACGGCGTGCGTTCGTAGCTGATGGTCTGCGTGCCGGGTTCCTTGACGCGCACCCACTCGTCCGGTTCGCTCGGGTAGTTCAATCCCAGATCGTTGTCGATCGTCTTGGGCGCGAGCACGGTCGGCAGGCGTTCGGCCAGCGGCTGCAGCGCGTTGAGCGTGCCGTCTCCGCCGATCGCGATGAGCCCTTCGATGCCCAGCTTCGAGAGGCGCGCGGAGATGAGATCCAGGTCGGCTTTCTTGGTGGGATCGATGTAGTCCCGCGACGAGCCGATGAGCGTGCCGCCCTTGGTTGGATCGAGCTCGGGGATTTCCTGGAACAGCGGGTTGAGATGCACGTGCGGCACGCGCGGGTTGAACAGGCAGTTGAAGCCCTTGATGAGCCCGTAGATTTCGATCCTCAGCCTGTTGGCGCGCACCACGGCGCCGTGAATCGCGGCGTTGAGGGCAGGTGTGTCGCCGCCGGCGGTGAGGATGCCGATGCGTTTCATCGCTGAGCGTCTTGTTTCGTCATCCTCAAGTGTAGCGCGGGTTCGCGGTTGTTTCTCGTTCGCGGTCTGCAACGTTCTTGTAAGGACGGGGTCCGACAACACCACAAGAATGTTGCAAACGGCCGCGCGAGGCTGACTCGCCTGCGGAATTCGTGCGGCATGCTCGTTGCGTCCGCCCAGGCGGCCTCCGCATGATCCTGTCGCCGATTCTGGTTCTCGATCCCCAAAAGGTCGGGCGCGATCTCGCGTTCGTGATGGACTGCCTGGCCGAGGTGCTGGACGAAGCAGGCGAATACGCGCTGGCGCGGCAACTCCCGTGGCGCGCCGAGACGACGCTGCCGGACGCGCAGGCTCCGATTCCACCTGAACGGTTGTCGAGGGCCTACTCGATCGCCTTCCACCTGTTGAGCCTGGTGGAGCAGAACGCCGCCATCCAGCAGCAGCGCGCCACCGAAGGCGCGCACGGGCCGTCGGCGCTGCAGGCGCTGTGGGGGCAGTCGCTGGAGCAGCTGAGGGATCGAGGCCTCTCGGCGGACCAGATCGCGTCGACGCTGCGCCGCGTGCAGGTCGAACTGGTGCTGACGGCGCATCCCACCGAAGCCAAGCGCACGATTGTCCTCGAGCATCACCGGAGCCTCTACCTCCTGCTGGTGAAACGCGAGAACCAGGTGTGGACGCCCAACGAGCAGCGCGCGATTCGCGAGGAGTTCAAGACGCTGCTGTCGCTGTTGTGGCGGACCGGCGAGATCTTCCTGCACAAGCCTGACATCGCTGCCGAGCGGCGCAACGTCATGCACTATCTGTACAACGTCTTCCCGGACGTGCTGCCGGCGCTCGACGGCCGCCTGCGCGAAAGCTGGGCCCACCTGGGATTCGATCACGAGCTGCTGCGGACGCCGGAGCAGTTGCCGCAATGCCGTCTGGGCACCTGGGTGGGCGGCGATCAGGACGGCCATCCGCTGGTGACCGCGGAGGTCACGCGGCAGACGCTCGAGGATCTGCGCCTGCACGGGTTGCTGCTGCTGCAGCGTCAGCTGGTGGCGCTCGCCCGTCAGACGAGCCTGTCGGATCGCCTCGAGCCGCCGCCCCCGGCGTTGAGCAGCCGGGTTGGACCTCTCATCGATGCGTTGGGGGCGCGCGGCGCCGACGCCGTGCACCAGGAGCACGGTGAGACCTGGCGGCAGTTTGTCGGCCTCATGCTGGCGCAGCTGCCGCTCGACAGCGTGTACCCCGAGGGCGGACGGCTGCGATATGGCGCCGGCGGATACCAGCACGCCGCTGAATTGATCGCGGACCTCCGGCTGCTGTACCAGTCGCTGGTCGCCGTCGGCGCGTGGCGCGTCGCCGATGCGTCTGTCGTGCCCGTGATTCGGGCAGCCCAGACGTTCGGCTTCCACCTGGCGTCGCTGGACATCCGCCAGAACAGCGCCTTCTACGACCGTGCGATCGCTCAACTGCAGCAGGCGGCCGGACTCGAGCAGCCCGATTTTGCCGGCTGGACTGAGGAACGCCGGCTCGAATTCCTCGACCGCGAGCTCGCGTCGCCCCGCCCGTTTCTCCGTTCGGACATGTCGGCCGGCGCCGAAGCCGACGCCGTGCTCGGGACGTTCCGCGTGCTGGCCGATCATCTGCGCCAGAACGGTCTGGACGGCCTGGGCTCGCTCATCGTCAGCATGACGCGCCAGGCATCCGACCTGCTCGGCGTCTATCTGCTGGCCCGCGAAGTCGGCCTCGCGACGAGCGACGGATCGGGGCTGGTCTGCCGCCTCCCTGTCGTGCCCTTGTTTGAAACGATTGACGATCTCGAGCGAAGCCCGGACATCCTGCGCGCGTTTCTGCGTCACCCCGTGACGCGACGCAGCCTGGAACAGCAGCGTCGCGATGCAGGAGGAACTGAGCTCGTCCAACAAGTCGTGGTGGGCTACAGCGACAGCAACAAGGACGGCGGCATCCTCGCCAGCCTCTGGTATCTGTATCGGGCCGAAGCGGCGCTCGTTGCCGTCGGACAGGAATCCGGCGTGCGGATTCGTTTTCTCCACGGACGCGGCGGGACGATGAGCCGGGGCGGCGGCCCTGAACATCGATTCGTCAAAGCCATCCACCCGGCCGCGTTGAACGGCGACCTGCGGGTCACCGAGCAAGGTGAAGCGATCGAGCAGAAGTACGCCAATCGACTGACGGCTGTCTACAACCTGGAGCTCCTGTTTGCGGGCGTCACGCGGGCGACGATGCTCGATCGGCACTGTCCGGAGCCCGCGCACCTGCTCGAGCCCACGATGGACTGGCTCGCCGAGCGCAGCCGCCAGACGTACATCCGACTTCGACGGACCGACGGATTTCTCACCTTCTTCCGCCAGGCCACGCCCATCGACGCCATCGAGGAGAGCCGGATCGGATCGCGGCCCTCGCGGCGGACGGGGCAACCAGCGCTCGACGATTTACGCGCGATACCCTGGGTGTTCGGCTGGAGCCAGGCCCGCTACTTTCTGCCCGGCTGGTACGGTGTCGGCAGCGCGCTCGAGGCGCTGCAGACGGAACATCCGGACGAGTTCGCCGAGCTCGTCCGGCACTTGTATACCTGGGCGCCGCTTCACTACGCGCTGAGCAACGCGGCCACGTGCGTGGCGGCGGCGGATCTCGATGTCATGCGCGCGTACGCCGCGCTCGTCGAAGACGACGCCTGTCGCGACTCGCTCTTCAGTCTCATCACAGGCGAATTCAACCGGACATCGCTCATGCTCGAGCGCGTGTATCGCGGAACGCCTGGCCGAGCGCCGTCCCAATATCCACGGCACCGTGCAGATGCGACGAGAACCACTTCGCGTGCTGCACCGCCAGCAGATCGCCCTGCTGCGCGAATGGCGCGCGGCCCGTCGTCTGGGCCGGGACGAGGCGGCGGGGGAGTTGCTGCCGCCGCTGCTGCTGTCGATCAACGCGATCGCGAGCGGCCTGGGCGCAACCGGATGAAGAAACGCCGGCTTCAGATCGCCGCGCCGAACATCCAGCCCACGCCGGCCGTCACCGCCATCGCGAGCATGCCCCAGAATGCGACTCGCGCGGCGCCCACGAGCGGCGGCGCGCCGCCCGCGCGGGCCGCGAGCGCGCCAAGCGCCGACAGGCAGACGACGGACGTTCCTCCGACGAAGAGCAGCAGGCGGTCCTGCGGCGCGGCTGTGACGGTCATGATCGGGAGCGCGGCTCCCACGGCGAAGGCGCCCGCCGATGCCCACGCCGCCTGCAGCGGCCGCGCCGCAAGCGTTGTGGAGATGCCAATCTCGTCCCGCGCGTGCGCCTCCAGCGCGTCGTGCGCCATCAGCTGCAGCGCCACCGTCCGCGCGAGTTCCGGCTCCACGCCGCGTTTCGCGTAGATTCCGGCGAGCTCCGCGACCTCGGCTTCGACGTTCTGGGCGAGCTCGCGCCGCTCGACGTCGAGGTCGGCGCGTTCAGTATCGGCCTGCGAGCTGACGGAGACGTACTCGCCCGCTGCCATGGACAGCGCGCCGGCCGTCAGGCCCGCGACGCCGGCGATCAGGATGTCGCCCCTCGAGGCGTGTGCGGCGGCCACGCCGATGACCAGGCTGGCCGTGGACACGATGCCGTCGTTGGCGCCCAGCACCGCCGCTCGAAGCCATCCGACCCGGCCCGATCGATGTGGTTCAGGAAGTCGCGTCATTGATACTCAGCATACCCGGCCTCCGGCCTTGTGCGTTTCGTCCGGGCAGCGTACGCTTCGGAGGATATCCGCCGTGACCGAATTGAGCTGGCGTTGGATCGCGCTGATGCTGACGGCGCCGCCCGTGGCGGGCGTGCTGGTGGCGTTGCCATTCTGGCGCAAGAGCGAAATGATCCTCGGGAATCTCGCCGGCACGATCGTGATCTTCGCCGCCGGCGTCGCCTTGATCGTCCGGGAGTCCATCGAGTTGAACGCCGTGATTGCGGGCTGCCTGGATGCCGGCTACACCTGCTGGCCCGCGCCGAGCGCCTTCGTCCGGTATGCCATCTACGCCGCGATCGCCCTCGTCGAAGTGATCATCCTCTTCAGCTGGAGTCTCCGCGTCGAGCAGCAGATGCGGAATCGCCACTACGCGCCGGAATGGCGGTAATCATCTGGTCATCTAGTCATCTGGTCATTTAGTCATCGTTGTCCAATTTGCGCATTGATTCAAATGAAACAACGATGACCAGATGACTAGATGACCAGATGACTAAATTGAGTAGTGCTTCGAGAGTGGAGCGCTGCGCGTCGAGGCGTTTCGAGCGCTCCTGCGCGAAGCGTTGCACGCCGGCAAAAATCGAATCCTTGTCCAGATGCGCCTCGGCAATGACATCGGGCTCGAGGCCGCCGCTGAGCCACTGGTTGTCCCAGTCCGCTGTGAGCGAATACTCATCGGCCTGCGCGCCCACGTTGCGGAGGGGCCACATGCGGCGTGTCCCGCCCGTCACGAACATCAGATCCTGGCGCGCTTCAACCGGCAGCACGGCACGCCGGTATGACTCCGGCTGCCGATCGAAGAGCTCTTCGCTGATCGCGGAGACCACCTTCACGTTGATGCCGGCCTGTTCGAGCCTTGGCAGCACGCTCACGAGATTGAAGGTCGCGCTCGAGCCCTGGGCGACGACGTAACCGTGCTTCGGACGGCCGGGCGCGAAATCGCGGATGACGTAAAGGCCCTTGGCGGCGGCCTTGAGATCCGTGTCCGCGAACGTGCGGCGATCGGCCACGGGGAAGTCCGGCCTCGCGACTTCGATCGTGATGATGCCGACTTTCTTGTCGCGGGCCGCGATCTCGGCCGCGGCGAAGTACCCGGCCGCCACGTCGTTGTAGTCCCAGAAGCTCAGGTTGATGACCTGGCCGCGCGGGAAGAGCTTCCAGACCTGCGGGGAGAAAATGCCAAAGTGCGTGCGCGCATCGGCGGCTGTCTCGGGGCCCGAGTGTGCGGACAGAATGTGCAGGACGCCGGTGCGGAACCGGCTGTCCTGGTTCTGCTGGCTCCAGACCCTCGCCGGCAGATACATGAGCGGCGTGAATGCGCCGTACGTGCCGCTGACCGCCCACACGCCGGCGAACTGGTCGGGATCGACAGACGCGTTCTGGCTGACGAGGCCGATGGCCGTGGAAACGTTGCCCGCCTCCTGAATCGCCGCCTTGAGCCGTGTGCCGCTCGGGTTGGCCTCCGGATCGTAGTGGCCCCACAGGCTGCCGTGCTCGAGGTTCACGGACTCGGATAAATCCGCCGCGACCGTCAGCATCCGGTTGCCCGTCACATAGTTCAGCCACTTGACGATTTCCGAGATGGCCCGCCGCGCGCCCGCGGTTTCGCCGGCCTTGCGGAACAGCGCGACCTTGACGTCTTTCTTCGCGCCGGCCGGGTTGGTGACCGAGAGCGTCTGCGTGTCCTCCGGCAGGTTCGCGACGCGCAGCCGATCGTCGAGGAACGGATCCTTCTTGACGTCGATGCGGAGCGGGAAGTCGTCCCTGACCATGTCGCCGAGCTCGACGAGGCGGTCCGCCAGCCAGTCGCCGAGGCCGTTGCACTCGAGCACCGACATCGCCACGTCCATGTTGGTCTTGAACTGGATCAGGCGTTCTTTCGTGTCGGTAACCGCGCCCTTTTCCATGTCCGCGAACTTCACGCGATACTTCTGCTCGTACGTCCGCGCGAGCGCGACGATGTAGTCCGTGTTCATTTTGAAGGCGAACGGATGGCTCGGGTAACCGACGATCTGATCGCCGAGACCGGGGATTTTCCCGGCGGCGGCCGCGGGCCAGTACCCCTTCGTGGTCTTGCCCAGCACGATCATCGGACGGCGATCGTTCGCGTCCCAGTTCTCCATCGTCTTCAACACGTCGAGAATCTGACCGTAGTCGTGGCCGTCGGGGATCGTGAAGACGTTCCACCCGTACGACGTCCACTGATCCTTCAGGCGGTAGCCCTCGAACTTGCTGTGCACCACGCCGCCGATGAGCGCATCGTCGATGCCGGCGTTGTTGTCCGAGAAGAACACGCGGAGGCGCTTGCCTGTCTGCAGGGCGATGGCCTGCGTCTTCAGTTCCTGCGCGTGGCCCGCGCACATTGCGAACTCGCCTTCGAACGCGACAATCTTCGGCCTGCCCATCGGGGCGCCGACGATGTCCCAGAACGCGGCCTTGCCGGCGGCGGTGGCGATACCGACGCCGGACGGTCCGCCGTTGACGTCGTTGGTCACGTCGGTGGATTCGATGTGCCCGGAGAGCGCGCGGATGCCGCGGCCCTTCGCCTCGGCGAAAAGCGGATGGTCGGACAGGCCGTTGTCCGCGAGCAGCGTTTTGAGGGCGCCGGCGCCGCGACGGAACCCGAGGGCGTCGACCGACAGCATCGCGATGTCCGGACGGACGTCAGTACTTCTTGTCGCCGGTCGCCCGATACCGGCGCGCGAGCGCTTCGCCCATGATCATCCAGAGGGCGTAGCACGTCGGGGCGCAGTGTCCGGCCGCGAGCATGAACTTGTCGCTGTACGGGTGCTTGGGCCGCCGGTAGTCGTAGCGCAGCCCGCCGTTCTCGGGCCCGGCCAGGTGGGTGGCCACGTTGAACGGCGTATACGCCAGCGGCCCGCCGAAGTGTCCCGTCTGGGCGTAGTTCCCAAGCAACGTGAGGGTCATGCAGGTCATGAATCCCACGTCTTCCATGCGTTCCCGGTCTGTCATCCGCGTCCTCTCTGGTGGTTGAAGGTCCGAAGATTCTACCCTGAGGGGTGTATAAGAATCAGATCACCATGCCAACCGACACATCTGACGCAGGGGCCGCCTACCTTGCCGACACGCTCCGGTCTTTCCGCATGTACAAGAAGCTCGGCGAGGGCGCGATCGCCCAGGTGGCGGCCGACGCCGATCTGCACCGGATGATTGATCCGGGATCGAACAGCATCGCGACGGTCGTCAAGCACCTCGCCGGCAACCTGCGCTCCCGATTCACCGATTTCCTGACCACGGATGGCGAGAAACCGGATCGCGACCGCGACGGGGAATTCGAGATGCCGGTCCCGGCCTCGCGGGAAGAGATCCTGCAGTGGTGGCAGACCGGGTTTTCCGTCGCGCTGGCGGCCATCGAATCGCTGACGCCCGCCGATCTCACCAGGACCGTCCACATCCGCAGCGAGCCGTTTCTCGTCGTCGAGGCCCTCAACCGCCTGGGCACCCACCTCGCGTATCACGTCGGTCAGATCGTGTACGTCGCGAGACATCTGGCCGGCGAGCAATGGACGTCGTTAAGTATTCCTAAAGGACAATCGCGGCAGCACGGAACCGGATCGTTCAAGACCAGGGGTTAGGGCCGGGGATCGAAGCCGTGTAACGGATGGCGCCCGCTCGACACCAGACCTTCGGCTGGCGATATCTGCCCGCCGAAGGAGCAAGGGAATGAGAAGGGCTGCCGCTATCCGTGTCCTCGGAACGCTGTGTCTGCTCGCCGCGCTGACGACGGTCGGATTCACCGCCCCCGACGAACGCCGCAGCGATCAGTTGACGTTCAGCGACGGAGCCGGCGTCCAGCGCACCGTCACGACGGCAGGATCGTTCGACGTGGACAACCCGTTTTTCCAGAGCCTCGGAACGAACGGGCGCAGCTGTTTCACCTGTCACCAGCCGGATCAGGCGTGGACGGTCACGCCCGCCAGAATCCGTGAGCGATTCGAGCAGACGCGCGGGCGCGATCCCATCTTCCGTGCCAACGACGGATCGACCTGTCAGGACGCCGATATTTCCACGACCGGCAAGCGCCGTGCGGCGTTCAGCCTTCTGTTGTCGAAGGGGCTCATCCGCGTCGGCCTGGCGGTTCCGGCGAACGCGGAGTTCACCATCACGGACGTGGACGACCCGTACTATTGCGGCGCGCCGCTGTCGGAAGCCTCGATGTTCAGGCGCCCGCTCCCGTCGACGAATCTCGGCTTCCTGAGCACCGTGATGTGGGATGGACGGGAGACCGTGAAGGGGCAGTCGATTCGCGACGACCTCGCGACGCAGGCGAACGACGCGACCACCGGCCACGCGCAGGGTGCTCCGCTGACATCCGAGCAGGCGGCGGATATCGTCGAATTCGAGCTGGGCTTGTTCACCGCGCAGAGCCGCGACCACGGCGCCGGCAGCCTGCATGCGCACGGCGCCGAAGGCGGACCGCGGCAGCTCTCCGGTCAGGCGTTCTGCATCGGCGTCAACGATCCGCTGAACATCCTGCCGGTGATGCCCGGGGCGTGCGACACGCCGTCCGGGGGCTTGAACCCCAACGTCTTCACGTTGTTCACCGCGTGGAAGCAGGACGAGTCGCCGGAGCGGCGCGCGATCGCGCGCGGCGAGAAACTGTTCAACACGCGCGCGTTCGTCATCGACAACGTCGGCGGGTTAAATCGCGATGCCGGCGATCCAATCGCCGGTCCGTTCTCGGGAACCTGCACTGTTTGCCACGACACTCCGAACGCGGGCGACCACTCCATCTCGATGCCCCTGAACATCGGCCTTACGGATGAATCGCGCCGGACGCCCGATCTGCCGCTGTATTACATCAAGAACAACGCGACCCGGCAGACCGTGACGACGACCGATCCGGGCCGTGCAATGATCACCGGCAAGTGGAGCGACATTGGAAAGTTCAAGGGCCCGATTCTCCGGGCGCTGGCGGCGCGCGCTCCGTACTTCCACAACGGCTCGGCGGCGGCGCTCGAAGACGTCGTGGACTTTTACAACACGCGCTTCAACATCGGGCTGACGCGACGCGAAGAGGCCGATCTGGTGGCGTTTCTGAACGCGCTGTAGGAGGAGAAGAGGTTAGAGGTTAGACGTCTCCGCCCTCCATGTTTCGCTTGAAGAATGCGTTCAGGTCGGCGAAGGACGCGAGGCCGTCGAGGCTGGTGAAGCGGCCTTCGCTGGCGACGTCCTTCGCGACCTCCATGAACCGCGTCCACGCGGCGCGAGCGAGGACCGAGCCGACGCTGATGCGCCGGACACCCAGCCCGGCCAGATCCGCGACCGTGAGCCCTGTGTTCCGGCTGACGAGGACGTTGACGGGCTTTGGCTCGAGCGCGGCCGTCAGCGTTCGAATGTCGTCGCGTTGATGGATCCCCGGCGCAAACAGCACGTCGGCGCCGGCCGCCGCGTAGGCGTTCAGCCGCCGAATCGATTCCTTCAGTGGATCCTCGTGGCCCACGAGGAAGCACTCGGCGCGCGCGGTCAGCTGGACGCCTGAGCCGGACTCGTCGATCGCGGCCCGCGCGCCCTTGATGCGCTCGACCGCCACGGGAAGTTCGTACAGAGGACGGGCACGATCGCCCGTGGCATCCTCGATTGAGAGCCCCGCCACGCCCGTCGCCACACACCGCCTGACGTTCACCGCCACGCCGTCCGGACTGTCCGCGTAGCCCGACTCGAAGTCCGCGTTCACCGGCAGGTCAACCGCATTCACGATGTCCGCGATGTGGCCGAGCACGGCATCCACCGGCACAGCGTGTGACGAGTCAGGCAGACCCCGCGAAAACGCGAAGCCGGCGCTGGTCGTGGCGACCGCCTGGAATCCGAGGCTGTGGAGGTAGCGCGCCGATCCCGGATCCCAGGGGTTCGGCATGACGAAGCAGCCGCGCTCGTGCAGAGCCCGGAAGGTCTCGCGGCGCGCGGAATAATCGGCAGCCATGCGCGTCTCAGCGCTCAACGGGATGCGAGCTCGCGTCTACGTCGCCGGGGCCCCCAGGCCCCGCTGGCTTCAGCGCGACGTGCAGGTATGCGAACCGGATACCGCTGCCCAGGTAGTTGTCGATGCGCTCGATGACGGCCGCCTCGCGGAACCAGGGTGGTCCCGACTCGAGCAGCCGCTCCTCGATCAGCGTGGAGAGAAACTCGAAGCCGGCGGCGAGGGCGCGCTCGCGCAGGGCATCCAACAGGAAGTTCTCGATCTCCACGGCGTTCTGCACGGTCGGCAGCGTGGCGGTCGCCTGCAGGTACAGCGTATTGTTGTCCCCGAAATGCGGATCCGACGTGACGCCCTCTTCGTCGTGGTTCTCGATCGCGCTGCCGATGGCGTAGGCGACGAACCGGCCCGACACGCGGTCGCGTACCGCCACGCCGACCGCACGTGGGTTGCCGATTGTGGCTTCAAGGGTCTCGATCGCGAACTGCAGCCCCGATCGCTGACGGAGCGGTGAGTCCACGCCCGGCGCGATCGTGGTCTCTGGGGCCGCGGTGCCGTAGCGCTCCTGTTCCACGGCGAGGATCTGGCGCTTGCAGCTCTCGAAGTTCGCGGCGGTCACGTCCACGCTCTCGACGGTCTCCACCGGAATCGCGAGCGTGCCCACGCGTGTTTTCACCGCGGTGCCCGCCGCTTCCGCCGGCGCACTCTGATCGCGCCGGGCGAAGAGGTCGTCGATGGCCAGGCCCAGGATCGAGAGCGCTTCGTCTATGGCGGACGGCTCGGTATCGTACCGGGGATAAAAGCGCACCGTACGCTCGCCGGCCGGCAGCAGGATGAGGCCCCTCCGGAAGGCGCGATCGAGCAGGGCCTCGCACCAGTCGGCGCGAATGACGTCGAACGCCAGCATGACGCCCGCGCCGCGCACGTTCCGGCAGATTTCGCGGTGTTCGCGCGCGAGAGCCTCGAGACCCGCTCGCGCCCGCTCGCCGGTCCGGCGCACCTGTTCGAGATCCAGCATGTCCAGCAGCGCCATCAGGCGCACCATCCCGACCGAGTCTCCTTCCCACGTGGTGTTGAACTTCTTTTCCTCCTGAAAGAACGTGGCGAGCTCCTCGCTGACGAAGAGCACGCCGTTCTGCGCCTTCTTTGCCCAGGTGACCACGTCGGGCGCGCACGGCAGGTCGAACATTTCATGAGCCCACAGGCGGCCGGTCATGCCCCAGCCCGTCTGGACTTCGTCGAAGACCAGGGGGACGTCGTAGATCTTGGTGAGGAGCCGCAGCTTGCGCATGAATCGCGCGCTCACCATGCGAACGCCGCCCTCGCCCTGAATCGGTTCCACGAGTACCGCGGCGACACGCTTCGCCCGGCGAACCACGTCCGGCGCCAGGTTGGCCCGCTGCGCCTGAATGAACGCGAGAACGTCTGCACCCGAACCACTCGAACCGCTCGAACCACCCGAACCACAACACTTCCGAACCACTCGAACCACTCGAACCTCTAGAACCACTAGAGGCCTCATCCATCTGCGTCAGAAATTCGTCGATCGCGTCCATCTCGCGTTTGAACGTGTCCTTGCTTTTTTCTGCGTGCGGCAGCCGGCCGGAAACGAGCAGATCCCACAGCTGCTTGAGGCTGCGTTCCTCGCGTCGGACGGTCTCCTTCGGGGACCGCGCCTCGTCCACCGGAAAGGGGATATGCGGCCAGTCGAACGTCGGGAACCCCAGCCGCGCTTTCTTGCGGTGCGTGACCGCGAGGGCGCCCAGGGTGCGGCCGTGAAAGGCCCCGTCGAACGACACGATGAATCCGCCGTCGCCATCCGGAGACGTCATGACGCGGTTCATGAGCACCGATTTGATCGCGTTCTCGACGGCTTCGGCGCCGGTGTTGACGATGAAATGCCGCGGCGTGCCGGCCGGAGCGATGCGGCTCAACGCGGCCTTGAGACGGAGCGACAGCACCGTCTGATATTCGGAGTGAGCGTACCGGGTCGTCACGAACGGCAGCGATTCGATCACGGCGCGGACGATGTTGGGATCGTTTTCACCGAAGGCCTGCGTCGCAATGAGTGCCCCCATATCGAGGAATCGATAGGGCTCACCCGCCGCGTCGCGATCGACGGCCGCCAGGTACGGCCCGACAGATTCTGCCGGGTTGAACGCGACGGGCAACGAGAAGAACAGGCCGCGCGAAGCGGCCTGCAGCGCCGCGTAGGACACCGGCAAATGCTTCTCCACCAGCGTGTCGACCGGGCTTTCGCGGTCGGCAAGCGCAGCGGGGACGTTCACGCGCACCAGGCCCGACCGGTATTGCTCGTTCAGCTGGTCCACCCGCTCGAGCAGCGCCCCGGCCGCCGACATCGCGGAATCGAAAGCGTGTGTCATCGTTGAGTTCGTCACGCCGGAAGCCATTCCTCGCCATGTTATCGTAACGGACGAAATCGGCAGTCAACAGTCTGCAGCCGGGTGACGGAGATGAACCCATGACACGCCGCGTAATCATGCTCGCCGTGCTGATGGCAGGCTCGATCATGACGGGACGCGCTCAGCAGCCTGCCGCGTCCGCTCCGCGCCACGCCCCCGTCACGAAAGCTGAAGCCGACCGGTGGATGACCGAGTTGTCGAACTGGGGGCGGTGGGGCAAGGACGACCAGCTCGGCGCCCTGAACCTCATCACCCCCGAGAAACGTCGTCAGGCGATGGCGCTCGCGAAGTCCGGCACGGTGATTTCGCTCGAGCGCAAGATCGTGCCGTCGAGGGCGCCGGACGAAACGAAGGCCGACGGCAAACCGCACGGCGTCGCGTTTTACGATATTCGCTTCAAGACGTTTCCCGCCGGCGATCCCCGCGGCAACGACGGTTTCAGCAGCGACATTCAGGAGTCGCACGTCCACGGGCCGATGACGCATCTCGACGCGCTGTGCCACGACAGCGCGAACGGGAAGCTGTACAACGGGTATCCGCTGGAAACCGTCAGCCAGGAAGTCGGCTGCACACGTCTGGGTCTCGACAATGTCAAAGAAGGCATCGTCACGCGCGGTATTCTGATCGACATGACCCGGCTGAAGAGCGTGTCCTCGCGGGAGCCCGGCACCCGCGTCTACGTCGACGATATCGAAGCGTGGGAAAAGCAGACCGGTCTCAAGGTCTCGCCGGGAGATGCCCTGTTCGTCTATAACCCGGCGCGCCCGGGCGCACAGCCTCCGGTCCCCGCGGCAGGATTCGATCTGTCAGTCGTGCCGTGGATGAAAGCGCGCGGCGTTGCCGTCACCAGCAACGTCATGGCGATTGCCGACGATCGTCACGCCGATCATCGGCTCGTACTCGTCGCGCTGGGTACATATCTGCTCGACGGCGTGGCGCTCGACGGCCTTGCCGAGACCGCCGCACGTATGAACCGGTGGGAGTTCATGCTCGTCGTCGCGCCGCTCCAGGTGCCGGGCAGCACCGGTTCCGTCGTTAATCCGTTGGCCATGTTCTGACAGGTGTTCTGATCAATGTGACGACGCGGCCTTCGTGATCTTCGTGGGCAGCAGAAGAATCGCGGTGTGACATGAATCGACTGCTTGTGTGTCTGGTATTCGGCGCGTCCGCTGTCGGCCTCGCCCAGCGCTCCAATCGCGCCGCGCCGACATCCGCGGAGTGGGCGAATCTGGCGAAGCTCCCGGACTTCACCGGCGTGTGGGAACTGTCGTTCGGCGCGCCACCGGCGCGTGGGGCCACTCCACCGGCTGGGAGAGGCCGCGGCCCCGCAGCGCTGCCGCTGACGCCCGAGTACGCCGCCAGGAAGAAGGCGTTCGACGCCAACCCGCCCGAGGACAGCGAAACGGCCAACTGCCTGCCGCCGGGCATGCCTGGAATCATGGGTCAGCCGTATCCGATGGAATTTCTGCTGACGCCCGGCCAGGTGACGATCGTCATCGAGGCTTACACGCAGGTGCGGCACATCTACACCGACGGACGTACTCTGCCCGAGGATCCCGATCAGACGTTTCAGGGAACGTCCGTAGGACGCTGGGAAGGCGACTCGCTGGTCGTGGATACGGTCGGGTTCTCGCCGCTCACGCAGATCGATCGGGGCGTACCGCACAGCGACAGGATGCGCATCCACGAGCGTTTCCGCCTCACGGATCCCGACACGATGTCCATCGAGACCACCGTCGCCGATCCCACCGTGCTGGCGGCGCCGTTCACGTCCACGAGGACGCTGAAGCGTCATCGCAACTGGACCATCGCCGAATATGTGTGCGAGGAAAACAACCGCAATTCGGTGGACGCCGCCGGCAAGGCCGGCATCAACCTTACGAGGCCAGGCTCGCAAAACAAGAAGGACTAGGCGAATGAAGGAGATCTTCCGATACCTGATCGTAGCGGCGCTCACGCTGTGCGGCGTCGTTCTGGCTGCGGGCGTGACCGCGACGGCTCACCACTCCTTCGCGCCGTTCGACATGACGATGGAGAAGACGATTTCCGGTACGGTGAGCCGGTTCGAGTGGACCAATCCCCACTCGTGGATTTGGGTGGACGTGCCAAACGGCAAGGGCGGCGTAGATAGCTGGGCGATCGAGGGGATGAGCCCCAACTACCTGGCGCGCCGCGGCTGGAGCAAGACGACGCTGAAACCCGGCGACAAGGTGACCATCGCCGTCCGACCGCTCAGGAGCGGCGAGAACGGCGGCATGTTCGTTCGCGCGACGCTGGCCGACGGACGCGTGCTGACGCAGTCGGGACAGCCGACGGATTGATGCGAGACGCGGCGTCGCGCGAAGCGGCGACACCGTGAAGCAGGGATACAAGGAGACGCACACATTGCCCATGATGATCAGGCTCGCGAGCCTCAGAAAACTTTGCGCGGCGGCGGCGATCGCTGCTGCGTTTTTGGCGTGCGGCGCCACAGAAGCCAGGGCCCAGGGATTTTTCGCACCGCTTTTTGGCTACGACTACGGCGGCGACTCGTTTTGCAAGAACCTCACGGGTTGTGAGCAGAAGAAACTCAATATCGGATTCTCATTCGGCAAGCTGGGAAAGGCCGGCGGGTTCGAGGAAGAGATCGCCTGGGCCAAGGATTTCTTTGGCAGCACACCGAACGGTGCAGACTCGAACGTGCTGACGGTCATGAGCAACTTCATGATCGGGCCGAAGATCGGCCCGGTGCGTCCGTACGGGCTGTTCGGCGTCGGGCTCATGAAGGCGCACGTGAGCGGTAACCCGATTAACGTTCTGTCATTTACGAACAACACGTTCGCCTGGGATATCGGCTTTGGCGTCATGGTGATGTTCGGCCAGCACGTGGGCGTGAAAGGCGATATCCGGCATTTTCACTCGTTCCAGGAGCTCAACCTCCTGGGACTCTCGCTCGGCGGCGACACGAAGCTCAATTTCGGCCGCGCCAGCGGCGCGCTCGTCCTGCAGTTCTGAACGGGCGGGCCGCCTTGACTTCGGGGCGGGCCCCTTCTTAACCTAGCAAGGGCCCCCCAAAACCGTGTGCGCGGACGTCCGCGCACAAACCTGACATGCCAACACGGTCGGCGCTGCTCACGGCTGCCGTCACGGCCGGCGTCTACATCGGCGCGGCCAAGCTCGGCTTTACGATGGCCTTCACGGCCACCCAGGTCACACTGGTGTGGCCGCCGACTGGCATCGCGCTGGCGGCGCTCCTTCTTTACGGCAGAGCTGCATGGCCCGGCGTCCTCATTGGCGCGTTCGTGGCCAACGCGACCGCCCACGAGACGCTCGTCGTCGCGGCCTGCATCGCGGTCGGCAACACGATCGAAGCGATTACCGCGGCCTACCTGCTTCGCTTCTTCACCGGGCTCTCGTCCTCTCTCGACAGGCTGAGGCACGCGCTCGGGCTCGTCGTCTTCGGCGCTCTTCTGAGCACGATGATCGGGGCCACCATCGGCGTCACCAGCCTGTGCGCCGGCGGCATGCAACCCTGGTCGGCCTATCGCCAGCTGTGGTGGACGTGGTGGCTTGGCGACGCGGTTGGCGCGATGCTCGTCGCTCCGGCGCTGCTGACCCTGGGCGCGTGGCGTCATATCCGTCGCGATGATCGCGTCGCCGAAGCCGGGGTGCTGCTCGTGGGCCTGCTGTCGGTGAGCGCCGCCGTATTTGCCAGCTCGTATATCAACAACGCGCCTCGCAACACGCTCGAGTACACCATCTTTCCCTTCTTGATCTGGGCGGCCATCCGGTTCGGCATCGCGGGCGCGGCGATGGCCAACGTGCTGGCGTCGGGGATCGCGGTGTGGGGCACGATCCACGGGTGGGGGCCATACGGTGTGGGCGCGGTGGGCGAACGCCTCACGCTGCTGCAGATTTTCATGGGCATCGTCGCCGGCACAGGGCTGCTGCTCGGCGCGGCCGTGTCGGAGCGCGACGCGGCCGGACGGCGCCGCCGCGTGGAACACGTGATTACGCAGGTGCTGGCAGAGGCGTCCGACGCGAACGCCGCGGTGCTGCGCATTCTCGAAGTGATCTGCCTCCATCTGGAATGGGAGGCCGGACTGTTCTGGACGCTCGATCGCGAATCGCAGCACCTGCGCTGCACGACCATCTGGCGCCAGCCCGCGGCGACGGTGTCAGAGTTCGATCGTATCAGCCGCGCGAGATCGTTCGGCACTGGCAACGGCCTGCCGGGGCGCGTGTGGGCCAGCAATGCTCCGTCGTGGCTGATCGACGTTCCGAACGATCCCGCCTTCCCGCGGCTTGAAGCCGCGGCCGCCGAGGGCCTGCGTGGCGCGCTCGCGTGTCCGGTGACCGTCGGCGGCGACCTGCTCGGCGTCCTCGAATTTTTCTACCGCCGGCCCATCCGGCAGCCCGACGCCGATCTGCTCCAGATGTTCAGCACCATCGGCGCCGAGGTGGGGCAGTTCCTCACGAGAAAGCAGGTGGAGCAGGCGGTGGCCGAGAGCGAGGCCCGCAAGGCCGGCATCCTCGAAGCCGTGCTCGACTGCATCATCACGATCGATCATCGCGGGCGGATTATCGAATTCAATCCGGCGGCGGAGCAGACGTTCCGCTACCGCCGCTCGGAGGTGATCGGCCGCGAGATGGCCAAGTTGATCATTCCGCCGGCACTGCGCGCGGCCCATCGTGAGGGCCTGGCGCGATATCTCGCCGCCGGCACCGGCGGCGCCATCGATCGCCGTTTCGAGACGACGGCCATGCGCGCGGATGGCACCGAGTTTCCCGTGGAGCTGTCGCTCGTCCGGATCCCCTCCGCCGGACCGCCGATGTTCACGGGGTTTCTCCGCGACATCACCGTGCAGAAGCGGATGCTCGAGCAGCTGTCGTTCCGGGCGGCGCACGACGGCCTGACGCAATCACTGAACAGGACGGCGTTCATGGATCGGCTGCGGATCGCCGTCAACCGGGCGCGCGGGGGCGAACCATCCATCGCGGTGCTGTTCGCGGATATCGATCAGTTCAAGGCTATCAACGATCGGTACGGGCACGCCGTCGGCGATCAGCTGCTCATCGCCGTGGCCGGGCGGCTGCATGGGTGCGTGCGCCCCACCGACACGGTGGCGCGGCTTGGCGGCGATGAATTCGCCATCCTGGTCGAAGACGTCGCGACGCACGACGAGGTGGCGACGGTGGCCGAACGCATCACGAACGCCCTGAGTTCGCCGTTCAACCTCGAGGGCATTACCGTCTCGGCAACGGTGAGCCTCGGCATTGCGTTCGGGTCGTCCGACGAACCTGCCTGAAGATCTCCTGCACGCCGCGGACCTCGACATGTATCGCGTCAAGGGCGCCAGCAGTCAGGACGCTTCCGCATAAGAAGCGCGCTGGCGAAGGGCGGCTCGACTAGTGTCGATCGGCTTTGCTCTTCCCGAACAATTTGGACCAGAAGCCGCGTTTCGGCTTGGGCGGTTCCTCCGCCGGCACGGCGGCGGGCGGCGCGGCGTTGTCGACCACCGGCTGCGCGGCGGGCGGTTTTTCCACGGCTCGGGGCGGGGGCGGCGGCTCGCTCCTGAAAATGGACGCGAGCACGCCGATGACGCCGCGGGAACTGTGCAGATCGCAGTACGCCGTGGGCTCGGTGCCCCTGGCGAAATACTCCCCGTACACCGCCGGCTGATGATCGATGTGCCCGTCAACGACATCGAGATGTTCGCATCCGCTGGTCGGGAGCTTCCCCGACAGACGGCAGACGTTCACGATGGTGATGTCCGGCGGCATCGGCAGCCACTGCGGTTTGTCGGCGTGGGTCGCCGCCTTCATGAACCGCGCCCACATCGGGACGGCGACTTCGGCCGCGAAGCCGTTGGGCAGGATCGTGTGCGGCTGATCGAAGCCGACCCAGACACCCGCGACGAGGGCCGGCGTGTATCCCACGAACCACGCGTCGTTGAAATCGTTGGTCGTCCCCGTCTTGCCCGCAGCCGGCAGCGTGAAGCCGGCGCGCCGGGCGCCCGCCCCCGTTCCCGCGTTGATGACATCCGCCAGCATCGTCGACATCAGGTAGGCGGTGGTGTCGCTGATGGCGCGGACGGACGATGGCTCGTTCGTGTAGAGAACCTGACCGCCGGTGTCCTCGACGCGGCGAACGAGCGTGGGACGTGGGACGAGGCCGTGGTTCGCGAAGGCCGCGTAAGCGGCCGTCATCGATTGCAGGGTGACCTCGCCCGACCCCAGCGCGAGGGACGGCACGCTCGGGACGTCGCCGACGCCCATGTTCTTCGCGTACTGGACGGTCTGCGGAATGCCGACCTGCTGGAGCAGCCGGACGGCGGCACGGTTGCTGGACGTGCGGAGCCCCGTGCGCAGGCTCATGGATTCAGCCGTCGAGTGTTCGTCTTCCGGCGCCCAGCCGCCCTGCGGCGTGTCGATCTGATCGTTCAGGTGATCGAGTACCGTTGCCGGCGTATATCCGGCCTCCAGGGCGGCGGCGTAGACGAACGGCTTGAACGCCGACCCCGGCTGACGGCGCGCCTGGACCGCGCGGTTGAAGCGGCTCTGCGCGAAATCCCGTCCGCCGACCATGGCCCGCACCTCTCCGGTGCGAGGATCCATGGCGACCAGCGCGGCCTGCAGGGGCTCGTCGCTGTTGCCGGCTTCGCCACTGCCGGCCGGGCGCTTCAATCGTGAGGCGAGCGCCTTGCGCTTGTCGTCGAGCACTTTCAGCGACTGGGCGACGGCGGCTTCGGCGCTGTCCTGCGCCGCCATGTCGATCGTCGAGAACACGCGGAGACCGCCCTGGTACACCTGCATCCAGCCGAAGCGGTCGACGAGCTCCTGACGCAGTTGTTCCTGGAAGTACCGGCCGCGCAGGTCGCCGCCGCGGAGGCTGTCGCGTAACACGACACGGGCTGTACGCGCATGCTGCCAGTCCGGGCGGCTGATCGACGCCCGAGTCGAGCATCGTCTGAAGCACGACATTGCGACGCCCGACCGCGCGATCGAGGTAGGTCGTCGGTGCGTAAGCAGACGGAGATTTCACCAGCCCCGCGAGCAGCGCCGCCTCAGACAGCGACAGCTCCGAGGCGTGCTTCCCGAAATAGCCGCGTGACGCAGCTTCGACGCCGTACAGGCCGTCGCCGAAATAAACCTTGTTCAGGTACAGCTCGAGGATCTGGGCTTTCGGGTACAGCACCTCGATGCGCTCGGCAAGGATCAGCTCCTGCAATTTGCGCCGAATCGTCTTGTCGGTCGTCAGGAAGCTCTGGCGGGCGAGCTGCTGCGTGATGGTGCTGCCGCCCTGCGCCGCGCGCCCGCGCCGGACGTTGGTGAGCGCGGCGGACGCGATGCGGATGAGATCGAAGCCGTGATGGCTGTAGAAGCGTTGATCCTCGACGGCGATGATCGCGTGGATGAGATGCGGAGACATCTCGGCCAACGGCACGTCGATTCGCTGTTCGTTGTAGATCGTGAAGGCCAGCTTGTCCTGCGCGTCGTAAATCAGCGTGGCTTCGGCCATCGTGCCCATGCGGCCGATCGCGTTCTTGTCCGGAAGGCCAGTGCGGACACTCGTGATCAGCCAGATGCCGCTCGCGATCACGGCTGCCACCATCAGTGCGCAGCCGACGGCGACCCCTGCTACCAGGCGGCGCTGATTGTGGAGGGCGCGGCGCCAGCGCCCGTGCAGCAGGGCTCCGTGAACGTCTGATCTGAGGGACATGGCATGCTCACAACTGCAACAGCCGCGCCAGACGACCGGCCGTAAAACCCCCCGGCTGAGTGACCCCGGCTGTGAAACGAGCTATCCGGTACCGGATTTGCTCTAGGTTGGATCTTCATTCCTGACTGCAGCTGAATGTTAGACACCAGCGACGCAATTTTCGGGCAGCGACTGCGGCTGGAGCGCGAGCGGCGCCGCATCACTTTGGCGTCGATCGCCGCAAACACCAAGATCAGTCTTCACCTGCTCGAAGGCCTCGAGAGAGGTCAGCTGTCCCGCTGGCCGTCAGGCATCTTTCGCCGTTCCTTCATCCGGGCCTACGCCGAGGCGATCGGGCTGGACGCGGACGATCTCACGCGAGAATTTCTGGAACGATTTCCGGATCCGCCCGATTTGCCGTTCCAGTCCCCGGCGTCGGAGGCACGCCGGATATCGTCAAACGAGCCCGTTTTACGCCTGAACCTCGCCGATCTGGATGTGACGTCGACGCGCGGCAGGCTCCTGCTCAGCATGCGGCCGCGCTGGGCGGCTGTCGCCTGGGACGTCTGCGTCCTGCTGGCGGTCGGCCTCATGCTGTTTGTCGCCTTCAACCGGTTCTGGATGCCTTTCGCCATCGCGACGCTCGCCTATTACGGCGCCAGCATCCTTATCCTCGGGAATACGCCCGGCGTCTCCCTCTTCGCGCCCGCGACGACGGACGCGCCGGCGAACCGCTTCCGTCTCGCCCAGCAGACGCCATCGTCGTTGTTCAAGGCGCTGGGCGCCGCTTTTCGAAACGCGACCCATCGAAGTGGCGAGGCGTAAAAACTGGTAAGTCTTACACGGTGGTTGCTCGTTCCTTCACGCACCTCATCCACCTCAGGTCCTTTGTTCTCATCACATAGCGTTGGCAAGGGAGTTGAACTGACCCGGTCGGGGCTTAGGTGTTTTCCAGCCCGGCAGGAGGCAGCATGTTGAGAACTTTCTCCGCAGTTTCGGTTGCGGCTCTCGTCGTCGCCGGTTCGACGGCGTGCGCGACGAAGAACTATGTCCGGAACGACATCAAACCGGTCAACGACAAGGTTGACACGCTCGGCCGATCGGTCGAGGAGACGCAGGAGCGGACGCGCAAGAACGAAGGCGCGATCGGCGACGTCGACAAGAAAGCACAGGCGGCGCAGAGTTCGGCTGATTCGGCGCGCCAGGCCGCGGGCGACGCGGACGCGGAAGCCAAGGCCGCGCGCGCACGCGCGAACGAAGTGGGCACGAAAGCGGACGACTTCGACAAGTCGCAGCGCCGCCTCGTGTACACCGTCGTGTTGAGTGAAGACGAAGGTCAGTTCAAGTCAGGCAAGGCCGTGCTGCCCGACGACGCGAAGGCGAAGCTCGACGAGCTGGTGACGAAGCTCAAGGCCGATCCCAACGGCGCGTTCTTCGAAATCGAAGGACACACCGACGCGCTCGGCACGAAAGCAGAGAACGAGAAGATCGGCCTCGATCGCGCCGAAGCCGTGAAACGGTATCTCTTCGAGCAGCATCAGATCCCGCTGCACCGGATGAACGTGATCAGCTACGGGATGGAGAAGCCGGTGGCGTCCAACAAGACTCGTGAAGGGCGCGCGCAGAACCGGCGCGTCGTGATCCGGGTGCTCGTATAGCCAGGGCGCTGAAAACACTGTCCTGAATGTCGAACGTAGAACGCAGAACGAAGAAATACTCCGGAATTCTTCGTTCTGCGTTTCACGTTTGACGTTCAGGCTGCGTTCTTCGGCAGCCTGCTAGTCCACTCTCACCTTTTTTCCCTCTCGATTGTCCCCCACGCCGAAAACACGCTAGATTGAAGAGGTCGGCCGGGTGTGAACGAGCCCGCCAACCATGAGGCCTGCGTGTCAAGCAAAGAGATAGGCGACAAGTTGCACGAACGTGTGCTCATCGTCGAGGACGATGCCGCCGCGCGTGTGGGGATGGAGCAGCTGATCAAGAGCTGGGGATTCAGCGTCGAAGCCGCCGGGGATGGCGACGAAGCGCTGGAGAAGGTCAGCGTCTTTCGTCCGGCGATCGTCCTCACCGATCTGGTGATGCCGCGGATGAGCGGTCTCGAACTGCTCCGGGCGCTCAAGGAGCAGGGCGAGCACACGACGACGGTGATTTTGACGGCCCAGGGCACGGTTGAAACCGCGGTCCAGGCCATCAAGGAGGGCGCCTACGACTACCTGACCAAGCCCGTCGACCTGCAGCGGCTCCGGATCCTGCTCGCCAAGATCGTCGAGCGCCACGAGACGCTGCGCGAGGTCCAGGTGCTGCGCCGGCAACTGCGCGAGCAGGGGGCGTTCGGCGCCATGATCGGGAACAGCCCCGAGATGCGGAAGATCTACCACATCATCGAGCAGGCCGCGCCGACCGACGCGTCGGTGCTGATCAGCGGCGAGTCCGGCACCGGCAAGGAGCTCGTCGCGCAGACGATCCACCGGTTGAGTCCTCGAGGCGATTCGCCGTACGTCCCGATCAACTGCGCGGCGATCCCGGAAACGCTCCTCGAGAGCGAGCTGTTCGGTCACGAGAAAGGCGCGTTCACCGGCGCCATGGAACGCCGGCCCGGCTGCTTCGAGCTGGCCAACCACGGCACGATCTTCCTCGACGAAATCGCGGAGATGACGCCGCCCACGCAGGTCAAGCTGCTGCGCGTGCTGCAGGAGCGCAGCTTCCGCCGGCTCGGGGGGCGTAACGAGCAGGCCGTGGATATCCGCGTGATCGCAGCGACCAACGCCGATCCGCCCGAGGCGGTGCAGCGGGGCAGGCTGCGCGAAGATCTGTTCTACCGCCTCAACGTGTTTGCGATCCGGCTTCCGCCGCTCCGTGATCGCAAGGAAGATCTGCCGCTGCTCATTCAGTCGTTCATCGGCGAGTTCAACACGCGCAACAACCGCAGCGTGGCGGCCGTCGACGAGCGGGCGATGCGCATCCTCGAGCGGTACTCATGGCCCGGCAACGTCCGCGAGCTCCGCAACGTGATGGAACGGGCGACGATCGTGGCGGACGGCCGGTTCATCGAGGCCAAGGACCTGCCGACGCTGGTAGAGAGCGGGCATTCCGGGGCGCCCGGCGCCGGCCTTCACGCGGGGACGACCGTCGAGGAAGCCGAGCGCCAGCTGATTCTGCTGACGCTGCAGCACACGAACGACAACAAGACGCGCGCGGCCGAACTCCTCGGGATCAGCCTAAAGACGCTGCACAACAAGCTCAATCGCCTGAAGATCAAGAAGCAGGAGGGCGTGCTCTGATCCCATGCGGCTGAGTATCAAGACGAAGCAGGTGCTCGGCGTGACCTCGATCGTGGGTTTCGCGGTCGTCGTGCTGAGCGGCTTCTACCTGGCGTCACTGGCGCGGATCCGGCTCGAGGAGAGCCGGGCGCGCGGCGAGTTGCTCGCCAACGCCATCTACCAGCGCGCCCGCGAGGTCGTCGCGAAGGATGCCCGCGATCCCAACACTGCGCTTCGCGCCGACGAAGGCCTGCGGTCGATCCTCGAGTCGAGCGCCTATTCGCCGAACGTGACGTACGCGGCCATCCTGGACGTCGGCAGTCTCGCGATCGTTCACAGCGACTCGACACGCATCGGACAACCGCTCCCGCCGTACGGCGATCTCAATGCACTGCTCGACCGTGGGCCGATTTCGCAGATCCGGGCGATCTACGCCGACGGCGGCCGCACGCTCGAGATCCGCCAGCCGCTGTTGATGGGTACAGCCGAGTTCGGATCCATACACATCGGTGTGTCAACCTTACTCGTTCAGCGGGACCTGACGCAGTCGCTCACGCCGGCGCTCATAACTGCGCCCATTATCCTCGTGGGCGCCAGCCTGCTGGCCATGGTGCTGGCACAGTTATCGCTTCGTCCGATTCACGTCATCCGCAGCGGGCTCACTCGACTGGGGCAGGGCGAGTTCGGAGTGGTTGTAGATTTGCCGCAACGCGATGAGTTCGGCGAGCTCGGCGATTTCTTCAACACGGTGAGCGCCCGCCTGTCGGCGGACCGCCCGTCGCCTGCGACGGCGCTGCTCGCGGCGAGTCTCGCCAACAGCCTTGGCTCGGACAAAGATCCGCTCGAAGATGCGGTCGCCATCTTCAACCCGGATGGGAAGCTGCTCTTCGCCAACCCGGCGATGCGCGCCACGCTGCCTCCATTCCTGACCGAGCCGCTCGCGCGATCCGTGCGCGATCTGTTCTCCGCGGAACACCCGTATCGCAAGGCGATCGAAGAGGCGACGGCCAGTCAGCAGTCGCGCGGGCCCATTTCGGCGTACCTGCCAAGCCTCGCGACGGATCGCGTCGACGAGAACGGGCTGCCGGCGCCGCGCGAGCGGCTGATTCTGACGCACGTGATCGACGGCCTCGATCGCCGGCCGGCCGCCGTGATGCTCGTCGCACGCAACCTCGATTACATGACGCAGGTGCGCTCGTCATTCAGCTACTCGCAGAAGCTGGCGGCGCTCAGCCGGTTGTCCGCGGGCGTCGCGCACGAGGTCAAGAACCCGCTGAATGCCACGGTCATTCATCTCGAGCTGCTCAAGCAGCAGCTCAGCTCGAGCGACCTGCCGCTCGCGATGGAACATCTGTCGATCATCACCGCGCAGATCCGCCGTCTCGACGAAGTCGTGCAGGGTTTCCTGAGATTCATCCGGCCCGAGGACTTGAAGCTTCAGCCGGTCTCGGTGGCGTCGATGGTCGATGCGATCATGCCGGTCGTGGTCGCGGAGGCGCGCAAGTACGGCGTGGACGTGAACGTCGCCGTGCCGGACACCCTGCCGGTCGTGAGCGTGGACACCAGCGTGCTCCAGCAGGCGCTCATGAACCTGGCCCTCAACGCCTGCCAGGCGATGCCCCAGGGGGGGCGCCTGAGGATCTCCGCCGCAGCCGTGCGCGGCCGGCGCGTCGAAATATTGTGTGAAGACAACGGCGTGGGCATCGCGCCCGAACATCTGAGCAGGATTTTCGATCTTTATTTCACAACGAAAGAGGGGGGCAGCGGCATCGGGCTGTCATTGGTGTATCGCGCCATCCAACTCGTGGACGGGGAGATCGAAGTGCAATCCACCCCCGGCCGCGGTACCACATTCCGGGTGCTCCTGCCCCAGGCTTGACGGCTGCGGCGGACGCCTCCGGGTCCATAATAGGAGCGTGACCCGCTTCCCCCGGGTGATTGCCCTTGCCGCGCTCATCGCATCGGCTGCCGCCGCGGGCTGCGCGAAAGCCCACGCCAGCGCCCAGCCAGGCGGCCCTGCGCTCGAGACGCCGCTCGCGCCTCCGCGGGCCCTGTCGTCACCGATCGAAAGCGAGCCGACGGTGACCGGCGCGCCGCCGATCGAGGGCCCCACCCCGCGCACAACGCCCGAGCCGCCGCGCGCGGCCGCGCCGCGTGCCGAACGGCCGGCTCCTCCGCCGGCGGCCGCGGCGAGCGAGACGCCCGCGCCGAATCCCGCGACGCCGCTTCCGGTTGACGAACCGCCGCGCACACTTCAGACAACTGCGAACGCCGGTCCGGCGGAGCAGCGCATTCGCGGGCTGCTCGCGAACGCCTCACGTGATCTAAGCCGGATCGACTATCGCGCGCTCAGCGCCGACGCGCAGGCACAGTACGACATCGCCAAGCGGTTCACCGAGCAGGCAGACGAAGCGTTGAGCAAGAAGAACATCGTGTTTGCCGAGCAGCTCGCCGACAAAGCCGCGGGCCTCGCGGCGCAGTTGGCCAAACGCTAGGAACGTTCCGAGGTTCGTTCTGCGTTCTCGTTCTGCGTTCTACGTTCTTACGGTTCCGCCCACGCCTGCTTGAGCGCGGTCCACTCGGCGCGCATCGCAGCCACGGTTTGCGCCCCGCCGCCGGCGGGAGCGATCAGGCGCGCGCGCTCGGGGATGATGGCCTGCGTCACGATCTGCTCGAGATCCGCGCGCAGTTGTATTCGGCCGTCGCCCGTCAGCGGTGCGCGAGCCCAGGCGGCGAACGCCGCGTCCCACGCGCGATCCAGATCGCCGCTGCCCCGCGCGCCCGCGACGAGCCAGTACGACGCGACGGCCGACCCCGTGTTCCGCCCGAGTTCTTCCTGCATGCGGACGACGATGCGCGTGTAGAGCGTGGTGCGCTCAGACTCGGTGCGCATCTGGGCCTGACGGTCGATCGCGCTGGCCCACCAATCGAGCACGCGTTCGCGCGCGCTCGGATTCTTGGGATCGACGAGGTCGAGCGCCCTCTCGAATTCCTCGGCGGCGGCGCCCGGTTGATCGCTCAGATACAGCAGCTCGCCAAGGGCGATGACGAGTTCGACCTGATCGATCGGTATGAGGCCCGCGGGACGGATCTGCTGCAGTTCGGTCTTGGCGGCGGCGAGATCTTCGGCGTTTGACTCCCTGCGGTACCGTTCGAGGAGCGACCGCGCCATGATCAGGCTCGCGGTATCGGCCAGTTGCGGCGAGTGTCGCGCAGTCGCCGCGGAATCAATCGCGAGATTGTAGAGCTGCTGGTTGTAAAGCTGCCGGGCGCGCAGGAGATCCTCTTGCGGGCCCGCGCCAGCCGCGCCGATCGTTGCAATTGTGATCACGAGCAGCAGGACGGCCTTGCGCATTTCGACCCTGCCAATGTAGACCGGAGCCCGAGGAGTTGCAATACCGTCGGGGCTGGCGCACTTCTTGCCCCCTCCAACTCATTTTGGAGATCGGAGGTCCGCTCGTGAGACGTATTTGCGTGGTCTGCGCGGTTTTCGTCATTGGTCTGGTTGCTGTGGCGCGTGTCGAGGCCCAGGGGCTCGGCGTACGGGCCGGAGTCAGCGCTGACCCCGATCAGTTTTACGGCGGGATCGACTACGAAACAGCCGAGCTGCTCGACCGGCTAAGATTTCGCCCGAACCTCGAGATCGGTGTGGGCGACGATGCGATTTTGACGACGGTGAACTTCGAGTTTGTGTATCGCATACCGATTCAGAAGAAACCCTGGAGCGTCTATCTGGGTGCGGGGCCAGCACTTGTCATCACCCATGCGCACGATGACACCGATGCGGGCGGCGGATTCAACATTCTTCTCGGTCTCGCGCATCGCCGCGGCCTGTTCACGGAAATTAAAGTGGGTGCGATCGACAGTCCCAGCTTCAAGTTCGGAGTCGGGTACCGCTTCAAGCCGTGAAGAAATTTCACGCCAGTTACCCGCCACGCTCGTAAGTTGAAACCAAACCCGCTGAGTAACCGTCTTTAGTAGCAACAGTTAGCAGGGTGGATCGTGGCACGGCGGTTGCACAATCCAATCGTACGCTCACAAACGTACGACCCATGGGACCGCGCTGGAATAGCGCACAGCACGTGCAGGAGGGTACTTTGGCAATAGCGGATCGCGGATTCGCCTCGATGGACCGACAGAAGCAGCGTGAGATCGCCAGCAAAGGCGGACGCGTGGCCCACGAAAAGGGCACGGCTCACGAATGGACGAAGGAAGAAGCGCGCGCGGCAGGCCGCAAGGGCGGCGTGGCGAGCCATCGCTTCGGGCAGCAGCAACAGGAAAAGAAACCGGAAGGCGACTGCTAAGTTGTCGCCGTCCCACTCGTCGCTCCGGCTCCGTTCAGTGTCAGCTTGCTGGGGGGCGCTGACACCGGACAGAACCGGAGAGGCGGGTGGGGTCGTGTCAGCTCTTCTTCGCCCGCCAACTCTCCGCCGCACGCTCGACCCGCTCGCGTATCCGTCTCGCCCACACAAACTCCGTCGCCAGCAGACCGATGCCGCCCGCAATCGCAAGCCATCCAGGCCCCGGCGTCACCAGCATGATGATCCCGAGCGCCAACAGCAGGAACCCTCCCACCACCTTCAACCCGCGCGTCATAACCAGCGTCAGTACCCTCTAGGAGTCTGACGCGTACATCGCGCCATGCGTTGCGCATGTGCTCCGCAGCGCACCTCATCCTTCACGTTGTAGCGATGTGATGCGTCTCTGTCGTGATCGGCTACGCCTTCTGGTGTCATGCGCCGCTATCTCATTGATCTCACGCCGGGAATTCATTTTGCAGCAGCCGCGGTGGGCGGGTGGATTCATTGATGAGGATGAGGAAAACGACGCGGTTCTCTGCCGTGTGTGCGCTCGCGGTTCCTGCGGCGAACTCGTTGACCGATGACTCGACGGCCGTCATCGCGCCGCGCGCGTGGCGTTCACAGCGTTGAGGGCACCATGCGATTTATTCATCTGTACTTGATCGGCTATTGCTTTCTGGTCCTCGGTGCGGTTCTCGCGCTGTGGCAGACGGGTGTGCTCCAGCGCGTGGCGCCCATCTGGATTGGCGTCGGAGTGCTCGTGGCCATCGGTCTCGGCATCATGCTCTCTGTGCGCTCAGGCAAACCCACCATCAGCGAGGAGATTGAGCGATGACGGCTCCAGCGCTCAGGACAGCCGCAATACCCCAGCCCCGGAAACCCGTTGCCGCACCGTCGTGCACCGAGTGCGGGAACCCCCACACCGAGCCCCTGCAGACCATGCGGCTCCACACGAGCGCAGCGGATGCCTGGTTTCGATGTGATGAATGCCAGCACATCTTCAGCATTCCGTGTTTCGACGCCAAGTAGCCGCGACTGACTGCAGCGTGTGCATTGAGGAACCCTTTTGACGTTTTTCTCGGGGGCCGTCGTGTCTCTCCCCCTGAACGGCCGCTTCGCGATGAGCTGCTGAGCATCGAGCGGCTCGAAGAGCGCGCGAAGTCGCTCGCCGCCAGATTCACGGTCGGACCGTCGGTCCGCCGCGTGAATCGCGTCTTCCCGCGACTCGGCGACAACGCCCGCCTGCTGCGTTCGGCGTACGCCACGCTGGCCGACGACGTTCATCGGGGAATCGTCGTGACGCCGGCGGCCGAGTGGCTGCTCGATCACTTTCACCTCGTGACGGCCGAAATCCGCGCCGTTCGACACAATCTCCCCCGCACGTACTACCGCGAGCTTCCGCGGCTGACGCAACGTCAGTGGGCCGGCCACACGCGAATCTACGCGATGGCCCTCGAGTTGATTCGGCACAGCGACAGCCGCCTCGATCGGTCCCAGCTCGTCCGGTTCATGAGCAGCTTCCAGTCCGTCGCGCCGCTCACGATCGGCGAGCTCTGGGCCTGGCCGAGCATCCTGAAAGTCGCGCTCATCGAAAACCTGCGCCGGCTGGCAGAGGAGATCGTCATCTCGCGCGAGTCCCGGATCGCCGCGGACGCCGCGGTGAGCCAGTGCGAAGCCGGGGCGTCGCTGCCGCCGGCGCCCGCGTCCGTCTCGGGCGGGCTCTCGTATGTCGTTCGGCTGCTCCAACGGGCGCGTGAATACGGCACCCGGCTGCCCTCGCTCGAGGCCGGCATCGGCCAGATGCTGAGCGAACAGCAGATGTCCGCCGAGGATGCGATCAGGACCGAGCATCAGCGGCAGGCGGCCGCTCAGGTGTCGGTCGCCAACGTGCTCACGAGCCTGCGTCTGTGCTCGACGCTCGACTGGAGCGACTACTTCGAGTCGGTCAGCCTGGTGGAGCAGGCGCTGCGACGCGATCCGTCCGGCGTGTACGGCGCGATGGATTTTCTGAGCCGCGACCGCCTGCGGCAGGCGGTCGAGGAGCTCGCGGCGCCGACCGGCGAGGCGCAATTGGGCGTGGCGCTGCGGGCGATCGAGAGTGCGCGCCAGGCGACCGAATCCGGCGGCACGGGCGGCACGGAGCGCGCGTCGCACGTCGGCTATCACCTCGTCGGCGAGGGGCGCCGCGATCTCGAGGCGGATCTGGGATACCGGGCGCCGAAGTTGAAACGTCTCCCGAGATTCGCGCTGAGCTCGCCAGGCGTTTTCTACTTCGGAACGGTCTCTCTGGTCACGCTGGCGCTCGTGGCGCTCGGCCAGGCGTACGCGCGGGGGCAGGGCGGGACACGGGGACTCCTGGCGCTGACGGCCGTACTGCTCCTGATTCCCGCCTCTGAAGTCGCCACGGCCCTGGTGCAGCGGCTGGTCGCGGCCCTGATTCGGCCGCGGCGGCTGCTGCGGATCGAGTTCAAGGGTGAGCTTCCTCCCGGTTCGCGAACGATGGTCATCGTGCCCGTGCTGCTGACGACCGTGCGCGAGGTGGAGGAACTGATCGAGCGGCTGGAGGTCACGGCGTTTGCGAACGTGGACCCCCAGATTCATTTCGCGCTCCTGAGCGATTTCGTCGATGCCCCGGAACGCGACATGCCAGGCGACGCGGAGCTGCTCGAGGCCGCCCGCACCGGCATTGACGCCCTCAACGAGCGGTTCGGCGCCAGCAACGAGAGCCGCTTCTTTCTCTTTCACCGCACACGGCAGTGGAACGAACGCGACCAGATCTGGATGGGCTGGGAGCGCAAGCGCGGCAAGGTCGAGGAGTTCAACCGCGTGCTGCGCGGGGCGAAAGACACGAGTTTCACCGTCCAGATCGGATCGCCCCATGTGCTTCCCATGGTGCGGTACTGCCTCACGCTCGATTCGGACACGCGTCTCCCGCGCGACGCCGCCAAGCGGCTCATCGGCGTGATGTCGCATCCGTTGAACCAGCCGCACGTCGATCCGGTGTACCGGCGGGTCACCAGGGGCTACGGCATCCTGCAGCCGCGCGTGAGCGTCACGATGGCGAGCGCCGCCGGCTCCCTCTTCGCGCGCATCTACGCGGGGCACACGGGCGTCGATCCGTACACCATGGCGGTGTCGGACGTGTATCAGGATCTCTTCGACGAAGGGATCTTCACCGGCAAGGGCCTGTACGACGTGGATGCCTTCGCGGCCGCCCTCGAGGGCCGCGCACCCGAGAACGCCGTGCTGTCGCACGACCTCTTCGAAGGGTTGTACGCCAGGACGGCGCTCGTGTCCGACATGGAGGTGGTGGACGACTACCCGTCGAGCGTCCTGGTGCACGCGCGGCGCCAGCACCGGTGGGTGCGCGGCGACTGGCAGATCCTGCTCTGGCTGTTTCCCTTCGTCCCCACGCGGCGGGGGTTCGAACGAAACCGATTGCCGCTCGTCGCGCGCTGGAAGATCCTCGACAACCTCAGGCGCAGCCTGGTCGCGCCCGCGACGCTCGCCCTGCTGCTCTGTGGCTGGGTGTATCTCCCGGGGAGCCCGGCGGCCTGGACGGTCGTGGCGCTCTCGTCGCTCACGATCTCGGCGCTGCTGTGGGGGTTCGAGACCGTCGCGGGGCCGCGGCCGTGGCAGCCCTGGCGCGTGCTGGCGCGCGATGTGCTCCAGGACACCAAGACCGCCGTCGCGCGCGTCTCGCTGCAGCTGACGTTCGTCGCGTACCAGGCCTTCCAGATGGTCCACGCGATCGCCATCACGATCGTGCGCATCGCCGTCACGCACCGCAAGATGCTCGAATGGCAGACCGCCGCGGCGACGGCCCGGCAGCACGCGTCCGCCGCGCGATCCAGCCCACGGCTATTCATCGAGGAGATGGCGGGCAGTCCGCTGTTCGCGCTGATCGCGCTGTTCCTCGTCGCCGTGCGGCGGCCGCAGGCGCTCGCGTCGGCGTGGCCCATCCTGCTGCTGTGGACGGCCGCGCCCGTGCTCGCCTACTACTTCAGCCAGCCCGTGCGGCGCCGCCGCAGCGAGCTCAAGCCGGTCGATCGCCGCTCGCTGCGCCTGACAGCACGCAAGACCTGGCGCTACTTCGAGACATTTGTGACGACGCTCGACCACGGATTGCCGCCCGACAATTTCCAGGAGCTTCCCGAGCCGGTGGTCGCGCACCGCACGTCGCCGACCAACATCGGGATGAGCCTGCTCGCCGTTCTGGCCGCACACGACCTCCGGTTCATCGAGACGAGCGAGCTCGTCGAACGGATCGAATCCTCGCTGAGCACGCTCGAGGGAATGGAGCGCTTCGAGGGACACCTGTTCAATTGGTACGACTCGCAGACGCTGGCCCCGCTCGCGCCGCGATATGTCTCGTCGGTGGACAGCGGCAACCTCGCCGCCGCGCTGCTCGCCCTTGCGGCCGGCCTCCGCGAGACGGCACAACTCCCGCAACAGGATCCCACGCCCGCGTCGGATCTCGACGATATCGCGATTCTGCTTCAACAGGCCATCGACCGGGCGGATGTCGAAAAGCCGGGGCACTGGGCAGCCGCCGATGCGCGCCGGCTGCAGCAGGCGGCCGGCGCGATTCACGCGGCCCTCACGGATCGCGGAACCGAGGAGCGCAGGCTCGAAGCACTGAGAGATCCGCTGTTGACGCTCGAATCGATTGCCGCCGATCTCGAGGCGCCGGCGCCGGCGTCGCCGGAAGAGGAAATCGTCTACTGGATCGGGTGCCTGCGCCGGACGCTCGCTCAGTCCGGGAACGTTCCAGCCGTCAATGGACAGTTGGACCACCTGGCCCGCCGGGCCACTGCGCTGGCCGACGCCATGAACTTCCGGCTCCTCTACGATTCGCAGCGCGGCCTGCTGTCGGTCGGTTATCGACCCGCGGATGCGGAGGGTCCCGGCCGCCACGACACCGCCTACTACGATCTGCTGGCATCGGAAGCGCGGCTGGCCAGTTTCATCGCGATTGCGAAGGGCGACGTCCCCGAATCGCATTGGTTCCGGCTGGGCCGCCCGGTCACGAGCATTCACGGCGTGCCCACGCTCCTGTCGTGGGGCGCCACGCTGTTCGAGTACCTGATGCCGTTGCTGGTGATGCGCAGCTATCCGGAGACGCTCCTGGACGAGACGTGCCGCATGGCCGTTCAGCGCCAGATCGACTACGGCGCCGATCGCCACGCGCCCTGGGGCATATCCGAGTCCGCGTACAGCGTCGTGGATCGGCACGGGACGTATCAGTACAAGGCGTTCGGCGTGCCGGGCCTCGGCATGCGGCGCGGGCTCGGCGACGATCTCGTGGTGGCGCCGTACGCCACGGCGCTCGCCGCGATGGTCGATCCGGTTGCCGCCGTCGAGAACCTGAGGCGCCTGGGCGCCGAAGGACTCGACGGTCCCTTCGGGTACTACGATGCCATCGACTACACGTTGCGCGACGTGGATTCGCCGGAGAAGACCCCGACGCTCCTGAGCCGCCGGAGGCCCCACGGCAGCGTCGTGCGAACGTGGATGGCTCACCACCAGGGCATGACGCTGGTGTCGATCGCAAATGTGTTGCTCGGGCGGCCGATGGTCAGGCGGTTCCACGCCGATCCCCGGATCAAGGCCACCGAGTTGTTGCTGCAGGAACGGATGCCGCGCCACGTGCCGCTGACCCAGCCGCGTCCGCTCGAGGCGACCCGGGTCTCGGCGCCCGTGGCGGTCGACGCCGTGCGCCGGTTCCGCTCGGCGGCCACCAGGTTTCCGCACGCCACGTTCCTGTCGAACGGCAATTACGTGTCGATTGTCACCAGTGCGGGCGGGGGGGCCAGCACGTGCCGGGGCCGCTCGGTCACGAGGAGCCGGCCCGACGCCACGTGCGACACGGGGAGCCAGTTCATTTACCTGCGCGATGTCCGCGACGGAGCGGTCTGGTCGGCGACTGCCCGGCCGATGAGCGCCGAGCCGGCCGATTACGTCGCGACGCTCGGGCCGGAGCGCGCGACGTTCAGGCGGACCACCGATGGCATTGCGACGAACCTCGAAATCACCGTCTCACCCGAAGACGACGTCGAGGTCCGGCGGCTCGCGATCGTCAACCGGAGCGACCGCGTGCGCGAAATCGAGATCACGAGCTACGCCGAAATCGTGCTGTCGACGCCGGCGGCGGATCTGGCCCACCCGGCGTTCGGCAAGTTGTTCGTCGAAACGGAATATCGCGCCGAGTGGTCGGCGCTGTTCTGCCGGCGCCGGCCCGGCGGGTTCGACCCCGAGGAGGTCTGGGCCTTTCACGTCATGAGCCTGGAGGGCCGTCCCCAGGCGGCCCTCGAGTACGAAACGGATCGCGGCCGGTTTCTCGGCCGCGGACGCGCGCCCGACGATCCGCAGGCGCTCGACGGACGATCGCTCTCGAATACCGCCGGCGCGTCTCTCGACCCCATTGTCAGCCTTCGTCAGCGCATCCGGCTGGCGCCAGGAGGATTCGCGCGGTTGTCGTTTGTGACCGGCGTGGCCGCGAATCACGAAACCGCGATCGCGCTGGCGCGCAAGTACCGGGAACCGAGCGCATCAGCCCGAACTTTCGCGCTGGCGTCCACTCACGGGCAGAGCATGCTCCGCCATCTGAACGTGGCGCACGACGATGCGCTGCAGTACGAGCGCCTGGCGTCGCGCGTGTTGTATCTCGACGGATCGCTCCGGGCGACCCCCGATCTGCTCGCGAAGAATACCCTCGGGCAGGAAGCGCTGTGGCCGCACAGCATCTCCGGCGATCTCCCGATCCTGCTCATCCGCGTGGGCGACGAAAGCCCGCTTTCGCTGATTCGACAGATTGTCGAAGCCCAGGAGTACTGGCGCCTCAAGGGCCTGAGCGCCGATATCGTGATCCTCAATGAGCACCCGGTCAGCTACGTCGACGAAACGCACGACCAGATCGCCAGTCTGCTCGAGGATGGCCCGTGGCGCGCGTGGAAGGACCGTCCCGGCGGCGTGTATCTGCTCCGCGCCGATCAACTGCCCGAACGCGACGTGTGGCTGCTCATCGCGGTCGCGCGGGCGGTACTCCATGGCGATCGGGGAACGCTCGCCAATCAGCTCGATCGGCCGTTTGCATCAGACGACGCTCGAGAGGCCGCCCTGCAGGCGCCGCCTCAGGCGGAGACTGAGGCCACCGTGCACGAAGCGGAGACGCAGACCGAGGCGCCCCCGATGGTCCTGTTCAACGGCATCGGGGGCTTTGCCGCCGACGGCCGCGAGTACGCCGTGGTCCTCGACGGGGACCGTGAAACACCCCTGCCGTGGGTGAACGTCATCGCCAACCCGTCGTTCGGGACGATCGTCTCGTCTTCGGGCTCAGCTTTCACGTGGGCGATCAACAGCCGCGAGAACCGGCTCACGCCCTTCTGGAACGATCCGATCTCCGACCCGACGGCCGAGGCGCTGTTCGTGCGCGACGATGAGACCGGAGAGAGCTGGTGCCCGACGCCGGGTCCGATGCGCCGCACATTCCGGAGCGAACGGTGCGTGATTCGTCATTCCGCGGGTTCGACGCAATTCTCCCGGACGGTCAACGGTATCGATCACGACCTTCGCGTCTTCGTGGCGCCGTCCGCGCCGGTCAAGATGTCCCTGCTGACGGTGACCAATCGCGGACAGTCGCCGCGCCGCGTAAGCCTCTTCAGCTACAACGAGTGGATTCTTGGTCCTCCGCGGGCCGACCAGCAGCGGCATGTCAGGACAGAACTCGACACCGAGTCTGGCGCGGTGCTGGCTCGCAACGGCTTCAACGGCGACTTTGCGGATCGAGTGGCGTTCGCGCATGCCAGCGACGCGGTGACGTCGGCAACCGGCGACCGGCGCTCCTTCATCGGGCGCAATGGTTCGCTCGCCCTGCCACAGGCGCTGTCGAAACAGACACTGTCGGGGGCGTTTGGCAGCGGGCTCGACCCGTGCGCGGCGCTGCATCTCGCCGTCAATCTCGCGCCCGGCGAAACGAGACGACTGGTGTTTCTGCTCGGCGAGGGCGCGGATCTCGATGAGGCGAGAACGCTGATTCGCCAGTTCGGGCGCGTTGAAGCTGCCGAGGCCTGCTTCGATGCCGTCCAACACGACTGGGATGAGTGCCTGGGCGCCGTCCAGGTGCGCACGCCAGACGACTCGTTCGATTTGATGATGAACCGGTGGCTCGTGTATCAGGCGCTGAGCTGCCGGATGTGGGCTCGTTCCGGCTACTACCAGCCCGGCGGGGCATTCGGGTTCCGCGACCAGCTGCAGGACTCCATGGCGCTGATTCATGCACGGCCGGACCTCGCCCGCGAGCAGCTGGTCCGGGCCGCGGGCCGGCAGTTCATCGAAGGGGACGTTCAGCATTGGTGGCATGAGCCCGGCGGACGCGGCCAGCGGTCGCGATGCTCCGATGACTTGCTCTGGTTGCCTTACGTGGCCGTCCACTACGTCACCGTCACCGGCGATCACGGACTGCTGGACGAACAGGTGCCCTTCATCGAAGGCGCGCCGCTCTCCGCGGATGCGTCGGAGGCCTACCAGCCAGCCACGCCCTCCCGCCAGACGGCGTCGGTGTTCGAGCACTGCATCAAGGCCATCGATCGGGGAATGACGTCCGGCTCGCACGGTCTTCCGCTGATCGGAAGCGGCGACTGGAATGACGGGCTGAACAGGGTCGGCAAGGCCGGGCGCGGCGAGAGCAGCTGGCTCGGCTTCTTCATTTATTCGGTGCTGATGTCGTTTGCCCCGATTTGCGACGCGCGTGGCGACCACGGCCGCGCCGAGCGCTACCGCTCCGACGCCGGCAGGCTGCGCGGCCTGCTCGAAGCCACCTGGGACGGCGACTGGTTTCGCCGCGGGTACTTCGACGATGGCTCGCCGCTGGGTTCGGCGCACAGCGCCGAAGGGCAAATCGATTCGATCGCCCAATCATGGGCCGTTCTCTCCGAGGCGGTGCCATCGTCGCTGGCCGAACGGGCGATGGATGCCGTGCGCACGCAGCTGGTCAACCGCGGATCGCAGACGATCCTGCTCCTGACGCCACCCTTCGACCATGCGGAACCCGACCCGGGCTACATCAGGGCGTATCCGCCGGGCGTTCGGGAAAACGGCGGTCAATACACGCACGCGGCCGCGTGGGTCGTCATGGCGTCCGCGCATCTGGGGCATGGCGACGAAGCCGCCGAGCTGTTTCACATGCTCAACCCGATCAACCGGACCCGGACCGGCGGCGGTCTCGAGCGTTACAAGGCCGAACCGTACGTCATTCCGGGAGATGTCTACACCAACCCGGCGCACGCCGGGCGCGGCGGCTGGACGTGGTACACAGGCGCCGCCGGATGGATGTACCGGGTGGGCCTCGAAAGCATTCTGGGCCTGAAGCGCCGGGGCCAGATGTTCGAGATCGACCCGTGCATCCCGTCTACGTGGAGCGAATTCGATATCTCGTTGAGGGTCGGCTCGACTCGCTACGAGATCCACGTGGAGAACCCGAATCGGCGGTGCGGGGGCGTCGCCGTTGCGACGCTGGACGGCGAGCCGGCGGATCCGGCGTCCATTCCCATCAGCAGCGACGGGTTGACGCATGCGGTTCAAATCGTGCTCGGCGATCGAACCCCGCAAGCGCAGACCCGCGCTGCACGGAAACCCGAACGGGTTACGACGCGTTGAGGATCAGGCGCGTGTTCCGCTGTCGGTTCGTCGTGGACGGGCGACGGCCTCACGGATGGCGGACACGCCCTGCTCGGCGCTCCGGCTGACGTCGTTCGCCATGCGGCCGAGCTCGTCGCCGGCTGTCGAGGCCACGTCCCGCGCCTGCTGATACGCGGTGCGCCCGGCGTCGGCGACGGCGCCCATTGTTTCAGACGCTTTCTGGCCGGCTGCCGACGCGGCATCCTTGATCTGGCCGCGCAGCTCCGCGCCCACCCGCGGAGCGAACAACAGTCCGACGGCCGCTCCGATCAACGCGCCGGTGAATACTCCGGCCACAAAGCTCGCACCGTTCGCGCCCTGATTTCCGTTGTCGTGCTCGTTGTACATCGCTGCCTCCTTTAACGAAACGTCATGATGCTGCCGCGGCCATGGCCGCTGGCGCCTTCGAGTCGTGCTCCGCCGGCGCCTTCGCGCTTTCGCGGCCCGCCGCAGTCTGGGACCAGTCGTCCTCGAATACTTTCTGTATGTGTTTGACGACCGCGGCGTCGGTGATGATCGCTCCGACTTCGCGGCGCTTGTCGAGCTCCAGCCGCCTCAGGCTCTGGCTGCCGAGGAACGCGCGCCGGCCGTCGCGAATGATGACGCGCACGTGCAGCCGCTTTCCGGGATATCGCTCGACCAGGAGCTGGCCCCGCCTCTTCTCGGACAGCTTGCCGATGATCCTGACGTCCACGCCCGCCTTGGCGCGCTCGACAAGGAGCCGCACCATGGTCGAGTCGCTGACCTGAGGGTCGTAGATGAGCAGCTGGTTTCGGGCGCCCGCGATGAACGCGGCCAGCCGCTCGCGAGCGTTTTCGGGACTCACGAGGAATCGCGCACAGCCCGCCGTATACGGCTGACGCGCCGAATCGGCCTCAAACAACTTGAGCGCCTCGCGCACGAGCGCCTGATTTCTAGTTGTGATGCCAAAGCTCCGGCTCCGGCGGATGTCGAGTCCCGTGAAATTGAAACCGTATAGATGCAGTACACGCTGGTCAACAATCATCATCTTGCCGTGGTAGCGGACGAGGTCTCCGGCCGTTCTCGTCACGGTGAGGCCGGCGTCGAGCAGGCGCATTTCGAGCTTGCGCAGGCTCTCCTCGCCGCCGCGGTTCGTGTGGGCAATCAGCGCACGAACGGCCACGCCTTTCCCAACGGCCGCTTGAAGCGATTCGATCATGTCCTTCCTATCGAGCCGGAAGATCAGGACGTCGATCGTCTTCTTCGCCTGCTTGATCGCCTGTAACAGCGGAGCAATGCCCGCGTCGGGCTGCACTATCAGTTTCATGGCCTCGATACCTGCCCGGCTGTAGAGCAAAGAGCTCGCCACACTCAGCTCTACAGTCCGAAATACGAAGCACATCGCTTGGGCCGCCGCGCGGCGCGGCGCACGGCTTGCAACCTGACAAATCGGCGTTGCAACATGGAGCCGCTACAGAGGAGAAGGTCATGAATCAGGATGAGATCAAAGGCAAGGCGGAGCAGGTGAAAGGGAAGGTCAAGCAGGCCGCAGGCAAGCTCACGGACGATCCCGATCTTTACGACGAGGGCCTCGATGACGAGGCGACGGGCGAAGCGCGGGATGCGTTTGGCAAGGCCAAGAGAAAGGTCGGCGAGGCCGTGGAAGACGTCGGCAAGGCGATCAAGCGGTAGTCATCACGCGGCGGTGATGGCATCGCAGACAGATACGCCAGATCGCACCGCACACAATTCGGACAGGAGGTTCCAGTGGCAGGGAAGAACACATCGGTACTCGGCATCTACACCGGCTACGCCGCGGTAGAACGGGCCGTTGACGAGCTCCGGGAAGCCGGATTTCGCAACACGGATATCTCGGTCCTGTTTCCCGCGAACGCGGGGACCAAGGACTTCGCGCACGAGAAAGGGACGAAGGCGCCCGAAGGCGCGACAGCTGGCGGCGGCACCGGGGCCATCGTTGGCGGTGCGCTCGGCTGGCTCGCCGGGATTGGCGCGCTGGCCATTCCGGGCGTCGGCCCGTTCATCGCGGCCGGACCGATCATGGCGGCGCTCGCCGGAGGAGCCGTCGGGGGCGCCGTCGGCGGGTTCACGGGCGCGCTGATTGGCTTCGGGATGCCGGAGTACGAAGCCAAGCGGTACGAGGGAAGAATCCAGAAAGGCGGCATCCTGCTCTCGGTTCATTGCGATGACTCCGACTGGACGAAGATGGGCAAGGAAATCCTGGAGCGAACCGGGGCCGAAGATATCGCGTCGGCGGGAGAAACCAAGGGCGACGTGTTGAATACCGACCGGCCGTATCCGCGCGCATCGGTCTGAGATCGCGGAGAAGGTATCAACGGAGAGCTAGCAACGCAGAGATCGCGGAGATCGCAGAGAAATGGTACCTCCGCGATCTCTGCGATCTCCGCGTTAAACCTTCTCGCGGAACTTTGCGTTCTCCTGTCAGGAGCACGCGCGATTGACGATTTCCGCACGCTTCCCCTTGAAGGCCTCGACCCATTGCGACAGCGTCGAGGTGTCTGGTGAGGCCGCGGACGGCGCGGATCGACGCGGGAAACGGGACACGTCGAACAGGTCGCGAAGCTGCGCATCGGTGAGCTGCAGCAGCAAGTCCGCAAGGAACTTTCGGCCTTCTTCGCCGATCATCGGGTTGTCGAGGGTGCCGGTCTGCGACTTCGGCATGTTGCCGATGCAGCTCCCCGTGCTGGCCGTCCAGACCGGCGTGGACGACCAGGCCTGCAGGTTCACGCTGCCCAGGTCGGCGCGGTTGAACAGGTTCGCGTGCCCGAACGTCAACCCGAGGTCGTGCACCATCATGACGGGGAGCGCGCAACCCTCCGACGCTTCGCCCTTCGCGCGCGGGCCCACGCAGAGAAGCCGCTGTTGTTCGGCCTTGCTGTCCGTGTGCTGGAGAACGACGGCGAGCAGTTTCAACGCGTCACGCTGCGCGCGCGGCGCTCCTCCGCTGCGCGGGTCCACCTGATCGAGCTCTGGCCACTGCCATCCGGAAATGTCGCGCGTTTCGAGCTCGTGTCCTTCGGCCTTTCGCTGGATCGACGCGATCTCCGTGCCTTGTCGTTCGATCTCCTTCGGGCATCCATGGCAGACGATGCGGACCGGATACATCCGATCGGCGACGAACCCGAGCGCCCAGAGCAGCCGGCTCGCCGCCACTTCCGCGTATACCTCGCCGTTGTCGCGTCCGAACTTGACCTTCAGTTCGTCCTTGGGCGCCTGCAGGCAGGTGAATTTTGGCGAGCGGCCGCTCATTTTCTTCTCCACGTACGAGCAGTTCACGGTCTCGCCCGGCGCGAAGGCGCCCGGGCCCCGCGGTCCCACGCGGAGATCCATTGACGCGACGTCGGTGGGCGCCCAGACGTTGGCACGTCGGATCGCCGCCTGGCGCATGGCGTCGGTCATCTGATTCGTGCGTGCCCGGCTCGTGACGTGCGCGCACGACGCCAGTGAAACGGCTATGGCGACTCCCGCGAATGCGGCTCGATGATGTGTGTTCATTGTGGTCGCGGCTTGAATTCCTTCCAGACGTCGATGGCCATTTTCGCGCCGATGCTCGAGGCGGTCTGTTCGAGGCCGCTGAATGTGCCGTGCCGCGCGGGGTACCAGGTTGCCGCCGGAATCACGCGGCCAGCGAGGGCGCCCGCGAAAAACGCCGGCGACACGACCCGCCGTCCGCTGGGTGTCCGCGCAGTGAAGGGAGCGGACAGCGCGTGGCGCAGGCGGCGGCCGAATCCGGTGCACTGGCAGGGCGTGAACGACGGATCGTGATGAAGGAGCCGCGCGACGGCGTACTTCGTCGTGTCGCCGATGGCTGATGACGCATAGCCGGACGCGACACGCTTGGCGTAGCCCTCCGGGCCTTGTCCCCATTCCGGTGGCGCGTTGCGCCACTGGTCCCACGTGCTCATCAAAGCGGCGTGCACGGCGCCTTCGAAGCCGAGAGTCGACTGCACGTATTTCTTGAACAACTGATCGTCGGTGGCGACAGGCTTGATGGCTTCGGCGGCAGGCTCGGTTTGCGCGCCCGCCGGACTGACACGGCCGAACGCAAGGGCGGCAATGGCCGCCGTCACCAACGATCTCCGCACGACGGCCCGCATGGCATAGGGATTGTGCAAGGACGATTCCGCAGCTGTTCGGCTGTATGAATGCGAACCTGCTGTAGCGAAGAGCTACGCGCCGCGCGTCCGATTGGAGCAAGTTGCGTCAGCTGATCAGCGGGAACGCGGCCATTCGACGGTCAAAACGACCCGGGACCAGTGGCATGCCGTTTGATGCATGTCTGGGCAGTAGTCAAGCAAGGAGTGAAACCGATGCTCTGGACCATCTTCGTCGTACTCATGGTGCTCTGGCTCGCAGGAGTCACGACCTCGTACACGCTGGGCGGGTTCATTCACATTCTGCTCCTGCTCGCGATCGCGTCGGTGTTGATCCAGGTCATTCAAGGCCGGCGGGTCGTCTGACGCGGCATCCACTTGGGAGGATTGAGCAATGGACACAGATCGGCCAAAAGCGAGGAGAGGGTTCGCCTCCATGTCGCCCGAGAAACAGCGCGAGATCGCCAGCAAGGGCGGTCGCATGGCTCATCAGAAAGGCGCGGCCCATAAGTGGACCGTTGCCGAAGCGCGTGAAGCCGGCCGGAAGGGCGGCTGTGCGCGCCACGGACACCGGGTGGTGACGCCGCCCGAATCGGTGCCGTCGCGATTCGACAGGGACATTACCCCGGCGCCGTGGCCCGAGGTGTAAGTGAGAAACAGCGAGGAGTGACATGCTGACGAATACCCGCGTGATGCTCAAGTTTGAAAGCCACCCGGCTGACACGGCCACCGAGTGGCTGGAGCAGTTTGTTCAGCGGGCCACCAGACGGGCGGGCCAGCTGCGCTGCGGGATGACGGGGCACAACATCCTGATGCACTACGAGCCCGCGCGGCTGTCCCTGCAGTGCACGACCTGCGGTTACGAGTCGCCCGGCTGGGAGCTCGAAGCGCGGTTGCGCGCGACGCACACGCATCCTCACTCGGGACCCTCTGTAGCAGCCTGACTCTCACCGCCCGCTGACGTCGAAGGTGGCCACCCCCAGGGCCACTTTCGACGTCCCTCTCGCGTCCTCATCAGTAGTGGTACGAAGCCTGCAATCCTCCCGCGTATTCGATGCATACGATCACGGCAGAGGTTGCTCGGAACAGCCAGTATCTGATTGACTGGCAAGCTGTTCTCCCGGTCAGCACGCGCTTTTGCTGAGCGAGGGAACCTTCGTTTTGAGCCCAAAAGCCTGTATTGAATCACTACAATGTGTTTTCGATGACTACATGAATCGATTCACAAGAGGACCAAGACCATGAGTAGCGCAAAGCCTATTCGCGTGCTGATTGTCGACGACCATTCGGACACGCTGGACTGGATGAAACTGCTGCTCGAGAGCCGCGGTTACGTTGCGCAAACGGCCACGCTCGGGGCCGAGTCCGAGCAGATCCGCGATTCGTGGAAGCCGCAGCTTGTCCTCATGGACTCGAAGCTCCCCGACGTGGGCGGGACGGATCTGCTGAGGCGCTTCAAAGAGTCCGGCTCGAGCGCCGAGGTCATCATGATCACGGGGCACGGGAGCGTCAGTCTCGCGGTGGACGCGATGAGGGCGGGGGCGTACAGCTTCATCGAAAAGCCCGTCGACCCCGATGTGCTCCTGGCCATGATGGACAAGGCGCTTGAACGGTCGGTGCTGTCGCAGGAGAACCAGCGGCTGCGTGAGCAGCTCCAGCAGCACGCGGGATTTGCCAACATCGTCTCCACGGGCGCGCGAATGGGCCGGCTGTTCCAGCTCATGAGCCTCGTGGCGCCGACCGACGCCAACGTGCTGATTCACGGCGAAAGCGGCACGGGCAAGGAGCTCGTCGCCAGCGCGATCCACGAGCACAGCAAGCGTGCCGACGGCCCGTTCGTCAAGATCAACTGCGCCGCGGTGCCCGCGGAGCTGATGGAGTCGGAGCTGTTCGGGCACAAGAAGGGGTCGTTCACCGGCGCGGTGGCCGACAAGGTCGGCCTGGTGGAGCTGGCCACCGGCGGCTCGCTGCTGCTCGACGAGATCGGCGAGATGGCGCCGCAGCTCCAGGTCAAGCTGCTGCGGCTGCTGCAGGAGCGGGAATTCCGGCCGATCGGCGGCACGCGGACCATTCGCGCGGATTTCCGCCTGATCTGCGCGACGAACGCCTCGCTCGATGCGCCGTCGCGCAAGATCCGCGAGGACTTGTTTTTCCGCATCAACACGATCACGCTCGAGATTCCGCCGCTGCGCGAGCGGCCCGAGGACATCCCGCTTCTGTGCGAACACTTCCTGTCGGTGTTCGCCGATCGGCACCAGCGGGATGTGCGAAGCATCCATGTGTCGGCGCAGGAGGCGTTGCTGCGGCACTCGTGGCCGGGCAACGTCCGCGAGCTCGAACACGTCATCGAGCGCGCCGTGATTGTCGCGGGAGGGGCGGAGATTCAGCCCGCCGACCTGCCGGACATCCTCGAGCAGCCGGCAGCCGGCGGCCGGACAGCCCGCCGCGGCGAATGACGGCGAGCTCACGCTGGCCGAAATCGAACGGCAGGCGATTCTGCGGACGCTCGAGAAGACCAACGGCAACAAGCGCGCGGCGGCGAGCATCCTCGGGGTGTATCGTCCGACGCTTTACGGGAAGCTGCGGAAATACAAGCTGGGCGAATACGGCGATGCGGCCGAAGGCGCCGAGGAAGACGCGTCACACCGAGGAGTCGAGCACGAGCGAGTCGACCACCCGACCGGCGGCGAAGAGGATCCGGCCGAACACGGGGTGACGCGGCCCTGAGACGCAGGCGCAGGGTCATGAGTGTGCGCAGGTTTGATCCGGCCGGGCCGGCGAAATATACTCCGGCCCTCGCCCCCGACGTGACTTTCGGTATGCTTCCCTATGCCGGATACGAATCGCCTGTCACCCGCCGCCCTGTCATCGGGCTCCTCCCACACCGCCAGCCTCGTCGACATTCTGGACCGGGTGCTCGACAAGGGCCTGGTCGTTGCCGGCGACATCAAGATCTCGCTCGCCGAGGTCGAGCTGCTGACCATCCGCATCCGCCTGTTGATCTGTTCGATCGACAAGGCCGAGCAGATCGGGATGGATTGGTGGAAGTACGACAAGAACCTGTCGCCCGGGCGTTCAACGGCACTGCGCGACGAAGAGGCGTTGAGGAAACAGATCCGGACGCTCGAGCGCAGAGTCGCTGCGCTGACGAAGGAGCGCCGCGTGTCGCGCCGGAAGGCGCCTGTCGCGTAGCCTGTCGCATGGGTTGGCGCACAATTCAAGGAGAGCAGAATGCCCGTTGAACGGTCTTCTGGTGGGTCGAGTCTCATCGACGTGCTCGATCGCGTGCTCGACAAGGGCATCGTCATCGACGCCTGGGTGCGCGTCTCGCTGGTCGGCATCGACCTCATCACCGTCGAAGCGCGCGTGGTCGTCGCGTCGATCGACACCTACCTGAAATATTCGGAGGCGGTCGCCGCTGTCGCTGCCCGTCGCCCGGCCCGCGCTGGTCGAAGGACGGCCGGAAGCACCGTCGTACGAACAACTGCTCTCCGAAAACAACAGCCTCAAGTCGCAGTTGAGAACCACGCGGAGCCGGCGGCTGACGTCTCCGCAAAAGCGCAGCGGCTCGCGGGCCTGAGCCAACGCATGCGGGCAGCCCCTCTCCAGGCGGCGCGCCTCGCGGATGCGCCGGCAAAGCTCGAGTTGCTCGAGCGCCTGCTGGGTGTCAGCGACGTCGGCGACTGCATCGATCACGCGCTGGCGTGGCTCGTCGCCCGCACACACGCCACTCAGGCCATCTGCGTTCTGGCCGACGCGGACACGAACCAGTTGCGAGGCGTCGCCGGCCACCGCGTCCCGGCGGCGCAAGTCGAAGCGTTGTCGGTCGGACTCGACGACACGACTCATCCGTTGATTCGCGCGATGGAGGCCGCGGACCCGACGCTCGTCGGCAACGCGTTTGGCGAACACGCCAAAGACCGCGAAACGGGCGCCGCCCTGTTCGGGCCGTCGCCGTATTGGGCGTTGCCGCTCTCGACGCTCGGCGCGGGAGAGCCGGCCGGTGGCCTGCTCCTGGTCGTCTTGAGCGGACCGCCGACGGCCGATGTCACGTGGATTGCAGATGTTCTAAGCCAGAAGTTGCATATCCTGCTCACCCGAGATGCCCTTGCCGATGGGCAGAACAAGTTCCGGCGCGAGCGGTCGCTGCTCGACGCCATCATCAACGCGGTGGCGGATCCGATTCTCCTGACCGACACCGAAGGGCGCCTGCTGATCGCCAACAGCCGGGCTGAAGCGTTGTTTTCCACGACGGCGGGTGTCAGCGAAGGCCGCCTCCGCGCGGTCGAGCTCAACAACATGTTTCTGTCGGCGGCGCTCTGGCGAATCGCCGTCGGCGCCGGACAGGTCAAACCGCAGGAGCTGCTCGTCGTTGACCCCGTGGACGGCTCGGATCTGCTGTTCGAACTGCTGGGGACCGTGGTTCACGACCAGCGCGAAGGCACAGGCATTGTTTCTGTTTTGCGGAACGTGACGGACCTGCGCCGGGCCACTGAGGAGCTGTCGGAAAACTATCGCCGGATGCGCCTGGCTGAAGCCGAGGCGCGCACGGAACGCGATCGCCTCGACGTGATCATCGATTCGGTCGCCGATCCGATCATCGTGTCCGACGATGCCGGCAAGGTGACGCTGATGAATGCGCCGGCCGAGCGGCTGTTCACAGCGGCGCCGAACGGCGACGAGGTGGCCCTGCGCCGCATTCAGGCGAACGACGCGCACTTTTCCTCTTTCATCGCCGGCCTGCTCTCGGAAGGAACCGAAGTCAGGCGTCGCGGCGAAGTGTCGTTGACCGACGTCGTGACGGGCGTGTCGTTGCCATTCGAGGCCGTCGCTGGGAAGGTGCTTTCCGAAGTTGGCGAGTTCGTTGCCGTTGTCACGATCCTGCACGACCGATCGGAGGCGCTCGAGCGGGCCCGGCTCTACGAACAGGTCAAGCACGCATCCGACGAGCTCGAGGCGCGGGTGGTCTCGGCTACGGCAGAACTGGCGCGTCAGAACCGGCTGCTCCGGCATCAGGCGGTGGAGCTCGAGCAGGCGTCGGCGCTCAAGTCGCAGTTCCTGGCGAACATGTCGCACGAGTTCAGGACGCCGCTCAACGCGATCCTGGGCTATGCGAGCATCCTGCTGCAGGGCATCTCCGGCGACCTGACGCCCGCCCAGCGGAAGGCGCTGGATCGCATCTCCTCGAACGGCCGCCACCTGGTCGGCATCATCAGCGAAATCCTCGACCTGTCCCGCATCGAAGCCGGTCGAATGCCTCTCCAGGTGTCCACCTTCGCGCTCAAGCAGCTCGTGGAGGAAGTGCTCGCGGAGATGGAGCCGATCATCGCCCGCTCCAAGCTCGCCGTCAGCAGCCACATTCCACCGGACATCGGCCCAATCGTCAGCGACCGCCAGAAGATCAAACAGATTGTGCTGAACCTGTTGAGTAACGCCCTGAAGTTTACCCGTCAGGGTTCGATCACGATTCGCGCCGCCGCCCTCGATGGGGATCGGGTGACGATCGCGATAGCCGACACGGGCATCGGCATCGACCCGGCCGATCACGCCAAGATTTTCGAAGATTTCCAGCAGGTGGACAGCTCGGTCGCCCGGCCGTACGGCGGCACGGGTCTCGGCCTGTCGATCTGCCGCCGCCTCGCCACGATGCTCGGCGGGCGGCTCGACATGGAAAGCGAAGTGGGACGTGGCTCGACGTTCACGCTCGTCATAGCATCACGGCTGGAAAAATGATGACAGGAACAGGCGGCAACCCGCTCGTGCTGGTCGTCGACGATTTTCTGGACGCCCGCGAGATGTATGCGCAATACTTCGAATTCTCGGGCTTTCGCGTGGCTGAAGCGTCAAACGGCGCCGAGGCGGTCGAGAAAGCCATCGAGCTGTCACCCAACATCATCCTGATGGACTTGTCGATGCCGGGCATGGACGGATGGGAAGCCACGCGGCGCCTGAAGGCCGATCCGCGCACGCAGAGTATTCCAATCATCGCGTTGTCCGGCCATGCGCTGACGGGGTTCCAGCAGAGCGCACAACAGGCCGGATGTGACGCGTTCGTGACCAAGCCGTGCCTGCCGGACGCTCTCGTCGCCGAGGTCGAGCGCCTGCTCGCGTCGCCGAACGCGCGACGCAGCCGTCGAAAGGGAGCCTCGCATGCCTAAGCGGTCGAGTGCGGTTCGCCGCGGGAAAGGCGCGCGGCCACGGGCCGCACGCGGCACGAAAGCCGCCCGGCCCGGCCCCGAGAAACACGCGGCGGGGGTCCAGCCTCCACGCAACGTCAACCCGCCGCAGGATGTCGCACGCGCCCCGCGGACCGACAAGCCGGCTTCGGACGGGTCGCTCCGCGGCAAGTACGTGTACTGCGTCATCAGGTCGAACAAGTCCCTCCAGTTCGGCTTGAGCACGATTGCGGGCGAAGTCGGCGGGGTCCACACCGTCAACTACAAGGATCTCGCCGCCGTCGTGTCGGACGTGCCCATCGGTCCGCTCGATTCGACGCGCGAGAACGTGCTGGCCCACGAACACGTCAACGAGACGGTCATGAAGGATCACACGGTGATCCCGATGTCGTTCGGCACCATTTTCAAGACGCGCGACGACGCCCTCGAACTGCTGCGATCGGCGCACGACGCATTCGACGACGTCCTGTCGAAGATGCAGAACAAGCTGGAGTTCGGCTTGAAGGTCCTGTGGGATCGCGATGCCGTGATTACCGGGATCGAAGAAGAGGACGAGGACATTCGCCGGCTGAGGAACGAGATTGCCTCGCAGAAGGGTTCCACGTATTTCGCCCGGATGCAGTACGGCCGCCTGGTCGAAGCCGCGCTGCAGAGCCGGTCGGAGCGGTATGTGTCTGGCATTCTGGAAGAACTGCGCGCCGCGGCGGTCGCCGCGCGGATCAACAAGCCGATTGGCGACAAGATGATCCTCAACGGAGCGTTCCTCGTGTCGAGGGACAGCGAGGCCGCGTTCGATCAGGCCATCAAGCAGGTCGCGGCCCAGCACGAAAAGCTGACGTTCAAGTACACGGGCCCCTGGCCCCCGTATAACTTCGTGAATATCCGCCTGAAGCTGGAGCGGGCATAAGCACAGTGTTCATCCTCGACTCGCTCCTCATCGACGGCCTCGGCTTCGTCTTCGACAAGATCCGCGTCGCGGCCGACGCCGAGCAGGACGACGACAGCCGCCTGCGCGAGGCCCTCCTCGACGGGCAGGCGCGCCTCGAGGCCGGCGAGTTGTCCGAGGAGCAGTACGCGGCGCTCGAACGCGATGTCCTGGAGCGCCTTGGCGCCGTCCGCCGGCGCCGGCAGGGTGGCGGAACGGTGATTGACTCCAGGGTGACCGGCGCGGACGTACAGATCACAATCGACGACGACCAGCGGTAATGCGCCCCGCGCCGAAAGCGACACCGGAGTATGGGCGCTAAAGCGACCTACGTATATTGTGCCGTCCAGGCTCGACGCCAACCCAGCTTCAGGCACGTGCCGGCCGGCCCCCCGGGCCTCGGGAAACACCGTTTCCTCGACGCCGGCCGCGATCTCTGGCTCGTCGTCGCCGACGCGCCGTTGTCGCGGTACGGCGAGGAGCCGATTCGGCGAGGGCTTCACGATATGAAATGGCTCTCGCGCTGCGCGGTCGGTCACGAAGCCGTGATCGAGTATTGCCTGCGCGCGCGTGCCGTCGTGCCGATGAAGCTCTTCACCATCTTCGAGAACGACTTCCGGGCCACCAAGGAAATCGAACGCCAGCGGCACGAGATCGACGCCTCGATGAAGCGCGTGGCCGGACGCCGGGAATGGGGTGTCCGCATCCGTGCGGTTCCTCTTGCCGCGCGCGCGTCACGGGCCCGCGGGGTCAAGCCGGCCGGCGGCACCGAAACGGGCACGTCGTACCTGGCCGCCAAGAAACAGGTCCGCGATGAAACGCGCGAGATCGCGGCTCGCGCCCAGACCCGCGTGAACCGCGCCTACTCGACCCTGGCGGCGCTGTCGGCTGACGCGCGGCGCCATCCGCCGGCGATTGGCGGCGAGCACAACACGCGGCTGCTGCTCGATGCGGCCTTCCTCGTGGCCATCGCCGCGACCGCGCGGTTTCGCGCCGCGACGCGGCGCACGGCGCGCAGCCTCAACCGGGACGGCTACGGGGTCGAGGTGACCGGTCCCTGGCCGCCTTACAACTTCATCGAGCCGTGAGCGCCTGATGCGGCGGCACGCCCACCGGAAGAGCGCGTCATCGGCCGAGCTGCCGTCCGTGCTCGGCCTGGACCAGGTCGATGTGTCGCTGCTCGACGTGATCGATCACGTCCTGAACCAGGGCATCGTCATTTCCGGGGAGCTCACGCTCGGCGTCGCCGACGTGGACCTGATCTACGTCCGTCTGCTTGCGCTCATTTGTTCCGCCGATCGCGTGGCCGGCGTTCCAGGGAACACGAATCCACCAGGTTCCCGGAAGAACCGCGGGGCCTGACGCCCCGCCGCGCCGCACCTGGCCATGCCTCTGTGCGTCTACGCAATCGTCGGCCGGCGCCCCAGCCGGCGCACGTTCACGCGCGCGAACTTTCCGCGGATGCGCCTGGTGACAGCCGGACCGGTGTCAGCGGTCGTGGCCGACTGTGACGCGAAGACGCCGCTCACCGCGCGTGCGTTGCGTGCGCATGACGCCGTGGTGCGGAGAGTCGCCCGCGTGGCCCCGGCCATCCTTCCCGCCCGATTCGGAACGATCGTCGAGTCCGAGGCGTCGGTTGTCGGGTTGATCGAACGCTGGTCTGCCGATCTGTGCGAGGCGCTCGCGCTCGTGGATGGGCGCGAACAGATGACGCTCAGAGTGTTCGGAGCGGTGGCCACGACCGTCGACTCCGGCGGGACCGGCGGGACGGGAAAGACGGACAAGTCGGGTGTGGAAGAAGTCCTGGACGCTGAACATCCAGGCACGAGCTATCTCCTGCGCCGCGCCCACGAGCAGGCCGCGCCGGCCGCGCCCGAACTCGAACGCCTGCGCGCCGTCCTGGCGCCCATCGTGACGGCCGAGCGGATCGTGAGACACGATCAGGGTCCGCTGATTCTGACGGCGTACCATCTCATTCCGCGAGGTGGGGCAGCGGCCTACCGGCGGCTGCTGCGGCGACATGCGGCCGAACCCGGCAGCCGCGTGGTCGCGAGCGGGCCGTGGCCGCCCTATGGATTTGTCCCGGAGCTGAGGCGATGACGACGAAGCGGCGACCCCGCACGGCGCGTGCACGCAAACGTGCGGCCGCGCCCACGCGAACACGCCGGCGTATGGCACGAGGGCGCAAGGCATTGGAGCTGGAGGCTCTCCCTGCCGGAGACATCGAGGCGCTGCGCGCCGAACTCGAGCGCAACCTGCCGCCGGCCGGTGCGGCCCGCTGGAACGTCGATCCGGAGGACGTTCAGCGTTCGGTCGCGAAGCTCGTGCTGACGCTCATGGAATTCCTGCGCAAACTGCTCGAGCGCCAGGCGATTCGCCGCATGGAAGCGCGCACGCTGACCCCTGCCGAAGTGGAAGCCGTAGGACTGGCGCTGATGCGTCTCGAAGAAACGCTCAGGGTCATGGGCGAGCGTTTCGGGTTGACGGCGGACGACTTGAACCTCGACCTCGGTCCTCTGGGCCGGTTGATCTGACGATTCCCCTCGCGCCGCCGCCGGCTTCAGCGCTCTGCTGACGCCTGCCGGTTCACGTCGTCCGTTGGAGCGCACGGAACAAGAGCAGGTACGTTTCAGCGTGGAGGCACGCACGCTCGCCGAGCGGCGTCGCGATCTCCACGCTTTCGCAGAAGTAGAACGGCTCGAGCGTCATCTGCTGCGCGGCGGCCGGGTGGACCTCCGTGTAGTCTTTGAGGATGCGGTGGAGGTCGGAGCGCACTTCCGCCAGCGTCACGTAATCGCGGACGTCCAGCGACGCCAGCTGCTCGGCCAGCTCGACGCGGTTTGCCGAGGCCAGCGCCCACTGGGCGAAGTCGTTGGAAAAGCCTTCTGTCAGGAAATGGTGCTGGCCAAGCGTGTGGAACGTGTGATGAAAGATCGACGCGTCGCTGCACTCGGCCACGCCGTTGGCGAGCTCCTCAATCGATCCGGCCTTCTGATTGGCGATGCGGATGAGATAGCCGGCGGTGGAGAACTCGAACGGCTGTGTCACCGTGTTTCACCGCTTTCATTGGAGCGCCTGGGCGAGCAGACCGAGCAGCTGGCGGACCTCGCCGACCCCCGCAAGCCGGTACTGCGCGGCCGTCGGCCGGGCCTTCCCGACTTTGACCGTCACGCCACGGCGGGCCGCCAGAAACGCGCTCTCGTCTGAGAGATCGTCTCCGAGATAGATCGGCACCGCGTGGCGGAGCGCCGGCCGGCGGAGGAGTTGCCGGACTGTTGCGCCTTTTCCCGCAACGTCGCGCGACACCACCTCGAGACCGTGGGCGCTTTCGAACAGGCGGACGGCCGAACTCGATCGAAGGGCCGCGCGCACCCGCCGGCGCGCCACTGTCCGAACGCCGGCCGGCGCGTCCCGATGATGCAGGACGAATGCCAGCCCCTTGTCTTCGATCCAAACCCCCTGGAGACCCGCGACGAGCGCTTCAGCTTCCGTACGCAGTTCCTGGATGCGCGCGGATCGAACGGCCTCGGTGCGCGCCGTGCGTTCGAAGCCAAACAGCCCCAGATACTGGCAGCCCGGGAGCCGCACCTTGTTCCAGAGGTCGCTCCGCCGGCGCCCGCTGATGAAGAACAGGCGGGCCCGCGGACGCCCAGCCAGCGCCTTCAGTGCTGCCCTCGTCGCAGCCGTCATATGGGCCGCTTCGGGTTCCTTCGTGAGCTCCGCGAGCGTGCCGTCGAAGTCGAGGAACAGCGCGCAGCGCCGGGCGGCGCGGACGCGTGGCGCGACCCGCGCCCACCACGGAATCGTTGTCGCATCGTCGGCTTCTCCTTCGCTCATCGCACGACTGCCTTTCCGGCCTTTTCGACACGAATCCCGCTCAACTCGGAGATCAGGTTCCCGGCCCAGCGATACACGTTGTGTTCGGCGACGACCTGCCGCATGCGCCGCATCCGGGCGCCACGCTCGCGAGGACCCATGTCGATGGCCTGATGAATCGAGTCGGCGAGGGCGTCGATGTCGTACGGGTTGACGATGAGCGCGTCCGGAAGCTCCCGCGCCGCGCCGGCGAACGTGCTGAGGATCAGGACGCCGTCCTCGTCGCTGCGCGATGCCACGAATTCCTTGGCGACCAGGTTCATGCCGTCGTGCAGCGACGTGATCAGGCAGAAATCCGCGGCCCGGTAGTAGCGCGTGATCTCCTCGTGCGAATGGTGCCGTACCTGCAGGACGATCGGCTTCCACGAGTGCCGCTGAAACTTGCGGTTGATGCGTTCGGCTTCGGCTTCCACGCTGCGCAGAAACTCCGCATAGCGTGTGATGTCGGTCCGGCTGGGCGCCGCGATCTGCACGAACGTGAACTGTTCCAGGAAGGCATCGAATTTTTCGAGGAACCGCTCGATGCCCCGGAACCGTTCGATGAGGCCCTTGGTGTAGTCCACCCGATCGACGCCCACGCCAAGAAACAGACCCTCCACGCCCAGCTGCTTCCGCAGATTCGCACGAACCGTCGGCGGGTCGCCCCCGTCCTCTTGTTCCTGTTCCGACGGGCTCTCGGCGGCCGCGACGCTGATCGGAAACGGCAGCACCGTCGTCGTATGGCCGTTCCGGCTGACGGCGAACCGCTCCCACTCGACGCGAGCCTCCAGGCTGCGCTCGACCGTTTCCAGGAAATTGTTGCAGTGGAACTGCGTGTGGAAGCCGATCAGATCGGCCCCGAGCAGCCCGTCGAGCAGTTCGCCCTGCCATGGGCAGATCGCGAACGCCTCCGGGTTCGGCCAGGGAATGTGCCAGAAGATCGCGACCCGGGCGTCCGGCCGCCGTTCTTTCAGGAGCCGCGGCAACAGGGCAAAGTGGTAGTCCTGCACGAGCACAACCGGATGCTCGGCGGCGTGCATCTCCTCGACCACGGCGTCCGCGAATTTCCGGTTGACGGCCTGGTACTGCTGCCAGTCGTCCGGACGAAAGGTCGGGCGTGTGTGAGCAATATGGCAAAGCGGCCAGAGCCCCTCGTTCGCCAATCCCTGGTAGTAGCCTTTCTCTTCTTCGTTCGTCAGCCAGACGCGGCGCAGCGTGTATCGAGGATGGTCTGGAGGGACACGCACGCGATCCTGTTCGTCGGTGACGGTCCGGTCCGCATTGCCCGAGCCGTGAGCGATCCACGTGCCTTCGCACGCCAGCAGCACGGGCTCCATCGCCGTCACCAGACCGCTCGCAGGCACCAGTACGGAAACACCCGACTCGCCCAGCACATGCATATACGGTTCGCGATTGGCCACCACGAAGAGCGGACTGCCCTGCAGTTTGGCCCGCACGCTCACGCGGAGGCGTTCCGGAGTCCATCGGGATTCGTGGGCGTCCCTGAGCCGCGCTTCCTGTTCGGCCTGTGCCCGAGCGGCATCGAGGCTTTTGGCGAGGTCCGTCACTTCGCGGGTAAGGGGCCGGAAGACGTTGTGGTGGAGCTGCGGCGGCAGCGTGAGTTTTCCCGTTCGCACGGACCGGATCCACGCCGTCGTGTGCTGAAGCTGACGAACGACGCTCGATCGGACGAGCAGGACGGCGAGGATGAGCACGAGCGTCTGGGCCGTTGTATGGAGCACCGTGTCGCGCAGAATGCGGTTGCTCTGGGCCTCGATCTCGCTCGCGTCACAGACCACGGCCACCACGCCAAGCAGACGCTGGTCTTCATAGACCGGCATGGCAAACCAGTACAGCGGCTTGTCCCCGGCCCGCACGATCGAGCCGATCCCCTTGGGATGTTGCTGCACGAGCGCGAATGCATCGAAGGGCTGGGTCAGCTTCTCCAGCTCCGTTGCGGCAATGCGCCTGCCTTCCTCGTCGTAAATCGCCATCCCCAGGATGCGTTCCTGATTGCTGTTTCGCTGGACGATGCGGCGCAGGTCGGCGAACGCACCTTTGGCGAGCAATGGCTGAGCTGTCTCGACCAGGCCCTCGGCGAGCGTGGAGACGCGGCGTTGGAACTCGTTCCTGAGGCTGTCGCGTTCCATCGACACCTGGTAGTAGGCAAACGACGCCGAGAGCAATGCGAGCACAGCAAGCAGGGGCACGAGTAGTCGGAGATTGCCTCGCATAGGGACGAGCCGGGCTGTTGCAAGCGATGCGCCGCCCGCTGCGGAGCTGGCCACGTTACGGGGAAGTTATTCGCGGCAGGGAAGTTGCTGTCGATATTCGGAGAATCCAGCCGCTAGCAGGGCCAGTTCCGGAGCGATCTCAACGAGATGGAACAGCAGAGTCTGGCAACCGTTCAACGGCCCGTCGTCCTGGTGGTGGACGACGACCTCGATGCCAGGCTCATCTATCGGCATTACTTGACCGTGATGGGCTGTCAGGTTTACACGGCGAGTGACGGCTTGATCGGCGTCCAGCTGGCAAAGCGCAAGAAACCAGACGTAATCGTGATGGATCTGGCCATGCCGCGTCTTAATGGCTGGGCTGCTACGGCAGAGCTTCAAGCAGGCCTCGGTCACTCGCGACATTCCGATCATCGTGCTGACCGCGGTCCCTGCATCACGCCAGGACGTACGGGATGCGGGCTGCAACGGCCTTCTCGCCAAGCCCTGTTTGCCGGAAATGCTGTGGTCGGAAATACGGATGTTGCTGACTCCGCAGACAACGGTTGAGCCGAACTGAGCACGGCGCGTGTTCACATTTCCGTCATAGCCCGTGTCCGGGTGTATGAATTGACGCGCGGATCGTCCGATTGGCCGCCGACGGTCTGCGTCCATTCATTTCTTCAGTAGTTCTGCCACGTTCTGGAATTCAGGAATCTTCTCGCAGGTGGCCTTGACGGCCGCCATAATCGGAACGGCCAGCAGCAGGCCCCAGACTCCCCAGATCCATCCCCAGAACATCAGGCTGACGAATACCGCGCCGGCGTTCATATCGCCGGCCCGGCTCATCAGCCACGGGGTGAGCACGTTGCCTTCGAGGGCTCCGATGACCACGCTGACGCCGGCAACCGCGGCCGTCATCTCCAGGGAGCGGAACTGCACAAATGCGGCGATTGCCGCTCCAACGACCACGACCGTCGGCCCGACGATCGGAACGGCGTAGAGCACGGCCGAGATCACACCCCAGATGCCCGCCTCTTCGACGCCCATCAGGAGGAACGACAGCCATACAGCCACGCCGACGATCAGGCTGATCAGGACGCGCGCGAAGAGGAACCGCTCGATCTGCCGGTTGATTTCGTCGAGGATCCCGACGGTGACTTTTCGATCGGCAAGCGTCGGCACCATGCGCACGATCTTTCTCTTGTAGAGATCGCCCGCCATCAGCAGGTAGTAGACGAGGCACAACACGACGAATGACTGCGCCCCGAATTCGAGTGCGCCTTGCCATCCCTGCCAGAGCCAGCTCGACCACCTGAACGTGGGCTCATCAATCCGTACCTGAGTTACGCCGTCGCGTCTCTTGCCGGTCGCTGCGTTCGCGGCGTTCTCGAGCTCGTCGGCCGCTTGCTGGACTCGCGTCACCGTGCCGGGTGTGCCGCGCGCGGCGCGCTGAATAGCCGTAGCAACCACATGGACGCCGGAGGGAAGGCGTTCGATGAACGCGGCCGCCTCGGCGCGCAGGCCGTACGTGACTGCGACGCCGCTTGCCAGAAGGATCGTCAACACGAGAGGCACACCCAGCACGCGCGGCACGTGCCAGGAATGCAGGCGCGCCACGAGCGGCTCGAGCGCGTAGCTGATCAGCGCACTCAGGACGATCGGAATGAGGACGACTTTTCCCCACCACAGGCCCGCGACGAGGGCGACCCCGGCAACCACGCGCATCGCGAGAGCCCCGGGTTGATCCACCTCGACGACGGCCTGGACCGCGGGCTCGTCGTCGCGAACACCGTTGGCCGCGACCAGCGCTGGGCGAGGATGGGTCAACGCGATGTCCTTCACGCTCACTGCGCCCGATTCACCGTGCGGGGCGTTTTGAACCGGAGAGATCGGGCACATTTTCCCCGAGCGCCGTGGCGAGATCGATCTGGTGTTCCTGTTCCTGGCGCAGGATCTCGCGGATGTCTTCGGCGATCGCGAATTCCGACAGGTCTTCGCATTGCCGCAGTCGCTCTCGATAGGCGATGACCGTGTTGTTCTCGTTATCGAGGTCGGCCCTCAACATCTCCTTGGGCTTCGCCGACACCTTCACGGGAAGGGGTTGCACGGTCGGCATGCCGCCGAGATAGTCGATGTGCTTCGCAATCGTGAGGGCGTGCTGCAGTTCCTGCTGCGCGTGGGTTTCGAGCTCGCCGGCGATGGCCATGTACTCGGCGCCTTTCAGCACCTGCGAATACACGACGTACGCGATGATGGCCTGATACTCGCGAGCGAGATCTTCGTTGAGTTTGGCAATGAGGTCTTTGCGGGTGAACGTAGAAGCCATTTGTTGAGATTTGAGCAACCGCTGTGCCATGAAAGACGAATGAGGTTGCCGGAGCTATTTGCAGCTATGTAATGAATCGCAACGCGGAGCTGCGCGATTGTCGACACGAAGGGTGTAGCGATTTACGCCAGCGGGCCGTGTTGCGAACGGGTTCAATCGGGGCGAAGTGCGAGCGAACGCGCCGCATGTTGATGAAAAAGAAAGGCGTGTCGGGAGGCGACGGTTCGCCTCCCGCCCGGGATGAAGGAGCTTGGCAGCGGCTGTCGGCCGGCTGAACGGCGGCCGAGCGGGGTTACCACTGAAAGTGAGCAAGGGCGATGCCAGCGATGTTCGGCTACAGGCGCTGAGGTAGAGCCGCAGCTCGACACACGGATCGTCGTCGGCATCGTTTCCGGCTTTCCAAAAGCACGTGCACCAACTCGCTCGCCGAACGCGCGCACAGCGCGAGCCTCGCGATCCTTTCGTCCTGGCATAACTGTTTGATTGCGCGCCTGTCGATCGACGAGAGAAACAGCGTGCGCGTCCGGCATCCCGCCCACCATGAACGTCGAACCAGGCGCTTCGGCTCAACGTCGATTGCCAGGAGACACGCCTGTATCCGTCAGCCGGGAATTCGCGGCGATCCCGCAGAGTGATCGACAAAGATGATCGACAGCCTGTATCGGTTTCAGACAGTGAGTGGCGGTTTGGGTCGTTCGTCGCTCGGCGGATCGCGCACGGGCACGGGCGGCGGTTCATCAGTCGGTGTGACGGGCGCCTCGTCTTCGAGATCGTCGATGTTGACTGGCGTCTTGTCGGACTCTTTGTCCGTTGGGTGTCGTTTCGACATGAATGGTTAGCCCCGGTGTGCAAAGAGCAAAGAACACGCCACCGTGTGCTGAGGCTGGGCCGTTCGTGCTGACGGGCTCGCCTCTTGCACATCAGCTGGGCAGGAGAGACTTCAGTGACATTTATTGCCTTGAGACCAAGTGTCGTTCGATTCGCCACGCTGGTTCTTGCGCTGTCGACGATGCATTGCAGCAGTTCCAGTTCACCGGCCGGCCCGTCAACGGGAGCCGGAATCGCCAGCGTCGCGCTTGTCTCTACGAACCTGAACGCCGGCAGCACGTCGACCGGCACGGTCACGCTGACATCACCGGCTCCTGCCGGCGGCGTGACCGTCGCGTTGTCGAGCAGCAATTCAGGCGTGGCCGTCGTGCAGACGCCCGCGACGATCGCCGCCGGGGAATCGAGCGCGACGATCACAGTCACCGCTGTCGCCGCGGGAACGGCCATCATCGCGGCATCGCTCAATGGCGTCACGCGCCAATCACCAATCGTGACCGTCGCCGCGGGGCCGGCGCTCAAGGTGATGGCGTTGACACTGAGCGCGTCGACAGTCGTTGGAGGTGACTCCGTCACGGGGACGGTCGTCATCAGCAGCGCCGCCCCTGCCGGCGGTGTGGCGATCGCCTTGTCGAGTGGCGATCCCGTCACGGTGCCGGCGAGCGTGACCGTGCCGTCGGCATCGACAAGCGGCACGTTCACTGTGTCCACGAGAGCGGTCGGGGGCGTCATGCCGGCCACGCTCACCGCATCCTACGGAGGATCGTCCGCGACTGCGGCGTTGCAGGTCACGCCTCCGACCGTGGCGACCGCCCGCTTCGGCGTCACGGGTCCGACCGAAACGGATACGTGCACGCTCGCGAACAACGGCACGACGCTGAACTGCACCTTCAACGGAAGCACGTCAACCGCGCCAGGCACCATTACGGCGTGGGATTGGACGTTCAGCGTGGCCACGATGGTCAGCCAGACGACGACGAGCGCTATCCTGACGATGCCGGCGATCAGCTGCGCGCTGATTCCCCCGCCGCCGCTGCCGGACGGTACGCAGTGGTTCACCATGGCCGTCTCGTTGACGGTGCACGACAACCTCGGCAACGTCAGCGCGAAGGCATTCAACAACAGCGTTCGCCTGATCCCGAAGGGGTCGTGCGGGTACTGAGCGGATACGACAGCCGCCGCCTTGGGAACGAATCTCCCAATGCGGCGGCGTCGACTGTGGCTCGTAGCTCGTGGCTCGTAGCTCGTGGCCCGTAGCTCGTGGCTGGTAGCCCGGAACTCGTGGCTCGTAGCCCGGAACTCGTGGACCGCGGAACCTCTGGAACCTCTGGAACCCCTGGAACCTCTGGAACCTCTAGAACCCTTCGAAGGCGGGAAACGACCGCATCGAGAACCTCGATGCGGTCGCCGATCGTTGGGTGTCGCCGGCTCAGGCGGGCCGGCGTCCCTGGATGATTTGAATCAGCACGGACGCGATAGCGAGCAGCAGGAGGATGTGCAGGAAACCGCCAAGCGTGTAAGACGTCGCCATCCCGAGCAGCCACATGATCATCAGCAGTACGAAAATCGTCCAGAGCATTTACCCCTCCTTTGTTGTTGAATCGGCCGCCGGAATAGACGGTGGATCGCTTGCGGGAAACGAGTCAGCCGACGCCCTGTCCACGCCATCGTCGGCTGGCTTGCGGCGCCTCACGCCCGCGAGAGGACGCCGTCCCCACGGGCGAAGAAGCAAACCGACGGCGAGCAGGGACAAACCAGCCCCAATCAGCGTCATGCCGAACTTGTCGCGCTGCGACTCGCGCTCCATCCGTTCCCATGTGGACGGACCGCGCGCCGGGCTGAGGTTCAGTGAAGGCGCCATGACTTATACCCGTGCGGCGTCAGCGGATGACGACCCCGATGGACAAGCGCGTGAAATTCAATTTGCCAAGATCGAGGCCATGAACAATGTCGCCGCTGAACGCTCTCATGTAGCGGAAGTCCCCCCTCAGGCCGAAGTGGTCGTTGAAGAAACCCATGACGCCACCGCCCGCGTTCCAGCCGAACTCGTTGGTCGACGACGAGACGTTGAAGAATGTCCCGCCGTCGATCTGCGACCGAAGCAGGCCCACTCCGCCAGTGAAGTACGGGCGAACGCCGCCGCCGGTCGTGCCGCCGATCGGAACGCCGATGATGATGTTGCCCATGACGTCGATGACCGTGTTGTTGCCGAAGTCGTTCTCCGTGCCGAAGAAGCTCGGGCTGTACCCGAAGTCGATTTCAGCGCCGATGACGCCCGCACCCATCCCGCCGGCGGTCACACCGAATGCGCCCCGGCCGCGGTCGACGTCCTCGCGAACGTTGTCGATCCGTCCCCCGAACTGCACGGCAGCCCAGGGGCTCACGAAACCGTCGGCACGGGCCGGCGCGGGAGCGCAGATGGCTGCCACGGCGGCCGATGCGACGATGAACTTGAACGCGCGTCTCATGATTCCACTCCAAGGTTAGTCGTGCACGACGGTCATCAGGGACGGGTTGATCTTGAGTCCGTCCCTGTATTCGATGAAGCCAAGCCTCTTGAACTTGTTCATGAACAGGTTCACGCGCGAGCGTGATGTGCCCACCATTTCGGCGATGACTTCCTGCGAAACGGGCGGCACCATGTGCGGCTGACTTCTCTCGCCGTACCCCGCCAGGAGCAGGAGTGTGCGAGCGACACGTTTTTCGCACGAATTGAACAGCTGATCGATCAGGTCGGCTTCGAGCCGGATGTGCCGGGCCAGCATGTGCGCGATAAAGCGTTCGGACAGGACATGAGGCGTGCCCAGGCGCCTGATCATCTCGATCTTCTCGATCTCGAGGATCATCGTGTCCGTGATGGCGGTAGCCGTCGCGGGCCGCTCCGTTTGTCCGGCGAGCACCTCTTCGCCCAGGAACGCGCCCGGCCCGAGCAGCCCCAGCGTGGCTTCCTTGCCGTTCGACGCCGTCACGGTCAACCGGGCGTTTCCCTGCTCGACATAGATCACGCTGTCGGAGGGATCCCCCTGCAGGAAGATGACGTCCTTCGGCCGGAAGCTCGCGACGCTGTACGGCGTCGCGTCCGCGTCGAGTGCGGCGCGAAGATCGAACGCAACTTTCAGTGGCGCATGCATGAGCGCAAACCTTTCATATGTATGTGACCGGCGATCGCTTTCTCATCCGTGCCTCGTGCCGAGTCGGCGCGACCCGGTCACCTCAGGTAGAGCAAACCCATTGCCATGTCCTCGTCGTGCCAGAGCCTGCTGCAAGTAGGGCTGCAGAGGTGAAGATCGGCGCTCAACTCCCCGGCGCCTGTAGCGCCGTGCGTCACTATCGAGCGGAGATGTAGCGTTCGCGGACTATTTGAGGGCGGAGCGCTAGAGGTTCGAGGGTCGCGAGGGGGTCGAGGGGTTCGAGAGGTTCGAGAGGTTCGGGAGGTTCGGGAGGTTCGAGAGGTTCGAGAGGTGCGAGAGGTTCAAGGGGTTCTCAGAGGCGCGAGGGCGCGTGGAGGTCGAGTTGACTCGCGAGGTGACGCTGCGGGAAATGGCGGGCGCGCGATGCATCGGCACCGGCGCCCGCGCGCTCGTGATTATTCAGAGGGCCGTAATCGGTTGCACTCATGAACACGTTGTCGACCTGGACCTGGACGGCCATCTCCGTGCGCACCTTGACCCACTCAGGGTCGGCGCCGAACGCGGCCCACGCCGCGTCTCTGGCGGCGCCGTCCTTGTACGCCAGCAGATAGATCAGCTGATCGGATTTGGTCACCGGCTGCCAGAAGCCGACGATGGTCATGCCGTGTTTCTTGAAGAGGGCATTGGTGTGCTCCCGGAACCGTGAGTGCAGCAGGTCGATGGAACTGCCTTCGCGGACCGTGTACGTTCGCAGCTCGAAGCAGCGCGAATCTTTCGCGACGTTTTTCATGGCGACGTTCGGCCCGCACGCCGGCGTGGGAGGAGCGGGACCACGCGCGGGTTGTCCGGCGGGCGGCGCCTGCCCGGCCATGACGTACCCCGCGCCCATCAACATCACCGCACATGCGATTACCAGTCGTCTCATTGATTCCCCCCGTTTGTGACTCAGTTTTCTGTCGGCTTCTCGACGCGATCGACGACCAGCACGTCCACCGGCGCTTTGGTGGACTCGAGCTTCAGGCCGAGCTGCTCCTGGACGGCCGTGAACAGCCCGGGCGCGGTGGCGCCGTCCGGCGGCGGCGGGACCTTGATCCCGAGCGCTCCGAACTGCGTCTCGTCCGGCGTCCACGTCAGCGTGAAATCGAACCGCCCTGCGAGTCCTGTTTGATCGACCACGGGCCGATCGAGGACGGCCGTCTGCAGCAAGCCCGCGAAGTCCACCATCGTGGCGTTCCGCGCGGGCAGCACGCCGAGTCCGCGGAAGAACAGCCCGGGCAGGCCGTTCGGGTCGGTGTCGTTCTTCGTCAGTTTCGAGCCGTTCTTGTCCACGACGAGCGCGTAGACCGGCAACTCTCTCTTCTCGCGATGAAAGGACAGCTTGAAGCGATCGGCCAGAAGTTTCTGAAGCATCGAGCGCCACTGCTTCTCATTCGGCTGCCCCTCGCCTTCGGGCTGTGCCGTCACGTCGTACTTCTCGTGCTCCACCCATTCCGGTGCGCCCGTGATTTGGCGGGGGTGAATCCCGTAGGCAAACGTCACGAGGCTGCTCAGCGTGGTGTTGAACGTGGTGAAGATGCGTCCCCTGATGGTAATGGCGCGCCCCGGAGTGTCCGGCTTGCTCGGTTTGACCGTCGAGACTTCAAACGACGGGTTGGCATCGGCGGCCATCGCCTTGGGACGTGCCGCCGGTTCCGGAATGGCCCACGCCGTGTCGGCGGTTGCGCGGGTCAGGTTCAGCGGCAACGGCTTGTCCCCCTGCGTCATCGTCCCGGCGATCGACGCCCCGTCAGCGCTCACGCGGCCTTCGTATGTCGCGCCGACCCCGGGGATCGCAAACCTGAGATCCATCGATCCCGTCAGCGTCACGCCGCTCGCCGGAAGCGTGGCGCCGCCCTGATCGATGCTGTACAAGACGGCCTTGAGTTCCGCGTCGGCCTTCGTGATTTTGATCACGGTCCGCAAGTCCCGTCCGGCCTGGAGCGTCCCCTGCCAGGTTCCGGTGACGTCCTGTTGGGCGTTCGAGACAACGCCTGAAAAGACGGTGATCGCGAGAATGAACAGCAGCAGCTTTTTCACGAGGGATCTCCCGGTGAATGTTCAGGCAGTTCTTATACTACGGCCGCGACGCGGGGGTTCACAGGGCCACAGGGTCCACGGGGTCCACAGGTCCACAGGGTCCACGGGTCCACGGGTCCACGGGGTCCACGTCACGGGTCCGCGCGGTCCATAGGTCCACGCGGTCCATGACGGTCCAGGCGATCCATTCACGCCACGAAGATCGGCGGCAGCGGTCCATCGGTTGCTGCGTTGATCGCCCGTGACTGCGTGTCGCGATACGAAGATCTCGTGCAGTCCGTCGTCTGGCAGCTGGCAAACGAACTGCAGCGGGCCGTGTTTGAAGTGACTGCTACAGGACCCGCATCGAGATTCAAGATTCCGCGATCAGGTTCGCGATTCAGCGGCCTCCGTGACGCGCAAATCGCAGAAGGATTCGGACGATTCGGCGATCGCGGAGTTCGCCGTTTCTCAGAGTCGCTCGCGGATCGCTGACGGAAACCCACAACAGCCTGCGCGATGGACAATCGAACGCGGCTACTTCAGTTCGTTCACCGAGATGGCCAGCAATGCAGTTTCTCGCAATCCGGGCGATTAAGGCAGCTACTAGGTTACCGCGAACAACCTGACGCCGCCGATCTTCCGCGGTCTGACCGCGGACCTGTGGACCCGTGGACCTGTTGGACCCGTGGACCTGTGGACCTGTGGACCTTGTGGACCCGTGGACCCTAAGTCATCTTCATCAGTGTTCGGACCTCGGCGATCACCTGGTCTGGCGTGTCGATCATCAAATTGTGCCCGCCGGGCAGACCCTTGCCGCTGACCTTCGTTCCGCGCTCTTTCCAGATCGCCAGCACGTCGTAGAGGCGGCCCATCGGTCCACGTTCACCCCAGAGCGTGGACAGCGGGCAGGTGATCTTCTTGTCCAGATCGGCCTTGTCGTGCTGCAGATCGATCGACGCGCTGGCGCGGTAGTCCTCGCACATCGCATGGATGTTTTCCATCGTCGAGGCCGTCCGCAGCCATTCGATTTGAATCGGATCGGTGGCGCGTGCTTTCGCCGCTTCGTTGGTCTTGAAGATTTCGTTCTCCGGAACGGGCGCCGGCCGCAGTTGATGGAACCAATGGTAGTACGCCTGGACGAACTCGAGCGTCACGTGGGTATACAGGTAGTAGGTCGGCACGATGTCGAGCACGGTGAGGTGCGAGACCTTCTCCTGATGATCGAGGGCAAGACGCTGCCCGACGCGGCCGCCTCTATCGTGGCCGACGACAGGGAAGCGGTCGAAGCCGTAGTGCTTCATGACCTCGACCATGTCGAGCGCCATCGCGCGCTTCGAGTAGTTGGCGTGGTTCTCGCCGTCGGCCGGCTTGCTGCTGTCGCCGTAGCCGCGCAGGTCCGGCATGATGACAGTGTGATCCTTGGCGAATTGCGGCGCGACGATGTGCCACGAGACGTGCGACTGCGGTGCGCCGTGGATCAGGAGGAGCGGCGGACCGTCGCCGCCTCTCACGACGTTGATCGTCGCGCCCGAGGTCTGCACCTTCTCGTGCTTGAAGCCCGCCGGGAAGAAGTGCAGCGTATCGGCGTCGGCCTGAGCGGCCAGTTCGGCGGCGCCGGACGCCGCGCCTCCCGCAGTGACAGCGGCCAGGGCCGCCGCTCTCTTCAGCAATTCGCGGCGATCGAAATCTGTGGAGTGGGCATGGCTTGGGCATCCTCGGATGAAGGCCCGATTCTAGCCCAAGAACGCGCGCGTCAGACGTCGAAACGGCCGTTCGGCCAGGAGGTCTGGAACTGGCGGATGAACTCGTGGAAGCCCGGGATGTATTCGTAGGCGAGCCAGATGAAGAAGATCATCGTGCCGACCCAGATGATGCCGTGCCACATCGCCAGCCACGGGTTATACGGGTGAACGTAGTGCCCGTAGGCCGGGTGGCCGTACCAGCCCCAGCGCGAGGCACGGAGCGGCATCATGAGAAAACGAAAGAAGATGAAGAACAGGACGATGCCGACCCAGTGCGGGGCGCCCCAGAAAAACGGGCCGCCCCAGAAGAGCGGCCAGCCGCCCATGCCAACGAACGACCCGCGCATCCAGTACGCGAGCCATCCGAACGCGAGCATGATGAAAAACGCGATGACCATCGTGCCGGCAAGAGATGGCGGCGGCGAGGCCAGGCGCGCTTCCCGGCGCGCCTCGCGGCGCTGATACCGCCACTCGCGCCGATCGTCGCGCGTGATCGGCTGCGCGGCAGGCCTGTCCCACGGCCACCCGTGCTTGTCCCAGGGCCATCCATCTCCCACGGCCACCCATCGTCCCAGGGCCATTGGTGCGTGGCGGGACCTTCAGCAGGCGCCGCGGCTTCCGCGGTATTCGTGGCGCGGGGGAGGATGAACATCAGGCCCAGGTACGCCAGGATGCCCCAGCCCCCGGTCGCGAGGGCGAACACGGCGAACAGAATGCGGACCAGCGTGACATCGATGTTGAAGAAGGTGGCCAGCCCCAGGCAGACGCCGCCAATCATCCCGCCTTCGCGGATCTGCCAGAGGCGCTTGTGCGGTGGCGGAGATGTTCGCGTCTGGTCGCCCGGCGGGGTTCCTGCCTTCGCGCCCTTCGAGTCTTGCGCGCGGTTGCCGGCACCTGATCTCGCCGGCTCTTCGGGTGCCGCAGGTGCTCCGATTGGATCGATTTCGGCCAGGATGCGGGCGACATCCGCCGCGGTGACGACGGTGCTGTGGGGACCCGAGCGATGCCCGGCACTTTTCGGCGATCGTATGCTCGAGATCCGCGAGCAACCGGGCCCGGTCGGGGTTGTCCTTCAGGCGGACTTCCGACGCATCAAGGTAGGCGAAGAGGGCGTTGTAGCCGTTCTCTTCGACCTGATACACGCTGCCGTTCAGGTTGATGCTGACGACCCTTTGCATAGCGTGCGACCGGTCTCCCTCCCCCGTAGACGGCCGGGGAAACTGGAAAGTTCAAACGTGCAGAATTGAATAGCACGCGAGAAAAGGGAGAGTACCGCCGATCGATTCGCGCGCATCACCCAATCACCCGATCACCCAATCAATCACCCAATCGCCGATCACCCAATCGACTGACAATCACGGGACGGACGCGTCGGGGGCGTGAAGTAGCACGCAACGCTGGCACTTGTCAGCCTGTGAGTTGACGTCTGCTCCAATCGGTTGGATCGCCGGCATCGCGGTGGGCTCTTGAACGGGATTTGCCTTGACTCCATGTAAGTGCGGCATTAAAACCACGATGTCATTTGCCCGTCACGATTCAGTGACAGGAAGGGAGACAGGCATGCGAGGACTTTTGAGGTTCGGGTGGATCGCGCTGGCGGCGCTTGTACTTGCCCCGGCGACGGTCTACGCGCAGGCGTCCGTCACAGGTGTCGTCAAGGACACCTCCGGCGCGGTACTACCCGGCGTTACGGTCGAAGTCTCGAGCCCGGCGCTTATCGAGAAAACGCGGTCAACCGTCACCGACGGGTCCGGCCTCTATCAGATCACGCAGCTCGTTCCCGGGTCCTACACGGTCACATTCTCGTTGACCGGGTTCAACACCTTTAAACGCGACGGGCTCGAGTTGACCGGCTCATTCGTCGCAACCATAAATGCCGAACTGAAAGTCGGTTCGGTGGCCGAGACGATCACCGTCACCGGTGAGACGCCGCTCGTGGACGTGCAGAGCGCGGCCGTTCAGAAGGTCGTCACGAAGGAAGTCGTTGACGCGATCCCAACGGGACGCCTGGGCATCAACCTCGCGGCGCTTCAGCCGGGCATCATCCTGGGCGCAGGTGGTAGCGTCGGCGGCGCCAACGCCAACGCCCTCGGCTCGCAGGACGTCGGCGGCACGGCCGGCGATACGTTCACCGACCTCGCAATCCACGGCGGCAAGCCCGCCGAGCAGCGGCAGACCATTGGCGGCCTCTCCGCCGCGACGACGATTCGTTTCGGCGAATCGCTCAGCAGTTCGCCAAGCTTCACCGCGATGCAGGAAATGTCTGTCAATACCTCCGGCGCCGACGCGTCGCTCGCCGGCGGCGGCGTGCAGATCAACTACGTGCCCCGCGACGGCGGCAATACCTTCAAGGGGTTGATGTTCGCCTCTGGTGCGACCAGCGGGATGCAAGGCACCAATTACTCAACGGGCAGTAAGGACGCGTCGGGTTCCTGCACGCCCATCGAGAGCCTCTTTTGCCGCGGCCTCGTGGCTCAGCCTGGTGCGCTCAGGCACGTCTACGACTACAACCCTGGCTACGGCGGTCCGATCAAGAAGGATAAGTTGTGGTTTTTCTTGACGGCGCGTTGGACAGAGGCGATGAACGAAGTGCCGAACTCCTACCCGAACAAGAATTTCATCGTCGGTTCGACGGCTTCGAACCTGCTCAACGCCACGACGGTGAAGTACACGCCGGACACGAATTTGCCGCTCGACACGACCGTCGGAGGCGGCGGCCACTTCTGGGAGCAGACCGCGCGCGTGACGTGGCAGGTGAGCCAGAAGAACAAGATCGGCATGTATTACAACAACAAGAAGCGAACGGCCGTCAATGGAACGACGACAAGCTCGCATGAAGTGCTGAACCAGACGTACTTCTTTCCGTTCTCGGACAATCTGGTCCAGTGGTCGTCGCCCGTCAGCAACAAGTTCCTGCTCGAGGCCGGCTTCTGGCGCCACCAGGAAACGTGGGGCGTGAAGCTCGGCGATTCGAGTTATGCCGATCCGCTGGCCGTGGGCATCACCGATCTCAACCCCCAGACACTCACGCCGAACTACACGCAGATCATTCAGAACTACCACGGGCACGTGGGAGCGACCGACACGGGGAGCCACAACCCGAACTACCGCGGTAATTTCGCGGCTTCTTACGTCACCGGTTCTCACGCGTTCAAGGCCGGCATGGATTTCCTCAACGGCGCCTTCCTTGGTGGTGAACGACTCGGTCCTGCCCTACAGCCTCGTCATACGCTGGCCAACAACGGAGCGGGGCTTGGCATTCCGGTGCCGACAGTCTTTCCCTGCGCTCGGACGGATGCACGGATCCGCTCTCCCGAATCGTCAACGGCCGGCTTATGACCCCGCGACCACGTCGATTCAGTCAGGATGTCCGACGATGCGGCAGGTCAAAATCGATGAACGAGGGCGGCATCTTCGTGCAGGACAAGTGGACGATGAACCGGCTGACGCTCAGCATGGGCTTCCGCATCGACTGGTTCGATTCGCAGAATCCCTCGTTCCACCTGTATCCGTCGCTTTTGACACCGAACCGCAACTACGACGTGCCGGAATACAGCACGATCGCATGAAGGACTGGACGCCGAAGGTGGCGGTGGCATAGGATGTGTTTGGGACGGGAAGACGGCGATCAAAGCGAACGTGGGCGGTACGTTCTCGGTCAGGCGCTGGTTCGGTGGACTCCGCCAGCCCGCTCAGCACTCGAATCCAGTTGACCTCGACGCGCAACTGGACTGACAACAACAAGAACTACATACCCGACTGCGACCTGACGAATCCGGCGACTCAGGGTCCCACGCAGACTGGCGAAAGAACAACAGGTCGACACCTGCAGCGCCGTGCCGTCGGCCCGACGCCATCTCTATGCCACATCGCCCACGCCTCAGCTCGGCCGTGCACGACGATGCCCGTTACGGCTGGGGCAAGCGGCCCTATAGCTGGGAGTTCTCCGTCAGCGCCCAGCACGAACTCGGCCGCGGCGTCTCGGTCAACGGCGGCGTCTTCAGACGGTGGTTCGGCAACTTCCTGGTCACCGACGACACGATCCACGCCGCGACCGATTTCACCATACAGCGTCACGCAGTCCGTCATTCCGCCAGCCCCGGCGTCCTCGGGGGGAACGCCGCTGCCAGCGACATCAACACGACCGGCTTCTACAACATCAACGACACGCGTCCTGCCACGCCGCCTTCACCGGTCTCTCGGACACGATGTTCCCCGGCAGCAACGTGATCGACCACTGGTTCGGGTTCGACGTGGGCCTGAAACCAGGCTGCCGCACGGAATCATCTTCCAGGGCGGACGAGCACCGGCCACCAGACGACGGACTACTGCGACGTGGAGGATCCGGCGAAAGGCGGGAGCAAGGCGCTGGTCGAAATGCTGGCGGTGGGCGTCCTGGGTGTCATGCAACTCTGGGAATTGCCACATGGACCAGAAGTGGCTGCCGCAGGTGAAGTTCCTGGTCGTTACACGGTTCCGAAGGTCGAAGTGCAATCGGGGCCTCGTATCAGAGCATTCCCGGCATCGAGGAGGGGCGAACTACGCGGCGCCAACACCGATCTGGCGCGGCCGGTTTCACAGCGGCGGTCTTGGCCGCCTGCCGGACGGCGCGATTTCCCGACTGGACGACCGCCGTGTCGTCTGGTCCAGCCCAGATCGCCTACTACGACTCGGTTCAATCAGATCGACCTGCGCTTCGGCAAGATTATCCGCCTTGGCCAGACGCGCTCGAACCTGAGCCTGGATGTCTTCAACATGTTCAACCCGGACTGGTCAGCAGCGCAAGCTTTACCTACACCACGTGGCTGGCGCCAAGCTCGGTTTTGCACCGCGTCTGCTCAAGGTGTCCTGGACGTTCGACTTCTAGTCAGCGGATCGTCCTCGCCCGCCCTCCGTCGAAGACGGGGGGCGGGTCCTCGCTTTGTTCAAGGCCCGCCTGCTCGCGTCATGAATGCCTCGGTATAATCCAATCCATGAGGTACGGACTGGCGGCGCTCGTTCTCGGTGGGGCCGTAGCCGCGCAGTCGCCACAGGTCTGGTCCCCGAATCCTGATATCGGTGTCGAGACGCTTGCCGCCCGCGCAAGGGCGCAGCGCGCGACGCTCAATCAATTCAAGGTCGCGTACGACTTCCAGTTTGTCGATCGGGTCAAGGAGAGTGGCATTACGTTCGTGAACCGCGTCGTGGACGACGCCGCGCTATACTACAAGCCGATCCACTACGACCACGGCAACGGCATCGCTGTGGCCGACGTGGACGGAGACGGTCTTGCCAGATATCTATTTCGTCAACCAGCTCGGCGGCAACGAGCTCTGGAAAAACCTCGGCAACGGCCGATTCGCGAACATCACGAAAGAAGCCGGCGTCTCGCTCGCCGACCGCGTCAGCGTCGACAGCCTCGTTCGCGGACATCGACAACGACGGCGACCAGGATCTCTTCGTGACGACCGTCCGCGGCGGCAACGTGCTCTTCGAGAACGACGGGCAGGCCACTTCACGGACATCTCGAAGGCGGCGGGCGTCGATCATGTCGGCCATTCCTCCGGCGCGGTCTTCTTCGACTTCGACCGTGACGGCCTGCTCGACCTCTATCTTCTGCAATGTCGGCCAGCTACACGATCAGAACCGACGGGGCGACGGCGGCGCTTACATCGGCCTGTCGGACGCCTTCAGCGGGCATCTCTATCCCGACCGCTGCTGAAACCGCGCATCCTCTACCACAACCTCGGCCACAAGCACTTCCAGGACGTCTCGACGGACATGGTCCTCGGCGACGCGGCTTGGAGCGGCGATGCCTCGGTCGCCGATGTCAACGGCGACGGGTGGCCCGACCTCTACGTGCTCAACATGCAGGGGGACGACCACTACTACGAGAACCAGAAAGGGGAAGAAGTTCGTCGAGAAGACCGCGCCAGATCTTTCCCGAAGACCCCGTGGGGCACGATGGGGATCAAGTTCTTCGACTACGACAACGACGGCAGGCCCGACCTGCTCTTGACCGACATGCACTCGGACATGAGCGAGGACGATCGGGCCCGACCGCGAGAAGCTCAAGTCGCAGATGCAGTGGCCGGACGAGTTCCTCCAGGGGGGCGCCAACAAGTTCATCTTCGGCAACGCGTTCTTCCACAACCTCGGCGACGGCGAAGTTCGTGGAGGTCTCCGACCGCGATCGGCGTCGAGAACTACTGGCCCTGGGGGCCGAGCGTCGGCGATCTCAACGCGGACGGCTGGGACGACGTCTTCATCGCGTCGTCGCATGAACTTTCCGTTCCGCTACGGCATCAATTCGCTGCTCTTCAACGACCGCGGCGAGAAGTTCGCTCGACAGCGAGTTCATCCTCGGCGTCGAACCGCGCAAGGGCGGACACAACGCACACCGCCGTGGTTCGAGTTCGATTGCGCGGCGGCGACCGACGTCGAGAAGCGCCAGTTCTGCAAGGGCCGAACGGGCACGATCACCGGTCATGGCGGCGCTCGGCAGCCGGTCCGTCCGCGATCTTCGATCTCGACGACGACGGCGATCTCGACATCGTCACCAACGACTTCAACTCCGCGCCGCAGGTCTTCGTCAGCGACCTCGCCCAGAAGAACGCGATCCACTGGCTGAAGCGTCGCGCCTGGTCGGGTCCGACCTCCAACCGCGACGGGCTCGGCGCCACCGTCCGCGTCCGCGCCGGCGGGAAGCGTGCTACACGAAGTGGAACGACGGCAAAGTCCGGGTACCTCTCGCAGAGCGTCCTGCCGCTCTACTTCGGCCTGGGCGACGCCTCTTCGGTCGAGGCGTGTCGAGGTGGACTGGCCCTCCGGCCGCAAACAGATCGTCAGCTCCGGTCTCGCGTCTAACAGAACGCTGCGCGTCCTCGAACCTTCGCAGTAGGCGGATCTGTTTGTCGCGCAACATTTGTGTCCGCGCGATGAGGGCCGCGGCTATCCACGACGCGCGACCTCTCTATGTGTGGGTCGCTGCAGCCGCGCTGATAACGCTGATCGTCGCTTTCCAACAACGGTCCCGCGCCGGCGTGTCCGTTCAGTTCAATGACTTCGATCGTTGGATGATCTGATCCCCGGGTTCGTGCGAGGCCACGAGCCGTATGTCAACGATAAGCTGCCGACTCCGCCGATTAGCCTCCTCATCCTCGCACCGTTCTCGATGCTGCCTCGGTCGGTTGCGCAGTTCGTGTGGGTCTGTCTGAAACTGCCCTTCGCCTGTCTCGTCCTTTTTTTCTCGACGGCCATCGTCGCCGGATCCGGCATACGACTGAACGCTACCGCGCTGGTGCTCATCCTTGCCGGCTGGTGGCTGCCCGTTGTCGTAGACATGCAGGAGGGGCAGGTCAACTTTCTGGCGTTGCTGCCGCTTGTGGCCGGGCTCTACTTCGCTCAACGCGAGACGGCTCACGCCGACGTGTGGGCGGGCGCCCTCATCGGCCTTGGTGCGGCGGTCAAGGTGACGCCTATCGTCTTTATCGCGTCTCTATTTCTGTGGAGGAGGCGCTGGTGCGTCGCGTTCTGCGGCGTGGTGACCATCGTGGCCTGTTCGCTGCTGGTGCCCGCCGTCTTCTTCGGATCGGGAATTCCGAACCTCCAGTGGCTGCGGCAGTGGATGGGCGTCATGATTGTCCCGTATGCGATGAACGGAAGAATCGTGTACAACGACTACTCAATCCGTTGGCAGCTTCGCGCTGCGTCTGCTGACTCCGTTTCCATCATTCGAGGTTCATCGGACGCAGGTCTTTGCATACGGCTATATGAACGTGGCCCACCTCAGCGAGCGTGTCTGTGCATCAGGTGGTCAGAGCTGCGATGGTTACCTTATCCTCTACCTCTCTCTTATATACTCATCTTCCTCTCCCAACCTTCAAATCTAAACTCTATCTGCTATAGATTGGCTCCGTTCCCGCCTTCATACTCCGGTTTTCCTCACTCACGTGCGTGCACCATTTCGTCATCTTCGTGCTGACACTTTCGGCAGTCGGTATGGTGATCAGCGATTCCGCGTTCCGGCACTCCGCCTTCTCCTCAGGCGGGTTTTTCTTTCTTTTTCGATTGCGCCATGTTTGCCCCGCTCTCTTCCGGTTTTTCCCGTCTCACAGCATCTAATACTCAAATGCCGTCCTCTTATTTCTGTTGCCTTCCTTGCTCTTGACTATGACTACAGTGAGAACTCCTATCATCGAAATCGACGTGATACTTGCTCCACTCCTCCGCCAGCAAGACACTTCCCTAGCCCACGTCTCTGAATGACCCTCTTGACCACCGCCCTTGTCGTGCCCCGCAACTTGCCGCCGTCTATCGCTCGCCAGCCTCGCGCAGCTACTCGTACACCTCTGCCTTCTTGTTTGTGCCGCGGGCGCCGCCTGCGGAGCCGTTCCCCACGAAGGACTCCGTCTCATCCGCTGCCACCAGACCTCCGGCAGGGAGTGGTGACTGGTTTACCGACCGCGCGGAGGAAAGCGGACTGAACTTCACGCACGTCAACGGGATGACGGGGAAGTTTCACTACGCCGAGATCATTGCCCCAGGCGCCGCGCTGTTCGACTACGACGGCGATGGCGATCTCGACGTCTATCTCGTGCAGAGCGGGAACCTCGGCCAGCCAGGCGCGGGCTCCGCTTCGCAGGCACTGAGGGGCCGGCTCTTCCGGAACGACCTGACCATCAACCCGGACGGCACCCGCTCGGTGCGATTCACGGACGTGACCGAGGCGAGCGGAATCGTCGCGCGCGGCTACGGCATGGGCGTAGCGACGGGCGACTTCAACAACGACGGCTGCATCGATCTCTACCTGACGAATCTGGGACCGAACCAGTTGTTTCGCAACAACTGTGACGGCACCTTCACCGACGTATCCAGGAGCAGCCGGACGGATGATCCGTCGTGGAGCGTGTCCGCGTCTTTTCTCGACTACGACCGCGATGGATGGCTCGACTTGTTCGTGGGTAACTACCTCGACTGGCGGCTCGCGTCCAGCATGCCCTGCTTCAGCCCGTCGGGGAGGCCTGACTACTGCTCGCCCAATGTGTTCCAGCCGCAGCCGAGCCGGCTTTTTCACAACAATCGCGACGGCACGTTTACCGACGTCACGGCGTCATCCGGAATCGCGCGCGACTTTGGGCCGGCGCTCGGTGTCTCGACCGCCGACTTCAACGGCGACGGCTGGATAGACCTCTACGTCGCGAACGACGGGCAGCCGAACCAGTTGTGGATCAATCAGCATGACGGCACCTTCAAGAACACCGGGCTTCTGTCGGGAACCGCGCTCAGCGCGCACGGGAAGCCGAAGGCCGGCATGGGCGTCGACGCGGGCGATTTCGACAACGACGGCGACGAAGATCTGTTCGTGACCAACCTCACGGGCGAAGGCCACGACCTCTACGTGAACGACGGGTCTGGGCTGTTCGAAGATCAGAGCGCGAGATCGGGACTTGGTCCCGCCAGCCGTCCGTACACGGGATTCGGCGCCGCGTGGTTCGACATCGATAACGACGGATGGCTCGACATGCTCATCGTCAACGGCGCCGTTCAGACGATCGAGGCGCTCAGGCGCGTCAACGATCCGTTTCCGCTGCACCAGCGGAAGCTGCTGCTGCGCAATCTGGGCAACGGCCGGTTCGAGGACGTGAGCGCGCGCGGGGGCGCCGCGTTTACGCTGTCGGAAGTCGGCCGGGGCGCCGCGTTCGGCGACATCGACAACGATGGCGGCGTCGACGTGCTGGTGGCCAACAACAACGGCAAGCCGCGGCTGCTGATGAACAACGTCGGCCATCCGCAGCCACTGGATCGGGCTGCGTCTGGTCGGCAGACAGACCGCCAGGGATATGCTGGGCGCACGCGTGGGACATCGTTCGCGAGGACGGTTCGGTCCTGTGGCGCAGGGCGAGATCGGATGGAAGCTACGCGTCGGCTAGCGACCCGCGAGTCGTCGTCGGACTCGGTCCTGCGGCACGCGCGGCTCGCGTCCGGGTGCGGTGGCCGGACGGAACGACCGAGGAATGGAGCGCGCCCGCGATCGATCGGTACACCACGCTCAAGGAAGGCGAAGGGAAGTGAGCGTTCCGCGGGCGGTTGCCCTGGTGTGCGCGGCGCCTGGCGCTGGGGTTGCTGTTGTGTGCCTGTTCGCCCGAGCCGAAGACGGCGCCCGAGGCGAAGACGGCCGCCGCGCCGATACCGGCCGAAAGCAGCTTACCGCCGGTCGCGCTGCCCGAGCTTTCCCGCATGGAGAAGCCGGTCCAGCAGCAGATGACCGACGGTTACCGGTCGCTGACGGCGAGGATTGAAAATCACGCGCCCCCGGACGAACTTGGCGCGGCGTACGGAGATCTGGGGAACTTGCTGCTGGCCGCCGAATACTTCGACGCTGCCGAGGCCTGCTACCTGCACGCGCAATCCCTCGCGCCGAACGACGTGCGATGGCCCTACTACCTGGGTCACGTGTACATGACGAAGGCCCAGCTGGGAAAGGCCGCCGCCTCCTTCGAGCGTGCCCTTCAGCTGCGGCCAAACGACGTGGCCACGCTGGTCTGGCTGGGCGGCGTGCACCTCGACCTCGGCGAGCCCGAGCGCGCGGAGCCGTTGTTCGTGCAGGCGCTGTCCCTTCAGCCTCGCCTGGTGGCCGCGCAGTTTGGCCTCGGCCGCGCGGCTCTGGCCAAACGCGACTATCGTGGCGCCATCGATCGATTCGAACAGGCGCTCGCCGCGGATCCCCGAGCCACGATCGTTCACTATCCACTTGCGCTGGCGTATCGGGGCCTGGGAGACACGGCACGGGCCGAAGAGCACCTCAGCCATCGTGGAGGCGTCGAAGTCGGTCCTCCGGACCCGTTGATGGTGCAGCTGCGGGGGCTGCTGCACAGCGCCGTGGCCGAAGAAAACGAGGGGATTCGCGCGCTTGACGGCCGCGACTTCAAGACCGCCGCGGAGCACTTCCGAAAGGGTCTCGAGCTCGCGCCGGACAGCGCGTCGCTCCACCACAAGCTCGGCACGGCGTTATCGCTGATGGGCGATACGAGCGGAGCGCGCGCGCAATTTGAGGCTGCGGTCCGGTTGTCGCCGGGGTTCGCGCAGGCGCACTACAGCCTTGGCGTCCTGCTGGCGACAGGCGGCCGATACCAGGAAGCCGCGGACCGCTTCTCGGCGGCGGTGCGGTACGAACCCACCTACCTCGATGCGCGGCTTCGCCTCGGCGAGATGTTGCAGCGGGTCGGACGCCCCGACGCCGCGTTGACCCAATTCGCGCAGGTTATCGCCATCGATCCGCGCATGGCCGAGGCACGGTTTGATTATGCGATGGCGCTCGTTCAGCTCAGGAGGTATGACGAGGCGCGTCAGAAACTGATCGAAGGCGCCTCGCTTTATCCGGATCGGAAGGAGTTCGCCGAGGCGCTCGCGCGATTACAGGGGGGTGGACGCTGAAGGAAAGGTTCGAGAGGTTCGAACGGTTCAAGAGGTTCGAGAAGTTCGAAAGGGTTCGTCGCTTCGCCGCGAGTTTCTGCGTCCTGCGAACCTCTCGAACCCCTTGAACTTCTCGAACCCCTTGAACCTCTATTGTTTTATTTAACCGCCGAAATCTTGATCGCCTTGAGGGCTTCGAAGTCGGACGCCAGCTCGGTCTGTCCGGCCGGGTACTTGTTGAAGTTCAGGATGAACGCCACCAGCTCGGAGACCTGGGGCCGCTGCAGGCTGCCGGGGTTGTCCGCCGGCATCGTGGCGCGGATGCGCTCGAACAGCGAACCCACCGTTTCGTCTTTCCAGTTGGCGCTGAAATCCGTGCCCGCCAGAGCCGGGGCCGTGCCGCTGCCGGTCAGCTGCGCATCGTGGCAGGCCGCGCACTGCTGCTGGTAGGTATCGCCGCCCTTCTTGACCTGGGCGTCGGTGAACACACCGTCATTCGTGGTCTTGCCCGCGGGTGCCTGCGCGCGGACGCGCGCCGGCCGTCGCGACAGCCAGGGCCGCTGCTGATATGAGGACGAGAACCGGAAATTTGATCGTCATGGGGTTCATTTTACAGTTTTTGCGAGCCACGAGCCACGAGCCACGAGACAGTCTACCTGTAATTTCCGAAATGCAGCGAAACGCCGAAGTCGTGGCCGCGCAGATGACTCATCGCCTGCTGAAGGTCATCCTTTGACGGCGCGCTCACGCGCACCTGGTCCGCCTGGATCGAGGCCTGCACTTTCTTCAGCTTCAGGTCCTTGAGGAACTTGATGATTTCCCTCGACGCCTCGATCGGGAGGCCCTGCTGGATCGTAATGAGCCGCCGGACTTTGCCGCCGCCGGAGGGTTCCGAATCCGCGTCCTTGAAATTCTTTACCGGGACGCCGCGGCGGGTCAGTCGTGTCTGCACGATTTCCCACACGGCGTTCATCTTCATCTCATCGTCCGTCAGGAGCGTGAGGGTTTTCTCCGCGGTGTTCAGGGTGATCTCGGCCGTGGCGCCCTTGAAGTCGTAGCGCTGGCCGACCTCCTTGCGCGCCTGATTGAGCGCGTTGTCCACTTCCGCGAAGTCCACCGGGGAGGTGATGTCGAACGACGAGACGTCAGGCATCCCTACATTCTACGGTCCACAGGGTCCAGCGGGTCCACGGGTCCACTGGGTCCAGGTGCGCATCGTCCGGAGGTCCGTGTCGACCTGAAACCGGACCCGTGGACCCCGTGGACCTTGTGGACCCGTGGACCTATAGAATGTGCTCATGCCCGAGGCGTTTCGCGGCGTGGAAGTTGTGCGGGTCAGGGACGGTGTCCGAGTGGTCGACCGCGATCGAGCCGCAACGGAAGAACCGCTCGAAGTCCGGCTGCACAACCGACCGTTTGCCGTCATCATGCGCACGCCGGGAGCCGATCGCGAGCTCGCCGCCGGGTTTCTGCTCGCCGAAGGCGTCCTGAAGAGCGCGGACGATTTGGGCACGATCGAATACTGCACGGATCCGGCCGCCGATCATCCGGAGAACATCGTCAACGCGAGGCTCGCCAACCGATCGCCCGATGCGCTCGAGGAACTGCTGGCCGAACGCCGGAACGTGACGACCAACTCCTCCTGCGGCTTGTGCGGACGGCTGACCATCGAATCGCTTCGATCGGATCTGCCGCCGCTCACATCGGCGTGGACGGTGCCTTCCTCCATGGTGCTCGAGCTTCCGGACAGGCTGCGGCAGGCGCAAGCGGTGTTCGAGGAGACTGGCGGTCTTCATGCTGCGGGACTTTTCGCGCGGGACGGCCGGCTCGAGACGATCGCCGAGGACGTCGGCCGCCACAACGCGGTTGATAAGGTCGTCGGCCGAATGCTGATGGCCGAGCGGCTGCCGTTGTCGGAGCACCTGTTGTTTGTCAGCGGCCGCACGTCGTACGAGATCGTCCAGAAGGCGTTCATCGCCGGCATTTCGCTCGTGGCGGCCGTATCCGCGCCGTCGAGCCTGGCGGTCGAACTGGCAGAAGACTGTGGCATCACGCTGATCGGATTCCTGCGCGGGAAGAACTTCAATATCTACGCGCACCCCGAACGCATCACATCGCTCCCTCATGCTTGACGTGCTCTCCAGGGAGCGCATCGTCGCCGGCCCCGGTTTCAACCGGTGGCTGGTGCCTCCCGCGGCGCTCGCGATTCACCTGTGCATCGGCATGGCGTACGGGTTCAGCGTGTTCTGGCTGCCGCTCAGCCGGGCCATCGGGATCACGGCATCCGCCCCGGACGACTGGAAAATCAGCACGCTCGGCTGGATGTTCACGCTGTTCTTCGTGATGCTGGGATCATCGGCGGCGCTGTTCGGGGCGTGGGTCGAGCGCGAGGGGCCGCGCAAAGCGGGCGTGGTGTCGGCGTGCTGCTGGAGCGGCGGGTTCTTCGTGTCCGCTGCCGGTATTTATCTGCATCAGATCTGGATGCTCTGGGTCGGCTCGGGGATCATCGGGGGCTGCGGGCTCGGCCTCGGCTACATCTCGCCGGTCTCGACGCTCATCAAGTGGTTTCCGGACCGCCGCGGCATGGCGACGGGCCTGGCGATCATGGGGTTCGGCGGCGGCGCGATGATCGGTACGCCGCTCGCGGACGCGCTGATGAAGCAGTTCGCGACGCCCGATTCGGTGGGCGTGTGGCAGACGTTCCTGGTGCTCGGCGGCATCTATTTCGTCGCGATGATGGCCGGCGCGTTCGGCTACCGGCTGCCGGCGCCGGGCTGGAGGCCGGCCGGCTGGACGCCGCCTGCCGATCACGCGACCGGCGCGGACTCCATGTCGGTTCCGGTCGATCTCGCCTGGAAGACGAAGCAGTTCTGGCTGCTGTGGGGCGTGTTGTGCCTGAACGTGACGGCGGGCATCGGCGTGCTGGGCATCGCGTCGCCGATGATTCAGGAGATTTTCAAAGGCCGCGTGACGCCGTCGGCGGCGGCCGGCTTCATCGGGCTGCTGAGCCTGTTCAACATCGGTGGACGCATCTTCTGGGCGTCGCTGTCGGATCGGATCGGCCGCAAGGTGACGTATACCGTGTTCTTCGCCCTCGGCATGCTGCTGTATGCGTCGGCGCCGACAACCGGCGCCACTGGAAGCCTCGCGCTGTTCGTGGGCGTCTACTGCGTGATCCTGACCATGTACGGCGGAGGGTTTGCGACGATTCCGGCGTACCTGGCGGACATGTTCGGCGTCGGCAACGTCAGCGCCATTCATGGACGCGTGCTCACGGCCTGGTCCACCGCCGGCATCCTGGGTCCCGTCCTCGTCAACTACGTGCGTGAGTTCCAGATCAGCCACGGCGTCGCCGCGTCGAACGCGTATACGTTCACGATGTACGTCCTCGTCGCGTTTCTTGGCGCCGGCTTGATCTGCAATCTCGCCGTCCGGCCCGTCGACCGCGGACTGTTCACGTTGGCGCCTGGCCGCAAAGTGGCGCAGGCGCACGGCACGGCCGGGGAGGGTGAATCAGGAGCGTGGGGACTTGTGGCGATCGGCTGGCTGCTGGCCGGTATCCCGACCGCCTGGGGCATCTACAAGACGCTCGCGTTGGTCAGTCAGATGTTTCGTTGATTGGGTGATTGGGTGAAGTGGTGATCGGGTGATCGATAAGTTTGGTGATCTGAGTGATCGCATGATTTGGTGATGGGGTGATTGGGTCCTACTTGAACTCCGTGCGCTGTCGATGACGGGCGGTGCCCGCCGCCGCGGCGAAAATGTGGACAAGTTCCTCTGCCTCAGCGAGAAGCTGTCCCAGCTGTGGAGAGTCGATCAGGCGAGCTCGTCGGATGAATTGCAGCCATCCGAGGCTTTCGTCAGCCTCCTCGGCGACGATCCCGATTCGCGCCGTGAATTCCGCGTGCGATCGCGCACGGCGAGAACTGCGATAGTTCATTGCCACAGAGGTCGAAGATTTTGCCAATTGATGGCGGACCGTCGCGCCCGGCTCCTCGGGTGGTAATAGCTTGATCAGGGCACAAACATCGACTGCGAACCGCATCGCGCGCTCTTGCAATTGATCGGCCTGAACGCTCATCGAACAACGATCGGCACAACGGATGCCATCCCGGTCGTACTCAGTCTGATCCCCTATCGCCCATCACCAAACCACTCCATCACCCCATCACCAAATCACCCCATCACCCAATCAAGTAAACTATCGGTTGATGCCTCCTCTCGATGCCAAGACTCAGGAGACCGTGTCCAGTGTCGTTGCGCGCCTGAAAGAGAAGCCCGGCGCGCTGCTGCCGATTCTTCACGCCGTGCAGGAAGCGCTCGGCTACGTGCCGCCCGCAGCCGTGCCGCTCATTGCGGATGGACTGAACCTGTCACGCGCTGAGGTCCACGGCGTCATCAGCTTCTATCACTATTTCCGCGACCATGCGCCCGGGCGCCACACGATCTACATGTGCCGCGCCGAGGCCTGCCAGTCGATGAACCAGCCGGCGCTCGAGGCTCACGCGAAGCAGAAGCTCGGCGTGGACTTTCACGGGACGACCGCGAACGGGGCGTTCTCATTCGAGCCCGTCTACTGCCTGGGCAATTGCGCGTGTTCGCCCGCGGTCATGGTTGACGGCGAGTTGTACGGCCGCGTGACCCCCGATCGCTTCGACGCGATCCTCTCTCAGTGGGAGAAGCGATAGTGGCGGCGACGACGGTTTACATCCCGCGGGATGCCGCGGCGCTGTCCCTTGGCGCCGAAGAGATCGCCGTGGCGATCGCCGATGAAGCGCGCGCCCGAAAGATCGACATCACCATCGTCCGCAACGGGACGCGCGGCATGGTCTGGCTCGAACCCCTCGTTGAGGTGGCGCTCTCGAAGGGACGCGTTGGCTACGGCCCCGTGTCCGCATCCGACGTGCGTTCGCTGTTCGATGCTGATTTTCTGACCGGCGGCAAACACCCGCTGGGCGTGGGACTGGTCGAAGAGGTGCCGTATTTCGCGAAGCAGCAGCGGTTGACCTTCGCGCGCGTCGGCGTCACCGATCCCGTCAGCCTTGACGACTATCTGGCGCACGACGGCTACCAGGGACTGATGCGGGCGTTCGCGCTCAGCCCGGCGGAGATCGTCAAAGAAGTGACCGAATCGGGCCTCCGTGGCCGCGGCGGCGCCGCGTTTCCCACCGGCATCAAGTGGAAGACCGTGATGGACGAGCCGGCAGGGCAGAAGTACGTGACCTGCAACGCCGACGAAGGCGACTCGGGAACATTCGCGGACCGCATGCTGATGGAAGGCGATCCGTTCTGCCTCATCGAAGGCATGACGATCGCCGCCATCGCGGTGGGTGCCACGCAGGGTTACATCTATCTTCGCTGCGAGTATCCGCACGCGCATCGCGCGCTCGACGCCGCGATTGCCGCGGCGTACGGGCAGGGCTATCTTGGCGACAACATTCGCGGCACGGGGAAGACGTTCGATCTGGAAGTCCGGCTGGGCGCCGGCGCCTACATCTGCGGCGAAGAAACCTCCATGCTCGAGAGCCTCGAAGGCAAACGTGGCGAGATCCGCCCGCGCCCGCCGCTCCCCGCGATCAAGGGACTCTTCGGCCAGCCGACGATCGTCAACAACGTGATGTCGCTCGCGAGCGTGCCGGTCATCCTGCAGAAGGGCAGCGCGTTCTACCGCGATTTCGGCGTTGGCAAGTCGCGCGGCACGCTGACGGTTCAGCTCGGCGGCAACGTCAAGCGCGGCGGCCTCATCGAGAGGGCGTTCGGCGTGACGCTGCGCGAGATTCTGTACGAGTACGGCGGCGGCAGTGCGTCCGGCCGGCCGATTCGCGCGGTCCAGGTCGGTGGGCCGCTTGGCGCCTACCTTCCTGAATCGCAATTCGACACCCCCCTCGACTATGAGGCGTTTGCCAGCATCCAGGCCCTGGTCGGCCATGGCGGCATCGTGGTGTTCGACGATACGGTGGACATGGCCCGGATGGCCCGCTACGCCATGGAGTTCTGCGCCATCGAATCGTGCGGGAAATGCACGCCCTGTCGCATCGGTTCCACAAGAGGCGTGGAGGTCATGGACCGGGTCATTGCGGGCCAGAACCGCGAGGGCAACCTGGCCCTTGTCGAGGAACTTTGCGATACCATGTTGAATGGTTCGCTCTGCGGTTTAGGGGGGCTGACCCCTTATCCTGTTCAGAGCGCGATGCGCCATTTTCCGGAGGACTTCACCACGTAGTGCAGACCTTCAGGTCTGCCATCAGCGGGCCTGAAGGCCCGCACTACGAGAGTCACCAATGTATTCAACGGGCTACCACGATCACGGGACACCGGCCGCATCGGGCGCGAAGCTCGTCACGCTGGAGATAAACGGCAAGCCGGTGACGGTGCCAGAAGGCACCTCCATCATGCGCGCCGCGGCTTCGGCCGGGACCGACATTCCGAAGCTGTGCGCCACGGACTCGCTGAAAGCGTTCGGATCGTGCCGGCTGTGCCTGGTTGAAATCGAAGGCCGTCGCGGGTACCCGGCCTCGTGCACCACGCTCGTCGCCGACGGCATCAAGGTCAGCACCCAGAGCCACAAGCTGACACAGCTCCGCAACAGCGTGATGGAGCTGTATCTCTCCGATCACCCGGCCGACTGCGGCTCGACCTCCGCGAGCGCCCGCTGCGACGTGCACGACATGGCCGCGAAACTCGGCGTCACCGGCATGCGGTACGGCGTCGACGGCAGAAACCATCTGCGCGCGGCGAAGGACGAGAGCAATCCATACTTCACCTTCGACCAGTCCGAGTGCATCGTCTGCTCCCGCTGCGTGCGGGCGTGCGACGAAACCCAGGGCACGTTTGCGCTGACCATCCAGGGCCGCGGGTTTGGCTCGAAGGTCTCGGCGAGCCAGAACGAATCGTTCCTGGAGTCGGAGTGCGTGTCATGTGGCGCGTGCGTGGAAGCGTGCCCGACCGGCGCGCTGGCGGAGAAGTCGCTCATTCAGCTCGGCCAGCCCACGAAGGTGACGACGACCACCTGCGCGTATTGCGGCGTCGGGTGCTCCTTCAATGCGGAGTCGAGGAACGGCGACGTCGTGCGGATGGTGCCGAACCGCGACGGTCACGCCAACCACGGGCATGCCTGCGTCAAGGGCCGCTTCGCCTACGGCTACGCGACGCACCCCGACCGCATCACGACGCCGATGATTCGCAAGTCGATCGACGATCCGTGGCAGCACGTGACCTGGGAAGAGGCGATTGGTTACGCGGCGAGCGAGTTCAAGCGCATCCAGGCCAAGTACGGACGCGACTCGATCGGCGGCATCACCTCGTCGCGCTGTACGAACGAAGAAACCTTCCTGGTGCAGAAGCTGGTGCGGGCCGCGTTCGGCAACAACAACGTGGACACCTGCGCCCGCGTCTGCCATTCGCCGACCGGCTACGGCCTCAAGAACACCATCGGCGAATCCGCGGGCACGCAGAATTTCGACTCGGTCATGAAAGCCGACGTGATGATCGTCGTCGGCGCGAACCCGACCGAAGGGCACCCTGTGTTCGCGTCGCGCATGAAGCAGCGTCTGCGCCAGGGCGCGAAGCTGATTGTCATCGATCCGCGCGAGATCGCGCTCGTCAAGACGCCGCACATCAAGGCCGACCTGCACCTGCCGCTGCGGCCGAGCACGAACGTCGCGCTGTTCAACTCGCTCGCCCACGTCATCGTGACCGAAGGCCTGACCAAGGACGACTACGTCGCCGAGCGTTGCGAGATCGACTCCTACAACAAGTGGAAGGCGTTCGTCGCCGAAGAGCGGAATTCGCCCGAGAACACGGCTTCGTCCACCGGCGTGAAGCCGGAACTGGTGCGCGCTGCGGCACGGATGTACGCGACGGCCGGCAACGGCGCCATCTATTACGGCCTCGGCGTCACCGAACACAGCCAGGGTTCGACGATGGTCATGTGCATCGCCAACCTGGCGATGGCCACAGGCAACGTCGGCCGCGAGGGCGTCGGCATCAACCCGCTGCGCGGACAGAACAACGTGCAGGGCTCATGCGACATGGGCTCATTCCCGCACGAGTTCAGCGCCTACCGCCACGTGTCGGACAACGCGACACGCTCGGCGTTCGAGAAAGACTGGGGCGTAACCCTTCTTGCCGAGCCGGGCCTCCGCATTCCGAACATGTTCGAAGCCGCCCTCGACGGCAGCTTCAAGGGCATGTACATCCAGGGTGAAGATCCGGCGCAGTCCGATCCCGACACCCAGCACGTCACCGCGGCGTTCAAGGCCATGGAGTGCGTGGTCATTCAGGATTTGTTCCTGAACGAGACGGCGAAATACGCGCACGTATTCCTGCCCGGATCGTCGTTCCTCGAGAAGGACGGGACGTTTACCAACGCCGAGCGGCGCGTGTCGCCCGTGCGCAAGGTCATGGAGCCGAAAGCGGGTTTCCAGGACTGGGAAATCACGATCCTGCTGTCGAACGCGCTCGGATATCCGATGCACTACCGCCATCCGTCGGAAATCATGGACGAGATCGCGCGCCTCACGCCGACGTTCAGCGCGTTCACGTACGAGAAGCTCGATCGCGCCGGCAGTCTTCAGTGGCCGGTCACCGACGCGGCACCCGAAGGCACGCCGACCATGCACGTCGGCCAGTTCGTGCGCGGGAAGGGCAAGTTCTTCGTCACCGAGTTCGTGCCGACGACGGAACGCGCGACGCGCAAGTACCCGCTGCTGCTGACGACGGGCCGCATCCTGTCGCAATACAACGTCGGCGCGCAGACGCGCCGCACGCAGAACTCGACCTGGGCGGCCGCCGACGTCCTCGAGATCCACCCGCACGACGCCGAAACGCGCGGCATCAACGACGGCGACATGGTCGGGTTGACGAGCCGTTCCGGCGAGATCGTGCTCCCTGCGAAAGTGACCGACCGCGTGCGCCCGGGCGTTGTCTACACGACGTTCCACTTCCCGGAATCCGGCGCCAACGTCGTGACGACCGAGAATTCGGACTGGGCCACGAACTGCCCCGAGTACAAGGTGACGGCCGTTGAAATCGTCAAGGTCAACCATCCGTCCGAGTGGCAGAAACGGTTCCACGAGTTCACCGAGCACCAGCTCGAGCTGTTGAAGGGTCGCGAGGCCACGCACGCGTGAGAGCCGAACGTCTCGTGTCGATGGCCAATGATATCGGCGCGTTCTTCAACGCCGAAGCCGACAAGAGCCGTGGCCGCGCAGGGCGTCGCGAACCACATCAAGCGCTACTGGGATCCCCGGATGAGGCACGAGATCGTCGCGCACTATCGTGAGGCCGGCGGCGCCGGCCTTGATCCGGTCGCTCGCTCGGCGGTGGCACTGCTGGCTACGTCCGCCTGAAGGCGGGTACATCCGTGGCGTCCGGCTTCAGCCGGGCGGGAGGTGAACGTGAGACGTGCTCTACTTGTGGTCTCGCTTCTGATTGCGGGATCGTTCCCTGCGTCCGCGCACCATTCCACCACAGCCGAATTCGACATGACGCACCGGATGACGCTCACCGGTACGCTGACGAAGGTGGACTGGGTCAATCCCCACATCGTGGTCTTTGTGAATGCGAAAGAAGGCGGCGCCGATGCCGCCTGGAAATTCGAGAGCAATCCTCCCGCCTGGTTCCGCCGCGTGGGTGTGAGCCGCGCGGATCTCGCGAAAGCGATCGGCCAGACAGTCATCGTCGAAGGCAACCGCGCCAAAGATGGCTCGCAATACGGGTACCTCGTCAAGCTGACCTTCTCGGACGGCAACTCGCTCGAGCTCGTCGCCCCCGGGGCCGCCGCCCCATAGCGGGAGTCCAACGATGAACAAACATCTCTCCGTCGTTTCGGTCATCGCGGTCCTGACGACAGCGCTGGCGGCGGCACAGGCCGCTGGTCCGGCGGCTGGACAGACGACCGAGCCATCCGGATTTGAGCGGCACGTGGCTGTTCTCCATCGACCTTCCGCCGCTCGCGATCAAGCGCCAGGTCAACGGCGCCGTGACGGTGAAGGGCATCGACGCCAGCGGTCGCAGGCCGGCCGGCGCCGTGCCGGGTGCGCTGCCCTCCACGCCCGAGCCGTCCTACAAGCCCGAGCTGCGGGCGAAGGTGAAGGATCTGTTCGACCACGAGAGCCGGACCGACAATGTCTTCTATTGCGGCAAGCCCGGCGTGCCGCGCATCGGGTCGCCGCGCCGCATCATTCAACTGCCCAACGAGATGGTTTTCCTCTACGAGGACATCTCCGGCGATCCGTACCGCATCATTCCGACAGACGGACGCGCCCACCGGAAAGACCCGAATCCGTCGTACTACGGCGATTCGGTCGGCCGGTGGGAAGGCAACGTGCTGGTCGTTGACGCGGTGGGCTTCGTCGAAGACACGTGGTTCGGGGAAGGCGGCTACTTCCACAGCGACGCGATGCATGTGACCGAGCGTTTCTGGCGGAACGGCGCGAACCTGGTGTACCAGGTGACCGTGGACGACCCGAAGGTCCTGACCGCACCGTGGACGATGCCGGCGCGCGAGGTGAAACCGTCCACCGAGCCGCTCGAAGAATCGCCACACTGCACCGAACAGGACGGGAAGCTCCTGCAGAACGACGACCACCACGGCCAGCGTTGAAGCCGTAGCGTCCAGCGTTGCAAAGCCGTAGACGTTCGCCGGCAGCCTTGGCGGACGTTCGCCGGCTACGGGCTTGAACGACGTTGCAGCTACATCACCTGACGCCGCCTGGCAACGCGGGCACCAGTAGGTGAGCCTCGCGTCGAGGCCTGTCTTCTTCGCCTGGATCGCCGATCCGCACTTCCTGCACGGCTTGCCGGCCCGTCCGTACACCCAGAGGGACGCGCCGGGGTCCAGGCTGTCGCGCGTTCGCCTCCCTCGAGACGGCGCGACGTTTCCGCGGTTGGTGGTGTTCGCGCGCAATAACTCTCGCCCGACGCCAAGAATCCGTTTCAAATCGCCGCTCGAGATTTCCGCTGCCGGAGTGAAGGGGTAGATCCCGGCAACGAAGAGGATCTCCGACTTGAAGACGTTGCCGATACCAGCGACCACGCGCTGGTTCAACAGCACATCCGCGATGGCCCGCCCGCCTTCCGCATGCGCGCGCTGAGCCGCGGTTTCCAGATCGAACGGCTCATCGAGCAGATCCGGACCCAGCTCGCGCAGCGCCTCGTGGCGCAGCAGTTCGCGCGCCGTCAACAATTCGGCAACCGGCACGTTGAATCCGACGGCGATAAAGTCGGCCGTCCCCACCAGCACGCGCATATCGCGCGCGGGCATCCGCCACCTCGCGCCCGGCGGATAGCCGTGCCAGCTGCCGTGCATGCGCATGTGGGTATGCAGCACGAGGTCGCCTGAAAACGTCATGAGGATGTGTTTGCCGCGCGAGATCACCCGCTCGACCGTGCGGCCGGCCAGCGGCCGATCGTGATCGATCCGCGTCAGGGCGGGAAACACTGATTCGAAGCGGGTCACGATGCGTCCGGCGAGGTGGCGGTGGAGCGCCTGCGCCGTGCGAAAGATCGTGTCACCTTCGGGCATGGAAGGTCGCCTGGAAGCCCAGCGCTCCGCCGACGAAGCCGGCCGCGGCCAGGAACGGCGCGAGCGGATGAGCGGCCGGCGGCTGGCCGTCGATCTCTTCGATCAGCATGCCGCGCGGAGAGTCGCCGCCCGCGCGCGCGCGGTCGATGAGCACCTGCGCGATGCCGCGGGCCTGCTTTGTTCGCTCGGGCTCGCCTTCGGGAAGGAAGGTCACGAGCTGCCTGTCGCCCCGCGCCAGCCACGCCGCGATCGCGCCGTCGACCAGGATCACCGTCGCGCCGACGATTCTCGAGGGACTCCGGCTGCCCGACGCGGGGAACTTGAGTGTGGAGCCGTAGGGGTTGGCCGGATCCGTCGCTGACAGCACCACCACCCGCGCATCTTCGTCCGTCCCGCCTGATGGATCGCGCAGCGAGCGAAGCAGATCGAGCGCGCCTGGCAGGGCGAACTGCGTCGCGCCCAGGCCCGCAACGAAGTAGCCGCGTCGTATGCGGCCGCTTTCCTCCATGGCCTTGAGCACCGGATAGACGACGCCGAATCCTCCGGGAGAGGACTCCGACATGACGGCTTCGCGCGTCAGGACCCCGTGGCGGGCGAGCAGCTGCTGGGCCCACGCTGTCGCCCAGGCGGTCGCGCGGCCCTTGGTATCAGTCTCGGCGCCGCGGACGATCGCCCAGCGGCCTTCGGCCGATGGCGGCGCGAGGCGGCGCGACCGGAAGGGCACGGGCCCGGCCTTCCGCTGCCGGCGCCTCGGCGCGTGCGCGTGGGCGAACGCGCGAAGGGCGTGGAACGTGTCGTTCGTGATCACGCCGGTCCAGACCAGGCGCCAGAGCGCCGCGACCGTCTCGTCGGGGTAGCCGCCGCCGACGGCGTCGTGCAGCGCGCCGAAATAGCTCGCGCCGCGCGTGCGCAGAAATTCGACGATGGCCGTCTCGCGCGCATCCTCGTCCTGCGTGCCCGGGACCTTCGGCGGCAGCAGCCGTGGCAGCTGGTCGGCCAGATACAACGCGACCCGTCCGTCTCGCGCGCCCAGCGGCTCGATGCCCCTCCAGACGACCTCGCCGGCCGATGCGATGGCGTCCAGATCGGCGGGATCGTAGGCGGCGATCCGGGCGGGAAGGATTTCCGTTTCGAGGATGGACGCCGCGAGCGGAGCGCCTTGAAGCTGTTCGATGACATCGAGCAGCGCGTCGGGGCCGTGCCGGCGCCTGGTGACGGCCTGCCAGCTGGTCGCGAGACGCCCGAGCACCGCCTGCTCGACCGGCTCGATTTCGTGGCGTAGTCTGGCGAGCGACCGGCGCCGCAGTTGCCGCAGCACGCCGTTGTCGGTCCACTCGCGGCCCACCGCGCCGGGCGTGAACTCGCCCTCGGCCAGCTGACCGTCACCGGCCAGCCGCATCAGCGTCGATTCCACGACGGCCGTTCCGAGCGCGTAGCGGGCGGCGAACGCATCGGGACCGAACGGCGCATGCGTGCGGGCATAGCGTTTCACCAGGTTGCCGAGGGGATCCGGCGTGGGCGCGAGCAGCGCCTCGGGGACGCCGACCGGCGGCGGGACGCCCAGGGCATCGCGATACCGCGCCGCGTCCTCGACGGCAATGTAACGGGCCTGGCCGCCGATACGGACCGCGAGCGCGCGTCGCGCTCGAACGAGATCGTCGGCCATGGCCGCCACGTCGGGCCCTGTCGTGCGGGCCGTCAGTTCGTCGGCCGTCAAGTCGCCCAGCGAGAGCAGCATGTCGTGGACGCCGTCGAGGCTTTTCGCGCGGTACCGCGGGTCGAGCCGCTGGAGCTCGCGCTCGAGCGCCTGCATGGAATCGGCGTCGAGCAGCTCGCGCAGTTCGACGTCGCCGATCAGGTCGCGGAGCTGGGCCTGATCGACGGCGAGTGCCTGCGCCCTCCGCTCCGCGAGCGGCGCGTCGCCGTCATACAGGAAGCTTGCGACGTAGCTGAAAAGGAGCGAGGCGGCGAACGGCGATGGCTGATCGGAATCCGCCGTGACGACGCGGATGCTCCGGCTCCTGATGGCGGTGAGTGTGCTGACGAGCGCCGGCATGTCGAAGAAATCCCGCAGGCACTCGCGGTACGTTTCGAGCAGCACCGGAAACGACCCGAACTTCGAGGCGACGGCCAGCAGGTCCGCCGAGCGCTTGCGCTGCTGCCACAGCGGCGTGCGCATGCCCGGCCGCCGTCGCGGCAACAGCAGCGAGCGCGCCGCGTTCTCGCGGAACTTGGCGGCGAAGAGCGCCGTCGCGCCGAGCTGCCGGACGACGAGCGCCTGCACGTCGTCCGGATCGGGCAGGAGCAGATCCACGTCGGGCGGCTCGTCCACATCCGGAAAGCGCACCACGAACCCATCGTCTCCCCACAGCGTTTCGACGTCGATGCCTCGGACCTCGCGCACCTTGGCGGCGACTGCCATGGCCCAGGGGGCGTGGATCCGCCCGCCGCGCGGAGAGAGCACGCAGATGCGCCAGTCCCCGAGATCGTCGCGGACGCGCTCGACGAGGATGGTCGACGCGTCGGGAACGGCGCGCGTCGCGGCCATCTGGTCGCGCAGATACTGCAGGAGGTTTTCCGCGGCCAGTGCGTCGAGATCGTGATCGCGCGTCAGGCGTTCGATGCCCGCGGCCGGCGGCAGGCGGAGCAGATCCCGCGTCAGCTTGCCAATGGCCAGGCCGAATTCGAGGGGGCGGCCCGCGCGATCCCCCTTCCAGAACGGCATCTTCCCGGGTTCGCCGGGCGCCGGCGACACCAGGACCCGGTCGTGCGTGATCTCCTCGATCCGCCACGAGGATGCGCCGAGGACAAAGGTTTCGCCCGGGCGGCTCTCGAAGACCATTTCCTCGTCCAGTTCGCCGACGCGCGCGGCGCCGGGGCCCGCGCCCACGAGGAAGACGCCGTAGAGGCCCCTGTCGGGAATCGTTCCGCCGTTGATGACGGCCACACGCTTGGCGCCCTCGCGTCCGGCGATCGTCCCGGCCAGCCGGTCCCACGTGATGCGCGGCCTGAGCTCCGCGAACTCGTCCGAGGGGTAGCGCCCGGACAGCATGTCGAGCACGCCGTCGTAGACACCGCGGCTGAGTTCAGAAAACGGCGCCGCACGGCGAATGGTGTCGAACAGCTCGTCGGCATTCCACGTGTCCATCGCCGTCATCGCCACAATCTGCTGCGCCACGATATCGAGCGGGTTTCGCGGGTAGCGCGTGGCTTCGACCGCCCCGTCGTGCATCGCGCGGGCCACCGCCGCGCAGGCCACCAGGTCGCCGCGGAACTTCGGGAAGATGACGCCTTCGCTGACGGCGTTCACCTGGTGGCCGCCACGGCCGATCCGCTGCAGGCCGCTGGCGACCGAGGGCGGCGCCTCGATCTGCACGACCAGATCGATCGCGCCCATGTCGATGCCGAGCTCGAGCGAGGACGTGGCGACGAGCGCGCGGAGCGAGCCGCTCTTGAGCAGATCCTCGACCTCGACCCGTTGCTCCCGCGCGATGGAGCCGTGGTGCGATCGCACAAGTGTTTCGCCCGCGAGCTCGTTGAGCGCGCCTGCCAGCCGCTCGGCCAGGCGGCGGCTGTTCACGAAGATCAGGGTCGATCGGTGGGTGCGAACCAGCTCGAGCAGCCGCGGGTGGATCGCTGCCCAGATGGACGGCCGCGTGTCGCCGACTGATAACGGGCCGCTCGGGATCTCATCGGCCGTGGTCAGCCGGGCCATGTCCTCAACTGGTACCTGGATGCTCAGCGCGAGCCGTTTTTTCTGGCCGGCATCCACTATCGTCACGGGCCGGTAGCGGATGGTGCGGTGCGCCGAGAACTCCTGATCGAGTGTGGCGGCCGGCGCCCGCCGCTCCGCGGATAGTGGTCGTTTGCCCGAGATCCGTTTGCCGGCTCGCGAACGCCGGCTGCTGGCAGCCGTCTGCGGCCTGCCCCCTTCTGCGCCGCCCAGGAACCGGGCGACCTCATCGAGGGGACGCTGGGTGGCGGACAGGCCGATCCGCTGAGGCGGGGTGGCGGCGAAGGCCGCCAGGCGCTCGAGCGACAGCATCAGATGAGCGCCCCGCTTGGTCGGAACGAGCGCGTGAATCTCGTCCACGATGACCGTATCCACGGAACGAAGCGCTTCCCGGGCGTTCGAGGTCAGAAGTAAATAGAGTGATTCGGGCGTCGTAATAAGGATGTCCGAGGGTTCGCGGAGGAAGCGGGCCCGCTCGGCCGCCGGGGTGTCGCCGGTACGGACGGCGATCACAGGTTGGACGTGAGTGTCACCCCGGGAGGCCGCGACCTGGGAAATGCCGGCGAGCGGTGCGCGGAGATTTCGTTCGACGTCGACGGCCAGCGCCTTGAGGGGCGAAACGTACAGCACGCGACAGCGCTGAAGTTTCTCCGGCAGGGGCGCGAACATCAGGCGATCGAGGCACCAGAGAAATGCCGTCAGGGTCTTTCCACTTCCCGTCGGCGAGAGGATCAGCGTTGACTCGCCACGTGCGATGGCGGGCCAGCCGAGCGTCTGCGGTCGGGTCGGTGCTTCGAAGCTCGCTTCGAACCAGGCGCGAACCGCGGGATGAAACAGCGCGAGTGAGTCGGAAGAGGAACGCGCGGTCACGCAGTCATCTTATAATGTGAAAATATGGGCGATGCTGGCGAAGGATTAATCGACGCGGATTCGAGAATACAGGAACGGATGGAAGAGCTGGAACGCGAGCGCGCGAAGGCTCAACTCCGCGACGTGCGCGATCCCGAAGCTGTCAGGCAGCTCGAGTCGCTGCGGCTCGCGCGGACCGAACTCGAGCGCCAGTTCTCGGCGACCTCGCACGAGCGCCGGCGCGATCAGATCGGACAGGCCATGGCCGAAATCGATCGCCGCATGGCCGAGACCTCGTCGCTTCTCGAAGCCTGAAACGCTCGTTCGACGGGGTCACGGTCCGGGGAACGCGATTTCGACCCCCGCCTCTTCTGAGATCCTGCGCACCAGCCACGAGTAGTCGGCGGTGAAGTGCGAGGGGAGTCCTTCAACCCGCGGCGCCGGGAGCGTCGCGGCGTCGCGCATGACCCGCCTGTAGTCCTCCGCCATCAGCTCGATCGTGTGTTCGCGCGACCAGAACTCGTGGCCCGCGCGCGACAAGGCCGATCGAAGCTCTCCGTCCGACACCAGCGCACTCATCGCCCGGAACAACCCCGCCTCTTCGTCCAGCAAATCAACCGAGATCGCGACCGGCGCCTGTGACGCGTGCGACGGCCGCCACGTCGTGGCGTCGAGCGTTGGCACATCCGCGAGGTGCGCCAGGCGGGTCACGACCGTCGGCCTCGCCGCCGCGAGCGCCCGCAGCCACGAGGCGGACGTTTCCCCGGCTGTCGGCCAGCGAAGGCACAGGCAGGCGTCAGCGGCTGCGAGATACGCCGCGACGCGGTCGTCTTCGACGTACCCCGTCACGTGGACCCGGCCGGCAAGGCCCTGCCGATCGATCAGCGCCGGAAGCGATGGCAAACCGGTAGCCTGCCCGACGAGCACGAGATGCGCATCGGCTCCAGTGGCGACGAGCGCCGCCAGCGCCTGAAGAATCGGCTCGATGCGCTTTTCGAGCGGTCACGTGGCCGAAGGCAACAAATACGGTCGCCGCGTCGCGAATGTGCAGACCGCGACGTACGGTTTCGCGGCCGTCCGACGTCAACGCCTCGCGCGTGAGCGATGCAGGCACACCCATGCGAATGGTGTCGACACGCAGACCCGGAGTCTCCTCGCGCAGGTCCGCGGCCACCCGGGCGTTGTGCACCGCGACAAGACGCGCGGTGCGGAGCACGGCCGGCAGCATCGACCAGAAGTAGTAGATCGATCCGCTCAGCCCTTCGACCGCGTATTCCTCCACGCCCGGCGGCGCATCGGGGTGGTCGTAGCGAAATTCCCGGCGGTAGTCATCCGGGCGTCCCTGTTTCAGGAGGCTGCGGGCACGCGCGTGATGGACGCGGATATCGTGCAGGACGACGAGTCCGGGATAGGCCAGCATGTACGCCCACATATAGTCGTGCCAGCGGGCGTTGCCGAGTTGATAAACGATGAGGTCGTAGGGCGCACGCTGCTGTTTCCAGACGAAGTCGTGCGCGTTGAATACCGAACGATGCGGCGGCTCGCTTCCCGGGCCTGCAGAGCCCGCGGGTCGATCGACAAAACGGTCGATCGAATAGCCGTGATTGGGGTTATCGAGGAGCTCGAGTACATCGGCACTGTACGCGGCGATGCCGGACGTGTCCGGGGGCAGGGGCGAGAACCACGCCACGCGCATGAGTGTTCATTGTAATCGGCCGGTAGAGTGCGATAGCATAAGGGCTTCTGAGCTTGGGAAATCGTTCACAAGCCGATCCGCCCCCGGAATTCTGACGAATGCAGGGCTGGCTCTCCATCCTCATCATGATCGTGCTGGGCGCGGGGTTCGCGCTCGTGTCGGTCGGCCTGTCGAACGTGTTCGGTCCCAGCCGCCCGACGCCGGAGAAGAGTGCGCCGTACGAGTGCGGCATGCCGCCGGTCGGCGACGCGCGCGAGCGCCAGTCGGTGAAGTACTACCTGGTCGCGATGATCTTCCTGCTCTTCGACATCGAGGTGGCGTTCCTGTATCCGTGGGCCATGGCGCTGCGCGACCTCGGCTGGAACGGTTTCATCCAGGTGGTGTTGTTCATGCTTCTCCTGCTCGCGGGTTACGTCTATGTCTGGCGCAAGGGCGCGCTCGACTGGGGCAACGAGAAGAGCGACGCCGCCGAGGCGCAGCGAAGACGAAGGGTGGCTTAAGTGGGTCTCGAGAGCGAAATTCCGGTCCTGACCACCAGCGTCGAGAAGATGGTCCAGTGGGCGCGCCGGTCGTCGATCTGGCCGGTCACGTTCGGGCTGGCCTGCTGCGCGATCGAGATGATGGCCATGAGCTGCTCCCGCTACGATATCGCGCGCTTCGGCGCCGAGGTCTTTCGCGGCAGCCCGCGGCAGTCCGACCTGATGATCGTCGCCGGCCGCCTGTCGCGAAAGATGGCGCCGGCGCTCCGCCGGATCTACGACCAGATGCCCGAGCCCAAGTGGGTCATCTCCATGGGCGCCTGCGCCTCGATAGGCGGCGTCTTCGACAATTACGCGATCGTGCAGGGCGTCGATCAGGTCGTTCCCGTTGACGTCTATGTGCCGGGCTGCCCCCCGCGCCCGGAATCCCTCATCTACGGCATCGTCCAGCTCCAGCGGAAGATCGCCGAGCAGCGCCTTTCGTAGATGGAGTCGTCCGCGCTCATCGGCCTGCTTGAAGAGGCGGTGCCCGGCGTGTTCGAGGCCGTCGCGAGCGTCGACCTGCAGACGACGGTGTATGCCCCGCGAGAGCGGGTGGTGGAAATTGCCCGGGCGCTGCGGGATCGGCCCGAGTTGCGCTTCGAATTCCTCGCGGAAGTCACGGCGGTCGACTACTGGCCGCGTGAGCCGCGGTTCGAGCTGGTGTACCTGCTGGTGTCCATCGAGCATCGCCTGCGGTTGCGGATGAAAGTGCGGCTGCCCGGCGCCGACCCTCACGTCGCGACGGTGAGCGGGGTGTGGCCCGCCGCGAACTGGCTCGAGCGGGAGGTCTGGGACATGTTCGGGATCGCCTTTGACGGCCATCCCGATCCACGCCGGCTGCTGATGCCGGAGGACTGGGAAGGCTTCCCGCTGCGGAAGGATTTCCCCGTGCAGATCAGGCGGCCCGCGTACGCGGCGGAGCCGCTGCAGGTGACCGAACAGGAATTCCGGGAGAACGTGCAACGCGATCGATTGTCCCGCCAGGGGCACGAAGGCTAGGGCCGGAACACGAGCATGCCCGTCCTGCGCACCGAAACGATGACCGTCAACATGGGGCCACAGCACCCCAGCACGCATGGCGTGCTGCGCCTCGTGCTGGAGCTCGATGGCGAGACCGTTCTTTCGGCGTCGCCGACCATCGGTTATCTGCACACCGGCATCGAGAAGACGACCGAGCAGAAGAAATGGCAGCAGGTGATTCCGCTTGTCGAGCGCATGGACTACCTCAGCGCGCAGTCCAACAGCATGGCGTTCTGCATGTCGGTCGAGACGCTGCTGGGCCTCGAAATTCCGGAACGGGTGAGGAACATCCGCGTGCTGCTGGCCGAGCTGCAGCGCATCAATTCCCATCTGGTCTGGCTCGGCACGCACGGCATGGAAGTGGGCGCGGTCTCGGTGATGCTCTACTGTTTCCGCGAACGCGAGCTGCTGCTGAACATCAACGAGATGATCGCCGGCTTCCGGTTGTTCCCGAGCTACATGCGGGTCGGCGGCCTGCGGGAAGATCTGCCGCGCGGGTTTCACGAAGCCGTCCTCGCGTTTCTCGATCGTTTCGCGGGGAAGCTCGACGAGTACGAAGATCTCCTGACCAAGAACGAGATCTACTTGAAGCGGACGATCGGCGTGGGCGCGATCTCGAAGGAGAAGGCGATCGCGTACGGTCTCGTCGGTCCCATCGCGCGGGCGGCTGGCGTGGGTTATGACGTGCGCAAGGCGTTCCCGTATCTCGGGTACGAGACGTACGACTTCGCGGTGCCGACGGCGACCGATGGCGATGTGTACGCGCGCTACACCGTGCGGGTGGCCGAGATGCGCGAGAGCATGAAACTCTGCCGCCAGGCGCTGGCGCGGATTACGCCAACCGGCCAGCATGCGGTGGACGACCCGCGCATCACGCCGCCCCCGAAGGACCGCGTCTACACCGAGATGGAAGCGCTGATTCAGCACTTCCTGATCTACTCGCAGGGGTTCAGCGTGCCGGCCGGCGAAGCCTACGTGCCGGTCGAGGGCCCGCGCGGCGAGCAGGGTTTCCACGTGGTGTCGGACGGGACGAACCGGCCGTGGCGCGTGAAGTCGCGCGCGCCCTCGCTGCTGGCGTGCCAGGCGCTCGAGCCGATGATTGTCGGCGGGCTGATCGCCGACGTGATTGCCGTGATCGGGTCAATCGACGTGGTGATGGGAGACGTTGACCGATGAGGTCAACGGGAAACGGAGTCCGGTGAGCTTCCATCCGAAGATGGCGTACGGCGCCACCTTCCACAAGTCGTCGCGCCAGCTCGAGGAGGAAGGGCCGGCATTCGTCTATACGCCGGAAAATCGGGCGCGCTTCGACGAAATCGTCCAGCGGTACCCGGCCGAGAACCGCCGCTCCGCCGTGTTGCCCGCGCTGTACCTGGCGCAGTACCAGCAAGGCTACATCACCGCGAACGCCATCCGGCACGTCGCCGAACTGCTCGGCATCACCCGCGCGGACGTCGAGGATGTCACGTCGTTCTACACGATGTTCTACACGCGGCCGGTGGGCAAGTTCGTGCTGCAGGTCTGCCGGACGCTGTCCTGCGCGCTGAACGGCGCCGAACGCGTGACGGAAGAACTGCGGGACGAAGACCGGCCTCAAGCCGGGCGAGACTGACGCCAATGGCATGTTCACGCTCCTCGAGGTCGAATGCCTCGGCGCCTGCGACCGCGCCCCGGTGATCATGGTGAACGACGCCTGGCACGAGTGCCAGCGTCCGGAAGACGCCGCGAAGCTCGTGGACGACATACGCATCCGCGGGGAAGCGGCGCTGTCCGGCTGCCATCACATCGTGGAGCGCGAAACAGGTCGATGACTCTTCATCACGAAGACACGAAGAGCACGAAGCACACGAGCCAATCTTTGTACAGCAGGTGTGTCGTTCCCTTTGTGGTTCTTCGTGGCTTCGTGATAAACGGCTGCTGATATGGATCCGATTCTCACAAAGTACGTGCGCGAGCCGAACTCCTTCACGCTGGATTTCTATCTCCAGCACGAAGGCTACGACGGTCTGAAGCTGGCGCTCAAAAAGACACCGGACGAGATTATCGATCTGGTGAAAGCGTCCGGTCTGCGCGGTCGCGGCGGCGCGGGTTTCCCGACCGGCATGAAGTGGCAGTTCGTGGACAAGAAGGCGACGCCGCGCTACATCGCGTGCAACGCGGACGAGAGCGAGCCGGGCACGTTCAAGGATCACCTCCTGATGGAGCGCAACCCCCACTTGCTCGTCGAGGGCTGCGCGATCGGCTGCTACGCGATCGGCGCGAAGACGGCCTACATTTACATCCGCGGCGAGTTCCTGCACGTGCAGGACGTCCTCGAACGCGCGATCGCCGAGGCGTACGCGCGCGGTTTCCTGGGAAAGAACATCCTCGGGTCCGGCTTCGACTGCGACGTGTTCGTCCACCGGGGCGCGGGCGCGTACGAGGCGGGCGAGGAAACGGCGTTGCTCGAGTCGCTCGAAGGCAAGCGCGCGCAGCCGCGCAACAAGCCGCCGTTTCCGGCCGTGGTCGGCCTGTACGGCAAGCCGACGGCGGTCAACAACGTCGAGACACTCTGCAACGTTCCGCTGATCGTGCTCAAAGGCGCCGAGTGGTACACGTCGGTGGGCCCGGAAAAGAACGGCGGTCCCAAGTTGTACTGCGTCAGCGGCCACGTGAAGCGCCCGGGGGTCTACGAGGCCTCGATGAGCATCACGCTGCGCGAGTTGATCGACGGCTTCGCGGGCGGCGTACGCGACGGCCGGACCCTCAAGGCCGTCATCCCCGGCGGCTCGTCGGTCCCGATCCTGATGCCGGATCAGCTCGACACGCAGGCGAGCTTCGACGCGATACAGAAAGCCGGGTCGCTGCTCGGCTCGGCGGCGATTGTCGTGCTCGATGACACGACGTGCATGGTCTGGCTGGCCGAAAACCTCCTGCATTTCTACCGTCACGAATCGTGCGGCAAGTGCACCCCGTGCCGCGAAGGCACCGACTGGCTCCACAAGATTCTGCAGCGCATCGAGCGCGGCGAAGGCCAGATGCGCGATCTCGATCTGCTCTTGAGCGTCTCGAACAACATCGCCGGGAAAACGCTGTGCGCGTTCGGCGACGCGGCCGCCACGCCCGTCCTGACGACGCTGAAGCACTTCCGGCACGAGTACGAGGCGCACATCAGGGAAGGCCGATGCACGCTGTCTGCTGACTGGCGGGCCCGGCATCCGCACGCCGTAGGCGCGCACTAGACGATATGCCGGCCATTACCCCGCTGCTCATCGCGCAACTCGTCATCATCGTCGTGGTCTTTCACGCGCTGCTGCTCTCGGCGGCGGCGATGGTGTGGGTCGAGCGGCGGCTGGCGGCCGCGCTGCAGCAGCGTCTCGGGCCCATCCGCGTCGGCTGGCAGGGACTGTTGCAGCCGTTTGCCGACGTCATCAAGCTGATGTTCAAGGAGGAGCTGCGGCCGAAAGCGGCGGACGCGATCCTGTTTGCCCTGGCGCCCGTCATCTCGGCCACGTGTGCGTTTGCGGCCTTTGCGGTCGTGCCGTTCGGCGGCGAGACGACGCTCTTCGGCCTGTTGCCGGAGGGCATGCGGCTGCAGGTGGCCGATGTCAACGTCGCGGCTCTCGTCATTTTCGCGATCGCGTCGATGAGCGTCTACGGCATCGTGCTGGCCGGCTGGAGCTCGAACAGCAAGTATTCGCTGATCGGCGGCCTGCGATCGTCGGCTCAGATGATCAGCTATGAGCTGTCGTACGGGATGGCGCTCGTCAGCGTGCTCCTTGTCGGCAACTCGCTGTCGCTGACCGACATTGTCAATGGCCAGGCCGGCGCGTGGTTCGGCGTGATTCCCAAGTGGTTCGTGTTTCTCCAGCCGCTGGGCTTCCTGATTTACATGACGGCCGGCGTCGCCGAGACCAACCGCGCGCCGTTCGATTTTCCGGAGGCCGAGCAGGAGCTCGTGGCCGGCTATCACACCGAGTACAGCAGCATGAGCTTCGCGATGTTCTTCCTCGCGGAGTACGTGAACATGGTCACGGTCTCGGCCGTCGCCACCGATCTGTTTCTCGGCGGCTGGCACGGCCCGTTCCTGCCTGCGTCGCTCGGCTGGATCTGGTTCCTGCTCAAGGTCGGAGCCCTGCTGTTCTTCTACGTGTGGATGCGCTGGACGCTCCCGCGCTATCGCTACGATCAACTGATGAAGTTCGGGTGGAAAGTGCTGCTGCCGGTTTCCGTGGTGAACCTGCTCGTCACGGCTGCGGGCGTGTTGTATTTCGGTGGCTGAATGACGCTGTTCTACGTGTTCGCCGTCGTCGCTGTGCTCGCGTCGATGCTCGTCATCGCGCAGCGCAACCCGATCTACAGCGTACTCCTGCTCATCCTGTCATTCGGCGCGTTGTCCGGGTTGTATGTGCTTTTGGACGCGCCGTTCGTGGCGGTGACGCAGATCGTCGTGTACGCCGGCGCCATCATGGTGTTGTTCCTGTTCGTCGTGATGCTCCTGAACGCCCCGCACGAAGACACGGAGCTCGACGAGCACGTGCATCCGCTCCGGCGTCCGGGCCCGATGCGCGTGGGCGCCGTGCTGGCCGTGGCCCTCATCGTGGAGCTCGGGTGGGCCTTGACCAGGGCCGGCGAGCGAGACGGGCGGCGATTTTCCGGCTGCGGCCGTCAGTTCTGTCCGCGCGATCGGCCGGTCGCTGTTTACGGCCTACGCGTTTCCGTTCGAGGTGACGTCCGTGCTGATCCTCGTCGCCATGGTTGGCGCCGTCGTGCTCGCGCGGCGGGACAGCGGGCCTTCCGTCCCGCCGGGCGCCTGACCATGCCGACGCTGGCCCACTACCTCGTGCTCTCGGCGGTGCTGTTCTGCATCGGAACAGCCGGCGTCTTCGTGCGCCGCAACCTGATCACGATCCTGCTGTCGATCGAGATCATGCTCAACGCCGTCAACCTGAGTTTTGTCGCATTCGGAAGGGCATTCGGCTCCGCCGACGGGCAGATCATCGTCTTCTTCGTGATGACCGTCGCGGCCGCCGAGGCGGCGGTCGGCCTCGCCATCGTGATCGGGTTGTTCCGCCACCGCGAGTCGCTCAACCCGGATACGTTCACGAGCTTGAAATGGTGACGAAGAACGCGGAGGCCATCGAGAACGCGGATACTCAAACGCGGAGATCGCAGAGATCGCCGAGTAATTTGTTCTCTGCGATCTCCGCGATCTCTGCGTTTATCTTTCTCACGCTCGGGCGATCTCCTTTCATGCTGCTGCTGATTCCCCTGCTCCCGCTCGTCGGCTTCGTGCTGAACGCGAGCTTCGGGCGCCGTCTGACGAAGATGGCGGCCGGCGCGATCGCGTGCGGCGCGATGCTGGTGTCGTTCGCGATCTCCGTAGCTGGTGTCGCGAAGCTGGTGGCGCGTGAACCCGAAAGCCGCGTCATCGCCCAGCGCGTGTTCACGTGGATTACGTCAGGCGACTTTTCTGTCGGCCTGACGCTGCGGCTCGACCCGTTGTCGTCGGTGATGATCCTGGTCGTGACCGGCATCGGGTTGTTGATTCACATCTATTCCACCGCCTACATGCACGAGGAGACGGACGCCGAGTACGCGCGGTACTTCTCCTATCTGAACCTGTTCGCCGCCTTCATGCTCGTCCTCGTGCTGGGCGCGAATTTCCTCGTGATGTTCGTCGGGTGGGAGGGCGTCGGCCTCTGCTCGTACCTGCTCATCGGCTTCTGGTACCAGAAGCAGTCGGCATCCGACGCCGGCAAGAAGGCGTTCATCGTCAACCGCATCGGCGACTGGGGATTCATCCTTGGTGTGCTGCTCACGTTCGTTCGCTTCGGATCGCTCGACTTCCAGGACGTGGCGCGAAGCGCAGCGGCGCTGAGTCCTGAAACCACGTTCGGCACGATGTCGGTCATCACGCTGCTCATGTTCGTCGGCGCGACGGGCAAGTCCGCGCAGATTCCGCTGTACGTCTGGCTTCCGGACGCGATGGAAGGCCCGACGCCCGTCTCGGCGCTCATCCACGCGGCGACGATGGTGACGGCGGGCGTGTACATGATTGGCCGGAATGCCGTCCTGTTCAGCCACGCGCCGCTGACGCTGACGATCGTCGCGATCGTGGGAACCGCCACGGCCCTGTTGGCGGGCACGATCGGCCTCGTGCAGAACGACATCAAGCGGGTCCTCGCGTACTCGACGGTCTCGCAGCTCGGCTACATGTTTCTCGCGATGGGCGTCGGCGCGTACGCGTCGGGAATCTTTCACCTGTACACGCACGCGTTCTTCAAGGCGCTGCTCTTCCTCGGATCGGGCGCCGTCATTCACGCCCTCGCCGGCGAGCAGGATATGCGGAAGATGGGCGGCCTGAGGAAGGAGCTCCCGATCACGTACTGGACGTTTGTGGTCGGCGCGGTCGCGATTGCCGGGATTCCGCCGTTCGCGGGCTTCTTCAGCAAGGACGAAATCCTCTATCGCACGTATGCGAGCGGCCACACGGTGTTGTGGGTCGTCGGCGTGCTGACTGCGCTGTTGACGGCCACGTACATGTTCCGCCTCGTGTTCATGACCTTCCATGGCGAGCGTTCGTCGCTCGCGAGCGCTTCGACTCACGGGGACCACGCGGACCAGGTGGACCGTGCGGACCATGCGGACCATGTGGACCATGTGGACCACAAGTCCCACGGCACCCATTTGCATGACGCTCCGCCGGCGATGGCTGTGGCGTTGATCGTTCTGGCGATAGGCTCGGTTGCCGCCGGCTGGGCGGGCATCGGGGGCCGCTTCGAGCACTTCCTCGAGCCGAGTTTCGGCGCCGCTGCCGGCGAAGCGGTCGAAGGCGGTCCCGAGACGACGTTGATGATCGTGTCGGTGGTCGTGGCGCTTGCCGGTATCGGGATGGCGGCCTATTTCTTCCTGGTCAATCGCCGGGCCGCCGATCGGGCCGCTGCGCAGTTGTCGGGCGTGCACCGCCTGCTCTCGAACAAGTACTACGTGGACGAAGTCTACGACGCCGCCATCGTCCAGCCGATCCACATCGTCTCGGAGGACGGCCTCTGGAAGGGCGTGGACATCGGCGTGATCGACCGGACAGTCAACGGAGTTGCAGGCGCGGTCGCTGGCAGCGGCGAGGTGCTGCGCCGGCTCCAGACCGGGTCGGTTCGCGCGTATGCCGTGTCCATCTTTCTCGGCGGCGTCCTGATACTCGGGTATTTCCTCTGGTTGTGATGCATTTTCCGATTCTGAGCTCGCTCATCGCGGTGCCGATCGCCGGCGCGATTCTCCTGCTGTTCGTGCGCGACGAAGAGCACAGCGAGCAGACGATCCGCGCGATTGCGTTGATCGTGTCGGGCCTCGTGTTCCTCGAAACGCTGCTCCTGTGGAGCCGGTTCAACGCCGCGTCGGCAGAGTTTCAGTTCATCGAGCGCCACGACTGGATTCCCTCGTTCGGGATCAGCTACCTGCTCGGAGTGGACGGCATCAGCCTGCTGCTGGTGGTGCTCACGGGCTTTCTGACGCCCCTCGCACTCCTGGGCTCGTGGGACTCGGTCCACAAGCGCGTCAAGGCGTTCTCGATCTGCATCCTGCTCCTCGAGAGCGCGATGATCGGCGTGTTCCTCTCGCTCGATCTCTTTCTCTTCTACGTGTTCTGGGACGCGATGCTGATCCCGATGTACTTCCTGATCGGCATCTGGGGATACGAGCGCCGCATCTATGCCGCGGTGAAGTTCCTGCTGTACACGATGGCGGGAAGCGTGCTGATGCTGCTCGCCATCCTCGGCCTGGCGTACCTGCAGAGCGTGGCGACGGGCGCGTACAGCTTCGACCTGATGAAGCTCTACGACTTATCCATCGCTCCGCGCGTGCAGGTGTGGTTCTTCCTGGCCTTCGCGCTGGCCTTTGCGATCAAGGTCCCGCTCTTCCCGTTCCACACGTGGCTGCCCGACGCCCACGTCGAGGCGCCAACGGCCGGGTCGGTCATCCTGGCCGGCGTGCTGCTGAAGATGGGCACGTACGGACTCGTGCGATTCGCGCTGCCCCTGTTTCCGGTGGCTGCCACGCTCTTCGCGCCGGTGCTCGCCACGCTCGCGGTTGTCGGCATCATCTACGGCGCGCTCGTGGCGATGGTGCAGCCCGACATGAAGAAGCTGGTCGCCTATTCGAGCGTCAGCCATCTCGGGTTCGTCGTGCTCGGCATCGCCGCCATGAACATGCAGGGCGTCCAGGGCGCGGTCTACCAGATGCTCAGCCACGGCATCAGCACCGGCGGCCTCTTCCTGATCGTCGGGATGCTCTCCGATCGGCGGCACACACGTCTCATCGCGGAGTACGGCGGTCTGAAAAAAGTCACGCCGCGCCTGGTGGCGGTATTCCTGATCGTGACGCTGGCGTCCATCGGACTTCCCGGCCTGAACGGGTTCGTCGGCGAGTTCCTGATCCTGCTCGGCGTCTTCCGCTGGAATCCGCGCATGGCGGCGTTCGCGGCGACCGGCGTCATCCTGTCGGCCACCTACATGCTCTGGATGTTCCAGCGCGTGAACTATGGTCCCGTCACGAGCGACAAGAATGCCCGGCTGGTCGACTTACGGCCCCGGGAATGGGTGGTGATCGCGCCGATCGTGGTGCTCGCGATCCTGATGGGCGTGCTGCCCAACTTCTTCCTGCGCCCGATCGAGCCCGCCGTTCAGCGGATGCTGAGCCACATCGAGCAGGGCAGTACGCCCCAGCGGATTCAGGCGGAACGATGATGGTGGGATTCAACGCGATCGTGCCGATGGCGTGCGTCGCCGCCGCCGCCATTGCCGCCATGATTGCCGAGGCGTTCTCGGTGCCCGGCGAGCGGATGCCCATCGCGCCGCTTGGCGCCATCGGCCTGGTCGGCGCCGCGCTCGCGAGCGCGGCGCTCTGGAATCACAACGCGTCGAGCTTCGGGGTCGTTTCCGCGGACAACTTCGCGTTGTTCGTGACGGGCGTCCTGATCCTGGTCGGCCTGCTGTCGCTGGCGTTGTCGGGACCGACCATCGATCGCGAGCATCTGCCGCGCGGCGAGTACTACGCCCTGGTCCTGTTCGCGCTCGCCGGCATGATGCTCATGGCAGCAGCGACCGACCTGCTGGTGATTTTCCTGGCGCTCGAGGTGCTCTCGATTGCCGTCTATGTGCTGACCGGGATTCGCCGCGACTCCCCGGCGTCCACCGAGGCGGCGTTCAAGTACTTCCTGCTCGGCGCGTTCTCGAGCGCATTTTTCCTCTACGGCATCGCGTTCGTCTACGGCCTGACCGGGAGCACGCGTCTCGACCGCATCGGCAGCGTCATCGCGGCGCAGGGCGCCGGGTCGCCGCTCGCCATGGTCGCCGTGGGGTTGTTACTCGTCGGCTTCGCCTTCAAGGTGTCGGCCGTCCCGTTCCATATGTGGACCCCGGATGCGTACCAGGGAGCGCCGCCGGCGGTGACGGGCTTCATGTCCACCGGCGTCAAGGCCGCGGCCTTCGCCGCGTTCGTCCGCGTGTTCCTCTCGGCGCTCGAGCCGCTTCACGCGAGCTGGGCCGCCGTGCTCTGGCCTGTCGCGGCCGCGACGATGATCATTGGTACCGTCGTGGGTGTGGCCCAGACCAACGTGAAGCGGATGCTCGCGTACTCGAGCATCGCGCACGGCGGCTACCTGCTGCTCGCGCTGCTCGCCGGCGGTGACTACGGCAAGGGCGCCGTCTTGTTCTACCTGCTGACGTATGCCGTCACCAATCTGGGCGCGTTCGGGGTCATCGGGCTTCTGGAGGATTCCGAACGGCCGAACGACACTGTCAGCGACTACGCGGGCCTCTGGCAGGATCACCCTGCGCTGGCTGCGCTGATGACCATCTTCATGCTGTCGCTGGGTGGGTTTCCGCCGATGGCCGGCTTCATTGCGAAGTGGTACGTGTTCAGTGCCGGCGTCAAGGCGGGCTACACGTGGCTCTCGATTATCGGCGTGCTGACCAGCGTCGTCTCCGTCTTCTTCTACCTGCGCATCGTCGTCATGATGTACATGACGCCGTCCGGCGAGACGATCGCGCGATTCCCCCCGGTGCCGAAGGTCGCGGGCGCCGCACTGGTCGCGTCGGCCATCCTGATCTTCTATCTCGGCATCCTGCCCGCACGCGTCCTGGACTGGGCTGCGGCGTCGATCGGCACGATTTTCTAACAGCAAGTCGTTCGCTCGGTGGCCCGTTTATCACGAAGCCACGAAGGACGCGACGTCGATCCCTGAGGATCTTCGCGTTCTTCGTGCCTTCGTGATGCACAAGCGCGCCGCGTCAGCAGTCGGGCGCTCGTGGCACTTCATTGGATTCGCGAGTTTACGCACTGCACTCATCCGACCCTGGGCGTTCTGTATAGAATCATCAGAGAATTACCGCGCCGGAATTTCGAAGGAGACCATCAATGGCCAGAAGAATACTGATGATCGTCGGCGATTTCGTGGAGGACTACGAAGTGATGGTGCCGTTCCAGGCACTGAGGGCCGTCGGCCATACCGTTGACGCGGTCTGCCCGGGTAAGGCCGCCGGTCAGTCGGTGCGGACGGCCGTGCACGATTTTGAGGGCGACCAGACCTATTCGGAAAAGCCAGGACACAACTTCGCCCTGAATACGGCGTTCGACGATATTCGCGAGCGCGACTACGACGCGCTCGTCATTCCCGGCGGCCGGGCGCCCGAGTACCTCCGGTTGAATCCGCGCGTGCTCGAGATCGTCCGGCACTTTGCCGACAGCGGGAAGCCGATTGCGGCGATCTGCCACGGCGCGCAGATTCTGGCAGCCGCGAAGGTCATCACGGGCAGGCGAATCAGCGCCTACCCGGCCTGCTCGCCGGAAGTGGAGCTTGCCGGCGCCACCTACGCGGCCATCAGCGTCGATGACGCCGTCACCGACGGCAACTTCGTGACGGCGCCGGCCTGGCCGGCGCATCCCGCGTGGATCGCGCAGTTTCTCACGGTGCTCGGAACCAGGATCGAGCACACGGCGCTCGCCGTCGTGTAGTCGATCGACGTATCCGTTCGATGACCTTCAGCGTCGTGAAATGCGCGGGCGGCGGGAGGAAGTGAGCTATGACGGTGAGAGATCTCGAACGCGTGTACGACTACGGCTATTGGGCCAATCGAAAGATTTTCAGCGTGCTGACGCAGCTCACGCCCGAACAGTTCACGCAAAACGTCGCGGGCAGCTATGGCTCGGTCCGAAACACGCTGGTGCATACCCTCAGCGCCGAATGGGGCTGGCTCGATCGTTGCGGCGGGCCGGCCAGGGGGCCGGCGCTCAAGGCGGAGGACTATCCGACCGTCGATTCGTTGATCGACAGGTGGACGACCGTCGAAGCGCACATGCGGAGTTTTCTGGCGTCGCTGACCGACGCGGATCTCGTTCGGAGTATCGAGTTCAAGCTGCATGCCGCGGATCGTGCCCACGTGATGCGGCTGGGGGATTTGCTGCAGCACGGAGCGAATCACGGCGTGCACCATCGCGGGCAGGTCGCGCTGCTCTTGAGAGTGCTGGGACACGTGCCGGGAAACTTCGATCTGCTCATTTACGACTCGAACACCCTCTGACCTCGATGCCGTCCAAACTCGTGGCTCGTGGCTCGTGGCGGCTCGTGGCTCGTGGCACGTGTGCACCGGGCGGTTAACATACTGACTGGAGGCTGCTCGCATGTTTGTCGGCCACCTCGCCCTCGGATTGGCGGCCAAGCGCGTCTCTCCGCGGGTGTCGCTCGCCGTCTTGTTTTCGGCCGCGCAGCTTGCCGACATCCTGTGGCCGGTCTTCATCGCCATCGGCGTCGAGCAGGTTCGCATCGCGCCGGGAATCACCGCCTTCACGCCGCTCGACTTCGTCAGCTACCCCTATTCGCATTCGCTCGTGTTTCTGATTGGATGGGGCGTGGCGTTCGGAGTCCTCTACCGGCGGATGACCGGAGATCGCGTGGCTCTGGCGGTGATCGCCGCGCTGGTCGTCAGCCACTGGGTGCTCGACTTCGTGACGCACCGGCCGGATATGCCGATTTACCCGGGGAGCTCGAAGCTGGGCCTCGGGTTGTGGAACTCCATTCCTGGTACGTTGATCGTCGAACTCGTCTTGTATGGCGCTGGACTGTGGGTCTACCTGCGGGCAACCGAGGCGCGCGACAGGATCGGGCGCTGGGGTTTCCTGGCGCTGGCCGTGTTCCTTGTCGTCGTCTACGTCGCGTTCATCGGCCTCGCGCCTCCGTCCATCACGGACCTCTATATCTCCGCTCTGGCGGGTATCATCCTGCTGACGGTCTGGAGTTGGTGGGCCGATCGGCACCGCATGCCGCGCCGGGCCGCGTGACGCGATGATTCACGGCGCCAGATACATTCACACGAATCTGATCGCCCGCGACTGGCGGGCACTCGCGGCGTTCTACCGGACCGTGTTCGGATGCATCGACGTTCCGCCGGAGCGCGACTTTGCCGGGCGCGACGTCGAGGCGGGCACCGGCGTGCCTGGCGCTGCCTTGCGCGGTATGCACCTGCGTTTGCCCGGATGCGGGGCGGATGGCCCGACGCTCGAGATCTTCAACTATTCGCGTCTGGCCGACGCCGCGGTTCCCGTCGCGAATCGGCCCGGCTTCGCGCATATCGCGTTTGCCGTGTCGTCGGTCACGGATGCGAGGGCCGAGGTTCTCGCTGCCGGCGGCAGGGCGATCGGCGACATCGTCACGCTCACCATGGCGCGCGGCCGCGTGACCTGGTGCTACGTCACCGATCCGGAAGGCAACATCGTCGAGCTGCAAACGTGGACGCACACGGCATGACTCAGGCCGCTGAAAAACGCCGCCCTGTGATCATGTAGAACGCAAAATGCAGAACGAAGACACAGTCTTGAATGCTGCGTTCTTCAGCAGCCTGCTAAGCTCGGGAGGGTTACTCATGAGATGCATGGTCGGCGCGGCGGTGATGTTCATCGCGTTTGGTGTCGCAACCACGCACCCGCTCGCTCGAGCGGGGGGAGTCAAAGACGCGAAGCACGCTGGCGATCACGCGCTCGAGAGCAAGATCCTGGATCTGGAGACGAAGCGCATCGCGGCGATGGTCTCCAAGGATCTTGCGACGCTTGACGCGCTGCTCGCGGACGATTTGACCTATACGCATTCGGGCGGCACCACCGATACCAAAGCCAGCTTCATCGCGCTCATCAAGGAGCGGGGCCGCTACCTGGGTGTCGACTACTCGAACACGCAGGTCGTTCCGTTCCCGGGCGGCAACGCGGTGGCCGTCCGCGGCCGCGCGCTGATCCGGCTCGAAGGCGTCGCCAGCTACACGGTGCTGTTTCTCGACGTCTGGGCGCTTCGAGACGGCGCGTGGAAAATGGTCGCGTGGCAGGCGACTCGCGTTCCATGACCGGCGCCTCGAGCCGGCGCGTCTTCGTGGCCACTGGCCTGTGCGTCAGCGCGCTCCTGGCTCTCGCGGCGATTTCCGCCTCCGCCCAGGGGTCCGCCGGGAAAACGCTCGATATCTACGTGATTGACGTCGAGGGCGGCAACGCAACGCTGTTCGTGTCGCCCTCAGGCGAATCCCTGCTGATCGACACAGGAAACGCGGGAGCGGCTGCACCGAGAGACGCCGGCCGCATCATGGCCGCGGCGCACGACGCGGGCCTCACGCGGATCGATCACCTCGTGACGACACACTGGCACGGCGATCACGTGGGCGGTCTGGCCGAGCTGGCGACCCGCATTCCGATCCGGCACTTCATCGATCACGGTGCCAACGTCCAGCCGGCGCCGGGCATCGACGAGTTTCTCAAGGACGCGTACCCGAGGCTCTACGAGAAGGGGACGCACACCGTCGCGAAACCCGGCGACACGAATCGCCATCGCCGGCCTCGACGTCCGCATCGTCAGCTCGGCAGGTCAGGTACTCACCACGCCGCTTCCGGGCGCGGGGAAGGCGAACCCTTACTGTGCGGCATTCAAACCCACCATCAACAGCGCCGAGGACGCGCAATCGGTGGGCACTTACATCCGGTTTGGCCGGTTTCGGGCGCTCCATCCCGGCGACCTGCCGACCACGAAGGAATTCGAGCTGATGTGCCCGAACAGCCGCATCGATGCGGTTGACGTGCTCCTGGGTCTTCATCACGGACAGGACACGTCGAACTCCGACGTGCTGGTTCACGCCATCAGGCCGCGCGTCGCGATCGTCAACAACGGGACGCGGAAGGGCGGATGGCCGGTCGTCATGAAGACGCTCTTTTCATCGCCGGGCCTCGAAGACGTCTGGCAGATCCATTTCTCGCTGCTGGGCGGGCAGGAGTACACGGTGCCGGGCATGTTCATTGCGAACGGCGTTGACGATCAGCCCGCCGCCATGCCGATTGCGCCCGCGCCGCTGCCCACCGGGCCCAATGCTCCGCCACCTCCGGCCCACGAAGGTCCGGCGTACTGGATCAAGGTCGCGGCGCGAGCCGATGGTGCGTTCACGGTGACAAACGCGAGAAATGGTTTTTCGAAGACTTATGAGCCTGGACCGCGTGAGCGTCGATGACATCCAGACCGCCCGGCTGCGGCTGAGGAGGTGGCGGCCCGGCGATCGTCCGGCGTTCGCGAGGCTCAACGCGGATCCGCGGGTGATGGAGCACTTTCCGTCCGTTCTCACGAGAGAGGCCAGCGATGCGCTGGCTGACCTGATCGATCTGCACTTCGAACGGCACGGCTACGGCCTCTGGGCGGTGGAGATCCCGGGGACCGTGCCGTTTGCCGGATTCATTGGACTCTCGGTTCCCGCGTTTGCGGCGGCCTTCACGCCATGCGTGGAAATCGGATGGCGGCTTGCTGCCGAGCACTGGGGCCGCGGCTACGCGGTGGAAGGCGCGCGGGCGGTGCTCGCGTGTGCGTTTGACACGCTGGATCTCGACGAGGTGGTGTCGTTCACGGTGCCGGCCAACGTTCGCTCGCGCCGCGTGATGGAACGGATCGGCATGAGGCACGACCCGGCTGATGATTTCGACCACCCTGCCGGCGCAGGGCGTCACGTTCTGTATAAAATTAGTGGTTCCAGGAGCTCGAACCATGTGTCGGAACATCAAGACCCTCGCTAACTTCGCGCCGCCGGCCACCGAAGAAGAAATCAGGGCCTCGGCTCTTCAGTTCGTGCGGAAGTTGAGCGGTTCGACCCGGCCGTCCCGCGCGAACGAAGCGGTCTTCAACCGCGCCGTCGAGGAAGTCACCGCAGCCGCCAATCGATTGATTGGATCGCTGACCACGACCGCGCCGCCGCGCAACCGCGAGGAAGAGGCCCGCAAGGCCCAGGAACGGGCGCGCGAGCGGTTTGCGTGACCAGCCTGCTCACGCGAGCGGCCTGCCCGGACGATGCCGCAGCGATCGTCGGAATCCTGAATCCGATTATCGAGGCCGGAACGTTCACCGCGTTCGACACGCCCTTTTCCGTTGACGCCGAACGTGAGTACCCTGACGTCGTTTCCGGCGCGGGGCGTGTTCCAGGTAGCGCTTCGCGCGTCCGACCGGCAGATGGTCGGGTTTCAGAGCATGGAGCCCTTCGCGAACTTCACGCGGGCGTTCGATCACGTCGGCGTGCTGGGCACGTACGTCGCGCTGGCCTCGCGGCGGCAGGGTGTCGCGACGCGCCTGTTCGAGGCAACGCTCGCGGAAGCGCGTGAGAAGGGCTACGGGAAAATCTTCACGTACGTGCGAGCCGACAACGACGCCGCCCTGCGCGTCTATCAGCGCCACGGGTTTTCCATCGTGGGCACCGCCCGCCGTCACGCCAGGATTGGCGGACGCTACATCGACGAGATCGTCATCGAGAAGATTTTCGAGAATGAATGACCTCGTCGTTCAGTTCGGTGCGATCGACATCTACCTGTTCGACCAGTTGCTGCGCGGCCGCCTGAGCCCCGGCATGCGCATCGTCGATGCCGGCTGTGGCTCGGGCCGGAATCTCATCTACATGCTGCGGTCCGGTTACGAGGTGTTTGGCGTGGACGTCGACGACGAGGCCGTCGAGTCGGTACGCATGCTGGCCGCTTCGCTCGCCCCCCAGTTGCCGGGCGCAAATTTCCGGGTCGAGGCGGTTGAACAGATGTCGTTTCCCGACGGCTTCGCCGACGCGGTGCTCAGCAGCGCCGTTCTGCATTTCGCCCGCGACGATCGCCAGTTCGAGGCCATGGTGGGCGAGATGTGGCGCGTCCTCAAGCCCGGCGGGGTGTTATTCTGCCGTCTGGCGTCGGCGATTGGGATGGAAGCGAGGGTGCGTCAGACAACCGGCCGCCGGTTTCTGCTGCCGGACGGCAGCGAGCGCTACCTCGTGGACGAAGCCCTGCTCGTCGACCTGACCCGGCGCCTCGGCGGTGCGCTCCTGGATCCGTTGAAGACGACGATCGTCCAGAATCAAAGATGCATGACCACCTGGGTTGTCCAGAAGGCGAAGGAGTAGGCCCGTGGCGCGATTGACGACCGCGATTGTCCTGGTGATGGTGGCGGCCGCGTGCGGCAAGCCGGCGCCGGTCGAGACCGCCGATCCGTATCTGACCGAGATCGCGAAATTTCGCGAGGCTCGCGAGGCCGTGCTCAAGACGGACACAGGCTGGCTCACGATCGCCGGGCTCTTCTTCCTGACCAAGCCGGAAACCACGTTCGGCTCCGACCAGGCGAACGATATCGTGCTGCCGGCCGGCGCTCCCGGCCGCGCGGGCACGTTCTCGATGCGCGACGGCAAGGTCTCGGTCAAGGCGGCGAGCGGCGTCAGCTTCGTGCTCAACGGAAAGACGATCACGAGCGCCGACTTGAAGTCGGACGGCGCGGGCACGCCCGATCGGATCGGGCTGCAGGACCTCACGCTCTGGGTCCATCAGAGCGGCGACCGCCTGGCTATTCGCCTCCGCGACAAGAACAATCACCTTCGCAGGGAGTTCACCGGTCTGAACTGGTATCCGGTCAAACAAAACTACCGCGTGGTTGCCGATTACGCGCCGTACGACACGCCCAGGACGATGCAGATCCCCAACATCCTGGGCGACATCGATACGATGGTCAGTCCCGGTACCGCGGCGTTCGAGATGGACGGGCAGCGGATGCAGATGATCGCGGTGGCCGATCCCGACCATCCGAAAGAGCTCTGGTTCATCTTTCGCGACCTGACGACCGGGAAGGAAACCGATCCCGCGGCGCGCTTCCTCTACACGCCGCTGCCGGAGAACGGCAAGGTGGCGCTCGACTTCAACAGGTCGCAGAACCCGCCGTGCGCGTATAACGCCTTTGCGACCTGTCCGCTGCCGCCCCAGCAGAACAGGATGCCGGTGCGGGTCGAGGCCGGCGAGAAAATCTACGAGCCCCGCCCGTGAGCGAAGTGCCGTCTGACTACTGGCGCGAGCACGGTGTCCGGATCGTCCCGGGCACCGATCTTGACGTGAACACGCCGCAGACGCCCGGCATGAACCGCGCCGCCGCCATCACCAACGCCCGGACGGGCGCGAGCAAGCTCTGGGCCGGCACCGTGACGATTCATCCCAACGCGAAAACCGGCGCGCATCATCACGGCGACCTGGAAAGCGTCATCTATGTCGTCAGCGGCCGCGCGCGGATGCGATGGGGCGAACGCCTGGAGTACGTCGCGGAGGCCGGCCCGGGTGATTTCATCTACGTGCCGCCGTTCGTGCCGCATCAGGAGATCAACGCGAACCCCGACGAGCCGCTGGCCTGCGTGCTGGTGCGCAGCGGGCAGGATCCGGTCGTGGTGAATCTCGACATCGCGCCGGCGGAACCGCCCGAAGAAGTGGCGTGGGTGGACAACATCCATCCGCCGCCGAAGCGCTGAGCGAAGGCTGACATGCACTACCTGCTGTTCTACGACGCGTCGGACGACTATGCCGAGCGGAGGATGCCGTTTCGGGCTGCGCATATCGCGTACGCCCGTCAGGCGGTTGCGCGCGGCGACCTCGTGCTTGGGGGCGCGCTTGCGGATCCGGTCGATGGCGCCGTGCTGGTGTTCCGGGGAACGTCGCGCGCGGTCCCGGAGGCATTTGCCGCGGGCGATCCCTACGTGGTGAACGGCGCCGTCAAGTCCTGGCGCGTCCGCGAATGGACGACTGTCGTTGGCCCACTGGCGGAATCACCACTGCCCGATCCCTTCGTCGGTTAGCATAGGGCCGAGGGAGGCTCGGCCCATGTGCGCACCGGTCGTCATCGAATCCGTCCGCGAGGAGCTTTCGCGGCGAGGCTTTCTCAAAGGGGTCGGCTCCGTCATTGCGGGCGCGGCCGTCGCCACGCCGGCATCGGCCGTCGCGCAGCAGAAACCGGTCAGGCTCTCGAAGGGATTTCGTGACGTCCACGACCTGACGCACGTCTTCTCGCCCCGCACGCCTGTATTTCCCGCGTTCAAACCGATTCAAATCCGTCCGAAGTTCGCCCTCGGGAAAGACGGATTTTTCGCCAACGAGATCACGTTCGACGAGCATACCGGCACGCATATGGACGCGCCGGCGCATTTTGTCGCCAACGCGCCGACCGCCGACAGGCTGCCGGTGGAGAAGTTCTTCGCGCCGCTCGCGGTCATTTCCATCGCCGGCCGCGCGGCCAAGGACGCCGACGCGCTGCTGTCCGTGGACGATGTGGTGGCGTGGGAGAAGCAGCACGGCAGGCTGCCGGCAGGCGCGTTCGTCGCCATGTATTCCGGGTGGGACGCGAGGATCGGCAACGCCGAGCGATTCCTGAACAAGGACGCCAAGGGCACGATGCACGCGCCTGGATTCAGCGAGGAGACCGCGCATTTTCTCGTCACGCAGCGCGACATCGTCGGAGCGGGCGTTGATACCCTCAGCCTCGACGGGGCGTCCGCCTCGAAGTTCGTCGCCCACCTCGCGCTGCTCGGCGCGGGCAAGTACGGCGTCGAACTGCTCGCAAACCTCAACACCGTACCGCCGTCCGGCGCGACGATCATCGTTGGCGGACCCAAGCACGAGGGCGCGTCCGGCGGCCCTGCGCAGAGTTTACGCAGTGGTCTGAGGCAAAAAGTTCAAAGTGCAAAGTTGAAAGTCGAACAGTAAATGCAGAGTGCTGTCTCGACTGCACTTTGCAGACTTTGAACTTTGCACTTCAAACTTTCACTTGCGAAGCACCTCGAAGTACGACCGGCACTTGCCGGCTCCGCAGTTGGTGAGGAGCTCGTTCAGGTTCTGCACGGTGGACGTGCTGTAGTAGCCGGGGGCCGACTCGGGAAGCGAGTAACCGCCGAAGATGGAGCGGATGATCAGGCTGTGGTCCGAATGGGGCAGGCGCTTCAGGTTGTCGATGTACCGCGTGTAGGCGCCGTTCCGGAACAGGTAATTCTCGACGTTCGAGACATAAAACGCCGCCAGACGCTCGCCGCGCTGCGCCATCAGCTGCCCGACCGCCGCCACGGCATGCGGACCGCTCAAATCACCCACCACCGGAATGACGGCGTCGCGTGCCTCGAGTCCGCGCACGAACTGGAAGTCGTCCTCGGACGCGAGGAAGCACAGCTTTCGGCCCCGCCGATCGCTTTCGAGCAGCAGGTCCCGATACGTCGGGTAGTACTCGCGCGCGGGGCGGCCCGTGGACGTGAACTGCAGCGAGAGGCCCGACTGCGTGAACGCGGCATGAAAGCGATCGATGGTGGCGAGATCCTTCGCGGACAGCGGCACGCCGGACTTTTTGATCGCCGCGTGCAGCCGCTCGGTCGTCTCGGCCGACACGGCCGCCGACACGGGCTTGGCTTCGTCGTAATACGCGACAATCTTCTCGATCGTGGCGTCGCGCCATGTCTCGGCGCGGTCGGGCGCCGGCCGCCCGGTCAGCACGCCCAGGTACTCCACGCGGTTCTTCGTGGACGCGAAAATCGCCTTGAACAGCAGGTGGAGCAGCAGGTTGTCGCGCCGGATGTCGACGATGAACGCTTCGGCGGGCCGGATGCGGGCGATATAGGAGAAATTCTGGTCGGGGCCGACGCCGATATAGACGCCGCCCGAGATGCCGGCCTGTTCCAGGGCGGGTATCACGTGCAGATAGGACTGCTCGTTGGAAATCAGGTTGTCGGTATCGAACTCGCCGTTGGGCTCCGAGAGTTGCTCGACCAGCGAGGCGAACGGCGCCTGCGCGGCCTGACCCGCGACGCCCGCGCTCCGGCCGCGGCTCGTCGCCACGGTGACCGCGATGATCGCCATGACGCCGAGCACCGCCGCTTGAAACGGCCAGCGAACCTTCGAACGCCGCCCTCGTGGTCCAAACATGGTGCCATTCTGCAATACAATTGGGACCGTGGAACAGCCAAAATTCCGGCCGCTCGAGCGGTTTTGGCCGTACGCCGATCTGTCCGAGCAGCCCACCACTGAGGAACTGGCGGCGCTCGATCCCGATTTGCACGACGCGTTGTTCGGCGCCCGTCAGCGGCCGTTTTCCATCACCATCGTCTTCCCCGCGATGGACACGGCTGACTTTCCCCGTGCGCTCGACCTGGCCCGCAACTCGGCGGAGTTCCGCGAGACCGGCAGCGGCCCGTCGCACCGCTACCGCGCCCGTTTCTGGACGCGCGACGCGTCGCGCCTCCGCGACCTGTTCGAAATCGTCGGGCCGTCGCACCACACGGAAGTGCTGATCGACGACCGTCCGGTGCCGTACGCGCGCGAGCTCTGGCTGCCCCTGCTGTATTTCCTCATCTACCAATAAGGCCCTGTGGCAGACCCGACACCCATCGAACGCGATCTGCAGCGGCTCGAGGCCGAGATGCGGCGCCTCGAAGCCGAGTACAACATGTTCTTCGCGGGGCGGCTGCCCAAGCCGCCCTGGGAGACGCGCAGCCGTGTGGACGCGCTCGTCAAACAGTACGACCGGTCCCACATCCAGAATACCGGCGACCGTTTCCGCTTTACGACGCTGCAGTCAAGATACGCGGCGTTCGTGGACCTCTGGGACCGCGGGCTTCGGGCGCGCGAGGAAGGCCGTTCGGGTCCGTTTGTTCACAAGCGCAAGGAGAAGCCCGCCGAGGCCAAGAAGGAAGCGGGCGACCGCATCCTGCACGTCACGGCGTTCAAGAACCCGGTCCAGGAAGAGGACAAGCTGCACGACCTCTACGAGTCGCTCGTCGAAGCCCGGCGCTCCATCGGCGAAGACGCGCTGCCGTTCCACAAGTTCGCCGATCTGGTGAGGAATCAGGTCAAGAAACTGCGCGAAAGCGGCAGCCCCGAAGTGGCGTTCCGGGTGGCGGTGAAGGACGGAAAGGTGAACTTTACGGCGCGGGCGATGAAGGGGAAAGATTGAACCGAGGAGCCGGGCGCCCTCGAGGATGTGGACGCCCGGCCTCCGGGGAGGGAGCTAGACTTTGTTGACGTTGCCGGCCTGCGGGCCTTTCGGACCGTCAACGATCTCGAACTCGACCGCCTGGCCTTCCTCGAGCGAACGGAAGCCGTCGCCCTGGATCGCCGAGTAGTGGACGAACACGTCACTGCCTCCGTCGCGTTCGATGAATCCGTAACCCTTGGCGTTGTTGAACCACTTGACCTTACCTGTGATACGCATCGTTCTTCTTCCTGCTTGCTAGGACGCCACGTCTCTTTCGCCGGAGGCCCCTCCCCCAGCTTTGCCGCCGCGTCATTGAACTGGCTCCGGCAACCGCTGCCGAAGCAAAAAAAAAGGCCGCACCCTGTGCGGCCTTTCCCTTTCGGCGCCAGGCCCGCCCGGCGTCACCTGAGATAATACTGGACTTTGGTTCATATGCCAAGAGCCCTGCTGAGCGTTTCCGACAAGACCGGCATTACAGAATTCGCCCGTGGGCTGGCCGCCCGCGGATTCGAGCTCGTGTCGACCGGCGGGACGGCGCGTGCCCTCGCGGACGCCGGGCTCGCCGTGACCGGCGTGTCCACGCTGACCGGCTTCCCTGAAATGATGGACGGCCGCGTCAAGACGCTGCATCCCGCGATTCACGGCGGCATTCTCGCGCGCCGCGACCGCGCCGACGACCTGGCCGGACTCGAACGCCTCGGCATCGGCCTCGTCGATCTGGTCGTCGTCAACCTGTACCCGTTTGCCGCAGCCGCGGCCAACCCTGCGACACCGTTCGACGCGCTCGTCGAGGAGATCGACATCGGCGGGCCCTCGCTCGTGCGCGCGGCCGCCAAGAGCTTTCGCGACGTGCTCGTGACCGTCGACCCCGCGGACTATCCGCGTGTGCTCGCCGCCCTTGACGACACGCCGGGACTGGCATTCCGGTTCGATCTTGCGCGAAAGGCCATCGCGTATACGGCCGCGTACGACGCCGCCATTGCCGCCACGCTGGCCACCGTGCGGCTGGACGGTGCCGCGTTCGAACGCGGCGGTGTCTCCGGGGCGGGACCCTTCGGTGCGCGTCTGGATCTGTCTCTCGAGAAGATCCGGGATCTGCGGTACGGCGAAAACCCCCACCAGCGCGCCGCCTGGTATTCAGGTGTCGCGTCCGGTGTCCCGTCAGGCTTCAGCCGGACGACGATTCTCCAGGGCAAGGAGCTGTCGTACACCAATCTTCTCGATCTCGATGCCGCCGTGCGGATCGTGATCGAGTTCGATGAGCCCGCCGCGGTTGTCGTGAAACACACCAATCCCTGTGGGGCCGCCATTGGCAGCTCGCCGGCCGACGCGTACGTGCGGGCGCGCGACGCCGATCCTCTCTCGGCTTTCGGGGGCATCGTGGCCCTGAACCGCACAATCGATCTCGCCACCGCCGAAGCGATCGCATCGACGCGCATCGATGCGGTGATGGCGCCGGCCGTCGACGAGCGTGCCCGCGCCGTCCTCGCCCGCAAGGCCGGCATGCGCGTGGTCACGGCGGATTTTTCCGGCTTGAGGGACGGGGGCATCGACCTCCGATCGATCCTCGGCGGGATGCTCGCACAGGAACGCGATCAGGTGGCCGAAGCTCGTACCGGCTGGGAGTCCGGCGCGCAGGCCGCGCTGCCCGACGGGTTCCGCATCGCGACAAAGCGCCACCCGACCACGAGCGAATGGCAGGCGCTGCGCTTCGCCTGGCGCATCTGCGCGCACGTGAAATCGAACACAGTGATCTTTACCGATTCGCAGCGGACACTCGCGGTCGGCGCCGGCCAGATGAGCCGTGTCGACGCCGTGAACGTCGCCGTGATGAAGGCGCGGGACGCGCAGCGTTCGCTGTCCGGTTCCGTCGCGGCCTCGGACGCCTTTTTTCCGTTCCGCGACGGCCTCGATGCCGTGGCGGCCGCCGGCGCGTCGGCGGTCGTGCAGCCGGGCGGCTCGGTCAAGGACGCGGAAGTCGTCGCCGCCGCGGATGAACACGGTCTCGCGATGGTCTTCACCGGCACGCGACACTTCCGGCACTGACTCAGGTCCACAGGTCCGCCGCGGGTCCACGGTCCACGGGTCCAGACGTCCGGATCCGGTGACCGTGGCCCTCGTTGCGCCCTGTCGTGAAATTTCACGATCGACGCACGCGTGGACCCGGGACCGCGGACCTGTGGACCGGTGAACCCAGGACGCCGTGGACCTTGTGGACCGGTGGACTCTGTGGACCTTGCGGATTCCTGAATCGGGAGATTTATGCCAACACCGTTTGAAAGCGCGACTCTTAACCTGAGATTGTTCGAGCTTCGCCGCGAGGAGGTGCTTCGCGAGGCGCGGAGCTGGTATTTTGCCGAATTCAATCCCGAGACGTTCGCCGAGTTCGCGGCGATCGTGAGCGGCCCGCGCAACGCGTCGTTCCGCATGGTGCTCGGCTACTGGGACATGGCGGCGTCGCTCGTCTCGACGGGCGCCATCGACGCCGAGGCGTTTCGCGCGGCGCACGGAGAAATCGTCTCCACGTTCGCCAAGATCCGGCCGTTTCTCGCCGACCTGCGCAGTGCGAGCAACGAACCCGAATTCTGCAGGCATCTCGAAGCCGTCGTGATGGCGATGCCGGACGCGGAAGCGACGATGGCGCGGCGGCGCGAGGCGATCAGCGCGGCGAACAAGGCGCGGCGCGACGATGTACGCGAGTACTGACAGTCCTAGGTGATCGACTGTCGCGTCAGCGTCCGGCCGGCCGCAAACGGCAGCGTGACCAGGATCAGGAAGAGCATCAGGAATTCGGAGTCGCCGAAGTTGTATTCGAACATGCCGGCGGCGAGCATGGAGACCACCGCGGACAAGCCCACCGCCGCCAGGAAGCGCTGGGAAGGATCGCGCTGCCGTTTCCAGAGCGCGGCGACGAGGCCGCGACGAACCACAGCCAGACCGCGAGCGCCGGCAGACCGCGTTCCGCGGCGATCTGGATGGGCACGTTGTGCAGGTGGGGGTTCACGAGATTGACGGCTTCCGGGACCCGGTACTGCGCGTAGAGTGGCTGCACCATGTTCGGCCCGATGCCGACCAGCGGATGGGCCTTGATCATCAGCACGCCCTCCCGCAGCCATGGCGACGCGGTCGCGATTCGTCGGATTCTTCAACGAGAAGATGGACGCGTAGCGGTTGGCGATCGCCGTGGGCGCGATCAGGACGAACACCGCCGCGACAATCGGCAGCAGGGCAAGCAGGCGGCGATCCTTGAGAAACAGCAACAGCGCGGCCGCCGCACACGCCCCGACGCCGGCGTTGCGCGAGAAACTGAACGCCACGGCAACCGCGAGCGCCGGGATGACGAGCGCGGACCACATCCGCTCGCGCCGGCCGAACAGCACGCGGGCCAGCGCGGTGCCGATGACGAGCATCAGCAGGCCCGAGTACGTCATGTAGTGTCCGAGCGTTCCCTGCGCCCGGCGTCCCAGGTTGTCGTAGTGGAGCACGCCGAATTGCACGATGCCCACGATAGCGCTGGCGGCCGCGAAGGACACGATCACCGTGACCATGGTCGACGCATGCGAGCCGGTGGCAAACCGGTACACCAGCGGCACGAGCAGGAACAGGATCATCTGCTTGTCCGCCAGCAGGCTCGTGCGCGGATCGGGTGAGAACGCCGTCGAGATGAGCGTCAGGACGGCATACAGCCCAAGCGGCCACGCAAACCTGGGGACCTCGATGGTTTCGCGATCGATCACGATGAGCGCGAGCCAGCACACGACCGCGACGGTCAGCAGGATCTGGGCAACGGCGATGGAGAACTGCAGCGCGCCCGCAACGCCGAAGACGGCCGCAAGGCCGGCCTGTTCGAGGAATGCGTGCCGGCGGGCCAGTGTGGTGTCGGCGGCAACGGTCATGGCAGACACATCATAATCTGGTCATCTGGTCATTTAGTCATCTGGTCATTGATCATTTGGAGAGGGGAGGGAGAGGGCGAGCGCCCGTTCGGCCGCGGCCGCGACCTGCTCCGCCCCCAGCCACGTGAGACACCGGAAATCGCCCGGTTCGCACCGGCGCTGGTCGCAGGGCCGGCAGGGGAGGCCCTCCACTTCGACCGCTTCGCTAATCCACTCCGGCGCGCGCCACGGCGCCGACCGCACCGGCAGCGTGGGTCCGTACAATCCGACGATCGGCACCGGGCTCGTTGACGCGATATGCAGCGGCCCGCTGTCGCCGCCGATGTAGAGCGCCGCCCGGTCCACCAGCGCCCGGAACTCCGCCAGCGAAAACTCCCCGCACGCGAGCACGCGCCCCGCATCGTCTCCGGCGGTCAGCAGGGCCCTCGCCTGCTCGATGACCGTCGACGCCGCCTCGCGTTCGGAGGGCCCCGACGTCACCACCACGCGGCGGCGCGCATCTGCCCGCGCCAGCGCCGCGATCAGCGTCGCGAACCGGTCGAGCGGCCAGCGGCGGAACGGATTGCCCGCGCTCACGTGGATCACGATCACGCGGTCGTCCTCGCGGACACCCGCGCCGGCGAGCCGCGACGCGACCGTGGCGGAGGACGCCGGGTCGGTCTGTCATCTCGACCGGCGTGCGACGCGCGTCCGGCGTGGGCAGCCCGATCGCGTTCAGGAGATCCCATTGGTTGAGCACGGCGTGCCGCGGCCGGATGTGGCGGGGGCGCGGAACGCGAACGGTGTACATCCACCCTCGTCCGCGGACGTCGTAGCCCACGCGCACGGGGGCGCCCGACATCCACGTGATCAGCGAACTCCGCGGCCCCCCGTGAAAATCAATGGCCATGTCGAACGTGGCAGCACGCAGGCGGCGGATGAGGGCGATGTCGTCGCGAATCCCGGCGAACCCTCCGCGACCCGGCGTGACGATGACGTCGTCGAGGTGTGGATTCCCGGTGACGACCGGCGCGGCCGCCTGTTCGACGATGTAAGTGATGTGCGCCGCGGGAAAATGCTCGCGCAAGCCGCGAATGGCAGGTGTCGTGAAAACGACGTCGCCAATCTGGCGAAGGCGAATCAGCAGAAGACGCTCAATCACCAGACTCACCAAATCACCAACTCGCCAATGGCCATTCCCATTGGCCATTCCTATGGCTCGATGGTGGCCTCGTCGATGAGCATGACCGGAATGTCGTCTTTGATCGGATAGACGCGCTTGCAGGTGGCGCATTTGAGGGCTGCGCCGTTCTTCACGGGCGTGACCGGAGTTTTACAGTTTGGACAGGCCAGAATCTCGAGCAGGTCCGGGTCGACGGCCACGTCCCGAACTATATGACACCTTCACGCTTTTGTGGAACAATTCCCCTATGAGGGTGTCGCTTCCGGCGGTGGTCGCGGTGTTGTCGCTGACGGTGTCCGGTGTCGGCATGGCGCAGCCAGCCGCTGCGCAGACACCTCCCAGCCCCGACAAGGCCGCCGAGGCGTACTCGCAGTTCCTGCTGGGCCGGCATCTCGAAACCGCCGACGACATCGACGGCGCGATTACCGCATTCAAACGCGCGGCACAGCTCGATCCGACAGCCTCCGACGTGACGGCTGAGTTGGCCGGACTGTTCATGCGCCAGAACCGCCTGGAAGAAGCGATCGCGGCGGCCGATCAGGCGCTCAAGATTCAGCCGGCCAATCGCGAAGCCCATCGTGTGCTCGGCATCGTCTACGCGACGCTGGTCGAAAATGGACGGCGCGGCAACGGACGCGGCCAGGCCACGACGCAGGAGAACCTCGCCAAGGCCATTCAGCACCTGGAGCAGGCGCTCGATCGGCCGGCCGGCGACTCCGATCCCAATGTCCGGGCGACGCTGGCGCGCCTGTATCTGTCGGCCGAGTCGTTCGACAAGGCGATTCCGCTGCTCGTCGACCTCGTGAATCAGGAACCGGGGTGGAGCGACGGTCCGACGCTGCTCGCCCAGGCGTACGCGAAGTCGGGGCGCACCGCCGAAGCCATCTCCTGGCTCATGGACGCCGCGCTGGACGATCCCGATTTGTATCCGACCCTCGCGGGATTCTACGAACGCGACGGGCGGTGGAGCGAGGCGGCCGGAGCGTATGCGCAGGCGATCAAGGAGTCGCCGCGGAGCGCCGAGCTCAAGACGCAATATGTGTCCGCGCTGATGAACGCCGGCGGGCGCGAGTCGCTCACGCGGGCGCGTGATGTGCTGAACGAGATCCTTGCGGCGAAGCCGGCCGATCCGCGCGCGTTGTTCCAGCTGTCGCAGGTCCAGCGTCGAATGGGCGACTACGCCGCCGCCGAGGACGCCGCCCGCAAGATCATCGCGCAGAACGGCCGGAGCCCCATGGGCTACTACGCGCTGGCCATGGCGCTCGAGGAGCGGCGTCAGTATCAGTCGGTCGTCGACGCGCTCGCGCCGGCCGTTGCGGAGTTCAAGGCGCGCCCGGGCGCGAACCAGGCCACCGACCTGGGCCTGCTGCTGCCGCATCTGGGCTTCGCGTACCAGGAGCTCGGGGATTTCGATAAGGCCATCGCCGCGTTCGAGGAAGCGCACCGGCTCGCCCCGACCGATACGTCGATCACCGCGTACGTCGTGCAGGCGAATCTGTCGGCCAAGAAATACGCCGCGGCGCTCGAATTGGCGCGGAAGGCGCGCGCGGAAAACGGCGGCGACCTCCGCTTCGCTCGTCTCGAGGCGCAGGCCCTCCGTCAGACCGGCAAACCCGACGAAGCCGTGTCGTTGTTGCAGGACTATGTGCGGCAGCAACCCGACAAGCCTGAAGCCTACGTGGCGCTGGCGCAAATCTATCTCGATACCAAGCGCGGCGGCGACGCGGTGAAGACGCTCCAGGACGCCCAGCAGAAATTCCCGGCCGACACGACGATTCCATTCGAGCTCGGCGCCGTCCTCGATAAGCAGAAGCGGTTTGCCGACGCCGAGTCCGCATTCCGGCAGGTCCTTTCGAAGGATCCGGAGCATGCGCCCGCGCTGAATTACCTGGGTTACATGCTCGCCGAGCGCGGCGAGCGGCTCGACGAGTCGGTCGATTTCCTGAAGAAGGCGCTGGAGATCGAACCCGACAACGGTTCATACCTCGACAGCCTCGGCTGGGCGTACTACAAGGCCGACAAGCTGGACCTCGCGGTCACCAATCTCGAGCGCGCCGCCGAGCAGCTTCAGACCAACTCGGTCATTCAGGATCACTACGGCGACGTCCTCTTCAAGCTCTCCCGCTTCGACGATGCCATCGCCGCATGGAACCGGGCGATCGTCGGCGACGGGGATTCGGTGGACAAGGCGTCCATCGACAAGAAGATCCGATCGGCTAAACAAAAGCTCGGCAAGAAATGATCTGGCGTCGGGCGGCGCTGACGCTCGCTGTGTCCGTGGTGTGCGCGTCGTGCGCCGCTCCGCTGCTGAAGCTGCCGTCCGGCCCTGGCGTCCCTGCGCAGGATGCGTCGGACGTCATTCAGGCCGCCACCGCCGCTTGCCGCCCGCTCTGCCGACATATCCCTCGAGCTGACAGTGTCGGGATCGATCGCCGGCGGCCGCGTCCGCGGACGTCTCCTCGCCGGTGTCACCCGGCTGGGTGCGGTGCGGCTCGAAGCTGTCGCTCCGGCCGGTCAGCCCGTTTTCCTCCTGACCAATGGCATTGGGTTGGTGCAACCCGACGCGACGCTGCTGCTGCCTCGCGACAATCGCGTCCTCGAGCGCGGACGGTTCGGCGCCGTGCTGGAAGCGGTGACCGGTATTCCGATCGACGCCTCGCTGCTGTTTTCGGTCCTCACCGCCTGCGTGCCGTCGGTTGACGCCACGGGAAATGCGGTCGGCGAGGATTGGCGTCGCGTCGCGGCGGGTGTGTTCGACGTCTACGTGCACCGCGACAAAGAAGGATCGTGGCGCCTGGCGGCGATGCTCAGTGGACCGGGCCCCGGTCCGGGCTGGCGCGCCGAGTACCGGCGTTTTTCAGGACGGTCTGCCCCGCAGCATCCGGCTGGTCAGCGCCTCGCCGGGAGCGTTCGACCTGCAGCTGGCGCTGTCGCAGGTCGAATTGAACCCGTCGCTCGGCGACGAAGTCTTCCGCATCCAAATCCCCGCGTCGGCGAAACCAATCACCCTCGACGAATTGAGGGCTTCGGGTCCGCTTGGCACGAATCGCCGCTGAACGTTCGATCGGCCGCCTCGCCTTCGCGAAGATCAACCTCGACCTTCGCGTGCTCGGCGTGCGGCCCGACGGCTATCACGAGCTCCGGACGACGTTCCAATCGATCGCGCTCGCCGATGCGCTGACCTTCACGCCCGTTCCCGGACCCTTTCGCATCGTCTGCGACGACCCGGACTGCCCGGCCGATTCGCGGAACCTGGTTTGGCGCGCGGCGGAATTGTTGTGGAGGGCGGCGCGGCGGACGGGCGCGCCGAGAGACGTCGTGGTCACCATCGCGAAGCGCATCCCCATACAGGGAGGACTCGGCGGCGGCAGCAGCGATGCCGCTGCCGCGCTGACGGCGCTCGCATCGCTGTGGCGGATCAGGATCAGGCGTGCGCGGCTGCGCGGTCTTGCCCGGGCCATCGGCGCCGACGTGCCGTACTTTCTCGAGGGCGGCACCGCGCGTGGGCGGGCGCGTGGCGATCGGCTGTCGAGGCTTCACGACATCCCCCGAGCATGGGTTGTCCTCGTCGTTCCCCGCTTCGGCGTCAGCACCGCCGAGGCGTTCGGGTGGTGGGACACGCAGGAAGACCGCGGCAGAGGAGCCAATCGGGACGGCCGGGCCGGCATCACGAACGATCTGCAGCGCGTGGTTTCGCGGCGTCATCCGGTCGTTTCCAGGCTGGTCGTGGCGCTCGAGCGCCACGGCGCGTTTCACGCGTCGTTATCGGGCAGCGGATCCGCCGTGTTCGGTTTGTTCAGGCGCCGGGCGCAGGCGGAGCGCGCTGCGAGATCGCTGCGCCGCACCGGTCCGCGCCGCCTCGTGCTCCTGACCCGGACGTTGAGCCGGCAGGAATGTCGCAAACTTGCCGCCAAGTAAGCCCATCGTATAGACTTAGGGTTTGCGCCACGTAGTGCGAGCCACGCCTGAGGGCATCTACTTCTACTTCGAGTGCTGCAGAGTGTCCGACGAGGCATGTGATGGGGCGTGGCCAAGCGGTAAGGCGCGGGACTTTGGATCCCGTATTCGAAGGTTCGAATCCTTCCGCCCCAGCCACTGTGCGAGGCCGCCGGCGTGATGACTGAGCCCCAGATGGCCGTCGGGTTTGGCGAGCTGAAGCTTTTTTCCGGGAGCGCCCATCCGGAGCTGGCGCGTGAGATCGCAGGATTTCTCGGCGTCTCTGTGGGGCAGGCGCGGCTGAAACGGTTTCCCGACACGGAGGTCTCGTTCCAGATCGACGAGAACATCCGCGGGACGGATATTTTCGTCGTGCAGCCGACCTGCGCGAACGGAGCGACGTCGGTCGATCAGCACATCATGGAGCTGCTGATCATGATCGATGCGTTCCGCCGCTCGTCGGCCGCGAGGATCACGGCGGTGCTGCCGTATTACGGCTACGCGAGGCAGGACCGCAAGGACAAGCCGCGCGTGCCGATCTCGGCCAAGCTCGTCGCGAATCTGCTGAGCGCGGCGGGCACGCACCGTGTGCTCACGATGGATCTGCACAAGGCGCAGATTCAGGGGTTCTTTGACATTCCGGTCGATCATTTGTTCGCGGCGCCGGTCATCATCGATTACCTGTCGCGCATGGATTACCCGAACCTGACGATGGTGGCGCCCGACGCGGGCGGCGCCGAGCGCGCGCGGGCCTACGCCAAGCGCCTGAACGCCGAACTGGCGGTCATCGACAAGCGGCGCACAGACGATGGCACGGCGGAAGTGATGAACGTGATTGGCGATGTCGCCGGCAGGACCTGCATCATCCAGGACGACATCACGGACACGGCCGGCACGATTACCAAGGCGGCGACGGCCCTCAAGGCCAACGGCGCCGAGCGGATTTTCGCGTGCGCGGTGCACGGCGTGCTGTCGGGGCCGGCGATCGATCGGATCGAGAAGTCGCCGATCGACAAGATGATTGTGACGAACACGATTCCACTGACCGGCGACAAGGCACGCTGCGAGAAGATCAAGGTGCTGTCGGTCGCGCGGCTGCTCGGGCAGGCGATCAAGAGCATTCATGACGAGACGTCGGTCTCGTCGTTGTTTGTGTAGTGTTCGTGCCTCGTAGTTCGTAGCTCGAAAAGAATCGAGCCACGAGTCACGAGCCACGAGAAGAGGACAAGATGGAAGCAGTACTCGAAGCGACAGTTCGGGATTCGCGGGGCAAGAACGAAGCGCACCGGACGCGCGCCGCCGGACGTGTGCCGGCCGTCGTCTACGGCGCCGTCGGTGAGGGCGGGAGCCGCGAGGCCACCGCTATCGCCGTCGAGCCGAAGGCGCTCTCGCGGATCCTTCACTCCGAGTCGGGCGCGAACACGCTCATCTCGTTGAAGGTGGCGGGCCAGAGCGAAGCGCGGGTGCTCGTCAAGGAATACCAGCTCGACCCCGTCACGCACCAGATCCTGCACGCGGATTTCTACCGGATCGCGATGGACCGCGTGCTGCGCGTCACCGTGCCGGTGACCGTGAAGGGCGAGGCGCCGGGCGTCAAGCAGCAGGGCGGCATCCTGGAATTCGTCCACCGCATCATCGAGGTGGAGTGTCTGCCCGCCGATATCCCCGAGCACATCGAGATCAACGTGGGCGACCTGATGCTCCACCAGGGCATCCGCGTCCGCGACGTGCCGGTCAACCCGAAGTGGAAGGCCGTCGCCGACGCGGACATGATGCTGGTCCACGTGATCATGCCGAAGGCCGAAGAGGCGCCGGCGCCGGCGGAAGCGGCGGCAGGTGCCGCCACGGCGACCGCGGCTGCGCCAGCCGAGCCGGAAGTCATCAAGAAGGGCAAGAAGGAAGAAGCCGAGGACGACGACAAGAAGAAATAGCGCTGTTGAAAGCTATCATTGGGCTTGGGAATCCCGGGCCGAAATTTCACGGGACGCGGCACAACGTCGGTTTCGCCGTGCTGGACGAACTGGCGCAGCGGGCCCGGATCAGTTTCGAATCGGCCCCGGTGGAAGCGCTGACGGCGCGGTGGCGGTGGCCGGGCGGAAGCGGCGACGGTATCGAAGTTGTCGTGCTCCTCGCCAAGCCGATGACCTTCATGAACGCGAGCGGCGAGGCGGTCGGCGGGCTGCTTCGCTACTTCAAGATCGACGCGGCGGATCTCCTGGTGGTCGTCGACGAGGTGCAGCTGCCGCTCGGGAAACTGAGGGCCAGGGCGCGGGGATCGGCCGGCGGGCACAACGGGTTGAAGTCGGTGATCGCCCACGTGGGGCAGGAGTTTTCGCGCCTGCGGCTGGGCGTCGGGCGCGGGCCGGAGATCGAGGGCGGCAGGGCGCAGCGGGACCTGGCCGATCACGTGCTGTCCCGGTTCGATGTGGATGAGCGCGCGGAGGTCGATCGGATGATCGCGCGCGCGACGGATGCGGCGGAGATGTTCGTCACCGGCGGGATCGCCGAGGTGATGAACCGGTTCAACGGCGGCGATCCAGCAACAACTGAATAGGCCCTGCGATGATCGCAGGGCGCAACCTTGCCACCGATGGGTGGCCGTTGTTCCCGCGGCGTCAATCGCCGCGTGGAGACAATGTCCATGAGGAGCACGGAAATGTCAGATCGTCAGTACGAGCTCGTCTACATCCTTCCTCCCGACACGACCGAACAGCAGGTGACCGACCTGCACACCCAGATCGAACAGGTCGTCGTCAGGATGAACGGACAAATCGAAAAGACCGACAACTGGGGACGCCGGCGTCTGGCCTATGAGATCGGGCACCAGAAAGAAGGGGTGTACGTGCTCGAGGTCATCAACGGATCCGGCGAGCTGATGAAGGAGCTGGATCGCCGCCTCAAGGTGATGGATCTGGTCATCAGGCACCTCGTCGTGCGCGTGGACGAGGAGAAGAGCGTCGTCGAGCGCACGCGGACCAAGCGTCAGACCGAATCGGAGCGCCGCCGCGTCAAGCGCGGGCTGCCACCGCAGCGTCAGCCCGGCGAAGGCCGTGCCGCGATGGAGAGCGACGACCTGGACGACGATCGGTTTGACGGGGCGGAGGTTTAGGTCATGCCACCATTTGGACAGCGATCGGGACCGCGCGGGAAGCGCGGCGACAAGAAGCCCGGCGACAAGGAAAAGGGCCAGCGCCGCCCGATGTTCCGCCGCCGCAAGGTCTGCAAGTTCTGCGCGGACAAGATCGACGACATCAACTACAAGGACGTCAAGCTGCTGGCGCCCTTCGTGCCCGAGCGGGGCAAGATTCTGCCGCGGCGGATTTCCGGCACGTGCGCGATGCACCAGCGAAAGCTGCAGGTCGCGATCAAGCGCGCCCGGCAGATCGCGCTCATCCCGTACGTCACGGATTAAGAATTTAGTCATCTGGTCATCTGGTCATCTCGTCATCGTTGAACAATTGGGCGATTGCCCAATTGATCAGGAATGACCAGATGACTAAATGACCAGATGACCAGATGTATTGAGGGATTTATGGAAGTTATTTTGAGGGAACACGTCGACAATCTCGGCCGCCGGGGCGAGATCGTGAAGGTCGCCGACGGCTACGCGCGCAATTACCTGCTTCCGCGGAAACTGGCGCTGCTGGTCACCGACGGCAGCCGGAAGCAGATCGAGCGCGAACGCGGGAAGTTCGAGGCCAAGGAGGCGGAGGAGAAGAAAGCCGCCGAGGCCATCGTCGAGCGGATGAGCAACCTCGAGATCGAGATCGCGCGCAAGGTCGGCGACACGCAGGCGCTGTTCGGGTCGGTGACGACCTCGGATATCGCCGCGGCCCTCCTCGCCAAGGGCTTCGAGATCGACCGCCGCAAGCTGCAGCTTCGCGAACCGATCAAGAAGCTGGGCGAGTACGCGGTCCCGTTGAAGCTCCACCTTGACGTGACCACGACGGTCAAGGTCAAGGTGGTCGCGGAAGGCGCCGCTCCGAGCAAGTAATCATGCCCGACGCGCCGGTCACCGAACGCACGCTTCCGCACAACCTCGAAGCGGAGCGCTCGGTGCTCGGCGCGATTCTGCTGCACAACGACGCCTTCAACCTCGCGGCCGAGGTCATCGACTCGGCCGATTTCTTCCGCGACGCGCACCGCCGGATTTTCGACAAGATGGTGAAGCTCTCCGAGCGGAGCGGCGCCATCGATCTCGTCACGCTGAAAGACGAACTGGGCCGGTCGGGCGAGCTCGAGGAAGTCGGCGGCCCCGCCTACATCGCGGCGCTCGTGGACGGCGTCCCGCGCTCGATGAACGTCGAGCACTACGCCCGGATCATCAAGGAGAAGGCGACCCTTCGGAACCTGATCTTCTCGGCCAATAAAATCCTCACCACCGCGTACGACGGCGAGGAAGAGGCCGATGTCATCCTCGACCAGGCCGAGAACGCGATCTTCGCCATTGCCGACGACAAGGTGCGGGACGGGTTCGTGTCGCTGCGGGAACTGGCGCAGTCCAGCCTCGACACCATCGAAAAGCTGCACGCCCGGAAAGAGCTCATCACGGGCGTGCCGACCGGCTTCACCGATCTCGACGAGATGACGTCGGGACTGCAACCGGCCGACCTCGTCATCATCGCGGCCAGGCCGTCGATGGGGAAGACCAGCCTGGTGCTGAACATGGCGCAGCATGTCGGCACCAAGACCGACATGACGGTCGGCGTGTTCAGCCTCGAGATGTCGAAAGAGCAGCTGTTCCTGCGCCTGCTGACGTCCGAGGCGCGAATCGACGCGCACCGGCTGCGCGGCGGGTTCCTCGGAGAGCGCGACTGGGGCCGGCTGTCCCAGGCCATCGGCGTGCTGAGCGAAGCGAAGATCTTCATCGACGACACCGCGTCGATCGGCGTGCTCGAAATGCGCGCGAAGTGCCGGCGCCTCGCATCCGAACACGGCCTGCACCTCGTCGTCGTCGACTACATCCAGCTGATGCAGGGACGGGGACGGTTCGAAAACCGCACGCTCGAACTGGCGTCGATTTCCCGATCCCTGAAGGGGCTGGCGAAGGAATTGAGCGTTCCGGTCGTCGTGCTGTCGCAGTTGAGCCGCGCGCCGGAGTCGCGCGCCGACCATCGGCCCCAGCTCTCCGACCTGCGCGAGTCGGGCGCCCTCGAGCAGGATGCGGACGTCGTCATGTTCATCTACCGCGAGGACCTGTACGCCGACAAGAGCCAGCCGCCAGCGGACAATCAGGGCGTGGCGGAGCTGATCATCGGCAAGCAGCGCAACGGCCCGACCGGCGTCGTCAAGCTGGCGTTCATCCGCGAGTTCACGCGGTTCGAGAATCTCGCCCAGGGCCCAAATTGAAAGTTCAAAGTACACTTGGCACTTCGAACTTTCCGAGTCTCCCCTGTGATTCGTCCGACCGTCGCGCGCGTCGATCTGGGCGCGATTAAGTCCAACTTCCGAGCGATCACAGACCACCTGGCGCGGGAGCGTCCCGGGAACGTGCCCAAGGTGATCGCCGTCGTCAAGGCGAACGCCTACGGACACGGCGCGGCGCCGGTGGCGCGGGCGCTGGAATCGGCAGGGGCGGATCTGCTCGCGTGCGCGGACATCGAAGAGGGCGCGGGGTTGCGGGCCGCCGGCGTCGAGGCCGAGATCCTGGTGTTCGGCGCGCTCAGCGTCAGCGATCTCGACGGCCTGTTCGACTGCCGGCTGACGCCGACGATTTCCACGCCCGGCGCCGCGAGCGCCGTCCAGGCCGCGGCCGTCCGGTACAAGCAGCGGCTGCGGTATCACCTCAAGATCGACACGGGCATGAACCGCCTGGGTTTCCGGTACGACAACCTGCGGCGCTCGCTCCCCGGGTTGTTGGCGAGCTCGAACCTCGAGCTGGCCGCCGTGTACACGCATTTTGCGACCGCAGACGACCCTGAATCGCCCCATTTTGCGGAGCAGCGGACCCGCTTCGATCGGGCGCTGGCCGATGTGGCGGCCGTCGGAGGCCGCCCGACGTATCGTCACGCGTGCAACAGCGCCGCGTTGCTGCGCGATTCGCGTGTCTGGTACGACGGGGTCCGGCCGGGCCTCCTGCTGTACGGCGTGGTGCCGCCGCCGCTCGCGTCAACACTGCCGCTCGTGCCCGCCATGACGCTGCACAGCCGGGTGGTTGCCGTGAAAGGCATGCGGCCAGGCGAAATCAGCGGATACGGCGGGCGGTTCGTGGCGGACCGTCCCACGACGATCGCGATCGTGCCCGCGGGGTACGCCGACGGCCTCGACCTCCGCCTCGCCGGACGCGGTTCGGTGCTGATCCGCGGCAGGCGCGCGCGAGTGATTGGCTCGGTGTGCATGGACATGCTGACGGTCGACGTCACCGGGCAGGACGTCTTCCCTGGCGACGAGGTCGTCATCATCGGATCGCAGGGGGACGATCGCCTCGACGTCCGCGAGATGGCCGCGACCATCGGCACGATTCCCTGGGAGATCGTCTGCCGCATCGGCGCGCGGATTGAACGCGTATACTCCGAATAGGGCGGGAAGGGCAGGGAAGGCAGGAAAGCCGGGAAGGCCAAGCGGTCTTTCCCTTTCTGCCCGTCCTGCCCGTCCTGCCGATCCTGCCCCCATGAAATCACCGAAGACCGTCTTCGTCTGTCAGGAGTGCGGCGCGCAGTCGCCCAAGTGGCTCGGGCGGTGCGCGGACTGCGGCGCCTGGAACTCGCTCGTGGAAGAGCGGCCCGAAGCGACGGCTTCGGCCGGTTCCGCTGTCGGGCATCGGTACGCGTTGACGCCCTCGAACGGCGCGCGTCTCTACAGCGAGATCCAGGTCGAGCAGCACCCCCGGCTGTCGACCGGCATTGGCGAGTTCGACCGCGTCCTTGGTGGCGGGGTGGTGCCGGGATCCCTCGTGCTGCTCGGCGGCGAGCCGGGCATCGGCAAGTCCACGCTCCTGCTGCAGGCGGCCGCGAACATGGCGCGAACCGTGGGACCCGTCCTGTACAGCTCCGGTGAGGAATCGGAACATCAAATCAAATCGCGGGGCGAACGTCTCGAGGTCGGGGAGGCGCCCCTGTTTCTGCTGGCCGAAACGTGCCTCGAGCGCATTCTCGAGGAGGTCGCGCGCATCAAACCCGCGCTCGTGATCGTCGATTCGATCCAGACCGTCTATTCGCTCAAGTTCCAGTCGGCTCCCGGGAGCATCGGCCAGGTCCGTGAATCCGCGACGCAGCTGCTGTTCACGGCAAAAGGCCAGAACGTGCCGACGTTCCTCGTCGGCCACGTCACCAAAGATGGCAGCCTCGCGGGACCCAAGGCCCTCGAACACGTCGTGGACTCGGTCCTGTACTTCGAGGGCGAGCGCCATCATTCGCATCGCGTCGTGCGCGCCGTGAAGAACCGGTTCGGCGCCGTCAGCGAGCTTGGCGTGTTCGAAATGACCTCGACTGGTCTGCGTCCCGTGCCAAACCCGTCCAAGCTGTTCCTGTCCGAACGACCGTCGAACGCGCCGGGATCGGCGGTGTTGTGCTCGGTCGAGGGATCGCGTCCGATCCTCGTCGAGGTCCAGGCGCTCGTCAGCACCAGCAGCTACGGGAACGCGCGCCGGATGGCGAGCGGCCTCGACCAGCAGCGCCTGTCGCTTCTGCTCGCCGTGCTCGAGAAACGGGCAGGCCTGAACCTGGCCGGCGACGATGTGTTCGTGAACATCGCCGGGGGGATGACGGTGGACGAGCCCGCGTCCGACCTGGGCGTGCTCGCCGCGATTGCATCTTCTGTTCGGAACCGCGTGATCGCGCCCACGACGGCGATGTTCGGCGAGGTGGGCCTTGCGGGGGAGATTCGCGGGATCAGCCAGGCGCCCCTCCGCGTTCGAGAAGCCGCCCAAATGGGATTCCGCCGCTGCATCATGCCGGAGGCGAATATCGATCCGTCAGACCGCAAGACCGCGGGAGACTGCGAGCTCGTCGGCGTACGCTCAGTTGGCGAAGCACTGGAACAGTTACTGAACTAGGCAGGGTTCGAGAGGTTCGAGGGGTTCGAGAGGTTCGAGGAGTTCGACAGGTTCAAAGGTTCTGAACTTCGAGTCTCGACCCTTTGACCCGTGGACTTGTGGACCTGCGGACCCGTGGACCTGTGGACCTATGGACCTATGGAACCTCTCGAACCTCTCGAACCTCTCGAACCTTTCTAACCCATGATATCGTCAAGAAATGGCGTGGTTCGGCCTCGCGCGCGTGGTGTTCGCGGCGATTCTCGTCTCTGCGGCGGCGCTCATCCGTCCGCTTCCGTTCGGTCTCGCGGCCAACGTGGCCCTGGCGCTCGTGCTGGCCGGGTTGGTCGCGGCTTGCGAGGCCAGGCTGCGCGATGCGGCCATCACGCGAGTGCTCGGCGCACTGCTCGGCTGCGGGATCGGCATTCTTGTGGCGCGCGCCGCCGCCGCCGGTCTGTTCGGGGCGAGCGCCTCCGACAGCCGGATCGTGTTTCTCGATACGGTCCTCCTGATCGCGCTGGCGTATCTCGGCCTGGTGCTCGGCGCGAAGCAGGGCGAATGGCTCGAGCCGGCGCGCCTCGTGGGCCTGTTTTCAGCCGCCGGCCACGAACGGCGTTACAAGATTCTCGACACCAGCGTCATCATCGACGGCCGTATCGCTGATGTCTGCGACACGGGCTTCATCGACGGCACCATCGTCATCCCGCAGTTCGTGCTGAAGGAACTCCAGCTCGTCGCGGATTCGTCCGACTCCCTCAAGCGCAACCGGGGCCGGCGGGGGCTCGACATCCTGCAGAAGATCAAGAAGATGTCCGGCATCGAGGTCACCATCTCCGATGTCGACTTCCCGGGCGTGCACGAAGTGGATCTCAAGCTGATCGAGCTGGCGCGAAGCCTCCGCGGGAAGATCGTCACCAACGACTTCAACCTGAACAAGGTCGCACAGCTGCGGGGCGTCGACGTCCTCAACGTCAACGACCTCGCCAACTCGCTCAAGCCGGTGGTCCTGCCGGGTGAGACCATGAAGGTCTTCATCCTCAAGGAAGGCAAGGAATACAATCAGGGCGTCGCGTATCTCGATGACGGCACGATGGTCGTGGTGGACAACGCACGCAGGATGATCGGCAAGACCATCGACATCGTCGTGACCAGCGTGCTGCAGACGACCGCCGGCAAGATGATCTTCGGCCGGTACATCGAATCGGGCGTTGCCGTCCAGGCTGCGCCGGTCGTGGCGTCAGAGACGCGCGAGGACAACGGACGCCGCGCCCGCCCGACGACAACTCCGCAGCCTCAGACCTGAGCGGCCGCGACGCGTGCGCATCCCCCCTTTCCATTGGTGGCGGACGGTCTTCTATCTGATTCCGGCCATCACGGTTTACACGATCCTGCTCGGGGCCGCGTCGATCGTTTCGAGCCTGTTCGACCACCGCGGGCGCTTCGCCCACGGGTGCGCGCGTGCGTGGTCGTGGTTGATTCTCAAGACGACCGGCGTCGCCGTCACGGTCGAGGGATTGGCCAGGCTGACGCCGGGCACGACGTACATCTTCGTCTCGAATCACCAGAGCCACTACGACACGCCGGTCGTGTTCACGTCGCTGCCGTATCAGTTGCGGATCATCGCGAAGGAGTCCCTCGCCAGGTTTCCGGTGCTCGGCTGGCACCTGAAGCGAGGAGGGCATCTGTTCGTGGATCGCCGCGATCCCGATCGCGCCGGGATCCTGAAACGCTGGCGCGCGCTCGTGTCCGACGGCCTGTCTCTCATTGTGTACGCGGAAGGCACGCGCAGCGCCGACGGCCACGTCGCGCGCTTCAAGGCCGGCAGCTTCCTGCTCGCCATTCAGGCGGGCCTGCCGATCGTTCCGGTCGCGATTATCGGGACCAGGGCCGTCATGCCCAAAGGCCGTCTGCGGACGGAACCGGGGAACGTGACGCTCGTGATTCACGATCCGATTCAACCTCCCGAGATTCCCGAGCCTTCGGTGCATGATGCCAAGGCGCTTGCGGCTCGCGTGCACGAGGTCGTCGCCGCGGCGGTCGAAGCCCGGTCGCGGCGGGCCTGAACGCCCGCACCAGAGTCCACGTACGGGTATATTTGTGAGATGTATGTGACGGCGATCATCGCCGCAGGGGGGCGCGGCGACCGCTTCGGCGCGGGGCAGCCGAAGCAACTGGTGTCAATCGGCGGCCGGACGATGCTCGAACGAAGCGTCGATGCGTTTCTCACGCACGCTGCCGTGGACGAGGTGATTGTGGCGTTGCCGGCGGAATTGGCCGGTCGGCCGCCCGCGTACCTGACGCAGACCGCCAAGCCGCTGCAGATAGTCGCCGGCGGCGCGCGGCGCCAGGACTCGGTGGCGGCCGCGTTTCGCGTCGTCCCGGCGAGCTGCGATGTGATCGTCGTGCACGACGCGGCGCGGCCGTTTGCGAGCGCTGACCTGATTTCGAGGACCATCGACGCCGCGGCAGAATCCGGTGCGGCGCTGGCGGCGATCGCCGCCCGCGACACCGTCAAACAGGTCGCCGGCTCGATGGTTCGCGCGACGCTCGACCGCCGGACGATTTATCTCGCCCAGACGCCGCAGGCCTTCAGGCGCGACATCCTCCGCGACGCGCTCGCCGTTACCAGTGATGCGACAGACGAGGCGTCGCTGGCCGAGCAGGCGGGACATGCCGTTCGCATAGTCGAGGGGGAGACGACGAACATCAAGATCACGACGCCGGAAGATCTGTGGATGGCCGAGGCGATCAGCCGCGGTGGCAAGGCCGCCCGAACCGGCCGGGCCGGCATGGGATACGACCTGCACCGCCTGGTCGAGGGCCGGCCGCTGATTCTCGGCGGAGTCACGATCCCGTTCGAGCGTGGTCTCGCCGGCCACTCCGATGCCGATGCCGTATGTCATGCCGTGACAGACGCTATCCTGGGGGCTGCGGGCGCCGGTGACATCGGCCGGCATTTTCCCGACACTGACCAGCAGTGGAAGGGCGCGTCGAGCATCGAGCTGCTGCGACGCGCCGTGGCCGTGGTGAACGGGCTGGGCCTCGCCGTCGGAAACGTCGATGCGACTGTCATCCTGGAGCGGCCGAAGCTGGCGCCCCATATCGACGCCATGCGGGCGAATCTGGCCGAGGTGCTCGGCGTCACCGTGGACCGGGTGAGCGTCAAGGGTAAGACCAACGAAGGCGTCGGAGAACTGGGGCGCGGGGAAGCCATCGCGGTGCACGCCATCGCCCTCGTGAGATCCGTCTGATGCGAGTGCGCTTCGCCCCAAGCCCATCGGGTTACCTGCACGTGGGCAACGCAAGGACCGCGCTGTTCAACTGGCTGCTGGCGCGCGGATCCGGCGGCACCTTCGTGCTGCGGATAGAGGACACCGACGTCGAGCGATCGACGCGCCAGTCGGAGGCCTCGATCCTCCGCGACCTGCACTGGCTCGGCCTCGACTGGGACGAGGGTCCGGATACCGGCGGGCCGTCAGGGCCGTATCGGCAATCGGAGCGGCTTCACCTCTACGGATCCTACGCGCACGAACTGCTGAACGCCGGCGCGGCCTACTACTGCTTCTGCTCGGTGGCCCAGCTCGAGACCGACCGTCAAGCGGCTGTGGCCGCAGGCCGGCCGTCCGTCTACGCGGGCACGTGTCGCGGCCTCTCGTTGGAGCAGGCGCAGGCTCGCATCAGCGCAGGCGAACGTCCGGCGATCCGCTTTCGCGTTCCCGACCGGCGCGACATCGTGTTCACGGACGTCGTGCGCGGCGACGTCAGGTTCGCCGGCGACGTCATCGGCGACCCCGTGATCGTCAGGGCTGACGGCCACCCGGCCTACAACTTCGCCGTGGTGGTCGACGATGCGCTGATGGAGATTACGCATGTGATCCGCGGAGAGGATCACATTTCGAACACGCCGCGGCAGCTGTTGCTGTACGAGGCCATGGGATTCACGCCGCCCGTGTTCGCGCACCTGGCGCTCGTGCTGGGACCGGATCACAGTCCGTTGTCCAAGCGGCATGGTGCGACCTCGGTGGCGGAGTTCCGGGCGAAGGGCTATCTGCCGGAAGCCCTGGTGAACTACCTCGCCCTGATTGGCTGGTCGCCGCGCCACGGGACGGCCGCCAGTGACGGTGACGAGCTGATGTCGATCGACGAGATGGCGCGGCGGTTCTCGCTCGAGGCCGTTGGCCACAGCGCGGGCGTGTTCGACGAGGAGAAGCTGGCGTGGGCCAACCGCCACTACCTGAAGGCGGCCGACCCGGCGCTCATCGCGCGTCTGGCGGTGCCGTATTTCGTCGAGGCGGGCGTGCCGATGTCGCCGAGCGGCGGCGGCCTGGAGTTTCTGGCGAGCGCGATGAGCATGGCCACGGCGTCGGTAGATCGGCTCAACGAGATCCCCGGGCGTCTGGCGCTGTTGTTCGACTACGACGTCTCGAAGGCGATGGACGATGCCGGCATCCGGCAGGAAATCAGCGCGACCGGCGCGCGGGCCGTCGTGTCGGCGCTGGCCGAGGAACTGGCTGCGGCGCCGCGGTTGGATCGGGACAGGTTCCGTGCGGTGGCCAACCAGGTGAAGACACGAACCGGGCAGAAGGCCAAGGCGCTGTTTCATCCCATTCGCATTGTCCTGACCGGGCGCGCCGACGGGCCGGAACTGGATCTGGCGGTGCCCGCTATCGATCGCGGCGCGGAGCTCTCGCCCGACGACGGCATCCCGTCGATTCTTGGCTGCCGCGAGCGTGCGGCGGCATTCGCCCAGGCGCTGGAGACGTCCGGCTGACGCCGGACCACGAGCTACGAGCCACGAGCCACGAGCTAAGAACATGCTGATCTACGGCATCAACCCGGTGCTCGAGGCGTTACGCGCGCGGCGTGTGGCGGGTCTGCGCGTGTCATCGCGTGCGGACAACCGTGTCCGGCAGATCGAACAGATGGCCGCCGAGCAGGGCGTACCGCTGAGGCGGGTGAGCGCCGAGGAGATCGAGCGGGCGGCGGGCGGATCAGGCAGCCGGCACCAGGGCGTGGTCGCCGACGTGGCTGACACACCGGTGTCCGCGGGCAGTCATGGCCTGGAGGATCTGATTGCCGTCGCTCCGGACGTCCCGCTCATCGTGGTGCTGGACGGAATCGAGGACCCCCACAATCTTGGGCGCGATTCTCCGGACGGTCGACGCGGCGGGCAGCCACGGCGTCGTGCGGCAGTCACGCCACGCCGCACCGCTCGGCGGGGCAACCGCCAAGGCCTCGGCGGGGGCCGTGGCCCACGTCAAGGTGGCGGATGTCGTGAACATCGCGCGGTCGCTGGAGACGCTCAAGGAGGCCGGGGTCTGGACGGTCGGGTTGGCCGGCGACTCGGCGAAGCGTTACGATGAAATCGATTACAGGTTGCCGACGGCCCTGGTCGTGGGGAGTGAGGGGAGCGGCCTGAGGCGGTTGGTGCGTGAGCGGTGCGACTGGCTGGTGTCCATCCCGATGCGCGGCCACGTTCAGAGCCTGAACGTCTCCGTGGCCACAGGGATCGTGCTGTTCGAGGCGGTCAGGCAGCGCCAGAACCGGGCCGATTCGGGGGGCCAGGGGCCGGGGGGCTCGGCCGGAGCCGGCCGGCGGACAACAGATTGACATTGTGGATATTGCACGTCTGGCACGGGACGTGCTATAGTTCCCCTTTTGTTTGGCTGGCGTAGCTCAGTCTGGTAGAGCAGCTGATTTGTAATCAGCAGGTCGGGGGTTCAAATCCGTCCGCCAGCTCCATTGGAGAGCTTCTCCGCAGGGTACGCGTCGAGACGACATTCAACACAACAATTGGCGAGGTAGCGAAGCGGTCAAACGCAGCAGACTGTAAATCTGTCGCCCTAGCGGCTTCGAAGGTTCGAGTCCTTCCCTCGCCACCAATGGTGCGACTGGACATCTGGTCATTTAATCATCTGGACATCTGGTCATCGTTGTTCGAATCGTGAAGTCTTCCAATTGAGCAGCGATGACCAGACGACCAAATGACCAGACGACCAGATGGAGAGAGGCGGGAGTAACTCAGTGGTAGAGTCACAGCCTTCCAAGCTGTTGGTCGCGGGTTCGATCCCCGTCTCCCGCTCCAAACGAAGGGTGAATCTGGTCATCTAGTCATTTGGTCGTCTGCTCATTTCAGCATGGCGTGATCGGCGATGACCAGATGACGAGATAAACAGATGACCAGGTGAACGGGTTCGCCGATGTAGCTCAGTTGGCAGAGCGCGTCCTTGGTAAGGACGAGGTCTCCAGTTCGATTCTGGACATCGGCTCCAGCGATGCGATGAGCGTGCGGTAGGGCAGGGGCTTCAGGCACATACACACGACGAACGAGGCGTAGACATGGCTAAAGAGAAATTCGACCGAAGTAAGCCGCACGTGAACGTGGGCACAATCGGGCATATCGACCACGGCAAGACCACCCTGACAGCGGCGCTCACGAAGGTGTCGGCTGACAAGGGCTGGGCCAAGTTCATTTCGTATGACGAGGTCGCCAAGGCCTCAGAGTCGCAGGGACGGCGCGACGAGTCGAAAGTCATGACAATCGCGACCAGCCACGTTGAATACTCGACGGCGAACCGTCATTACGCGCACGTCGATTGCCCGGGCCACGCGGACTACATCAAGAACATGATTACCGGAGCCGCCCAGATGGACGGCGCCATCCTCGTCGTCAGCGCCCTGGACGGCCCGATGCCGCAGACGCGCGAGCACGTGCTGCTCGCCTATCAGGTGAACGTGCCCTACCTCGTCGTGGCCCTGAACAAGTGCGACGCGGTCGACGACCCGGAACTCCTGGACCTGGTCGAGCTCGAAGTCCGCGAGCTCCTCAAGGCCTACAAGTTCCCCGGCGACGATGTGCCGGTGGTTCGGATTTCGGCGCTGAAGGCGCTCCAGGGCGATCCGGAAGGCGTCGCGGGCGTCGCGAAGCTGATGGAAGCGCTCGACAGCTACATTCCGATGCCGCAGCGTGAAATCGACAAGCCGTTCCTGATGCCGATCGAGGACGTCTTCTCGATCTCCGGGCGCGGCACCGTGGTCACGGGGCGCGTGGATCGCGGCCAGGTGAAGGTCGGCGAGGAAGTCGAGATCGTCGGGTTCAAGCCGACCGAGAAGAAGGTGGTCACGGGCGTCGAGATGTTCCGCAAGCTGCTCGACTCGGGCCAGGCCGGCGACAACATCGGCGTGCTCCTGCGCGGCGTGGAAAAAGACGACGTCGAGCGCGGGCAGGTGCTGTGCAAGCCCGGATCGATCAAGCCCCACACCAAGTTCAAGGGCGAGGTCTACATCCTGTCGAAGGAAGAGGGCGGCCGTCACACGCCGTTCTTCAACGGGTACCGTCCGCAGTTCTACATCCGGACGACCGATGTCACCGGCACGCTGCATCTGCCTGAGGGCGTCGAGATGGTGATGCCCGGCGACAACACGACGATTACGGGCGAGCTGATGACGCCGGTCGCGCTCGAAAAGGGCGCGCGCTTCGCGATTCGTGAAGGCGGCCGGACCGTCGGCGCGGGAACGATGACCGAGATTCTTGAATAGGGGCTAGAGGTCAGAGGCAGAGGTTGGAGGTGAGAGGTTGGGGCGAGCCCGACCCTGATCCCTAACCTCTCACCTCCACCCTCTACGTGATCGCAAATGAGAGACATCATCGCGATGGCGTGCACCGAGTGCAAACGTCGCAATTACAGCACGACGAAGAACAAGAAGAAGACGACCGAACGGCTCGAGATGAGCAAGTTCTGCCGGTTCTGCCGGAAGCACACCTCTCACAAGGAGAGTAAGTAACGTGAATCTGGTCATCTGGTCATTTGGTCATCTGGTCATTTCTGCACGTGAGCATCGATGCTCAGCCCGGAAATGACCAGATGACCAGATGACCAGATGACCAGATGGAGAGAGTAGGCCAGTAGCTCAATTGGCAGAGCACCGGTCTCCAAAACCGGGGGTTGGGGGTTCGATTCCCTCCTGGCCTGCCAGAATGGGTCGCGCAAGGGCTGGGGGCTAGGGGACAAAGCGGGATGGCTGAGCCGACGACACTCGAGACAGTCAGGGAAGCGGCCGGCGGGCGCGTCGAGCGCGCGCGTGTGTTTCTGAGCGAGGTGCGCAACGAGCTGAAGCGCGTCACCTGGCCGTCGCAGAAGGAAGTGTACGCGACGACGATCGTGGTGATTCTGGTGTCCGTGTTCTTCGGTCTCTATCTGTTCGCCCTCGACGTCGGCATCGACGCGGTGGTGATGTGGATTTTCCGGCGGTTTGGTGCATCGGCATGACGGAAGCAGCCAAGAACTGGTACATCGTGCACACGTACTCGGGGTTCGAGAAGAAGGTCGCCGAGTCGCTGCAGCAGCGCGTGGGATCGTACGGCCTGCAGGCCGAGATCGGCGAGATCCTCATCCCCACCGAGGACGTGGTGGAGATGCGCGCCGGCAAGAAGGTGGTGACCGCGAAGCGGTTTTTCCCCGGCTACATCCTTGTCGAGATGAACATGTCCGACAACGCGTGGCACGTGGTGAAGAACACCCCGAAGGTCACCGGCTTCGTCGGGGCCGGCGCGAAACCGACGCCGCTCAGCAAGGACGAAGTCGATCAGATTCTGGAGCAGGTCAAGTCGGCGGCCGAGAAGCCGAAGCCGAAGTACATGTTCGAAAAGGGCGAGCAGGTCCGGATCAACGAGGGGCCGTTCACCAGCTTCAACGGCGTGGTCGACGACGTCAACCTCGACAAGAACACGTTGAAGGTGATGGTCACGATCTTCGGGCGATCGACGCCGGTGGAATTCGATTTCTTGCAGGTGGAAAAGATCTGAGCCACAAAGGCCACCGAGAGCACAAAGATATTCTTTGTGATCTTCGCGAGCTTCGTGGTTCGTAGAGACAGGGATCATGGCAAAAAAAGTTCAGGCAATGGTGAAGCTCCAGATTGCCGCGGGGAAAGCCACTCCCGCGCCGCCGGTGGGGACCGCGCTCGGGCCCCAGGGCGTCAACATCATGGACTTCTGCAAGAACTTCAACGCGAAGACGGCGAAGGATGAGGGCCTGATCATCCCCGTCGTGGTGACGATTTACGCCGACCGGTCCTATACCTTCATCACGAAGACGCCCCCGGCGTCGATCCTGCTGAAGCGGGCGGCGAACATCGCCAAGGGGTCGGCCGAGCCGAACAAGAACAAGGTGGGCACGGTGACCGCCAAGCAGGTGGAAGAGATCGCCAAGACGAAGATGCCCGATCTCAACGCCGAATCGCTCGAGGCGGCCATCAAGACGGTGGCGGGAACGGCCAGGTCGATGGGCCTGGATGTGATCGGATAAGCGGAAACGCAGAACGTAGAACGGAGAACGTAGAAGGCGGAACCCGCACCACTTCCAACTTTCTACTTTCTACTCCTTCTTCAGTGTGGGAGAACCTTCGGGTTCGTTTGCACCACAGGAGTCAACCATGCGAAAACGCGGAAAGAAATTCGCCGCTGCTCGCGCGCAGGTCGCCGTCGATCGGACCTACACGATCGAGGACGCGATCCCGCTCATGCAGAAGGTGAAGTTCGCCAAGTTCGACGAAACCGTCGAGATGGCGCTCAAGCTCGGCGTGGATCCGAAGCACGCCGACCAGATGGTTCGCGGCACCGTCGTGCTGCCGCACGGCCTCGGAAAATCCAAGCGCGTCCTGGCCATCGCCGGCGGCGAAAAACAGAAGGAAGCGCAGGAAGCGGGCGCCGACGTGGTTGGCGGCGAGGAGCTCGTGGACAAGATCCAGGGCGGCTTCATGGACTTCGATGCCGTCGTCGCCACGCCCGACATGATGCGCGCCGTCGGCAAGCTGGGGAAGGTGCTCGGTCCCCGCGGCCTGATGCCGAACCCGAAGACCGGTACGGTCACGGCCGACATCGCGAAGGCGGTCAAGGAAATCAAGGCGGGTAAAGTCGAGTTCCGGGTGGACAAGACGGGCATCATTCACGCGCCCGTCGGCAAGATCTCGTTTGCGTCCGATTCGCTCGTGGCCAACGTGCACGCGCTGGTGGACAGCATCGTGCGCGCGAAGCCGGCCGCGTCCAAGGGCAAGTATCTCAAGAGCGTCACCGTGTCGTCGACGATGGGTCCGGGGATCCGGATCGATACGACGCACATCGACGTGGCGGTGAAACACTAATGGCGGTCACCAGAGCGGACAGGGAAGTCGAACTCCAGCAGCTGGAGGCGGCGTTCAAGAGCACGGAGACCGCGGTCCTCGTGGACTACAAGGGGATGAACGTTCCGCAGGTCACCGAGCTGCGGCGTCAACTCCGCACGGCCAAGGCGACGTACAAGGTCGTCAAGAACACGCTGGCCAAGCGCGCGCTCAAGGGCACGGCCCTCGAGCCGCTCGAAAAGCATTTCGCCGGCACCACGGCCGTGGCGTACACGGCCAACGATCCGATCGCCCTCGCCAAGACGCTGACGGCGTTTGCCAAGACGGCGCCGACGCTGACGATCAAGGCGGCCATCGTGAGCGGGCGGGCGATCAAGGCGGCGGAAGTGGCCGAGCTCGCCTCGATGCCGGGCCGTCCGGAGCTGCTCGCCAAGCTCCTGTACGTCCTGCAGGCGCCGATGGTGCAGATCGTCACCGTCCTGAGCGCCACGCCGCGCGACCTGATGAACGTGCTCACGGCCGCGGAGAAGAAGCGCGCCGAGGGCTGATTTCCACGAAACCAACACAAGACCACGAACACGAAACAC
>CAVSND010000005.1:0-91287 GCA_963729215.1 uncultured Acidobacteriota bacterium | reverse complement strand
GCGACCTGGACGTCATTGCCGACCGGACGGGCCTGCCGTCGCCGCGGCTGCTGCCGCGCTTGTTCGAGCTCGAAATGCAAGGTCTGGTCAGGCGCGTCGGCGGCGGCCGGTTCGTCCGGGTTTGACAGTTCGTGCTAGGGTGAAAAGAAGACATGGCCAAATCCCTCGTCGTGGTCGAGTCGCCGGCAAAAGCGAAGACCATCAACAAATACCTCGGGCGCGACTTCAAAGTGATCGCGTCGATGGGGCACATTCGCGACCTGCCGAAGAGCAAGCTGGGCGTGGACGTCGACGACGACTTCAACGAAGAGTACGTGTCGCTCGAATCGCGCAAGAAGGTTCTCAAGGATCTCAAGGACGCCGCGAAGGATGCCACGGCGATCTACGTCGCGACCGACCCCGACCGCGAAGGAGAGGCGATCGGCTGGCATGTGATCCAGGAATTGAAGGGCAAGAAGCGGAAATTCCATCGGCTCACCTTCAACGAGATCACGAAGAAGGCCGTTCAGGAGGCGCTGAACCACCCCCGCGCGATCGACGAGAAGATGGTCGACGCGCAGCGCGCGCGCCGTGTGCTCGATCGGCTGGTCGGGTACAAGATCAGCCCCCTGCTCTGGGACAAGGTCCGGCGCGGGCTGAGCGCCGGCCGCGTCCAGTCGGTCGCCCTGAAATTGATCTGCGATCGCGAGCGCGCGATCGAGCAATTCGTCCCGGTCGAGTATTGGCACGTCTTCGCGCGCCTGGCGGGATCGCAGCCGCCCGAGTTCGAAGCGAAGCTGTTCAAGAAGAGCGGCGACACGATCACGGTGTCGAACGAGGCCGAGTCGAAGGCCGTCCTCGACGGCCTCGAACGCGCCCAGTGGACGGTGACCTCCGTCGTCACGAAGGAGCGCAAGCGGAACCCGGCCCCGCCGTTCATCACGAGCAAGCTGCAGCAGACCGCGCGGTTTCCCGTCAAGAAGACCATGATGCTGGCCCAGCAGCTGTACGAGGGCGGCATCGAGATCCCCGGGCTGACCGGCGGCCTCATCACCTACATGCGAACCGACTCGGTCCGCGTGGCGGACGAAGCCATCGTCCAGGTGCGCGAGTACATCGCCGGGGCGTTCGGCGACGACTACGTGCCCGAGAAGCCCAACGCCTATAAGACGAAGGCGGACGCGCAGGACGCGCACGAAGCGATTCGGCCCACCTCGCTTCAGCACGATCCGGAAACGGTGAAGGCCTTCCTGACGCAGGATCAGTATTCGCTCTACCGGTTGATCTGGAATCGCTTCGTCGCGTCGCAGATGCCGCCGGCCACGTTCGACGAAACCACCGTGGACATTACGGCGGGCGACTATCTGTTCCGTGTCAAGGGCACGGTTCCAAAGTTCCCCGGCTGGATGGCCACCTACGGGTTGACGCCCGGGGAGAGCGAGCAGAAAGAAACCAGCGGCCCGGCCGCCGGCGAGGCCTCGGACGAGGACGACGCCGCCTCGGGCGTGCTGCCGCCGCTCGCCGAGGGCGATCGTCTCGAGCTGAAAGCGCTGCGGCCGGAGCAGAAGTTCACGCAGCCGCCTCCACGGTTCTCCGAGGCCACCCTGGTCAAGGAGCTCGAGGAAAACGGGATTGGCAGGCCGAGCACGTACGCGTCGATCATCGGCGTGCTGCAGGACCGCGAGTACGTGAACAAGACCGAGGGACGCTTCAAGCCGTCGGCGCTCGGCGTGATGATCAGCGACATCCTCACCAAGAGCTTCGACGACATCATCGACGTCGAGTACACGCGAAGCCTCGAGGAAGATCTCGACAAGATTGAGGAAGGCAAGACCGACTACGTCAAGACGCTCACGGCGTTCTACAAGAAGTTCAAGAAGGATCTCGCGCGCGCCGGCAAGGAGATGATCGATCTCAAGAAAGGCGTCGAGATCGGCGAGGCGTGCGACAAGTGCGGCCACCCGATGCTGAAGCGGGTGGGCAAGTTCGGTCCGTTCATCGCCTGCAGCGCATATCCGGAGTGCACGAACACGCGCGAGGTCGAGACACAGGAGCCCGAGTCCGAGTCGGGCGAGGAAGAGATCGAGCCGTGCGAGAACTGCGGCAAGCCGATGGCCGTCAAGCGCGGCCGGTTCGGGCCGTTCCTGGCGTGCTCGGGCTACCCGGAGTGCAAGACGACGCGGAAGCTCATCGCCAACAAGCAGGGCGGGCTCACCGCGGCCAAGCGCGACCAGGTGCTCGACGAACTGTGCCCGAAGTGCAACGCGAACCTGGTCGTCAAGCAGGGACGCTTCGGCGAATTCACCGCCTGCACGCGGTATCCCGAGTGCAAGTACATCAAGCACAAGACCACGGGCCTTCTGTGCCCGAAGGACGCCGACAAGGGCGGCGAAGTGGTCGAACGGAAGTCGAAGCGCGGGAAATCGTTCTTCGGCTGCTCGAACTACCCGGATTGCGACTTCGTCCTCTGGAACCGGCCGATCCTCGAACCGTGCCCGAAGTGCAACGCGCCGTACCTGGTCGAGAAGATCACGAAGAAACTGGGCCGGCAGCTGCTCTGCAACAACGAAGACTGCGATTACGCGCGATCCGAGGAACTTCCCGAAACAGCGGCGTAGAATGAGCCGTAACGGCTCATGAGCGTCACGATTGTCGGCGGCGGCCTGGCGGGTTCCGAAGCGGCGTGGCAGGCCGCGTCGCAGGGCGTCTCCGTCACGCTGCACGAAATGCGGCCCGTGAGGCCCACGGCCGTCCACCGGACCGATCACCTGGCCGAACTGGTCTGCAGCAACTCCTTCCGGGGCGACAAGCTGGACAACGCCGTCGGCCTGCTCAAGGAGGAGATGCGCCGCCTGGGCTCGCTGGTCATGCGCGCGGCGGAGGAAAGCCGGGTGCCGGCCGGCGCGGCGCTCGCTGTCGACCGCGACGTGTTTTCGCGCCTCGTCACGGAGTCGCTCGAACGCCATCCGCTCATCACGATCGTCCGCGACGAAGTCCTCGCGATTCCGGACTCGAGCGACCGCCGCCCGGTCATCCTGGCCACCGGTCCGTTGACCTCCGAGACGCTCTCGGCCGACCTGGCTCGGCTCGTCGGCCAGGAGCACCTGTACTTTTACGACGCGATCAGTCCGATCGTGCTGGCCGAGTCGATCGATCGGACGAAGGTGTTTCGGGCTTCGAGATGGAATCGAAGCCACGAGCCACGGGCGGCGAGCCACGAGCCACAGGGACCCGCGTGCGGTGCGGATGACGGCGAGGGCGACTACCTGAACTGCCCGATGAGCCGCGAGGAGTACGGACGCTTCTACGACGCGTTGGTCAAGGCCGAATCGGCCACGGTCCACGACTTCGACAAGGCCGTGTTCTTCGAAGGCTGCCTGCCGATCGAGGTCATGGCGCATCGCGGCCAGGACACGCTGCGCTTCGGCCCCATGAAGCCGGTCGGCTTGACAGACCCGGCCACGGGCCGTGCCCCGTTCGCGGCCGTGCAGCTGCGGCAGGACAACATCGCCGGCGATCACTACAGCCTGGTCGGCTTCCAGACCCAGATCAAGTGGGGCGACCAGGAACGCGTGCTTCGCCTGATTCCCGGCCTCGAGCGCGCGGAGTTCGTCCGCTTCGGCATGGTCCACCGGAACACCTACATCAACGGGCCGACGGTGCTCGCCGACACGTGGCAGGTGCGGTCCCGGCCGTCGCTGTTCTGCGCGGGCCAGATGTCGGGTGTCGAAGGTTATGTCGAGTCGGCCGCGTCGGGGCTGATCGCGGGCCTGAACGCGGCGGCGCTCGTCTCGGGACGCCGGCCGTCCGCCGCGCCTCGCACGACCGCAATCGGCGCGCTCGCGTACTACGTCTCACACGCCAACCCGGCGCACTACCAGCCGTCGAACATCACCTTCGGCATCATGCCGCCGCTCGAGGCGGCGCCGAAGCACAAGCCGGCGCGCAAGCTGGCAATCTCCGAACGGGCGCTGGCCGACCTCCGGACCTGGATGCATGAACGCACATCTCAAAGCCTTCCTGCAGTTTCTCAAACTTAATCGGAGCGCATCGGCGCATACGGTTCGCGCGTACGAGAGCGATCTGGCGCAGTTTCTCGGGCACGCCGCCGTGCTGGCCGGCATCACGCGCGCGTCCCTCGAGCCGGCGCACCTCGATCGCGCGGCGCTGCGCGGCTTCATGGCCGACCTCCACAAGCGGGGGTTGTCGCGCGCTTCGGCCGCCCGCAAACTTGCGGCGGCCCGCACCTTCCTTCGGTACCTGCGTCGCGAGGGCGTGGTGGACGACGATGCGGGCGCGATGGTGCCGACGCCGAAGCGCGACGTCCGCATGCCCGTGCACCTCTCGGAGCAGGAAATGGCCCGCCTCGTGACCGCGCCTCCATCCGACCAACCCCTGGCGCGCCGCGACCGCGCGATTCTGGAACTGTTCTACGCCTCGGGCCTGCGTCTCAGCGAGCTCGCCGGCCTGGGCATCGACGACGTGAACCTCAGCGCCCAGATGGTGCGGGCGCTTGGCAAGGGCGGCAAGCAGCGGCTCGTGCCGTTCAACACGAGCACCGCGACCGCGATTCGCACGTATCTTCCGGATCGCGAGCAATTGGTTCGCGAACGTCCGGCTAAAGCCGGACGCTACGGCAGTCGTCACGACGGCAGTCGTCACGACGGCAGCCGCCAGGCCGGCCGTCACAGCGACCCGCTGTTCGTGAACTATCGCGGCACGCGGCTGACCGTGAGGAGCATCGATCGGCTCGTGCGGCGATATGCCGCGGCGTCAGGGGTGCGGCCCGGCGTGAGCCCGCACGCCCTGCGCCATTCGTTCGCGACACACCTGCTCCAGCGCGGCGCCGATCTCCGCGCGATCCAGGAATTGCTCGGGCACGCGCGCCTGAGCACCACCCAGCGATACACTCACGTCAACGCGGCGCAGCTGGTCGAGGTGTACAAGAAGAGCCACCCGCGCGCCGGACGGGCGGGGAAGGCAGGAGCGTGATGGAGTCGCACGGTTCGATCACCGTTTACACAGGCCCGATGTTCTCCGGGAAGACGCAGGCGTTGATGGCCCGCCTGCAGTCAAAAGAGCGCGCCCACCGCAAGGTGCTCGTCGTGAAACCGGAGCTCGACGACCGTTTTCACTCCCTCAGCGAGATTGTCAGCAAGCAGCGCACGGCGCAGAAGTTCGAGAAGCACGCGTCGATGAAGGCCTATCCCATCAAGAGTGCCCAGGATCTCGGCCCGCTCATCCGCGAGCTCGATCCGGACGTCGTGGGAGTCGACGAGGCGCAGTTCTTCGACGACGCCATCGGCCGCGTCCTGGATCTCATCGCGCATCAGCCGGGCGGCCGGATTGGCGACGTCGAGATCGGGCGGAGCCTCGAGGTCTATGCCGCCGGCCTCGACCTGGACGCCTGGGCGCAGGCCGTTCGGGCCCATGCCGAACCTCCTCGCGTTTGCCGATCGCGTGGAGAAGTTCACCGCCAACTGTTTTCAGTGCGGCCAGGACGCGCGGTTGACGCAGAAAATCGGGGGTTCGTCAGGACGAATCGAGGTTGGCGCCGACGAGCTGTACGAGGCGCGCTGCGTCGGCTGCTGGACGGCGCCGACGCAGTAGTCCGTGGCTCGTGGCTCGGGGCTCGTTGCCCGTGACTCGTGGCTCGAACGGACTACGAGCTCCGAGCGACGAGCTACGAGTGACGAGCCACGGCTATGATGCCGCCGCGACAGGCTGTTCCAGGGGCGCCGCCCGCCGTCCGCGCGGGAACTCGATGCCGAGCGTCTTGATCTTGTAGTTCATGACGCGAGGGCTGATGGCCAGCAGTTCGGCCGCGTCCTTCTGCACCCAGTTCGACATCTTCAGCGCTTCGATCAACGCGTGCCGCTCGACGTCCTCGAGCGGGATCCCGGTCACGGGGATCCTGACGACCGATCCGGGCTGAGGCATGCCGCTGCCCGCCGTGGGCACCTCGCCCAGCCGCAGGTCGCCGCCCGCGATCGCGCGTCCTTCGCAGAGCAGCATCGCCCGCTCGATCGTGTTTTCGAGCTCGCGAATGTTGCCCGGCCAGTTGTAGCGCATCAACAGCTTCTGCGCGTCCGGCTCGAGGCCGTCCATCTTCTTCTTCAGCTCGGCGGCGAACTTGCGGATGAAGGTGTTCGCGAGCGGGACGATATCGTCCTTCCGCTCGCGCAGCGGCGGCATCTCGATCGACACGACGTTGAGCCGGTAGTACAGGTCTTCGCGGAACTGTCCCGCCTGCACCATCGTCGACAGGTCGCGATTGGTGGCGGCCACGAGCCTGACGTCCACTTTGAGGGTCCGCGTGCCGCCGAGCCGTTCGAACTCGTGCTCCTGCAGGACGCGCAGGATCTTGGCCTGCGTGCTGCCGCTCATGTCCCCGATTTCGTCGAGGAACAACGTGCCGCCGTCGGCCTGCTCGAAGCGGCCGATGCGCTGCTTGTCGGCGCCGGTGAACGCGCCCTTCTCGTGCCCGAACAGTTCGGATTCGAGCAGGTTTTCCTGGAGCGCCGCGCAATTCACCTTCACGAAGTTGCGGGCGGTCCGGAGCGAGTTGTGGTGGATGGCGCCGGCAATCAACTCCTTGCCCGTCCCCGTTTCGCCGCGGATGAGCACGGTGGTATTGCTCTTCGCCACCTTCCGGACAATGTCGAGCACCCGCTGAAGCGGCGGGCTCGAGCCGACGATGCGATCGAAGTCGTAGCGATCCTGCTGCGCGTCGCGGAGGTATTCGATCTCGTTCTTGAGGCGCTTGACCTCGAGCGCCTTGTCGATCTTGACCTCCATCTCCTCGATTTCGAAGGGCTTGAGGACGTAGTCGAAGGCGCCGATCTTCATGGCCTCGACGGCGGTGTTCACGGTGCCGAACGCGGTCATCAGAATGACGGCCGTCGTCGGATGCAGCGCGCGCGTCGTCCGCAGCACGTCCATGCCGTCGCTGCCGCCCATCTTCAAGTCGCTGAGGACGACGTCGAAGTAGTTGTCGTGGAGCCGTTCGATCGCGGCGTTGCCATTGCTGGCTTCCTCGACCTCGTGCCCTGCTTCGATCAGGCCGCGCACCAGCCCGCGCCGGAGCGCGTCATGATCGTCGGCAATCAATACTCGACCCATATCTATCCTTCCGTCTATCGGAACACGCCTGTCGCGCTCGTAACCGGCAACGTCACGCGGAACCGCGTGCCGGTCTCCGGGCTGCTGCTGAGATCGATGCGCCCATCGTGCGCATCCACGATCTTCCTGACGATGCCAAGCCCCAGACCGGAGCCTTTGATCTTCGTCGTGAAGAACGGATCGAAAATGCGATCGTTGAGCTCCTCCGGGACGCCGGGCCCGTTGTCCGCGACGTCCACAATCACGATCGGCGTCGGTTCCTGCGGCGCGCTGGTGAAGGCCGGGTCCGATTCGATGGCGCCGAGCGACGCCGTGATCGTGATCGTTCCCTTGCCGTCGAGCGCCTCGAATGCGTTCGCGATGAGATTCGTGAAGACCTGGCAGAGCTGGTAATGGTCGCACTCGATCGCCGGCAGATCCGGCGGCACGTCCAGCGCCACGGTCACCGCGCCGCGCGCGACTTTCGATTCCGCCAGCGTCACGGCCTGATGCACGACGTCCGTGATGTTCGTGTGCTCGACCTGCAGGCGAACCGGGCGGACGAACTCGAGCATCTCGACGACGATTGCGTTGGCAAGTTTCGCTTCGCTGATGATGTCGGCGAGCAGCGACTGCGCGTCCACCGAGTCGGGCACCTGGCGGCGGAGCAGCCCCGCCATCACTTCGATGCCCGCCAGGGGGTTCTTGAGCTCGTGCGCGATGCCGGCCGCCATTTCGCCGAGCGACGCCAGGCGGTCGCGGAGCCGCTCGCGCTCCTCCATCTGTTCGACCTGGGTCAGGTCCTTGAAGAACATCACGGCGCCGATCCGGTCGCCCGAGTCGTCCTTGACCTGCGACAGCGTGTAGCCAATCACGCGATCGAGATCCCGCAGCCGGGTCTCGGCGCGGTTCGGCAGCAGGCTGAGCTCGAATGCCGTCGTCAGCACCCGGACGATGTCGCCGCGCGTTTTCAGGACGTCCGCGAACGGCTGGCCGATGTCGGCGGGGTTGGGCGTCAGCGAGAAGATGCGATAAGCCTCGGCGTTCATCAGCATGAGCGTGCCGTCACGGCGGACGGCGATGACGCCGTTCCGCATGCTGCTCACGATGTGCCGGAAAAAGCGGTCCTCGGTGTCGATCGAGGGGACGGCCGGGGATGCCGGTACGAGACCCGGCACACGACGGCTCGCTCGTGTCGAGGGTCGCTGGGGTGGCTCGGACATATCTACCGGCGTCCGGACGTTGGGTACAGTCGTCAACTCAGGAGTAGGTGGGGCAAACCACGTGCCTGAGTCCGCCGAGCCCAAACCGTCGAAGATAGCCTGAAATCAATCGGTTACAGGGAACGACCCAGAAATTAGTGTAACAAAAACGTCAGCCGATGACAGATTTGTTATCGGGACAGGGTCGATTGGAGCTCTTCCCACTGGTGCATCAAATCACCCACTTTCCACATGAGCGCCTGATGCTGGTCGATAACGGGCTGCGCGGCGGCGCGATCCTCGTAGAAACCGGGGGCCGACATCGTCAGCTCGATGTCGCGGATGGCCTGTTCGCACTCGGCGATCCGGGACTCGAGGTCGTCGATCCGCAGCCGGCGGGCCTGCTCGGCCTTTTGCAGCCGCCGGGCTTCGGCATCGACGCGTTTCTGGTCCTGGCGGGACTCGCGGGGCGGCTGCTTCGGCCGGCTCGGCCTTTACTTTCCCGGCTTTCTAACCTTGCTTTGAACTTTCTGACTTTGAACTTTGCTTTCTACTTTTGACTTTGCACTTTCAACTTTCTCCTAAGTTGCGCCTTGTGCCACAGGAATTCCTTGTAGGTTCCCGGGTACACCAGCGCCGTGCCGTTTCCGACCTCGATGATCTTGGTGGCGAGCCGCTCGACGAAATACCGGTCGTGTGACACGAACATGAGCGTGCCGCCGTAATCGACGAGGGCATCCAGGAGGACTTCCTTCGAATCGAGATCGAGATGGTTCGTGGGCTCGTCGAGCAGGAGCGTGTTCGACGGCCGGAGCAGCATGCGGGCGACGGCGAGGCGCGTGCGCTCGCCTCCTGAGAGGACGCGCACCCGTTTGTAGACATCGTCGCCGGAGAAAAGAAACCCACCGAGGATGTTGCGGATGGCCGGCACCATGTCGTTCGGCGAGCCCGATGCCAGCGTCTCGTAGACCGTCGGCGCCGGATCCATCCGGGTGGCCTCGTCCTGGGCGAAGTACTGCATCACGATGTGGTGCCCTTCGACGCGTTCGCCCGAGTCCGGGGCCTCTTCCCCGGAGAGCAGCCGCATCATCGTGGACTTGCCCACGCCGTTGGGGCCGACCAGCGCGATGCGATCGCCGCGTTCGACGTGCAGGTTCACGCGATCGAAGACCACCAGATCGCCGTAGGCCTTGTGCGCGTTCCTGAGCTCGAGCACGGTGCGGCCGCTCTTCGCGCACGAGGGAAACTGAAAGTGGATGCGCTTGCGCTCGGGCGGCACCTCGATGGGCACGACCTTGTCGAGCATCTTGATCCGGCTCTGCACCTGCGCGGCCTTCGTGGCCTGGTACCTGAACCGATCGATGAACATCTTCACGCGCGCGACTTCCTCGTCCTGTTCGCGCTTCGCCTTGCGCATCGCTTCGATGCGCGCGTGGTGTTCCACGAGGTAGTCGCTGTACGTGCCGACGTAGTCGGTGAGCGTCCTGAGCGTGAGGTCCGCGATGCGGGTCACGACGGCGTCGAGGAAGTAGCGGTCGTGCGAGACGAGGATGACGGCGTGCGGGTAGCCGTTCAGGTATTCCTCGAGCCAGTTGCGGGCTTCGAGGTCCAGGTGGTTCGTCGGCTCGTCGAGCAGCAGGAGGCCCGGCTGGCCGAGCAGGAGCCTGGCGAGCGCGATCCGCATCTGCCAGCCGCCGCTGAACGTGTCGGTTTCCCGCGAGAAATCCGTCGTCTTGAAACCCAGACCCTGGAGGACGGTGGAGGTCTTGACCTCGATGCTGTAGCCGTCGCCGTGCCTGAACTGCTCCTGCAGATCGGCATATCGCACGAGCATCTGTTCGTGCTGGCTTTCGGGAATCGACTCGTCGCCGAGCTGCTCCTCGAGCGCGTGCATCTCGGTCTTCATCGCCAGCAGGCCGCCGAAGGCGCTTGCCGCCTCGTCGAACACCGTCCGTCCGGAGTGGGTGAGGCCGTCCTGGGGAAGATAGCCGACCGTGAGGGCCGACGGTTTAAGGACCGCGCCCGAATCGGGCTCGTCGAGGCCCGCCATCATTCGCAGGAGCGTCGTCTTGCCCGCGCCGTTGGGCCCGCAGAGCCCGACGCGTTCGCGGTCGGTGATCTGCCACGTGACGTGGTCGAACAGGACGCGATCGCCGAACGACTTCGTCAGCTCGGAAAGCTGGATCAATGCGGTCGATTACTCGCCGAGGGCCTTCGCCGTCACTTCGAGCACCTTCGAGACGCGGAACGGCTTGGTGAGATAGCCCGCGACGCCGAGGTTGGCGGCTTCGATGGCGGCCGACTCGGTGGAAAACCCGGTGATGATGATGACAGGCAGGTCGGCCTTGTAACGCCGGGCTTCGCGGATGACCGTCAGGCCGTCCATCCCCGGCATCTTGAGATCCGCGATCAATAGATCGTACGGATAGAGCCGCATCCGATCGATGGCGGCGGGTCCGTCGGGCGCGACGTCCACGTCGTACTCGTTGTTGAGGGTGAGGGTTTTTTCGAGCAGGTCGCGAATGCTCGCCTCGTCGTCCACGACGAGCACGCGCCGCCGGACGCTGCCGGCCGCGGGCCGCGGGGTCGCCGACGGAGCGGGCGCCGCCTGGCGCGGGCCGCCGCGCGGCCGCTGACTGTCGAGCCACGCGTCGATGTCACGCTTCCGGAATCGCCATTGCCGTCCGACGCGCACGGCGGGGATCTTCCCGGCCTTGATGAGCCGGTAGACCGTTCGCAGGTTCACCTGGAGGTACTCGAGCACCTCTTCGGTGGTGAGAAACGTTTCGTCCATTAGACGTCCGCTCGCCCGGCGTCCGATCGAGCCGGTAAGTCGACGGTGAACATGGCGCCGCCGTCGGGATGATTGGAGGCGAGGATCTGCCCGCCGTGCTCCTGCACGATCCCGTACGCGATAGCCAGGCCGAGGCCCGTGCCCTTGCCGACCTCTTTGGTTGTGTAGAACGGTTCAAAGATTCGAGACAGCGCTTCCTCCGGAATCCCGCCGCCCGTGTCGCGCACGGTGGTGACGACGCGGCCGCCCGATCGCGAGGCCGTCACTTCGATGCGCCCGGGGCGGCCCGTCGCGGCAATCGCCTGCTCGGCGTTCATCAGGATATTGAGGAACACCTGATGGAGCAGCAGCGGATCGCTCTGCACGCGCGGCAGCTTCTGGCCATAGTGTCGCACGACTTCGATGCCCGCCGCACGGCACGCCTCGGATCTCAGTGCAATCACCTTCTGCAGGATGGGCGGCAGCGACACGGCCCGCCGCGCGAGGCGCCGGGAGCCGGCGAACACGAGCAGATTCCGCACGATTTTGGCCGCGCGATCCGCCTCGCGGTAGATCGTCTGCATCTCCTTCCGCAGCGCTTTGGGAAGGCCGCCGGTGAAGCGCAGCAGCTCGAGGTGGCCAAGCACTCCCTGCAGAGGATTGTTGAGCTCGTGGGCGATGCCGGCGACGAACTGCCCGAGCGCCACGAGCTTCTCGGACTGCGTCAGCCGCCTGCGCAGCTCCTCGCGCTCGGTTTCGAGCTTGGACTGCGGCGTCAGATCCCTCGCGACCAGCACCGTGCCGATCCGCTGGCGATCCTGGTCGATCAGATCGGTGAGCGTGACCATGAAGGCGCCCTTCAGGACCGGATCGACGATTTCGCGGCTCGACGCCGCCTCCGTCTCGACCCGGACACCGGCCGCTTCGTGCTCCGCGAGCCAGGCGCCGAGCTCGCTGCCGACGTTGTCGGCAACGGGCTGCTCGAGCAGAACCGCCCGGGACTTCCCGACGCGATTCGCGAACGCCTCGTTGACCTGCACGATTCGCCCGTGACGATCGGTGACGACGACCAGGTGCCAGATCGAATCGAACGTGTTTTCCAGCTCGAGCCGCGAGCGCATGACCTCGTCCAGGAGCTGCAGCGTCTCGATCGCGCTCGACAGCTGGCGGCCGACTTCGTCCGCGCGGTCGAGCAGGTCGAGCTCGCCGCCGGTTTCCACCCGGACGCCCTCGAAGACGATGGTGCCCAGCGCGCGGCGGCAGCCGCGGAGCGGCACGGTCACCGTCGCGGTCGCTTCGTCCGCGGGAGACGTGACTTCCGCGCGCACGTGACGCAGCGCCGCCGCGGCCGGCGCGAACGCGTCCTGCGAGCTCACGGTCTCCCCGCGTACCGCGTGCCCCGGGTCGGACGACCCCTGCAGGACCAGGTGGTGGGCCCGCCGATCGTGAATCCACACGGACGTGCGGTCGGCGCCGAACAACCGCTTCGCGCCGAGGCAGAAGATCTCGAGTCCCGCCGTCAGGTTCATCGTCGCGGCGATGCCGGCCGAGAAGTCGTCGATCAGATCGCGAAGGTCGCGTTGCAGCTCGTCCCGGCGCCGCAAGCTGTTCAACTCGAGCGCGGTCAGGAAGGCGTCGGACGCCGTCGAGGCGTCACCCGGTGTCGAGCCGCTGTCCGGCCGCTGACGATAGCCGACGGCGAGCAGGCCGACCCGGTGATCCCCTCGCGCGAGCGGCACCAGGCGCGCCGATGCCGTGCCCAGCCGCGCCGCCAGGTCCGGCATCTCCCGGGCGACGTCCGCCACGAACGTCGCCTCATGCGTCGCGAACGTGCGCGCGACGATGGCCGCTTCGTCCGGACCGGGAATCCAGGGATTTGTCCGCAGTTCGTCGAGTCCGTAGCCCGACGTGGCATGCAGGGAATCGTTGCGCGGGTTGTGCTCGAAGAGCAGCGTGCACGTGCCCCCGGTCACGTCAATGGCGTGCTGGTGCAGATGTGGTAACAGATCGACCAGGCCCGACCGGCCGGCCAGCAGCGTCAGCAATGACGGCGCGACGGCCACGGCGTCGCCGGGCCCGCCCGGGCGCATGGACGACGCCGGGTGGGTCAGCCGCCCGGTTCGGGTTTCTCGGGACATTCGTGGAATAGGAAAAGACGCGACGGTGCCCGGAAATTGTATGCCAAGGGTCCGTGGCGATCCAAATCGCGCGGGCTCAGAAGCCCGGGCCGGTCGAACCGGCTAAGTGCCATGAGCGCAAAGATATAGAGAAATCGGTCATATAATAGAGGAAGGCCCGACCAGTGAAGGTCCCCCGCCGTCTAACGTGATGGGTCATGTTCGGTTCGAACCGCGCAGAAAAGGTTTCCGCATACAGCATGACGTGGTCGGACGAGGAGTTGGTCGCCCGATCGATTGGCGGCGATCCCGATAGCTTCAACCAGCTGGTGTTGAGGTGGGAGCGCCCCATCTATGCCCTCGCGTACCGGGTGATCGGCCGCGAAGAGGACGCGCGCGACGTGTGCCAGGAAACCTTCCTCCGCGCCTTCCGTGCGCTGAACGGTTTTCGGGGTCAGGCCAAGTTCTCCTCCTGGTTGTATCGGATCGCCCTGAACTTGTGCCGGGACTGGGTGCGCCGCGAGCGGCGGACTCCGGTCATTCAGGCCCCCGACGATCTCGACGCCCTGGAGCTGTCGGCCATTCGTGAGCCCACCGTATCGGTCGACGATCTCGTCGCGCGCCGCGAGCTCACCTTCATCGTCGAGCGCGCGATGGCGAAGCTGCCGGAAGACCAGCGTACGGCAATCATCCTGAAGGAATACCATGAGCTCACGTTTCAGGAGATCGCCGATCTCGTGGGCTGTCCGCTGAGCACGGTCAAGACGCGGCTGTACCAGGGCCTGGCGGTCCTGCGCCGCGAGCTGGCGAAGAGTGAATCATGATTGAAACGATTTGTACTTACGACGGCCGGGACGATCTGCTGGTCGCGTACCTCTACGACGAAATCGACGCGGCCGACCGGGCCACGTTCAGCGCGCATGTGAACGGCTGCGGCCGCTGCACACGCGAGCTGGCTGCCCTCCGCGGCGTCCGATCGACCCTGTCGGCCTGGGCGCCGCCCGAACCGCGCATGGTCACGGACTACGATCCCGTGAGTTCCGAGCCACGAGCCACGAGCGACGAGCCACGAGCCACGACCCGTTCCTGGCACGACGTGCCCGGATGGGCCCAGGTCGCCGCCGCGCTCCTCGTGCTCGGCGTCTCGATGGGTATCGCGAACGTCGAAGTGCGCCGCGACGGCGCCGGCTGGACGCTGCGAACCGGATGGTCGAAAGTGCCGGCGCAAAACGCCGCGGCGTTGCCGGCAACGCCTGCGTCCGCGCCGTGGCGGGCCGATCTCACCGCGCTCGAGCGCCAGATGCGCACGGAGCTGCAGTCCATCTCGGCCACGCGCGCCGTACCGGCCGCCGCGCCGACAAGCACCATGACCGACGCGGAACTGCAGCGTCGCGTGCGGACGATCATTCAGGAAAGCGAGCGGCGGCAGGAGCGCGAGCTGGCGCTTCGCGTCGGGGAGATCATGAAGGACGTCAACGCGCAGCGCCAGGCCGATCTCGTGAAGATCAACAGCAGCCTCGGGTTTATTCAAACCAGCACGTACGGCGAGCAGATGAAACAGCGCGAGCTGGTGAACTATCTGCTCAAGGTTTCGCAGAAGCAATAGGGGACAGGGGCCGGAAGATGAAGACACAGGGTTCAGTCGTTGCCGTTACCGTGTTCACGTTGTGCGCCGCCGCGGCGCCGGCCATTGCGCAGGACTCGTCGCCCGCGCGGTCGGAAGCCGAGCAGAAGCGCGCGCGGTACCAGATCGGCCAGATGGAGCGCGTCCTCGAAGGCGCCGTCGAGCACGGCGCGACGATGATGCGCGATCGGCTGCAGGCGGTGGTGCCGCCGGCGCAGGCGCAGCTGCTCATCCAGGAGAACGCGCATGTGCGCGGGTTCCGCCTCGAGGGCTACGGCGTCTTCTTCGACGTCATCGTGCCCTCGCTCGACGGGTCGCTCACCTGGAGCCTGCGGACGCTCGATCAGAACGACCTCGGTCTCCAGAGCGCGCTCTCGGTTCTGCGGACGCGCATCAACCCGAGCGACATCGACATGCAGCAGGCGCTGAAGCGAATCGAGCTGCAGGTCGGTCCTGCGGCCATGCCCGTCGGCCTGACGCTGCCGGTCGCGGGCCAGTCCGACGCCCGCAACGTTTCCGGGTCCGCGGCCGGCGTTGCCGATCAGCCGGGTCCCGCAACCGCGCAGGCCGGGCCCGCACCGGCTGTCCAGCCCGACCCGATCCTCGACGACCCGAACGAGGCGTATCGCACCGAGGTGATTCAGGCGCTCATCGATGCCATGCTCGACCACAGCAGCCCGCTCGGGGTTGGTCCGACCGAATGGGTGACGATCGCCGCCCGGCGGAATGAGGAACGGCCGCGGCTGGCGCCGGCCGACAGCGGCGCCCAATCCGTCGTCATCCGGGCGAGCGGCGCCGATCTCGCGGCCTTCCGCGCGGGTCAGATTTCCCGCGAAGAAGTCATCAAGCGGCTCGACCGGCGCGTGTTCTAGCATCGCGCGCGGCCGGTAGTGACTTGGGCGGGACGTACACTAATATACGCGGATGCGCCTGTGGCTCAGGGCTGCGCTCGCGGGTCTCCTCCTCACCACGGCGGCGGCGTGCGCACCCGACGTCGATCTCGCCAAGGGCCTTCAGATTCTCGACGTCTCGACCGGCTGGTTCGATGCGGGCATCGTCAACGGCCAGAACAAGCTGGTGCCGGCGATTTCGTTCAAGCTGAAGAACGTTTCCGATCAGAAACTGTCCGTGATCCAGGTGAACGTCCTCTTCAAGCGGGTCAACGATCCGGCTGAGTGGGGAAGCGGTCTCCTGAACGTCGTTGGCTCGAAAGGCCTCGCGCCCGGGGCCACCACCGAGACGCTGACGGTCAAATCGAACCTCGGCTACACCGGCTCGGATCAAACCCGCCAGGAGATGTTGGCGAATTCCCACTTCATCGACGCCAGGGCCGAGTTCTCGGCCAAGTACGGGTCGGTGCAGTGGAAACGGCTGGCCGAGTTTCCCGTAACCCGCACGTTGATCACCGACTGACGCGGTGGTCGCCCCGGCACGCGCGTCGCTTGATCGCCGCCTCGGACCCCTTGATGCGGCGGCCATTGTCATCTCCAACGTCATCGGCGTCGGCATCTTCACGACGCCTGGCTTCATCGCCACCCTGCTGCCGAGCGGTATCGCGATCCTCGGCGTGTGGGCGCTCGGCGGCGCGCTCGCGTTCGCGGGCGCCCTCGCCTACGCGGAACTGGCCGCGCGGCAACCGGAGGCGGGCGGCGAATACGTCTATCTGCGCGAGGCCTTCGGCGGACTGGCCGCGTTTCTCACCGGCTGGACCTCGTTCGTGGCTGGCTTCAGCGGCGCGATTGCCGCCGGCGGCGTCGGCGTGGCCGTCTATCTCGATCGCCTCGTGCCGGGCGCCGGCAACGGCACGCCGCTGACCTCGTGGCATGTCGGCCCGCTCGTGGTGAACCTGTCGATCCGCGCGCTCGTCGCGATCGCGATCATCGTCGCCCTCGCGCTGGTGCAGATGCGCGGCGTCGGGCCCGGCCGCCTGCTGCAGAACTCGCTGACGACACTCAAGGTCGCGGCGCTCGTCGTTTTCGTCGCCGTTGGTTTCTCTGGTCGCCGGACTGGGCAGCGGCCACCCGATGCCACCCAGCGCGCCCGTGCGCCTGACCGGATGGCTGATGGCGATGGTGCCGGTGATGTTCAGCTATTCGGGCTGGAATGCCGCCGTCTACGTCGCCGAGGAAATCACGGATCCCGTCCGCAATGTGCCGCGCGCGCTGGCCATCGGGACGGGCTCCACCGTCGCGTTGTATCTCGCGCTCAACGCGCTCTATCTCCGCGTCGTGCCGTTCGAGCAGTTCAGCGGAAGAGTGGCGGTTGGCGAAATCGCCGCCGAGCGGCTGTTCGGATCCGCCGCGGGCTATCTGTTCGCGGTCGTCGCGATCCTGATCATCCTGAGCAGCCTGAGCGCGATGACCACGGCCGGCCCGCGCGTCTACTTTGCGATGGCGCGCGACGGCGCGTTCGTTCCCGCGGCCGCGCGCGTCCACCCGCGCTTCCGCACGCCGGCGATCGCGATCGTGGCCCAGGCGGCGTGGAGCGCGCTCCTGGTGCTGTCAGGCACGTTCGAGCAGCTGCTCACGTACACCGGGTTCGGCGTCATCCTGTTCTCGGCGCTCGCCGTGCTGTCGCTGTTTTTCGTCCGCCGCTCGGGAAAGCAGGCCGCGACCTTCCGCGCCTGGGGCTATCCCTGGGCGCCGGCGCTCTTCTGCCTGGTCAGTTTCGCGATCGTGATCAACACCGTCGTCGAGGCCCCGGGCGTCGCATCCGCCGGGCTCGCGGTCATGGCCGCCGGCGTGCCCATGTATTGGTGGGTGAAGCGGGGGAAGCAGAAGGCAGAACGCGAGAACGTAGAACGGAAAACGAGCCACGAGCAACGAGCCACGAGCCACGAGCCACGAGAAACGGACTACTGAGAGGCCGGGTTCGCCTGGAGAAGAGCCATGGCCTCGTCCGCGTAGCGGCCGCGACGAAGGAGATCGGCCATCATCTTCATAGGCCGATCGATGTGTGAGAAGAACGCCTTGTAGCCCGCACAGAGATAGTTCAGGCCTGGTTCTCCGTCCGGCGTGCTGATGAAGCGGTTCTTCGGACACTCGCCGTGGCAGGCGAAACGCACCGCGCACTCGCGGCAGTATTTCGGGAGCGTGTCCCGCTTGGCGAGGCCGAACTGGCGCTGGGCTTCGGACGACACGAGCTCCAGCATGTGGACTTCCTGGATGTTCCCGAGCCGGTATTTCGGCTCGACGAAGTGATCGCAGGAATACAGGTCGCCGTTGTGCTCGAGCGCGAGCGCATTGCCGCAGGTTTCCGCGAACACGCACATCGACGGCGGGGCGCCCACCCACGAGGCGAGCGCGGCGTCGAACATCTGCACGAACACAGTACCCACGTCCGCGCGAACCCACTCGTCGAAGACGCCGATCAGGAAACGGCCCCACTGCTCCGATGACACCGATCGGTCGGTGACATGATGGCCCTCGGTCAGGTACAAGGGGCGCGGATCGGAGCCACGCTCACCCCAGCCCTGGTTCGCGATCGGCAGCAGCTCTGACGTCACCCGCTCCACGATCGGAATGAACTGCACGTACCGCGCGCCGAGATCGTCGCGGAAGAACTTGTAGACCTCGAGCGGCTGATCGCCGTTGGCCGCGTGCACCGTGCACAGGACGTTCACGTTGACCTTGTGCGCCATCAGCGCCGTCCAGCCCTCCATGACCTGATCGAAGCTGCCCTGGCCGCCCTTGTCCACGCGATAGGCGTCGTGCAGATGGCGCGGGCCGTCGATGCTGAGGCCGATCAGGAAATCGTGAGCGCCCAGGAACGCCGCCCACTCGGCGTCGATTTTCGTGCCGTTGGTCTGCAGCGTGTAGGAGACGTGCTGCGCCGGCCGGCGGTAACGCTCGACGTACTCGATCGACTTCTTGAAGAACTCGAGGCCCATCAGCGTAGGCTCGCCGCCTTGCCATGCCACCTGGACATCCGGCCCGGGTTGCGACTCGAGCAACTGCCGGATGTACGTCTCGAGCATGTCGTCCGCCATCCGGAACCGGCTCCCCGGATACAGCATCTCCTTGGACAGGAAGAAGCAGTACTTGCAATCCAGGTTGCAGATGGCGCCGGTTGGCTTCGACAGCAGATGAAACTCGCGTCGTTCGAATGGATTCGGTGTCATCGACTCAGGTCATCATAAGGCAGGCCTGCGCCGGGCCGATCCTGATAAGCTACCCCGCGAAGCGGCCCGAGATGGCTCGCTGGCGGACTGGCCGTCGAGGGAGTGTGTCGGAAGACAGTGGTGTCTGAAAGGATGATTTTGAAAAACAACTCGACCCGGCTGTTGCTATTCTGCGTGTTCCTGCTGGCATCCATCGCCTGCGGGAACGCGCCTCCTTCTCCACCGGCATCCCAGGCCGCCGCTCCGCAGGCCGATTCCGCGTCAGCGGCCAGTCCCGCCCCGGCGGCCGCGCAAGCCGACGGCGCCGCCAAAGAGCCCGCATCCGATCTCGACACGTTCGACAACCCCGTCGCGGACAAACTCGTCGGCAAGTGGACGGGCGACCTCGACGGGATGATCGAACGCAAAGTCATTCGCGTGCTGACCGTCTACTCGAAGACCACGTTCTTCGTGGACAAGGGCGCTCAGATGGGCATGGTCGCCGATGCGTTCCGCCTGTTCGAGGACAACCTGAACAAGCGGCTCAACAACAAGAACGTTCGGGTGAAGGTCGATGTTCGTGCCGGTCGCGGCCGACGATCTCATCCCGGCGCTCCTCGAGGGCCGCGGAGACATCGTCGCCGCGGGCAAGCTGATCACGGCGTGGCGCAAGGAGAAGGTGGACTTCACCAAGTCCCACACGCAGCGGCATCTCGTCCATCATCGTGAGCGGCCCTGGCGTGGCGCCTATCTCCAGCGTGGAGGACCTGAGCGGCAAAGAGGTCTACCTCCGCGCGTCGGACGTGTCGGCCGAGAACGTCAAGCAGTTCAACGCCCGTCTTGCGGCGGCCGGCAAGCCGCCCGTGAAGATCCGGCCCGCCCCGGAAGTGCTCGCAGACGAGGACATCCTCGAAATGGTGAACGCCGGGCTGGCGCCTATGACGATGGTGGACGACTACGTCGCGCAGTTCTGGAAGCAGGTGTTTCCGAAGCTCGTCCTCAGTACGGACGCGGCCGTGCGGACCGACGGCCAGACGGCGATGATGATCCGGAAGAACAGCCCGATGTTGATGGCGGAGCTGAACGGGTTCGTGGCGAAGTATCCGGAAGGCTCGCTGGAGCGCAACGTGCTGACGCAGAAGTATCTGAAGAGCGTGAAATTCGCAAAGAGCGCCACGGCCAAGGACGACGTTGCGAAGTCTTCAGCAGACGGTGGACTTCCTGCGCAAATACAGCGAACAGTACAATGCTCGACTATCTGCTGATGGCCGCGCAGGGCTACCAGGAGTCCGGCCTCGATCAGAACAAGAAGAGCGCGGTCGGCGCGGTCGGCGTCATGCAGCTGATGCCCGCGACCGGCGCCGAGATGAAGGTCGGCGACATCACCCAGATGGAGGCGAACATCCACGCCGGCGTGAAGTACATGCGCTTCATGATCGACAGCTACTACAAGGACGAACCGATGGATAAGCTGAACAAGGCCTTGTTCACGTTTGCGTCCTACAATGCCGGACCCAACCGCATCCGCCAGCTGCGGCAGCGCGCCGCCAAACGCGGGCTCAACCAGAATCTGTGGTTCAACAACGTGGAGCTCGTGGCCGCCGAGTCGATCGGGCGGGAGACCGTGCAGTACGTCTCCAACATCTATAAGTACTATCTCGCGTACACGATCCTCACCGAGCAGCAGCAGCAGCGGGCGAAGGCGAAGGCCGGCAACTAACGCTAGAACTTGTAGGACAGCGAGTAGATCAATCCGATCGTCCGGATATCCATGCTGGACTTGACCTGATCGCCGTTCTGCAGGTTGCGGACGAGGACGTCGTCCGACGATCCCGTGCGCGAGTTGACGCCGGCCGTGAATTGAAACTTTCCCTTCGTGCCGCTCAGGCCCAGTGTCCAGCTGAACAGATTCACCTTGGTGAAGACCTTGTCGTCGTCCGCGACCGGCGAAAGGTCCGACCCCACGCTGTAGTGCAGCCGCCAGACGCCATTTGACGTCAGCACGAAGTGGCCGCCGACGGCGACGTTGGCAAATCCCCGGAACGCCGAGACCGCGCCGCCGAACGGTGCCGTGGTAATCACCGGCGCTGATCCGCTTCCGGGGTTCACATAGGTGGCAATCGGCTGATCGCTGGCAAACATCGCGTACCGGGAAACAGGCGTATACGCCTGAACGTCCACTTCGATTTCGGTGCGGGCGCCGACGTAGGCGACGCCGCCGTGAAACTCGAACGGCAGGTGATTTTCGAACGTCGCGTTCGAGTCGAAGAACGACGCGCCCACAGACGACGACCCGTTTTCGGCGAGGACATCGGCCGTGGTCGTCCCGCTCGACAAGAGCGTCAGCGCAGGCGTCCTGACCATCAGGCCGGTTCGCACGTGGGGCGACACGTCGTATTGCACGCCGAACAGAGGGCGCAGCTGGAACGCCGATCCTGACGCTCGCGTTTCGGCCAGCAGCGAACGCAGGGATGCCGCGCCGGCGAGCCGATCGCTGACCACTTCGTTCTTGATGACGTCGGTATAGACGAACGCCAGGCTGCCGCCGATGCGAAGAGCCCCGTGCGCGAATCCAACGCCCGCCGCGCCCACATGCTGCTGGTATTCCGAGTCGGCGGAGTACGCGAAGCGCTCGCGCGCCGACCCGTGATCGACGACCAGCTGGGAGTCGGTTTGCTGGGACCACGAGCTCGCGGTGAGGATGCTCAGACCGATGGTCAGACCCTTGCGGAACACATTGGTCGCCGTGAACCCGACGAGGCTCGGCAGCTGCTGCACCGACCCGCCGGTGTCGGGCAGCGACGACGGTGTCACGGTTGCGAGTTGAAACAACCCGGAGCTCCCGCTGATCTCGCCGCTCTCCGCCCGCGACAGGCCCGCCGGGTTCAGCCACGCGGAGGACGGATCGCCCACGCGCGCCACGTAGGCGCTCCCCTCGAGGCCGGCGTTCGGACCCACCGGCACGTTGTTGTAGTTCGGCAACAGGACGTTGCCCGGCGGCGTGACGAGATCCTGCCCCCCTTGCGCGAATGCCGCCGCGGGCACGCACGCCAACCCGCAAATGAGCACGAGAGCGCGGCAGTTCATATCAGACCGTCCTCCGGTGAACGGTACACGTCCATCAGCGCCGGAATTGGGCAAGATGACGGTCAGGCGTCTCTAGTTCTTGCGGATCAGGCCGTCTTTTCTCATCTGCTCGGCGGCAGCGTTGACGAGGCTCTTGACGAGCTGCTGCGCGCCCTTGGGGTTGGTGGTCTCGCTGGTGCCCGCCCAGAGCAGTTTGTTGCCGGGGACGTCGAACACGAGCGTCTCGACGACCACGGTGACGGTTGTCTTGTTCGGGGTGAGATCGATCGTCGCTCCCCATGCGTAGGGGTAGTAGCCCCACAGCGACCCGTAGTACGGGGCGCTTTCCCAGGCGACAACCGTGGGCCTGGTTTCCTTGCCGATATCCACGAGGCGCATGATGACGACGGCCGCCGTGTCCGTGCGCTCGAACCACGCTTTCGCGCGGTCCTTGTCGCGCACTTCCTCTTTCGGAATCATCTGGTAGGCGGGAACGCCCTTGACGCCCTTCGCGGTCAGCTCGCGTGCAAGGGCCTCCTCGGCACTCTGCCGGAGCGGCATGTCGTCGCTCACGATGAGGCCGACGACCTTCTTGCCCGCATAGGCGACGTTCCCCGCGGCCGGGTTCTTCCACGTCACGGTGAAGTTCGGGTCCGCGCCGGAAGCCGGCAACGCGATCAGCAGGATCGATGCGAATATCAGGCGCCTCACGAATCCTCCCAGCCTGCGGAATGTAGCACAGATGAGTTGCCGAACTGCCGTCGAGAACTGAGCGATATGTGTGTCAGACGCTATTTGCTTGAGCTCGCGGCCTGGGCGTGGCGGGGCACGGTGAATCGATTGGTGAGGCCGCGGGCGAGCACATAAGGCACGCCCAGGATCCCGAAGCCGACAAGCAGCGCGCCGAGCGGCCGGACGTGCTCGAAGATCTGATACTGGGAAACGGCATCGAGCACGGTGCCGATCGCGACCGGCGTCGCCAGATTCTTCAGCGCGCTCGAGATGTACTCGCCGCGGTTTTCGGATCCGAACAGGACATCGATGACGAACGGCGGGGTGCCGGCCCTCGCATCCAGGCGGCCGTCGCGAACGCCGAGGGCGATCGCCATCAGCGGCTGCAGGATGAATCGGAAGTGTAATGGCCCGGTGACGCGCGCCGCCACCCGGTCGACGATGTCGTTCGCGACCTGAAACGCCGGCCCTTCCGCGCCGCCGAGGCGCACGCGGGCGAGGAGCAGCAGCACCAGCGCGTAGCCGGCCGCGCCGCACACGAACGGCCAGAACCGTCCGTCCTTTTCGCTCGGCAGCTCCATGATCATGCTGGTGACCACGACGCCTCCGGATATCAGGCCGACCAGCGTGTAGAACGTCACCGGCGGAACCCGAATCAGCGTCCCGAGTGCCCAGCCCGCAAGCACGGCTGCCGCGAGCATGTACCGGCCCGGATTCATGTACAGCGGTCCGTGCTCGACGTAGAGATCCCCGGCGGCGCCCACGAAGTGCAGCCCCATCGCGAGACGGTACAAAGCGACAGGCAGCTCGCCGCGAGACGCGCTTTCGGCCATCGTCAGGCTGACGAGCCCGGCGTACATCGCGAACCCTCCGACGTGCAGTCTGAACGTCCGCGCGTCGGCCGATTCGCCGCCGGCCTCGGGGTTGCGGCGCGACCACTTCCGCAGGTGCTCGACGCCGAACATCAGGACGAAGCCGACCAGCGCGGCGACATACACGCGGTATTCCGGCAGCGGCAGCGACAGCCGCCTGGTCGCTTCGACGAAGGCGTCGCCGGCCTCGTTCAGCTCGGGGAGCATGTAGATGAACACGTAGGCGACGGCCACGCCGGCCGACGCCGACGCGACCCGCCGGCGTCCGTGTCCGATCGATGGCGTCAGCCGCCACCCGGCAAACAGCACCGTGGAGAGGAACAACGCGCCGACGAAGCTTTCGAGCATGGCGCCGCTCAGAAGGGGCCGACGTGGAACAGCATGTTCATCAACGCGAGAATCCCGAACAAGCGCGACGAAGCCGGCGACGGCCAGCGCCAGCGAGAAGGGTGTGCGTCCGGGATTGAACCGTCTCATCTCACGCCAGTACTGGAGACACGCAATGGCGAGCGCCCAGACGCCCAGAGAAATGAGCGCGAGGCCGAAATTCCGCGGCCCCGCGGGGCTCGCCACGAGCGTGGACTTGCCCGACTCGAACATGGCCTGCAGGAACTTGTAGATGGTGAACCCGAAGCTGATCATCGACAGCGTGGTCCTGATCCACGCCATCAGGGTGCGATCGGCGGCCAGGATCGTCCGCTCCCGAGCCATGTCGTCCGCGGTCGGCGCATGGGTCGCGTGAAGGTCTGTCATATCGTGGCTCACAAAAGAATCTGCATCATCCGTTTGAGCGACGTCGATCGGCGAGATCACCGCGAACACCAGCGGAACGAACGGGAGTGCCACGGCCAGCACGATCGCGACAGGCTTCAACATCTCGAACGGCACGATCCGCAACCCGCACGACGATCTGATAGCTGTTCCCCAGATCGGCGAGCGATTGAATGTCGGCGCTGCCGAGCAGCTCGCTGCTCAGCCGCTGGTCGGCCAATCCATCTCGCGTCGAACGCGTGGGTGTACTCGGCGGCCAGCAGCACCGTATTCGATCAGCCCCCTGTCGCGCGCGGCCAGCAGTTTGCCCGAGAACGCCAGGAGCGGCGCGAACAGCACGAGCAGGCTCAGGGCCAGAAACGCGACGAGCTCGATCCGGAAATCGGTCGAGCGATCGCCCGCCTTGACGATTTCGAGGCCGATGTCGGCCGAGACGAGCGACGACAGCGCGAACACGATGATCGCCCAGTACCTGATGCGCCTGAGCGATCGGTCGCAGACCTGCCGAGCGATCGGGATGGCTTGGGAGCAGCACCAAATCGAGGCGCGACAGGCGGAACAGGAACCAGCACCAGCGGGTACCGCCAGACCCAGAACAGCATGAAGAACTGGAAAACCGGCACGCTGACCAGGAGGTTCCACCAGCCGGCCGGCCGAGCGGATCGGCCCGGAAGGACCCGGCACGAATTGCCATGTGGACGCGTCGCCGGCAAATTCCTTGCGGAAAAAGATCACCCCGAACACGCCGCCGATCGCCGCCACGGACCGGGATATCCGCCTTGACCGTCGCAGCCGCTGAATCGCCGCACGAGCGCCTCCAGGGTGGGCTCTCGGATGCCGCGATCAGACCGGACCGCACGAGATACCGGGAGAGCGCGATACTCTCGCCCAGATCACGCCCTCGGCGGCAATCAGCACGGGAAGCGCAACGAGAAACCGCGCATCCACAACGTAATCGAACAGCAACGGGATGCTCACGCGGTCGCCCACTCGCCACCCCGCCCGCCGCTGCCAGAATCACCAGCGGCACCCAGGTGAGCAGCAGCAACGCGACAACCCGATGGTTCCGCAACACGCGTTGAATCCTAACAGACCTTCCCCGACCGCTTCGCAGTTCTCCCGCGAGCTTCGCCGACGTCCATGTCGGCGCCGGTTATAGTAAGAGCGCATGAGCCGTCGCGCGTCGACGCTCGCCGCTGCCCTGTGATCGCAGCGTCCGCGTTGGCGCAGACCGAACCCACCACCCAGCTGTGGGGCAATTTCACGCTCGATTGGCATCCCAGTCCCCGCGTCACCTACGCACTCGATTTCGAGCCGAAAGTCCTGGTGGCCGGGCCGCCGGATCAGCCCGGGTGGGCCAGCCTCGATCTGACGCCGTCGGCGGAATTCGCCGTGACGAAATGGGCGGATCCCGTTGGCGAGAGCGTGCTGGCCCGCACGATGCAGACCGACGATCTCAAGACAACGGAGGTGAGCGTGCGCGGCGGCGCGCGGTTCCATCTCTTCTCACGCCAGCGACGAGTGCTGTTCAACGAGCAGTTTCCCAAGCGGCGGCTCGTGATTCGCGACCTCGTCCGCTGGGAGTGGCGGCACTTTTCTTATTCGGACGATGAGCCGTCTTCAGAGAGCGGGCGCTTCCGCAACCGCGCCGAGTTCCAGTACCCGCTCAATCGGCCGAACATGGGGAGCGACGGCACGATCCATTTGATCGGCGACTGGGAGTGGTTCGTCCCGATCTCCGACGATGCGACCGAGCGATTTGCGAACCGCCGGCGGTATCGGGGCGGCGTCGGGTATCGACCCAATCGGATGTGGCAGACGGCGGTGCTGTATATCAGGACCAATTCACGCAATACCATCGACCAGCCGTTCAGCACCAGCGAGAACATCCTGGATCTGCAGGTCAAGCGGGTCTGGTAGGCCTCGTGACACCCGCCGCGGTTTCTTGACACCATTTCCGGCCGATCGATAGACTCGAAAACGCCCCATGATTCACAGCACCACGATCCTCGCGGTCCGTCACCGCGACCGATCCGTGATGGCCGGCGACGGACAGGTGACGTTCGGGGCGACGGTCGTCAAGCAGGGCGCCCGCAAGATCCGCCGGTTGTACAACGACCGAATCCTCGCCGGCTTCGCCGGATCGGCGGCCGACTCGTTCGCGCTGTTCGCGCGCTTCGAATCCAAACTCGAGCAATATCGCGGCAATCTGGAGCGATCGGCGGTCGAGCTGGCGAAAGACTGGCGCTCCGATCGCATGCTGCGCCGTCTCGAAGCGATGCTCATCGTCCTCGACAAGACGGCGATGTTCCTCCTGTCGGGCACCGGCGACCTCATCGAACCCGACGATGGCATCGTCGCTATTGGATCGGGCGGACCGTATGCGCTGGCAGCAGCCAAGGCGCTTGCCGCAAATACGGACCTCGACGCGCGCGCCATCGCGGAAAAGTCCATGCTGATTGCGAGCGAGATTTGCATCTACACCAACGGGCAGATCGTCGTGGAAGAGCTCTAAGTGGCTATCTATCTTCCTGAAACGACACGGACGTCGACCGAATCCCTGACGCCGCGCGAGATTGTCGCCGAGCTCGACAAGTATGTCGTCGGCCAGGCGGCGGCGAAGCGTGCCGTCGCCATCGCCCTGCGTAACCGCATGCGCCGCCAGAAGCTGGCGCCGGAGATGGCCGAAGAAATCGCGCCGAAGAACATCCTGATGATCGGGCCAACCGGCGTCGGGAAGACGGAGATCGCCCGCCGGCTCGCGCGCCTCGCGCAGTCGCCCTTCGTGAAGGTTGAGGCCAGCAAGTTCACCGAGGTCGGGTACGTCGGTCGCGACGTCGAGTCGATGGTTCGCGACCTGGTCGAGCTCGCGATCGATATGGTTCGCGCCGAGCGGATCGAAGAAGTCCGCGCGAAGGCCGTACAGAATGCGGAGGATCGCCTGCTGGATCTGCTGCTGCCGCCGACCCGGCCCGCGGCGCCAGGGGAGCGTGCCGAGGACACCGCCTCCATTCGCGACCAGCAGACGCGCACGCGCGAGCGGTTCCGCGAACAGTTGGCGTCCGGCCAGCTGGACGCCCGGGTCGTGGAGCTCGACGTTCGGGAAAAAAGCTTTCCGTCCATGGAAATCATCGCCGGGTCGTCGGTGGAGGAAGTGGACGTCAACATCAAGGACATGCTCCCGGGGCTCTTCCAGGGCCGGACGAAGAAGCGCAAGGTGAAGGTACCGGAGGCGCTCGAATACCTGACGCAGGAGGAAGAGCAGAAGCTGATCGACATGGACAGCGTGTCGCGCACGGCGGTCGAGCGCGTTCAGCAGGCCGGGATCATCTTCATCGACGAGATCGACAAGATCGCCGGCCGCGAGGGGGCGCAGGGGCCGGACGTGAGCCGCGAAGGCGTCCAACGGGACATCCTGCCGATTGTCGAAGGCACGACCGTCAACACCAAGTACGGCATGGTGCGGACCGACCACATCCTGTTCATCGCGGCGGGCGCCTTCCACGTGTCGAAGCCGTCCGACCTGATTCCCGAGCTGCAGGGCCGGTTTCCGATCCGCGTCGAGCTGCATCCGCTTGGCAGGGACGAGTTCGTGCGCATCCTGACCGAACCACGCAGCGCCCTGATCAAGCAATACATGGCACTGATGGAAACCGAAGGCATCGACCTGACGTTCACCGAAGGCGCCATCCAGCGCGTGGCCGAGCTCGCGACGATCGTCAACGATCGCACGGAGAACATCGGAGCCCGGCGCCTGCACACGGTGATGGAAAAGCTGCTCGATGAAATCTCTTTCGAGGGGCCGGATCTGGCCAACAAACGCGTCATTATCGACGAAGCCTACGTGACGAAGATGCTGGCCGAGATCGTCAAGAACGAAGATCTGTCGCGGTACATTCTGTGAGGCGTGCCGCGCCGATCGTCGTGAGGGCGGCGCTGGCCGCGCTGATCCCGCTCGTCGTGGTCGCCTGCGGAAAGAAGGGTCCTCCGCTCCCGCCGCTCGTCCGGCTGCCCGCCCCTCCGGATGTGCAGGCGAACCGCCGGGGATCGAGCGTCGAGCTCGCGGTCGTCGTGCCCGGCGCCAACGCCGACGGTTCGCGTCCGGCGAATATCTCGCGGGTGGAAATCTACGCGCTCACCGGATCGCCGACATTCACCGACGACGATCTGCTCAAGCACGGCACGCGCGTGGCCAGCCTCCCCGTGAAGGCTCCCCGCAATCCCGACGACGTCGCGGAGCCGGACGAACCGCTCGAGGAAGTCGAGGCGCCAACGGGCACGGGGCTCGACCAGGGCGCGGGAACGACGGTCCGGGACGCGCTGACGGCGGCTGCGCTCGTGCCGGTAGACCTCAGTGATCCGAAGGAGGGACGAGGCGGAGTGCCTCACGCGGAGAGACCGCTGCTCGGCACGCCCTCCGCGCCGCCGGTGCGGACGTACGTTGGCGTCGGCGTCAACACCAAAGGAAAGCGTGGACGGTTTTCGCGGCGTGCGCCCGTCTCCCTCGCGTCGCCTCCGGTCCCGCCGGCTGCCCCGACGATCACGTACACGGAGACGTCGATCACGGTCGCGTGGGCGCCCGTCGCGCAGACCCAGCCTGTTTCTGCCGCGGCCCCGGGCAGCTCAAGTGCCGGCGCGCAAGTTCAGCCGGAGGCGCTGCAGTCGCGGCCGCTCGGACCGTTGCCGCCTCCGCTCAGCTACAACGTGTACGACACCACGACCGGCGCACTGTTGACGATGACGCCGATCGGCGAGCCGCGGTTCGTTGATACGCGCGTCGAGTGGGGCGCGGAGCGCTGCTATGGCGTTCGGGCGGTCGATCGGACGGGAGGCCTCAGCGTCGAAAGCGACGCACCCGAGCCCCGGTGTATCAAGCTGGTCGATACGTTTCCTCCGGCGCCGCCGAAGGACTTGAAGGCCGTGTCGACCGAGGGCGTCATCAGCCTCATCTGGGACGCCAACACGGAAAACGATCTGGCCGGTTACGTCATCCTGCGGGGGGTTCCGCCCGGGGACCGGCTCGAGCCGGTGGTGCCGATGCCGGTGCTCGAGACATCGTTCAACGACAACGTGCCAGCCGGCACTCGCTACGTGTATGCGGTGCAGGCCGTGGACAAGGCCGGCAACGCGAGCGCGCCCTCGAACCGCGTCGAGGAGACCGCGCGGTGAGCTAGAATCTGCAGATCAGGAGCGTCTCATGAAGTTATTCGCCGATACCGGCAGCATCAAGGAAATCGAGGCAATCGCGGCGCTCGGCATTCTCGACGGCGTGACGACGAATCCGTCGCTGCTGGCGAAAGAGACGGGCGACTTCAAAGCCAATCTGAAGAGAATCTGCGACATCGTCAAAGGGCCGGTGAGCGGCGAAGTCACGGCGACGGACTTCGCAGGCATGATGCGCGAAGGCCACGAGATCGCGAAGATCGACGCGCACATGGTCGTGAAGGTGCCGTTGACACGCGACGGCATCAAGGCTTGCAAGGCGCTGTCGGGTGAGAGCATACCGGTGAACGTGACGCTCTGTTTTTCCGCCGCGCAGGCGCTGCTCGCCGCAAAGGCCGGCGCCACTTTTGTGAGTCCCGTTCGTCGGCCGGCTCGACGACATCGCTTCGGGAGGCATGGATCTCATCCGCGACATCGTCGGCATCTACGACAACTACGAGTTCACGACCGAAGTCCTCGTTGCGAGCTGCCGGCATCCGATGCACATTGTCGAAGCGGCGCGCATCGGCGCGGACATCTGCACGTGCCCGCCGTCCGTCATCGATGCGCTGTACAACCATCCACTGACCGCCAGCGGCCTCGAGAAGTTCCTGAAGGACTGGGAGAAGTCGCAGGCGGTCAAGGCGTAGGGACTCGTTGCTCGTGGCTCGTAGCTCGTGATGCGAGCTGACCCGAGCCACGAGTCACGAGTCACGAGCCCCGAGCCACGAGCCCCGACATGGATCCCATACAAACCCTCGCCGATCTCGAGCGCCGCGCCGAGCAGGGAGGCGGCGAGGAGCGGATGCGGCGCCAGCACGAGGCCGGCAAGCTGACCGCCCGCGAGCGGATCGACGTCCTGTTCGATCCCGGCACGTTCGAAGAACTCGACAAGCTGGTTACCCACCGCTGTCTCGACTTCGGCATGGCCGATCAGGTCGTGCCGGGTGACGGCGTTGTCACCGGGCACGGTCTCGTGAACGGCCGCCAGGTCTTCGCCTTCGCGCAGGACTTCACCGTGTTCGGCGGCTCGCTATCGGAGACGAACGCCGCGAAGATCGTGAAGATCATGGACCTGGCCATGAAGCTGGGCGCGCCGATTGTCGGCCTGAACGATTCGGGCGGCGCGCGGATTCAGGAGGGCGTGGCGTCGCTCGGCGGCTACGCCGACATCTTCCTGCGCAACACGCTCGCGTCGGGCGTCATCCCGCAGATTTCCGCCATCATGGGCCCGTGCGCCGGCGGCGCCGTGTATTCGCCGGCCATCACCGACTTCGTCGCGATGGTCAAGGGCAGCTACATGTTCGTGACCGGCCCCGATGTGGTCAAGACCGTGACGCACGAGGAAGTCAGCAAAGAGGAACTCGGCGGCGCGATGACGCACAACGCCACGAGCGGCGTCGCGCACTTCGCCACGGAAGACGACCGCGAATGCCTCGGGCTGATTCGCGATCTGCTGTCGTTCCTGCCGTCCAACAACCTCGACGATCCGCCCCGGAGCGCGACCGCCGATCCGCCGGACCGGGAAGATGCGTCGCTCGACGGCCTGGTGCCATCCGCGACGAACCAGCCGTACGACATGCTCGATCTCATCCACGTGATTGCCGACGAAGGCTATTTCCTCGAAGTCCACCGGCATTACGCGAAAAACCTCATCGTCGGGTTCGCGCGGCTCGATGGCCGGCCCGTCGGCATCGTCGCGAATCAACCTGCCGTGCTTGCCGGCACGCTTGACATCGACGCGTCGGTCAAGGGCGCGCGCTTCGTCCGCTTCTGCGACGCATTCAACATTCCGCTCGTGACGTTCGAGGATGTGCCGGGGTTTCTGCCTGGTACGGTCCAGGAACACGGCGGCATCATCCGGCACGGCGCCAAGCTTCTCTTCGCGTTCGCCGAGGCGACCGTTCCTAAAGTCACCGTCATCACGCGCAAGGCCTACGGCGGCGCGTACTGCGTCATGTCGAGCAAGCACCTCCGTACCGATTTCAACTACGCGTGGCCGACGGCGGAGCTGGCCGTGATGGGCCCGGAGGGCGCGGTCAACATCCTTTACAAGCGCGAGCTCGACGCCGCGAGCGACCCGTCGCGCGTGCGCGCCGAGAAGGTGGCGGAATTCCGGGAGAAGTTCGCGACGCCCTACGTCGCCGCGTCGCGCGGATTCGTGGACGAAGTGATCCGGCCGAGGGAAACCCGCCGCAAGCTCATCTCGGCGCTCCGCAACCTGGAGACGAAGCGAGACAAGAACCCGCCGAAGAAGCACGGGAACCTGCCGCTTTAGAGGAAATCCCGTAAGTAAAGACTGTAAAATAGTTACAGGCGTCCTAAGTGCAGTACCAAGTCGAGGTGAACGGCCGGATCCGCCGCGTCTTCCTTCAACGCACGGGGGGCCGGTTCGTCGTGTCCGTTGACGGGCGGACCCGGCAGGTCGACGTGGCCCGCCCCGGCGGCAGTGGCGGCACGGCCGGGAACAACGCGGCCCGCACGCTGTCCTTGATTGTCGAGCCCGGCGCCACGTTCGACGTCGGCATCGTGCCGGATGCCGTGACGGGGTTGCTGAGCGTGCGAGTGGGCGGGGTCTCGTGCGCGGTGTCCTTGAACGCCGGGCGCAGGCGTCGCGAGCACGACGAGTCCGGCCACGGATCGGGACCACAGCGGCTGGTCGCTCCGATGCCCGGCAAGATCGTGCGCGTGAGCGTGACGCCGGGTGAATCCGTCCGGGCGCGCCAGACGGTCGTGGTCATCGAAGCGATGAAGATGGAAAACGAGCTGCGATCAGGGCGCGACGGTACGGTCGACGAGCTCCACGCGCGAGAGGGCGCGCTGGTCGAGGCCGGCGAATTGCTGGTGGTCATCCGGTGAAGTTTCTGGCGCGCCTGCGGCAGCATTGGGCCGTTCGCTTCGGCGGCCGCGCAATCACGCTCACCATCGCGCTGCTGATGGCGGCGATCGTCGCGTCGCTGACAATCGATCTCGGTCCCTCCCTGCGCGAGCTCGCCGAACGCCAGGCGTCGAAGCAGCTCAAGCGCACCGTCCGTTTCGGCCGGCTCTCCATCCACCTGATCCGCGGCCGCGTGCTGCTGGAGGATTTCTCGATCGGCGGCGTGGCTGCGGGCGACCGGCCCTTCTTCGTCGCCAAGCACCTCTCGCTCGGACTCGATTGGTCCACCGCGTTCAAGCGGGTGCCCGAAATCACGATTACGTCGGTGGAGCTCACCGACTGGAACATGCTCGTCGAACGATGGGAGGACCACACCAGCTTTCCCAAGTTCGTGGACGACGACGATCGGCCGAAGGGGCCGCGCCGGTTTACGACGACCCTCAAATATCTCCGGGCCTCGCGCGGGCAGTTCGTCTACGAAGATCACCAGGTGCCGTGGAGCGTGACGGCGCCGAACATCGACCTGGACATCACCAACCTGCCGAAGTACCACGGCAACGCCGTGTTCACAGGCGGCGTCGTGCAGATCCAGAACGATCTGCCGATGTGGGTCAACTTCAAGACCGCGTTCTCGCTCGACGGTCCTCGCGTCCATCTCGAGCAGATGGATCTCAAGACGGACGGCGCCGAAACGGTCGCGTCAGGCGACGTGGATTTCGCGCACTGGCCCGAGCAGCTGTATCACGTGAAGTCCGTCGTGCACTTCCAGCGCATGCGGGAGATCTTCTGGAAGGACGAAAAATGGGCGCTGACCGGTGACGGCGACTTCAACGGCACGTTCCGCCTGTACAAGGGCGGACACGATCTGAGCGGTTCGTTCACCAGCCGCGAGGCCGGCGTCAACGGGTTGCGATTCCCGAAGCTGTACGGTGCGCTCCGCTGGTCTCCACAGGCATTCGAGGTGTGGGACGCGGGAGCCGGATTTTTCGGCGGCGCGGCGCAATTCGCGTATTCCATCAAGCCGCTCGGTCAGCCGACCCGGCCTACGGCGCGTTTCGACGCCACGATTGCAGGCTCGGATCTCGCCGCCTTCACCGATGCCGAGCAGTTGACCGGCGTCCGCTTCGGCGGCGCCGCGTCCGGGCACATCCTCATCGAATGGCCCCTTGGCCGTGGTGCCGAGCGTACTGGGAGCGGCAACTTTGCGGTGACGCCTCCGCCGGGCGTGACGCTCGCGAGCGCGTCCCTCGATTCGGGCGCCTCAGGCAACCGCCGCGAATGGGGACCCTTCGCTCCGTCGCCGCTGCCCGCGCACCTTCCGATCGGAGGCGAGCTGACGTTCCAGTTCGACCCCGAGAAAGTCGAATTCACATCCGGGCGCTTCAACACCGAGCAGACGCACACGACATTCCAGGGCCAGACGGCCTGGGGATCGCAGGGCCGCATCGCGTTTCACGTCACCAGCCACGACTGGCAGGAGAGCGACGTGGTGCTCGCGGGGATCATGACCGCCTTCGGCGCCAGCACCGGTCCCGTGGCGTTCGGGGGCCGCGGTGAGTTCGACGGCGTGATGACTGGTCCCTTCAAGCAGCCCCGTGTCGAAGGGGATTTCAGCGGCACGAATCTCTGGGCCTGGGACACGCTCTGGGGCAGCGGCGCCGCCCACATCGTTGTCGAAAACAAGTACGTGGACGTCCGGAACGGCGTCATTCGCCTCGATGGCTCGGAGATCCGCGCCGACGGCCTCTTCTCCCTCGGCTTTCCTCGCGACGACGATGGCCGGGAGATCGACGCGCGGTTCCGTGTGTCGCGGCGCGACTTGAACGGCCTCCGGCATGCGTTCCAAATCGACGAATATCCGGTCTCTGGTCTGCTCTCCGGGGAGTTCCATCTCGAGGGCGACTACCAGCGGCCGATGGGCTTCGGCGGGCTGACCATCGAAAACGGCACGGCATACGGCGAGCCCCTGCAGAAGGCGGAGGCGTCCCTGCGCTTCGTCGGCACCGGCATCCGCCTCGACGGCATCAACATCGATCTCGGCGGCGGTGGGGCGGTTACCGCGGCGGCGTACATCGGCCTGGACTCGACGTACTCGTTCAATGCGTCCGGCCGCCGGCTTCCCGTCGACCGCATCTCCCTGCTCAAGTTTCCACGCGCGCCGCTCTCGGGTCTCGCCGAATTCACCGCGCAGGGGAACGGCACCTTCGATGTTCCGCGCAACGACTTCAAGATCCGCGTGAACGATCTGTTCATCGGCGAGGAAGGAGTCGGGCAGGTCAGCGGGACGCTCGCGCTCCGCGGCAAGGAGTTGAGCGGAGATCTCGACGCCGCTTCTCCGCGACTCGCGATCACCGGCACGGGACGCATCGCCCTGACGCCGCAAGCCGATGCCGAGCTCACGTTCCGGTTCCACGACAGCTCGCTCGACCCGTACGTCCGGCTGTTCGAGCCTCGTCTGTCGCCGTTCACGACCGCCGTCGCCAGCGGGTCCATTCGCGTTGTCGGCGAACTCGCGGATTTCGACCACCTGCTCGTGGACGCCACGGTGGACTCCGTCGACTTGCGCCTTTTCGACTACGCGCTCAAGAACGCGGCGCCCATCCGCATCTCGCTCGACAAGCTCGACGTGAACGTCCAGGATTTGCAGCTCGTGGGCGAGGACACGCATCTGCGTCTGGGCGGCCGCGTGGGCCTGCGTGATCGCCGCATCGCGCTCCAGGCGAGCGGCGATGCGAACCTCGGCATCCTGCAGGGATTCTCCCGCGATGTCTTCGGGTCGGGCCGCGCCGAGCTCACAGCATCGGTCGACGGCCCGCTCGACGAGCCTGTTTTCTCCGGCAGCGCGTCCATCATCAACGGGCGCGTCCGTCATCTGTCGCTGCCCAACGCGCTCGACGGCATCAACGGCATCGTCCGGTTCGACGCGCGCGGCATCCGCCTCGACGATGTGTCGGCCCGGATGGGTGAGGGGCCGGTGCAGTTCGGGGGGCGGATCGGCTTCGATGGATTTCTGCCCGGCGACCTGAACGTGACCGTGCGCGGGCGGGACATGCACCTGCGCTATCCCGAGGGCATCCGATCGACTGTTGACGCCGACTTGTCCGTCCGGGGGAACTTCCGGGCTCCGACGCTCGGCGGCACGGTCACCGTCAAGAGCGCCGTGTGGACGCGCCGGCTCGACACACCGGGGAACATTTTCGATCTGGTCGCGCAGTCGACCGGCGGAAACGCCGCGGGCGCGCCGGCGCCGGCTCCGGTGGTGCCCCTGCGGTTCGACCTGCAGATCGTCGTGCCGTCCACGCTGCAGGTGTCGACCAACCTGCTGCGACTGGTCGCCAGCGCCGACCTGACACTGCGCGGCACATATGACAAGCCCGTGCTGTTTGGCCGCGCGGAGATCGGGCGGGGCGAAGTGAGCTTCGAGGGGCGGCGGTATCGGGTCACGCGCGGCGCGATCGACTTCATCAACCCGAACCGCATCGAGCCGTCGTTCGATATCGAAGCCGAAACCACGGTCCGGGTGCCGGGCGGACCGACATTCAGCGGGCAGACGTATCGCGTGACCGTCGGCGCGCAGGGAACGCCCGAGCACATGAACAATCTCAAGTTCGAGTCCGACCCGCCGCTGCCGACCGCCGATGTGCTCGCGCTTCTGCTGAGCGACGTCCAGCGGACGGACGTCGCCCCGGAAGTCCGCGCGCTCCGCGATCCGAACCAGACACAGAGCGATATCCTGAAGGCGCGCGCGACCCAGGCGCTGACCAGTCCGATCTCGGCCGAGGTCGGCAAGGTCCTGCAGCAGACCGTTGGACTCGACACGTTCCAGCTGTCGCCGTCTTTTCTCGACCCGAACAACGCCTCGCGCATCAGTCCGACCGCGCGCATCACGATTGGCAAGCGGATATCCGATCGTGCATTCCTGACGTTTTCGCGCAGCCTCAACACGACCTTCAACGACCAGATCATCCAGCTCGAGTTCGACGCGAGCGACCGGTTGTACTGGCTGGTCTCGCGCAACGAAGATCAGCAGACGTACGCCATCGAGTTCCGCGTCAGGCACGCCTTCTAGCGGTATGTCCCTCCCAACTCCGTGTCCGAAGCACACGACCAGTTGATAAACGCCCCCGGACGCGACGCGGCCCTTGTCAGACGAGGTCTCTACGCATTGGGACTCGGCTGCATGCTTGTGCTGGCCGTGGCCTCGCTCGCACGAGCGGCCGTTTCCGACTATCTCGGCAAGCCCATCGCCGCGGTCCAGTTCGTCGTCGAAGGGCGCGACACCGCGGACCCGTCGTTGTCGGATCTCGTGGAGACACGCGTGGGCCAGCCGCTGTCGATGAGAGACGTGCGCGAGAGCCTCGTCCACCTGTACAGCCTCGGCCGGTTCGAGGACGTGCGCGTGGACGCGAGTGTCTCCGCCAATGGCGTGGCCGTCCGGTACAATCTCAGCCCCGTCCACCCGGTGTCGCGAGCCGCGTTCGCCTTTAGCTCCGCCGCTCCTGGCGTGGACGAGGACCGGCTGCGCCGTGCCGTGGCCGAGCGCGGCGGCTCGTCATTGCGCCTGGGCCGCGCCGCCGAACTGGCGCTCGCCGTGAAGGATGCGATGCGCGAGCGCGGCTACCTGAACGCGACCGTGACGCCGAGTGCCCAGGTTTCGCATTCGCCTCATACCACCGTGCTCGTGTTCACCATCGACCCGGGTCCGCGCACGCTGCTGGGCACACTCAACGTGACGGGAACGCCGGAGGTGCCGGCGCCCGAGCTGCTCCGGCAGCTGGGGCTGGCGACAGGCGCGCCTTACGAATCCGAGGCGCTGAACGCGCGCATCGAAAAGTACCTCTCGGGCGTCCGCAGCCGCGGATACTACGAGGCGAAGGTCACGCCGGCCGTCAGCCTCGCCGACAACGATCGCGTGGCGAACCTGACCGTGGCGGTCGATCGCGGGCCGCACGTGCGCATCGTCTTTACGGGCGATCCCCTGCCCGAGAGCAGACGCGAGGAGTTCGTTCCGGTGGAGCGCGAGGCGTCGGTTGGCGAGGACCTGCTCGAGGATTCGACAAACCGTATCGCGGACTTCCTCCGCGCGCAGGGATACCGCGACGCCGCGGCGCCACATACGCGGATGGACGTGAACGGCGAGCTGGTGATCACGTTCAACGTCACGAGAGGACCGGCCTTTCGTGTCGCGCGCGTGGACATCTCGGGCAACAACGCGCTGCCGGTGGCGACGTTCGCGCCGGCCCTCCGGCTTCGTGAAGGCATGCCGTACTCCGCCGCCGGCCTCGACGCGGATGTCGCGACCATCGAGGACGCGTACCGGCGCGCAGGGTTCGTCGGCGCCAAGGCCGATTCCGGTGTCGAGCCCCAGGCTGCGGCGCCCGGGGCCCCCATTCCCTTGATCGTCCGGATCATCGTTCGCGAGGGAGTCCAGACGCTGGTCGGCACGATTACGTTTGCCGGAAACAAGGCGGTCGACGAGACCGCGATGCGCGGCCTGGTGACGCTGAAGACAGGCCAGCCGTTTGTTCCCGCCCAGCTTGCCGCCGATAAGGACGCGGTCGTGCTGCGCTATCTGAATCTCGGTTTCGAGACAGTCAACGTGGACGTCAAGCCCGCCGTCAGCAGGGATGGCACCCGTGCCGACCTGCAGTTCGACGGTGCGCGAAGGGCCCCAGGTCACCGTCGATCACGTCATCATCGTCGGCAACGCGCGAACGAGCCTGGAGACCATCGAGGCTGAACTGCGCCTGCATGCCGGTGATCCGCTCGGGCGCGAGGCGATGTTCGACAGCCAGCGGCGGCTCTCCGCGCTTGGGTTATTCAGACGCGTCAGTGTCACCGAGGTCGGGCACGGCGACGAGCGCCGCCGCGATCTGCTGGTCTCGGTTGAAGAAGCGGCGATGACGACGGTCGCGTACGGCGGCGGCCTCGAAGGTGGCCGCAAGGTCGTGCAGGAAGTCAACGGTCAGGCGGGCGAACGGTTCGAGTTCGCGCCGCGGGCGTCGATCGAGCTGTCCAGGCGCAATCTGTTTGGAAAGAACCGATCGGCCACCCTGTTTGCCAGCGGCAGCCTCCCGTTGCGTGTCTCCGGCGAGCCCACGGCCGACACGGATACGAGCATCCCCCAGTATCGCGTCGGCGGCACCTATAAGGAGCCACGGCTTTTCGATACGCGAGCCGATGCGTTTCTCGACGTCACGTTCGAGCAGCAGATCCGGTCGAGCTTCGATTTCCGGCGGCGAGCCGCCAACGCGGTGCTTGCTCGACGGCTTTCGCCGAAGGTGACCGTGACCGGCAGCTATCAGATTCAGCACACCGAGGTGTTCAACAACACGGTCCCTCCCGACCAGCAGCCGGCCATCGACCGCGCGTTTCCACAAGTCCGGCTCTCGTCGTTCCTTGGTTCGATCGCCCACGACACCCGGAACGATCCGTCAGACGCCACGTCGGGCCATTTCCTCAGCGCTGATGGCCAGGTCGCGGCGAGGGCCATCGGGTCCGAGGTGGGATTCGTGAAATCGCGGTTCACCGCGCAGATGTTCCGCACCATCCAGAAGTCCCGCGGGATCGTCTTCGCCGGCAGCGTCCGGCTGGGGCTGGCGTCGGGGTTTCCGCGCGTGGCGGAGGACGAGAACGGCAAGCCCGTGATTATCGACGACCTGGATGCGAGCTCGCGCTTCTACGCCGGCGGCGACACGACCATCCGCGGCTTCGCGCTGGATGCCGTCGGCGTCCGGTACGATCCGCCGCGGACGCCGAGCATCGATACACTCGACTCGAACGGTTTCGCCCTCGGCGGAAACGCCGTTCTCATCGTAAACGGCGAACTGCGCGTTCCCGTTCGAGGCGGCCTGCAGATCGCCGAGTTCGTCGACAGCGGACAGGTGTTCCAGCGCGTCAGCACTTTCGATCTGACCCAGATGCGGACGGCGATCGGCTTCGGCGTTCGATACAAGTCGCCTATCGGTCCGATTCGCGTCGACCTCGGGTTCAAGGTCAAACCGCGGCCCGATGAAAACTTGACCGCGTGGTTTGTCACGTTCGGGCAGGCCTTCTAAGCCGGCTGCTGAAGGACGCAGCCGGAACGGAAAACGCAGAACGTAGAACGTAGAATGCAGAACGCGGAACGGACGAGATGAACAAGCGTCGCAACTTCTTGTTGAGCGCAGTGCTGGTTGTCGTCGCGCTCGGGGGCGCGGTGGCCCGCGGCGAGACAATCGATCGCGTGCTCGCAGTCGCCGGTGGCCAGGTGATCATGTTGAGCGACGTGATGGCGGCGCTCGATTTGGGACTGGTGTCGGATGATGGCGCCACGGATCGGGTCGGCGCGGCGCTTGCCAAGCTCATCAACCGCGGGCTCGAGCTGGTCGAAGCCACTCGCTACGCACCGCCCGAGCCCAACGACGATGCCGTTGAGCGGGAGTTGGCGGGCGTACGCGGACGTTTTCCGTCCGCGGCGGCATTCGACGCCGTGCTGCAACGCTCGGGCCTCACCGACGCGCAGCTGCGCGTGACGCTGCGCGAGAACCTTCGCATCCGCGCCTACATCGCGCAGCGATTTGCCGGATCGGAAGACGCCCGCCGGCAGATGCTGATCGACGAATGGGTGGCCGGCCTGCGCCAGCGCGGCGATGTCGTCGACCTCTACGCCACGGCGAGATAACCAATCTGGTCATTTGGTCATCTAGTCATCTGGTCATCGTTGTCAATTGGACATTTGCCAATTTCCAAACGATGACCAGATGACCGAATGACTAGATGACTAGATTCGCCGGCCCGCGAAGGCGAGATACTGCACCAGCTCGATCAAGTTGAATCCGGAATGGCTGACCATCGGCGCGATGACGGATCCGCGCCGCAGATACATGATTCCCCAGAAGACGCCCAGCAACCCGGTGGCGATGGCTGCATCGTAGCCCTGGACGAGATGCCCGGCTCCGAACGCGATGCTGCCGACGATGATTCCGACCGTTCCCCCGCCCAGCCAGACCTTGAACCGGTGCAGCACGAAGGCCCGCTGGATTTCTTCGCGCACCCCGCCGGCCACCACCACGACGATCGCGAAGATCCCGGCGTTGCGAGGCCCGCGGATCAGATCCTGAAGCGGGTTGTGCACGACGTTGTGCAGTCGGGGGAACAGTGCCTGCACCGCGGTCAGCACGGCGATGCCGAACACGAGGGCGGCAAACGTCAGCTGCACGCCCAGCAGAACTTCGCCGGCCGACGGGACGCGGTCCCAGCAGCACGTCGCGCACGCGTTCGCCGTGCGACCGCAGGAACAGGACGATCAGGCCGACGAGCAATACCGAATCGACCAGCGATAGCGTGACGACATACCGCAGCGACAGCTGGCCGTTGACGATCGGCGAGTAGCCGGCCGCGTTCAGCGTGGCGGCCAGCGCGAACTGGGTCGGGTAGTCGGAGCACAGGATGACCTCGAGCAGGGCCACGGCACGCTCGGCGAGGGGACGCGGCTCGTGGCTCGTCGCTCGTGGCTCGAGGTCCGTAGCTGGTGGCTCGTTACCCGAGTCAGTCATGTGGGCCCCAGCGTAGCCCAGCCCGGCCGCGAGCTACGAGAAACGAGCCCCGAGACGCCGCCGAGCCACGGCTTTTCCACAGCCATACACATTTGTCCACATCTTGCGTTCGCCCTAAAAGAGAGCCACAATATGTTGTAGATCGCAGTTGACAAACCCGTGAACTGGGCGCATATTGATCCGCCGTAGCGGACAAGGCGATCAGCGAAGAAGCTCCCAGCTTTTTCGTGGATGCCGGGGCTGAAAAGAGCCTCGAGATTACATCTCCCGCACGGTATTTCCACTCAGTTCCAGACGTCGCTTCCGGGGCGGGATGCGGTCGTCGTCGTTATCGGAGGGCTCATGAAGGATCGCGCTGCCTACCAAGCCGCTGGCGCCAGCCAGCAGACTGTCGAGAGCAGTGGGACGCCGCACCTGCCATCGGTTTCCTTGGACAAAGACAAGGACACCGAGAAGGCGCGCGCGAAGAAGACGTCGCCGTCAGGGCTGACGTTCCCACGCTTTTTCACCGAAGCGGGAACTGATCCGTTCGACGAAATCGAATGGGAGTTCCGCGCCGCGGTCATCGGCAGCGAGAACGGCAATGTCGTTTTCGAGCAGCGCGATGTCGAGATTCCGAAATCCTGGTCGCAGCAGGCCACCAACATCGTCGTGTCGAAGTATTTCCGCGGGCAGATCGGCACGCCGGAGCGCGAACACAGCGTCCGGCAGCTCATCGGCCGCGTGGTGAACACGATTACCGAGTGGGGCCGCAGCAACAAGTACTTCGCGAGCGAAGAGGATCTGCAGGCGTTCAGCGACGACCTGAAGCACATCCTCGTGTACCAGAAGGCCGCCTTCAACAGCCCCGTCTGGTTCAACTGCGGCTTCGAGAAGGCGCCGCAGTGCTCGGCCTGCTTCATCAATTCGGTGCAGGACACGATGGATTCGATCCTGACGCTGGCCCGGACCGAGGGCATGCTGTTCAAGTTCGGCTCCGGCACGGGCACCAACCTCTCGCCCATCCGGTCGTCGAAGGAACTGCTCGCCGGCGGCGGCACGGCGTCGGGCCCGGTGTCGTTCATGAAGGGCTACGACGCGTTTGCCGGCGTCATCAAGTCGGGCGGCAAGACGCGCCGCGCGGCGAAGATGGTCATTCTCGACGCCGATCACCCGGACATCGTCGAATTCATCAACTGCAAGGTCGAGGAAGAGAAGAAGGCCTGGGCGCTCATCGATGCCGGCTACGACGGGTCGTTTACCGGTCCGGCCTACTCGTCGGTCTTCTTCCAGAACTCGAACAACAGCGTGCGCGTGACGGACGAATTCATGCGCGGCGTCCTGGACGATGGGGTGTGGGAGACGAAGGCGGTGCGCGACGGCTCGGTGATGGATCGGTATCAGGCTCGCGACCTGATGCGCCTCATCGCCGAAGGCACGCACGTGTGCGGCGACCCGGGCATGCAGTTCGACACCACGATCAACGAGTGGCACACCTGCCCGGAGACCGATCGCATCTTCGCCAGCAACCCGTGCTCCGAGTACATGTTCCTGAACGACTCGGCGTGCAACCTGGCGTCGATCAACCTGATGAAGTTCGTGAAGGCGGACGGCGAGTTCGACGTCGTCTCCTACAAGGCCGCCATCCGGACGCTGATCACGGCGCAGGAAATCATCGTCGACAACGCGAGCTATCCGAGCGAGGCCATCGGGAAGAACAGCCAGGCCTATCGTCCGCTCGGCCTCGGCTACGCGAACCTTGGCGCGCTGCTCATGTCGCGCGGGCTGCCGTACGACAGCGACGCCGGCCGCGACTACGCCGCCGCGCTGACGGCGCTGATGACGGGCGAAGCGTATGCGCAGTCGGCGCGCATTGCCCGCGACCACGGCGGTCCGTTCTCCGGTTTCGAAGCCAATAAATCTCCGTTCCTGCGCGTCATGCGCAAGCACCGCGATTCGATGCGCGACGTCAACGCGCGCAACGTTCCTTCAGATCTTTATCAGACCGCCAAGTCGTCCTGGGACGATGCCGTGGAGCTGGGCGAGCAGTTTGGATACCGGAACGCGCAGGCCACCGTGCTGGCGCCCACGGGAACCATCGGCTTCATGATGGATTGCGACACCACCGGCGTCGAGCCGGATATCGCGCTCGTCAAGTACAAGAAGCTCGTCGGCGGCGGGATGATGAAGATCGTCAACCAGACCGTGCCGATGGCGCTGCGAAAGCTCGGCTACACGCCGCAGCAGGTGGACGCGATCGTCGATTACATCAACATCCAGGAGACGATCGAAGGCGCGCCCGAGCTCAAGGCCTCGCACCTGCCGGTGTTCGACTGCGCGTTCAAGGCCGCGAAGGGCCAGCGGTCCATCCACTACATGGGCCACATCAAGATGATGGGCGCCACGCAGCCCTTCATCTCGGGCGCCATCAGCAAGACCGTGAACGTGCCGAAAGAGGCGACGGTCGAGGAGATTACCCAGGCGTACATCCAGTCGTGGAAGCTGGGCGCCAAGGCGATTTCGATCTACCGTGACGGCAGCAAGCGGACGCAGCCGCTCAACACGTCGAGGGACAAGACGGCGGCCGAGATCGCCCAGCAGGCGGCGGCGTCGATGGTGACGGGACCGGTTCGCCGGAAGCTGCCCGACGAGCGCCACGCGATCACGCACAAGTTCGACATCGCCGGCCACGAGGGCTACATCACCGTCGGCCTGTTCGAGGACGGCCAGCCTGGCGAAATCTTCCTCGTGATGGCGAAGGAAGGTTCGACGATTTCAGGGTTCGCCGACGCGTTCGCGCAGGCGATTTCCTACGCGCTGCAGTACGGCGTGCCGCTCCAGGCGCTGGTGGACAAGTTCAGCCACGTCCGGTTCGAGCCGTCGGGCATGACGCGCAACCCGGAGATCCGCTTCGCGAAGTCGATCGTGGACTACATCTTCCGGTGGATGGCCAGCAAGTTCCTCTCGAACGAGGCGCAGTTCCACGCCGGCGTCAACGGCCGCGAGCTCGAAGAGCACGCATCGGCAGAGCAGATGCCGCTGCCCACCTCCGCCGCCGCGCGCTGCGTCGGCAGCGACGGCGGCGAAACCCGACGTCGTACTCGACGATCCAGAATCAGGAAGACGCGCCGCCGTGTTCGACGTGCGGCTCGATCATGATTCGCAGCGGCGCCTGCTACAAGTGCAGCAACTGCGGGAATACGAGCGGGTGCGCGTAGGGGGTCAGAGGTTAGAGGTTAGAGGTTAGGGAGAAAGACAACGACACGCTGAAGGGGCCGGGCTCACGCCCGGCCCTTTCTGTGTCAGCGGAAGACGACTCCGACGCGGAAGGCGAGCATCGGGAAGCCGAGTATTTTTTCCTGTATTTCGAACCGAACGCTCCTGTGGGGTGTGAGCCACCGGTCGATACCGCCGCCGAAATCGTAGACGGGGGCGGCGAACTCGATGCCCTGAGACGCGCCAGCGGCAATGGCACCTATCCCGCCGGTGACGAATGGTTCCCATTTCGGCCCGTTCGTCGATCTCGCCAGATAGTACGTCCCGTTTAGTGAGAAGAGAAAGCCTACCTGGGACCGTCCCGAAACACAGCACCCAGGAGCCGTGTACGCTGGAACGAACACGCCTTCGACTTCCCCACCGACATAGGTATTTCTTGCGGCCAACCGCTCGACTCCGCCTCCGCCGCCCCAGATAACAGGCGGCTGGCTGTCTGCGTTGACGATCGGGCCCGCAAACACGTAGCGCGTCGTGAGTTCCTGGCCGACGGCGATCCTGGGTGCAAACAATGTGATTCCGCATCGAGTACGAAATTCCAAGCAGATGGTCTTTCATCGTCCACGCTCCTCGGCGAGTGATGCGAAAAGGAGAGGAAAACCGGCTCAGAGCGGCTGGGTGGGGTGCTAGACTCGCCGGCAGCAGTTGAGACCCGTGAAGTGGAAATACGCTTCGACGCGAGGATTGATACATGTCGCGTAAGCTCGCAACCTTCCTTCTTGTCCTGGGCGTCTGGACAACAGGCGCTGACGCGCAAACAACCAAGGCGACGGCTTCCCACCACTTCGTGCAGCCGCGAACGCCGTGGGGCGATCCCGACCTGCAAGGCACCTACACGAACAAGTACGAGTTGAACACGCCGTTCGAGCGGCCCAAAGAATTCGAAGGCCGGCGCATTGAAGATGTAGCGGTTGCGGAGTTGGCCGAAATCGTCAAGCAGCGTCAGGCACAGGCGGTTTACAGGCCGGACGGGCCTCAGGCGTTTATGCCGTTTCGTGACGTGTTCGAGCTGGCAAGGGGGAGCCGCCCGTGGCTCGTCGTCGATCCGCCCGACGGCAGGATTCCGGCGCTCAGGCCTGACGCCGAGGCGCGCGCCACGCCCGCCGACGCGAGCATCTACGCCGTCAACGAACGCTGGCCTGTCACAGGAAGCGTTGCCGGAGGGCCGTTCGACGGCCCGGAGGATTTCAGCCTCTACGATCGGTGCATCACCAGAGGGCTGCCTGGCTCGATGGTGCCGCACGTGCAGGGAAATTCCTATCAGATCATCCAGGCGCCGGGGTTCGTCGCGATTCGCTACGAGTTGATTCACGAGACCCGCGTGATTCCGTTGGACCCCGCGCCGCACATTGGTTCCGCGATCCGACTCGATATGGGCGATGCGCGAGGTCACTGGGACCGGGACACACTCGTCGTGGAAACCCGCAATTTCAGGGAGCGAAGCACGTACCGCAACGCCGAGGCCGCGTCACTGCGCCTCGTCGAGCGGTTCACGCGGACGGCGCCGGACCGGATCGAATGGGCCGTGACCGTCGACGATCCGGCGACGTGGACGAGGACGTGGACGTTCATGGTGCCGCTGACGGCGAACAGCAGTGAACGGGTATTCGAAGTCGCGTGCCACGAGGGGAACTATGCCGTGCAGCACATGCTGGAAGCCGCCCGCGACGCCGAACGGCCCTCAGTGAAGCAAAAGTAGTGCGGCCTGCACTACACGTTTCGAGAACTGCCTATGGTCGATCGGCGCCGCTGAAGGCGTCGAGCAGTATCGGGTACCAGCTCGTGCATGCGCGATAGCTTCGGACGTTGCGGAGTCAGCCCGCTCCGGAATCCGCGCGATCGCAACGCGTCGAGCACCGCGAGACGGGTCGTGCGGTTCGCGATCACGTGAACCGGCACGTCCCAGGTGGCGCCTTCGCCGCTGACGAGCGCCGGCGGCTGGTGGTCGCCGATCAGAATCAGGACGAGGTCGCGATCGGCGCGCTTGCGGAGCAGGCCCCCGATCCACCTGTAGGTCGCCGCCAGCGCCCGCGCGTAGCTTGGCCCGAGGTTCATCCAGTCCGGCTGTTGCGACCACGCGTGCAGAAGCTCGTCCTGTTCGTACGGGTGCGGCGTCAGCATCCGCGCCCAGTCGGGCTGATAGGGCGCCGTCGGCGTGAAGGGCGTATGGGTGCCTGTGGTGGGGAAGAACACGAACAGGGGCGCGCGCGATCGCGACTCGATCTCCGCGGCATCCAGGCGCGCGGCGACGAATTGATCGGGGATCGTCCACCAGCCAAACGGCGGCCCCTTGTAATCGAGGCGCTCGCCGTCGTAGATGGCATTGAACCCGTAAAAGATGCCTTCGGGCCAGCTTTGCTGCAACCCCGGCATCATCGCCAGTGTGCGGTAGCCGCGCCGCGCGAACGTCGAAATCAGCGTCTCGCGCTTCTGTCTCATCAACAAGACGTTGGCATCCTCGTCGCGAATCTCGAGGCCCGTCAGAAGGCTGATATGCGCGAGCCACGAGTTGCCTCCAAACGTCGGCGACTCGACGAAGGCCGACACGACATCGCGTCCGGTTTCGCGGATGTCGTTCTCGAAGTTCGTGCGCGCCTGCGCATTGGGTCCGGCAAGGTTGGCGTGTTCCCAGCTCACCGCGCCGTACGACTCGATGAAAATCAGCAGGACGTCGGCGCCTTGCACGTTGGCCAGGCTGACATCCATCGGCGGACTCTGGCCGAGAACGGTTCCACTGCGCCCGGTCATCTCGGTGACGAGCAGGCGCGTCTGTCGCAGAAGGCTCTGCGTCACCGGCGCCGGAAACGCCGACGCGAGCGCACTCTCATCGTCGTAGAAGCCGCTCTCGCTGTACACGCGTCCCACCGCGAACAGCACGATCACCACGACAGCCAGCGCGGCGAGGACCCGCCGTTCGATCCGCCGGCTCATGGCCTCGTTGACGCGTCCGAGCGCCCACCGAATCACCCGATACAGGACGAAGGGGATGAGGATCGTCGCGGCGATGATGAGCAGAACGAGCCGCCACGACGCGACCCGCGCGAGCATGGCGGCGACGGCCGATACGTGCCGCATGTCCCAGAACAGGTTGACCGGGCGGCCGTAGAGGGCAGGCGCCGTGACGTCCGCGTAGCGAACGATGACCAGCGTCACCCAGATCGCGCCGAGCCATGCGAGAGTCCGCCGCGACAGCGATCCGAATCGGGGATAGGCCAGCGCCATTGCCAGAACGCAAACGGCCAACTCGACGGAAAGCGCCCCTTGCCAGCGAATGGCGGGTGTCGGCCAGACGTTTTTGAACGCGAGCGACGCGTCGAGCACGACGAGCGCGGCGGCCAGGATCGCGGTTCGCGCCATTGGCCAAGGTCGAGTCTGGTTTGACAGTTCGGGCATCCGCTTCCTACGATAGCTGTTACGACTATGTTGCATCAGATTCGCACACGCCTGCGAGCCGCGCTCACCGCGTTGTTCGGCTCCGCGCGAGGTGTCCGCCGTGTCGCGACGGCCAAGCTGCCGACTGACTACGGCGAGTTCGATGTCCACATCTACGAAAATCCGGCCAACCTCCAGACGCATGTTGCGCTCGTGCGCGGCGACATCAGCAGCGGCAACGACGTGCTCGCCCGGATGCACTCGGCCTGCCTGACCGGCGACGTCTTCCACTCGACCCGTTGCGATTGCGGTCCGCAGTTGCAGATGGCGATGCGCCGCATCGCCGACGAAGGCCGGGGACTCGTGGTGTACCTGAATCAGGAGGGCCGCGGAATCGGCCTCGCCAACAAAATCAAGGCGTACACGCTGCAAGACGAGGGATACGACACGGTGGAAGCGAACGAGCGCCTGGGCTTTCCCGCGGACTCCCGCGACTACAGCATCGGCGTGCAGATTTTTCGCGACCTCGGCGTCCGGTCGATTCGCCTGCTGACCAACAACCCGCGGAAGTCAGCCGGCGTGACGGGCGACGGCCTGTCGGTCAGCGAGCGGGTACCGATCGAGATTCCCCTGACTGATTCCACTCGCCGCTATCTCACGACGAAGAAGGAAAAGCTCGGACACGAGCTGTCGTTGCTGTAGCCGACCTGGCCCGCCAGAGCCACACGATGTCCATCAGAAACGATGCGGCCAGCACCGCGAGCGCGGCTGCGGCCATGGGCGACGTGACGCTCGAAGGCATCAGGGGCGAGACGACGGCGACCAGCGCCGCGATCTGGACGACGCAGATGGTCTGGCGCCGCCGGCTTGGTGGAAGCGGGCGTGCGATCCAGGGAGCCAGCCACCCCGCGGCGACGAACGCGTAGCGCAACAGCCCCGAAAGCAGCACCCAGGCTCCCGCTTTTCCATGCTGCCACGCCAGGATCGCCAGGACCATGATCAGCAGCGCGTCGACTTCCATGTCGAATCGCGCGCCGAAGGCGCTGGCGAGCCCGCCGCGCCGCGCCAGCCAGCCGTCGACGCCGTCAAAGATCTCCACGGCCGCCGCCACGCCAACGGCGACGGCCGCAACCGGCGCGACCGCCGGCTCGCCGATCAGCCCGGCCACGAGCGCCACGAGCCCCGCCCGTATCAGCGTCATCTGATTCGCCGCGCCGAACCGGGTGAAGGGGTGATGCGCGCGAACCAGTGTCGCGGCGGAGATCGTGACGACAGCCAGTATCGCCGTGGATTTTGCCGCGTAGAGCTCGCCGAGCGGCAGCGTCCGGCGCATGAGCGTCGCGGCGATCGCAACCACGGCGCACGCCACCACGCCGCCGGCGGCTACTCGAGCTCGCAGTCCCACGTTCGGGATTGTAACGTGCCCGCGAAAAGCCCCAGAATTGACACCTGTGAAAAATGACGCGCGGGCATTCTGGATAGCGTCGCCGGGTCATGGAGAGATCCGGCCGGAGACGCTTCCATCCCCGTCGCCGGGTGATGTGGTGGTGCGCGCGCTCTACAGTGGCATCAGCCGCGGCACGGAGGCGCTCGTGTTTCGGGGACGGGTGCCGGCGAGCGAATACGAGCGCATGCGCGCCCCTTTTCAGGCCGGAGGTTTTCCCGGTCCCATCAGGTACGGTTACGCCAGCGTGGGCATCGTCGAACACGGTCCTCCCGAGCTGCTCAATCGCCACGTGTTCTGCCTTTACCCGCACCAGACCCGGTACGTCGTGCCCGCGGGCGCCGTGCATGTCATTCCGGAAGACGTGCCGCCTCAGCGGGCCGTGCTGGCGGCCAACCTCGAAACAGCGATCAACGGTCTCTGGGACGCGAACCCGCATATCGGTGATCGCGTCACCGTCGTTGGCGCGGGCACCGTCGGAAGCATGGTCGCGTGGCTCGCCGGGCGAATCCACGGCTGCGACGTCGAGCTCGTCGATCTCAACCCGCGGCGAGCAGCCGTAGCCAGCGCGCTCGGGGTTCGCTTTTCGCACCCCGAGGGTCTGGCTGACACGGCGGACGTGGTGATCCACGCGAGTGGCTCGCCGTCGGGACTCGAGCTCGCCCTGCGCGTTGCGGGATTCGAGGCCACCATCGTCGAGCTGAGTTGGTACGGCGACCAGGCCGTGCCGGTGGCGCTCGGCCAGGCCTTTCACGCACGGCGGCTGACGCTCAGGTCGTCGCAGGTTGGAAACGTCGCGTCATCTCAGCGCGCCCGCTGGGACTTCAGGCGCCGGATGTCCTTCGCGCTGGCCTCGCTGGCCGACCCGGCGCTCGACGCGCTCATCACCGGCGAGTCGGCGTTCGAATCGCTGCCGCAGGTCATGGCGTCGCTCGCTGACGGAAAGCTCGAGGCGCTCTGCCATCGCATGACGATACGAATAGGTCCAAGGGGTTCGACGAGGTTCAAGAGGTTCGAGGGGTTCGAGAGGTTCAAGAGGTTCAAGAGGTTCGAGAGGATTCAAGGGTTCTGCCGTTCGTCGTTCTCCGTTCATTTACGTTTTACGTTTTGCGTTTTACGTTCCCGAAGGGGGCCTGATGTATAGCGTGTGCGTGCGCGATCATCTGATGGTGGCGCACAGTTTTCGCGGCGAGGTGTTCGGTCCGGCTCAGCGCCTGCATGGCGCGACGTTTGTCGTCGACGTCGAGTTCCGGCGGCCGGATCTCGATGCCGACGGCATCGTCGTGGACATCGGACGGGCCAGCACGACGCTGCACGCGGTGCTGGCGGAGCTGAATTATCGCAACCTCGATGACGTACCTGCCTTCAAGGGGCGGAACACCACCACGGAGTTTCTTTCGCGATCGATATTTGACGCGATGGTGGCGGCGATCGCCCGCGGCGATCTCGGAGCGGGTGCGCGCGCGGTCGAAAGCATGCGGGTGGTGCTGCATGAGTCACACATCGCGTGGGCGGCGTTCGAGGGTTCTGTCAAAGGCGTGAAGGGCGTCTCCTGATCTCGAAGTCCGTTGTTCTGGTCGTCCCGGGCCGTCTCGACACGCTCACCGGTGGCTATGGCTACGACCGCCGCATTGTCGCCGGCCTCGCCGCCAGAGGCTGGACGGTTACTGTCCGTGAACTGCACGACAGCTTCCCGTTCCCGACGCCGGAGGCACGAGCCGAGGCGCGGAGCGTCCTTGCGTCGATCGGCGACGGCGCGATTGTCCTGCTCGACGGCCTCGCGTTTGGGGTCCTGCCGGACGAAGCGGAACGAGAGGCCGGGCGCCTCAGGCTGGTGGCGCTGGTGCACCATCCGCTGGCCGCCGAAGCCGGCCTTTCTGTCGCCGACGCGAACGCCCTCGAGACAGACGAGCGCCGCGCGCTTGCGACGGTACAACGTGTCGTCGTGACGAGCCGCCGCACGGCCGCCGCGCTGGCTCCTTACGGCGTCGGTCAGGATCGGATCTCGGTCGTTGAGCCAGGCACCGACCCGGCGCCGCTCGCGGTTGGCTCAACGGGCGGACCGTTGCATCTGCTGTGCGTCGCGTCGCTCGTTCCTCGTAAAGGTCACGACGTGCTCTTCCGTGCGCTCGCCTCGATCCCGTACCGCGGCTGGCGCCTCACGTGCGTCGGAAGCCTGGATAGGCCAGGGGCCATGGCGGAGCAGCTGCGCACGCTGGCGCGCACGCTCGGCCTCGAGGACCACATTGCGTTTGCCGGCGAAGCGGATGGGTCGAGGCTGCAGGCGCACTATGCGTCGGCCGACGTGTTCGTGCTGCCGACTTCGTACGAGGGCTACGGGATGGTCGTCGCCGAGGCACTGGCTCATGGGCTTCCTGTTATCAGCACACATACCGGTGCGATCGCCGAGCTCGTCGGCGACCAGGCCGGGATCCTGGTGCCGCCGGGCGACGTGAAGGCGCTCGCCAACGCGCTCTCGCAAGTTCTGGATGACAACGACAATAGTGGCGTCCGCGTCCGCGAACGGCTGGCTCGCGGCGCAAGGCAGGTGCGCGACACGCTGCCGACCTGGGACGAAGCCGTGCGCAGGATGGACGACGTGTTGAGCGGCGTGAGTGGGTGATGGCGGGATTCAGCGCCGATTGGCTGACACTTCGGGAACCAGAGGATGTCCGTGTACGCTCCACCGCCCTGGTGAGCATGATTGCCGAGCGTCTCCCGAGCGAGCCGCTCCGTGTTCTGGATCTTGGCGGGGGCACCGGGGCGAACCGCCGCTTTCTCGACCAGCATTTTCCAGGCGCTCATTGGCTTCTCGTCGACAACGACCGCGAACTCCTGGCCCGCGTCGGCCGCTTCCGCGGGTCCGGCGCAGAGCCTTGAAACCCGCGCCGTCGATCTGGCAACCGGGCTGGCCTCGCCCGAGCTTGTTTGCCGACCGCGATCTCGTCACCGCGTCCGCGCTTCTCGATCTGGTTTCCGAGGACTGGCTGCTCGCGCTGGCCCGCAGGTGCCGCGAGGCGCAGGCCGCGGTGCTGTTTGCGCTCACGTACAACGGCGAGATGCAGTGCGAGCCAGTCGAGCCCGAAGACGAAGTCGTTCGGGAGCTGGTCAACATTCATCAACAGACTGACAAAGGCTTCGGACCAGCCCTCGGTCCAGGTGCGGCGGACGCGGCGGCGCGCGCTTTCGATGAAATGGGCTACGAAGTATGGCGGGCCGCGAGCGATTGGCAGCTCGGACCCGATTCCGCGCCGTTGCAGGCACAACTGATCGAAGGCTGGACCGAGGCGGCCGCGGCCATCGATCCCGAACGTGCGGCGCTGTTACGGGACTGGCAAGCCCGCAGGCTGGCGCACATCGCGGCCGGCCGATCACATGTGGTCGTTGGACACGAAGACATGGCCGGGTGGCTCTTGAAAACGTAAAACGAAGAACGGAAAACGTAGAACGCAAAGGTCGGAGCGCAAAGGGCAGAAGGCAAAGGACAGCAAGGGGCTGGAGGTCAGAGCAAAGGGCGGCTGCGACCGAGCAACGGGCCGCGAGCCACGGGCTACGAGCCACGAGCTACGAGCCACGAGTTAGATCACCCGCGTAATGGCCGTGGCAGCGTTGTGGCCGTCCGGGTCGCCGCTGGTTCGCAGGTCGCAGTCGAACAATACGTCGCCGCCCATGCGAAACACCCGGTAGCTCGGCCGATGACAGTCGCTGAGGGTGGCCCGGGGCGGGAGACGAATCGCGGGCCGGCCGTCGCCGATAATAAGCGGGGCAATGGCCATGTGCAGCCGATCGAGCAGGTTCGCTTCGAGGAAGGCCGACACGGTCACGCCGCCGCCTTCCATGAAGATCCGCCGGCCGCCCCGCGCCCGCAGCGCGCCGAGCAGCTCGATCACCTGGACCCCTGCCGGACCGGCATCCAGCCCGAGAATCGTGGCGCCGCCGACATGCGTCTCGCCCGGGCCCACGAGGGTTCGAGTGCACGCGTATAAGGTCGGTGCGGCCTCGTCGTTGAAAATCCGATATTCGCTGGCCAGCCGGCGGCTGGGGTCGAAAACCACTCTCATCGGGTTGGGGCCGGACACCAGCCGGGTCGTGAGCTGCGGATTGTCCGCCGCCACCGTGCCGGCGCCGACGATGACGATGTCGCACAGCGCCCGCATGCGATGCAGGTGCAGGATGTTCTGGTGCCCGGTGACGAACTGCGATTCGCCAGTGGGCATAGCGATGAACCCGTCCAGGCTCTGGCCCAGATGGCCGACCGCGATGGGTCGCGCCGCCGTTGCGCTGCAGATTGGCAGATACAGATCGAGCAGCGCGCAGGATGCATCCTCGGGAGGCAGGCACGATCGCCATCCCACGCCGGGTTGCCACACGATTGCCGCAGACGGGTGTCCGACGGGCACGGCGCGCAGGGGTCCCGGCTCTGCGTCAGTGCCGGCGTCCATCGCGAACGCGGCGAGTTCGCCAGCTTTCTCGAGACGTTCGGCGCTGCCGGCTGCGGCCAGCGTGAGGCTCCAGGCGCGATCCGCGCGTCGCTCGCCGGCCGTGGTGGGTTGCTGCACGATGTGCATGGATTATAGCGGCCGGACTTCCCACAGATGAGCCGACTCGATCGGCTTGTCGGCGTGGCGCGCTCAATAGTGATCTACCACGGGATTCCGTGGCGTCAGCGGGAGATGCGGAAGCTATACGCAGGCTTCGTGGAGGCCGGCGACGTCGCCTTCGACATCGGCGCGCACGTGGGCAATCGCACACGCGGGTTGGCGGCGCTCGGGTGCCGGGTGATCGCGGTCGAACCCCAGCCCGACTTCGCGCGGCTGCTGCGCCTGCTGTTCGGCCGATCGCCGCAGGTCGAAATCGTCGAAGCGGCCATCGGTGCGCGGGCGGGAAAGGCCTCGCTGTCGATCAGCGAACGCACGCCGACCGTGACGACCGTCGCGGCCGATTGGCGTGAGGCTCGGTCGCACGAGCCGGAATTCGACGGCGTTCACTGGAATCGGTCCCTGGTGGTCGAGACGACGACGCTCGACCTGCTGATCGCGCGATGGGGGATGCCGTCCTTCGTGAAGATCGACGTTGAAGGCGGAGAGCCGGCGGTCCTGGCCGGCCTTACCCGGGCCGTGCCCGCATTGTCTTTCGAGTACGTGCCCTCTGCACCTGGTGAGGTTCGGGCCTGCGTGGAGCGGGTGAGCGCGCTTGGTTCCTATCTCTTCAATTGGTCGGTGGGCGAATCGTTCAAGCTCGAGTCCGAGACCTGGCTGAGCGGGGACGAGCTGATGGCGGCCCTCGAAACACCGCGCGGCCGCCAGCGATCCGGTGATGTCTACGCGCGCCTCAGCGTATGATCGACGAATCTGGTCATCTGGTCATTTAGTCATCTGGTCATCGTTCTGCTCATTTGGGACATTGCCAATTGAGCAACGATGACCAGATGACCAGATGACTAAATGACCAGATGATTTTGAGGGAGTGCGAATGAATCGTTTATTGAGCGTATTTTCGGGAATCGTTCTGGCCGCATCGGCCGCCGCCGCACAGCCGCCAAGCGGGCCAGTCGGGACGGCTCAGGGCCTGCAGCGCTCCTATGCCCAGACCAAGAACAACATCACCGCCTCCGCTGAGAAGATGCCGGAAGCCGACTACTTCTTCAAGCCGACCCCCGACATTCGCGGCTACGGCCAGTTGTGGGCTCACGTGGCTGACGCGCAGTTCGGTCAGTGCTCGGGCGCCAAGGGCGTCCCCAACCCGCGCCAGGGTCAGCCCAGCTTCGAGGCGCTGACGACGAAAGCCGAAATCGTGAAGGCCGTCGCCGACTCGTTCGCTTTTTGCGACGACGTGTTTTCGTCGCTGACCGATGCGTCGGCGGCCGAGATGATTTCGAACGGCCGCGGTGGCCAGCAATCGCGTGTGGTCGCTCTTCTTGGCGTTTTGGGACACGACAGCGAGATGTACGGCATCGGCACCGTCTATCTGCGTCTCAAGGGGCAGATTCCGCCGTCCACCGAGCTCTTCATGCGCGGCCGGGGCGCGGCCGGCGGCGGTCAGCGCGGCGATGGCCGCGGCCGCCAGTAGCGTCCGGCTTCAGCTCGCGGCGTTCAGCCGGACGTAACATGACCGCCCATGCCTAGCCTTGGTCGATTCCGTTACGTCGAAGTCCCCGCGGGTGGCAGCGGCCGCTCGCGGGGGACCCTCGTCCTGATCCACGGCTTTCCGCTCAACCCATCCATGTGGGAGCCGCAGCTTTCGCTCGCGGGATACGGATGGCGTGTCATCGTGCCGGAGCTCCGTGGTTTCGGAGACGGCGCCGGCGATCCGCCGACGACATCCGTGGACGACTACGCGGCGGACGTCATCGACCTGCTCGATGGGCTGCACATCCACGACGCGGCGATCTGCGGCCTGTCCATGGGTGGCTACATCGCTTTCGCCATGTTCCGCCTGGCGCCCAAATATTTTCACGCGATGATCCTCGCGGACACCAAGTCGCCGGGCGATTCGCCCGAGGCCGTGGCCGGACGGAAGAGCATGCAACAGCTCGTGCGCGAGAAAGGGCAGTCGGCGGTCGCGGACGCGCTGCTACCCAAGCTCGTCGGCGACACGACGAAGCGCGGGCGGCCGGATGTGATCGAGAACGTGCGACGCCAGATCACCGGTAACTCGGTCGAGGCAATCGCCGGCGCGTTGACCGCCCTGATGACCAGGCCCGATTCGACGCCGATGCTGGCGTCTATTCATTGTCCTGTCCAGATCCTCGTCGGCGATGAGGACGCCTTGACGCCGCCGCCGCTCAGCGAGCAGATGCACCGCGACATTGCAGGCTCCGAACTCGTCGTTATTCCAGGCGCCGGCCACATGTCGAACATGGAGCAGCCTCAGCGGTTCAACGATGCGCTCGCACACTTTCTCGACCATCGGGTATAGTCTTCGTGTTCGATGGCCGCAATACTCGCAACGCCGCATCCTTGTTGTGATGGTCGTCTTCGCTGCTGGCAGCGGTCGCGGTGCCGCGAGCGCAGGAGTCGCCCGCTGGCGCCAAGCAGCCGCCGTTCGATCAGATCCTCGACTTGTATGTCCGCGATGGTTTCGTCTACTACCGGGCGCTCAAGTCCGACCGCGCGAAGCTCGACGGGTATCTCAACCAGCTGGCGGCCGCCGACGCCGCGCGGCTGTCGCGCAACGAGCAGGTGGCGTTCTGGCTGAACGCGTACAACGCGATCGTGCTGCGGACGGTGATCGATCACTACCCGATTCAGGGGCACGCGTCGGCCTATCCGTCCAAGAGCATTCGGCAGATCCCTGGCGCCTTCGAAAGCGCCCCGCACCGGGTCGGGGGCCGGACGCTCACGCTCGACGATATCGAGAAGAAGGTCCTGCCGGAATTTCACGATCCGCGCATGTACCTGGCGCTCGGCCGTGGCGCAGTGGGCAGCGGGCGCCTGCGCAGCGAGGCCTACGTCCCCGAAAGGATCGAGACGCAGTTGAGTGAGATGGTCTCCGAGTGCACCAGCCGTCCGGTGTGCGCGCAGATCGATCGCGGCAACAACAAGATTCTCGCGAGCGCCATTTTCTCGTGGCGGGAGAAAGAGTTCGCCGAGGCGTATGGCGACAAGGCCCCGGCCGTGTTTGCCAACCGCAGCCCTGTCGAGCGCGCCATCCTGTCCCTCGTCGAGCCGAAGCTTCTCGCTGCGGAGCGCCAGCTCTTCGCCCAGAACAGCTTCCAGGTGGTCTTCGAGCCCTTCGACTGGACGCTGAACGACCTCACCGGCCGCGGCGGACGATAGCTGGTCCCTGGTTCCTGGGACTTGGTTCTTGGTCCGTCCGTAGTCCTTGGTCCGTCCTGCGTCCGGTCCTGAGTGCATCAGTCCGGTCGACCGGTGTCTTTCTGCCATCTCATCCGCTATTCTTCCCAGCATGCTTTCACGGCCGAACCGCTCCTAGGACCACGGCCTCGGACCACGGACGACCACGGACTGGCCTGACGGCCAGCCAAGCCCGGACCAAGGACGAGCGTTGGACCTTCAACTGACCGACAAAGTGGCGATCGTCACTGGCTCCACGCGCGGGCTCGGCTTTGCCACCGCCAAAACGCTCCTGGCCGAAGGCTGCAACGTGACGATTTGCGCAAGAGGCGAGGACGGGTTGGCAGCTGCCACCGCGGAGCTTCGCCGTCTGCCCGAGGGCAAGGCCCGGGTCCTGGCCCTTCAGGCCGATCTGGCCACCGACAAGGGCGTCGCGGACGTGATCATGCGAACGGTCGAGACCTTCGGAGGGATCGACATCCTGGTGAACAACGTGGGGCTGGCTAAGGGTGCGGGCATCACGGATACGACGGACGCCGAGTGGCAGGAGGCGTTCGACCAGACGCTTGTCCCCGCCATCAGGGCCTCGCGGATGGCGGTGCCCCACATGCGCCGGCGGGGCGGCGGGTCCATCATCATGATTGCGTCGATCTGGGGCCGGGAATCCGGCGGGCGGATGACGTACAACGCGGTGAAAGCGGCCGAAATCAGCCTCGCGAAGTCGATGGCGCAGCAGCTGGCGCGTGACAATATCCGGGTGAACAGCGTGGCGCCCGGGTCGATTCTGTTTCCAGGGGGGTCATGGGATCGCCGTCAGCGCGACGACCCTCAGGGAATCGCCGAGTTTGTCACCAGAGAGCTGCCGTTCGGGCGTTTTGGCCGCCCCGAGGAAGTCGGGGCTGTCGTCGCGTTCCTTGCGTCTCCCTGCTCGAGCTGGATCAGCGGGGCAAGTGTGCCCGTTGACGGCTGCCAGTCACGCTCCCAGATCTGATTTCGGGTCGCGCTTCGTCGGACCGGGCCTCGCGACGTGCGGTCCGGCCGCCGGTGAAGTGTCTGGGTGCTGGGGAGGGGTTCGTACGGACGCGGACTGGGAAACCTTCGGGGTTTTCGTGCTCGCCGGCATCAGATTCGTTGATGTCGGTCGAGTGGAGGAAGAAACCTCTGCGCCGCACTCGCGGCTCGTATGCATCCATCTTCAGATCTCCTTGCCTGACCTATCGGCCGCTCCCAGAAAACAAAATAGCAGGGGGTACTCGACGCGTCAACGAATTACTGCACGTGTTTTCGAAAAAAGATCACAAATATCGGAAGGCCGGCGAGGATGAGCGCGAAAGTTGCCGCAGTCGAGATCGGATCTGTAACGAGCGCGTTCAAAACGAACCACACGACAGCGGCGATGAACACAGCCGGCACGATCGGGTAACCGAGGACGCCGTGCGGGCCGAGGTCGGGCCGGCGGTGGCGCAGGCGGAAGATGGCGGCGACGCTCAGCGCGTAAAACGGCCAGATCGCCAGGACGAAGGTGTTCGTCAGTGCCTCGAAGCTCCGGCTCATCACCAGTGCCATTCCGAGCATCGCTGAGAGGAGGATCGCGATGTGCGGGGTGTGGAACCGCGGATGGACCCGAGCGAGCGCTTTGAAGAAGAGGCCGTCGTCGGCCATCGCGTAAAACACGCGCGGCGCGGCCAGCATGCTGCCGTTCACCGAGCTGAACGAGGAAATCATCACGATCAACGACACCAGCGCCGCCCCCGCCTGGCCGAACAGCGTCTCCATCACGTCCGCCGCAACGAGCGGAGACCTCCCGATGGCGTCAATCGGCAAAACGTAGAGGTAAGCCACGTTCGTCAGGACATAGAGGCCGATGATCGCCAGCGTGCCGAAGATGATGGCGCGCGGCAGGTTCCGCTGCGGATCCCGCACTTCGCCGCCCGCAAAGGAGACGTCTGCAAAGCCATCGTAGGCCCAGAGGATGCTGACCAGCGCGAGGCCGAGGCTTCCCGCACTCAGCGAGGACGCCGCGGGCAAGCCCGGTCCCGCAAGTAAGGACGACGTCTGGAAATGGGCGATGGACGCACCGTGGGCCCCTCCGAGCGCCAGAGAACAGCCCACCAGCAGGGCGAGCGCGATGAACTTGGCCCCCGTGGACCATCCGACGATGGCGGCGCCAACGCGCGCGCCTCGGATGTTCGCAATGGCGGCGCAACCGATAGCGGCCGCCGCCAGACCCCGCGCCGCGAACGGATGGGCGACCGGATCGACGCCGAACGATCTGAGGCCGTATTCCCCGAAAACGATGGACATGCCGCCCAGGGCGTTGGCGCGGATGAGCACGAGCTCGGACCAGCCAAACAGGAAAGCGACCGGACGGCCCCATCCCTCTCGCAGGTAGGCGTAGAACCCGCCCGTCTCGGGAAGCATCCGGCCGAGGCCGGCGAACGAAAGGGCGCCGCACAGGGTGATGAGCCCGCCGAGCACCCACGCCGCGAGCATGACCTGGGGCTGAGGGAGCAGCCGGGCAATTCCCGCCGGAGTCCGGAAGATTCCCGATCCGATCGTGATGCCGACCACCAGCCCGACCGAGCTCCAGAGGCCGAGGGTTCGGGGCAGGCGTGACATTTCCATTTGCCAGCAGTAGCGTCCGCCTTCAGGCGGACGTTCGCCGGCCGGCTGAAGCCGGCCGCTACTAAATCGTCTTTGACCTGCGGACCGCCAGCGTGCCAAGGACGATGAACAGGACCAGCACGGCGAGTTGGGCAATCGCGAAGGGCGGCTCGGATTGCGTGGGGGCCAGGTCGTGCAGCACGGGCACTTTCATGAACGACTGAACGACCAGCACGAACACGTTCAGGTAGAGAGCGATGGTGGCGCCGATGACGTAAACGGTTCGCCAGCCCCCGGCCAGATGACGCCCATACCGCGCGTAGATCGCCAGCGCGAGCACGACGAGCGAGATGGCGCCGACGATGTGGGATGGCAGCAGATGGTCGAACGGGAAGCCGTATCCGGTGAGGCTGGTGGCGGCCGTCGTCGCCAGAAACACCGCGGTTGACGCGTTGTGCCTCTTTCCGGCGAGCAGCCCGAGGAGGACCACGAGTCCCGATGCGATCCCAACGAGGCTGATTGCGACGTGCACCAACGTGTAAGCGGACATGGTTCGCTCCCTTGCGCGCCATCCTACTCCACCGCAAAGTCGAACGTTGCAGGACGCGTTGGCGATCGCTATATTCCGCTCATGAAAAAACTCTCTCGACGGCGGTTTCTCGGCGCGACGGCGGGCGCCGCTGTGGGGATCGGCAGCCTGCCGGCGTCGGCAGTTTCGATGGCGCCAGGCGCCCGCGGCCGGGGGCCAGCCCGCCACCATCCAGCCGGATACGACGCTGGTGCTGACCAACGGGCGCATCCACACGATGGACGCCCGGAACACGATCGCCAGGACCGTCTCGATCCGCAACGGCCGCTTCGTGGCTGTGGGTGATGTGAACCCGGCGCGTGGTTCCAACACCCGGCTCATCGATCTCAAAGGGCGCACGGTCGTGCCCGGCATCATCGAAGGCCACGTCCACATCGTCAGTCTGGCCAACCGACCGGGCTATCACACCATTCTCGAGAACACGACCTCGATCCGGGAAATTCAGGAGGCGCTTGCCGCCCGGCGAAAGGACGTGCCGCAGGGCGCGTGGATCACGTCGATGGGCGGTTGGCACACGAACCAGTGGGCCGAGCATCGCCATCCGACGCGTCAGGAGCTCGACGCGGCCGTCCCCGATCGGCCGGTGCTGCTCTACGAGCGGTTCACCGGCCCCTGCGTGACCAACAGCCTCGGCAAGGCATTCTTCGACGCCGCCGACGCCGCCCCGCCTGTCCATCCGGATATCAAGCCGGTGAAAGTGTCTGATACCGGTGCGATTGCCGCGGCTGGCTTCGCGGGCGGCGGCCCTTCGGCCAGCGCGCTTTTCCATTTGCGTCGGCTGCAGACGTTCGAGGACAAGAAGCGAAGCACGGCTGACGCGATGGCGTACTCGGCCAGCCTTGGGCTGACGTCACACCTGGATGAGGTCCTGTTTCCGACGCCGGGACCGCTGAACCCCGGCCAGATCCTGTCCAACCTCGATCAGTATCGGATGTACGACTCGTGGCTGGCACTCCATCGTCAGGGAAAGGCCAGCGTCCGGCTGCAGATGAACTTTCTGCAGAATCAGAGCGATCCGGCGCTCCCGGAGTTGAAGGAACGGCTCAGAAACCAGTTCCAGTTCTTCGGCGACGACATGATGATGACCGGCGGGATCGGCGAGTGGGCTGCACCGCTCGCGAGCGGCGCCGTGTGGCGCGAGGCGCAGCGCCTCGTCGGCCAGGCCGGGTGGCGCAACGAAAACAGCGTGCAGGATCTGGCGGCCCTCACGCAGGTCGTCGAAGCGTACGAAGCCGTCAACAAGGAGTTCGACATCACGGGGCTGCGCTGGATGGTCCACCACGTGCCGGTCGTCACGCCAGACCTGTTGAATCGGCTGAAGGCCCTCGGATGCGGTGTCGAGATGGGCGCGTTCCGCTGGGTGACGTCAACGGATCCGAAAGTGGTGATCGGTCCGCAGTTCCGGACGATCGTGGACCACGGCATCCAGGCTGGCATTCACGGCGACGGCGTCCACATCGCGCCGCTCAATCCCTGGCAGCACATCGCCTTCGCGACGACGGGCGTGAATTCGTTTGGCGATCGCGTGAACGGTGATCAGCAGATCACGCGTCAGGAGGCGCTGCGTCTCTTCACGCGAGGGAACAGCTGGTTCCTGCGGATGGAAGACAAGATCGGTTCGATCGAGACCGGCAAGCTCGCAGACCTGGCCGTCCTGGACCGCGATTACTTCTCTGTGCCGGACGCTGATATCAGGAAGATCCGCTCCGTGCTCACCGTTGTGAACGGACAGATCGTCCACGACGCGAAGGTGGTGTAGCGTCCGAAGGCGTAGCGTCCGCCTTCAGGCGGACGAACTACGCCCGCGCCGCCGCGGCGGGTCTTGCCGGCGCCCCGGCCGTCAGCCGCGCCGGGACCGTCCGGAACCGCTGGAAGGGCAGGTGGCACTCGTGCTTGCGAAGGAAGCTGAGAAACCGCTTGTAGTCTTCCGTCGGCATGTTGAAGAGCTGCACGAGCAGGCGGTAGTTGCCGTTGGTGTTTTCGAGACCCGCCTGCACGATCTTCCGTAGATCGTTCCGCGTCATGTCGCGCGACATGAACGAGGGGTAGACCGCCTCCCAGAACGACGCGCCCCGCTCGAGCATCAGCGACGTCATTTCCTCAGCTTGTGACGGACTCGTTGCAGTCCCGCCGTTGATGCTGCCTACTGCCGTGCCCGCCTTCGACGCCCGGGCACGCAATCTCGGTCGGAAGATGCGAGACGAGGACGACCGGTCCGTTGACCTTCAGCACGATCCGCTCGATCGCGTTCTTCAGCTCGCGGATGTTGCCCGGCCACCGGTGCGCGAGGAACGCCTCCATCGCCGCCTGTGAGATTTCGGGGCGCGGCACGCGGTGCTGCTGGCAATACGAGTTGACGAAGTGATCGACGAGCAGCGGAATATCGTCGCGCCGCTCGCGGAGCGGCGGCACGGACATCCGGATGACATTCAGTCGGAAGTACAGGTCCTCGCGAAAATTGCCCGTCGCGATGTGGTGCTGCAAATCACGATTCGTCGCCGTGATCAACCGGACGTTGACGCGGGCGTGCGGCTTGTCGGCGCCGACGCGCTGAATCTCACCGGTTTCGAGGAAGCGCAGGAGGACGACCTGCATCCTGGTGCTCATCTCGCCGACTTCGTCGAGGAAGACGGTGCCGTTCGGCGCCATCTCGAGCAGCCCGAGTTTGTCGCGATACGCGCCGGTGAAACTGCCGCGGGTGTGTCCGAACAACTCGGACTCGAGCAGCGAATCGGGCAGTCCCGCGCAGTTCACGGTCACGAGCGGCCCCGCGGCGCGCTGGCTCGCGTGATGAATGAGGCGCGCGATGACTTCCTTCCCGACGCCGGTTTCGCCGGTGACGAGGACCTTCGCATCAGAACGCGCGGCGCATTCGATGTCCGCCTCGATGGTGCGCATCGCTTCGCTGCGGCCCACCAGGCGCACTTCGGGTTTTGCTGCGCTGGAAAAAGCAAGATGTCGTTCTGCGCCGGTTCTGATTTCTGCGTTGGTCATGGAAGAAGTCCGAATTCTGGCCGATGTCTCTGCCGTTCGAGATGTATTTGGTGGCGCCGAACGAACGTCACCATGAGGAAGACATCCTACCGGTACTGTAGAGACTTCGTCAACTAAGTTCTCTTGTGTCAGTTGGAATTTGCACAATGGTTGAGGGACTAACTGTGAAGTTGTGCAACAAGTTACAGTCACGTAACGTGCACAAGCGTGCACTAAGGTGCATTTGTCGCCATCTGAAGGCTCCCTGCCGAGGTTGGCTTTCGGCACCCATCATACGACCAAAAGTCCGCCGATTGGTTGACTTTACTCACCCAAATCATTCGGCTGGGAAATACCCGAAAGCCAGCCGAATGACGACCTTGATCGACGCCGTCTCTAACTAGCTGTCACGCCACGAGATAGAACGGCGCGTTTCCGGCACAGCTGTTGGTGGCTTCCTTGCACTAAGGAGCCGCGTCCGTGTTTAGCAGGGCATTCAAGCAATGAGACAAAACAACGGCCACGTGCAATTGATTGGGACCAGCCAGGCGCTCACCGACCTCAAGGCGGAAGTCGAGCGCATCGCGCGGTCCGACGCAAAAGTCTTGATTACCGGCGAGAGCGGGGCCGGTAAGGAAGTCGTCGCGCGCGCCATCAACAGCGCCAGCCCTCGAGCGCAGCAGGCGTTCGTGGCGGTCAATTGCGCCGGCATTCCGGAGACGCTGCTCGAGTCCGAGTTGTTCGGACACGTGAAGGGCAGTTTCACCGGCGCCTATCGCGACAAGCCCGGCAAGCTCGAGATGGCCGACGATGGAACGATCTTTCTCGATGAGATCGGAGAGATGACCCTGCGCATGCAGGGCCTGCTGCTGCGATTCCTCGAGACCGGTGAAATTCAGAAGGTCGGCGCCGAGCGCGTCGGGGCCGCGACGAACGTCCGCGTCATCGCCGCGACCAACCGCAATCTGCGGGATCTGATCGCGCAGGGTCAGTTCCGCGAAGACCTCTTCTACCGGTTGAACGTGATCCACATCGTGGTGCCGCCGCTGCGCGAACGCAAGGAAGACATCCCTGCGCTCATCCAGCACTTCCTGAACCGCTACGCGAACAGCACCGGTCCCGGCAATGGAAGTAATGGCAGTAACGGATCCAACGGTAACGGCACTAATGGTCAGGGTCACGCGAACGGCGCGAATGGCCACGCCAACGGCGACGCGAACAGCCGGTACTACATCGTGCGTGAGATCGCGCCCGACGCGATGACGACGCTGTGTGCGTATCCGTGGCCGGGCAACGTCCGCGAGCTCGAGAACGTCATCGAACGCCTGGTGGTCACCGGTCGTCGCGAAGTGATCCAGGCGGACGATTTGGGGCCGGAGCTGAGAACGGTCGGCACCATCGGCGGCCGGCCGCGGAAGGAACGGCGGCGGACGCTTGCCGACGAACTGTTCAAGAAGCTGATCGAGGAGCGGGAATCGTTCTGGACGTCCGTCTATCCGCTTTACATGAACCGCGAGATTACCCGGAGCAACGTGCGGGATCTCGTGCACAAGGGACTCGAGGAGGCGCGCGGCAACTACAAGATCGTGCTGCGGCTCTTCAACATGGAGTCCACCGACTACAAGAGGTTCCTCAATTTTCTCCGTAAGCACGACTGCCAGCTGCCGTTCAAGGAATACCGGCAGTAAGCAGTCTTCTCGAAGACGAAGCGAGCTTTTTATGATGCGCGTTGTGTCATTCTGCGCAGTCGCTGGCGATTGGTGGTCTCGACCGCCGGAGTCTCGGGACTCCGCGCGCAGCAGCCGGCCGGTGCGCCTGCCGTTCCGCCGGGTTACGTCATCGGCCCCCAGGACGTGCTGTCGGTCGTCTTCTGGCGCGACAAGGACATGTCGGCGGACGTCGTCGTGGTGCGGCCCGACGGCAAGATCTCGCTGCCGCTGCTGAATGAAGTTCACGCGGCCGGGCTGCACGCCGGAGCAGCTTCGGGTGAAGCTGAACGAGGCGGCACGCCAAGTACGTCGAGGATCCGAACGCGTCGGTCGTGCTGAAGGAGATTCACAGCCGCAACGTGTTCATCACGGGAAACGTGGCGAAGCCGTCGACCTATCCGCTGATTGGCGACATGACGGTGCTGCAGCTCATCGCGATGTCCGGAGGGCTGCTGGAGTACGCCGACTCCGGGAGCATCGTGGTGATCCGCACGGTGGCTGGCAAGCAGACGTTTCACAAGTTCAACTACAAGGACGTCGTCAAGCAGAAGAACACCGAGCAGAACATCCTCCTCAGCCCGGGCGATACCGTCGTCGTTCCCTGAGTCGCGGTCCAGTGAACGAGATGAAGAACGTCCTCGATCGAGTTGCCGTTGCGGCGCTAATGGTCGTGGGCTGCGCAGTCACCGCCGCGGAGGCACAGACCACAACGTCTGCGCCTCCTCGTCATCGAGCCGCTCCGGCGGGAATAGTGGCGGCTCTCGATTCGACGTGTCCGTCCACGTGGCGGAAGCCTACGACGACAACCTGCAGGCCGAAGCGGGACAGGTCACGCCCTCGGCTTATCAGACGAGCGGTTACTACACGATCCTCGCGCCGACTGCGACGTTCGAAGCGCGCGGAAGGCGGGTGCAGTTCGCGGGGATGGGTGGCACAAACGCAAGGTACTACTCAGATTTCGGCGAGTGGCTCGGGACGACGACTTTCGGGGGCGCCGCCCTGGCGGCGCAGCTTGCCGAGCGGACAACGATGTCCGTCAGCCAGAACGTGACCTACGCCCCCGTGAGTCTCAATCTCTTTACGGCACTCCCTTCGTCGTCGCTGCTCGAACCCTGTGCCGCCCACATCGGACTACGCGACGACCGAGGAAAAGTCGTATACGTACACGAGCGCAGTGGCTCTCACTCAGGGTCTGTCGTCCCGGACTGCCGTCTCGTTCAAATCGGATTTTCGATACGCCGACTATAAAGGAACCCAGCTGAGCCTCACCGAGCTTCGCTCATACGATGCCGGCGCCCGGCTCCTCCACAATCTCGACAAGAACGTCACGCTTCGCCTGGGCTATACGTTCCGCAACGCGCAATACGTGGCAGGGCGTGAATCGCTCGAGAACACCGTCGATATTGGAGTCGATTACGCACGTCCTTTGTCCGCGAGCCGCAAGATGCTCCTGGCATTCAGCGTGGGACCGACCGCGTATAGCGGCCCCTTTGCGCTCGACCTCGACGGGGCAACGCAACTGTACCGGATGACCGCAGCGGCCTCGATGACCTATCCAATCACTCGAACATGGAACGCGCAGGCAGCCTATCGTCGCGGAACCGAGTATCTCGAGAGCTTTGCCAAGCCGGTGTTCACCAATGCCCTCACCTTTGCGACGAGCGGATCCGTCAGCCGTCGCAGCGACCTCGCGATATCGGCCGCTTACTCGGAAGGCGATCCCGGGCTGACCGGAGCAGAGGCTCCGTTCACGACATCCACGGCCAGCGCGCGGTATCGCGTGACATTGAACCGGACGTGGGCGACGTACGCTGAGTACCTGTATTACTACTACGATTTCAAGTCGTCTTTGTTGTTGCCACAGGGCGTTCGTCCACAGCTCACCCGCAACAGTGTTCGTGTGGGCTTGATGCTCTCGATGGGAACGCGAGGGAAATAGCGTGCTGCCAGGACGCAAATACACGCCGGAGGAAATCCTTCGGATTGGGCTTCACCGCTGGTGGCTCATCGTGTTCCCGCTGTGCGTGTTCACAGTCGCGGCTGTGATCGCCGGCAGGTATCTGCCCGATCGGTATCGTTCAGAAACGCTCATCATGCTGGTTCCGCAGCGCATACCGGACAGCTATGTGAAGAGCACGGTTGCGACTCCGATCGAGAGTCGTCTTGCGACGCTCAAAGAGCAGATCATGAGCCGGTCGCGCCTCGAGCGGATCATCCTGGATCTCTCCCTCTATGACTCTTTGCGTCAACGACTCCCGATGGAGGACGTGGTTGAGCGGATGCGTCAGGACATCGACGTCAAGACGACGGCCAACGAGTCTTTTCGGGTGAGCTACGTCAGCCAGGATGCAAGGACCGCCCAGAAGGCCACAGAGCGGCTTGCTTCGCTGTTCATCGAAGAGAACCTTCGCGATCGTGAAAACGTCGCGGAAGACACCAACCAGTTCCTGGAATCCCAGCTGCAGGATGCCAGGCGGCGGCTGGTCGAGCAGGAAAAGAAGCTCGAGGAGTATCGGACGGCGTTACAGCGGCAGCTGCCCACGCAGTTGACGGCGAACATGCAGTCGATGTCCAGCGCGCAGCTCCAGCTGCAGTCGGTCAGCGACGCGCGGACCGGGCGCGCGAACGCCGTGTCGGGTTCGAACGCCAGCTCGCCGATCTGCAGACGCCTGATCCGGCGCTCGCCGTAACGATCGCTGCGCCTAAAGACGGCACAGCCGTCGAGTCGACCGCCCAACTTCTCGAGGCGGGCCCGCGCCGATCTGCAGCTCCTTCAGCTCCGTTACACGCCGGACCATCCGGATGTGCGGAGGCTTCAACGCACGGTAAGGGATCTCGAGGCCAAACAGCAGGCCGAGCTCAAGGCGGTCCGGCCGATGCAACCGGTTCGCGAGCGTCTCCGACGCCCGCTCGAAGCGCAGCGGCAGAAGCGCATTCGCGACCTGAAGGCACAGATTGCCGACGTCGATGCCGAATTGAAGGGGCGGCAGCAGGACGAGACGCAACTGCGGAGCCGTATTGCGGAATACCAGGCGAAGCTGGACGCGGTTCCGACGCGCGAGTCCGAGCTTGTCGAGCTCACCCGCGACTACACGACGCTGCAGACGACGTACCAGAGCCTGCTCCAGAAGCGCGAGGACTCGCAGATCGCGGCAAATCTCGAGCGGCGGAATATCGGTGAGCAGTTCAGAGTCCTGGATCCCGCACGGGTGCCGGAGCGGCCGTTCAGCCCCAATCGGCTGCTGATCAATCTTGGCAGTGCGGGTGCGGGTCTCGCGCTCGGGTTGATCCTGATTGGGTTCCTGGAATACCGCGACTCGAGCTTGAGGCTCGAAGGCGATGTCGAGCGGCTGCTCAACTTGCCGGTCCTCGCCATGGTGCCGCTGATGATGTCCAACGACGAGCAGCGTCGGGCGCGCCGTCTGCGAGCGGTTCGAATCGCCGGTCTCGCCAGCATGGCCGTGCTGCTGGCGATGGCCGCAGCGGTGGCGTTGTGGCGATTCAGAGCTTAGCGGGGTAACCGATGTATTTGCGCTTCTACGGTCTTCGTGAGCTGCCGTTCGAACTGACGCCGAACCCGCTCTATCTGTTCCTGACGCCCCAGCATCGGGAGGCGTTGAGCAATCTCCAGTACGGGCTGTCCTCGTCGAAGGCCATTACCGTTCTGATTGGCGAAGCGGGCACGGGTAAGACGACGCTGCTGCATGCGGCGCTGGAGTCCGAACACTGCCGCCATGTGAAGTGCGTGTACGTCAACAACCCCGCCCTCACGCGGAGCGAGTTCGTGGAATTCCTGGCGAACCGGTTCGAGCTCAGCGCGCATGCCTCCGAGTCCAAGGCCGCGCTGCTCGAGGAACTGGAGCCGCTGTTGATCAGCCGCCGCGCGGAGGGTCAAATCACGGCGCTCGTCGTGGACGAGGCCCAGAGCCTGCAAGACGATCTGCTCGAGGAGATTCGACTGCTCGCCAACAGCGAAACCACGACCGACAAGCTGCTGCCAGTCGTGCTGGCGGGGCAACCCGAGCTTCGAGATCGGCTGAACGCGCCGGGACTCAGACAGCTCAAGCAACGCGTGGCGCTGCGTTGTGAAATCGAGCCGTTCAGCCTCGCCGAGACCGCCGACCTACATCGGCACCCGCATCCGAACGGCGGGCGGAGAAGCGGCCAAACTGTTCACGCGTGAAGCGGTCATGCTCATTCACGAGCACTCCGGAGGGATCGCCCGCACGGTGAATGTGATCTGTGACAACGCGCTGATCACGGGTTTCGCCGTCGGCAAACGTCCGATCGATCGCGAGGTCGTCCTCGAAGTCGTGCGGGACTTCGACCTCAAGATGAGCGCGAGCGCTGCCTACCCGTCCCGAGCTGGCGAGCACTCTTCCGCGACCGTGCCCCCAGCGGCCGAGAGCGGCGACATCGTCGGCGAACCTGTGTCAGAGACCGGCGGCGAACCGCAGCGATTTTCGTTGTTGAAAATCCGGTGACCGAGGTAGTGAACTGAATGAGCCGAGTTGACGAAGCGTTGAGACGGGCGGCACTGGATCCGACGAGCCTGCATTCGCCGGCCGGCCGGACCTCTGCCGACGTGATGAGTGACGAGTCGGCCCTCGATCGGTATTCACCGGAGCGGCCGCCGACAGACAAATCCGACAAATCGCCGGCGAAGCCCACGTTCGTCGCGGACCGGACATCACAGATCCCCGCGAAATCCCGAGGCCCTGCGGAGCCGGCGCGTCGCAATCGTGTGGACGCATTCCACGCGTCACTCGAAGGCAAGCTGGTGGTCAGCCGTGAAACCAGCAGTGTATCGGTGGAACAGTATCGCCGGCTCGCGGCCACGCTCCTTGCGGTTCAGGCCGAGCGCGGACTCAAGACCTTGCTGGTCTCGAGCTCCGTCCCTGGGGAAGGCAAGACGCTCACCGTCACGAACCTTGCGCTGACCCTCAGCGAGTCGTACGGCCGGCGAGTGCTGCTCATCGATGCGGACTTGCGGCGTCCGAGCGTTCACACCGCATTCGGCCTCGCCAACGCGATCGGTCTCGGCGACGCCCTGCGTTCCGACCATCCGCAGTTGAACCCGATTCAGATCTCTCCCGCGCTGAGCGTTCTGCCGGCGGGCCCCGCCGACAGGAGCCCGTTGGCTGCATTGAGTTCGGATCGCATGCGCTCGCTCGTGGCCGAGAGTGCCACGCGGTTCGACTGGGTGCTGCTGGATTCGCCCCCCATCGGTCTGCTTTCTGACGCCCAGCTCGTGTCGCGTATCTGTGACGGCGTGCTGTTTGTCATCGGGGCTGGATCGACGCCCTACTCCCTCGTCCAGCGAAGCATCGCGGAAATCGGCGCCGACCGCATCGTTGGGACCGTGCTCAACCGTGTCGACATACAGGCGCTCACGGTTCACGACTACTACGGTCATCACTATGCACCGAAATAGTCCCGGGCGCCTTCTTCTCGCCGCCACTCTTGCCTTCACGGCGGCCTGCCGGGCGGACCCCACTGCAGTCAAAGCAGCGGTACGTCGCGAGCGGCGACAAGTACGTGGCGGCCGGCAAGTACAAGGAGGCGGCGCTCGAGTATCGGAACGCCCTGCAGCAGGATCCGCGGGCCGGAGACGTCAGGGTCAAATTGGCTGAAACGTCTCTGAAGACCGGCGACTTGCCCAACGCGCTTGGCGAGTACGTGCGCGCGTCCGACCTGCTGCCGGACGACACCGCCGTCCAACTCAAGGCAGGCAACTTCCTGCTCGTGGCCGGCCGATTCGATGACGCGAAGGCACGGGCCGAAAAGGTCCTGGCGAAGGACCCCCGCAATGTGGACGCGCAGATTCTGGCCGCGAACGCGTACGGCGGCCTCAAGGACCTTGATGCGGCCGTGGCGCAGATCGAAGAAGCGCTGACCATCGATCCGGGCCGAAGCGGAACGTATTCCAACCTGGGAGCCCTGGAACTCGGCCGGGGAAAGCGAGAGGCCGCCGAGCGGGCGTTCCTGAAGGCCGCCGAGTTGAATCCCAGATTCGGTGTCCGCCCATCTCGCCGTTGCGAACTTCTACTGGTTGACCGAGCAATTCCCGAGCGCCGAACAGTCATTGACGCGCGCGCTGGAGATCGAGCCCGCGCAATCCTCTGACCAATCGCCTGCTCGCGAATTTCTACCTCGGCACGAAGCGCCAGCGAGAAGGCCGAGCAGTTCCTCAAGACCGCATACGACGTGACGAAAACGCCAGCTTCGGCGTTTGCGCTGGCCGAGTACTACGTGGCCATCAATAACGGGGTGGCAGCCCGGGCCATCCTCGATTCGCAGGTGAACGATCCAGCGGCCGAGGCCCAGGCCAACGTCAGATTGGCGGCGCTCGATTACAAGGAGGGTCGCTCAGCCGACGCATATGCCCGGTTGACCGGTGTCCTGGCAAAGAATCAGACCAACCTTGACGCGTTGCTCCTGAAGGGTGCCTTTCTGCTCTCGGACAAGAAGCCGAATGACGCATTGACCGAAGTGCAGAAGGCGGTCGGGCGCTACCCTGATGCGACTCCCGCCATCTTTCTTCTCGGCCGCATCCAGGTGGCCCGCAAACAGCCCGACGAAGCCATCGCAGCCTTCGAACAGGTGCTCCGGCAGAATCCTCGAGCGACCCAAGCGAAAGTCGAGCTGGCGCAGCTGCATCTGTCACAGGGCCGCCCGGACAATTCCATTGGATTCGCCGAAGAGGCCCTTGCGAACGAACCCGCGAACGGCGACGCGCAACTTGTCCTCGTGCGGGGCCTGTTAGCCCGTGGCGACATCGCTCGCGCGGCAGTCGAGCTCAAGCAGCTGGTCACGCGGTTTCCGAACTCAGCGGCCGTGCATACGCAGCTCGGCATGTTGCTTGGGAGAAAGCGCGACTATACCGCCGCGAAGGCTGAGTTCGAACGCGCGCTGCAGCTCCAACCCGGTGCCTTCGACGCGTTCGGCGGCCTCGTCGCTCTTGATCTCACGGCTCGCAACTACGCAAGCGCGAAGGCGCGCGTCGATGCCAGGGTCGCCTCTGAGCCTTCGGCGCCCCTCCTGACGCTGGCGGCCCGTGCCTACGAAGCAAGCGGCGATCGGCCCGCTGCCGAGCGTCTGCTCAGCCGGGCGATTGAGCTCGACGACACCTATCTCGAAGCGTATAGCGCGCTGGGAGGGCTGTACATCGCGGAAGGGAAGTTGTCGTCCGCGCGCGCGCAGTTCGAGGCTGTCGCGCAGCGTTCGCCGAAATCGGTGGCGGCGTTGACCATGGTCGGAATCATGTTCCAGGCGGAGGGCGACGTGGACGCCGCCCGCGCCCGTTTTGAGCGGGTCCTGCAGATCGATCCCGAAGCGGCAGTCGCGGCGAACAATCTGGCCTGGATCTACGCAGAGCGCGGCGGCAACCTCGACATCGCCATGCACCTCGCGCAGGTGGCGCAAAAACGGTTGCCTGGCGTTGCGGAAGTCAGCGACACCCTCGGTTTCATCTACTACAAGAAGGACCTCACCTCGCTGGCCATTTCGACGTTGAAGGTGAGTGTCGAGAGGGATCCCGGGAACGCGATGTACCAATATCATCTCGGGCTGGCCTATGCCAGCGGAGGAGACGGCGTACGAGCGAAGCAGTCCCTCGAGCGGGCGCTCACTTTGCAGCCGGATTTCAGCGGTGCAGGAGACGCGCGCGAAAGGTTGGCGTCTCTCAGGGTTCGTTGACGCGCACGGTCTCCAGGCTCCTGGCGAGCGACACGTGAGCGAGAAAGTCCTTGAGAATCGCGGCAGCCTCCATGCCCCCCTGATCCTCGGCGGCGACGGCGATCACCGCGGAGCCCTCCCGGCCGCGAAACAGCCTGGCTTTTGCGAGAAGCAGTTTCGCGACGTAGTCGCTGCCCGTGAACCTGCCATCCACCCAATACCAGCTCAAGACAACCATTGAAGACTGCGGCGATCGTAGAGCGGTTTCGCGCGCTTCGATAGACTCCCCGTCGATTGAAACGGCGCGGCGTCCCTCCGCCGTAGGCCCACCACGGGTCCTCGAACAACGCGTTGTCGCCGTTCACCAGCTTGACGCCTGGCCGATCGGGGTTCGTAGTACGCAACGTAGGCCTTCACCACGTACTCGGATGAACCGTAGTCCTGTAAGGATTCACCGCTCGGCGTGACGAAGCGAGGCGCCCAGGCGTACCGGCCGTTCTGGATGATTCGCCAGGGCGCCGAAACTGCCCACGGCTTCGAGCACCACCGGCTGTTCTGTCAGCGTTCCAGGCCACAACAGTCTCGCCGACAGCGGTGCGCTCCCGGCGATCAGCAGTCCCACTATTGCCACGAGGGCCACTCTCCATACTGACGATGCTGGCGCGATGGACTCAGGCGATTTCGAGGTCTGCGCCGTGTTGTCTGGCGCCGCTTCCTCCCATCGTCCGCACGTGACAAACAGCAGAACCATCGTCAGTGCAAACACGAGCCAGCCGTAGAGGTTGTGTTCGAGGCCGGCGGCAATGCCCGTGTAGCCGAACGAGGCGATCAGAATGGTCGTGTAGACGCGAAACCCGTTCGCCACCAGGGGCAGCAGGGCCGATGCTGCGAAGAAGCTCAGGCGGTGCGTCCACGACCTGTAGGCTGTGCCTGCGAACACATAGCCGACGGCGAGAGAAGAGACCAAATAGTTGATACCGCCGCACGCTTCGGCAACCTGCCACCGGCTTCCGGGAATCGAGATGACGTGCCCTTCGAGAAGAACGGGCACTCCGGAGAACTGGAGCAGCTTCACCGCGAATCTGGCGGTGAAATCCTGGAGCACGGGGACGATTCGGTCGCCCAGCGGCAGCGCGAACAGCAAGAATCCCAGCGGAAACAGAAGGGCCCGCGCGGCTGACGAACCCAGCAGACCCCAGACGAGGCCGACAACCATGGCGACAAGGCAAAACTGTTGAACGACGGCCGTGTTCGTCAGATTTCCGAGCAGCCAGAGAAATGCGATCAGGGCAAGAAGCGGCAATGCCCAGAAAGTGGCCGCCGGCTTCAACGACTCGAAATCCTTGCGGCGCGTCCACGCGAGATATCCCGCCGCCGGAATCACAAGATACCCGTGTGAAAACGGGTCATGCGACCACAACGCTACGGCTGACGCGGCCGTTGCCCAATAGGCACAGACGAGCAAACCCAAAAGTCCCGCCAAGGGCGGCGCATGCTGCTCGCCATGCCCGAGCGCACTCGAGGTAGTAGCTCCTACTCAAATTTGAGGGGTTGGAAAAACCGCGCCAGTCCCGTCCCTTTCAAGACGCCGCAGCCCGCGGGCTCGTTTATCCGATAGCAGCGGCATCCCAGTAACCTCTGCGTCACAGTGGGGCTCAATGAACGTCGAGCTTTCAAGCTAAACATGTTGTCAATCGAAACGCTCCGACGGGATTAACTCTTTCGGCGAAATATCGAGTCAGCCTCTGCGCAGACTGGGATCGTCAGCAACCAAAACGTATGAGCTATCAGCCATAAGTCGCTGGTGGTTAACGAAGTTGCTGGCGTTGATATTGTCGAGGAGAATTGTTTTCGCCCTTCGAATGGCATCCACAATGTCACGTTGATCATGGTGCCGAGCACTAAGGGCGGAGCCGCCAATGAGCACGACATCGAAGCCACTCAGCTGATGCTCGCGCCTGATGGCGCTAATCCTCTCCTCGATACGGTCTTCAAGATTGTTTTGAGTTGCAATAGACCTGTGAATTCTCTGACGCATGGGTGGCTTGGAAGACGTCGCTTGTGATTGATGGCTGTCTCTGTAGATGTTGTCGTCAGACAAAAGATGGCAGGATCGTTTCACTTTCCAGCACTCCCTGTAGCAGTGCTTCACGGCAGGTTTCACTCTGACCAGCCGCGAGGACAATGAGAGCGGTTGCGATGTCCTCTTCACGACCTAACGTGTGGATGGCACGATAGAAGGCGTCATTCCTCTTTTCGGAAAATCGATACGGGCAGGAAGTACCCTGTGCTCTCGCTCGATGGAATGCAAGAAATGCGCTACTGATTTCCGAGCGCGAGACCGCAGCCTGACTGTTTCTCTTTTGAGGAGGCTCCTGTGCCGGCTTCGATTCAAACCCGCAAGTCTACGTATCGGCGACGGGTCAGGATGGGATTCTCGCGCAGTCTCGTCAGCGAAAGAGCCTCTGGACTGATCCGTTCCCTCAAAGATCAGCGTTTCGGAGCGTGTCGGCCATTCGATTCTGTTTACACGATTCAAGGATCTCGCAAAGCCGTTCAATCCAGACGCTGGGCTCGGTGTCTTGTTGCGGATGAAGCGTTTTGCGCGTTCTGGGCTGCCGGCCTGCTGGAAAATGTCCGGGTGTTCGACCATCCCGCAGCAAAGCGGTGACCCATCTGACTCGATTGAGTTCAGGGTGAATGAGTTGTGGAGATCGTTTGGCGCGGTCGCGGCACGCAGCGTCGAGCCGACCTAAACTTAGCAAGCAAACGATATAGTAGGCCCACTCGACCGGGTCAGGGTCAACGGCTGGATCCTCCAAGATATATGAGATGCTCGGGCCGATTGACGAGGCAGCTTTCTTCGCATCTCCCTGGCGGCAGGTCGGAACACCCTGTCAGGCCTAGTCTCGCCTCTGGCAGCCAGTTCATGTAGTTGAGGCACTTACGGGAGTCGAGCTTCGCCTCTTCGTACTGGTGGCGGCGAAGCTTTTCTCTGGCGCTGGTCAGCAGTCGCAGGTGGACCCCATTTCCAGCCACATTAGAGTGACCATTTGCCACGGACGCATCGACAACTTTCAGCGCTTGAAACAACCCGGGTTGGACTACTCGCTGACCGGGCTTCAGCTCTCGTCTGAGATCAAGCCATTGGCGGATTTCGTCGCGTTGGGCTAACGTGTGTCGCGAATTAACTGGTACGAGGTTATGGCCGGCGTCAGTAATCTCAGCTAGCTTGTCCGGATTCTTGAACAGGAAGGATAGCTTATCGATGACGTCATGCTCGTCCGCGAGAAAACACAATTCTGCATGTCAACAAATCCGGCGGCCTCGAGAGCGGCAGTCTTTTCTGCTACTAAACACGATCGACAGCCTGGGATTTCGAAGTGTTTTCGAACGATTTCTCGCGATTGTTCCGCATGCGGGCACGATAGAGGCGGCGTTGATTGTGCGAGCAGAGCTTTCGCTGACCGAGCAGAATCGAAATGAGCGATGACCCTGATTCATATCCCGGGTGTGGAGAGTAGAGTGAGGGGAAATGCTCTGACAGAACTCGGAATACCTTCTGTCGCCATGGATAGAATGTCTTGTACGGTTCCCGGTCAGAAGGACGGGAATACCTTTCCGTTCTCCATAATCATGAAATACAAGTGGTCTAATAAAATTAGGCCACACGAAGATATCACTTGCCAGGTCTGGACTATGCTCGGCTGCGGTCGTCGCTATTGCAAAGATTGCTTCGATGCCCAAGTGATAAATGTCTGAATTGAAGCCCGCTCGGGCACCCGAGAAGGAATCTGCGTTGTGCAACGCGACCTTGGGGACGTTCGTGTTTCCCTTGACGTTGGTTACTATCGGCTTTTGGCAGGTGAGATTGTCGATTCCGCTCTCGAAAACCACAATGTCTGGCTCGTATCTATCGCAGACCTCGTGATAATCGCAACTGTCATTGATGACCGTAACGTCGTAGAACTCCTCCAGACATCGCACGTGATCTCGTGCATGATTGACCAAGAACGCTGGCAATTGAGGATCGTATTTCCATTGAAAGAAGACCAGTTTGGGTCGCATATGAATAGGCCTTTCGGCTGAACTTCAGGCGAGCGTTGAGTGCGGAATGAGAAAAGACCCATTCTGGCTCCGCAAAGGTGACCAGTTGCGAACGACGAGCGAAGCCAAGTCAGGCCTCCAAAATGGTAAACAGAGGCTTGATCGCTAAGTCTGGTCAATTAACGATCAGGACTGTCGATCAGGCCCTCTAACGGAGCTATCCAAATCTTCAAAAGCAAGAAACACGCCCGTCACGTTAGAACCGCGCATTGCTCGTAAACGATTATGTTTAAAGTGTTTATTCAGCGATTGTAGCCGGCATGTGATCGAATTCGCATGCCGCCAGCAAAAGTCTTCCTCGGGGAAGACTTTAATCACGATTCTTCTCAGGTGATCGATCTGTTCGGTAACATGGTGGACGAGTCTCCCCAGACGCCGAACCTGACAACCAACGGGTTTCACGAAGCATCTTCTGAACCAGAGATGGGCCCGCGAAATGCAGGCTGTTACTATTGGCGTGCAGCCATCATCGAACGATCGTTCTTGGAGAACGTGGTTGACGTTGTCCGGGTTCGCCGAAGCCCAGATCGTCGCGATCTTGAAGGAAGCCGAGGCGGGACGACCGGTGGCGGAGTTGATGCGGAAGCATGAGATCAGCTCGGCGACGTACTACGCGTGGAAATCGAAGTACGGCGGGCTGAGCGCATCGGAGCTGAAACGGCTGAAAGAACTCGAGGCCGAGAACACGCGATTGAAACGGCTGTACGCGGACCTGGCCCTCGAGAATCGGGCGCTGAAAGATCTGATCGACCGAAAGCTGTAACGCCGTCCGAGAAGCGCGACGCGGTCACGTATCTCCGAACCGCACATCGATTGACGATTGCGCGCGCGTGTGCGGGAGTCGGCCTGTCTCGGGCGGCCTGGTATCGGCCGCGGATCGATTGGGCGCAGCGCGATGCGCCGGTCGTCGAAGGCTTGAACGCAGGCGCTCGCGAAGAACGGGCGCTGGGGCTTCTGGCTGTGCTTCGACTGGCTGCGCAATCGCGGCGCACCGGTGGAATCACAAGCGCGTGCTGGCGCGTGTATTGCCAGCTGCAACTGAATCTGCCGCGGCGGCACAAACGGCGGCTGCCGCCCGATCGCTCCGCCAGCCGCTCGTCGCGCCGTCGAGAACGGAATCAGATCTGGGCGCTCGACTTCATGCAGGACGCGCTGTACAGCGGCCGGGCGTTTCGGACGTTGAATGTGATCGATGAAAGCAATCGGGAAGGCCTGGCGATTGAGATTGACACGTCGTTGCCGGCGGCGCGGGTGATTCGGGTGATGGAACAGCTCGCGGAACTGCGCGGCCTGCCCGCGGTGATCCGCCTCGACAACGGCCCGGAGCTGCGACAGACCGTTTCGGCGCCCATCGAAACCGCAGCGGACGCCGTCGCGCCAAAACTGCTGAGTGCAAGGAATCAATTTCCGTAGATGTGTACAGTGACTGCACAACCACCTTCACCGATGGAAGCCGCCGCGCAGCCAATTGCCCCGACAGGAATCCCGAAGCGGATCATCCACATCTATTGCGCGCCGCCGGGCAGGAGCACGGAACTCTCGCTGCTCTACCAAGCCGCCCGGGCGAACGCGGCCCTGCTTCATCCGGATTTCGAGCATGTGTTGTTCGACACACCGAAAGTCGCTCACTTTCTCGCGACTGAATTTCCCGAATACCAACAGGTGTTCGATTCGTTTCAGTTTCCGATCCAGCGATTCGACTTTTTCCGTTACCTGGCGATTTACCGGCTGGGCGGATTTTACATGGACCTGGATGTCTTCCTGGCGCACAGCCTGTATCCGCTTCTGTCGCTTGGCTGCGTGTTTCCGTTTGAAGAGCTGACGATCAGCCGCTTCCTGCGTCATCAATTGGGCATGGACTGGGAACTTGCGAACTATGCCTTTGGCGCCGCGCCCGGACATCCGTTCATCAAGGCGGTCATCGACAACTGCGTGAAAGGCCAAAGAGATCCGGCCTGGGGAATGCAAATGCTGGAAAGCTTATCCCGTCGCCATTTCGCGCACAGTACGCGGTACCGAATCTGACCGGTCCCGGGCTCGTATCGCGAACGCTGGCTGAACGACACGAAGTCCGATCCGGCGTGACCGTGCTGTTTCCCGAGGACGTTCGCAACCAGACGACCTGGCACCGATTCGGTGAATTTGGAGTGCACCTGATGGATTCCTCGTGGCGTCGGCGTGAGAGCTTCATCCGGTCGCGCCTAGGGCGTTATTGGGCGGCTCGGCAACTCCGCAAGTTGCGCCGAGAGCGACCGTCTCGGACCCAAACGCCCCGGTGAAGGGGCACATTCATCGGCCGCGGACAATGACGACTCTGACCCAATCTCGACCACCGAGGATCTGCCAGCCGCTTCATCCCATCTATCGTCTATCGTCTGTACGTCGCGCGGCTGTCATCCGCGCGCGCGCAGTTCGAGGCTGTCGCGCAGCGTTCGCCGAAATCGGTAGCGGCGTTGACGATGGTCGGAATCATGTTCCAGGCCGAGGGCGACGTGGACGCCGCCCGGACCCGTTTTGAGCGTGTCCTGCAGATCGATCCCGAAGCGGCAGTCGCCGCGAACAATCTGGCCTGGATTTACGCGACCGCGGCGGCAACCTCGACGTCGCCATGCACCTTGCGCAAGTGGCGCAAAAGCGGTTGCCTGGCGTCGCGGAAGTCAGCGACACCCTCGGTTTCATCTACTACAAGAAGGACCTCACCTCGCTCGCCATTTCGACGTTGAAGGTGAGTGTCGAGAGGGATCCGGGGAACGCGATGTACCAATATCATCTCGGGCTGGCCTACGCCGAGCGGAGGAGACGGTGTACGAGCGAAGCAGTCGCTCGAGCGAGCGCTCACGTTGCAGCCGGATTTCAGCGGTGCAGGAGACGCGCGGGAAAAGTTGGCGTCTCTCAGGGTTCGTTGACGCGCACGGTCTCCAGGCTCCTGGCGAGCGACACGTGACTGAGAAAGTCCTTGAGAATCGCGGCAGCTTCCACGCCCCCCTGATCCTCGGCGGCGACGGCGATCACCGCGGAGCCTTCCCGGCCGCGAAATAGCCTGGCTTTTGCGAGAAGCAGTTTCGCGACGTAGTCGTTGCCCGTGAACGGGCCATCCACCCGATACCAGCTCCAGACAACCATTGAGGACTGCGGCGATCGCAGAGCGGTTTCGCGCGCCTGGATAGACTTCCCGTCGATTGAAACGGCGCGGCGTCCTTCCGCGTAGGCCACCACGGGTCCTCAAACAACGTGTTGTCGACGCTCACCAGCTTGACGCCTGGCCGGTCGGGGTCGTAGTACGCAACGTAGGCCTTGACCACATACTCGGATGAACCGTAGTCTGCAAGGATTCACCGCTCGGCGTGACGAAGCGAGGCGTCCAGGCGTCCCGGCCGTTCTGGATGATTCGCCAGGGCGCCGAAACTGTCCCACGGCTTGAGCACCACCGGCTGTTCTGTCAGGGTTCCGGGCCACAACAGTCTCGCCGACAGCGGCGCGCTCGCGGCGATCAGCAGTCCCGCTATTGCCACGAGGGCCAGTCTCCATGACAGACGATGCTGCCGCGATGGATTCGGGCGACTTTCGAGGTCTGCGCCGTGTTGTCTGGCGCCGCTTCCTCCCATCGTCCGCACGTGACGAACAGCAGAACCATCGTCAGTGCAAACACGAGCCAGCCGTACAGGTTATGTTCGAGGCCGGCGGCTATGCCCGTATAGCCGAACGACGCGATCAGAATGGTCGTGTAAACACGAAACCCGTTGCCACGAGGGGCAGCAGGGCCGATGCTGCGAAGAAGCTCACGCGGTGTGTCCACGACCTATAGGCCGTGCCGGCGAATACATAGCCGACTGCGAGAGAAGAGACCAGGTAGTTGATACCGCCGCACGCTTCGGCAACCTGCCACCGGCTTCCGGGAATCGAGATGACGTGCCCTTCGAGAAGAACGGGCACTCCGGAGAACTGGAGCAGCTTCACCGCGAATCTGGCGGTGAAATCCTGGAGCACCGGGACGATTCGGTCGCCCAACGGCAGCGCGAACAGCAGGAACCCCAGCGGAAACAGAAGGGCCCGCGCGGCTGACGAACCCAGCAGCCCCCACACGAGGCCGACAACCATGGCGACAAGGCAGAACTGTTGAACGACGGCCGTGTTCGTCAGATTTCCGAGCAGCCAGAGAAATGCGAGCAGGGCAAGAAGCGGCAATGCCCAGAAGGTGGCCGCCGGCGTCAACGACTCGAAATCCTTGCGGCGTGTCCACGCGAGATATCCCGCTGCCGGAATCACAAGATACCCGTGTGAAAACGGGTCATGCGACCACAACGCCACGGCTGACGCGGCCGTTGCCCAATAGGCGCAGACGAGCAGAATCAGGGCGCCGCCCAGAGCAAGGTACGCGGTCGCGCCACGTCAGCGGCTGCGCAGCATGGAAGTCGCCGTTCAAGATGATGCCGAGATTATCGTGCGAAAGGCGCGGCCATTCCAGACTACAGTTCCGGGACGCAACCTCGCAGCGATAGCCTCGGACCCTTCACGCAGGTCTGTCTCCCTGCACGCGGACTAAACTCTGATTCCCAGATCACTCGGCACGCCCGTTCACAGCCGCTCCTGGACCCCACGAAACAGCTGGCCGTTTCGATCCAGCGTTGTCAACAAGTTAGCGTCGCGTTCTATTCGCTGCGCCTATTCGAAAGAGAGACGTAAAGTGGCGCGCCAGTTGCGTAGCCGGCTTCACCGTCGCGATCCGCCCCTGACTGAAACCGGCTGGAAAACATGACGATGTCGAAATCCTCCTCTTTTCGTTCAATCCGGCGCGTGTCCACTGTTGCTCTGGGCGTCGCGCTCGCGTGGCTGGCGCTGACACGCATTTCCGATGTCAACGTCCCCGTACACGCTCAAAGCTCGTGCGGTGCGCTGATTAACCCGATTGTTTGTGAGAACCAGAAAGCAGGCGATTCCAGCTCCATCTGGGACATCAGCGGCGCCGGCGATTCCTCGATTCAGGGGTTCGCGACGAGCATCAGCGTCACGCCAGGACAGACCGAGAGCTTCAAGATCGACACGAACTCGAACAACTACACGATTGCCATCTATCGCATGGGCTATTACGGGGGCATGGGCGCCCGCAAGATCGCGACGATTACTCCGTCGGCCACGTTGCCACAAAACCAGCCAAACTGCCTGACCAATGCCCCGACAGGGTTGATCGACTGCGGCAATTGGGCGGTATCCGCATCCTGGGCGGTGCCCGTCGGATGCCGTGTCAGGCATTTACTTCGCCCTGCTGACACGGATCGACAGCGGGGGAAAGAGCCACATCCCGTTCGTCGTTCGCGAGAGCGATACCGCCTCCCACCACTCGGACGTCGTGTTTCAAACCTCGGATACGACCTGGCAGGCCTACAACCAATACGGCGGCAACAGCCTTTACGTTGGCGGTCCTGGCACGAACCCTGGCCGCGCTTACAAGGTGAGCTACAACCGTCCGTTTACGACGCGAGGCACGACGCCAGAGGACTTCCTCTTCAACGCCGAATACCCGATGGTGCGCTGGCTCGAGGCGAATGGGTACGACGTCAGCTACATCAGCGGTGTCGACACGCGATCGCTCCGGGCCGACGATCCTGACGCCGTCGAAGCACAAGATGTTCATGTCGGTCGGTCACGACGAGTACTGGTCTGGTCCGCAGCGCGCGAACGTCGAAGCCGCGCGCGCGGCCGGCCTGCACATGGTGTTCTTGAGCGGCAACGAGGTCTTCTGGAAGACGCGATGGGAAGCGAGCATCGACGGCACGAACACGCCGTATCGGACACTGGTTGCGTACAAGGAAACGCACGCGAACGCCGTGATTGATCCGGCCGATCCGCCGACCTGGACGGGCACCTGGCGCGACCCGCGCTTCAGTCCTCCCGCCGACGGCGGTCGGCCGGAAAACGCGCTGACCGGCACGATCTTCAAAGTGAACGGCGGCACGCCCAATGGCGCGATTACGGTGCCTGCGGCGTCTCGGCAAGATGCGTTTCTGGCGGAACACCAGCGTCGCGACGCTGCCGGTCGGCGGCACGGCGACGCTGACGACCGGCACGCTTGGATACGAATGGGACGAGGAGCCGAACAACGGATTCCGGCCGGCCGGTCTGATGCGTCTGTCGTCAACGACGCTGAGCGGAGCGCAAATCCTGCTCGACTACGGCTCGACCTACGGCACCGGAAGCGCCACGCACAACCTGACTCTGTACCGTCACACCAGCGGAGCGTTGGTCTTCGGCGCCGGCACCGTCCAGTGGTCCTGGGGTCTCGATTCGAACCACGACCGAGGCAGCGCTGCGGCCGATGTCCGCATGCAGCAGGCGATGGTCAATCTGCTGGCCGACATGGGCGATTCAGCCGTCCACGCTGCAATCGGGGTTGGTGACGGCGTCGGCATCCACCGACACTCTGGCGCCCACTTCGACGATCACATCGCCGGCGTCAGGCGCATCGTTCGCCTCGGGCACGTCCATCACCGTGACGGGGACGGCATCGGACGCCGGCGGCGGCATTGTCGCGGGCGTTGAGGTCTCGCTCAACGGCGGCACCACGTGGGCGCAAGCCACAGGAACGACAAGCTGGACCTTTACTGGGACGGTTTCGGGCTCAGGCTCGGTCGCGATCAAGAGCCGTGCGTTACGACGACAGCGGCAACATGGAAATCCCGTCCAGCGGCGTCACTATCAACGTGACCGCAGGGACCTGCTGCAGCATCTGGAGCGCCTCAACGGTTCCCCCTGCGCCGCTCGACGACGGGGACACCAGCTCGGTGGAACTCGGCACGAAGTTCCGCGCCGATACTGACGGGTTCATTACTGCCGTGCGCTTTTACAAGGCAAGCGCCAATACCGGTACGCACACAGGCAGTCTCTGGACCGGCACCGGCACTCTGCTTGGGACCGTGACGTTCACCGGCGAAACGGCCTCCGGCTGGCAACAGGCCAATTTCGCGTCGGCGATTCCGATCACCGCGAACACGACGTACGTTGTCTCCTACCACGCGCCCGTTGGCCACTACACGGGAACCGATCCGTTCTTCACGACCGCCGTCGACAACTCCACCGCTTCACGCGTTGAGAGACGGGACGGATGGTCCCAACGGCGTGTATGCGTACGGCTCGACGACCCTGTTTCCAACGAACACCTACAACTCCGAGAACTACTGGGCGGATGTCGTCTTCACGCACGACGCCGCCGGTCGATACGACGCCGCCGACGGTCACGTCACGAGTTCCCAGCTCTGGAGCGACGGGCGTCGACCCGGCCACCGGATCACGGCGACATTCAGCGAAGCGATGAACGCCGAGCACGCATTTCGTCGAGCACGACGGGTTCTGAAGGCGGCAACTCGCCTGGCACGTTTGAGCTTCGCGACCCGTCGAACAATCTCGTCACGGCGGCTGTCTCGTACGACTCGGCGTCGAAGACCGCGACGCTGACTCCGGGATCGTCGCTCGCTCTCTCGACCACGATACACGGCGATCGTGAAGGGCGGCCCGACCGATCCGCGCGTGAAAGACCTTGCCGGAAACGCGATGGCCGCGAACGTGACCTGGTCGTTCACGACCGCCGCGGCACCCCGCCGCCCCCGAGTTCGTGCCCTTGCAGCATCTGGCCGCCGACCACTGTGCCGAACCCTGTCGACGACAACGATCCGAGCTCGGTCGTGCTGGGCACGCGATTCCGATCGGACGTTCCCGGCTACATCACCGGCGCGCGCTTCTACAAAGGCACGCTGAATACCGGCACGCATGTCGCAACTCTGTGGACCAACACCGGGACTCAACTCGCGACAGCGACGTTCAGCGGCGAGACCGCCTCGGGCTGGCAACAGGTTTCATTCGCAACGCCGGTTCCGATCGCGGCGAACACGACCTACGTCATCTCGTACCTGGCGCCGAAGGGTCACTACTCTGCTCCAGACAACTACTTCGCAGCTGCCGGGATTCGACAACCCGCCGCTGCATGCTTTGAAGAACGGAGCAGACGGCGCCAATGGCGTCTACGCCTACAGCGCGACGAACGTCTTCCCGACTCAGACATTACCTCTCCGAGGGCTACTTCGTCGACGTTGTGTTCAACACCGACCAACGGACCAGACGTCACGCCGCCGGCTGTGAAGTCGGTCAGCCCCCCCGCCGGCGCATCTGGTGTATTCACGAACACGAGCGTCATCGTGACGTTCAACGAGCCCGTCGATCCGACGACGATCAACACGAACACGATTCTGTTGCGTGATTCGTCGGGCACGGCCGTGCCGGCGACCGTCACCTACGACGGCAGCCTCAAAACGGCGACGCTGACGCCCACGTCCGTCCTTCCTTATTCGAGCACGTTTACACCGGCGTGGTGAAGGCGGGTGTCAAGGACCTCGCTGGCAACGCGACGACGACCGACTACACGTGGTCGTTTACGACCTCGTCCCCACCCCCGCCCCCGCCGACGCAAGGCCCCGGCGGTCCGGTCCTGGTTGTCACGTCGTCGCGAATCCGTTCAGCACGTACTACCTGGAGATTCTGCGGACCGAGGGTCTGAACGCGTTTGCGGCGGCCGATCTCTCGACGGTCACCAGCACGACGTTGAGTGCCTACGACGTCGTGATTCTCGGCGAGACGCCGCTGACTGCCGCGCAAGTGACGATGTTCACGAACTGGGTGAACGGCGGCGGGAACCTGATCGCGATGCGGCCGGACAAGCAGTTGGCGGGCCTCCTCGGCCTCACCGACGCCGCGTCGACGTTGTCGAATGCCTACCTGCTGGTGAACACGGCCGCCGGAACGCCCGGCGCAGGCATCGTGAACCAGACGATCCAGTTTCACGGGATTGCCGACAGGTACACGCTTGAACGGCGCGACGTCGCTCGCGACGCTGTATTCGAACGCGACGACGGCGACGACGAATCCGGCCGTCACGACGCGGACGGTCGGGCGCGGGTCATGCGGTGGCTTTTACCTACGACTTGGCAAAGTCGATCGTCTACACACGCCAGGGCAATCCGGCGTGGTCAGGGCAGGAACGGGATGGCCATGACGCCGATCCGCAGCGACGATCTGTTTTTTGGAGCAAAGACAGGCGACGTGCAGCCGGATTGGGTCGATCTGAACAAGGTCGCCATTCCTCAGGCCGATGAGCAGCAGCGGTTCCTGTGGAACATCGTGTTGAACATCAACGCGAACAAGAAGCCGCTTGCCGCGGTTCTGGTACTTCCCGCGGATGCTGCCTGCCGTCGTCATCATGACGGGCGATGACCATGCGAATGGCGGCACGGCAGGGCGTTTCGACGGCTACGTCGGCTTCAGCAATCCGGGCTGCAACGTGGCCAATTGGGACTGCATTCGCGGCACGTCGTACATCTACCCGGGCACGCCAATCAACGACGCGCAGGTCGCGAGCTACGTGGCGCAGGGGTTCGAGATCGCGCTCCACGTCAACACGAATTGCGCCGACTGGACGCCATCGACCCTGGCGAGCTTCTACAGCACGCCAACTGTCACAGTTCAATTCGGCCTGGCCGCACGCCGGCGCGCCGACAACGAACCGCACCCATTGCATCGTGAACAGCGACTACGCGACGCAGTGGCAGGTCGAGCTGAACAACAACATCAGGCTCGACACGACCTACTACTACTGGCCGGATACGTGGATTCTCGATCGCCCTGGCATGTTCACTGGCTCGGGCATCCCGATGCGTTACGCGACATCGACCGGACAGATGATCGACGTCTACCAGGCGACGACGCAGATGACCGACGAGTCGGGGCAGACGTTCCCGAAGAACATCGACACGCTGCTCGACAATGCCGATCGGACCTCTCGGGTACTTTGGTGCGTTCACTGCGAACATGCACACCGACTCCAACGGGCAACAACAGCGAGACGTGGTCGACTGCGATCGTGAACTCCGCCAAAGCGCGCGGCATCCCGGTCATCACGGCGAAGCAAATGCTCACCTGGCTCGACGGCCGGAATGGATCGACTTTCCAGGGGATGGCGTGGAACGGCAGCGTGCTGTCGTTCAACATCGCCGTCGGAGCAGGAGCGAACGGGCTGCAGACGCTTGTGCCCGCGGCAACGGGCGTCGAGCCCGCTCACCGGAATCACGTTCAACGGCACCGCGATCGGTTACTCGCTGCAGACGATCAAGGGCGTGCAGTACGCGATCTTTGCTGCCGGCGCCGGCTCGTACCAGGTCAGTTACGGCCCGGACATTACGCCGCCGACGATTTCGGCGCTGGCGACCTCGGTCGTGGGAACGTCCAGTGCGAACATTACGTGGACGACGAATGAACCGGCAGATTCGGTCGTGCACTTCGGAACCGACCCGGCGTCTCTCACGCTGACCACGAGCAATTCCTCGCTGGTCACGTCGCATAACGTCGGGCTGACCGGCCTGACGTCCGGGACGACCTACTACTATCGAGTCACGTCCACCGATGCCGCGGGCAATCCGGCCATCGCTCCGACGACCGATCCGCCCCCCAGCTTTACGACGACGGCGCCGCCGGTGATCACGAGCGCCAGCACGGCGAGCGGGACCGTCGGCGTCGCGTTCGCGTATCAGATCACGGCGACGAATGCACCCGGCAGTTACGGGGCGACGGGGTTGCCGGCCGGGCTGTCCGTCAACAGCGGCACCGGGCTGATCTCGGGAACGCCCACCGCAGCGGGTACCTCGACGGTGACGCTGAGCGCCACCAACGGCGCCGGCTCCGGCACCGGTACGCTGACCCTGACCGTAGCGCCCGCGGCGCCCGTGATCACGAGTGCGACCACGGCGAGTGGAGCCGTGAGTGTGGCGTTCACGTATCAGATCACGGCCACGAATGCGCCGACCAGTTACGGGGCGACGGGCCTGCCGGCAGGTCTGTCGGTCAATAGCGCCACGGGGCTGATCTCGGGAACGCCGACGGCCGCAGGCACCTCGACGGTGTCCCTGAGCGCCACCAACGGCGGCGGATCCGGAACGGCCACGCTGACCTTGACGATTGCTGCCGGACCACCGGTGATCACCAGCGCTGGCACGGCGAGCGGGACGGCGGGTTCGGCGTTCACGTATCAGATCACGGCGACCAACGCGCCGACCAGTTATGGCGCAACGGGATTGCCGGCCGGGTTGTCGATCAACACCGGAACCGGATTGATCTCGGGGACGCCGACGGCGGCAGGCACCTCGACGGTGACGCTGAGCGCCACCAACAGCGCCGGATCCGGCACAGCGACGCTGACGCTGACCGTTGCCCCGGCGCCACCCGTGGTCACGAGCGCGACCACCGCCAGCGGTACGGTGGGCGTGCCGTTCACGTATCAGATCACGGCGACGAATACTCCCACCAGTTATGGCGCGTCGGGATTGCCGGCCGGCCTGGCGGTGAACACCGGGACCGGTCTGATCTCGGGCACGCCAACGGCCGCGGGCACATCCACGGTGACGGTCAGCGCGACCAATAGCGCCGGCTCCGGCAACGCCACGCTGACGCTGACCATTGCACCCGCTCCGCCGGTGATCACGAGCGCGACAACTGCAGGTGGCACGGCAGGCACGCCGTTCACGTATCAGATTACGGCGACGAATACACCCACGAGCTACGGAGCAACGGGGTTGCCGGCCGGCCTTTCGGTGAACGCCGGAACCGGGCCTCATTTCGGGGACGCCGACCGCCGCCGGCACCTCCACGGTAACGATACGGGCGACCAACGGTGGCGGCACGGGAACGGCGACGCTGACACTGACCATCGCGCCCGCTCCGCCGGTGATCACGAGCGCCGGCACAGCGAACGGGACGGTTGGCGTGGCGTTCTCCTATCAGATCACGGCGACGAATGCGCCCACCAGTTTCGGGGCGACGGGGTTGCCGGCCGGCCTGCGGTGAACACCGGGACCGGTCTCATCTCCGGGACGCCGACGGCCGCGGGCACGTCGACGGTGACGCTGAGTGCGACCAATGGCGCCGGGTCCGGTACCGCCACGCTTACACTGACCATCGCTCCCGCGCCGTCGGGGATCATCATCGACGCGACGGTATCGAACGCGCGTTCGACCAATGCCACGACGATTGCCGCGGCGGTCATCGACGACGGCCGCCAACGAATTGCTGCTGGCACTGATCGCGACGGACCACGCTTCGGGAACACGACGACGATCACGAACGTGGCGGCGACGGGCCTGACGTGGCAACTCGTGCGTCGGACAAACGGGCAAAAGGGAACGGCTGAAATCTGGCGAGCCTTCGCGACGACGACGCTCAACAACGTCACTGTGACGGCGACGATTTCACAGAGCGTCGCTGCGTCGATCACGGTGATGAGTTTCAAGGGGGTCGATACGTCAGGGACGAACGGGTCCGGGGCGATCGGTAACACCGGGAGCGGGAGCGCGGTCAACGGCGCGCCGAGCGCGACCTTGACCACGACCGCGCGAACTCCATTGTCGTCGGCGTTGGAAACGACTGGGACAATGCCATCGCCCGGACACTTGGACCGAACCAGACCCTGGTCCAGCAGTACCTCGCGACCAGCGGCGATACGTTCTGGGTGCAACGGACGACAAACTCGATACCGGCGAGCGGTACCAGTGTGACGATTAACGATACGGCGCCGACGACGGATCGCTACAACCTGACCATCTGCGAGATTCTCGCGGCGCCGTGAGCTGTCCTGAGCTCTGAGCGGAAGGGTGAAGGCGGATGAGACCATCCGCCTTCACCAATGCCTGCGAGCTGCACACTTTGTCGCGCAGTGACTGGCAGCTCGTCTGCCTTTCGAGCCGGCCGACAGCGGCTCGTCCCACCACGAGTCTGGAGTCCGCGCACCTTCCACGAGACTTGAGCGGCTCCAGGCACCGCCGCTCCGAGAGGCTCTCGCGTTTAGCTAAAAGATTGCCGGGAGGAGAGGTAAGTCGCCCTGCACGGAGACAATCCGCGTTTATGCCTTCATGTCAAGGTCTGTCACTTGACAATAAGTCTATTGTAAATCAGTTAGTTAAGACTGATTTGCGGCAATGGACCAAGCGAGCGGGGACTGGCTGTTGTCTTGCTCCGTTACCACCTGATTTCCAAAAGGTATCTGTCCTTAAGCGTCATTACGACCGGATTTGGTGACATCACAATCATGAACCGACGCACACGCAACGCAAGCCACTCCCGCTCCTGGTTGTTCCTCTGCTTCGCCACTGTCACTGGCGATTCTAGCGATCTCGATGAATATCGGAGACGGCGCCAGGGTGGGCGCCCAGGCGCCTCCGTCCTGTACGCCGCCGAACGGAAATCCTATCGCCTGCGAGAACGCGCTGGCGGGAAATCCGGCGAGCGAGTGGGATGTGGCCGGGGCAGGCGACCCGACGATTCAGGGGTTTGCGACTGACATCAGCGTGAATCGCGGCCAGACCGTCAGTTTCAAGATCGACACGGACGCGACGAACTACCGGCTCGATATCTACCGAATGGGCTATTACGGCGGCATGGGGCTCGAAAGGTCGCCACCGTCACGCCATCGGTCACGTTGCCCCAGAATCAACCGGACTGTCTCAGCGACGACGCGACTGGCTTGATCGACTGCGGCAACTGGGCGGTTTCGGCGACGTGGGCAGTTCCAGCACGCGCCGCCTCCGGATCTACTTCGCTCGAGCTCGCGCGCACGGACAATGGCGGCGCCAGCCACATCGTCTTCATCGTTCGCGACGACTCCAGTCACTCGGACTTGTTCTTCCAGACGTCTGACACGACGTGGCAGGCCTACAACCAGTACGGCGGCAACAGCCTGTACGTCGGTGGTCCCGGAACGAATCCCGGCCGGGCCTACAAGGTCAGTTACAACCGTCCGTTCACGACGCGCGACACAGCTCCGGAAGACTGGGTTTTCAACGCCGAATACCCGATGGTTCGCTGGCTCGAGGCCAACGGCTACGACGTCAGCTATGCCACCGGCGTCGACTCGGACAGAAGCGGCGCGCGCATCCTGCAGCACAAGGTCATTCCTGTCCGTGGGCACGACGAATACTGGTCCGGCGCCGCAGCGGACCAACGTCGAGGCTGCACGAGCCGCCGGCGTTCACCTGGCGTTCTTCAGCGGCAACGAGGTCTTCTGGAAGACGCGCTGGGAGAACAGCATTTCCTCGCCAGCGACGTCGTATCGCACGCTCGTCAGCTACAAAGAAACGCACGCGAACGCGAAGATCGATCCGGCCGGTACGAACATGTGGACTGGCACGTGGGCCGATCCGCAGATTCAGTCCGCCAGCCGATGGCGGCCGACCGCAGAATGCCTTGACCGGAACGGAGTTCACGGTCAACTGCTGCACCGACACGATTACCGTGCCCGCGGCCGACGGCAAGATGCGGTTCTGGCGCAATACCCCTGTCGGGAATCAGCCGCCTGGAGCCGTCGCTTCTCTGACGCCGGGAACACTGGGCTACGAATGGGATTCGGATCTCGATAACGGCTTCCGGCCGGCCGGTCTGTTCCGGATGTCCGACACGACCGTCAGCGAACCCGGAGTGCTGCTGGACTACGGCTCGACCTACGGCGACGGCATCGCCAACCACGCGCTGACGATGTATCGCCACTCGAGCGGCGCGCTGGTATTTGGCGCCGGCACGGTGCAGTGGTCGTGGGGGCTCGACAGCAATCACGACCGTGGCAACGATCCCGCCGATATCTCGATGCAGCAGGCTACGGTCAATCTGTTTGCCGACATGGGGGTCCAGCCGCTCACTGTGCAGGCCGGTCTGTAACGGCAACGCCGTCCACCGACACGCTTGCGCCCCAGTCGGTCGTCACCGCCCCGAATGGAACCACTGTCCCCG
>CAVSND010000004.1:0-44978 GCA_963729215.1 uncultured Acidobacteriota bacterium | reverse complement strand
CACAAGAAGTTCTGGGTGGAAACGCTTGGCGGGACGGCGGAGCAAGTTCGGAGAAGACGATGTCGTCCGGTTTCCCGACACGATGATCGTTCTGCACCGGCAGGCTCCGACGGGTCCCGCGCGGGGTACGGCGTTCGACCACGTCGGCTTCTCGGTGCCGAATGTCCGCGACGTGGTGGCGAAGGTGAGGGCCAACGGTTTTCAGACGACCAACGGACGGGAACCGAAACCGGGGCAGACGGTCAGCCCGCAGGCCGCGGGCACGCCGGAGGAAATTGCGGGCGTCGCCTACATTCTCGGACCCGACGGTGCGAAGGTGGAGCTCGTCACCAACCGCGACGCCAACCCGCCGCCGATCAAGTATCACCACGTGCACTTCATCAACAAGCAGTACGTCGAGATGCAGCAGTGGTACATGAACGCGTTCGATGCGACGCTGCGTCCCGGCCAGACCGACTTCTTCATCGGCGCCGACCTGCCAGGCGTCGGTTACAGCCTGAACTTCTTTCGCTGGGAGGGCGACCAGACGGTGACGCACGTTCCCACCGCCGGCCGCGTCTACGATCACGTGGGGTTCGAAGTCAGGAACCTGGAAGAGTTCTGCAGGAAGCTCGAGGCCAAGGGCATCAAGCTGACGGTGCCTTACGGCAAGGTGCCCGCCCTGAACATCGCGCATGCGTTCGTCACGGATCCCTGGGGCGTTTCGATCGAGCTCACCGAAGGCCTGGACAGGCGCTGAGCCTGTCCGTCCTATTTGGGTTCGAGCGCCGCGTGCACGATCGCGAGGAGCGCGATGCACGCGGTGTCGGTGCGAAGAGTGCGCGGCCCCATGCCGACCGATTGGAAACCATGGGCTGCGAGCAACGCTGTTTCGAACGCGTTCCAGCCTCCCTCCGGTCCGATCGCGAGCAACACCCGACCGCCGTCCTCCGGCGCCAGTGAACCGGCGGGCGTTGTGGCCGCGGGGTCGGCCACCAGGCGAAGCCCTCGCGGAAACAAGGCGTCCAGTTCGTCTTCGATCAGCACCTTGAACTGCCGGTGGATGGACACGCGCGGCAGGCTGGTGTCGCGCGCCTGTTGCAGGCCTTCGACGAGCAGCGGCCGGTAGCATGCCGGCGCGAGCACGTGCGTGTCGAAGTAGTTGCGTTCCACCCGCTCCGCGTTGGTCAGGATGATCTGGCCGACACCCAGCGCCGCGATCTGAGCCCAGAGGCGCCGCATGACCTTGGGGCGCGGGAGCGCGAGCAGCAGGTCCACTCGCGGCGCGGGCGCGGTGTGAGCGTCGAAGGAACAACGCAGCTGAACCGCCCCTTCGGCGACCGAGGTAACTGTTCCCACGCCGCGCGGGCCGTCGAGGATGCCGACGCGCACGGTCTGCCCCGGTTCCACGCGCAACACGCGGAGCAAATGCGCGGCGCGCGGCCCTGTCAGGGTGATCTCGCCCGTGGCGCTCGCTTCGCTGCGTTCGAGGAGGATCAGGTTCACAGGGAGCGCTGTTTCCCGTCGCCGGACAGCAGGCGCTACGGCGTGATGGTGATGGCCGTCTGCGGGCCGCTCGGCACCATGTCGATGTTGTGCGCCTTGACGATCAGCCGGCTGTCCGGATCGCGTTCCTGTTTGATCACGACCTCCGCGAATTCCGGATCGTCATGGGCGGCCTTCAGGCGCGTGTCCCGATCGGCCTTCGACGGATAGCCTCTGATGTAGATGAAGGTGTCGTCGGCGTCGATCCCGAGCTCTTTGTCGGTTTCCTGCGGGATGAAGTATCCGACGTTCGTGATCCCGTGCCTGGCATACGTGCCGGCTGTCCGGCTCGCGAACCGCGCGGCGAGGGCATCGCGCTTGCCGGGCTGGGCCTTGTAGATGCGCAGCTCGTAGAACCCCGGGGCGCGCTGCTGCTGTGCCTGGCCCCAGGCGACGCCGGCCGCGCCCGTCAGCAGCCCGGCCAATGCGGCAAGTTTCCACTTCAACATTGCAGACCCCTGCGGAAAATGTGCGGCTACTGTAACGTTTTCCCCGAGAGATTGCGACACGACGTCGCTATAATCCGGCGAGCGATGACACTCAGGCGGACGGGACATCCGGCGAGTACGGGCAGCATGGGGCAGATCATGATCACAGGCAGACTCGTTGTCGTCGCGTCGCTGTCTCGCCGGATCGACTGCGCTCGCGACCGCTCAACGAGGACCGGCGGCCGGGCAAACGGTCGAGATGATTCGCCAGCTGAAGCCGAACCTCTATATGGTCACGGGCGGGGGCGCCAACACCCTCATCCGCGTGACTGACGCGGGCCTGATCGTCGTGGATACGAAGAATCCGGGTGACGAGAACTACCGGCGGCTGATGGAAGAGATCGGCTCGGTCTCGAAGCTGCCGGTGAAATACGTGTTCAACACGCATCATCACCCGGACCACGTCGGCAACAACCAGCGGTTCATCGATGCCGGCGCGCAGGTCGTCGCGCTCGACGCGCTGAAGTCGCGTATGGCCAGCGATCCGCGCACGAAAGACATTCCGGGGCTTCCCACGGTCACCTTCGCCAGGGACTACACGCTGAAATTCGGAGGCGCCGAGGTCGAGGCGCACTCGTTCGGCCGCGGCCATACGGGCGACGACACCATGGTGTATTTCCCGGATCTGAAAGTCGTGATGGTGAGCGACCAGATCACGAACGCGACGCCAATCGTGGACTTCGCCAACGGTGGCAGCGCCGTCGAGTGGACGCAGATTCTGGATGGTGTGCTGAAACTCGACTTCGACATGGCGATTCCCGGGAGAGGCGAGCCAAAGAGCCGCGCCGAAGTCCAGGCCTACCGCACGGCGTTTGGCACATTCATCAGCCGCGCGTCGGATGCCATCAAGGCCGGCGCCACAAAAGACACCCTGGCAACGCAGGTCAAGACGGACGACCTCGGCTGGCAGTTCGCGCCCCCGTTTTACGCCCAGCTCTACGACGAGCTGAGCCGAAAGTGATCACCATGAAGATGCTGACCGTGCTCGCCGTGCTCGCGATTGCCGCGCCACAGGCCCCGCTGCCGAAGCCCGCCGGATGCGCGCCGCGCGACAACATTCAGTTCGTCTGCGGCCTGAGCGGTCCGGAAGACCTCGTCGAAGTGCCGAACTCGAACTGGATCATCGCGGGCGGTGACGCGGCGCCGGGCGGCATCAGCCTGGTCAACGTTCGCGACAAGAGCGTGACGCCGCTGTACCCGTCTCCGAACATGAAACAGCGGCTCGACGCCGCCACGTACGACACCTGCCCGGGGCCGATCGATCCGGCGGAGAAGGACAAATTCAGGGCGCACGGCATCGCACTTCGCCCCGGGCGCGGTTCCCTCTACACGCTCTACGTCGTTCATCACGGCAACCGGGAGTCGATCGAAGTCTTCGAGTTCGACGCGGCGGCAAAAACTCCGGCGTTGACCTGGGTTGGCTGCGCCGTGGCGCCGGACCCGATCGGACTCAATTCCGTCGTGGCCCTTCCCGAAGGCGGCTTCGCGACGACGAATTTTCTGCCGCGCGGGGTGGCCACGGGGATTGACAGCGTCCGGACCGGGAAACGAAACGGCGAGCTGTGGGAGTGGCACACGAAGATCGGCTGGAAAATCGTGCCGGGCAGCGAGGCGTCGGGCGCGAACGGCATCGAGATCTCGAAGGACGGGAAATGGTTCTACATGGGCGGCTGGGGCACCCAGACGTTCATCCGGTTTTCGCGGGGGGCGACCCCCGTCAAGCGTGACGATATCCCGGTGGGGTTCCGGCTCGACAACCTCCGGTGGGCGCCCGATGGCTCGCTGATCGGGGCAGGGCAGCAGATAGGTCCCGACGGCGCCGCCCCGGTGGCCTCGCGTGTGATCAAGATCGACCCGAAGACGCTCAAAGTCCAGGACGTGATCAACTATCCGACGAGCGATGCGTTCGACTTCGCCACCGGCGCCATCCAGATTGGCAAGCAGATGTGGGTCGGATCCGTCCGCGGCGAGAAGATCGCGATTTTCCCGTTGCCCTGAATGCCCGAGGCGCAGTGCAGACCTTAGTGCCTACGGGGAAGACAACTTCATGAAGCGACTTGCCGTCCTGGCTGGTTTCGTCCTGGTCGGTACCCTGTCGATCGGCGCAGTCCTCGCGCAGCCGACCCTGGGCGCCATACAAATCGAAAAGGTCAAAGACAACCTGTACATTGTCACCGGCGGCCGCGGTACGTCGGCGCAGGGCACCGGCATCGCGGGAAACACGACGGTCTACATCGCCGACAGCGGCGTCGTGTTGATCGATACAAAATACGCCGGCTACGGCAAGGCGATTCTCGACCAGATCAAGACGGTGACCGGCAAGCCGATCACGACGATCATCAACACCCACACACATGCGGATCACACCGGGGCGAACAGCGAGTTCCCGCGCGCGGTCGAAGTCGTCGCCCACCAGAACACCAAAACGAACATGGCCAGGATGGACGAGTTCAAGGGCGCGAACGCCGCGTTCCTGCCCGCGAAGACGTTCGCGGACACGATGACGCTGCTCGGCGGGAAGGATCGAATCGATCTGCACTACTTCGGCCCCGGACACACCAACGGCGACGCCGTCGTCGTCTTTCCGGCGCTGCGAATCGCCGTCATGGGCGATCTATTCGCCCGCAAGTGGGCGCCGCTGGTGGATTCCGAGAACGGCGGGAGCGCGACCGCGTTTCCGCAGACGCTTGCGCGGGCGGTCAGCACGATCAAAGACGTGGACACCGTCATCACCGGGCACAGTTCGACGACATTTGGTTCGGGCGTCAGCGTGTGGTTCGCACGATCGAATCCCGTGATGAAGTGGGCCGACCTTCAGGAATACGCCGACTTCATGCGCGACTTCGTCGCGGCCGCGCAGGCGGCGAAGAAAGCGGGGAAGAGCGCGGCCGACGCGGCCAGGGCGCTGAATCTGCCGGCGAAGTACAGGGACTACAACATGTCCCGCGCGGCGGAGGATGTGCAGAAGGTCTACGACGAATCGAAGCCGTAGCGGCGGCCGGTGAACCTTTGATATTCTGCGCGCATGTCTGAAACGGTCGAATTCAAGAGCAACGGCAACAAGGCGTCCGGGTATCTCGCGAAGCCGGCAACGGGTTCGGGGCCGGGCGTGCTCGTCATCCAGGAGTGGTGGGGGCTGGACGACAGCCTCAAGGAGATGGCCGATCGTCTCGCGGCCTCGGGGTTTGTCGCGCTCGTTCCGGACCTGTATCACGGCCAGGTGGCCGGCCACACCGAGATGGACAAGGCCGCGAAGTTGATGCAGGCCCTTCCGCCCGACCGCGCCGGCCGCGACATGAGCGGGGCCGTGGACTACCTGGCCAGCCACGAGGCCGTGACCACCAGGGGGATTGGTGTTGTCGGCTTCTGCATGGGCGGCATGCTGGCGTTCATCATCGCCGCGAACCGCCCCGACAAGGTCAAGGCCGTCGTGCCCTTCTACGGATTCCCGCAGGGCCCCTCGGAGCCCGACTGGTCGAAGATGACCGCCGCGGTGAGCGGTCACATGGCGGAGCACGACGATTTCTTCTCGCCTGCCGCGGCGCAGGCGCTCGAGAAGAAGCTGCGCGCGATGGGGAAGAACGTGACGTTGACCGTTCACCCGGGCACGGGCCACGCCTTCATGGGCCCGCACAACGCCCTCGGAACGCTGAACACCAAGCTGGCTGCGCAGATCTGGCCGCAGGCCGTCTCGTTCCTGAAAGCCAACCTGTCGTAACAGGCTGCTGAAGAGCGCAGCCTGAACGTCAAGCGGACTACGAGCCACGGACCGCCCGCTACGCGATCGCTAGGCCTTGCCGGGCTTGTCCCATCCCATCAGCGCATCGAGCGAGATGAGATTCCACGGGCGGCAGACGAAGACAACGAAGAACACGAGCGCGTACGTGAGTTGAAGGAATGCGTTCTGGAAGTTCTCGATGAGCATCGTGCCAAACGTCAGCAGGGTCATCATCAGCCCACCGACAATGAGCGCCAGCCTCGTCTTCAGGCCGAGGATCAACATCAGGCCGACCGCTGATTCGACCCAGATCAGCGTCATGGCAAACGCATAGACCGACGAAGGCGGAAGAATCGTCGATTCCATCTGCTTGACGATGCCCTGCGCGAACGCGGCGCTGCCGTGCGAGATGCGGACGATGCCGCGGAACCCGATGTTCACGCCAAGCGTGAGTCGCAGGATGGCGTACGCGATCGACGCGTCGGATCGCCAGTCATTCCGGTCCAGCACGGCGAGCATCTTTTCCACGGTGTCCCCCTCGTCTTAGTCGCGCCTCGACAGAATCCACTTGGGAATGACGCCGGCGTTCGACAGCAGGTGGTCCCGCGCCTCGTTGAGCCGCTGGAGCAGCCGGGGCATGTCGACCCGCAGCAGCTGGCCGTTGTGCTTGACGATGCGGCCGCCCACGAACACCGTGTCGATGTTCGAGGTGTCGGCGCAGATGACGACGGTCGCCACGGGGTCGATGATGGGCGCGACGTTCACCTGGTCGGTGCGGACCAGGATGATGTCGGCCTGCTTGCCGGGCGTGATCGTGCCGGTTTTGTGATCCAGCGCGCACGCGCGGGCGCCGTCGACCGTCGCGAACTCGAGGACGTCGCGATGCGTCAGCGTCGGCGCGAACGCCGTGTCCGGCGTCTCGGTGAACGCGAGAATGCGTTCCTGGACGAGCGCCGTCCGCATCTGCGTGAACATCTCGCCCGGGACGCTGGAGACGACGTCGATGCTGAGCGACGGCCGCACGCCGCGCGCGACGAGGCGGCCCGTCGGCGGGACGCCGTGCCCCATCAGCATCTCGACAAACGGCGCCACCGACGCCGAGCCGCCGGTCTTCGCAATCAGATCCAGCTCCTCGTCTGTCGAGTCAGTGCAGTGGATGTACGTCGTGTCTGGGCCCATCAGGCCGAGCTGGTTGAGCGTGAGCACATGGTTCACGTGCACGCCTGTCAGGCGCATGCCGACGTGCACGCTGATGCGGATGCCGAGATCGCGCGCCAGCTTCCAGTCGTGCGTCGCGACCTCTGGCGTCGTGTTTCCGGGCGCGCGCGCGGCCATCGCGAGGGTCAGGAGCTGATCGTCCGACTGGAAGTACGTCTTGCGGATGCGCCGGATGTCCTCGGGATGTTCGCGCGAGCTGTAGGCCCACCAGTCGCCGCCGACCGGCACGCCGTGGGCGTATACCGCCCTGATGCCCGCTTCGGTCAGGCCGGCCACCGCTGCGTCGGCATGTTCGGGCGTGTTGTTCACGTGCGACCAGTCGAGCAGCGTCGTGATGCCCGCGTTCAGCGCCTCGAGCGCGCCCATCAGGTTGGCGATGTACACGTCCTCCGGCCGGTATTGGATGCCGATGTTGTTTAACATCCCGGCGAAGTATTCGTCGAGCGTGCAGCTCGGCAGGACGCCGCGTACCGGCGTCTGCCACGTGTGGCGGTGCGTGTCCACGAACCCGGGCATCACGATCCGGTGGCGGGCGTCGATGACGTTCGCGTGGGGGCCGGCGGACAGGTCCGTTCCGACTGCCTTGATCGTGTCGCCGTCGATTAACACGTCGCTGTTCGGCAGGTCGCCGAGGGCCGGGTCGAGCGTGAGGACGTACCCGCCCTTAATCAGTGTCGTACGGTCGCCGTAAATCTTGCCGCCAATCATTGTGCTGCCCTTTGCCCTTCGCCACCGGACCTGGTCACGAATCCTCGTGCCGTGTTTGCCCGGACGACAGCGTGGCCGAAACGACGAAGTCCTGTCAACGCGTGGGGGACGGACCCGTCGCCGGCAGATTGCGCTTGTGGCGCTCGAGCCATCTGGCTAGGCTATGGGCTTCTTTGTCAAAGGCGGGTATATGGCGCAGGTTTCCATCACCGTCAACGGCAGGCTTCGGAAGGCGAACGTCGAGCCTCGCATGCTCCTCGTTCACTTTCTCCGGGAACATCTGGTCCTCACCGGGACGCACGTCGGCTGTGACACGAGCCAGTGCGGCGCATGTACCATCCTCATCGACGGCCGGAGCGCGAAGTCGTGCACGCTGTTCGCGGTGCAGGCCGACAGCTCCGAGGTCACCACCATTGAAGGGCTGGCGAAGGATGGTCAGCTTCATCCGCTTCAGCAGGGCTTCTGGGAGGAGCACGGCCTCCAGTGCGGGTTCTGCACGCCGGGGATGATCCTGTCGGCGGTCAGCCTGCTGAAGGACAACCCGAGCCCGACCGAGCGCGAAATCAGAGAAGGCATTGCCGGGAATTTCTGCCGCTGCACCGGCTATCAGCACATCGTGAACGCCATTCAGCACGCCGTGACCAAGAGGTAGACGATGCCCTCTCCAGTCCTGCCGAAGCTCGTGGGTCAGCGCGTCAAGCGGCGCGAGGATCCGCGTCTCATCCAAGGCCGCGCGACGTACGTCGACGACATCAAGGTCGCCGGCATGCAACACCTCGCGTTCAAGCGCAGCGATGTCGCGCACGGCCGCATTCGTTCCATCGACACGAGCGCGGCACAGGCGATGGACGGCGTCGAGGCCGTCTACACGGGTGCCCAGATCGCGGAGCTTGTTCCGCCGATGCCCGTGGGAACACCGTGGCCGGCGCCCGAGCATCGCGCGGTTGCCGTGGATACGGTTCGCTATTCCGGCGAGCCCGTGGCTGTCGTCGTCGCGCGCGACAGGTACGTGGCGCGCGACGCGGCGGACGCGATCGTCGTGTCGTACGACCCGCTGCCGGTTGTCGTGGATCCCGAGCTGGCCATGTCCGGGCAGCCGACCGTCATCTACCCGGGCTTCGCGAACAACCTGGTGCTGGCCGGCATTCCCGGCGGCACCGGCGTGTCCGGTGGCGTCGTCGACGAGACGGCCATCACTGCGGCCTTTTCTCGAGCCGAGGTGGTCATCTCGCAGCGGATGGTGAACCACCGCCTCGTGCCGAACGCGATCGAGCCACGGGGCGTCGTGGCGCACTTCGAGCCCGGGAAGGGCACGATGACGATCTGGTCGTCCACCCAGAACCCGCACGTGCTGCGCTCGATCGTCGCGGCGATGAACGGCCTCGGCCAGGATCAGGTCCGCGCGATTGCTCCGGAAGTCGGTGGCGGTTTCGGCGCGAAGATCAACGTGTACGGCGAGGACTTTGTCGCCGCGGCGATCTCGAAGCAGCTGGGCATCCCGATCAAGTGGTGCGAGGACCGTTCGGAAGCGTTCGTCGCGACGAGCCATGGCCGTGACGTCATCGGCTACGTCGATCTCGCGGCGATGCGCGATGGCACGGTGCTCGGGTTGAAGCTGCGTCTCATCGCGGACATCGGCGCGTACAACTTCCTCTTCACGGCGATGATTCCGACGCTCACGATGTTGATGGCCAACGCCACCTACAACATTCCCGCGATTCGAGTGACCGTCACCGAGGTGCTGACCAACAAGACGCCGACCGATGCGTACCGCGGGGCCGGACGGCCGGAGGCGACGTACTTCGTCGAACGCGCCATGGACATGCTCGCCCGCGAGCTGAAGATGGACCCGGCCGACGTACGCCGCAAGAACTTCATCCGGCCGGACCAGTTCCCCTTCGCCACGCAGATGGGCGCGGTGTACGACTCGGGCGACTACGAGAAGGCGCTCGACCGCGCCCTGAAGAACGCGGCTTGGGAACAACTGAAGAAGGACCGCGACGCGGCGAAGAGGAACGGACGACTCGTCGGGCTCGGACTCGCCATGTATGTGGAAGTGTGCGGCCTCGGGCCGTCGGCGATCCTCCCGACCGGTGGCTGGGAGCACTCTCAGGTGACCATCGAACGTGATGGCCGCATCAGCGCCACCACGGGAGCGTCGCCACATGGGCAGGGCAACGAGACGACGTTTGCCCAGATGCTCGCCGACCAGTTCGGCGTGCCCATCGAGCACATCACGATACTTCATGGCGATACGGCCATCGTGAAGCAGGGCATCGGTACCTTCGGCAGCCGGTCGCAGGCGGTGGGTGGCGCGGCGCTGCACATGGCCGGCGGCAAGGTGAAGGCCAAGATGGCGAAGTTCGCGTCTGCCATGCTCGAGGCGCACGAGGACGACCTCGTGTTCGAGAACGGCCGCATCTTCGTGAAGGGCGCCCCAGCGTCCGGAAAGTCGTTCTCCGAAGTGGCCGGCTTTGCGTACGTCCCGGTTCCGCTGCCTCCGGGTCTCGAGCCGGGTCTGAGCGAAGAAGCGTTCTTCGAGCCAGGCAACAATACTTACCCCTTCGGCTGCCACATCTCGATGGTGGAGGTGGATCGCGAAACCGGCGAGCCGACTCTCTTGAAGCTCGTTGCCGTGGACGATGCCGGTCATCTGATCAATCCGCTGATCGTGGAGGGGCAGATTCATGGCGGTCTCGCTCAGGGTATCGGCCAGGCGATGATCGAAGAGGCCGTGTATAACGCTGATGGCCAGCTCGTGACCGGGTCGTTCATGGACTACGCGATGCCGCGAGCCACCGACTTCCCCCGCTTCGAGCTCGACGCCACCGTGACGCCCACGCCCGTCAATCCACTTGGCGCCAAGGGCGTCGGCGAAGCCGGCACGCTCGGCTCGACGCCGTCCATCGTCTCCGCGGTCGTGGATGCGCTGAGCGAGTTTGGCGTGAAGCATGTCGACATGATGCTGCGGCCGGAAAAGCTGTGGCGGATCATTCACGGAGGTCACGCGTGATTCCGACATCATTTGACTACCAGCGCGCATCCTCCCTGGACGATGCGCTGGCAAAGATGGCGGCAGCTGGCGGGGAGGGGAAGCTCCTGGCCGGAGGCCACAGCCTCGTTCCGCTGATGAAGCTGCGGCTGAGCGAGCCGAAAGTGCTCATCGACATCGCGCGCATTCCAGGACTGTCGGGCGTGCGGGAAAAGGCTGGCCGGATCGAAATCGGCGCGGGCACGACCCACGCGGAAGTGGCGTCTTCCTCACTGCTCCGCGAGAAATGCCCGATGCTCGCCGATGCGGCCGGGGAAATTGGCGATCCGCAGGTCCGTAACCGCGGGACGCTCGGTGGCAGCCTCGCCCACGCCGATCCGTCGGCCGACTATCCAGCGGCGATGCTCGCCCTGGACGCCGAGATCCATGTGAAGGGACCCAAGGGCTGGCGGGTTGTGAAAGCCGGCGACTTCTTCCGAGACTTGTTCACCGTGGATCTGGCGACGGACGAGTTGATCGCAGGAGTGCAGTTTACGCCGGTGAAAACCGCCGCCTACGCCAAGCTGCGTCAGCGTGCGTCGCACTTCGCGATCGTCGGCGTTGCTGCGACCCTCGATGTCGCGCAAGGCACGATCCGGTCCGCCCGTGTCGGACTGACAGGTGCGAGCACGCACGCGCTGCGCCTGTCGAGTGTCGAGCGGGCGCTCGCGGGCAAGCCGGCGTCGGCGAAGACGATCGAAGAGGCGGCGCGAGAGGCAGGAGCAGGCATCGAGACGATCAATTCGGACATCCACGCCAGCGAGGAGTACCGCCGCGCGATGATTCCAGTGTTCACGCGGCGCGCCCTTGCGGGAGCGCTGGCGCGCGCCTAGCGCGCCCGTTGCTCACAGCCTGGCCTGCAGGCTTGCGAAGAACCGGTCCTGCATCATCTTGGCCACGCCGGCGATGAGCCGCTGCCCGAGGCGGGCAATCGGACCGCCCGTCTGCACCGTGCCGCTGACGTCCACGACCGTCGAGGCGCCGTCGGCGCGCAGGGCGATCACGGCGCTCCCTCTGACGAATCCGGGCTTTCCCTGTCCGTCGACGGTCAGCCGGTAGGACGTGGGCGGAGTTTTCTCCGAGATGACGACGGTGCCGTCGTACGTGCCCGTGATGGCCGCGAGGGCCACGCTCAGCTTCGCGACGTAACGGTCTTCTCCGGCGGGCGCAAGCTCCTGGCAGCCCGGAATGCACGACGCGATCGCCACGGGATCCATCAGCAGATTCCAGACGCGATCCGGAGGCGCGTCGAAGCGGTACGATCCCGTGATGTCCATGCGTCAGTGGTCGAGTGCGTTCAAGTGTATCGCCAGGTCCGCGAGATTGCCGAGGTTCCGCGCAGGAAGAAAATCGTCCACGAAGGGCAGAGCCGCCTGGAGTCCCCGCGTCAACGGGGCGTAGTCCGGCGTTCCAATAAGCGGGTTCAGCCACACGACGCGGCGGCAGCTCCGGTTGAGGCGCGCCATCTCGTCGCGCAGTTCGGCTGGATCGCCGCGATCCCATCCGTCGGAGACGATGAGGACGATGGAACCGCCGCGCAGCACGCGACGGCTCCAGAGCTGGTGAAGCGTCCCGCAGGGCGCTCCCGATTCGCGTGCCGCCGGACCAGTCCGGCACCGCCCGTGCAACAGCCGTCACGGCATCGTCGAGGCGCCCGCTGCGCAGCTGCCGGGTGATCCGAGTCAAACGCGTTGAGAACAGGAACGCCTCGACGCGCGGGTGCCGGCGCGAGATGGCGTGGACGAAGTGCACGAGCATGCGCGAGTAGCGTTCCATCGATCCGCTGACATCGCACAACAGGACGAGCGGACGCGGTTTCGTCCGACGAAGGAGTCGGGGCAGCGTGACCGGATCACCGCCCGTGCGAAGGCTTCGTGCGAGGACCCCCTTGAGATCCACGCGTGGACCGACGCCGCGGGTCCACCGGCGCGTCCGGCGTAGCCCGGGCCGCCACACGAGGCGATCGAGAGCCGCGCGCCCGAGCGCGATCTCATCGGGAGTGAAGGTCGAAAAGTCTTTGCCGGAGAGCGTTTCTGCATTGCTCCACGTCCGCTCCGCTCCCGTTTGCGAGGCGTCGCTGGCCGGCGGAGGGTCGATGCGCACCACGCGTTCGGCATCAGCGGCCGTCCTGTCGCCGGCCTGGGCGTCCGCAGTGCTCTCGCCGCGCTCCGTCTCGCTGACCGGTTGCTGTCCAGCCTTCCAAAATGCTTCGAACGCCCGGTCAAAAGTCGCGAGGTCTTCATGACGATGGACGAGGAGGGCCCGTAGCGTGTGATACACGTCGTTGCGCCGGCCGATGTCCACGTATAGCAGCGCTTCGGTGGCATCCAGCATGCGGCCGGCGTGGGTGTCCAGGCCGAGCGACCGCAAGACGCGGCCGAAGACGAGCAGCTGACGCTGGAAGTTCGACACGAATCAGCGGGCCGCGACGCGGGCCAGCATCGCCCCGAGCCGTTGGCCGCGAACGGCGTCGATGTCGTCCTTCACCTTGAGCACCACGCCGAGCGTGTTCTCCAGCGCCGCGACGTCGAGCGCGTTGCCGTCGAGCGCCATGAGCGCGGTCACCCAGTCGAGTGTCTCAGACACGCCAGGAACTTTGTACAACTCGACGGTGCGCAGCTCCTGCACGAGCGCAGTCACGTGCTCCGCAAGCCGCGCCGATGCCTTGGGAATCCGTTCCCGGATGATAGCCAGCTCTTTCTCGATGGTGGGGTAATCGATCCACTGATACAGGCACCGCCGCTTCAGGGCATCGTGGATTTCCCGTGTGCGATTGGAGGTCAGGATGACGATGGGGGGCTCGCTCGCACGAATCGTTCCCAGTTCCGGGATCGTGATTTGGAATTCCGAGAGCAGTTCGAGCAGGTACCCTTCAAACTCTTCGTCCGCTCGATCGATTTCGTCGATCAGCAGCACCGCCGGGCGAGATCGGCCCGGGTCGATGGCCTGAAGCAATGGTCTTTTGATCAGGAACGCATCGCTGTAGAGTTCGCGTCTGGCGGTGTCGCGATCGAGTGTTCGAGCGGCCTCCATGATCCGAAGCTCGAGGAGCTGGCGGGCGTAATCCCATTCGTACACCGCGTGGCTGACGTCGAGGCCCTCGTAACACTGGAGTCGAATGAGGTCGGTGCCGAGCGCGGCGGCGACGGCAGTGGCCAGCGCGGTCTTTCCGACTCCTGCTTCGCCTTCGATGAACAGCGGCCGCCGCAGCCGTAGCGCAAGAAAAAGCGACACGGCGAGGCCGTGGTCGGCCACGTAGTGCTGGCCGGCCAGCAGTTGTTCCAGCTCCGCGATTGAATCGGGAAGGCTTATCGGGCGCCGCCCTTCTTGCTTCGACGTGCTTGTCGATCCAGGCGATCACCAGGTCGGCGAGCTGGTCGCTGTTCCGATCCTGCATCAGCATGTGGCTGTTGCCTTTGATGCCGAGCGCCGGGAGGTGCATCATCTCGGCGTCGCCGCCGGCTTTCTTGATCTGATCGACGTACGCGCTGCAGCTGGCAAACGAGTCGGCCCAGTTCACGATGCCCCCCGTCGGCATGTCGCCGAGGTGATCGCCGAACATGACAAGCGTCGGAATCTTTGCCAGCGTGGCGATCTGCGCAGGGGTCATGGTTGGACAGGGCATCTCGATCGAGATCATCCCCTTGATGCCCGTGGGATCGATGAGCGCCGCCTGCTCCGGGAAAAAGCCGGATTCCGAATGTCCCATCAGGACGGCGCCGCGCAGCCGGACGGCGAGCGCGGCCATGTTCGTCCACGTCGGGCTGGGCGTCGGCAGCAGGGCGTTGAGGTCGGGAATCACCTGCTTGCTGAACTCGTCGAGCGCTTCGACCGGAAACTGTTCGTCGGGAAAGGGGTTGCCGAAGGTGGGGCCGAAGCGGAAGACGGCCCATGCCACCTGATGCGTCGCGTTGATGATATTGGGCAGCTGTGACGCCGGCAGCCGGCCGGCTTTGATCTCGCCGAACGACGTCGCATCGAAACCCGAGCGGGCGCGCGACACCTGGTCGGCCAGGTAGACGGGCCGATCCTTGCGCACGAAATACTCGCTCCAGCCGATCCGTCCATCCGGTGTCGTCTCCCACGTCTTGCTGCTCAGGCAGCAACCGTGGACCATGACGACGGGCACGTGCGCGTCGCCCTTCATCGGGATTTGATACTGGACGTACATCTGGTTGACGGTGATGTCGCCGGTGGTTGGCGGCGCGTTGGGACCGAAGCCGGGCTGCGTGATTGTCTTCTTCTCGCCGCCGACGAAGAAGCTGCCCTGGCTCTTGATCGTGAGGGGGCCGGGATCCTTCGCTTTGGCTTTCGTTTGCGCGTCGGCCGGCGCGGCCCCCGCCAGCCACAGCCCCGCCACCAGGACGGTTGCGTGTTTCAGTCCGTTCATCGAGATGCCTCCAGGGCGGTGCACTGCTTCAGTTCGGCCAGCGACAGGCCGTTCACCATGTCCACGACGGTCAGTCCGGCGGGCGTCACGTCGAGAACGGCCATGTCAGTATAAATGCGCGAGACACAGCGCACGGCAGTTAACGGATACGTGCAGCGTTCGACGATTTTCGGCTCTCCCTTCCTGGTCAGGTGCTCCATCATCACGAACACGCGGCGGGCGCCGACGGCCAGGTCCATCGCGCCGCCGACGGCGGGAATCGTGCCCGGCTCTCCCGTGTGCCAGTTGGCGAGATCGCCCGCGATCGACACCTGAAACGCGCCGAGCACGCAGATATCCACGTGCCCGCCGCGGATCATCGCAAACGAGTCCGCGTGGTGAAAGTACGCGCCGCCGGCGAGGAGCGTCACGGGCTGCTTGCCGGCGTTGATGAGCTCCGGGTCCTCCTCGCCAGGCGCCGGCGCAGGCCCCATGCCGAGGATGCCGTTTTCGCTGTGGAGAAAAATCTCCTTGTCCGGCGCCAGGTGGTTGGCGACGAGCGTCGGCAGGCCGATGCCCAGATTGACGTACGCGCCTTCAGGAATGTCGCGCGCGATGCGTGCGGCGACCTCGTCGCGGGTCCACTTCACACGGCCACCACACGGTGGACGAAGATGCCGGGCGTGACGATGCACTCGGGATCGAGATGCCCGAGTTGGACGATTTCGCTCACCTCGGCAATCGTGCAGGCCGCGGCGGTCGCCATCACGGGCCCGAAATTTCGCGCGGTCTTTCGATAGATCAGGTTGCCCCACCGATCGGCCGTGCGCGCTTTGATCAAGGCCACGTCGGCGTGGATGGGATGCTCGAGCACGTACTGGTGTCCGCCGATGTCGCGGGACTCCTTGCCCTCCGCCAGCGTCGTGCCGAAACCGGTCCGCGTGAAGAAGCCGCCGATACCGGCGCCCGCCGCGCGGATCCGCTCGACCAGCGTGCCCTGCGGCACCACTTCGAGGGCGACCTTGCCGGCCCTGTACAGCGCGTCGAACACGTACGAATCCGCCTGACGCGGAAACGAGCAGATGATTTTTCGCACGCGGCCGGCCTTGAGCAGCGCCGCCAGGCCCGTCTCGCCGTTACCCGCGTTGTTGCAGACCACGGTCAGGTCGCCCGCGCCCTGGGCGATCAAGGCGTCCACCAGGGCGGCGGGCATCCCGGCCGCACCGAATCCGCCAATCATGACCGTCGCGCCGTCTTCGATCCCGGAAACGGCCGCTGCGGGCGACTCCACGACTTTGGTAACCACGGACGACCTCGTTCTCTGATAGTGTGCGCCTGCATTGCCGAGCCCCAACCCCACCGCCCCCGGCGGAGTCCCCGTGCTGACCCGCGCCGTCAACGCCGCAGCGAGATGGAGCGCGCGCTGGGTGCCGAACTCGTTCGTGATCGCGTGCCTGCTCACGCTGGTCGTGTTCGCGCTGGTCATCACGATTGCAGACAAGAATCCTATCGCGGCCCAGGGCTATTGGGTCAAAGGCTTCTGGGAGTTGCTCGAGCTGACCATGCAGCTCTCGTTGATCGTGCTCACCGGATACGTCGTGGCCGTCTCGCCGGTGGTGTCGCGCCTGCTGGAGTACATCGCCGGACTGGCGACGAGCCCGCGCGGCGCCGTGGCGCTGATGGGCCTGGTATCTATGGGCGCCTCGTGGCTCCACTGGGGACTCGGCCTGATTGCCGGGCCCATCTTCCTGCAGTTTCTCGTTCGCAAACACCCGCGCATCGATTACCGCCTCGCGGTGGCGGCCGGGTATCTCGGGTCGACCTGCACCTGGCACGCGGGTCTGTCGGGCTCGGCGCCCCTCCTGATGGCCACGCCCAGGAACTTCATGGAGGCGCAAGTCGGGCTGATTCCCATTTCGACAACGACGTTTTCGGCGTTCAACCTGGCGCTCACGGTGGTTGTCGTGATCGTCATGACGGTGGCCGTGCGCCGCCTGTATCCGCGCGACGCCGATGTGCTGACCAGCGTGGACGTCATCTCTTCCACACCCGCGGACGTGCCCGTCGATCCGCACGCGGCTGTTCGGAGCGACGACAGGGCGGCTGGTTTCTCGCTGGCGCGCGCACTCGAGCACGGGTACGCGCTGAACCTCGTCATGGGCCTGCTGGGCGTCTCCGGACTGTGGGCGCTGTACGCGGAGGGCGGCTACCGTGTCTCACTGAACGTCTTCAATTTCGCGTTCCTGTTTCTTGCGCTGCTGCTGCACCCGAGCCCGGCGAGCTTCACGCAAGCGGTCATGCGCGGCGCGACTTACCTCCACGGCATCGTCGTGCAGTTTCCTTTTTACGCGGGGATGTACGGGCTGATCCGCTATTCGGGACTGGCCGAGACGATCGGCCGCTGGTTCGTGTCGATCGCGAGCCCGCGCACGTTTCCGGTGATCATTTATTGGTACTCGGGCGTGCTCAGCTATTTCATCCCGTCGGGCGGATCGAAGTGGGCGGTCGAGGCGCCGTACGTGGTATCAGCCGCGCAGGCCCTCGGCGTGCCGATTCCGCATGCGATTCTGGCGTACGCGTGGGGAGATATGTCCACGCATTTCCTGCAGCCGTTCTGGGCGATTCCGTTGCTCGCGATCGCGCGAGTGGAGTTCAAGGATATCGTGGGGTACCTGGCGCTGTTGTTCGTCGTCAACTTCCTCGTGGTCTCGACGGCGTTCCTGCTTCTGCCGTACATTTCGTAGTCGGCCGACAATCAGGGATTTCGTGACCCTTCGTGGACCTGGTGTCTTCGTGATAAACAGGCGTTTGAGAGGAAACGGGTTTTGAGAGAAGCGGTCATCGTCGCCAGCCAGCGGACACCGCTGGCCAAGTCGCATCGCGGATCGTTCAACATGACGCGGCCGGACGAGCTGGCCGCGCACGTCATCCGGAGCGTCGTGGCGAAGGCTCCCGCGCTCGATCTCAATGAAATCCAGGACGTGATCCTGGGCTGCGGGCAGCCGCATGGCGTCCAGGGGCACAACATCGCGCGCGTGGCGGCGCTGGCCGCCGGCCTGCCGGTGACCACGGCCGGCCTCACGGTGAATCGTTTCTGCGCGTCCGGCCTGCAGGCGATCGCCCAGGCCGCGCACATGGTCGTGCACGAAGGCGCCGACGCGGTCATCGGCGGCGGCGTCGAGTCGATCTCGATGATCACGCGCGACAACTCGCCCAGCCCGATCGTCAAGGACCGATATCCAGGCGTCTACATGGTCATGGGCGAAACCGCTGAAGTGGTTGCGAGAAAGTACGACATCGGCCGGGACGCACAGGACCAGTACGCGCTCGGCAGCCAGCAACGAACCGCACGGGCGCAGACGGAGGGACGCTTCGACGGCGAGCTCGCCCCGATCCCTGTCACGCGGGCTCTCCTCGACAGGACAACGGGCGAGAAAGTGGGCGAGGAAGCCGCGCTGGTGGATCGCGACGAGTGCAATCGGCCCGACACGACGCTCGACGGCCTGCGAAAGCTGCCGCCGGTCTTCGACACGGCGAGCGGACGGGGCAGCGTGACGGCGGGAAACTCCTCGCAGCTGTCGGATGGCGCGTCGGCGACGCTGGTGATGTCCATGGATCGAGCGAAAGCGCTGGGCATTGCGCCGGTCCTCGTCTTTCGAGGCTACGCCGTCGCGGGTTGCGCGCCGGAGGAGATGGGCATCGGGCCGGTGTTCGCCGTGCCAAAACTGCTGAAGCACGCCGGACTCCGTGTCAGCGACATCGACGTGTGGGAGTTGAACGAAGCGTTTGCGTCGCAGGTGTTGTACTGCCGCGACATGCTCGGCATCCCCACGGACTCGCTGAACCCCAACGGCGGCTCGATCGCGATCGGCCATCCGTTCGGGATGACGGGCTCCCGCCTTGTCGGTACGATCGCGAGCGAGATGACGCGCCGCAAGGCGCGCTACGGCGTGGTGACGATGTGCGTGGGCGGCGGGCAGGGCGTCGCCGCGCTGTTCGAGCGAATGTAGTGCGATTCCTGGCGGCCCTTCGCCGACTCCGTTCCGAACGATGAGACCAGCGCCGCAGCTTTCCGAAGCGATTGAAGAATACCGCGATGCGCACTGGCGTCGCGAAGGGACCCGGCAGGTTGAGACGGCCGCCGACGCCGAACACTTCATCGAGCAGGTCGGGTTTGCGACCTGCATGACTGATTCGCGCCGGCCGGGCGCCTCGCTCTATGTGGCGGTCTGCGGCCGCCGCGACGCCGTGATGCCGCGCAACGTCCAGAAAGATCCCGAAGCCTCTCTGACGTGGACGTTGAAAGATGAGATGTTGACGCGCGGCAGGGTCTATTACGCCAAGCTGGCCCGCGGCAGGGCGATGTTCCTCGCGCCGCGCATGATCCCGTACTTCCACGCGGTCTGGGGCGTGCGCCGCGCCGAGGAGAAACGCCGGCTCAGCAGGAACGCCCGCGCCGTGCTGAAGGTGCTGCGCAGGGAATGGGAGATGGCCTCGTCCGACCTGCGCGACGAATCCCGAATCAAGGACCGCGCGACGTTCTATCGAGCCCTGGACGAGCTCCAGTCCGGCATGATCGTGATACCGAGCGACGTCTTCTACCAGCCGAAGTTCACGTACATCTGGACGCTTGGCGTGGGACGGTTTGGCGGCGCGCTGACGAGGCGCGTGAATCGAGAGACCGGGCTGCGTGAAATCGCCCGATGTTTTCTGGACGGCGCCGGGATGACGGTTCCCGGAGAACTGGCTCGCGTGACCGGCTTGTCGCGCCCGGAAGCCGGCCGCGGCAACCGGGCGCTCGTGGCCGAAGGCCACGCGCTCACGCCAAAGTCCGGCGTCTACTTCGCGAAGGGACTCCAGCCGTTCTTCGAGTAGAGCGGCAGCGTAAAGCCCATGGCCTCGATTTCGTGGATCTTGCCGCCGCTGATCTTGAAGATGTGGGCGGCCTCGAGGTCGAAGGGGCTGAAATTCATGGGCCGCTCGCTCGTCGATCCGTCGGTATTCAGGATCGTGATGGTCTTCTGTTCCATCGGGTGGCGGAACATCGAGTACGCGAAGACCAGGCCCTTTTCTTCGTCCGCGATCCAGATCCGGCGGAGATCGACGCTGCCGATGTAGGTCATCGCGCGCGCGGTCAGCTGTCCGGCGCAGTCCGTCGGGGTGCCGCCGAAGCCGGCGGGCGGCGGCGGCGCGTCGGTGGGGCGGCCCACTCCTGCCGTGTGCATCCCGTTCTCACGGCGGCCGCAGTCGTCCGCGAACGGCGCCAGTTCACCGTCGCCAAGCACGAGGGCGTCGTAGTACGCGTTGGCGATGACGAACAGGATCGACCGCGGGTTGCGATCGGCCGCGGGTACCGTCCGCTCGAAGGCGGGCCGCGGCGTTTTGAGCGCGTTGAGCTGGCTCGGCGCCATGATGCGCGCGATGACGTGCTCGGCTTCGGTGATTTGACGGTTCTGCACTTTCAGACGCAACGCCAGCTGGATGCTGGCCGGACCGTTGTCGGCGGCCGGTGGCGCGCCGCCTCTCCCGGCCGGCGCCGGGAACGCGGCGGAAGACGCCTTCATCATCAGGATGACGCCGATTTGCCCGGCCACCGGATCGGCCACGGGAATCTTGAACGTCGTCGGGCCCTCCACCGCGCTCTTCCAGAGGCCGTCGCCGACAGCCAGTACCTTTGACTGCTCGGTGAATTTCGCATTGGGCGCCATGGGCGCCTTCGAGGGATCGTGCGCGACGAGCGCCGCCAGATATCGGTCGGCGATTCCGGTCAGGCATACGCGGTCGCAGGTTCCGGCAGGCACTGGACCCTGTGGTGCCGCGGCCGCCATCGTTGTTGCGCCAAAGAGCACGCCCGCCGCGATGATTGTCATGCGTCTGGTCATACCGCCCTCTTTACGAGCCACACGAGCCACGAGCCACGAGCCGAAGGCGATTGTAAGTCAGGCGCCGGCGTCGGCGCGATTGACGAGGAAGGTGGCGATCTCGCCAAGAAATGCGCGCAGAAACTGGTCGGCCTCCGGAGGGAAGGCTGCTTCGTCGAGGGCGGCCGCCATCAACTGCATCCAGCGCTCGCGAGCCGCCTGATCGATGTGGAACGGCGCGTGGCGGACACGCAGGCGCGGATGGCCCCGTTGTTCGATATAGCGCGGCGGGCCGCCGAGCCGGTAGATGAGGAAGTCGCGCAGGCGCTGTTCCGATCCTGCGAGGTCGTGGGCCGGGTACATCGGTCCCAGGATGTCGTCCTGCGGCACGCGGCGGTAGAACGCGGCCACCAGTCTCGTCAGCCCCGAATCGCCGACGAGCGAGTAGACGTCGAGCTCTTCCACGCGTCCTCTGGGGCTAGAAACGCCGTTCGCCCGGCAGTCGATCGGACCCGAGCGCGTCCATCCAGGCGGGATACTCGACGGTCAGCGCGCTGACCTCGTCCAGCGCCTTCTTGTCATCCGCCGACAGCACGACATCGACGGACTTGAGATTGTCGTCGAGCTGCGACATCTTCTTCGCGCCGATGATGACGCTCGTGACGGCGCGATTGGCGAGGATCCAGGCGATTGCCACCTGCGGAATCGATGCGCCGGTCTTCTTGGCGATCTGCCCGAGCACGTCGACGATGTCGAAGGCGCGTTCCTTGTTGATGGGAGGGAAGTCGAATTTCGCGCGGCGGGCGGCCTCGTCTCCACCATCGCGCGTGAACTTCCCCGAGAGGAACCCGCCGGCCAGCGGGCTCCAGACCAGCAGGCCGAGGCCCTGATCCTGCAATAACGGAATGGTCTCGCGCTCGAGCTCGCGTCCCGCGAGCGAGTAGTACGACTGCGTACAGCGAAACCGTTCGAGCCCCTGGGCCTTCGAGACGCCGAGGGCCTTCATGAGCTGCCAGGCGACGAGGTTCGAGCAGCCGATGTACCGGACCTTGCCGGCGCGCACGAGATCGTCGAGCGCCCGCACCGTGTCTTCGATATTCGTGAGCACGTCGGCGCGATGAATCTGATACAGGTCGATGTAGTCGGTGCCCAGGCGCGTGAGGCTGGCGTCGACGGCCTCGAGAATGTGCAGCCTCGAGAGGCCAACCTGGTTGGCCTGGTTGCCCATGCGCCCGCGGACCTTCGTGGCGAGGATCACGTCGCGGCGCCTGTTGCCGAGCGCGCGGCCGAGCATCGTTTCAGACTCACCGGATGCGTAGACGTTCGCGGTGTCGACGAAGTTGATCCCTGCGTCGAGCGCGCGATGCACGAGGTCGTCGGCTCCCTGCTGGTCGAGGCCGCCGATGGCTTCCCAGATCTGTCCCCGTCCGCCGAATGTCATCGTGCCAAGACAGAGCTCCGAGACGAAGACACCCGTGTCCGCCAGCTGTCGATATTTCATCGGACTAGTTTATCGCAGGGATTGCGCCGAGAGCGCTTTGGTCAGAACCGGTTTGAGGATTCGTGTGAATTCTTCGTAAGCAGGCGGCCTCAGGTGCAGCCGATCCGTCATGAACAGCTCGAGCCGGGAGGATCCGTCGGCGTTGAACAGTGCCGGGTTCACATCGATGTAAACGACGCGCGTGTTCGTTGACGCCCACTGCTCGATCTGGCGGTTGACCGCGTCCACGACATCCCAGCGGTCCCGCTTCTCGGGCGCCCGGTTGACGGACACAAACACCACGGTCGTTGCTGGAAGCGCTGTCGTGACGCGATCGATGAACTGTCGAATGCGGCCGACGATGGCCGCGGCCGGCTCGCCGGCGCTGACGTCGTTGCTCCCGCAGTAATAGGCGACGACCTTCGGCCGCTTCGGCAGCACGTATGCGTCCACGAGCCGCAGCATATCGTCTGTCTGCGCGCCGTCGAACGCGATGTTCGAAATCGGCAGCGGCGCCATCTGCGCCTGCAGGTTCGTCCACCGGTGGAAGATGCTGCTGCCGACGAACAAAATACCCTGGTCTGGAGCATCTGCTGCGGCGGCGCCCGGCGTCGCCATGGGCGCACCGATCGACAGGGCAGCCGCGACGAGCGCAGCGATCCACTTCATCTCGGGAGCTGCTCCGACTTCTCCTCGGCGCGTGCCGCGCTGAGCATGTTCGCGATGCTGTAATTGCCTTCGTGGCACGCGTACTCGTAGATCGTGCCGAGCGCCGGCGTCCAGGGCACCATCGCGGTCCACGGCTTCGTCCAGACCGTCGGATCGTCAACCGTGAACTCGTATGCGAGGCCATTCGCGCCCGTGCGCGTGAAGCGTTCCGTGAGCGTGAGATTCTGATCGGCGAACCGGAAGAGCCCGCCCATCGCGTTCCCGTTCGGGTGAAAGTTGGTCGTCTCCACGACGAGCGTGTCGCCCTCCCAGTGGCCGCGCGAGTCGCCGAGGTAGTGGCGAATCCTGGGCGACACGTGCGGGCGTCCGTCGAGCGGGATGATGCGGACGTCGTGGATCTTCTCCATCGCGATCACGACGTAGTCGGCAGACTGCATGATGCGATACACGCTCATGTAGGCCGCGAACAGATCCGGAATCCCGTACGAGATGCACCGATCGGTCACGAACAGATCTTCGGGACCGCGAAAGAATCGCGGCCGGGCGGCGAAGGCGGCGGCCCGCGCGCGTATCGCCTCCTCGGTCATCGGCGGCAGCCTGCCGGTCTCCGGGTCGACGATGAGCGACGTACGGCTCTCGAAATTTCGGGTCGGCAGCCAGTTCTGGCTGTAGGTGCCGGTCGCCCCCAGGCCGCTGTTCGTGTTGGTCAGCAGTCCGAGATAAAACGCGTCGCCGAACGCCGCATCGGCGTCGGCCGCAAATAACTGCGCGGCGCGAGCCTTGAGCGAAGCCAGTTCCTCTTCGGTCAGCCGTGGCTTGTCCGCGAACGCCGCCGGCCGCTCGAGCGGCGTGGCGCTGTTGTTTTCCCACAGGCCCTGCAGATCGGCGTGCCCGTCGGCGGCGCGCGGCGCCACCCACGCGTTGCCGGCCGCCGGCCTCGCAGGCGTACGGTCGGCGGTTCGCGCCTGCCCGACGATGCCGTTCCCGGCAGCAGCAGGAGCGAGAGGATGGAGAAAAGACCGTTGATCTTTCGCATCGCGTTCGACCTTTCCCGAAACGCGGCGTCCGAATCAGACGGTGTCGAAGCCGCCTTTGCCCGTGAGTTCGAACTGGCCCTGCGCGATCTTGGCGAGCCATTCGGCAGTCCGTTTCAGGCCGCCGAACGGGAAGAAGTGTACACCTCGGATGCGCGTCTGCGGCTGCTGCTGGCGGTAAGTCGCCAGCCCGACGATGAGCTCGTCAGGGGCTGAGACGGTCACGAGCTTCGTCAGATTGGTCGCGTGCTTCGAGACGGCCGCCAGCGACGGCCCGGCGCCGCAGTCGATGGCGTACTTGAGAAGCGTCTTCAGCGTGGCGAGGCCGGGCAGCCCGATTCTGACCGGCAGATGATTGATCGCGCCGTTGGCCGCCTCCCACTCGATCACCGGCGCCGGCAGAAACACGAACTGCGTGACGATCTGGACGTCAGCGCCTGTCTTGTCCGCGTACGCGTTCTTGCGGATGATGGCGTCCCGCAGGACGGGGTCGCTGACGTCTTTGTGGCCTTCCGGATGGCCGGCGACGCCCACCTTCTTGATCCCGGCATTTTCGATGAAGCCGCCCTCGAGGATCTGCAGCGCGCTCTCGAACTCGCCGACCGGCTGTGCGATGTCCCCGGCCACGACCAGCACGCGTTGAACGCCCGCCTCGCCGACGAACCGGGCGAGGTAGTCCTTGAGAAACGACGCGCTCTCGGTCCGCCGCGCCACGATATGGGGGACCGGCTCCATGCCTTCCTTGCGAAGCCTGGCCGCGAGGGCGACCGTCTCGTGCGGCTCGGTGCCGGGCACATGCGGGATGTAGAGCTGCGTGCCCGGGCGCACGAGATCGCCGTACCGCTCGATGCGGGCCGACTCGCGGACGGTGGTCTCGATTGAGTAATCCGCAACGAGTTCCTGAATCTGCTTCTTGTCCATAGTCTGAGGGTGAGTCGATGGATGGCCGAAAGGGCTGCGACGGTCGTGTCGCAGTGCTGTCGATGTATTGTGGCTTGAGGACGCGTCGCCGGGCAACCTCGAACGGCCGACGCCGATCGGATGCCCGGCGACGTATTTTCCGGAGGCTAGGCCGCGATCGTCACGGCTTTCTTGAGCGAAAAGCGGAAGAGCGTCTCAGCGGGGACTTCGATATTCTTCTTGCCGGTGGCCGCCGCGGCACCCGTGCCCGCGCCCGCGCCGACCCCGGCGCCAATCGCCACGCCTTTGCCGCCGCCCGCCAGCCCACCGATCAGGGCGCCGAGCCCGGCGCCGCCCGCAATCGCTTTGATGTTGCGGCTCTTGTGGCCTTCGGAGGCCTTCGAATCGACCGACGTGGCAATCGAATAACGCTGTCCCTTCAATTCGAACGCGTCGAGCGTGATGCCGAGGACCGCCTTGCCCTCGAGCCGGCCCGATTCCTGTGACGTCGTCACGTGCCCGCTGAACTTCGTGCCTGCCGGCAGCGCTTCGACATCGTTCACGACGACCGGTTCTTCGAGCGTCGCCTCGAACTTGTCGTGCGCCCTGTCGCGAGCGGTGGAAAGCGCGCGGGTGAGACGCACGGCGACGACCGTGCCGGGCGCCAGTTCGACCTCGCGTTTCGGTTGCACGACCGCGGCGGCCGCCGCGAGCGCGTCCGCGGCTGTTGCGCGAGCGGCGTCCGCGACTGACGTCGCCGTCGTACCCGTTCCCGCCGATCCGGTGCCCGTCGAAGGCGTGGTGCCACACGCGCTGAGTGCCACCGACGCACAGACGATCCAACCGAGCGTTGTGGGTGTCATGCGGATCTCCTCAAAGTTCCATCCTTGTGTCCTGGCCGTAGCCCAGCAACGTCCGTGCCTGAACCTGGGCTGTGTCACAACATGAAACAGTGCGAAGCGGGGCCGTGGTGATCGTCGAACTTCGAGGACGATCTGACCAAGTGCGCGCCTGGGTGTCGGACAGTGTTAGAGGTTAGAGGTTAGAGGTTAGAGGTTGGAGGTTAGAGGTTAGGAGGTTAGGGCAGGGAACCGTTTTTCAATGGCCGCCGAACACGAGGTAGCCGCGTTTCCGAAGACTGTCTGCCAGCGCCACCTCCATGCGAACGGCCTCCTCATAGGTCATCGGATTCAGGTGCGCGTACAGTTTCGGCACGAGACGCTCGCCGAATTTCCTGACGACGCGCGCGGCCTTTTTCCCGTTCTTGTGGTTCTCGAAGCGCTGCGCGGGCGAGAGGCCGGTCATGCCGACGTAGTAGCCGGCCTTGCCGTCACCCCGCGGATTCCGTAGATACACCACGTAGACCGAGTGGTGCCCGGCCCGGGTCTTCGCCATATCGGCACGGAGTCTAGCGGATCTCGCGCGGCGCAAACCTGCCGCGAAGCAACCTGCCGCGAGGCAAACCTGCGATGATGTGGCATGGCCAGGTTCGCCACACATGCCGGGGCGGCGCACCCGATGGGTGCGACCGTGTACCCCGATGGCGTCAACTTCTCCTTGTTCTCGCAGACCGCGACCGGCGTCACGCTGCTGCTCTTCGACGGCCCGCTGGCGACCGAGCCGGTCCAGACCGTCCAGTTCGATCCGTTTCTCAACAAGACGTTTCATTTCTGGCACGCCTTCGTCATCGGTTGCGGCCCCGGGACCTTCTACGCATTTCGCGTGGAAGGCCCCAACGAGCCCGACGCGGGTCACCGGTTCAATTCCAGCAAAGTGCTCATCGGCCCGTGGGCCAGGGGCATCAGCAGGGCGCTCTGGAAGCGGGCCGACGCCGTGGGGCCGCGCGACAACCTTGCGACGTCGATGCGCTGCGCCGTGGTGGATCTGACCGCCTACGACTGGGAAGGTGACCGGCCGCTCAAACGGCCGATCAGCGAGTCGATCATTTACGAAATGCACGTCGGCGGGTTTACGCGCAGCCCGAGCGCCGGCGTACGCCACCCGGGCACGTTTTCCGGTGTGATCGAAAAGATTCCCTACCTCAAGGCCCTGGGCGTGAACGCCGTAGAACTCCTCCCGGTGGCCGAGTTCGACGACAGCGACGTGTCGCTCAACGCCGACGGCCAGATGATCGGCAACTACTGGGGCTACAGCACCGTCGCGTTCTTCAGCCCGCACTCCGGCTACTGTGTCGACCGCACGGGTGCGTCCGGGGTCAACGAGTTCCGCGACATGGTGAAGGCGCTGCACCGGGCCGGGATCGAAGTCATCCTCGACGTCGTCTTCAACCACACGGACGAGGGCAACGAACTCGGGCCGACCGAGTCGTTTCGCGGCATCGACAACCGCACCTATTACGTCCTCGAGCCGCACAACCTCGCCGCGTACGCGAACTACTCGGGCACGGGGAATACCTTCAACGCGAACCATCCGCTGCCGCAGAAGTTCATCGTCGACTGCCTGAGATTCTGGGTGGAGGAGATGCACGTCGATGGTTTTCGCTTCGACGAAGGCTCGATTCTCGCGCGCGGCGAGGACGGCACGCCCATCGAGCACCCTCCGGTCATCTGGCAGATCGAGCTGGACGATGCGCTGGCGGATACCAAAGTGATCGCCGAGGCGTGGGACGCGGCGGGCCTGTATCAGGTCGGCCACTTCCCGGGCGACCGCTGGGCCGAGTGGAACGGGCAGTACCCGGGACGACATCCGCCGGTTCGTGAAGGGTGATCCCGGAATGACGGCCCGCGTGGCGTCACGACTGTGCGGGAGCGCGGACATCTATCAGGACGGTCAGACGCCTGAGAATTCCATCAACTTCGTGACTGTCCACGATGGGTTCACCATGCTCGATCTCGTCTCCTACGAGAAGAAGCGTAACGACGCCAACGGTGAGGGCAACCGCGACGGGATCTACGAGAACCTCAGTTGGAACTGCGGTGTCGAGGGGCCCACGGACGACCCGGCGGTGCTGGCACTTCGCGCGCGGCAGATCAGGAACCTGGTGACGATCCTCATGCTGTCGCGCGGCGTGCCGATGCTGCTGGCGGGTGACGAGTGCCAGCGGACGCAGGGCGGCAACAACAACGCCTATAACCAGAACAACCCGACCAGCTGGATGGATTGGGACCGGGCCGCCTCATACCAGGACACGCTGAGTTACTTTCAGCGCGTGATCGCATTCCGCAAGGCGCATCCCGCGCTCACGCAGCCCTACTTCTACAGCGGGCAAATCAACGAGCGCGGTCTGAGAGACGTCGTCTGGCACGGCACGGAGCTGAACAGCCCTGGCTTTGGAGACCCGGACGCCCGTGCGCTGGCATGCACGATCGCCGGGTTCCACGGCCGCGCGGACCTTCACGTGATGATGAACATGTTCTGGGAACCGCTCGTGTTCGAGGTGCCGGTGGTGCCCGGTCGGAGTTGGCGCGTCGCGATCGACACATTTGCCGCCAGTCCCGACAACCTGGCGGACCCCGGCCAGGAGGTCGCGCTGCCCGGCTCTTCGTGCACGGTGCGGGAGCGAAGCATTGTCGTGCTCGTCAATCGCTAGGTAATCCCGCGGGACTGTCGGAACGGCCCGATGCGCCGATACCTCTAGCGTATCAGGGGGCGTTCAACCTATTTGTACTGAAGAGCTATTTGCCTCGCCCGCCAACGCAAATGGGACTGGTACAGAGATTGGATAACGAATTTGTATGGACGTTACACAAGAGTTGAGGGCGCTCGAACAGGATCCTCAAATCGTGGTATCCGTCGAGTTCCTCGGGCGTGGGATCTGTCAGGCATGCATAGGCGATATCTCTCATGGCTACAGGGAGATAGGGAAGCTCGACAGCTTCAACGCCGCCGTCGCATGGTTGTCTGAAAAGGCACGACAGAACTACCCGGACTCGAAGTACGTCAGGCATTTGCCCGCGCTAGCGAGGTAGTTTCTACACGCCTGCTAGGCAATTCTCGCCACAGATCTGCCCCGGCCGGGGCTATGGAACGAACGTAAACTTCGTCAGACCAACCACCGCACTCGTCCAGCCGAGCAAGGATGTGCGGTGCGGTACGTGGGCGCTAATCCGCACGTAGTACTCGCGGTTGGGGTCGAGCAGCGAGGTATCGCAGAGCGGGAGCTTCGTTTGAGTGGTCAGCCACTGCTTGACCACGGCTTCGTCCTCGGTGACCACTGACTCGGCCACGCGGCCGTCGATCGTCCGCACGAGGCGATGGCGCCGCGTGAGGTTGTCGTACTGATCGCTTGTCCCGATTACGGCCGTCGCGATCGTCCGATCCACCCAGCCGCGCACAATCATGCGCAATTCAACGTCGTAGCTGAACGTTGTGCGCAGGCCGCTCGCAATGGCATCACGCACGTCATCCGCATAGCCGTCAGCCACTTCGAACGAGACGAGGACCTGGGCGTCACGAACGGCCGGGACGATGTGCAGCGTCTCCTCGGCGTGAACCGTCACCGACCGCGGCGACGATTGCCGCAGCTGCCACGCCCCAGATTCCCCGCCGGCCTTTCACTGTGGACCGCCTTTCAATCGAATGGCGACAGCCATGTTCGCCCGCCAGAACGAGAGCTGCTCACTGCCGACGCTGAGGCCGCTCTCGAACGTCCGATCGATGCTGCGGAAGTATCGCACATCCCAGCTGAGGCCGATCCGCTTGGTGAGAAAGCCCGTGACACCGCCGCCCAGATCCATGGCTTTCAGGCTTCGCGCGATCAAGGGGTCACCGAACGCATCGTCGATGTTCACGAACATCGCGCCGGCGCCGCCGACGAAGTAGGGGCGGAGCGAGTACTCGGCCAGCCGGCGCGGCAATGCGACGATGATGTTGCCCGTCAGCGTGCTGGCGCTGGTGCCGGTGACCAGGCCCTGGTTGTCGCGCTCGAAGAAACCCGGCGAGCGTCCCCAATCGGCTTCGACGCCGAGCACCTCACCGAGCCAGGCGCCGGTGAGCCCGATCGCGAGATTGGAGTGCCCCGCCGCGTGTTCCAGGTCAACGAACGTCGTGGCGCCGCCATATGTCACGCCGAAAAACGGCTTGATCTGCCACTCGGCCGACGCCCGTGGGACCGCGGCCAGAAGCAGACCAACCGTCATGATTCCAGCCGGACCGATTCGCATGGAGGTGCAGGCGCCTTACTTGATCAGCAACTGGAAGAACATGCGTGCAAACGGCGACACGATGATGTCGCCCGAGGCAAGCGTCACCGGCTTCGCCAGTCCATCGCTGTTCGCCACCATGATCAGCGTGAGGTCGCGGGCCGGCAGTGTCAGCACCAGGGAGGAAGAGGCATTGGCGCCCATGCCGAACTGCCAGATCACGGGTTCGTTGCGGTAGGTCTGCACGAACCAGCCGTAACCGTGCGGCAGCGAGCCGTTCCGGCCGACCGGCGGGCGCCAGGCGGCGGCCAGCGTATCTGCTCGAAGCAGAAGACCTTGTCGAAGGCCTCGATCGAACTCGGCGAAATTGAGCACCGTCGAGACCAGTCCGGCCGATGGCGTGAGCGTCGTCGGGACGTAGTGCGACGGGGACGCTCGCTTGTCGTCGTCAACCGCGTACGGGATGGCGAGGCGCTCGAGCACGCGTGCGTAGCGTTCGGAGTCTTCGATGAGCGCCGGGTCCTTCGCGGCATCGGGCCCGGGCACCGAATCGCCCATGGCCTGGCTATTCAGGAGGCCGGCGACCGCGACACGGAAGGAGAGTCCCGTACAGGCGCTGACGACAGATGCGAGGACGTCGAGGCGCGCGGGTCGGTAGAGGAAGGTCGGGTCGCGCGGGTCTCCGGACGTATGGGTCAGAATCTGACCGACGGTGGCGGCCGCGTCGGGGCTGTTGGGGCTGAACGCCCGGATGGGCGTGTCCAGCGTCAGGCGGCCGTCCTCCACGCAGCGCAACACCAGGGTGGCCGCAAAGATCTGCGTCAACCCGTCCAGGTGAAAGGGTGTGTCGGTGCGGGTGAGCAGGGACCGGGACGCGTCCTGCTGCCCGTACGCCTGCTGCCAGGCGATCCCGTCGCTGTCAATGATGGCGGCGGCTAATCCGGGGATGCCCGCCTGGAAGCGCAGGGCATCCAGGTAACGGCCAAATAACGTAAAGAGCTGGTCGCGGGATGGCGGCAGGGCCTTGGGCACCTGCAGCAGCGCCAGCGCGAGAAGGGCGGAGATGACACGCACGCCACCGAATAATAGCGGATTTGCCCGACGTACGCCTGTCTGATAACGGCTGACACAGGTACTGCAACACGTCATCTGGTCATCTGGTCATCTGGTCATCTGGTCATTTGGCGTATCAGAACGAATACTTTGCGACTTCCTGATGAAACCGCGTCGAACCATTCGCGGCCCGGCGGCGTCTAAGGTCGAGAGTTTTTCGCCGCGGTTGCTGTCCCTGGCTATAGTTGCCGTCTCTAAATGACCAGATGACGAGATGACCAAATGACCAAATTCATGTTCGTACTGTCATTGGGCGTGGCCCTCGTGGTCGGCAGTGTCCGGGTTATCGGCTCAGAAGCAGCAGCAGATTTTCATCAGCCTGACAGGGACCGATGGGAAACCGGTCGAGGGCCTGCAGGCCGCCGACGTCGGCATCACGGAAGACGACGTCAACTGCAAGATCATCAAGGTCGAGTCGATCGACTGGCCCACCAAGCTGCAGCTTCTGGTAGACAACGGCCGCGCGAACACCAATCCGATCAACCCTCTCCGCGACGGTCTGAAGGCGCTGATCGACCTGATGCCGGAGGGCACTGAAATCTCGCTCTACACGACGGCCGGCACACCCCGCAACGTCATCAAGCCGACCACCGACAAGCAGAAGCTCCTCGCCGGCCTGGGCCTGGTTGCGTGCGGACGGCGGTGCCGGAATGTTTTTCGATGCCCTGTCTGAGGCGGCCATCCGGGTGGACAAGGACAAGGTGCCAGGCTTTCCGGTGATCCTCATGGTGGGGTCCGATTTCGGGCAGGCGCGGGTGCTCGACCGGGAGTACATGGAGCTGCAGAACCGGATCATCGACAAGGGCATCACCATCTATGTGACGGTGACCGCGGGGACGGGCGGCGCATCGGGCGGGCAGGCTCAGACCGACATCGGCCTGCAGGTCACCAAGATGAGCGGCGGCAAATACGAGAACATCTCGGCCCCCAGCCGCCTGGCCACGCTGCTGCCGGAACTCGGGCAGAAGATCGCGGCGAGTGCCGTGCGCCAGCGCCACCAGTACCGCGTGACCTACGAGCGCCCCGACAAGCCTTCACTGCAGCCACGCATCGGCGCCACCGTCAAGAAGGAAGGCAGCGTCCAGTTGTCTCTGCGGGGCAGTCTGCCGTAGGAACGTAGAACGTAGGAACGGAAAACGGAAAACGAGCACAGCGAGCCACGAGCCACGAGCCGCGAGCCACGAGCCGCGAGTGTGATTGTGTGGCGGGGGCCAGACGTCGTACAGTCTTAGCCCATGTCAGACATCACGCTGATGACGCCGGGCCGCATCGATGGATTCGACACTCGCAACCGGATGGTCATGGCCCCCATGACCCGGTGCCGTGCCGAGGCTCTGGGCGTCCCCTCCGCACTGGCGATCGAGTACCTACGTCCAGCGCGCCACCGCCGGCCTCATCATCACCGAGGGCACGGCGCCCTCGGCTGTTGGACAGGGTTACATTCGCACGCCGTCGATCTACTCCGCGGATCAGGTCGCCGCCTGGAGGAAGATCACGGACGCCGTTCACGCCAAGGGCGGCCGGATGTTCATGCAGCTGATGCACGTGGGCCGCATCGGGCATGCCGCGAACCGGTGCACGGAAGAGCCGCTCGTGGCGCCGTCGGCAGTCCGCGCGGCCGGACAGATGTGGACCGACGCGCAGGGGATGCAGGACTACGACATGCCCCGCGCGCTCGAACTGGGCGAAATCCCCGCGGTGATCGCCGAGTACGCGCACGCCACGCGCAATGCCATCGAGGCGGGCTTTGACGGCGTCGAACTGCATGCCGCGTCCGGCTACCTGCCCATGCAGTTCCTGTCCACGGGCGCCAATCACCGGACCGACGCGTACGGCGGCAGCCTCGAGAAGCGCCTGCGCTTCGTCCTCGAGACGCTCGACGCGATGGCCCGGGCCGCCGGGTCGGCGTCACGTGTGGGCATCAAGATCAGCCCGGCGATGCCGTTCAACGACATTCGCGATGACGATCCCGCTGAAACCTATACGGCGCTCGTCCGGGCCATCTCGCCGATGGGCCTGGCCTACCTGCACGTTCTGCAGTCGGCGATGCCCGATACCTTCAAGATGCTGCGTCCGCTCTTTGCCGGGCCGTTCCTGGCGGGCGGAGGATTCACACGGGAAACCGGAGATGCGGCACTCGCGGCGGGCCAGGCTGATTTCATCGTGTACGGAAAGCTCTTTGTCGCAAACCCCGATTTGCCCCACCGGTTCGCGAAACATGCCGCGCTGAACGCGCCGGATCCGGGCACGTTTTACTCAGCCGGCACGCAGGGCTATACGGACTACACCGCGCTATGAGGATTTCCATGAGGCGCTCCAGCCTGCCGGCCTGCGTCGTTCTGCTCACGGTGTCCGCCGCCCTGCCGCTGCTCGCGCATCACGGTGGCGGCACGTTCGATCTGAGCAAGTCCGTGACGTACAACGGAACGCTGACAAAAGTCGAGCTCGTCAACCCGCATTCGTGGCTCTACTTCGACGTCAAGGAACCGGACGGGCGTGTCTCGCACCATCGCTGCGAGATGCGTTCGGTCCACGTCCTGCGTCGATCCGGCTGGGCGAAAGAGCAGTTCCAGCTTGGCGTGCCCGTCGTGGTCGAGGCCGCGCCCGACAAGCTGGATCCGAATTCGTGCTACCTCAACACCATCAGGTTCAACGATGGCACGCACATGGATCGGTACGGCCAGTATGTGAAAGGCACGGGCGGCGCGCTGACAGAGGTACGCGGCCCGATCGCGACGCCGGCCGTGGCCGGGCGTGCCGCGCGGCGGCCGACCGGCGAGCCGAATATCTCGGGAGACTGGGCGCCCGAACAACTCGTGATGGCGAACCCGCGCGGTACCGGCGGCGGCCTCGTGCCGCTCGGCACCCTGCCGCAGGTCGATGCCGCAGGTCCTCAGGCCCGGGGCGGCGGACGCCGCGGTGCACCGCCGGCTGGACCGCGTCTCTACGGTGGGTCGGAACTGACCGACGCCGGCACGCAGGCCGCGGCCGCCTTTGCCCAGGCTGACAATCCCCGCTTCCGATGCGAAACGACCAGCATCATTTTCGACTGGACGTTCGACGGTCCCGTCAATCGCATCACGCAGAACAAAGACACGATCGAGCTGCTCTACGGGCAAATGGGCTTGAAGCGCACGATCTACATGAACGCGAAAGAGCACCCGGCGGGCGCGAAGCTCACGCGGGCGGGCCATTCCATCGGCCGATGGGATGGCGACACGCTCGTGGTGGACACGACGCATGTCCTGCCCGGGGTGCTCAACGCGCCGGTCCGCAACAGCGACAAGCTCCACGTCGTCGAGCGCTTCACGCTCGACCCGAACACGATGAAACTGACGCGGACGTTCGAAGCCGATGATCCGGTCTACCTGAAAGGCGTGTACAAGGGATCGGATGTGATCGGCGTCGCCGACGCGCCCTACGCGAAGGACAACTGCAAGGAGCAGGGCTTCATCAACTACTCGAAGCAGGTTCAGAAGTAGTTCTTTACCGGAACGTTACGCCCCGGCCACTGCGCTCGAACAAGGACACGACTGTCTGCTTTCGGTGAGGATGCCGCCATTTTTGAGGCGAACACGTCTTCACGGATGCCTCCACTTGTACGAATGCGCTGATTTCTCTATCATCTGATTCATCTCACCGTCTGGCGCACGTCTTGCTTCGCGGCCCCGCGTTGAGCAAATGGCCGGTCTCGGCATCCACTGGCGGGAAAAAGTGAGCCGGTTTCGGCCGTTTCCGCGCGTGTAGAGGAAGCAGTCCACTCTGTCACGCGTCCGGGGCCGACATGTATTCCCGAATCGTCTTCGACCATCTGCCAAAGACCGGCGGCACCAGCGTCAGGACGGCGCTGGCCGCGGCCCTTGGCGACAGCGGATCGGTCACTGAAGTTTCGTGTCCTCATCATGTGGCCATCAAAGGCGCGAATGGCCGCCGCCTCCTGGCCGCGCACTTCTGGTTTTTTCCGGGCGAGCCTCTTGCCCCCGGCTGGCTCTACGCCACGATGCTTCGCGAACCTGTCGAGCGGTTCCTGTCCCAGTACTATTTCCATCGCACGCTGCGCACGGCAGTCCAGAGCGGCGCGTTGAACGACCCCAGGGTCGTCGGCGCCGTCCATCTCGATCTCGCCGACTACGTCGATGGTCCGGAGGAGCTCCGGGTCGCCAGCTCGAACGTCCAGGCGCTCCACTACGCGTGGCGCCACTGCGATGCGCCCGAGCGCCTCGCTGACAAGGACCTGATCGATGCGGCGATCGCCAGCCTCGAAGGGTACGACGAGGTCGGCGTGTTCACGGACATGCAGGGGTTTGTCGACAACTGCTGCGATCGCCTCGATGTCCTGCGCCAACCGGTGCCGCACCTCAACGTCACCGCGGGGCGCCTTCCGCGGGAGCGCGTATCGCCCGCGGTCGTGGCGACGCTGGTTTCGCGCAACCGAGCCGACGCGGCGCTCTACAAGTGGGCGCAACAGCGTTCCAGGACGTCGCGGAAAACTCGGGCGGCAACCCGGGCTGCCGCCGCGTCTTCGCGCGCGACGTCCAGGCGCGCAGAGTTCGGCAGCCGGCATGTCGAGATTGTGGCGAGCCACTGCGAGGGTGTCGCCAGCGGCTCCGCCGTCGTGCGTCCAGGCGAAGCTGTCGTGGTCCGGCTCTGTGCCCGTGCCACGATTGCCGCAAACGACCTCACGCTCGGGATCGCCGTGCGCGACAGCGAATCCCGGCTCGTCTACGCGACCAACAGCAGCCAGGGCGGGCGCCCGGTGCGAGTCGTGCCGGGACAGTTTCTGCAGTGGTCGTTCCTGATCGATTCGGCGCTCGAACCGGGCGAGTACCACGTCACCCTGGCGATCCACCGCGGACTCTCGCATCTCGACGGCTGCTTCCACTGGCTCGAGAACGCGGTGTCGTTCAGCGTCGAGGCCCCGGCGCCCCCGGATCACGCGACGCTGAACTGACCGCCTTCCCATCGAGGCGCCGGCGCGTCTTGCGCTGTGTTGGACGCCGTCACTCTCGAGTCGTATAATCCGCGCGGAACACCCGGTCCGTTCCGCGCGGAGGTTGTCGATGATGCGGGCTGCCGTGACGTCTCTCGCGTTTGCCGCTCTGCTCCTGTTCGCCCGCCCGGCCCACTCCCACCACAGCAACGTCGCTTACGAGGTGACCAAGGTCGTCACCATCACGGGTGTCGTCAAGGAATTCCGGTGGGTGAACCCCCACACGTGGCTCCACCTCATGGTGGATGAAGCCAACGGCGGGAAAGTCGAATGGCAGGTCGAAGGCCGTGCTCCAGGCGTGCTGCTCAGGGCCGGCTGGACGAAGGCGTCCCTGAAACCCGGCGAAAAGGTCACCGTGGACATGAGCCCCGCGAAGGACGGTACCAAAGTCGGGATCATTGCCAGGATCACGAAAGAGGACGGCACGATCCTGTCCAACCAGCCGGTGCTGCAATGAAGAAGATCGCAATTCTCGGCGCCGTCGTCTTCGCCGGCATCCTGTGGGTGCCCGCCAGACCTCTGGCCCAGAGCGCCGCGGGCGCCGCCGCGCCTCCCGATTTCTCAGGCGTGTACTACCCGATGCAGGAAGGTCGCGGTGGTGGCGGACGCCGGGGCGGAGCGCCACCTGCCGGTGCGCAGCGCGGAGGACCGCCGCCGCGCCCGACCCAGTCGGCGCCGCTCTCGGACGGTTCGCAGGGCCGGTCGCCGGACGCGCCGTCGCTGACGCCCGCCTACATGGCGAAGTGGGAAGTGATGCGGAAGTCGCGGATCGCCGGATCGTACCAGGTACGACAACAGCGCCAAGTGTCTGCCCCCGGGGATGCCGGCCATGATGAACATGGCGTACGGCATGGAGGTGATGCAGACGAAGGACAAGATCACGTTCTTCAGCGAGCTGAACGACGCCCTGCGGCGTGTTTACCTGGACGGCCGAAAACCGACGCAGAAGATTCTTGACGATCCGACGTATGCCGGATACTCGACGGGACACTGGGAAGGCGACACGCTGGTCGTGGACACGGTCGCGTTGAACGACATTTCGTTCATCGAGGGTTTCACGCCGCACAGCGACGCGATGACGGTCCACGAGCGCATCCGCTTCACCGGCCCCGGGATCCTCGAGGACCACATCGTCGTCACCGATCCAATAGCGCTGACGAAGCCCTGGGAGGTGACGCGCACGTACCGGAAGGCGGCGCCCGGCAACGATCAGCTCAGGGAATTCGCCTGTCCCGAAGGACTCGATCCGTTCGGAAAGAAGTAAGTCATTTGAGGCGTTTCGCGTCGCGTTCGTTCTCGTTGCAGATGAACTCGATCAGCTCCTCGTCCGCTCCGAGACGCCAGTTCACGCGAACCGTCCACGGCCGCGTGTAGGCCTTCGCATCGTCCACGGTGATGTCGATCTCCATCCGCCCGTATGCCGGCCGGCGGAAGCGCTCGGTGATCTTTGCCGCGCTCGTGAACGGCGCGCCGTTCACATCGAGCCATCCGTCGTCCCGCAACCCGATCGTTTCGACCACCAGCGTATCGCCGTCGTACTTGCCGGCCGAATAGCCGTACCACCACGGCTGCGGATCGTTCGCCGGGAGCGGTCGGCCGTCGGTGAAGATGTTCCGAAGGCCGTAGTTCGACTCGTACATGATGACGAGGTCGTTGTTCGTCTGGACGATCTTGCGCGGCTGCGAATGCGTGTGGAGCTGCATGAATCCGATGGGCAGGCAGTTCGCGTCCGGATTGTCCTTCGAGTTGGACGCCATCCGCTGGCGGCGAAGTTCAGCGCCCCACGGCGTCAGCGGCAGCCCGTCCTTCATGTTCTGCGCGATGTTCGCAAAGGCGGCGAGCGGCGGCGCGTCTCCGATATTCGGCACCATCGGACCGCCGAGGCGGCCGCTCGGCGGGATGCGGCTTTCCCACGTGCCGGAAAAATCGATCCGGCCGTTCGGAAGCCGCGGCGGCGGCGCGTCGAGGTTGGGTTTGCCATCCGCCGTCCTCGGCACCTCCTGCCGGACGAATGGCGCCCATTGCGCCGACAACGTGACCGAGCACAAACACGTGAGCGCCATTAGCAGGCGGCGCATCACTGGCCTTTCTGCAGCACGAAGCGCTGTGCCCGGCGGTTGGTGACGATTTCCGCTGTGTACAGGTTGCCCTTCGAATCCGCCGCCATGTGGTGGACGATGTTGAATTCGCCAGGGCCAGCGCCGCGCATGCCGACTACGCCAATCTGGCGCATGGTCTCGCGGTCGAAAATCACAACGCGCATGGGCCCGGAATCAACGACGTAGAGGAATTGCTGCTTCTTGTCGGGCGAGAACGAAAACCCCGCAGGAACGGGCACCACGGCGGCGTCGTCATTGGTGACCCGCACGGTCCGGAGATATTTGCCCGCGGCCGTGAACAACTGGATCCGGTTGTTGATGCGATCGGCCACGTAGACGGTCCCGTCGTTCGACACCTTGACGGCGTGAGGCAGGCCGAACTGCGGCGGGCCGTCCGTGCCCGGCTCCTGCGGCTGCGGCACCGGCGGGTTAGGCTTCATTTCCGCCGTTGGTGCGTTGCCGAAGGCTCCCCACATGCGCTTGAACTTGCCGGTGTTCGTGTCGAAGACGACGATGCGTTGATCGCCGTAGCCGTCGGCGACGTAGAGCTCGTTGGCGCGTGAGTCGACGAAGGTGTCGGCCGGCTGATGGACGTTCACCGTGTCGGTGTTGCCGGTGCTCTGGCCGCGATGTCCAATCTGCAGCACCAGTTTCCCGGCCGTCGTGAACTTCAGGATCATGTCGTCGCCGGTACCCGGCGTCGTCGGGCGGGGCCAGCCGCCATTGCCACTGATCCAGACGTACCCCCTGGAGTCCACGAAGATCCCGTGCTCCCGCTCCGGCCAGTCGTACCCGGGAGCATCCCCGCCCCAACTGCTCAGGAGCTTGCCCGTCGCGTCGAATTCGAGGACGGGGGGCGCGGCCTGTGCGCGTTTTTCGGCGGGAATCGACCGCGGGCGATGCAGCACCCAGATGTGATCGCGCGAATCCACGGCGATCGATGTGACCTCGCCCAGGACCCAGTTGTTGGGAATGACGGGCCATGCGGGATCGACTTGGAACATAGGCGGGCGCGGCTTGTCGGCCTGCCCGGCGCCAACGCTGACGACTGCCCAGACGGACAGCACCGCTGTTCCAATGACGAGCGCCGCGCGCCACTGGCGAACATTCATCGACACCATTCCTCCTCCGTCTTACCAGCTACGAGCCCCGAGCCACGAGCCGAAGCATTATTGCCGATCGCGATCCCGGTACATCGCCCGTGCCGCCTTGGTGGCGTGCTTCCATCGGCGCTTCAGCTCGGCGGCGCCCGCCTTGTCGTGCTTGCGTGCCTCGAAGGCCGCTTCTCGAAGAAGGCGCTGATAGCTGGCGAGCCGGTCTTCGTCCAACTGTCCATCCGCGACGGCCTGGACGACGGCGCAGCCGGGCTCGGACCCGTGTCCGCAGTCGTCGAAGCGGCAGCCGCGGGCGAGGGCCGCGATGTCGTCGAACGCCTGTTCGACGGACGACTCGTCGCACCAGAGCTGCAGCTCGCGCATGCCCGGCGTGTCGATGAGCAGCGCGCCGCCGGGCAGCTCGACGAGTTGGCGCGACGTCGTCGTATGCCGTCCGCGCCCGTCATACTCGCGGACCTCGCCGACCCTGAGATGATCGCCGCCAAGCAGGCGGTTGACCATCGTGGACTTGCCCACGCCCGACATGCCGAGCAGCGCAACCGTGCGCGCCGGCCGCAGGTACGGGGACAGGGCGGCAAGTCCTGTCTCAGACAAGGCGGTCACTGACACGACATCGACGTGCGGGAGACGCTGGCGGACGGCCTCGGATTCCCGTTCGGGATCATCGCTCAGGTCCGCCTTGTTGAGAACGACCACCGGCACGGCTCCCGCATCCCACACCATCGTCAGATATCGTTCGAGCCGGCGCGGGTTCAGATCCTGCGTGAGCGCGGTCACGAGGAAGATGGTGTCCACATTGGCCGCGATGACCTGTTCGGTCACGGCTCGTCCGGGAGCCGCACGCGAGATCGTGCTTCGCCGCTCGAGGCGGACGTGAATGATTGATGCGCCTTCGGATGGCGTGACGCCGACCCAGTCGCCAACCGCGGGAAAGTCGGCGGCCGACACCGCATCGTGCCGGAATCGGCCGCTCACTTCCGCCCAGCCGGAGGCACTGCCCTCGATGCGGTACAGCCCTCGCTGTTCCTCGACGATACGTGCCCACGCGAGGCGCCGTTCGCCGCGGTGGTCGTGCTGGACGATCTGCTGTTCGAAGAACGTGCCCCATCCCCAGTGTTCAAGTAGTGACACTTCGGACCTCTCTTTTCGTGCTGCGAAAAATTGTGGGAAGAGAGAGGGACGGGCTGCTGACCTTCTAGATCAACATCAAATGACCAATGACTAGATGACCAGATGACTAGATGAAGAGGGCAGACCTGTCCCGTGGAAGTTCTTCGGCGGCACGCATCAGGACAGGCCCTCCTTTCGGAGAGATATCTTACCTCCGTCAGTCTCTCCGCGTCTGAAAAATATCGACGCCGGCATGGTACGCTGACCGGAATGGCCGATCTCGCACGTCTGTTCGAAAACAACGCCGCGTGGGCGGCGCGCATGCTGGAGGGCGACCCGCGATTTTTCGCGCGGCTGCAGGAACAGCAGAAGCCCGCCTATCTGTGGATCGGCTGCTCGGACAGCCGCGTGCCGGCGAACGAGATCGTGGGGCTGGCGCCCGGCGAGCTGTTCGTTCACCGGAATGTCGCCAACGTCGTGGTCCACACCGATCTCAATTGCCTCTCGGTTCTCCAATACGCGATCGACGTGCTCGGCGTGCGCCACGTGATCGTGACCGGACACTACGGGTGCGGCGGCGTGCAGGCCGTGTGGCAGCGGGCGAAGGTGGGGTTGAGCGACAACTGGCTGCGCCACGTCGAGGACGTGCGGCAGCAGCACGAACGTGTACTGGATGCGCTGTCCCGCGGAAAAGGCGATCAACCGACTGTGCGAGCTGAACGTGATCGAGCAGACGCGGCATGTCTGCGAAACCACGTCCGTGCGGGACGCCTGGGCGCGTGGCCAGGCGATCGACGTCCGCGGATGGATTTACGGGCTGGACAACGGACGTCTGCGGGATCTGGGGTTTGTCGCCCGGTGCCAGGACGACGTGCGGCCTGGTTATGATCGCGCCGTCGGGAGCCTGCTGAAGTAGCGGGTTATAAGATACGGGGATGGACGTTCGACTCTTCCCCAACGCGCGGCGTCCCGGCGTCGGCCTGAAGCCGCGCCGCGATGGACAGCGGCCGTTCCTGCCGCAACATGCCCGCCATTGTCCGGTGCTCGAAGCCGGCAGCTCGCTCGGATTTCTCGTCTACCCGCCGTTGGCGGCCGAGGAGTCGTACAGCATCGAACACAGCGGGGAAGGGCGCTACCAGTTCATCTACTACGTGAATCCGGCCGGCACGGAGTGGCTGCCGATTTTCTCCGTCACCGTCTCGCTGCCGGTCGGCGGCATCGGCGCATTCCGGGAAGAAGTCGCCTTGCTGACGCCCAAACCGGCCGTGACCCGCGACGAGGCTCTCGCCACCATGCGGACATTCATCGTGCCGGAGGATCTGGGGACGCCGCCCGGCGGCCTGACGCTCCGGGGCGCGTGGAATTTTCACACACCGCAGGGATGGGACTCCGTGTACACGCCCGTATTCAACATGATCGAACGCCCCATCGCGCCGATGCTGATCGTGCGGGTCGAAACCGACTGGTACATGCACGAAACCGAATTCCGCTACGTCCTGCAGCCCGGCGAAATGCTGTCCGGAACGCAGAGCCAGCCTATCGGCCAGGTGTTCTTCGTGCCGCGCGAGGAGGTGTCGCTGCGGATCTGTGACGACGAAGAGCTGGCGGCGATCCGGCGATCTCAGGAGGAGTTTGCCCGCGAGAAGGCGGCGCACAAGGTGACCACCTCTTACGGCATGTCGTTCAGTCCGCACTACTTGCGATCGAGCCGTTCGGCTAAATCGTGAAGGGGCGGTAAGTGCAGACAAGTCCTTTACTTGTCGCGGGCCTGCAGGCAGAATGAGCGCAAACGGGGGAGGCGCCCCAACCTGCGGAGGCGATCGACGCGTAGAATCTCCGTGCTCCTCGTCGGCGGCTGGGTCGTCGCCCTGGCGCCGGGTGTCCGGACGGCGCCGTCTCCTGCCCCGAAGGCGCTGATCGATCAGTATTGCGTCGGCTGCCACAACCAGAAGCTGCACACCGCCGGCCTCGACCTCGAAGCCCTGAGCGCCGCCGCGCCGGGGGATCACGCGGAAGCCTGGGAGAAAGTGATCGCGCGGCTCCGGGCGCGCTCGATGCCGCCGCCCGGGCGGCCGCGGCCGGACGCCGCGGCGTATCGCGCCGCCGCCGGCGCGATCGAGCAGGATATCGATCGTGCGTGGGCGCTGCATCCCGATCCGGGCCGGATCGGCGCCGTCCACCGGCTCAATCGCGCGGAGTACAGCAACGCGATCCGCGACCTCTTCGGCATCGATCCGCTCAGTCTCGATGTGAAGTCGCTGCTGCCCGGCGATGAGACCGCCGACGGCAGCTTCGACAACTTCGCCGACGTCCTGTCGATCTCGACGGCGCATCTGGAACGGTACTTGTCCGTCGCCCGCCAGGTGACGCGCATCGCCACGGGCCTTGCACCCGCGGTCCCGGGCAACGAGACCTTCGAGATTCCCCTGTTCGTCAACCAGGACGATCGGCAGAGCGAGGACCTGCCGCTGGGCTCGCGCGGCGGCATGGCGATCAGGCACAACTTCCCGGTGAGCGGCGAGTACCTGATCAAAGTCCGGCTTCAACGGCAGTACCAGGACTACCTCAAAGGCATGGGATGGCCGCAGCGGCTCGACGTGCGGCTCGACGGAGCCCTGCTGAAGCGCTTTACCGTCGGCGGGGCGGCGACCGGACGGCCGGCCGCGGCCAGCTACGCCGGCGACGGCGAACCCGGTTTCGCGGGAGACGATTCGTGGGAGAAGTACATGCAGTTTGGCGGGGACGCGGGCCTGCAGCTTCGCGTGCCCGTCCCGGCCGGATTGCATATCGTCGGTGTGTCGTTCGTGCGAGAGCTCTGGGAACCGGAAGGGCTGCCACAGCCCCTGCAGCGCGGCCGCGTGATCGCCAACGACCAGGTCTACATGGATTACGCGAACGTCGGCGCTGTTCAGATCGGCGGACCGTTCGCGCGTTCGGCGGCGGGTGCCGTTTCTTCCGGCCGGCGCGACTTATTCGCCTGCGACTCGCCTGGCGCCGCCGGCCAGCGCGCCTGCGCTACCAGGATTCTTTCGACAACGGCGCGCCGCGCGTATCGCAGGCCCGTGACGAATGCGGACGTTCAGACGCTGCTCGAGTTCTACGACAGCGGACGAAAGGGCGGCGCCGATTTCAGGGCGGGCGTTCAATTCGCGCTCGAGCGCATGCTGGTGGATCCGGAATTCCTGCTGCGCGTGTACCGCGATCCGAAGCCGTCGCCCGGAGCGTCCGCCGTCAGCCGGACATCCGGCGTCCATCGCCTCGCCGATCTCGAGGTCGCGTCGCGCTTGTCGTTCTTTCTCTGGAGCAGTATTCCTGACGAGCGGCTGCTGTCACTGGCCGAGCGCGGGCAGCTGACGAATCCCCCGGTTCTCGAAAAGGAAGTGCGGCGGATGCTCGCCGATCCGCGGGCGATCGACGGGCTGGTCGGCAACTTCGCGGCGCAGTGGCTGAACCTCCGGCGCGTCGAGGAAGTCGTCGTCGATCCAGAGCGCTATCCGAACTACGACCTGAGCCTGCTCCAGGCCTTTCAGCGCGAGACGGAGCTCTTCGTGGGCAGCACGATTCGCGAAGACCGGAGCGTCGCGGAGCTGCTGAACGCGACCTACACGTTCGTGAACGAGCGGCTGGCACGCCATTACGGCATTCCCGGGGTTTACGGCAGCCGGTTCCGCCGCGTCGATCTGCCGAACCCCGATCAGCGCGGCGGGCTGCTGGCCGAAGGCGCGCTGCTGGCCACGACGTCCTATCCGGATCGCACGTCGCCGGTGCTCCGGGGCAAGTGGCTGTTGAACAATATCTTCGGCCTGCCGGTGCCGCCGCCTCCGCCCGGGGTGGATACGAACCTCGAAAACAAGCCGGGCGCGCCACCGGCGTCGATGCGCGAACGGCTGGCGCGCCATCGGCAGAATCCTTCGTGCAGCAGCTGTCACGCCGTCATCGATCCGCTCGGCTTCGCGCTGGAGAACTTCGACGTCATCGGCGGGTGGCGAACGGTAGACGAGGCGGGCAAAGCGGTGGACGCCAGCGGCGCCACGGTCGGCGGCGACAAGGTGGACGGCCTGTCCGGCCTGCGCGCCCTGCTGCTCGCCGACCCGGAGCAGTTTCCGCGCACGGTCACCGAGAAGCTGATGGCCTACGGGCTGGGCCGCCCGATCGAGTATTCGGATCGGCCTGCGGTCAGGAAGATCGTCCGCGACGCGGCGGCGAACAACTATCGCTGGTCGGCGCTCGTCGTCGGGATTGTCCAGAGTCCGGCGTTCCTGATGCGATCGATGCCCGCCGATCACACGCCCGCGACGGTGGCGAGGAGATAGGACGATGCTGGTGCCGAAACACACGCTGCCGCGGCGAACCATTCTGAGAGGCATGGGCGCGACGATCGGGCTGCCATTCCTCGAAGCCATGCTTCCGGCGTTTTCGGCGCGCGGACGAGCCGCGCAACCCGTGCAC
>CAVSND010000003.1:0-52655 GCA_963729215.1 uncultured Acidobacteriota bacterium | reverse complement strand
GCAGGGCGGCCGCGGCCTCGAGCTGATGACGGGATGGCTGGCGGAGATGGTCGCCAAGCCCGCCGGCGGGACGGACTCGGGACGCGATACGGAATGGCGCCAGATTTCCGCGTTCTGTCGCGTCGTCAGTGAGCAGGCTGTCCTCGGTTCCGAAACCGCGGTCATACACGTGTTCATCGAGGCGCTGGCGATCTGGGATGACCTCGATGTGCGGGCGTACGCGGCCGCACTGAACAAGACATTTTCGCGCGCCGTCGTACTGAGCGGCGCAAACCCCGAGCTGGCGCCCGCCGGCATCGATCCATCCAGTCTGCGAGACGACGGGGGACTGATCCCGCTGACTCCTGCCGAAATGCAGAGCGCGGGCTTCCCGCCGCATGGCCCCGTGTCGGTCGCTCAGGTACCGGACGGCGTGAATCCGGCGTGGCTGCTGGTGTTCCTCGGGGAGATTGCGCCAGAGTCGAAAGCGCGCATCGCGGCGCTCGTCAACGTACTGGGCGAAGTGCTCAGTGCTGCGCGCGCGGCGGAAATGTCCCGGCTGACGTGGGCGCTGTTGCAGGCCCTCGTCGGCGGACTGGACTCGGCGGATGAAAAAATCGGCCGTGCGCTGCAGCAGCTGACGGCCGCGACAGGCAGGCCCGCGGCGCTTTCGGTCACGAGGCTGGATGGCGCCGTGCTCATGGGCTCCGGGGACGTGGATGCGCTCTCGTCCTGGAGCGCCCATGGTGGTGTCAGCATGCGGCAGCCGCTGCTCGATTCGTGCGAGTTGTTGCTCGCCCTGGCTCCAGCCGATCGCAGTCCCGCGCTCGTGCGCGATCAGCGCCTGCTCGATGCCGCGGCGTCCGTGTTCGGCTGCTGGACCGCGGCGCTGCTCAAACGCGACGAGCTGGTGCGGGGCCGTCGCGGCACCGAGCGCCCGTTCGACGAGATTCTGCAGCAGCAGATCCAACTGGCCCGTGAAACCGGCACCGAACTCGCCGTCATCGTCGTGAAACCCGGCAGCGTCCAGCCGCTGACGGTCAGGAAGTGGGTGCGCGAACTGCGTGCCCAGCTGCGCGCGGTGGACATCGCCGTTGCGCTCCCGACGGGCGAGGTGGGCATTGTGCTGCCGAGCACGTCGCTCGTGGAGGCGACGCGCGTCGTGGCGAGGCTCAGGCGTCTCTCCGGCGCCGACGAAGGCCTGGCCCCGTTCGCCACCGCGCACGCCGGCGTTGTCAGTCTTGCCGATCACGACGCAAACGATGCGTCGACGTTGATGGGCGAGGCGCGAACGCGCGCGACCCGCATCCAGTAGCAGCCGGCTGCTGAGAAGGCAGCCGGAACGTAAAACGTAGAACGTCAGTCGCGAATTGTGCGTTCTACGTTTGACGTTCTACGTTCAGGCCGCGTTCTTCAGCGGCCTGCTACGGTGTCCAGATTCGCGAGGCCGGGCCGCCCGCGAGGTTCAGCATCAGGTCATTCAGCCGCCGGACGAAGGCGGCGGGATCGTCCACCTGGCCGCCCTCCGCGAGAAGCGCCTGATCGAACAGCACATGGCTCCAGTCGGCAAACCGGGGCCCATCGGGTTCGTGTTTGAGCCGCTCCACGAGCGGGTGCCGGGCGTTGATCTCCAGGATCGGCTTTCCGGCAGTCACTTTCTGCCCGGCCGATTTGAGCAGGCGTTCGAGATGTGTGCTCATCCCATGTCGATCGGCCACGACACAGGCGGGTGACGTCGTGAGGCGATCGGTCAGCCGAACCTCAGATGCGCGATCGGCGAGTGCAGCTTTCATTCTGTCGAGAAGATCCTTGTATTCGCCTTCATTCGGACGAGCTTCACCCTCGGCGCTGTCTTTGGCGAGCGGGCCGAGATCCAGGTCGCCTTTCGTGACCGATTCCAGGGCTTTGCCTTCGAACTCGGTCAGGTGCGACACCACCCACTCGTCAACCCGGTCGAAGAGCAGCAGTACTTCCACGTCGAGCTTCCCGAACACTTCCAGGTGGGGGCTGTGCCTCGCGGCCTGCGCGCTGTCGGCCGTGATGTAGAAGATTCGGGTCTGGCCCTCCTTCATGCGGGCGACGTAATCGGGCAGGGACACCGTTTGCTCTTCGCCCTCCGTGCGGGTGGATGCAAACCGCAGGAGTGGGGCGATTCTGGACGCGTTGGATGCGTCTTCCCCAACGCCTTCCTTGAAGACCGCTCCGAATTCCTTCCAGAACGTCGCGTAGTCGTCCGGCTTGTGCTTCGCCAGGTCCTCGAGGAGCGAGAGGACGCGCTTGACGGATGCCGCGCGAATCGCCTCGACGTCGGCGGACTGCTGCAGGATCTCGCGCGAGACGTTCAACGGCAGGTCGCTCGAATCGATGACGCCCCGGACAAAACGGAGATACGCCGGCATCAACTGCTCGGCATCGTCCATGATGAAGACGCGGCGGACGTACAGCTTGATCCCGTGCTTGTGTCCGGGGTGGAACAGATCGAACGGTGCCCGCCGCGGGATGAACAGCAGCAGGGTGTACTCCTGCTTGCCCTCGACCCTCGCGTGGGTATGCGCGAGCGGCGTTTCGAAGTCGTGCGCGATATGTTTGTAAAACTCGTCGTACTGTTCCGCGGTGATCTCGGATTTCGGCCTGGCCCACAATGCGGACGCCTGGTTCACCTGCTCGTCGCCGATGAAAATCGGCATCGTGATGTGGTCCGAATACTTCCGGAGGATCTGGCGCAGCGCCGGCGTCTGCAGCAGGTCGTCTTCCCCCGCGCGCAGGTGCAGGATGACGTCCGTCCCGCGGGCTTCACGGACGACCGTGTCGATGCTGTAGTCGCCCTCGCCGGCGCTCTCCCAGCGGACACCGTGCTCGGCGGTCGTGCCCGCCTTGCGCGTGATCAGCGTGACGCGATCGGCCACGATGAACGACGAGTAGAAGCCGACGCCGAACTGGCCGATGAGGTTGGCGTCCTTTGCCTGGTCGCCGGTCAGGTGCTGGAGAAACTCGCGGGTGCCCGACTTGGCGATAGTCCCGATGTTGGCGATGACTTCGTCCCGCGACATGCCGATGCCGTTGTCGGATACGGTGATCGTTCTGGCCTCCGCATCCACGGAAACGCGAATCCTGAGATCCGGGTCGTCCCGAAGGAGTGCCCAGTCGGTGATCGCCTCGAAGCGGAGACGGTCGCAGGCATCGGAGGCATTCGACACGAGCTCGCGAAGGAAGATCTCCTTGTTGCCGTACAAGGAGTGAATCATGAGATGGAGAAGCTGGCGGACCTCGGTCTGGAAGCCCAGGACCTCGCGGCCCCCAGTGTTGGGCGTCGTATCGGTGATCGTGTCCGTCATCGTGTTGGCGCGTCCTTGAGAGCGGGATCCGTCTGCAGCAGTTTTTCGAACCGCAACAGGTCCTCGTTGTTTTCGATGCACTCGTACTCGCGAAGGCGTTCGTTCGGCCGGAGCCGGAAGATTTCCACCTCGTGCCACGGTTTGGTGAAGACTTCGGGATCCTCCATCGTGACCTCGTACCGGATAGTCTCGTAGGAGTCGCGCGTGTAGCGCTCCGTCACGTGCAGCTTGTCGCTGTGGATGGTGCCCACGCCTGCCAGCCACGTCTTTTCATTGAAGCCGATCACGTCGACCACCAGCGTGTCGCCTTCCCAGCGGGCCACGGAATCGCCGAGAAACGACGGCTCGATGTCCTCCGGATGCGGCCGTCCGTCCGTCGGGATCACGCGGAACGCGTGATGAGCCTCGTACAGCAGGATGACCTGTCCGCGCATCTGAAGGATCTGGAAGGGCAGTGGACGCGTTGTAATGCGTGGCACACCCGACAGAAAGCAGCGCGCCATCGGGTCGTCGATGCCGCGGCGGGCGACATAGGCTTGCCGTCTGGCTTCGGCCTCGGGCCTGTACGGCGGCGGCTCGGGGCGCGGAGGCGGCTGGCGTCCAGCGGCGGCATCAGCCTGACGGATGGCCGCGGCCTCCGCTTCACCGATCAGGAGCTGAAGCGCGCCGGTAATCCAGATGCCCGAGAGGTCGGGCTTGCCGTCTGCGGCGCGCGGTACTTTGCGAACCGCGCCGGGGCCTGCCGGTCTCCCCGCGTCCTTGCGAGTTGCTGCGGTCTGCGCGAAAGCGGCCGCAGTGAGAACGCTGACCAGCGTGGCGGCGGCGAGGGTAACGCAGGTGGGCCGTGACATGGCTACTGACCGCCCGTTCCGGCCGGCGGTCCGGAAGCCAGCTTGCTGCCGTTCGCAAACGTGACCTCTCGCGACGCGCCGAGATTCGGATCGGTCCTGGCGCGCCAACCAAACACGGTGACAACGTCGCCCGGTTTCATCGTGACGTTTCGCTTCCATCCCTGGCGGACGAGCATGTTGGGTGGGTAACCCTCGAACTTCCACTGCGTGACTGCGCCCGCGTCATCTTTGACGTCCACGTAGAAATGGATGTGCGGGTTGGTCCAGTCGATCTTCGCGACCGTGCCGGTCACCGTGACCGGCTTGGTCCCGTCGTACTCTGCCGCAAACGAATGATGCGCCGACAGGGCGACTGTTCCCAGGAGGAAGGAAGCAACAAGCGCAAGAACCTTCATGGCGGCGCTCCTCCGAGTTGTATTGTAACGCGGCCTCTGGCCGGCAGCCGGACCTGCTACTATCCGTCGGAGGAGAAATCCCCGATGGTGTCGAGGATAGCCTGGCTGAAGTGGTTCGGTGCGGCGGCGCTCGGGCTGAGCGTGACCGCCATGGGCGTGGGGTTCGCGTCCGGGACCGCGCACGCGCAGGCCCCTGAGGCGGAGGACGTCGCCGAGGGGATGCGGCTCTTCCGGACCAAGGGCGACTGCCAGTCGTGTCACGGGTGGGCGGCCGACGGCAGGAAGATGGACACGCAGATGCCCGACGGCGCCAATCTGCGGACCACGCGGCTCAGCCGGGAGCTCTTGTCGATGGTGATTAAGTGCGGCAGGCCCGGGAAGGGCATGCCGGCGTACGATCGGCTCGCGTACAGCGACGGCCGTTGCTACAGCATGAAGGCGGCCGACTTGAAGAGCAAGGGTCTGGACATGCCCGATCCGCCCGCAACGCTCCAGGTTCGTGAAATCGAGCGGATTCTGGACTTTCTCCAGGTGAAAGTTGTCGGCCAGGGGCCGATGACCAGGCCGAAGTGCATCGAGTACCGGGGCTCCGAGGTCGACGTGTGCAAGGAGCTTCCTCAGTAGCGAGCTTATCGCCCGTAGTTTTTCACAATGCCGTAGCGGCCGGCTTCAGCCGGCCGGGTAGCGTCCGCCTGAAGGCGGACGCTACGGCTGACAAACGCTCTAGTTGAGCGCGAACACGAACAGATAGCTCGAGTTCTGCAGCTTGTCCCAGTTCACCGGGTGCAGATGGCGTCCGCTCGTCTGAACCGCCAGGTACTGTCTGGGCCCGATGGCATAGGTGACGGGGGCGCCCTTCAGCGGGGTGCCGACGTTGAAGCGCCAGAGTTCTTCCAGCGTCTCGTCGTTGTACGCCACGATCCAGCCGTCCTGCAAAGCCGTGAACACCAGTCCGCCGGCCGTGGCCGTCACGCCGGACCGGATTTCGATGTCGGTCACGGCCTTCGCCATCACCTTGTGATTCACGGCGTCGAACGCCGTGACGGCGCCGTAGTACAGGTCGCTGCTGTACTTGCGCTGCTGGCTCGTCTTCGGGTCGGTGCCCCCGTCCTTCGAGAGGACGCCGACGGCCGCGCCGTTCTGCGAGAAACAGCCCTCGGTCCCGACGCCGTAGGCGATTCCCTTCACCGGGTTGTAGGCGAGCGGCTGGTGCGCGACGCCGCCGTGCCACGTCGGGCAGGTCCGCTTCATGCCGTCGCCGCGCAGGGCGCGCGCTTCCTCGTTGTAGAACTGCACGTCGAGTTTCGGGCTGTACTCGACGGGCTTCCCGGTCTTCTGATCGATGCCTTTCGTCCAGTTCAGATCGTTCACGTACTTTTCGGACTTGATGAACTGGCCGTTGGTACGGTCGAGCGAATAGAAGAACCCGTTGCGGGCATAGTGGCCGACGATCTTGCGCACCGTGCCGCCGATCTTCGCGTCATAGAGCATGTGAACGCCGATCTCGTCGAAGTCCCATGAGTCGTTCGGCGTGTACTGGAAGTACCACGCGAGCTTTCCGGTCTCGACGTTGAGCGCGATCACCGAGTTCGTGTAGAGGTTGTCGCCCGGACGGAACTGCGGGTCGTAGATCGGATACGGGTTGCCCGTGCCGACGATGTACAGATGCGTGGCCGGATCGAATGACCCGGTTTGCCAGATGCCGCCCCCGCCCGTCTTCCACGCGTTGTGATCGTCTTTCCACGACTCGCTGCCGGGATCGCCCGGTTTCGGCACCGTGTAGAAGCGCCACAGCTCCTTGCCGTCCTTGACGTCGAGCCCCGCGACCCATCCGCGCGTGCCCGCGTCGCCCGCTCCGTTCTGGATGATTACCTTGCCGTCGGCAACGAGCGGAGCGGTCAGGAATTTTTCCTGGCCGCCGAACTCGTTCTTGACGGCGATCTTCTTGTCCCACACGATTTCGCCGTTGTCGCGGTTGATGGCAATCACGCGGCCGTCGGGCAGGTTCGCGACGACCTTGTCTTCCCAGAGAGCGATGCCGCGCGTGCGCGGGGCGTTGCCTTCGTGTTTCACGCCCGGATCGGCCGTCCAGACGAACTCGGCCCGGCCGGGATTCCGCACGTCGATCTTGTAGACCGTTCCCCAGCCATCGGACGTGTACATGTACCCGTTGTCGATGAGCGGGTTCATTTCGTTCTCGGGACCGTTCTGTCCGACGTCCTGCATGCCGCCGAGCGCAAGCGCCCAGACCATGCGCAGGTTCTTCACGTTGTCGCGGTTGATCTGCGTCAGCTTCGAATAGCGCGTGGAACCGTAGTCGCCGTTCATCAAGAGCCAGTTCTGCGGCTCGTTGAGCGCATTCACCAGCCGATCCCTGTTGACGGTCAGGGAGTAGTCTGCGGCGAAAACGACGGCCCCGGCTGTGAGCAGGGACGCCCCGACGAACGGGAACAATGTCCGGACATGATGTCGCATGCGCAGATACTACATCCGGTGGACCGATTTCGGTCAACGCCGGAGCGGATCGACGATGCACCAGGACGCGACCGGACGCCCCGCGCTGCAAGGCTGGCGGACGACCCTGACGGCGGAGGCAAGGTGGCGGGAGACGTCCGCCTGGTAGGCGCCGATTCGGACCTTCTCCGTGGAGTCCAGGATGACGCGCTCGCGGGCGAAGAAGTCCGTGATGTACGCGTCGGCATAAATGGCGGAGCCGTACTGAACGCCGTGGGCGATGAGATCGTCGGCCAGGATGCGGTGCTCGTCGGCGGGTGGCGGCACGGCGCGGTACTCGGCGGCAAAGCGCCAGCTGTCGCGGACGTTCAGAGACCCGGAGAGCGCCAGCATGAACGCGACGAGGATCTGAAGGCTGCGCCGGCGTTCGAGTTCGAAGAACGCCGTGACGAGCGCGATGGGCAGAAACACGGCGAACAAGGCGTACCGAAGGATCGCCGGGAACCGCGGATCGATCGTTGACAGCGAGTAGGCCAGCAGCGCCTGGGCGCCGATGGCAGCGAGATAGACGCAAAACGGTGACGGCCGCGCAGGCCCGTTCGAAGGCCTCGACACCCAGAGCCGGCTCGAAACACGAACCAGACAAATCGCCCAGGTGGCCAGCAGCAGGAAAGCGATCACCGGTGACCCGACGATCACGTTGCTGTTGATGTTGTAATGGAGCGGCTGCAAGCTGCGCATGCCCAGCAGATCCGGCATCACGTCGGTGAACACCTGCCATAGTTTCGACACGGCTTGGGCAGGCGCCAGCGTCACGCGCGCGAGGAGCGTCTCGAACTGGAGTGTCAGCGGGGCTGTGGTGGCAATGCCTCCCGCCGGACCGAGCGTGTTGATATGTCGTTTGAGCTGATCCACGACAAGCCAGACTCCGCCGAACGCGAGGGCCGCCCACGCTGCCCGGCGCAGATCCGCGAGGCGGTAGCGGCCTCGCTCATAGAAGAAAGCCACCACGACGCCGCCGAGGGCAAAGATCGTGAACTCCCGGTGCAGAAATCCGATGCCCAGCACGGCGCCGAAGGCCGCCGGCCGGTCACGCAGCGCCCAGAGCATCAGCACGTAAAGAAACGGCTCGACGCTGGCGCCCAGCGTCTCGAGCAGGTTGGCTGAGAGCACCGGGGTCGCGGCGGCCAGTGGGAGAACGGCGGCGAGTGCCAGGTACGCCGAGCCGGTCGATCGAGTGATCACGCGCAACAGCCAGACGGCCACCGCCGCGTTGATCAGCAGAAGCGGCATACGCAGCATCGCGACGGTCGGCCCACCCAGCCAGTAAAACGGTGCCGCGATCCACGCCTGGACGCCGAGCATGTAGTGCTGCCCGTAGAAGAAGAGCGGAAACGTCCTGAACTCGCTCAGGTGCTTGGCCATCAGCCCGACGATTGCCTGATCTGAATCGAAATCGAGATGCTCGTACGCAAGGAAGGGATACGAACGGAAGACCACCAGCAGGGTCGCGATGAGGCTGCACCAGAAAAGAGACGCCGATCGTCGGTTCATGAATCGCGCTCATTGTATCGTTCCGGGCATGCAGCGAGCTGAGCGCTGGATGCGGATGGAACGCACCTTGCTTTTCGCATCGTGACACCGCTGAGGCGGTTATGGAGGCCACGATGGCGAAAGAGAGCGATCTGCACACGCGCGGCATTCTCGGCGACATCAACCCGGTTCCGGCTGCGCACGACCATATAGCGGGACCCTCCGGAGTGGAAGAGAGCGACGAAGACACGGAGCGCCCCGGGTCGCGCGACGTCTCCCAGCGAACCACCGGCAATGCGGGAACCGAGGTCGGCGGCACGCGGAACTACAGGACCGGCACCGGCGTGACGGGAGGCGATATCGGCAACCGGCCGGAATAAATAACGAAGCGCTCAACGCGTCGGTCGCCCCTGCTGTCGGGAACCAGCGACAACTTTGGCGACCGACGCGATCGTCAGCGCCACGGCAACCATGCACGCGGCGAACGCGATGCTGGCGGCGAGACGGGAGTGGGCCCACAGCAGCAGTCGCCTTCCGTATAACGATGCAAGGACGGCCTCGCCGCCGAAACGAATGACGCGGCATGCGGCGAGAGTCACGAAGAATCGGGAAGTGTTCACGTCGAGGGCGCCGGCCGCAAGAATGAACGGCGTGAACGGAAACGGCGGGGGAACGAGATCGAGCGCGGCCAGCCGCACGGACCCGACGCTGCGTATTTTCTGCCGGATGCGCATCAGACGTCTCGGCGGGATGTAGCCGTCCAGTCCATGTTCGCCAATCCGCGCGCCGGTCCAGAACGTCACGGCGGCCCCCGCCATCGATCCCACGACTGCCGAGCCGACGATGAGCAAGGATCGCTCGTGGCTGCCCTGGGCCGCGACGAGAACGATGGCGGCGTCAATACCACCCGGGAACGAAAAGAACAGCGTTGAGTCGAGACCGGCGAGCACGAAGATTCCCGCAGGCGAACCAAGGAAAGCGATGAGCCGCGTGGGGAGCGACTGCACGGTTGAGACGTGAAAAACGACGCTATGTCGGCTTCGCGTACACGGGCCTGGCGGCGCCAACCCGGCATTAATTACGAGCTGAGCCGACCTCTCTCGATCATTGAGCAACCGATGTGCCGTTTGGTGTTCTATCCGGACTGTTCAGACCTCCACCTCGAGAAGCGCCGGGCAGCGATGTTGCATGGTGCACTGACTGGACGCTAAGCGAGTGGACTCATTTCGAGGGGCGATGAGCATGCCAACAACGGAACGATCGGATGTCGCCAGTGGTCTCCTGCTGTTCCTTCTCGGCGCCGCAAGCGGTGCCATCGTCGCGCTGCTGTGCGCGCCCGCGAGCGGGCGCGAGTCTCGGCAGTACATCGGTCGCCGCGCCCGTGAGGCCCGCGAGCAGGCGGCTGCCGCGGCGTCCAGGGCCCGTGACCTCATGCAGCAGGGGACCGACGCGATGGTCACGAGTCTCGATCAATGGCGTTCCAGGATGAACAGCGTGATCGATCAGGGCCGCGACGTCATCGACCACGGTACGGAAACGGTGTCCGTGGCGATCGAGCAGGGCCGCGAGGCTTACCAGCGCGCCAAAGAGAAAGATCTCGCGTGACACCAAACGACCACGTCTTCCTCGCCATCCTGGCGATCTCCACGCTGATCCTGGCCGTCGTCCAGGCGGCGGTCGTGATCGCCGGATTCGTCCTCGCGAAGCGTTTCACGGACGCCTTCTCGAAGATGGAGAAGGCCACCATGCCCTTGCTGGCGCATGTGGATGCGATGGCGGCCGAAGGGCTCAACGCGCTCGAGTCCGTTCGCGATCAGCTGGGCCGGGTCGAGCGCGCCACGTCGGACGTCATGTCCCGAATCGATCAAACCGCGCAGCGGCTGCAGAGCTACGTGTTGACGCCAGCCCGGCAGGGCGTTGCGCTCCTGGCTGGCGCGCGCGCCGTGATGCAGGTCTTTCGAAAATCCCGCCTCTCATCCTGAAACGATCGCCGCTCTCATCGCCGACCGGTGCGGCGAGTTGCGAAACGCGGAAGATCGACGTTCGCAAGCTTCCGGGCGTCGCCTCAGCGAGGCGGCGTCCGGCACCGGACCATCGCGACATCACTTCAAGGCGCGGCGGCGTGAGGACTACTTCTTCGGCGGCTTCGGCCGTTCCTTCAGCAGCTTGCGGATTTCGCTATCGAGGCCGGCCTTGTCCACGACGCCATAGTGCCTGGCGGCAACCTTGCCGTTGCGGTCGATCAGGAGGGTGACCGGCAACGCGGCGACGCTGTAGCGGTCCGCCACATCCGAATCTCCCAGGACAATCGGATAGCTGACAGCGTGCGCGTCCAGGTAGGGCGCCACGATCGCCCATCCTTCTTCGTCCATCGAAACGCCGATGGCCGCGAGGCCGTTGCGCCTGTACTTACCGTCGAACTCCACGAACCAGGGCATTTCAATCTTGCATCCCGCCGACCAGGTGGCCCAGAAGTCCAGCAGGACGACCTTGCCCTTGAAGTCCGAGAGCGTGATCGGCGCGCGCCTGGAGTCAGTGAGCGTGAAACCAGGGGCCGGTTTCCTGTAGCGGGCCTTCAGGACTTCGGCCGAGAGGCCGGACGAGTGCATCAGGATGGCCAGAGCCAGCGCGGTCGTCGCGATGAGACGCGGGGACTTCATGAAATATGGTGGGCGCTATAGGACTCGAACCTATGACCTCGTGCGTGTGAAGCACGCGCTCTAACCAGCTGAGCTAAGCGCCCCCCTGGGAGGGATCACGAATTTGATCATCTGGTCATTTAGTCATCTGGTCATTGATTGACAGATTGGAAGTGACCAGATGACCAGATGATTCGATGACCAGATGAGTAGTTTGTCCTACTTCCTTCCCTCGGGCAAGCGGCGCTGGCTGGCGCCGTCGTAGGCGTGATCCTTCGGATCAATCTGGCGCATCGCGGCCTGCCGCGTCCGCTCTTCGTGCGCATGCGCAATGAGCCCGGGCAGTCGAGAGATCAGGAACACGGCGTTGCCGAGCTCGTACGCGAAGCCAAGGTCCGCCGTGACCGCCGCAATGGCGCCGTCCACGTTGACGGGCAACGGGTGCGCAAATTCCGAGGCGCGCGCGTCCAGCACGTGCTCGATGGCGCGAATCAGCCGGACGTGCTCGCCTTCGAGCTCGAGTTCGAGGGCCATCTGAAACAGCCGGGACGCCCTCGGGTCGCGCGTGTGAAAGCGGTGGCCGAAGCCGGGCGGATCCTCTTTCTGCCGGAGGCATTCCTCGACTTTCGCCTCGGCCGCTTGTTGCAGCGATCGCCCGCTGCGCATGAGGGCCAGGCCGGAATCGAGAAATCGCATGCACGTTTCGATGTCGCCGCCGTGGTGGGGCCCGAACGCCAGGATACCGGCCGCCACGCAGTCTTTGAGCGGAGCCCCGGACGTGGCCACGTTGCGCGCGGCGAGCGTTGAAGGCGGAGTCACCCCGTGGTCGATTGATGAAACGAGGATCGCCGCGAACATCCGGCCGATCGCGGCGGTCGGCAGCTCGCCCATCAGCAGCAGATAGGCGGCTTCGGCAAACGACAGGCGGCCCATCATCTCGTCGAGCGGGTATCCCCGGACGAGAATCTTGTTGGGCTCGATGGATGTCAGCGATGTCTGCCAGCTCATGGACGTGAACCTCTTACGTCGTACCGTACAGCCGGTCGCCGAAGTCGCCGAGGCCGGGCACAATGTACTTCTGCGCGTTCAGATGCTGGTCGATCACAGGCGTATAGATAATCACGTCCGGGTGGTCGCGTTCCACACACGCGATGCCTTCCGGGGCCGCCACGATGCACACGATTCGAACGCGTGTTGCCCCGGCACGCCGGAGCAGCGTGAGCGCGGCCGACGCGCTGCCGCCGGTCGCGAGCATCGGATCGATCATCAGGACGAAGCTGCTGTCGAGCCGTTCTGGCAGTTTCGAGTAGTACCTGGGACGCAATCGCCGTCCGCTCGTCTCGCTGCAGCCCGATGTAACCCACGCGCGCAGACGGGACGAGTTCGAGTACGGCGTCCAGCATGCCGAGTCCCGCACGGAGCACCGGCACGACGACGACGTCCGCCGCGACGCGACGTCCGCCGGCCGGGCCGATCGGTGTCTCGACGGTGACGGGGGCGGTCGGCACGGTGCGGAGCGCCTCGGCCGCCAGCAGCACGCTGATGCGCGTCGCCATCCGGCGGAACGCGTCCGGCGGCGTCAGCTTGTCGCGCAGCGACACGAGCGCGTCGTGCACGAGCGGGTGATCGACGAGTTGAACGGACACGGCACAAAACTATACATGACGCCGCGGTGGAATGTGCCGGGTGGCCGCCGGCTGGCTTCACGAAGGCGTGAAAGCCGGACGCTAGCTGATCACGGCAATGTGGGGGAGGTTCCGGGTACTGCTCCGCGTAGTCGAGCCCGTACCCGACGACAAATTGATCCTCGATCGTGAAACCGATGTACTCGACAGCCACGTCGACCTGGCGCCGCGAGGGCTTGCTCAGGAGGCACGCGGTCCGGAGCGACCGGGGGTTTCTCGCCCGAAGGATGTCCTGGAGGTAGGTCAACGTCAGACCCGTATCGACGATGTCTTCGACGATGATGACGTTGCGGCCGTCGAGCGCGCTGTCGAGGTCCTTGAGCATGCGCACTTCGCCGGAGCTGGTCCTGGCCTTCGCGTAGCTCGAGACCGCCATGAAATCGAGCGTCACCTTGCCGCTCATATGGCGGACGAGATCGGACAGGAACATGAAGGCGCCCTTGAGCACCGCTACCAGGTGCACATCGTCAGGGCAGTCGCGGCGAATCTCCGCGGCCAGTTCGGCGACCCGTTTCTGGATCTGGTGTTCAGAGAGTAGGATTTCAGGGGGCCGCGCGTCGGGCATAGCGGCACATCATACCCGCGAAGATGAAAACGTTCGAGATCATCACGGAAAGCGACGCGCGGGTGCTCGAACGCGGCGAAACCGTCACGCTGGCCAGGGGCGGGCACATCACGCCGCTGGCGCAGGACACCCTGAACGAGCGCCGGGTCAAGGTATTGCGTGCGGACCAGGTGTCAGATGACGATGCCGCGCTTGCGCCACGCGCCGAGATCCGTGCGGTGGCGATCGGCAGCGACCACACGGGGATCGAGCTTCGGCGGACGCTCGTCACCTTCCTTCGAGGGCGTGGGCTGGCCGTCAACGACCTCGGAACCTACACAACAGAACCAGTGGACTACCCCGACGTGGCGGCCGGTGTGGCCGATGCCGTCGCCCGAGGTGAGGCCGACGCCGGCATCGTCATTGACGGCGCGGGCATTGGCTCGGCCATGGCCGCCAACAAGGTCCGCGGCGTGCGGGCGGTCATGGCGACGACGGAGACCATAGCGCGCTATTCGCGCGAACACAACGGGGCGAACGTCCTCGCGCTGGGCGCCACGCTGGTCACCGAGGACGAGGCGAGAGCCATCGTGACGACATGGCTGACGACATCGATGCGGGAGCCGAGATATATCCGCCGCCTGTCGAAGATTCGTGACATCGAACGGCGCCAGAAATAGTCAGATGACGAACGAAGAGCTGAAGCGCCTGATCGACGTCATCGTCTCCGAGCTGGCCGCTCCGGCGGGGCACGCGGCGGTGCGCTGCGGTTGTCACGGCGTGCTTGGCGACTGCTGTCCGGACCGGCTGCGGCCCGTCATCGACGCGGGTGCCACGCGAGTTGGCGTCCACGCGCTGGGCGGAGCACCGTCTGGTGTCGCCGCGATGATCGACCACACGCTGCTCAAGCCCGATGCCACGCGGCAGCAAATCGAGGAGCTCTGCCGGGAAGCGGCGCAGTTCCGCTTCGCGACTGTCTGCGTCAACCCGACATGGGTGGGCCTCTGCGCCCAGTTGCTGTCCGGCAGTGGCGTGGGCGTCTGCTCGGTCGTGGGGTTTCCGCTCGGTGCGACGACGGCCGACGTGAAGCGGTACGAGACGCAGCGCGCGATTTTCGACGGCGCCCGCGAGATCGACATGGTCATCAACGTGGGCGCCCTGAAGTCCGGGGATTTGCGCGTGGTCGAACGCGACATCGAGGCGGTGGTGTCACCGTGCCGCGAGTGCGACACCCTCAGCAAGGTGATCATCGAGGCCGCGCTGCTCACCGACGACGAGAAGGTGACGGCTTGTACGCTGGCGAAGGCCGCCGGCGCCGATTACGTGAAGACATCGACGGGGTTCGGACCTGGCGGGGCGACGGCCGCGGATGTCGCGCTGATGCGCCGCGTGGTGGGCACGGAGATGGGGGTCAAAGCCGCGGGTGGTGTGCGCGACCTCGAAAGCGTCAACGCCATGATTGCCGCCGGCGCCACGCGCGTGGGGGCGAGCGCCGGCGTGAAAATCGTCCAGCAGGCTCGCGAAGCCAGGCGCGCATAGCGTCGCGACGACCGTCTGTTTATAAAGAAACAACAAGGAAAGTCGCACATTCGTGCGGCAGACCGCCGGAATATCGCGTAAATGCCACTGAACAGGCTGTCGTAAACCCCGTAGTGGAAAGCGCGGCAGCTTCAGAACGCGTGTTTCGCCCAACGATTTCTGCCGGGCCGGCGTCTGATTCCTGTGGTGAATGGCTGCGATGAAACGGCGTAAGCTCAGGTTCGGGGCATGAGCGCCTCGCCGAACCAGAAGATGGCACGGTTCCAGCGTTACTTCTTTGCCGTCGCTTCGGTCGCGCTGGCGATCGCGGTGTTGGAACTGCTGGGTCCGACCGTCAACGGTGCAACGGCCGCCCAGATTCTCCTGCTCGTCCTGATCATCGACGCCCGGTTCTGCGGAACCGGTCCCGCAATCGTCGCCTCGCTCTGCGCGGCGGCCGGCTTTTCACGGTACTTCGTCACGCCGTCGGGCTTCGCGGTCGGCGACTCGAGCGACGTCGCGGCGCTGGCCGCGTTCATCATCATGGCGGTCGTCGTGGGCGAGCTGGCCTCGCGTGCGGAACGCCGGGCCCGCGAGGCCCAGGCCGGACGTCAGGAGGTGGCGCGCCTCTACCAGGAGCTGCAGGGCGCATTCGATCGCGCGAGCGAAGTCGAGGCGGCGCGCCGCAGCGAACAGGTCAAGGCGGTCTTGCTCGACGCGCTGACACACAACCTCAGGACGCCGTTGACCGCCATCAAGGCGTCGGTGACGGCGCTCATCGGCGATCAATCGAGCGCTGCGGCGCCGACGCTGTCGATGGACGGACAACGCGAGCTGCTCGAGGTCATCGACGAGGAATCGAACCGGTTGAACCGGTTCATCGAGGGACTGTCGGCCGCCGGCGATTCGGTGCAGCCGCTGAACCGGCGGGCCGCGGCGGTCGGCGATATCGTTCGCATGTGCCTGGCGAGGGCGGAGACCCTGACACGCGACTACCACGTCGAGGTCGCGCTGCCCGGCGCGTTGCCCGCCCTGTCTGTCGATGCCGCCTCCATCGTGGAAGTGCTGTACATCCTCGTCGACAACGCGAGCAAGTACTCGCCGCCGGGTTCGACGATTCGAGTCAGCGCCGCCCGCACGGACGGGCAGTTCGTGGGTCTGGCGGTTGCCGACGAGGGACCCGGCATTCCCATCGAAGCGCGCGAGCGCGTGTTCGAGAAGTTTTTCAGGGTGCCCGGCCGGGAGTCGCACGACCCGCGCCGCAAAGGCGTCGGCCTCGGCCTCCCGATTGCGCGCCGTCTCGTCGAAGCGCAGGGCGGACGGATCTGGATTGATTCGGCCGGCTCGGGCGCCGGCACGCTTGTTCAGTTGATGCTGCCGGTCGCCGCAGCGCCGGTCGTGAGTCTCGATGCAGCAATACCCGCCACGCCAGCGGCGGTCAGCCTGACAGTGAACTAGAGGTGTTGTAATGGCCACAGCGATTGAGAGATCACGCGTGCTCGTCGTCGACGATGAACCGCAGATCACCCGGGTTCTGAGAACGGTGCTCACGAGCCAGGGATACCAGGTGAGGACCGCGGCCGAGGGCGAGTCGGCCATGACGAATTTCACCGAGTGGCGGCCCGAGCTCGTGATCACGGACCTGTACATGCCGCACATGGACGGCATCGAGCTGTGCCGGCGTATCCGCGCGGTCTCGAACGTGCCGATCATCGTGCTGAGTGTGAAAGGCGAGGAGCGGACCAAGGTAGAGGCCCTCGACTCGGGCGCGGACGACTACGTCACGAAGCCGTTCGGCATCGACGAGCTCCTGGCGCGGGTGCGTGCCACGATCCGCCGCGCCAACGGCGAGCCGGAGATGGCGTCGTTCGACGCCGGCGATTTCCGCGTGGATCTCGAGGCTCGGCGCGTGCATGTGCGCGGGGCAGAGGTTCGCCTGACGCCGAAGGAGTTCGAGCTCTTTCTCTACATGGCGAAGCACCCGAGCCGTGTCCTGACCCACCGGACGCTGCTCGAAGCCGTCTGGGGCGAGGCGTCGCAGGAGCAGCCGGAGTATCTGCGCGTCTTCATGGGGCAGCTTCGCAAGAAGCTCGAGCCCGATCCGTCCAACCCCCGGTACCTCGTCACCGAGCCGTGGGTGGGATACCGGTTCAACCCGCAAGGCTGAAACGCCAGGTGCCTGTCCGCCGGTGGGGGCGCGTCGTCGCCGGGACGGTGGTCGGCGTGCTCATCGCCGCGGCGGGCTTCGCCCAGTTCGGCCGCGGGCCGTTCCGGATCCGCCCGAACATTCCCTACGACGGGCGCTTCACGTTCGTACGACTCAAGTACGACACGGCACCAGGCGGGTACTGGTATGGGGGATGGCCTGCCTGGGGACACGGGTATCCGGTCGCCGAGCAGAACCTGATGCGGATCATGAACGAGATCAGCTACCTCAATCCCCACACGGACGAGATCAATGCGATCGCGCTCGACGATCCGGAGATCTTCAAGTACCCGGTGGCGTACATCATCGAGGTGGACTGGTGGGCGATGACCGACGGAGAGGCCGCGGCCCTGCGCGCCTACCTGCTGAAGGGCGGTTTTCTCATCGTCGACGATTTCAAGCCGCGGCGTTTTCGGGGTGACGTCGACAGCTTCGGATCCGGGTGGGAAGTATTCGAAGCCGCCATGAAGCGCGTGATGCCTGAGGGGCGGTTTCTCGATCTCGACGCATCGCACGGGATCTTTCACGCGTTCTTCGAGATCCCGCGCCTGGATATCATCCCGCAGGCCTACATCGCCGGCCGCCCCATCTTCCGCGGTCTCTTCGAGGACAACGATCGCTCGAAGCGGCTCCAGGTCATCGTCAACTACAACACCGACATCTCGCAGGTACCTGGGAATGGTCGGGCACCGGGCTCCGGCCGATTGACGATACCAACGAGGCGTACAAGCTGGGCGTCAACTACATCGTTTACGGTCTGACGCACTGACACACGCGTCCTGCAGGTCATCTCTCTGCTTCAGTGCTCCGTGTCATTCGTGGCTGAAACGCGGTATCATGGGGGATTATCTCCATGATTTCAGTCCAGTCTGTATCGATGCGGTTTGGCTCGAAGATCCTCTTCGAGGATGTGTCCGTCGCGTTTTCCCAGGGCCGGCGGTATGGCCTCACGGGGCCTAACGGGGCGGGCAAGTCCACCTTCATGAAGCTCCTGACGGGCGAGGCCGTTCCGCAGAAGGGGACCGTGACCACTCCGGCCAAGGTCGGGGTGCTTCGACAGGACCAGTTTGCCTTCGATCGGTTTCGCGTGATCGACACGGTGGTGATGGGAAACCAGCGTCTCTGGAGCGCGCTCGAGGAGCGTGAACGGCTCTATACGCAGCCGGCCCTCACCGATCACGAGGGCATGCGCCTGGGAGAGCTCGAAGGCATCGTCGGGGAAGAGGACGGCTACACGGCGGAGAGCGATGCCGCCGTGCTGCTCCAGGGACTCGATATCGGCCAGGCGCTGCACGAACGGCTGATGGGCGAGCTTCAGACCGGGCAGAAGGTCCGTGTCCTGCTCGCGCAGGCGCTCTTCGGCAGCCCGCAGGCGCTGCTGCTCGACGAGCCTACCAACCACCTCGACCTCGACTCCATTCACTGGCTGCGCGAGTTTCTGGTCCGCTACGAGGGCACGCTGATCGTGATCTCGCACGATCGCCATTTTCTGAACGCGGTCTGCACCCACACTGCGGACATCGACTACCAGACAATCATTCAGTACACCGGCGGGTACGACGACATGGTGCTCGCCAAAACCCAGGTCCGCTCGCGCATCGAGGCGGACAACGACGAGCGGGAAAAGAAGATCGCGCAGCTCAACGACTTCATCGCGCGGTTTCACGCCGGCACGCGGGCCAGCCAGGTCACGTCGCGGCGGAAAGAGGTCGAACGGCTCCAGACGACCGAGCTCGCCCGTTCGAATATTCAGCGTCCGTACATCAAGTTTTCGATGAATCGTCCGTCCGGACGGGTGGCCATCGAATTCTCCGGTGTCACCAAGACGCATGGCGGGGCCTCGGTCGTGTCGGGGTTCAGCGCGGTCGTCAATCGTGGCGAAAAAATCGTGCTCGTCGGCCGGAACGGCCTCGGAAAGACCACGCTGCTGAAAGCCCTGCTCGCAGGGGGCGACGGCACGGGCGTTCCCGCGTCGGACATCGACAGCGGCACCGTGCGATGGGGCCACGAGACGTCCATCGGCTACTTTCCCCAGGACCACACCGGCGCGATTCAGAAGGGCCTGACGGCCGTCGAGTGGCTGCATCAATTCGATCCGTCCGCGTCGCGGCAGGATATCCACGGCCTGCTCGGGCAGATGCTGTTCAGCGGAGAAGAAGGCCTCAAGCCTACCGAGGCGCTGTCAGGCGGCGAGACCGCGAGAATGCTGTTCTGCCGCATCATGCTGCAGAAGCCGAACGTGCTGGTTCTGGATGAGCCGACGAACCATCTCGACCTCGAATCGATCAACGCGCTCAACGTGGCGCTCCAGAAGTTCGAGGGGACCGTGCTGCTCGTGACCCACGACCAGGATGTGATGGAAGAAGTGGGGACGAGAGTCTGGCATTTCGATCGCGATGTCGATCACGGGGCTCACGGGGGCATTCATGACTTCAAAGGGACCTACGAGGAGTTCGCCGCCTCGGTCGCCTGAGGCGTGAGTTCCTGACCCGAGTGGTACGTGGGTTGTTCGACTGATAATAGTCGCCACCCATGCATCCTGGAGAGGTCGAGCGAACGAGGCCCGGAGGGTGGACGCCGTCCCGACGCGTCGAGGCCGCCCTCGTCCTTGGCTTCTTTGCCCTGCTCGCCATCATCGCCACATGGCCGCTGGCAACACACCTTGGCACCGTCATTCCGAGCGATCTCGGCGACCCGCTTCTGGTCGCGTGGGTTCTCGGCTGGGATGCCGACCGCCTGAAGCACGCCTTCCACGGTCTTTGGGATGCCCCGATTCTCTTTCCTTACGTAAGGACGCTCGCATTCTCCGAACATTTTCTCGGTATCGCGGTCTGGACCGCTCCGCTTGTCTGGCTACGTGGCGGGAGTCCGCTGGTCGCTTACAACGTGGCCATCATCCTGTCGATTGTGCTCGCGGGCGGCGGCGCTTATCTGCTCGGGCGCGAGTTGACCGGCCGTCGCGACGCCGCGCTCGTGTCGGGTATCGCCTTCGCGTTCTGTCAGGCTCGTCTTCCGCACACGGCGCACCTGCAGATGCTGATGATCGGATGGACGCCGCTGATGTTGTGGGCGCTGCATCGCTACTTCGCCGGTGCGTCAAGGTCGATGCTGGCCGCGTTTGCGTTCTTCTGGATTGAACAGACCGCGTCCAACCTGTACACGCTCTTCCTCGTCGTTCCACCAGTTGCCGCGGTCGTGTCGTACGGCTTGTGGCAGGCGGGCGAGCGGCGGTTGCGCCGCCTGGGCGAACTGGCCATCACGGGCGTGTTCATGCTGACAACGTTTGCACCCGTGGCGCTGGTGTACCGCGATGTACGCGAGCGCTACGGACTGCGACGAACCCAGCAGGATGTTGACAACTACAGCGCGGACCTCTCGGCGTACGGGCATGGCAGTGCCGAGATCGTCCCCCGCGTGGCGATTGCGCCGATACTCTTCCGGCAGAGCGTGAAGCCGGCCGGGCCGGAAGGGGAATTGTTCCCCGGCCTGACCATCCTCGTGCTGTCAACCGGCGGCCTGGCGCTGGTTGTTCTGCGACGAAGGCGTTTTCCTCTCGGCATCGTGTATATCGCCTCTGGAATTATTGCCCTGCTGCTGTCGCTTGGCGCGGCACCGGCCGCGTGGGGCAAGCCGTTGCCGATTGGTGCGCCCTATCGGTTCTTGTACGCCCACGCGCCTGGCTTCGATGGCTTGCGAGTGCCCAGCCGCTTTTCGACGATGGTGTACTTGACGCTCGCGGTGCTGGCGGGTGGTGCGGTTCTGTGGCTGCCCAGGAACCTTGCGGTGACGAGGGCGGTTGTCGCCGCAGCCATAGTTCTGATGCTGCTTGAGGGCATCCCGCGGTCGATCCCGCTGCCCTCAATGGTCGACCTGGAGCGCAGTGATCGCGCTGCGTACCGCTGGATTCGCGACCGAGGCCAGGGGCCGATGCTCGAATTGCCTGTCGGCGACGTCGACAGCTCGCTGGTTGCATTCCGCTATCAATATCTCTCGTTGTCACACCATCAGCGGATCATGAACGGAAGGAGCGGATACTATTCGGCCATGCAGAACTTTTTCGGCGGGCCTGCGTCACCGCTCCTGGAGTTCGAGCGTTTTGGCGACGGCATCCGGGCGCTGCGCGATCTTGGCGTTCGAACCGTCACGGTGCATCCCGGCTTCTTCGATGATCCCGCCGTGGCGGTCAGTGTCATTGCTGCCCTGCGGGCCGAGAGTTCACAGGTGATCGAAGAGGGACGCTTTGAAGCGATGCACATCTTCAGCCTGGCCGCATCGAGCGGCTGGGAACGCGAGCCGTTGCGGCGTCTGCTGCCCGAGTCGGCGCTGCGCCCCGTGAGGTCGTCCTCCATGCGTGTGACCGCGAATCAGGACGGCGAGCGTGTGTCGCGCATGTTGGACGGCGATCCCGATACGCGATGGTTCAGCGACGGGCACCAGGGCGGTCAGGAGGTCGTCCAGGTTACTTTCGACCGGCCACGCGACATTGCGCGTCTTCGTTTCAGCACGAGCGAGCGCAGCACGGGCGACTACCCGCGGGATCTGCAGGTGGAGAGTGTCGGCGCGGATGGCCAGATACGACCGCTGTTTCGAGGGAACACCGTCCGTCAGCTGGTGGACGGCATCGCGCGAGACCCCGTGAACGCCTCGATCGACATCTGGCTCCCGACCAACAGGAGCGCAGCCATCATTCTCCGGCAGCTCGGAACCACCCACACCTGGCAATGGTCCATCGATGAAATGACTCTATGGGAGGCGGATCGCTCCAGGTAGTGTCGACCGATAATAGTCGCTACTCATGCCCCCAGGAGAGGTCGAGCGAGTGAAGCCCGGAGGGAGAGCCCTCTCGTGGCGCGTCGAGGCCGCCGCCGTCCTCGGCTTCTTTGGCCTGCTGGCCATCATCGCCACATGGCCGCTCGCGAAACATCTGGGCACGGTCATTCCGAGCGACCTCGGCGATCCGCTGCTGAACGCCTGGATCCTCGGCTGGGACGCCGAGCGCCTGAAGCATGGATTGACGGGGCTGTGGGATGCGCCCATTTTCTATCCCTACCTGAGAACGCTCGCGTTCTCCGAGCACCTCCTCGGCATCGCCATCTGGACCGCACCGCTTGTCTGGCTACGTGGCGGGAGTCCGCTGGTCGCTTACAACGTGGCCATCATCCTGTCGATTGTGCTCGCGGGCGGCGGCGCCTATCTGCTCGGGCGCGAACTGACAGGCCGTCGCGATGCCGCGCTCGTGTCAGGCGTCGCCTTCGCGTTCTGCCAGGCCCGCATTCCACAGCTGTCTCACATCCAGATGCTGTGGACCGGCTGGACGCCGTTGATGTTGTGGGCCCTCTATCGCTACTTCGCGGGTGGGTCGCGGTGGATGCTCGCGGCGTTTGCCTTCTTCTGGATTGAGCAGACCGGGTCCAATCTCTACACGCTGTATCTCAGCGCCGTGCCGGTCGCCTTCGTGATGGTGCACGGTTTATGGCGGTCGGGCCGACTGCGGTGGCGCCGGGTGGCTGAGCTGGCCGTGGCGGGTGCGGTCATGTTGGCAACCTTCGCGCCCGTGGTGGTCGTGTATCGCGAGGTGCGCGAACAGTACGGGATGCGGCGCAGTCAGGAAGACGTCCAGCAGTTCGGGGCGGACCTCGGCGCGTACGGACACGGCAGCCTGGGCATCGTCCCCGAGGTATCCGTGGCGCCGATGCTTTTCCGGCAGTACGCCAAACCCGCAGGGCCCGAGGGGGAGTTGTTCCCTGGCCTTGGCATCCTGCTGCTGTCAGCTGGCGGTCTCGCGACGCTCGTGTGGCGGCGTGGCAGTTTCCCCCTTGGTGCGATCTACGTTGCGTCGGGCCTCGTGGCGATGCTGCTTTCGCTCGGCGCGGCGCCGGCCGCGTGGGGGAGACCGCTGCCGATAGGCGGCCTCTACCGGCTCCTCTATGCCTACGCGCCGGGCTTCGACGGCCTGCGGGTCCCCGGCCGCTTTTCGGCGATGGTGTATCTGACGCTTGCTGTTCTGGCCGGCGGCGCGGTGCTGTGGCTGCCCCGAGGCCGCCTGGGTACGAGGGCGGTGGTCGCAGGAGCAGTCGCGCTCGTCCTGCTCGAGGGTATTCCCCGGTCGATTCCCATGCCCTCGGTCGTCGCGCTCGAGCGCGACAATCGCGCGGCGTATCAGTGGATACGCGATCGGGCCCAGGGCCCGATGCTCGAGTTGCCGATCGGCAATTTCGAGAGCGGCGTCGTCGGCCACGGGTACGGGTACGAGTACATCTCGTTGGTACATCGGCAGCCGATTCTGAACGGGCGGAGCGGCTACAACTCGGCGATGGACAAGTTCTACGGTGGCCCGGCGTCGCCGCTTGCCGAGCTCGAGCGGTTCGGCGACAGTATCCGCGCGCTGCGGGACCTCGGCATTCGAACGGTCACGGTCCACCCGTCCTTCTTCGAGGACCCGGCATTCGCAGCCAGCATGGTGGACGCCCTGCGGACCGAGCGCGAGCAGGTGGTGGAAGAGGTGCGCTTCGAGGGCATGCTCGTCTTCACGCTGGCCGCATCGGGCACGTCAGAGCGTGAGCCGCTGCGGCCGCTCGTGCCGGAGCCGGCGTTGCGCCGCGTGGCGGCGTCCGCCATGCGGCTGACGGCGAATCAGGACAGCGAGCGTCTGCCGCGCATACTCGACGGCGATCTCGACACCCGATGGTTCAGCGACGGGCGCCAGCGCGGGCAGGAAGTCGTGGAGATTGCGTTCGACGGCCCCCGCGACATCGCGCGCCTGCGCTTCGAAACCAGCGAACGGAGCACGGGCGATTACCCACGGGACCTGCAGGTGGACAGCGTCGGCGCCGACGGTCAGACGCGAACGCTGTTTCGGGGCAACACCGTCCGCCAGCTGGTGGACGGCATCGCGCGCGACCCCGTGAATGCCCCAATCGATCTCTGGCTCCCGGCGAATAGAAGCGCGCGCATCGTTCTCCGGCAGCTTGGCGCCACGCGCATCTGGCAATGGGCCATCGACGAGATGACGGCGTGGGAAGCGGACCGCGTCAAGTGACTGCGAACACAGCGGATCGTGGGCCGGCGCGCGACCAGGATGCCGCTGGTACGACGACGGCGCCGCTCTGGCGCTGTATCTGCGCGCTCACCGCGATCATGGTCACGCCTCTGGTTCTCCATCCCGTGTCGCTCACCGCGGGTTGGGAGGGAGACAACCTGTTTTGCATCCGTCAGTTCTGGTGGATGAAGCGGGCCATCGTCGATCTGCGCCAGCTGCCGTTCTTCGATCCATCCAGCTACTTTCCCATCGGCCACAACGTCGTCAACGGCGAGTTGTTTCCAGCCACGACGATTCCAGCCATTCCGATTACGGCGCTGTGGGGACCGGTCGTTGCGTACAACGTGACGCTGCTCTTTACGTTCGTGATGACCGGATTCGGCACTTACATATGGGTGTCGCGTCTCACCGGCAGCACGGAGGGGGGGATTATCGCCGGAGTGATCGCGGCGTTTCTGCCGTACCGTTTCGCGCACCTCCCGGGTCACCTCCACATGGTGAGCACCCACTGGATACCGTGGTCGCTCTATGCGGTCGACCGCTTCGTCGAGAGGAAGTCGTTGGCTCGAGGTGCGGCGGTCGGCGTGGCCTTCGCGCTCGTCGCGCTCTCGTCGTGGTACTACGCCTATGCGATCGGGTTGATGCTGCCGTTATACACCGTCGTTCGCAGCCGTCCCTGGCGGGAGAACTGGACCATGGCGTGGTGGCGGGGACTGCTTGCGGCCGGCGCGGCGGCGGCAGTGATGATCCTGCCGTTTCTTGTTCCGTACCTCAGGCTTCGCGCGGCCGGGGGCCTGACGCGAAGCTTCGATCAGATGGAAATCTGGTCCCTCAACTTCTACGACTTCTTTCTCCCGAACCGTCTGAATTCATTGTGGGCGGATTTCATGCTCCAGAGATTCCCGCAGGAGGCCCAGTCGTGGGTCGAGAGGGGGGTGTCCCTGGGGTACACCGCGCTGGCCCTGACAGCCGTCGTCCTGCTCGCACGCCGGCGTCCCCGGGCGCTGCAGGCGGCCATCGCCGTAGCGGTCGTCTCCTTCCTCATCTCGCTCGGGCCGACGCTGCATTCCGACGATCGCCAGATAGTCGTGCCGGTGAGTGCTTCGGTAGCCGCCCTGGTCGCGAAAGGCGCCGGCGTTTTTCCGTCGTTGGCGCAGCTGCAGGCACAGGTTCTCGCGGAGCGTGCAGTTCCAATACCACTTCCCGCGATGTTCATGTTCGTGTTCGTGCCCCTCACCAGCGGCATGCGTGTCATGGCCCGGTTCGGAGTCTGGACGGGGCTGATGACCGCGGCGCTCGCCGGCGCGGGCACGCAGATGGTGGTCGCAGAGGTCCGCCGGCATACCTGGAGCCACCGCGGGGTTCCAGCGCTCGTTGTCAGCGCACTCTGCGTGCTTGTGCTGGCGGAGAGCCGGAGCGACGTTCCCGCCATACGGCTCGAGCCTCGCGCCGCGGATATCTGGCTCGCGCAGCATCCGGGTGGGTCGGTCGTCGAGCTCCCCGTGGAGCAGATCTTCCGATCCGCGCAGGACTACTACAAAACCGTTCACGGCCATCCGACCGCCTTTGGCCCGGTTGGCGACGGTTTCATGCCGGCGATTCTCTGGGAACGGCGCGCCGCACTCGTGGACTTCCCGTCAGACGCGAGCATCGCGGCCCTGCACGAGTGGAAGGTCGCGTACGTCCTCCTGACGCCGTCGGTGATTCCGGGCTGGGCCGCTCTGAAGGCGAAGCTCGACGCGGCGCCTGGACTTCTTTTCGACCGCGAACTGTCGGGCGTGCTGATCTACAGAGTGCCCTGAACACGCGACTGCAGCATCACTTCGTAGTGGTGCGATCCGCCGCGCGCGCGAGCGTCCTCGAATGAGGCCTCTCCGAGAATCCTCAGTTGATGCGTCTGCGGATCGTGGTCGACCTCGACGCATCGTCCGGCCGTGAAGTGTTCGCCCTCGGCAACAAGATCGAGCACGTTCCTGCCGAAGTCGCTGTCGGTCCTGGTCAGCAGATACACGAGCGGCGCCATGGTCGCGAAGTCGGCGAGGTATGCACGGCACGCGCCGGTCTCGACGTGTTGCAGCACCAGTGCGGCGAAGACGAGATCGAACCGCTCCTGCCGGAGTGTCGTCCAATCATCGTCCAGCCGATCGATTTGTACCGGCGACAGGTCTCTGCAGCGCGCCACCATGGGGGGAATGTCGAATCCCGCGACTCGCCGCGCGACGGTGGTCAGATACGGAAAATTGCGGCCGATCCCGCACCCGAAATCCAGCACGCGATCGAGAGAGGCTGGCAGCTCCAGCGTCGGGCGGTAGGGCGTGAACGGTTTGCCGTCCCTGAAGCCGGTGAGGATGTGCTCGCGCAACTCGTCGGCATGGGCAGATGCGGCGACCGAAGACCAGTCAGCGAGTCCGGGCATCACCCTATTGTGCCATGGTAAGCAGAGCATGCCGTCCAATCAACCCGCGCGCCAGGACATAGAATAGGCCGGCTCGAATTCGGAACATGACCGCATGAGACTGCGAATCGCGCGCGCGTTCGGCCTCGCCGCCGTATATCTGCTGACATGCCGGATCATGCTCGCGCCGATCTTCAATTTCGCGCACCCCGCGTCCGCCAGCTACGGCGGGGACGCGCGGCTGGTCATCTGGCTGCTCGCCTGGGATAACCATGCGCTGCTCGATCGGGTGCCGGCGCTGTTCGATGCCAACATCTTCTTCCCGGCCCGGAACGCGCTGGCCTATACCGAACACATGTTCGGGATCAGCCTGTTCACCCTGCCGGTGTACGCGGTGACACGAAACCCTGTGCTCGCCTACAACGTCGTGTGGCTTTTGTCGTTTTTCCTGGCGGCCGTGGCTGCTCATTGGCTGTCGTGGCGATGCGTGCGCGACCATCTGGCGGCGACGGTCGGAGGGCTCGCGTTTGCTTTCTGCTTCTACAGGATGCACCAGGGCCACGGTCACCTGCACATGATCTGGAGCTTCGGGATTCCGCTGTCGTTGATCGCCATGGAGCGGTACGTCGCGCTTCCGAGCTGGCGCCGGCTCTCGGCGCTTGGGGTTATCGTCGTCCTTCAGGCGCTCGGGTCCTGGTATCAGGCCGTCCTGCTCGCCGTGGCGGACGTACTTTTCGTGGCATGGCTCGTCCTCATCGAGAGGGTTGGCATCGAGCGGCCCTGGCGACCTTTTCTTGATGCATGGCGAGAAGAGCCGACACAACGCTGGCTCGCGCGGCTTGCACTTCGGTCGGCTGTGGGGGCTGTGGTCGCGTTGGCCGTGGTCTGGCCGTTTGCCCGCCACTACGACGTGCTCGCGAGCGCCACTCCGGCCGCGACCGCCGGCGACGCCGCTGACTTTGCCGGGTTCTTCATCCCCCCGGAGAACACGTTCATGGGCCAGTGGATGATCGCCCATGGCATCAAGGGGCCCCGATGGATTTGGGGGGAATCGACGGTATACCTGGGCTGGATCACGGTCATGCTCGCTGCCCTGGGCGCGGCTGTTTCGCTGCGCGGCAAGACTCCGTTCCAACGGCGCGTGCAGTTCTTTCTTCGTCCTTGGGCTCGTGGCGCTTGCCTTTGCGGTCGGTGCCTCATCTCGTGAAGTCGCGACGGGTGCCTGGGGATGGACCCCCTACGGCCTCCTCATGAGGGTGCCGGGCATCGATCTCTTCAGGGCTCCCGCGCGGTTCACCGAATTGCTGACGCTCGCACTGGCTGTCCTAGCCGCCGCGGGGTGTGCAGCGATGCGCGCACGTTTCGGCCGTTTCGGGTACTGCGCTGACAATCGCGGCGGTTCCCGTGACTGCTGTGCGAATTCTACGTGGTGAACTTTCCGGCCGGTATCCCACCGCCGTTCCCAGTCCCAGCCGTCTACAAGGCGCTTGCGACGCTTCCTCCGGGCGCGGTGGTGTCGCTGCCGGACTACTCCGACACAGCGGCGTGGTTCCAGGAAGCCGACTATCAGTACTACTCGACTGCTCACTGGCATCCAATTGCGAACGGCTACTCGCGGTCGGCGCCCGCCGGATTTCGTGACCTGATGAATCGGCTGTCCACCTTTCCGTCGGCTTCTTCCGCCGAGACGATGAGGACCGTTGGTGTCCGGTACGTCGTATTCCACGGACGCCGGCTCGGGAACGGACTCGGTCTGACGTCGCAAGCCGTATCAGGTGGGGAGTTCCACCTCCTCGCGCAGCGCGACGACGACTACTTGTTTGAGGTGCTTCCGGCGGCGGCACCGCCAAGATGAGCGACGCGGGTCAAAGGCGCCGGGCGACGGCTATCAGGCTCTGTCCCGACCATGGCCAGAGGCGGTCGAGCCTCCTGACCGCCGGGATCGCCGTATCGAACGTTTTCAGCTGGAAGCGCGAAAACACCCGGCGTTTCATGACGATCCCGTTGAACCACCACGCCGGAACAGATGTCCGGTTGAAATCGACCAGTTCCTCGACGACGAAGTTGGCATCCACGAGCTGTTTCGTCAGGCTTTGCCGAGTGTATCGCTCCCGGTGTTCGAGGGCCTCGTCCAATGTGCCGAAGAGCCAGGGGTGCTGGGGAACGAGGACGATGACTCGTCCGCCTGGCGCGAGCGAGCGGTGAATGTTGGCCAGCGCGAGGGCAGGGTCAGCCACATGCTCGAGGACATTGACGATGATGACCGTGTCGAACCGCCCCCCGAGAGAAACGAAGTCCCGCTCGCGGGTCACATCGATGTCGCGCACTTCGAGGTACGGCTTCCCGCTGGCGTACCCGCGCAGATACCCCAGGTAGTTCGGGTTGAGGTCCGAAGCCACGTAGAGTTCTCGCGGGATGAACTGCTCGGTCAGATTTCCGATGCCCGATCCGATTTCCAGAACCCGATCGCGAACGAACGGGCGAAGGGTATCGCCCATCCAGAGGTTGAATCGCCTGGTTCGTTCGAGCTGATGGAGGATGTGCGATCCGTAATCGTCCTCGCTGTAGATGTCGTCGAGCGCGCTGTACTTGAGCAGCGCGCCGAGGGCCTTGAGCCCGTCCAGCGGCCGAATCTTCTTGCCTTCACGCATCGAGCGCGGCATGTACCGAATCGGAACCTCGAAGATGTGCGCGTGCCGCTTGGCCAGCTTGAGTGTCAGCTCGATCTCGATCCGAAAATCATTGCTGCGGATGGGGATGGATTTGAGCAGTGTCGGCGCGGACGGCCTTGTAGCAGGTTTCGACGTCGGTGAGGTTCAGATCCGTGAAACAGCTCGTCAGAAAAGACAGCAGGCGGTTGACCAGCGAGTGGCGAAAACCCAGGGCCCGGCGGTACTTGGCCACCATGTACCGGGAGCCGTACACGGCATCGGCTCCGGCCTCGATGAAGGGCCGCATCACCTCGGGCAGGTCCTGCGGGTCGTACTCGAGGTCGGAGTCGTGAAAGACAATCACGTCGCCGGTGGCGTGGGCCAGGCCGGTCCGTATCGCGGCGCCTTTCCCCTTGGTTCGTTTCATGCCGCAACAGGGTGATGTCCGGAACTTCCTCCCGAAGTCGTTTCAGAACCTCGCCGCTCCCGTCCGTGCTGGCGTCGTCGACAACGATGATTTCCAGTGACGAGATGGACGGCGCGCGAACGGCAATAAGCCGCCGAAGGCTTGCTTCGACGAGGTGCCGCTCGTTGAAGACGGGGACGATTACGGAGAGTCTCAGCTGCCTGGTCCGCCGCACCGGGCGGGGATGCGACCGCAGCATGAGACGGCGGTGTCATAGATGGTCATCTGAAAGACGGGCAGTAGTCGTATCGCGGTGGCTCGGCGTGTCGGCCGCTGACAGCGCGAGTAATGTAACACCTTCCTGCGCGGATTGTCAGGCGGGTTCGAGTCCTCCTGACCACACTTACACGCAGATGTCGCGCGCGCATGCCTCGTGGAACTATAGTGCGGACACCTTCAATGTCCTGACCACAGCCACGACTTCAACGGTCGCCCGCGATGTACGCAATCGTTCTGGCGGCCGCGTACCTCACATTCCTGGTGCTCAGTCCGTTTCTCGCCCCGTTGATCTGGGCGGTGATCTTCGGGATTCTCTTTCACGGATGGCAGAGGGCGCTGGCGAGGAAGCTGCGGCCCGGCCCTGCCGCCCTGGTGACGACGCTCGTCGCCGGCGTGATTGTCATCGCGCCGGCGGTGATGCTGATCTCGGCAGCGGCGCGCGAGGTGCCGCAACTCACCAGCTACCTTCAGGAGACCTCACGAAAGGCCCCGGATCAGATCGAACGCCTGTGGCAAGCCGTCAGGCTCAGGAGCCCTATGGCGCTGCCAGACGATCCGGCCGAGCTCCTGAGCGCAGGCCTGAGCCGGGCGATCAGCTTCGTCGCGCCGCGGGCCGGCGGGGCGGTCGCCGGCTTCACGGGCGTGCTGGGCAGTCTTGTGACGATGCTGTTCGCGTTGTTCTTCATGCTGCGCGACGGCGAGACCATGAGCCGCCAGCTTCGCGAGTGGTTGCCGTTCTCCGCTCAGCAGAACCAGCGGCTGATGGACGACACGCGCGACCTTGTCATTGCCAGTGTCGGCGCGGGCCTTACCGTCGCCGCGGCACAAGGGGCTATCGGAGGGGTCGCATTCTGGCTCCTCGGGCTGGGTGCCCCGGTGCTGTGGGCGGTGGTGATCGCAGTTGCCGCGCTTCTTCCGGTGGTGGGCTCCGCGCTCGTGTGGGTGCCCGCCGCGATGTGGCTGCTGTTGTCGGGTGAGGTAGGCCGCGGGCTCGTCATGCTGATCGTCGGCGTCCTCGGTATCAGCATGGTCGACAACGTGCTCCGGCCCTTCCTGCTGAGCGGCAAAGGCGCAGACGAGCACCCTGGTGATCTTCTTCGGGCTGCTCGGCGGCGTGGCCGCGTTCGGATTCATCGGCCTCGTTGTCGGTCCCGTGATCCTGGTGACCACCGGCAGCCTGCTGCAGATGTTTCGCGACGCGGATTCCGCCGGCTCTCCCCGGTAACAGCGGGTTAGCAACCGACTTCCTCAAGGCCAGGCTCCTCAGTCGCCACGGCATTCCGGATGCCCTCCGCGACGTCGGAGGGACGAAGCCGCAAGCCTGGCGCGCCGACGAACGGCATCGCGGAAATCCTCAATGAATAAGGCCGGTGTTCGCTGGCACGCGGCCTGCAGCTTAGTCCATCGCTACGCCAAAACCAGAGCGGGCGCGCCGGGCGGCCGCGCCTGGAAGCACCAACATCTGGACACGGGACACCTTGAGATTGTTCCGTCCGGCAAAGGAGTGCGCCTTGTTCTCTAAGCTCGCTGCAGAGTCGATGGGGACCTTCTGGCTCGTTCTCGGAGGCTGCGGCAGCGCGGTTCTTGCGGCCAGCGTTTCCAGACGTCGGGATTGGACTGCTTGGGGTCTCACTGGCGTTCGGTCTCACGGTGCTGTCAGGGGCGTACGCGCTTGGCCCGATCTCGGGCGGTCACTTCAACCCCGCCGTCTCCGTTGGCCTGTGGGCAGGCGGCCGCTTTCCGGCCGCCCAGTTGTTGCCTTACATCCTGGCGCAGGTCCTCGGTGGCGTCGTCGGCGCTGGTGTCCTGTACTTCATCGCAAGCGGCCGCGCGGATTTCAGCCTCGCCGGCGGGTTCGCCTCCAACGGATACGGCGTCCATTCACCGGGCGGGTATTCGTTGGCGGCGGCCCTCGTGTGCGAAGTCGTCATGACGTTCATGTTCTTGATCGTGATTCTCGGCACGACTCACAAACGTGCTCCCGGAGGATTCGCAGGCCTCGCCATCGGCCTCGCGCTCACGCTGATCCATCTGATCAGCATTCCGGTGACGAACACTTCGGTCAATCCGGCGCGCAGCACCGCAACCGCGCTGTTCGTCGGAGGCTGGGCCCTTCAGCAGCTCTGGCTGTTCTGGCTTGCTCCGGTGATTGGCGCCGCAATCGCAGGCCTCGCCTACAAGTCGGTCCTGGAGGGCGCCCACGAACCGCCGGTGAGCGGACGCGCGACCTCGGCCGCCTGAAAACAGTCAGGCGCGACGTGTTCGTCCACGCGGTCTCCTCATCGAGCCTCGGATACGCGACGATGGCCAGCTTCATCTGACGAGTAGTCGACGTCTGGCTTCAGGCATCCCGGAGCGCCTCAACGACCAGTTCCTGGCCCTCATGGGCGAACTCTCGACCGTCGAAACCACCCTTGATGGTCATCGCCTTGAACCCGGCGGATTCGAGCAATCGTCGAATATCCGATGGATAGAGGTAAGCCAATTGCAATCGAAGCATAGCCGTTCGTTCGAGCGCGCCTGACGCTCCGAAGACATCGTAGCGATGCAGCGAGTGGACGACCTGGACGACCGTGTCGTACCGATTCGCCTCTGACTGTACGACCCAGCCACCCGACGGCAGGGAAGACGTGCCGGTCCACCGCCATACGCCGGCGAGCGCTCCGGCATGTTGCGCCATAAAGCCGAGCGACGGGTGGAACACGTTGAAGGCGAATCGACCCGACGGACGGAGGTGCCGCCGCACCCTTGCCAGGCAGGCGACCCGGTCCGCCTCCGTCACATTGTGCAGGAACGCCCGATACGGGCAAATGATCAGCGCGAATCGTTCCGCGAGATCGAAAGTGACGCATGTCGCCCGCCACCACGGTGGTGCGAGCCCGGGCGTCGGCAGGAGCCGACTCCAGCTTCAATCGAAGTCGCTCGAGCATCGCGTCGTCGGAATCGAGGGCGTGGATCGCGATGCCGGCCGCCGCGATGGCGAGCGTGATCCGTCCGGTGCCAGCGCCAAGTTCGAGCACCGGCCCTCCCGAACTCTGAGCCTTATCGCGGTACCAGTCGACATCTCCCTGCACAGCGGGAGGTGTGACGACATCATACAAGTCAGGTTGGTAGGACATTTGAGGCTACGAGGATGCCTCACGCGTCGGATCTTCGCAACACGAGCACGCCGGCGGGAAAGCGACACAGAAGGAGCAGTGCTCCCTCTGTGCATCAATGCATCTCCCGACGTCAGCGCTCCTACTCCGGGGTATGCGCCCGTCGGTCCTCGCGCCTAGCGGTGGTCGTCGTAGTGCCCGTTGGACGGAGGATTGTGATGTTCGTCCCGCTGTTTGTTCTTGTCCCAGCGATGGTCATGGGACAAGTTGCTGCGACCGTCCTCCCAGCGACCGGGGTAGTAGTGTCCGCCGACATGGTAGGGCTCGACCCAGTACGCGCCGCTATACGGCGGGCGCGTCCAGTAGCCGTCGTGCCACTTGTAATGCGAACCCTGCGGATACCAGTAACCCTCAACCCACCCATAGTCTGGGCCAGGCCGGGGTGCGACGTGGTACGCGCGCGGTGCGGGTGGTGCGCCGATCTGAATGCCGAAGGAAACCTGCGCCTGGACCGCCGAGGCGGGGACGAGGAGTGATGCGGAGATAGCGAGTGTCTGAAGCAGTCGTTTCATGACTCAACCTTAGGGCACCTGGTCAGCCGGCGTGTGTTTCCTATTGCACACGAGCCGTCCTCATTCGAACCGTTGTCTGTTCAAAACAGGGCACGGGCCGAGACGCCCGAGGACAAGAATCGCTGTGCCATGAATAGTCACACACGCGGGATCATGCTCGCACTCACGGTCGGTTTGGGGTCTGGATGGACGTCCTGCGCATCGCACATGCCGTCCACCGCGGTCCCGGCGGTGCAATCGCCGGAATTCGAAGCATTCCGCACGGCCCTCAAGACGTACGTCGACCAGACACAGCCGTTTCGGAAGGACGCGGCCGCGAAAAGCGACGCCCTGCCAGGCCAGGCGACAGCGGACGGGGCAGACGAAGCCGTCCGCCTGCGCCAGCGAACCTTGGCGGAAGCGATTCAAACCAAGGTGAGACCCGGTGCGCGGCAGGGCGATGTCCTGTCGGCGCCGGTGGCGGACAAGATTCGAATGCAGTTGGCCGCAGCGTTTGTGGGACCGAAGGCTGACCTGATCCGGGACGGATTGCAGGATCAGAACGAGGGGTTGAATGCCAGCTCGATGGCCCTCGCGGTCAACCAGATGGTGGACGTTCCACGCCCGCCTCCCGTTCTGCTCGAAATGCTGCCGGAACTACCGCAGCAAGTGGAGTTCGCGTTCAGCGGCCAGACGTTGGTCCTGCGGGATGTCGACGCGGAGACGATCGTCGACTTCATTCCCAGGGCATTTCCGGATCCGCCGCCTGCCGGTCGTATGCCGGCGCCTTCACCGCCGGCGGTTGGCGATCGCTCGGATCCTTTCTTCGCCCTTCCCGGCATCTCGGGGTCGACCAGTTTCGCGCTGATCGGCGACAGCGGCAGCGGCGACGCGGCGCAGCGAGATGTGGCAGATGCGATGCTCCGCTACTTCACCACGGCTCGCCGCTTCAGTTTCGTGCTGATGCTGGGAGACAACCTGTATGACGACGACTACCAGGGTGAGTTCGCGGTGCCCTATCGAGGGCTGCTGGAGCGTGGCGTGCTGTTCTATGCGGCGCTGGGGAATCATGACCGGGAGCTCCAGCAGCACTACAAGCCGTTTCACATGACCGATCGGCTTTATTACGCGTTTACCGAGGGCAACGCACGGTTCGTGGTCCTGAACAGCAATCATTCAACGGACAGCGCCCAGCTCGCCTGGCTCGACGGCGCCTTCGGCAACACGGGCACGAAGTGGCGTATCAGCTTCTTTCATCACCCGCTCTATTCGTCAGGCAGCCACGCGGCCCAGACCAGCCGAGTGATTCGACCCGCGCTCGAGCCGGCGCTGGTGCGCAATCGCGTGGACGTGGTCTTCAGCGGTCACGATCACCTCTACGAGCGGATCGCGGCCAACAGGGGATTCGGTACTTCGTGTCTGGCGGCGGCGGCAGGGATCTCTACGCCTTCCACAAGAGCGCCTTCGACGAAGCCGGCTCCTCGGCGCATCATTTCATGGTCGTGGAAATTGCGGGTGACCGGATGTTCTTCGAGGCCCTCACACCCCAGGGGCGGACGCTCGATTGCGGTCTCCTGTTCCGGACGCCTGACGCGGCTGCGAAGGTCCAGGACGCTACGGCCCTCGCGTGGCAGGACGGGTGCCGCGTCGCGCGACAGATACGGCATTGATGGTTGAGTGAGCGGGTACGGCGCTCTCGCCGGCTTGGCGGGCTAGGACTGTCGGCGGCCCGCGCCGCCAACAGCCGTCGTCTCGATTACGCGCAGGTGCCCGAAATCTTCTTCATGTGTTTGACGCCCAGGTAGGGGCCGCTGCCTTCCGTCTTGGAATGCGTGTCCTTGACCGGGCCGTCGACCTTCGTTTCGGTCTTGATTTCCACCTTGCCGTGGTCGCGATCGGCCGCGGTGCCTTCGATCTGCACCCGGTGGCCGACGACCTTTGAAAAGTCCTCATCGTCCGACACGAGCGTGTAGGAATGCAGGGCGTTCCCCTTGTTGCTCACCTGCGTCAAGACAAACGCGCCTGCGGAGGTCTTCTCCACGCAGCCGGCGACTTTCATGGACTTGCCGCTCTCGACTTCGATCTTCGTTTTGGTCGTCGTTTCACTCGACTGGGCGGCGAGCGAAACCGCGCCCGCAACCGCGAGACAACATGTGAGCGTCGTTACTGTTTTCATCATGCCGACGAGCGTAGGCCCAGCGCGCTCAACCGCATGTCCCCTATTGCACAGGTGCTCATCGGTTCTCTACCTACACTTCGTGAAAGAGACAGAGACGCTATGCCGCGAACAAGTACACGCCTGGGCCTCATCCTGATGCTGGTGGCCGTGACCTTCACGGCTTCGTTCACCGCACAGAAGAAGAGACAAGGACCAGGGCAATGCCGCCGGCCTGCCGGAAGCAATCTGGCGGGACCCCGGCAACATGGCATCCTTGAATCTGCTCTATGGCGCCGGGGGCAAAGCGCATGCGCCGCACACGAACGGCGTCTTCACGTTCGTCAGGGAAGACCTCGAAGCCACCAGCCCGAAGTTCGATATCCGGGACGACCAGGGCAACCGCTGGCGGGTCAAGCTCGGACAGGAACCGGAATCGGAGACCGCGGCGACGCGATTTCTCTGGGCCGCCGGCTACTTTGTCGATGAGGACTATTACCTGGCGACGCTCAAAGTCAGGAACATGCCGACACTGCATCGTGGCGCCAGTTTTGTCCTGGCGGACGGTACAGTCCGCCGAGCGCGCCTGGAGCGCAGGCTGAAGGATGTGAGAGAGAGGGGGCGTGGGACTGGTTCGACAATCCCTTCGTCGACGGACGCGAACTGAACGGCTTGCGGGTGATGATGTCGTTACTGAACAACTGGGACCTTTCGGCGGCGAACAATTCGATTATCGAACGAGGCGGGGAGCGCCGGTATCTGGTAGCCGACCTCGGTGCCACGTTCGGCAATACGGGTAACAGCTCTGACGCGTTCCAAGAGCGTCCCGGAAGACTATGCGGAGTCGACATTTGTCGAGAAGACGACGCCCGGCTTCGTCGACTTCGTGCTGCACAGCCGTCCGTTCTTCCTGTCTGCCGTCAATGTCCCCAACTATCGCGACCGTACGAGGATGGAGCAGGTAACCAAGCACATCCCGCGCGCCGACGCGGAATGGCTGGGGCGCAGGCTGTCGAGGCTGTCCGGGGAGCAAATCCGCGACGCCTTCCGGGCGGGTGGCTACACCAAGGAGGAGGTCGAGCTGTACACGCGTTCGATGCGCAAGCGGATCGCAGAACTGAGCGCCCTGTGAAACTGATCATCGAGCCGGAGGCCGGCGTGGGGCCATTGCTCGCGGCCATCGCGCGAGCGAAGAAGAGCGTGGAGATCGCGATCTTCCGCTTCGATCGCCGTGATATCGAGATCGCGCTGAAAGCGGCGGCCGCGGCGAAGCGCGTCGGCGTGACCGCGGTCATCGCGTTCGCCAATCGCGGCGGTGAACAGAATCTGCGCCGGCTGGAGTCGCGCTTCCTTGACGCCGGTATCATCGTTGCTCGGAGCGCCAGCGACCTGAGCCGCTATCACGGCAAATACATCCTGATCGATCGTCGTGAGTTGTACGTGCTGTCGTTCAATTTCACGCACCTGGACATCGGCCATAGCCGTGGCTTCGGCATCGTCACGACCAACCCGAACTGGATTCGTGAAGCCATCCGGCTGTTCGAAGCCGACTGCACGCACACGCCATACGTGCCTGCCAGGAAGACCGATACGTTTGTGGTCAGCCCCACGAACTCGCGAAAAGTGCTGGGAGCGTTTCTGCAGGGGGCGAAGACCCAACTGCTGATCTACGACCCCAAGATCTCGGATCCGGAGATGCTCCGGATCCTGCACGATCGGGCGAAGGCAGGCGTCGAGATCAAGATCATCGGGACGGTCGCCGGACGCGCCGGATTCGACGTGCAGAAGCTCGGCGGCACGCGTCTCCACACGCGCACGATCATCCGCGACCGGCATCAGGCCTTCGTCGGCAGCCAGAGCCTTCGCCGGGCGGAGCTGGATTCACGCCGCGAGGTAGGCCTGATTGTCCGAGATGCGCCGGTCGTCAGGAAGCTCATCGACACTTTCGAGGGCGACTGGACCTCGACGAGCGCGAGGAAGGCTGCTGGCGGCGCCAAAAGAGACGGACGGTCCCAGGCGTCAGCCGGCGGCAGCGCCTGAGGCGGTGGCCGTTTCGGACAAGGACGCGCAGAAAGCCGTTCAGATCCTCACGAAGGAGCTGGACCCGCTCGCCGTCAGCGTCAAGAAGGCCGTGAGAGTCGCTGTCGCCAAGGTCGGTGACGCCGTTCTGGGCGACAAAGATGTCAAGGACACCATGAAGAAGGTGGTCAAGAAGGCCGTGAAAGACGCCGTCAAGGAAGCCGTGAAAGATGCGGTCTCCGACGCCGATGCGGCGAGGACCGGGACCTAGGAGAGCACGAGGACGGGCGCGCCGTTTTCAGCGCGCGTCCTCGTGCGCCATTACTTGTTTCGTGTGGCGAGGTCGTAGATCAGTCCGCCGACGCCGCCGGCGGCCGCACCAACGCCAGCACCCTTCTTCCCGCCGGCCAGCGCGCCAATGGCGGTTCCCGCTCCGGCGCTTCCCCCGATGATCAGCGCTTCCTTCTCCCACGAACGCTTATTCGCACGAGGCGCCGCTGGTGATTCGACGATGACGGGGGAGCGCGTCAGATCCGCGCGGCTCACGTTGTCGCCGAGTTGGATGGGATGAAGCCCCTGCTCGTCTTGAACATAGACGGCCTGGGAGTCGTTGGCCTGCCGCTGGGGAATGAAGAGGTGTCCCGGATGGCCGTTCGCCAACGTGATGGGCACCCGCATGCCCTTCATCGGGCCATCGGACGTCAGGACCGTGTCGGGGAAGGCGCCTGACACGCCGTAGCGCTCCTCGATCTGACGGGCGTCCATGGCCTGAACATCCTGGGTGCACGCCGCGAACAGGGTCGCTGAGAGAAACACCAATCCAAACGACGCAATGATTTTCATGTGTTGCCTCGGTCGGTCATTCGACGCGTTCCACTCTATGCGTGCCATCGTCGATGCCCTGTTCCCGATTGCACAGGGCGCGGGGTCTGCATCGGTCATATTTCAATTTCACCTAACCTTGGAGAACAACCTATGAAGCCCGCTACTGCCACCTGGATCGCCGTCCCTGCGATTGCCCTGTTCACCCTCGCCGCGGCGCCCGCTGCCGGACGAGCGACGGCGTCGCCTCAAACGGTTACGGAGAAGACCGTCGACGGCGCCGAGAAGGCGAAAGACGCCGTTGTGAAGGGCACGACGGTTGCCGTCGACAAGACGAAAGAAGGCGTAAGCAAGAGCGGCGAGGTGATGACAGACGAATGGATCACGGGCCGTGTCCACGCGCGCTTCGTGGACGAGGACCTGCTGAAGGGCAGCAATATCAGCGTGGATACCCACAAACACGTGGTGACGCTGAAGGGCACCGTGACCGGGCAAGCCGGACGCACCCAGGCAACGAAAGTCGCGAAAGGTACCGAAGGCGTGCACAGCGTGGTCAACCGGTTGACCATCGGACCGAAGCTCAAGGGCTGAAGCCGTGGCGGTCGATCTCAGGGCGTGTGTCACACGCGCCCTGAGGCTTGACTTTGGACGGAATTGGCACCGAAGAGACGGACAGGCCGCCTGACCCGCTCCTAGATTCGACCGGTCAGGAGCAAGATCACGAGAATCAATACAACCAGGCCCAACCCGCCGCTCGGGCCGTAACCCCAGCTGCGACTATGGGACCATGCCGGAATGGCTCCGAGCAGCATCAGCACCGCCAGAACGAGCAGAATGGTAATCATGTGTTCCTCGCTTCCGTAGCAAACCAACTGTTTCCGAATCTCACAGGTACTTCGGCTGCGAGATTCGGCCTGTTCACTAATGAACGCACGAAATGCCGCACCCCGTCTCAACGCACGAGCTCTCGCTGACGCGCGCGTACGATGAAGCGGTCGGGCGCTGAGCCGACGTAGGAGAACGGGAAGCAGGTGATCAGCGTCAGGGTGCGTCCGCCCGATCGGCTCGAGCACTTCGATGTTGCTCGGCCGCACGACGGCCGACGATTCCACGAGATACTCGAAGTCGCCCTCTTGCGTCTTCAGCGTGATCGCGTCGCCGGGTCGCACACCTTTCAACGGCCGGAAGAACGTGTCGCGGTGGCCGGCCAGGACGACGTTCCCCAATTCGCCGGGCAGGGCAGTGTCTGACAGGTGCCCGACCGCGCGTTGAAGGGTCGCCGCCGATTCACCCTGGGCGACGACGGCCGTGAGTCCGAGCCGGCGAATCTGAATCTCGCCGATGACCTCACCTTCGAGCAAGGCGGTCACAGCGTTCGATGCGGGTACCACAGCGGCGTCGTTCGTCGCCTGCTCGAATCGCTTCCGTTCAGTGGCCTGATAGGTATATGCGTCGGCGACGACGTACGCCGCATACCCGAGCGCGATGAGACCGGTCGCCAGAAGCACCCACGTGGCCAGACGGGTGGCGCGACGGCCGTGTCTCACGGCCTGGCCTCGTATCCTGCCCGTGTCCGAACGCGGAGGGGGCCCTGGCCTGTCGCGGTGACCTTGACGTCGAGTTTCCGGAACGTGCGTCCGCCCGTGGGCTGTACCGGGCGTGAAGCCGATGATGTACTGCTCCCGGAGGTCGCCTGGCTACCCGTGCCGAGACGGCGGCAATGTCGTCAGGTGTCCGCGGAAAATAGGCGACGCCGCCAGTATCCCTGCACAGCCGCTTCAGCAGCCCTGCATCCTCTTCATCGTCGTCGATCGGCGAAGTGCCCAGCAGCCCGATGGCGTAGATCACCGCATCGGAGCGCCGAGCCAGAGCCAGGATCTCGGCGTACCGGTGCACGCTGCCGTTGTCGCCGCCATCGCTGAGGACGATCAACGCACGCTTCTCACCATGTCCGAGGTCGAGATGCTGCAGGCCTTCCGCGACGCCGTCGTAGAGCGCGGTGCGGCCCTCAGCGCGAACGGCGGTCAACGCGGCCGAGAGCCCATTGACGTCGCGGGTAAAGGGCTCTCCGGGTAGCGCGAACGAGACGCGATCGTTGAACGTCACCGCGAATAGTTCGTCTTCTGGACGGCTCGAGTGCAGGAGCGCCGATACCGCGACGAGCAGCGCCGCGCTCTTCGGGCGCATGCTCTGGCTGCGATCGACGATGAGGCCCAATGTAACGGGGCCGTCCCCATGATGGAACACCGCAATCGGCTGCGGACGGCCGTCTTCGAACACCTGAAAATTGTCCTGGTTGAGACCGCTCACGTGATGGCCGCGCGAATCGGTCACGACGACGGGAACCGCCACCAGCTCGGTATGGACGCTGATGACGGCTTGAAGCAGCAGGAGAGCGGCTGACAGCACTCGCACGGTCGGCCGTTACACGGCGGGGGCGGTGGCTTTCTTGCCAAACACCATCAGGCCAATGGCGGCGCCGATGGAACGTGAGAGCCAGGAACATAATCAGCGGCAGCGTGCTGGCCGTTTTCGGCAGCTCGGTTCTCGTGTTCGCGCGCGCGGATCGACTGGTCTCCTCGACGCCGGTCGTGACAACGGGCGACGTCGGGGCTCGCGTCGTCTGGATCGCCGCGGTCACGGCGACTTCCTTCTGTTCGGGCGTGACGGCGACGATTCGCGCCGTCTTCAAGTCGTCGGCGGTGGTAATGTCACCCGCAACGTCACCGGCAATAGCCGGTACGATGGCCCTCGACGCCTTCGCCAGCTGCGCGGCGCGCGGCTTCGGATACACGAACTCCTCACCAATGGTGTTACCGGGATAGAACCACGCACGCATCACTTCCGGAGAGCCAGCGGGCACTTCGCCGAACTTGATGACCGTCTCGCTCGTCGACTTGAGCCGGTAGTCGGGAATCGTCATGACCGTGGCGATGACCTTGGACCGGTCGCTGTTGAAGATCCGCACGATGTGCCGGTCGCCCAACGTGTCCGCGATCTCGAACATGTACGTGCCGGCCGGGAGGACCTTTCCGGGAATCTCGAACGGCTGGCTGAACGTCAGGATCGACTTCTTGTTCAAGTCGTCGGCCCGTGCGCTGGTCGGCGAGGCGAGCACGAGCAGCGACAGGGTCAATCCAATCCACAGTGTCTTGTTGATCATTCCATCCATCTCTTTCTGAACGATGTTGTGAAGGAGGTGCCGGGCCAGGGAGTGGGAGTTCGGCTGGCGATGACTATCGTAGAAGCGGCGTGTGACAGCGTGTGTCCCGGATTGCACACCGCTAACCGGTGCCGGTGGGACGCAGCACGCGCAGGGCCCGATTCGGCGGCCGGCCGAAGCGCTTCACGGTCCGCGTTGCCGCTGCGACCGGTTCGTACCGATCGACGTCGAGGTGGCGCCGCTGCAGCCAACCCATGACGATGCCTGGAAGCCGGGTACCCCGTCGATCCGGGTCGCCCTGACACCGAAGGATATGCGAGCGTCGCGGCAGATCCGATGGATCGGGCCGCGCCAGCAGCCGCTCGAACGCCTGCAGGCACGCCGGGTCGAAGGCTCTGCATCATTGCTGAGCTCCAATCACCGCTCGGGATGCGACGACGAGTGGCTAGCGGTCGGCCGCCGTGTGCGTCCTCACAGCGCAGACGCTTCGCTCTTGGCGGCGGTTGCGTAGCGCTCCACCTTGCGGGCCCCGCGCGCCACCGTGTCGGCGACATCGTCGCGGACGCCCTGACCAGTCCGGGCCAGCTCGTCGACCGTTTCAGCGACCCGCGCGCTGGCCTGCTGATACCCGTCGGCCGCGCGTTTGCCGAGGCCCTTCGCCGAATCGGCCATGCGCTGGCGGACCTCTGAAGCCGTTCGTGGCGCGAGCCACATCATCAGACCGGCCCCGACGAACGTTCCGGTCAGCAGCCCGACCGCGAAACCGTAGCCTCGATGTGTCCTGTGTGTCTGTCGCTCATATGCGGGTTCTCCTGTGCCAACACGTTACCCATACGCGAGAGCTGGAAGGTGTTCACTAGGGCACAGCCCACCTGGCATTCCTTCCTGATGGTTCGACGCTACGCGGCCTTCCGTGCGCCGGACACGACCAGCACCACGCCGCCGGCCAGCGCCATAAATCCCAGGACCGGCGACAGCGGCAGTGTCTTCTGTCGATCTGCCGTCGCGTGCAGCGGACCGATGTCGAGAACCGTTTCGTGACTTGTGTACGTGATGCCCTGATAGAGGAGCGCAACGAGCCCGAGCACGATCAATGCGACGCCGACGAGTGAGAGAGGTTTCATAGGATGGTTGCTCCAGTTATCGTGCTGAAGAGCATTCCATGCGAACACTCCGTGGAGGTGTGCAGAAGTGAACGCCTGACACTCAGTGCGGCCGCCTATGATGGCCGACATGCGATTCATCCATCTGTTTCTCGTCGGGTACTTCGTCCTGGTGCTGGGCATCGGCCTTGCGGTGTGGCAGACCGGTGTACTCGGTCGCGTCCCGCCCATCTGGATCGGTATCTGCACGCTCGTGGCCATCGGGATGGGGATCATGCTGTCGGTGGCCTCGGGCAGGCCCACCATCAGCGAGGAGATTGAAAAATGACGCTTACACTGACGGGACTCGTCGTGCTGATCCTGATTGCCGCAGTCTGCGGGGCGGTCGGCAAGGCGCTTGCGGGCGGAGGGCAGGGCGGCCTCGTCGCCTCGGTCGCCCTCGGGTTCATCGGCGCCCTTCTCGGGCCGTGGGTGGCGCGTCAGCTGGCCCTGGGCGAGCCGCTCGTGCTTCACGTGAGCGGCCAGCCGTTTCCTATCGTGTGGTCGATTATCGGCGCCGCGCTGTTCGTGGCGCTCCTGCACCTCATGTCCGGACGACGCTGGGCTCGAACCTGACGGCTGGGGGCGATTCCGGGAGCCCGTTCGTGTAAGATCAAGCTCCCCTTTGAAAGCCAAGAGGTCGCCCAGATTCGACGCCAAGACCTTCCTCGACTCGGCGGGGGTTGCGAGGAAAATCGTCAAGTATCGTCGCGACGAGGTCATCTTCACCCAGGGCAATCCGTGCGACCACGTGCTGTATATCCAGACGGGGAACGTCAAGCTCTCGGTGTTGTCGAAGGGTGGACGTGAGGCCGTCGTGGCGATGCTCGGCGCCGGGGAGTTCTTCGGCGAAGGGTGCCTGGCGGGTCAGGCCGTCCGCATGGGCACGGCGACGGCGGTGTCGGACAGCAGCATCCTGCTCGTGGATAAGCACCGGATGGTGCGGCTCCTCCACGCGAAGCATGCGTTGTCGGATTGGTTCATCGCACACATGCTGGCGCGGAACATCCGGATCGAAGAGGACCTGATCGACCAGCTCTTCAACTCGAGTGAGAAGCGGCTCGCCCGGACCCTGCTGCTGCTCGCGCGGTACGGCAAGCACGACCAACCGGTGCGGGCGGTGCCACCGATCTCGCAGGGAACCCTGGCCGAAATGGTCGGCACGACGAGGTCGCGCGTGAACTTCTTCATGAAGAAGTTCCAGCGACTGGGCTTCATCGACTACAAGAACGGGCTGAAGGTGAACAACTCCCTGCTCACCGTCGTGCTGCACGATTAGATTCGTTCTCGCCCTCTTTTTCCAACACATCGGCAAAGCGACGGCCTGCGGCGGTTCAACGTGCGTGTGCTCTTGTGCACATGCAACGGAATCGACGGGGCATAGAGTCAATCGCATGTTCAAGTTGATCATCGACGATGCGACGCGGGTCATCAACGGGGCTGGCCGCGGCCTGGGCTCGCTACGCGACCATCGAGGCGGCGCGGGTTGGCACCTCGACCCTTCTCCATGACGACCGCATCCTGCGCGTGATGATCGTGCGCAACGAGATTCCGCCTGCATTCGTCGAGTGGGCGGAGCGGTGACTGCTGGCGTCTCCAGCGCTGCAGAGAACACGGCCGCACTCCTTCAAGGGGCGGCGCAGGCCGGCCTGGCCGTGATGATCCCTGGGGCCCTGGAACCGCGTGCCGGCCACCCGCGCGCGGCGGTCTCGCTGGGGCAGGAAGTCGTTGCCGCTCAAGGCGCCGTTCTCGACCGTGTCCTCGACGGACGCAGCCACATCGATGGGCGGTGGACTGGAGCGGCAGGCGTACGGCAGGTTTCATGCGGCGCGAACAAAGACGCCCTGGGGTGAGCGCTGCCAACGAACGTTTGCGCTCGTCGAAGGAGAGACGATTCTTGCCAGTGCCGAGCGGTACCGTCTGGCCGGCGTGCTGGACGGGCGCGCCGTTCAGGTGTGCGGCATCGGCTCCCTGTGGGCGGGACCGTCCGGGCGCGGCGTGGGTCACGCGCAAAGGTTGATCGACGCGCTGCTCCACACTGCGGCAACGGAGGGCGCCGAGATGGCCCTGCTGTTCCGGCAGGCCGGAGCAGACGATGACGGGCGCAACGGGTTCCAGGAGCTGCCGCTGACTGACCTGACGCTCCGCGTGACGGAGTCCTCGCGTCGCGGCGCTCCGATGACGATGATGCGAGCTGGCGAGGAACGCGACCTCGCGGCCATTGCGGCGATGGGACGAATGCGCGCCGGACCCTTCCGGTTCCACCTCGAACGTGATGTCGACTTCATTCGGTACGCCATCACCACAAAGCGCCTGCTCGCAGGGCTCGGGTCCACGAACTCGCGCCAACTGCAGTTCTTCATCGCCGAAGAAGGCATCACCGCGGCGGCTTACGTGATCGTGAGCGTCGTCGGCGACACATGGACGCTCGAAGAATGCGGCGACCGCGACGCGACCGGTGCGCGGGTCGGCGCTCTCCTGCAGGCGCTGATCGCGCGCGAGCCAGCGGAACGGCGCCCGACTATCCATACGTGGCTGCCGCCGCGCTTTCTGCCTCCTCAGGTCACCATCGCGTCCGCGACGCCTTCGATCGCAAGCATCGGTGTACGGATGCTCGGCCCGGGCGCGATGGTGCCGCCCCTATCTACCGACGACGTCCTGTTCTGGCGCAACGACGTCTTCTGAGTCGAACCATGGCCACAATTCCTCCGAGCGACGCCAATACCCGGACCTTTCTCGAGTCAGCAGGAACAACGAAGACCATCGCCCGATATGCAAAAGGCGATACCGTTTTCGCGCAAGGCGACGCCTGTAAGCACGTTCTCTACATCCAAACCGGCGGTATCAGGCTGTCAGTCCTGTCGAAGACCGGCAGAAACGCGGTGGTCGCCAGGCTGGGCCCCGGCGCCTTTTTCGGCGAGGGGTGCCTGGCGGGCCAGCCGTTCCGCATCGGGAGTGCGACGGCGACCGCTCCGAGCACAATCCTGCTCGTCCGGAAAGAAAAGATGCTGGCGCTGCTGCACCAGCAGCACGCGGCGTCCGACACGTTCATCTCGCACTTGCTGGCGCGGAACATACGGAGCGAAGAGGACCTGGTCGATCAACTGTTCAATTCGAGCGAGAAGCGGCTGGCGAGCACGCTGCTGTTGATGGCCCGTTACGGACAGCGCGACAAGCCGGTCCGCGTGGTGCCCAGGATCTTGGGGGATACCCTCGGAAAGATGGTCGGCATCACACGCTCCCGGGTCGATTTCTTTCTCAAGAAGTTCAGGAAGCTCGGGTTCATCGAGTACAACGGCGACTCTGCGCTCACGATCAACAGCTCGCTCTTGAATGTCGTGCTGCACGACTGAAGCCGGATGCGAGAGTGGAGCGGGCTACGGGGATCGAATTCTCGCAGGCCGATTTCTTAGACTGCTGACGGCGTGAGACTTCTGGCAGCAAGCCTCGAACGGTCATTACCTTACGAGCGAAAGGCTCCCCGCGGGCGTTCCCTGAGATCCGCGTGAATGATCCTGAGTCGAGGCAACATTGGGGCAACGCGGCTTCACGGCTACCATTCGAATCGGGCACCGATCCGGAGGACTCGGGGAGCGGTGATTGCGGTGGGCCGCAGCCACGAGCCGCCTGACGCTGTTGTCAGCGTCTGTTCGGCATTGGTGTTGAACAGGTTGTACAGGTCAACAAATCCCACGACCCGCACGGCGTTGATGCGAAACGTTTTCTCGGTGCGTACGTCGACGAGCGTAATGTCAGGCGTCCGATTGGCCGCGATCGGTTCCGTTTTGATGGTGGCGCTCCCATAGTTGAGCGTCTGAACGAAGGTCCGCGCGAACGGTGTGCCGGACTGATGTCGGACGACAGGGACGACCAGGAAGCCCCAGCGAAGATTGATGGTGCCGTTCAGCTTCGCCTGCCACGTCCTGAAGCGATCCTGGTCGCCCACGGCGTTGATCAGGGCATTCGGCGTGAAATCGTTGCCCGTCCCCAGGGCGGCCTCGTGGCTCCACGTCTCCGTGAAGCTGGCCAGCAACGACCAGCCGGCACGCTGGCGTTTCGTCGCCGTGATCTCCCAGGTGTAGTACTCGCTATTGCTGTCGGGCAGGCTCGTGGTCAGGTTCACGGGCGACGCGTTCAGAGAGGCTGGGGTCAGGCTGTAGGCGTTCACGGTTCCGCCATCATCGCCAGAACCGATTCGGCCGTCAGGGCCAGGATCGACCACCGCGACGGGCACTGAATACGCGACGAGCGGCCGGCTGACGTTGATCGTGCCGTACGGCTGCCGCTTCGCGTTCAGGACCAGACCGGTCCTGACGCCGAAATCAGGCGCCACTTCGCGCTCGATATAGGCGCTGGCCTGGTTGACATAGGTATTGTCGACGGCCGAATCGAGCCGGGTCGATGTGCTGCCGCCCGACACGGCGATCAGCCGTCCTTCCTCGCCAGGATCCCACCGGCCGTTCAAGTTCGCATCCCTGGCCCAGGCGTAGGTCTGCGACCAGCCGGAAGGATTCGGGTTGAAGGCCGACGTGAAGTTGGTTCCGGGATAGACCCAAAACTGGCCGTAATGGAGTTTGAGCAGAGTCTTGCCGTCGGCCGTGAGATCGGTGCTCATGCCCACCCGCGGGGCCCAATTGTTGAACGTGAGGACGGGGTCGATCGCCGCGAACGTCTGCCCGGCCGGTCCCTGCTGCTCGGGAAGAATCGGCTGGTAGCGATCCAGGCGCATTCCAAGAGACAGTGTCACCCGGCGATTGAGACGCCACGTGTCGTCAACAAAACCGGCGGCGGTCGTCAGATCGTTCGACGACGTGTTCGGGCCCGACAGGATCTGCACCTGGGCGGGCGCGCCGTTGTTCAGCGTCGACAGGCAGTTGCAGGGATTACCGTATCCGCCGGTCGGTGCGACGAGCCGGTCGTTCATGTACTCGCCACCGATCCTGAAGGTGTGACTGCCGCCCCAACCGGTCTTCATGAAGCTCACGGACCCGTTGGCCTGCGGGCGGTTGAGCACTCGCTCCCGAGACAGCGAGCCGCCGCGCACGGTATTCGCGCCAATGTCCGCAATGCGCGGGTCCGTGGTCTTGTATGTCGCGGTGAACGTGGAGAGATAACCTCCGACGCGGGCCTCCACGTAGACCGCGTCCGTCACGGCGGCGTTGTACTCGACCTTCCACACGCTTACGGGAAACACCGCACGCTGGAGTGCATCGCTGGTCACGATGGGCTGGCTCGTGCTGGGGGTGAAATAGTTCGACTGCCGGAAGGCTTCGTGCTGGAGGTACCCGACGACCTTCTGACCTCGAGACAGCAGGGCGGTGACCTTGCCCGTCGCGACGGTCGCGTCGAGCGTGGCAGGCGCGTCGAGCAGCCAGGGGTATTGCTGCGCGAGCTCGGTGGTGCGGTACGCACCATACCACCACGCGTGATCCTTCTTCAGGTACCCGCCAATGTCCGCGTTGAAATCCCGGAAACGTTGCAGCCGATTGACATCCCGCGCGTCGAGGCCGGGCCCGCCTGAGACGCCACGCGCGATTTGACCGTCGTCGATGTTGGTAGCCTCGAGCGCATCGTTCTGGAAATCCGCGTACAGGCCGCCGTGATACGCGTTGCCCCCGGACTTGCTCACGTACTGGCCCAGGGTGCCGGGCACCGGCATGGCGGCCGGCTGGCCAACGGCGGTGATGGCAATCTCCGAAAACGACGCGAAGTCGGAGAAGTAGTTGTCGTTCGCGCCGTTGGCCCCGCCGACACGAATGCCTTCAACCTCATTGCGATTCACCCCGGTGGTCGCCCGTAATCCGTAGGCTGTGTACTCCTGCAGGCTGAGCGCGCCGTTGCCTCCCACGTCCATCTTCGAGAACGCCACGCCCGGTGTATTCGCGGCGATCGCGAAGAAGTCGCGCGCGCCTGGCAGGCTCGCGAGCGTGTCGCTGTCAAAGTGGGTCGTGACGACTGTTGACGAGACGTCAACCACAGGCGCCGCGCCGCTGACGGTGACGCTATCGTCGACGGTACCGGGGCTCAACTCGACGCTGACGGTCGCCGTGAAACCGAGCCCGACGTGGATGTCCTCGCGGACAATCGTCCCAAAACCGGAAAGCTGAAAGGTGAGCGTGTGGTCGCCCAGGGGCACGGCAGAAAAACGGTAGGCGCCCGCATCGTCGGTGAGGGCGGTGCGGGTGGTTATCAATGACGGCCCCGACAGCGTAACGGTCACCCCCGGCACAACGGCTTTCGTGCTGTCTGTGACGACTCCATTGACGGCTCCAGTCGTCGCCGTTACTGTCTGCGCTGACACCCCTCCGGCCCCTGCGATCACGCACAGAACCAGACGGACAAGCCAAGCGCCTGCCGCATGACATCTACCCACAGTCACGCATGCCCTGCATAAGAGTACGGGATCTCCGCCGGCTTGATCGGGAATACGAATCGATATTGTCCATGGGGCGGATTCGGATCCAAAAGGGGTTTTCGCGCCAGGGCGTTGGGTCCTCAGACAGCAGCAGCGGTAATATGCCCTTTGCTATCGACCCAGGGAAGCTGAGTTCATGAGTTGGGTTACCGTCATCTGGTCCATGGTCGCGTCGGCGTGCCTCACGCTGGCCGTGATCTACTTTCTGGTCTGGTGGAGCAACCGCACCACCTGGGAAAGCCTGTTCTTTGCCATGGCGGCAGTCTCCACAGCTGCCTTCACCTTGTGTGAATTGCGGCAGATGCGAGCCGGGACGCCCGAAGAACTCCTCTCGGCGATGCGGTGGACACATGTTGCGCTGCTGGGTTTGCTGGTGTCGACGACGTGGTTCGTGGCGTTTTACCTCGGGGTGGGGCGGCGATGGCTGGCGTGGACCGTCTCGGGCCTGCGCGCGTTCTACCTGCTGGTCGCGTTTCTGATCTGGGGGAACGTCAACTACCTCGAGATCACGAGTCTGCAGCGTGTGCCGTTTCTCGGCGATTCCGTCACGGCGTTCGAAGGCATACGGAATCCATGGATGCTGTTCGGCTACGGGACGATGGTGCTGATCCTCGTCTTTGTCGCGGATGCCAGCATCACGGCCTGGCGGCGAGGCGAGCGCCGAAAGGCGCTGATGATTGGAGGCAGTGTCGAATTCTTTCTGCTGCTCGGCACGGTTCAGGCCGCGCTGGTCCATTGGGCCGAACTGCCCATCCCCGTTCTCATCGGCCCGTTCTACCTCGGCCTGGTCGTCGTGATGGCCGCCGCCTTGAGTCGTGACGTGCTCCGGGCGTCGCGACTCGTCCACGAGCTTCAGGCCAGCGAGGCCGGGCTGCGCGAAAGCGAGGCGCGCATGAGCCTGGCCGTCGATGCCGCCGATTTGGGCATCTGGATCCGGGACCTGGCGCGAAACGAGATCTGGGCGAGCCACAAATGGCGCGAGTTGTTTGGCTTCGCGCCGTCGGAGCCGCTCGAGTTCAACGCCATCCTGCAACGGCTGCACCCCGATGATCGCGAAGGCCTCCGGCAGGCGCACGCGATGGCGGTCGCGGGTGCGGATGGAGGCAGATACCAGACCGAATACCGGTTGATGCTGCCGGATGGCGCGACCCGGTGGATTTCCTCCCAGGGCCGTGTCGAGTTCGACGCCACGGGCCAGCCGGTCCTGATCCGTGGCACCGCTCGCGACGTGACCGCGCGCAAACAGGCTGAGCAGGAGACACAGCTGCTCCGGCAAGAGATCGCGCACGCGGGGCGCGTCTCGATGATGGGCCAGCTCGCGTCGGGGCTGGCACATGAGATCAATCAGCCGCTCGCGTCGATCCTGCGCAACGCGGAGGCGGCCGAGCTGTTCCTGCAGCACCCCTCGCCGGATCTCGATGAGATCCGCGCGATTCTTTCGGACATCCGCTCGGACGACGAACGCGCTGGCCACGTCATCGATCGCATGCGCGGGCTGCTCAAGCGGCAGACGCTCGACGCGGCACGGCTCGACGTGGGCGCGCTTGTCGGCGATGTGGCGGCGCTCGTGCGGATCGATGCAGCGACGCGGCAGGTGAAGCTGGATGTCGATGTGCCAGCCGATCTGCCGCACGTTCGCGGCGACCGCGTGCAGATTCAGCAAGTGCTGCTCAACCTCATTCTCAACGGGATGGACGCGCTCAACGGGACGAGGCTCGAGGATCGGCGCGTCAATGTGACCGCGCGGCTCGACGGCGCGCAGCTTATCGAGATCGCCGTCGGCGACGCGGGGCACGGCATTCCTGCCGACAAGCTTGCGCGGATCTTCGACCCGTTTTTCACGACCAAGCCGAACGGCATGGGCATCGGTCTGGCGGTCTCCCGCACGATCGTCGAGGCGCACAGCGGGCGACTGTGGGCTGAGAACAGGAACGGCGGCGGCGCGGCATTTCGTTTCACGCTGCCGATCGCGGAGGAGGGCGCCGCCGTATGAACGTGACCGAACCCACCATCCACATCGTCGATGACGATGCGCCGTTTCTTGCGGCAACCTCGCGGCTGCTTCGGGCGAGCGGGTTTGCGGTCAGGACGTTCGGGTCGGCGAGCGACTTTCTCACGCAGCGAGCCGAGGATGCGCCGGGCTGCGTGCTCGCCGATGTGCGGATGCCCGGCATGAACGGCCTCGAGCTGCAATCGGCGCTGGCCCGGTCGTCCAATCCGCTGCCGATTCTCTTCCTCACCGGCCACGGCGACATCCCCTCGAGCGTTCGCGCGATGCGCGATGGGGCGGAAGACTTTCTCGAGAAGCGAGCGGCGAAAGCACGACCTTCTCGAGGCGGTGAAGCGCGCCCTCGCTCGCGACGCGCGGGAGCGCGAGGCGCGCAACCGGCAGCGTGAATTGCGCGCGCGCTTCGGCACGCTCACCGCACGGGAGTTCGAAGTGCTCGGCCATGTCGTGCGGGGCAAGCTCAACAAGCAGATCGCCGGCGACCTCGGCATCCACGAGCGGACCGTGAAGCTCCACCGCACGGCGATCACGACGAAACTGGGCGTGCAGTCGGTCGCCGAGCTCACCCGGCTGACCGACGAGGCGGGCCTGCTCACCGAGTCGAAGCCAACCTTCCCTAAAGGGCAGTAGTCGCCTTCGCTGCCGATGCATATAGTGCTCACCGGCGGCGATGCCCTGCACCCGCGGATTTCGCGCCGTCGTTGGCGGACATCCTCCGGCTGGTCAAGATGAGTAAAACCGTACCCTCTACGTCGCCGTCGTCGATGACGACGAGAATTTCTGCCGATCGCTCGGCAGGCTGCTTCGCGCTGCGGGCATGCATCCCGATCACGTATGCCTCAGCTGAGGAGTTCCTCGCGGACAAGAAACATCCCCTATTCGACTGCCTGGTGCTCGACGTTCATCTTGGCGAGATTCCGGCATCGAACTTGGCCAGCGACTCGTGGCCGAAGGCCGCCATGCCCCTTTCATCTGTATCACCGCTCACGAAGATCCCGAAACGCGCGCACTCGCCGAAGCAGCGGGTTGCGCCGCGTTCTTCCGAAAGACCGATCCCGGCGCCGCCGTGCTCGACGCCATTCGCCGCGTGACGCGCTGAGCTGCCGCCGCACTCCCTCATCGTGGCACTCCTGTCGGTCCGCTCGGCGCTGCCGTGGAGGATCCGACAGGACAAACGGCGGCGGATCGCCCTGCTGTCGGACGATGCTGCTGAGGGCATACACCGACGTCCATCGCGCAGACCAGAATCTCCGGGGCGGCCAGCGGGTCTCGGCACAGCGCAGGCCGCCGCCGAGATCCAGCCGGCCCGCCCGAGAAAGCAGGAGTCGTTCGAGGAGAAGTGGCTCTCGTCGGGGCTGGATGCTGATGTTCGA
>CAVSND010000002.1:0-59894 GCA_963729215.1 uncultured Acidobacteriota bacterium | reverse complement strand
ATCCACTATCGCGGCGGCTGTGTTTGACGATTGCCACGTCACCCCGCTTGCCGGCACCGCACTGCTGCCGTCCGAGTAGTGAGCCATCGCCGGACATCGCGTGGTGCTGAAGCGGAACGCGAGGGTGGAATGGTTGCAGGAGACGGTGAGAGAAGAAATCGTGACCCGCTGGAGAACGAGATCAACCCGAGTGTTCGCTGATAGCGTGACCTGCTGCGTCGTCGTCTGATAACTGGTCGCTGACACCGACAACGTGAACGTGCCAGGCGACAGCCCGCTCATCGCGTAGTTGCCGTTGCTGTCGGTGACAGCCGACTTGCCCGCATTCGTTCCGGACACTATCTGGATCGTGATGTTCGGCAGGATGCCGTGCGAGGTGCCGTCCGTCAACGTGCCGGTCAAGATGAAAGTCGCCGGCGGTGCGACGACGACGGCCTGCGCCCGAAGCCCCGAAATATTGCGACGATGGTCGTGGACCCGCTGGAGACAGCCGTGACAACACTGGTCGCACTGACTGAAGCAACGCTGGTGTTACTTGAGCTCCATTGCGACGCCAACGTCTGGTCCTGGCTTGTGCCGTTCGACAGGACGGCCACCGACGAGCACTGCGTCTCGCCCCCGGTCGTGAGCGTCGTGGTTTGGCAGTTGACGCTGACTGAAGAAGGAGTCGTGGCACCCGGGGCGGTTGGCGTCGTGTTGCTGTCGTACACGCCGACGCGAAAATCAGAAGCACCACGGCACACACACGTTTGAACATCGGCGTCAAAATCCTGATTGGACTCGGAATGGCTGAGCTACACCATAGCCGAGTTTTCAACGTTTTGTGTGGGAGAAATCTGACGGCGAATCAGGCGAGAACTTGCCGACCCGCACGCCAACAGCAGCCGGGCGACAGCAGGGCAAGAAGGCGTGTGCTTTCTACTTCGTCCACGCGTCGTTCGTGCGGATCCACGTCTTGTCCGGGTTGTAACGGGTGATCTGCTTGGCGAGGGACACCGAGTCCGGCCCGAGATCCTTCTGATACACGATGCCGTCGTGATTGACGATGAATGTCTGCACGCCGGTGACGCCGTATTCCGCCGGCGTCGCGATCAGCGCGAACCCGCCAATCATGGCGTCACCGATCACGTAGTCGAGCTCGCCCAGCGGCGCGGCGGGCCCCTGGCCCTTCAAGACGTGAAAGATGTAGCCGTGATACGCGGATGCCGTTTCCACGGCGTAGCCTTCTTCGATCGCCTTGGCCACCGCTTCGCTGATCGGGCCGCCGTCGGTGCCGTCGGCGTTCTTCCAGTACAGGCCGTCCTGCTTGCCGGGCGTGCTGATGATGCGCTGCGCGTACTGGTGCACGCGTGAGTCATCGTGCAGGTCGAGGGCGTACTCCTTCTGCGCCTCGACGAACCCGCGACACACTTCGATCGCGTCGAGTTCATTGGCGCCGACGCGGCGGAACAGGATCTCGTCGCGTCCGGCCCTGGCGTCGAAATACCACTTGCCCGGCAATCCTCACGAGCGGCACGGGCAGCGGCCAGCGTTCCCGGCCGACCTGCAGCGTGGCCCGGCTGGGATTTGTCGAGCTCACGACGACCGTGTGCCCCTCCTGCGCGAGCGAGGCAAACGCGAGGGCGTAGGACTTGTCGCGAACAGAGTCCTCGGTGCTCACGAGATCCTTGCCGTCCGGACCGAACATCGCGGCGAGCGCCGGTTCGTCGAAGGTCGACGCCGCCTGGATGAGCGCGCTTGCGGCCGCCTGCGCAGTCGGGAATGCCCTGGCGCCGGGCGGCGGCACGGCCGCGGTGGCCGGCTTCGCGGCCGGTTTCGGCGTCGGGGCCGTCTGCGAAAACACCACTGGCGCACCAAACAAGCCGAGGGCGAGCGCCGTCACGGCGAGGCGCCGCGTCGCCATTGATCGTGCTGAGGTCGAGGTCATCTGTGGATTCGTCATGGCCAGTTACCTCCGTCGCCCGCCGCCGCCGCCGGAGCGTGCGCGCGACGCGCCCACGCTGGACGACCCGCGCTGGCTGCTGCTGCGGGCGGCGCCGCTGCTCGGACGGCTGCTCGACGCGCCGCCGAAGGCGTTGCCGTTTCGGCTGGAGGAACCCTGGCTGCTCGGGATGCTGCGATTGCCGACGCGGTCGCCGCCGCCCGCGCTCGCCGTGCCGCGGTTCGCGCCCGCACTGCTCGTCCGGGCGACGCGCCGGCGCGATTCGCACCGGCGCTTCCGCTCCGATTGGCGCCGGTGGCAGGCTGTGTCCGCGCCGACGCGCCCGGATTCTGCCGGGCCGTCGCCTGTCGCGTCGCCGCTGAATCGCCCCGCGCCGTGCCGCCATAGCGGTTCGCGGTGTTGCGATCCGCGTACGGCGCGCCGCCGCGATGCGCCGGATTGTGATTCCAGCTGCCGCCGTACCGGTTGGAGGTGTTGTAGCGGTTGTAGTGGTTCACATACCGGTTGTTCACGTTGATGTTGACGCTGCCGTAGCCCCATCGCGGGCCGTAGCCCCAGCCGCCGCCCCAGAACGCGCCCATCGCGATGCCCACGCCGAACCCGATCGCGACACCCGCAGCGTAGTAGCCCGGCGGCGGGTAGTAGATCGGCGGATAGGGATAAATCGGAGGGCCGTAGACGACGACGGGGTTGTAGGCCGGGACGTAGATCACCTGCGGATTGGCCTGCTGGATGACGATGACTTCCTTGGTCTGGACAACCTGGGTCGTGACCTTCTGCTGCTCGGTGGTCTTCAGGTTCCCCGCGTCGGAGGCCTTCTTTCGCATCCGCTGCACGGCGTCCATCACGTCGCTCTGCTGCGCGAGGAAGGCATTGCCGAGGTCGGCCGTCCACTTGATGTCGTCGCCCAGGCGTTTGACGACGTCGGGCAGCGCGGCGAGCCCTTGAACGGCCGGATCCCAATTTTCCTTCTCGACGGCGGCGGCCAGGGCCTCGCCCTTCAAGTCGGGGTGTTTGGTCAGCCACTGTTGCAGCTGGATGATTTCGAGAGGGTAGGTTGAGGCGGCAAGCACCTGCGCCAGGAGCGGATCCGGATAGAGCGCGATCGGGGCCACCAGCGAATCGAGCTGGTCATTGGGAATTTTCGCCGCCGATGACGTCGTTGTCGTCGCGGCCTGTGGATGCGGCGATGCGGAGGAGACGACGTTTGACGGGATGAGGAGCGCGGCGCAGACCGCGGCGGTGACTCGCATGCCCAGGCTCGCTCGGTTTGAGTTCATGAAGGTCCCTCAGGACAGCGCACACAGTTGGCGCTGCGCGATTTGGTTTCTCAAGTATGCGCGGGTTGGACGGGTGGGAACAAGAAGGCGCGGCCCAGACCGCGAAACTAAAAGATGGTGCGGAAGAGGGGATTCGAACCCCTACGGTATTACTACCGCCAGCCCCTCAAGCTGGTGCGTCTGCCAGTTCCGCCACTTCCGCTTACGAGGGACGTCCGGCTTGAGCCGGACGCTACGTACTCTTTCCTACTTCGCCGGAGGCGTCGTTGCCGGTGTCTCGGGCCCCGGCGCGGCTGCCGGTGCCGGGCGTTCCCGCCGGTGGCGCGTCGTCGTTCCCGCTGGAGCCGCCGGAGCCGGTGTGCCCGGGGCCGGCGTCGCGGGCTTGGTCGCCGGTGGCGGCGCCGTGCCGCTCACGAGCGACCCGGGTCCGCGCTGACCGATGATCGCCAGCGCCAGCGCCAGCACCATGAACAACACCGCAAAAATAGTGGTCAGCTTCGTCATCAGCGTGGCGCCGCCGCGGGCGCCGAACGCCGTCTGGCTCGAGCCGCCGCCGAACGCGCTGGCCATGTCGCCGCCCTTGCCCTGCTGCAGCAGGATGACCAGCAGCAGCATCAGGCAGACCAGCACGTAAATCGTCGTGAGGGAGTAGTAAAGAATCATGCTCTTTGCGGGCCGGGCAAGCCTGGGGGCCAGCGCTTCGGCCGAACTTGGAATTATACCGCAGCGGGCCGGCTGCCCAGCACGATGTCGGAAAAGCTCTTGAGGTCCAGGCTGGCGCCGCCCACCAGCGCCCCGTCCACGTCGGGTTCCGCGATTAGTTGGCGGATGTTGTCCGGCTTGACGCTGCCGCCGTAGATCACGCGGCATTGCTCGGCCGCCTCGGCGCCAAACCACTGCCTCAGGCGCGTCCTGATGTGCGCGTGCGCCTCCTCGGCCTGCGCGGCCGTGGCGTTGCGCCCGGTGCCGATCGCCCAGACGGGCTCGTACCGCGATGACGAGCTCGGCGATCTGCTCGCCGGTCACCGTGTCGAGGCCATCCTTGATCTGCCGGTCGAGCACTGCGAGCGTCTCGTTCCGCTCACGCTCGTCGAGCGTTTCGCCCACACACATGATGGGCGTCAGCTTGGCGGCGATCGCCGCCGAGACTTTGCGGTTGACGATCACGTCGGTCTCGCCGAACAGGCGCCGGCGCTCCGAATGTCCGATGATGACGAATTCGGCGCCGGCCTCCGTAATCATGGCGGCCGATACTTCGCCGGTGAAGGCGCCCTCGCGCTCCCAGTGCATGTCCTGCGCGGCGACGAAGATGTTGCTGTTGCGCGCAGCCTCGGCGGCGGCGTGCAGCGCCGTGAACGGCGGGCCGACGACGATTTCCACGTCCGCGACGTCCTTGAGGGTGCCGCGCAGCTCCTTCACGAAGACGACAGCCTCGTGGACCGTCTTGAACATCTTCCAGTTGCCGGCAATCAGGGGTGTTCTCATAAGAAAATTCCGTCCGGCTGAAGCCGGACGCTACGCGTCTTGCAGCGCAGCAACACCTGGCAGCACCCGCCCGCCGAGAAACTCGAGCGACGCGCCGCCGCCCGTGGAGATGTGCGTGATGCGATCGGTCATGCCCGCCTTCTTCACCGCGGCGATCGAATCGCCGCCGCCGACGATGGTTGTCCCGCGCACGGACGCCACGGCCTGCGCGACGGCGTTGGTGCCCTTCGCGAACGCGTCGATCTCGAACACACCCATCGGCCCGTTCCAGACCACCGTCTTCGCGTCGCCGATCAAGCCGGCATACAAATCGATGGTCGCGGGCCCGATGTCCACTCCCAGCCGCTGGCCAATCGCCGGGTCGTCGACCTTCAATACCTCGCTCGCCGCACCGGCTTCGAGGCGATCGACGACGACGTGGTCGATGGGCAGGGCGAGCTGGATCCGGCGCCGCCCGGCGTCGGCTTCGATCGCGCGCGCGGCGTCCAGTTTTTCGTCTTCCACGAGCGACTTGCCGATCGGAAGCCCGCGTGACTTGAAAAACGTGTACGCCATCGCGCCGCCAATGAGCAGGCGGTCGACCTTGCCCAGCATGTTCTGGATCACTTCGATCTTGTCCGAAACCTTCGCGCCGCCGAGGATGGCCACGAACGGCCGTTCGGGCGCTTCGAGCACATGTCCCAGATAGCGCAGCTCCTGCTCCATGAGCAGGCCGGCTGCCGGCCGGGCCAGGCAGCGGGTGATCGCATCGACCGACGCATGCGCCCGATGCGCGGCGCCGAACGCGTCGTCCACGTAGAGATCGGCGAGGGATGCCAGGGCCGAAGCGAACTTCGGATCGTTCTTTTCTTCCTCCGGATGGAAACGCAGGTTTTCAAGGAGCACCACGTCGCCGCGGCCCGCCTGTCTGGCCGCCTTTGTAGCAGCGTCGCCGATGCAATCGTCGGCGAACGTCACGGGCCTGCCGATGAGTTCCGACAGGTGCGCCGCAACGGGCCGAAGGCTGAATTGCGGCGACGGCTTGCCCTTGGGCCGTCCCAGGTGGCTGGCGAGGATCACGGTCGCGCCGTGATCGCGCGCGTACGCGATCGTCGGCAGCGACGCACGGATGCGCGTATCGTCGCCGATCACTCCGTCCTTCAAGGGGACGTTGAAATCGACCCTGATGAAGACGCGGCGGTTCTCGAGCTCCAGGTCCCGGATCGAGAGCTTCACAGGCCTTTCTTCACGAGCAGGCGAAGCAGGTCGACGCACCGGTTCGAATAGCCCCATTCGTTGTCGTACCACGACAGGACCTTCACGAAGTCGCCGTCCATCACTTTCGTGTACGCCGCGTCGATGATCGACGAGTGGGGATTGCCCTTGAAGTCGACCGATACGAGCTCCTCGGTCGAGTATTCGAGGATGCCTTTCATCGGGCCGTCCGCCGCGCGTTTCAGCGCCGCGTTGACTTCGTCGGCTGTGGCTTTCTTCTCCAGGATCGCCGCCAGATCGACCACCGACACATTGGGCGTCGGCACGCGCATGGCGAAGCCGTCGAGCTTCCCCTTCAGCTCCGGCAGCACTTCGCCGACGGCAGCTGCCGCGCCCGTCGTCGTCGGGATCATGGACAGCGCCGCGGCGCGCGCCCGGCGGAGATCCTTGTGCGGCAGGTCGAGGAGCTGCTGGTCGTTCGTGTAGGAGTGGATGGTCGTCATCCAGCCCTTCTTGATGCCGAACGTCTGGTGGATGACCTTGGCGAGCGGTGCCAGGCAGTTCGTTGTGCACGATGCGTTCGAGATGATGTGATGCTTGCCGGGATCGTAGGTCTCTTCGTTGACGCCGAGGACCAGCGTGATGTCCTGACCCTTGGCCGGGGCGGTGATCACCACCTTCTTGGCGCCCGCCGCGATGTGCTTGGCGGCGCCGTCCCGGTTCGTGAACAGCCCGGTGGATTCGAACACGACGTCGACGCCGAGGTCCTTCCACGGCAACTGCGCCGGGTCGCGGAGGGAGAGGACCTTGAACTCGTCGCCATCGACCGAGATCGCATCGCTCCTGGCCTCGACCTTCGCGTGCAGGTTGCCCAGCACGGAGTCGTACTTCAGCAGATGCGCAAGCGTGGCGGCGTTCGTGAGGTCGTTGACCGCGACGAAGTCGATGTTCTTATCGGCGAGCGCGGCGCGCATGATATTGCGCCCGATGCGGCCGAACCCGTTGATGCCAACTTTGACGGACATCCATACCCTCCAGCAGATCGAAAGAACTCAGATAAAGGCGGCTCGCGGACTCATATCAGACAAAGGTAACAGTGTAGTGAACGCGCTTGCGGAGGGTCAAACGCGAACGCTATACTCACGTGTCGCTAAACACCAGTCTGCGCGGCACTTCCCGTACTTTCAAAGCGGTATGTACCTCGTTTACAGCCTCCTGACGTTCTTAGTCTTTGTCATCGTCTCGCCGTACTTCGTGTATCAGGCGATTCGCTACAAGAAATACATCGGGAGCCTGCGCGACCGGCTGGGCTACCTCCCGATCTCGTTCAACTTCGACGGCGAGGAGTCCATCTGGATCCACGCGGTGTCGGTGGGTGAAGCGCTGACGGCGCGGGCGCTGGCCGCCGATCTGAAGGAGCGATATCCGCGCCTCCGGCTCTTTCTCTCGACGACCACGATGCCCGGCCAGCAGGTGGCCAAGGCGAGCCTGGGCCGCATCGTGGATGCGGTGTTCTACTTCCCGTTCGACTGGGCGTTCATCGTGCGGCGCACGCTGAACCTCGTGAAGCCGCGCCTCTTCATCATGATGGAGACGGAGATCTGGCCCAACCTGCTCCACGAATGCCGCAAGCGAGGCGTGAAGACCGCCGTGATCAACGGACGCATTTCCTCGCGCTCCTACCCGCGCTACCGGTTGATCCGCCCGTTTTTCAGCCGCGTGCTGGCCGACATCGATCGGTTCTGCATGCAGAGCGAGGAGTCGGCGCGCCGCTTGATCGATCTGGGTGCGGACCCGTCGCGCGTCACGATGACGGGCAGCTTGAAGTTCGACTCGCTCGAGGCGCGGCCGCCGGCCGGCGCCGGCATGCTGCACGGCAAGCCGCGCGAACGGCTGCTGCGATTTTTCAGGATTTCGAGCAGCCGGATCGTGATTGTCGCCGGCAGCACGATGCGCGGCGAGGAGGCCGCCGTCCTCAAGGCGTTCAAGCGGATCAAGGACACGAAATCCCACGTCCTGTTGATCCTCGCGCCTCGTCAGCCCGAACGGTTCGGGGAGGCCGAACGGCTCGCGCGCGACGCGGGCTTCGTCACGGCGCGGCGCTCCGAGCTCCCCATCGACGCGGAGCCGCGCGCGGACGTCGTCGTGCTTGATTCACTTGGCGAGCTGGCGCAGCTTTATCAGGTGGCCACCGTGGTGTTCGTCGGCGGGAGTCTTGCCGACCACGGCGGCCACAACATTCTCGAGCCGGCGATTTTCGGCAAGCCGGTGATCTTCGGTCCGCACATGCAGAACTTCAAGGAAATCGCCGACGCGTTTCTCGCCAGCGGCGCCGCGGTCCAGGTGCGATCCGACCAGGAGCTGGACGACACCATCCTCGCGCTCGTGCGCGATCCCGTGCAGCGTGCGCGGCTCGGCGCGGCCGCGCGCGCGCTGGTCGAGGCCAACCGGGGGGCGAAGAGCAAGACGCTCGCGGTGCTCGGCGAACTGCTCCCGCCCGTCGGGTCGGGGGGCGCGGGCGGCGTGGTGCGGCCCTTCCGGCGAGTGCACTGATTGGTCCAGACCCTCAGCACTGCCTACGGGGCGGCCGCGGCCTGGCGCCGAAGGTGGTACGCGCGCCACGCGGACTGGAAACGGCGGCTCGATCGGCCCGTCATCAGCGTGGGCAACCTGCGTATCGGAGGCGCTGGTAAGACGCCCATCGTCGCGCACCTCGCGAGCCTGCTTGTCGCGAACGGCGAGCGGCCGGCGATTCTGACGCGCGGTTACGGACGCCGCTTCTCACCCGCCGGCGTGACAATCGTCTCGGACGGCTCGGCCTCACGCGCGCTCGCCAATGTCGACTCAGCCGGCGACGAGCCGCTGATGCTCGCGCGCGCGGTTCCCGGCGCCATCGTTGCCGTTGGCGCCGATCGGTATCTCTCGGGCCGGCTCGCTGAGCTCAAGCTCGGCGCGACCGTTCATATCCTCGACGATGGATTCCAGCATTTTCAGCTGGCGCGCGACGCCGATCTGCTCGTGACCAGCGAAGACGACCTCGGCGATCGGCCGGTGCCTGCCGGCCATCTCCGTGAACCGCTCGCCGTCGCGGTGAATGCGGATGCCGCCATCGTGGACGCCGGCTATCTGCCCGCAGCCGAACGTGTCGGACGCGCGCTCGGGGTCCCGCGTGCCTTTCTCACGACGCGTCTGCTCGGGCCGCCGCGGATGGTGGTGAACGGGGACACCGTGGTGGTGCCGAAACACTCGCGCGTGTTCGCCACCGCAGGAATCGCGCGCCCGGATCGGTTCTTTGCCGATCTGACGGCCGCGGAATGGCAGGTCGTCGGTACCATGCCGTTTCGCGATCATCATCAGTTCAGCGTGCGTGACATCGAGAAAATCGCCGCCGCCGCCAAATCCACCGCGGCCGCGATTGTCCTGACGACCGAGAAGGACGGCGTGCGGTTTGCGGCCCGCGATCTCGGCGGCCTGCTCATCGCCGCAGTGCCGCTCACCGCGACCATCGAGCCAGCCGATGCGTTCCGGACGTGGCTGTTCGAACGGCTGGGGCTGGCCGGACGACCGCAGTGAGGCACTGGCTCGAATACGTGGCCGTGCGCGCTCTGGTGGCATTGATCGCCCTGATGCCCGCTTCGCTCATCATTCCCTGCGGCCGCGCGCTCGGCCGCGTATGGTACGCGGTGGACCGCTCACGCCGCCGCATCGCCGACGCCAACCTGGCCGCGGCGTTTCCTCTGCGTTCCCCAGTCGAGCGCCGGACGATTGCCCGCTCGGCGTTCGCGCATTTCGTCGCCCAGGCCCTCGAAACGCTCAAGTTCAGCACCCTCACGCGCGAGCAGAAGCTTGCCCGCGTCGAGGTGCAGGGCGAAGATCACGTGAGGCTCGCCTATGGGCAGAAGAAGGGCGTGCTCTTCATCACGGGCCACTTCGGTTTCTGGGAACTGCATGCCATCGCGCACCCGCTGCTGTTCGAGCCGATCGGCGTCCTGGCGCGTGCGCTCGACAACGCCCGTATGGACGTCCTGCTCGGTCAGGTGCGTCAGTGCACGGGCAACACAGTCATCTATCGCCAGGGGTCGATCCGCCGTGTGATGCGGATGCTGCAGGACGAACACGGCGTGGCGGTGCTGATCGACCAGCACATCCACGGGCCGGACGCCGTGTATGTCGAGTTCTTCGAGCGCCGGGCCGCGACCGCGTCAGCCGTGGCCGCTCTCGCGCTGCGAACCGGCTCGCCCGTCGTGCCGGTGTTCGCGCTGCCGCTCGGGAAAGGACGCTACCGCCTGATCTACGAGCATCCGGTTGAACCGCCGGCCGACGCGGCGCCGGATGTCGCCGATATCGCCATCAGGGAATTCACCCAGCGGTGCACCGACGTTCTCGAGATGTATGTTCGCCGCCACCCTGATTTGTGGCTCTGGATGCATCGCCGCTGGAGGGACGAAGACGAACCGCCGCCTGCAGAGGCGGATCGCCTGACGTAGCGTCCGGCTTCAGTAGTCTGCCGTAGCGTCCGGCTTTAGCCGGACGTCCGCCTGAAGGCGGACGCTACGCTACTTCTTCTTCCCGTAGTTCACTTTTGCCGCGGCATCCATCAGCGCCGCGCTCTCGACACCCGTACAACCGACCTCCATGATCTGGTCGAACGGCGCGAGCCGCAGTGTCTGCGTCGGCACTTTCCATGGCCCGGTCAGCACCTTGGGGTCTTCGATCGTCGCGTCCACCTCGAGCGTGTTCTTGTCCACGCGACGGTAGCGTTCGACGATGTGCAGGGCGTCGGAGTGGAATGAGACTTCGCCTTCGGCGTGCATCCAGTTCGTGTCGGCGAAATTCGTCGTGTCCACCACGAGCGTGTCGCCTTCCCAGTGGCCGACCGAATCTCCACGGAACGACGGCGCGACATCGTCGCGGTGCTTGCGTCCATCGGTCGGGATCAGCTTGAAGCTGTGATACGTCTCGGTCAGCAGCACGACCAAGGTCGGCGTCTGCACAATCTGGCCGACAAACCCCAGCCCGTACAGGCTGACGTTGAGCGTGCCGAACGCGACGGGCACGCAGCGCAGGGCCGGGTCGTCCTTGTCGCTGAGTGTTTTGGCTTTCTCGATGGCGGACGGCTGATAGAGGTTGGGGAAACGCGCCGTCCGGACGCGCGGCAAGGCGAGCGGCGGCCCCGCGGGCGGCGTGGCCGGGGATGCGGCGGACGCCGGCGGCGGAGTCAACGGCGCAATCGGGACGTCGCGGCCGGGCCACCACACGCCAGACAGATCAGGTTTTCCGTCCGGTGTGCGCGGGACTTGCGCGCCGGCAGGCGACGAGACGGAGACGATGGCCGCGATCGTCAGGAGCGCCGTGAGGCATGCGCGTTTCATGATGACGTCGTCCTCTCCTTCAGCGTGCGGGACCGACCATCGGGCCAATCGCAAACGACCGGCCGTCGGCAGTGATGAGCTCGCGGCCGGCGCCGACGTTCTGCGAAGGGTCGCGAGCGTGATAGCCCTTGATCGTCACCTCGTCGCCGGCCTTGATGAACCCGGGCTTCACGCCGCTCCGGATCAGCGAGGTGGGCGTGCTCGCTTCGAAACTCCATTTCTCGACTTTCCCGCTGGCGTCGGCGGCATCGAGGAAGAACCAGGAATGCGGATTCTCGAGGCGGACCTGTGTGATCACGCCCCGGACAGTAATCGGGGCGTTGGCGTCGAACTCGGCCGCGAACGAGTGATGCGCGCGAGCCGGCGCGGTCGCGGAAAGCACGACGAGGGAGAAAGCGACAACACCGGAACGCGCGTGTGTGCGTGTCATGGTCACCTCTGTCTCGAGCGTGGCTACCCGGATTATTCTCCAGTCTCGATCCTGGCCGCAATCGGCATGCGCCAGCCCGTGCCAAACGCGCGGTCGGTCACTTTCAGGCCCGGTGCGGCCTGCTTCCGCTTGAATTCCGCCCGGCCGACCAGGCCGAGGACGCGCCGGACGGTGGCCGCTTCGAATCCTTTGGCGATGATGGCCTCGGCCGGTTCGTGGTGCTCGATGTAGCGCTGCAGGATGTCGTCGAGCACGTCGTACGGCGGGAGCGAGTCCTGATCGGTCTGGTTCGGGCGCAGCTCTGCCGACGGCGCCTTCGTGAGAATCGGTTCGGGAATCGCCGCCGGTTGCCGCGTGGCATTCAGCCATTTCGCCACCCGGTAGACCATGGTCTTCGGCACGTCCGCAATCACGGCGAGCCCGCCGGACATGTCGCCGTAGAGGGTGCAGTAACCGACGGCCAGTTCGGACTTGTTTCCTGTGGTCAGCAGGAGCGCGCTCTTCTTGTTCGAGAGCGCCATCAACAGGTTGCCGCGCAGCCGGGCCTGGATGTTCTCCTCGGTGACGTCGCGAGCCGCGCCTCGAAATGCGTCCGCGAGCGTCTGGTCCATGGCCGTCATCGCGGTCTCGATTGGCAGCGTCAGCGTGGCGATTCCGAGACGGCGGGCCAGTTCGAGCGAGTCGTCCACGCTGCCCTTGCTCGAATACGGCGAGGGCATCAGCACGCCGAGGACGTGGTCGGGCCCGACGGCGTCGGCGGCGATCGCGGCGGTGAGCGCGGAATCCACGCCACCCGACAGGCCTAGCACGACCGACGAGAAACCGCATTTCCTCACGTAGTCCCGGGTGCCCAGGACGAGCGCGTCCCAGACCTCCGCTTCGGCGGCTCGATCCGGGCCCGGCGCGAGCGGCGGGCAGTGGTCGAGATCGACGATGACGACGTCCTCGGCGAATGCGCGGCCGCGGGCGATCAGGGTCCCGCCGGCGTCGAAGGCCGAACTGCGCCCGTCGAACACCAGATCATCGTTGCCGCCGACCTGGTTCACGTAGAACACCGGACGCTCGTGTTTCGAGGCCATGCTGCCGAGCATCTGGTCGCGAAGGTGAGGCTTGCCGATCGAGAACGGCGAGGCCGACAGGTTGACGATGACGTCGGCCCCGGCGGCGACGAGCTCCTGAACCGGATCGTAGTGATAGCGGCGCCGCTTCCAGAAATCGCGATCGTTCCAGACATCCTCGCAGATGCTGATGCCAAGCCGGCGGTCGCCGAGCGTCAGCACCTGCGGTCCGCGAAACGGTTCGAAGTAGCGGTCCTCGTCGAAGACGTCGTAGGTCGGGAGCAGCCCTTTGCGGAAGCACGGGCCGACCTGGCCATCGCGGAGGAGGGCCGCCGTGTTGAACAACGGACGTCCTTCATCCGATGGGTTGGGCTCTGGCAAGCCGACGAGCACGGCGGGACCACCGGCGAGTTGCGCGGCCAGCGCGGCCAGCGTGGTCCAGCAGCGTTTCACGAACGCGGGACTCAGCAGGAGATCGCGCGGCAGGTACCCGGCGAGCGCCAGCTCGGGCGTCACCGCGAGCTCGGCGCCACCGCGTCCCGCGATCGCTGCGGCCTTCGCGATCAGCTGCGCGTTGCCGGAGAGATCGCCCACCGTGGGATTGATCTGAAGGAGCGCGATCTTCATTGATACTATTAAACCACTGTGAAACGCTTCGTGGTCGTCGCGCCCAACTGGCTGGGCGACGCGGTGATGGCGCTGCCCGCCATCGCCGACGTGCGCCGGGGCCAGCCGGATGCGTCGATTGCCGTAGCCGCCCGGCCCTCGGTTGCCCCTCTCTTCACGCTCGTCCCGGGTGTCGACGAAGTCGTCGCGCTCAGCGACGCCGGGCCGTCGCTGCTGGCCGGCCGCGACGCCGCGCTGCTGCTGCCGAACTCGTTTCGTTCCGCGCTGATGGCGAGGCGCGCCGGCGTGCCGGAGCGGTGGGGATACTCGACCGACTGGCGCGGTCTGCTGCTCACGCGGGGCGTGCCGCGGCCTCCTCCCGGCCTGCACCAGATCGACTACTACCAGCACCTCGTTCGCGCATTGGGTTTTCCAACCGGTCCTGACGCACCGCGTCTCGACCTCCCGCCGGCGTTGCGTGAAGCTGGCGCCAACGTTCTTCGACACGCGGGATGGGACGGGCGTACCCCGATCGTTGCTCTCGCGCCCGGTGCGGCCTACGGGTCGGCGAAGCGCTGGCCGTCATCGGCGTTTGCGGATCTGGCCGCCGGGCTCGCAGACGAGGGCGTCGCCTGCGTCATTGTCGGCGCTGCCGCCGACCGCGGAACGGCGGACGAGGTGTCGCGGGCCATCGGGGGCCGCACACGCCTGCTCGACCTCGTCGGGCAGACCGACGTGCCAACCCTCGCAGGCGTGCTCGCGAGTTGCCGGGCGCTCGTGGCGAACGATTCCGGCGCGTTACACCTCGGCGCCGCGCTTGGCGTGAGCGTGACGGCGGTGTTCGGTCCGACCGACGAACGCCTGACCGCTCCACGAGCCACGACCCGCGAGCCCCGACCCACGAGCCCTGAGCCCCGAGCCCCGAGCTCCGAGCCACGAGCCACGAGTCGCGTCGCTGTTTTGACGCACCCCATCTGGTGCCGGCCCTGCATGCTCCGCGAATGCCCGCTCGATCACGGATGCATGGACGGGATCGACGTTCCGCGCGTGCTGGACGAGACGCGGCGGATGTTGTGATCGATTCAACCGAGCCCGTCAGCCGCGCCACCCGGCGCGCCGTGTTCCTCGACCGTGACGGCACGATCATCGAGGAGGTGGGATACCTCGATCGCACCGAGCGCGTGGAATTCTATCCGTGGACGATCGATGCCATCCGCGCGTTCAACCGCGCGGGCCTGGCCGTCGTGATGATCTCGAATCAGTCGGGCGTCGCCCGCGGATTCTTTACCGAGACGGTCGTGGATCACGTGCACACTCACATGGCGGCGATGCTGGCCGAAGGGTGGCGCCCGCATCGACGCGTATTACTATTGTCCGCACCACCCCGACGGCAAGGTGGCGGGGTATGCGCGGCCCTGCGATTGCCGGAAACCGGGCCGCGGGCTCGTCGATCGAGCGGTGCGCGAGCTTGACGTCGATCCTGCGCGATCGTTCGTGGTCGGAGATCGCTGGGTCGACGTGGCGCTGGCGCGCGCGGTCGGCGCCAGCGGCGTTCTCGTGAGGACGGGGTACGGCATGTCAGTGGAGCATCAGCGGCCGGATGATCTGAGTGCCGACGCCGTCGTGGACAACCTGATCGCCGCCGCCACCTGGATACTCGGCCGATGCTCATAGCCAGATCTGTTCACCCCCTGCCCGGCGAAGCCGAGCTCAAGGAACGCCTGCTCGCGCTCATCGACGGATTCAGCAACCGCCGGGTCCTGATCGTGGGCGATCTCATCGCCGACGAATTCATCTACGGCGAGGTGTCCCGCGTGTCGAGGGAGGCGCCAGTCCTCATTCTGAAGTACGACGCGACCGAGATGGTCGCCGGCGGCGCCGGCAACGCCGCCAACAACGTTGCCGCGCTCGGAGGCCGCGCCCGTCTCGCGGGCCTCGTGGGCGCCGACCCCGAAGGCCGTCGGCTGCTCGCCAGCTTCCCCCGCGGCGTCGAGCGCACGCACATCGTCCGCGCGAAGGCCTATCGGACGCCTGTCAAGACGCGCATTCTCGCCGGCGGCGTCCATGCTGCGCGGCAGCAGGTGGTGCGCATCGACCGGGAAAGCGGTTGGCCCCTGGCCGCGGACGTCAGCCGCGCGTTCGCAAAGAAGGTGTCGAGTCTGGCCGACTCGTGCGATGCGGCGGTGTTGTCGGACTACGGATCCGGGCTCGTCACGCCGCTTCTCGCCGGCGCGATCCTGAAGGTCGTGGTCAGGCGGCCGAGGCGCCGCGCCATTCCCGTTCTCGTCGATTCGCGTCACCGCCTGTCCGAGTATCGCGGCCTGACGATGTGCACGCCGAACGAGTCCGAGGTCGAGCAGCTGCTCGGCGTCTCCATCGACGACGACCTCGATGTGCTCGAGCGGGCGGGCCGGCTGATGCTCCGCCGATCACGGATGCAGGCGGTGCTCGTGACGCGCGGAAGCCGGGGCATGGCGCTGTTCCAGGCCGGCCAGCCGACGATCCACATTCCGATCTTCGGCTCGGATGAAGTCACCGACGTCACGGGCGCCGGCGACACGGTCATTGCGTCGTGCGCGCTGGCGCTCGCGGCCGGTGCGTCGTTCTACGAGGCGGCCCGCCTCGCCAACTACGCCGGCGGCCTCGTCGTGATGAAGCGCGGCACCGCGACCGTGTCCACCCGCGAGCTCGCCGACGCCGTCACCAGCGATCACGACACTGCACTCGAAAACTGGTCCCAGGAGGGGCCGGCGCAGGGACGGAGAAATGACGTAACGGAAACGTAGAACGTAGAACGTAAAACGGAAAACGAGCCACGAGAACCGAGCCACGAGTAACGAGCCCCGAGCCACGAGAATGGGTGAAGTTGTTTCCCAGTCACAGCTGATTGATGCGGTCGCACGCGAGCGGGCCGATGGCCGAACGATCGTGCTGGCCAACGGCTGCTTCGATCTGCTGCACGTGGGCCACGTCCGTTACCTGCAGGCGGCGGCCGCCGAGGGCGATCGGCTTGTCGTCGCGGTCAACGACGACTCATCCGCGTCGGCGCTGAAAGGACCCGGCCGGCCTGTGATCCCCGCCTCGGATCGTGCGGAACTGGTCGCCGGCCTTCGCGACGTCGACTACGTGGTCGTCTTCAGCGGGCCGACCGTCGAACCGGTGATCCGGCTCATTCGCCCGGACGTGCACTGCAAGGGGACCGACTACACGGTCGACACCGTGCCCGAACGCGCCGTGGTTCGCGCCTACGGCGGCCGGACCGCCATCGTCGGCGACGCGAAAGAACATTCCACCCGCGCGCTCGTGGCACGGCTCACGCGTGGCTGACGCCGCCGCACCCATCAAGCGAGTCCTCATCGTCAAGCTCGGCGCGCTTGGCGACATCGTGCATGCGATTCCCGTCGCGGCGGCGATCCGCCGGGCGCACCCGGCCGTTCGCATCGACTGGCTTGTCAGCGAGAAGCATCGCGAGATCCTCGACCTGGTGCCGGTGATCGATCGGCGGCTGGTCATCAGCGATAGAGGATCCCGCCGAACTGAAAACGGCGGCGCCGGTATTCTGGATTCGATTCGCGAGTTGCGTCGCGGACAATACGACGTCGCGCTCGACCTGCAGGGCCTGGTGAAATCGGCCGTCTTCGCGCGCGCTTCGGGCGCTTCGCGCGTGGTGGGCTTCGCCTCTCGCTACCTCCGCGAGCGGCTCGCCCGGCCGTTCTACACGGACGTCCACGATCCCGGTGGCGCCGGGATGTACCACCCGGATGAGACGCATGTCGTGTGGACGAATCTCGGGCTTCTCGCCGCGCTCGGCATTCACGTCGGCGTCCCGGAGTTTCCGATCGATCGCGTGGAATCCAATGTTGCCAGGGACGTCGCCGCGCGCACGGACGGGCGTTACGTCGTGTTGAATCCCGGTGCGGCGTGGCCGACCAAGCGCTGGCCGCCGTCTCGGCTCGGCGCCATCGCTTCCGCGCTGCGCGACGCCCACGGGTTGACGTCGGTGGTGCTCTGGGGGCCTGGTGAGGAATCGCTGGCTCGCGACGTGGTTGCCTCCTCCGGCGGGGCCGCGATTTTGTCGCCGCAGACCTCCATCGCCGATCTCGTCGCGCTCTCTCGCGGCGCGGCCCTCTTTGTGTCAGGCGACACCGGGCCGGCCCACATCGCCGCTGCCGTCGGCACGCCCATCGTCGGCATCTACGGGCCGACGAGGCCATCCCGCAACGGCCCGTGGTCGCCGGACGATGTGACAGTGTCGAGAGACGCCGTGTGCGAGTGTCACCACCTGAGGCGCTGCAGGCGCGAGACGATGTGCCTGAGCGACATTCAGGTCGATGAGGTGTGGAAGGCCGTCGAGCGCCGCCTGGCGGGAGCGCCGCGTGTCTGAAACCGGGCCGGCGGACAAATTCATGCGGACGGTCGCGCGGGCGCGCGTAGCCCTGGGTTTTACGTGCGGTGTCCTGGTGTTCTGGCTGGCGAGGCCGACCCCGGCGACGATAGCCGTGGGCCTGGTGGTGGCTGTGGCCGGGGAGGCCATTCGTTTCTGGGCCGCCGGTCACCTGAACAAGTCGCGCGAGGTGACGCGATCAGGGCCATATCGGCTGGTTGCGCATCCGCTGTATCTCGGATCGTCGGTGATCGGCGCGGGGCTCGCGATCGCGTCCGGCCGCGTCGTTGTGGGCGCGATCGTGGCCGCTTACCTGGCGCTTACCCTGACGGCAGCGATCCGGAGCGAGGAGGCGTTCCTGCGGCGGACGTTCGGCGGCGATTACGAGGCCTATCGGCGGACGGGCATCGTCGATACCGCCCGCCGGTTCAGCCTGGAACGTGCGGTGGCCAATCGGGAGTACCGTGCGGTGGCGGGCCTGCTGGCCGCCTTGTTGTTGATGGCGTGGAAGGCAACGTATAATGGAGCGTTCTAGGGGACAGCCGGAGCCCATTCCGTCGGCAACGCCGGGCGGTTAGCTCAGTGGTAGAGCACCGGCTTTACACGCCGGCTGTCACAGGTTCGAATCCTGTACCGCCCACTCGAAAGAAAGTGGCTGAACGTATCCACTGAGTCATTGGGGTCGTAGTTCAGTTGGTTAGAACGCTGCCCTGTCACGGCAGAGGCCGCGGGTTCGAGTCCCGTCGACCCCGCCAACTTCCCGTTCCACACGCGCAAGCCACTTCAGACTCGGTGACAGGGTCTGAAGTGTCTTCCTGATCCTCCCAGCCGCACACAATTAATCTTCAATCGTAGCGGCCGGCTTCAGCCGGCCGCAAACGTCCGCCTGGAGGCGGACGCTACGGCTGCTCCCACAGCAGAGCCTGACCGTCGTATCGCAACGTCTGTTTCGTAAGGAACACGCGTCGAGGTCATGTGCTGTGTACGGTCGTTAGAGGAGCGAACGGACATGGCTGAGGCACCGGGATCGAATCGCAGCGGTCGTGGCTTTGTAATGGCATTCACGACAGCGACGATGGTTGCCGTGGGAGCGATGGTGTCGGCGTGCGGGCACAATGCCGCGAGCCCCGCAGCGCCAACCGCGCCCGGCTCTGCGGTGTCGTCGATTGCGGTCACCAGTGCGCCGGTTTCGAACGCATCCATTCAAATGACCGCGATGGCGAAGCTGGCGGATGGCAGTTCGCAGGACGTCACACGAACGGCGGCCTGGGAATCGTCGAATCCGGCGGTGGCCACGGTTTCACCAACCGGCATGGTCAGCGTCGTCGGCGCAGGCGAGCTTGATGTCCGGGCGACTTATCAGAGCGTGAGTGGTTCGATGCACCTGCGCGTGGGCAGCGTTCCGGTGGCGGCGGTCACGATTACCGGTGCTCCTGCGGGCGCATCGGCGCCGTTTCAACTGACAGCGATGGCTCGACTGGTGGACGGGACCACGATCGATGTCACGCGAAGCTCAACCTGGCTGTCCTCCAACACGCAGCTGGCGACCGTGTCGTCAACGGGCAGCGTCACAGTGGTTGGAACCGGAGACGTTGATTTGCAGGCGACGTATCAATCGGTGTCAGGATCCGTCAGGGTTTTCGTCAGTCATCCGACGACCGCCACGGTCACAGGCCGGGTTGTCGAAGCAGGCCCCGACGCACGACCGGTCGCTGGCGCACGTGTCCAGATCCTGGAATTCGGCAACACGTCCTCCGACGACCGCGGCGCTTTCATCATTCGCGGAATCCCCAGGGGCCGCGTCATCATCGAGGTCAGCAAGGCCGGATACGAGACGTGGTCGAACATGCTCGACCTCGAAAACGACGAGGATGTGACCGTTTCGCTCACTCCGATGGCCCCGGCGGTGCAGCGCACACCGGCCGCAGGGGTCAGCTCTGGGTCAGCAAGGTGAACGCCCCGGGCTTGTAACCCGCCGTGTCGAGCAACTCGCGCACCCGCGGCTGGACCCTGGTCCCGTAGAGCTCGATGCTGGCCATCATCTTGTCGTGGGGAAGCGTGCCGTTGCTGAACTTCATGTCGAATCGGGTGAGGCCAAGCGCCTGAACGGTCGCCGCGATCTTTTTCGCCACGGTCTCGGGCGAGCCGACACAGATGGCGCCGTCGGGACCTGCCCCGTGGTCGAACTGGGCGCGCGTAATCGGCGCCCAACCGCGCTCGGCCCCGATGCGCGTCATCAACGCCGCGTGGTGCGGCCAGAGTTCTTCGCGTGCCTGCTCGTCAGTGGCGGCGACATGCCCGGGGGAGTGGGCGCCGATCGGCAGCACTTCATGATTGAAGTGCGCGAGCGCGCGATGAAAGAGGTCGACGTACGGCGCGAACCGCTTCGGATCGCCGCCGATGATCGCGAGCATGAGCGGCAGATTGTGGCGAGCGGCGCGAACGACCGAATCGGGCGTGCCGCCGACGCCCACCCAGGTTTTCAGTTTCCCACCCGATTCGATTGGCGGATAGACGACCTGATCGCGGAGAGGAGGCCGCGTCGTACCTGACCACGTCACCGGCTTTCCGGAGAGCACCGCCACGAACAGGTCCAGCTTCTCCTCGAACAGCGTCTCGTAATCCGCCATGTCGAAGCCGAACAAGGGAAACGATTCGGTGAACGATCCGCGCCCGACGATGACCTCTGCACGCCCGTTGGACAGCGCGTTCAACGTTGAAAAACGCTGATAGACCCTGATCGGATCGTCCGAGTTGAGCACCGTCACGGCCGAGCCCAGGTGAATCTGCGACGTTTTTGCCGCGATGGCGGCCAGCAACACTTCCGGCGCTGACACCGCGAAATCCTTACGGTGGTGTTCTCCCACGCCGAAGAATTTCAGCCCGACCTGATCGGCGAGGACGGCCTGGGTGACGACCTGTCGCAGTGTCTCCGCATGCGAGAAGGGTTGGCCGGTGGGGTCGAGGGTGACATCGCCGAAGGTGTCGAGTCCGAGTTCAATCGCGTCCGCCATCCCCCGAGTGTACCTTGCCCCTACGGCTCAGTCACATTCCACGCTCGCTTCGACCTGCCCACCTTCACAAGACCTTCATAAGACACTTCGTTTCAGCTTGACCTCTACGGGATCGCGCGTGTACCGTGCTCGGCCTCACCGTCGCCGCGCGCCGATCTTCGCTCCAGTCAGGAGGATCACATGTCCGCGTTCAAGCCTATCAGCGTCGGGTTCCTGCTTGCGGCCTTCTGTCGTCTGGCTGGGCCACCCGGTTTCCAGCGCATCGAGGGGAACGAAATCAAAAGGTCACGACTCGGCGATGTCGGCGATGGGCCGTGCGGCGGCGCGTGCCCGCGCCAAGGTCGAACTGGCCGCGCACGGCGGTGTTTCCGACAAGGAGTTCGAGGACGCCGGCGTCTGCGTCAATGAGCCCGAGTGCGAGGGCGACGAGCACGAGCCGCTGGAAGACGGTCCATCGTCGACGCAGTCGGAAACGTCGATTGCCGTCGACCGTACCGGCCAGCACATCGTCATCGGCTTCAACGATTTTCGCGGGTTCAACAACAGTCCTCTCTCGGTTTCGGGCTTCATGTACTCGGACGACGGCGGCGAGCATTTCGTTGACGGCGGCCAGCTCCCGTCTCCCGGTGTCGACACGATCGGCACGACGAAACTGCCCCAGGTCTTCGGCGATCCGGACGTCAAGTACGTGGGCGAGCTGCACGTTCATCTACTCCTCGATCGTCCTCGCCAAGTTCTCGGCCACGCAGGCAGTGCAGACGATGGGCGTCCACCGCTCGACGGATTGCGGCCACACGTGGACCGGCCCGTTCGTCGTGACGCCGGCGACCAACCCGAATGGCCACGTGGACGTCACCGGCGCACCCCAGGACGCCGCCGACAAGGAGCTGATGGACGTCGATCCCGATACCGGCCGCGTGGCGATGAGCTGGACGAACTTCACGCCGACCGCGGCCGAGATCTCGGTCACCTACTCCGACAACATCAGTGCCGCGACGCCGACGTGGTCGCCGCGGCAGATTGTCGGCAACACGCCGGCTGACGGCCAGGCCTCGGTTCCGCGGTTCGCCGGCCACGGATCGCGAAAGGCGTACGTCGCGTGGTGGCGATCCTTCGACGATCTGACGAACCAGGTGGCGTTCGCGCGCTCGACCGACAACGGCGCGACGTGGAGCCCGGCAGTCGAACTGGCGCCGTCGCCGTTCTTCTTCATCGATCACATCCTCGGGCAACGATCGCGTCCACATGTTTCCGTCGCTCGCCGTCGACAACTCGCACAGCCGCTCCAGCGGCAACGTCTACGTTGTCTACGCCAATAACGATTCCGGCGACGGCGCCGACATCGCGTTCCAGCGCAGCACCGACGATGGCCTGACGTTCTCGACGCCGCTGTTGCTCAACAGCAGGCCGGGGCACGATCGTGCCCAATGGTTCCCGTGGGTGAACGTGGACTCGTCGACCGGACGTGTTCACGTCTTCTATTACGACCAGGGTGTCGCGTCGAGCGGCGACCTCACGCAGGTGACGCACACGTTCTCCGACGACGGCGGCGTGAGCTGGAAACAGCCGATGCCGCTGAACGCCAGGCCGTTTCACGCCGGCTGGGGCAACGATACGAGCCAGCCCAACCTCGGCGACTACAACCAGGCCGTCGCCCAGCAGGGCGATCTGTTCGCGGTGTTCGCCGAAGCGCTCCGTCCGCCCGCGGGTTTCGCCGACGGGCAGCCGACGTCCGCGAGCATGACCGTGCCGGATGTGACCTTCGAGCGGCTCACGGAGGAGCACCACAAATTCAAGGCGGCCTCCCTCGACCTCGGCGCGATCAGCTTCGTGGACAGTGGCGGGAACGGCAACATCGATCCGAACGAGTTCGTGAAGCTGACGATACCGCTGCGAAATTATGTGACCAACCCCCTCAACGCGGCCAAGGTCCGCGGCATCAAGGCCAGCCTGACCACGAGCACGCCCGGCATCATCGTCGTGGACGGTGACAGCAATTACAAGAACATCGATCCCGGCGAGACCAAAGACAACGATCACGCGTTCGTGCTGAAGATCGGTTCGTCGTTTGTCGCCGGCACGCCGCTCGAGCTGGCGCTGGACATCGACAGCGCCGAGCACGGCGGCACGACGCTGCTGTTCACGCTGTTCAGCGGCACGCCGCAGCCGACGACACTGCTCAGCGAGAACTTCAACGGCGTCGCGCCAGGCGCGCTGCCGGCGGGTTGGACCGGCGCGCATGGCGGGCGGCGCCAACATCGTTCCGTGGACCACGAGGAACACGTTCTGCGGCGCGACGTCCAATGCGGCCTTCCATACGAATGCCGCCGACGGCCCCGGGCCGGGGCCGTTCACGAACACGCGGTGGGAGCGCCTGATTCAGCCCGGCGTTCGTGGTACCGGCCAACGCCAACTACGTGACGATCGAGATGGACGTGTGCACCGACTCGGAAGATGATCCAAATTTCAACATCCTCGCCTACGACGGGTTCTTCCTCCGCGTCACCGACCTGACGCCGGGCCGGTTGCTGCGGTCGGTTCTGGCGGAAGCCTTCGCCGACCAGTTCACGACCGGCTCGCTGTTCCACTATCCCAAGCATCTGCCGCGCGGTTCGTCGGCGGCGTATTTCGAGGACATGTCCGCGTGGGCGGGGGATTCTCATGGCGTCCAAGCACGTGCGGCTTGCGGCTGCCGGGTATGGCCGGCAGCACCGCGCAGCTGCGCTTCGAGTTCACCCAGGACGCGATCGCGACGTGCGCCGACGTCCGCCCGGGCCACACTTGCGGCGTCTCGGTCGACAACGTCGTTGTGAAGAGTGTCGTGTCGGTAGTGCCGTAGGACTCGACGCGGCAGCGCTGATGACTCGCGCTTCTATATGTGTCAGCGAACATGTAGAAGCGCGAGGTGCCTTGGAAGGCCGGGGGAACCGGCCGCGACGCGAATTTCTCCCCCTGATCGCGCGACACTCGCGCCCCGCCTGCATGACGGTGATACTCTCGGCCGTCATGGCGACAAGACGCGTTCGCGCCGGCATCATCGGCACCGGTTTCATGGGCGGCGTGCATTGCGAGGCCCTGCGCCGGCTGGGCCCCGTGGAGTGTCGCGGCGTCGCCGGCAGCAGCGCTCGAGAAAGCGCGGGCGTTCGCCGCCGCGCAGGGCATCCCCGGAGCCGAAGGCGACTATCGCGCGCTCCTGGCCGATCCGTCGATCGATGTCATCCACGTCTGTACCCCGAACGCCAGCCACTTCGCGATCGCGTCGGCGGCCGTAGAGGCAGGGAAGCACGTGATGTGCGAGAAGCCCCTGGCCATGACGAGCGCGGAAGCGGCGTCGTTGTCTGCAGCCGCGGCCGCCAGGGGCATTCGCCACGCGACGTGCTACAACCTGCGCTTCTATCCGATGGTTCAGCAGATGCGGTGCATGCGCGAGGCCGGCGAGTTCGGTGACGTTCTCGTCGCGCAGGGCACCTACTCGCAGGACTGGCTGCTGTACGACACCGACTGGAACTGGCGCGTCGAGGCGAAGTCGTCCGGACCTCTGCGCGCGATGGCTGACATCGGCTCTCACTGGTGCGACATGCTCGAACACGTGTCGGGCGAGCGGATTGCCGCGGTCTGCGTGGATCTTGCGACGTTCCACACGTCGCGCAACAACGCGCCCGTGGACACCGAAGACTACGGTGGGGTGCTCTTTCATCTCGGCGCCCGCGCGCGCGGATCGTTTACGGTCAGCCAGGTGGCAGCCGGGCGCAAGAACCGGCTGTCGGTGGAGATCTACGGCACCCGCGCGTCGGCGGCCTGGAACCAGGAGCGGCCGGACGAGCTGTGGATCGGCCACCGCAACGGCCGTAACGAGATCCTGTTGAAGGATCCGGCGCTTCTCGATCCCAGGGCCGCAGCGTATGCGGACCTGCCCGGCGGACACGCCGAAGGGTATGGCGACACCTTCAAGCAGCTGTTTCGCCGTTTCTACCGGTCGATCGACGAACCTCGACGCTCCTCGAGACTATCCACAGTTCGACGATGGCCTGAGGCAGATGCGGGTGCTCGATGCGGCGCTCGCCAGCCACCGGCGTCGTGGCTGGGCCGACGTCGCCCCGGGCTGACCGCCGCGCGATCGGCGTCGCGGCCCGGAATGCCGCCGAGTACAGATCGGCGCCGTGCCAACGCGGGCGTTCGAACCGGCGTTCATGAAAATCGGCATCCTGACGGCCGCCTTCCAGGAACTGACCCCGCGGCACGTGCGTGACGCCGACCCCGATCGCGCCATCGAGGACTGGATCTGGTTCGCGCGCGAACTCGGTGTGGACGCGATTCAGTTGTCGGCGGCCGTTCATCCCTCGGAGGCCGATGTGCCTCCGGAGGCCATGCTCGATCCGGTGGCGAACACGCTCGACCTGCGCCGGCCGTTCGATGCGGTCCGGGCGCGGCGCGTCCAGGCCGCGCTGACCTCGGCCAAGCTGGAACTGTCGGAGATCGGCTATTTCGACAACATGCTTCACGCCGATCCGGCGATTCGCGCGAAGAAGCACGCGTTCATGCAGCGCGTGTTCGACGCGGCGGTGCTGCTCGGCGTTGACGCCGTCTGCGGGTTCGTCGGGCGCAACATGCTGCACTCCCTCGATCAGAATCTTGGTGACTTCGAAGAGCATTTCGTCCCGCTGCTCGCCGCCGCGAAGGAGCGGGGGCTGACGTACCGCGTCGAGCAGTGCCCGATGCCGGGATGGACCACTGACGACAGTTTCTTCAACAACATCGCGTATACCCCGGGCGCCTGGATCGCGCTCCATCGGATCTGCGAGAAGCACGGCGTCGGCGATCAGTTTCGCATTCACTACGATCCGTCGCACGCCATCCTGATGGGCCAGGACAGCCGGTCGGTTTTCCAATATCTCAAAGACACCGGATATCCGTTTCTCATCGGCGGGTTTCACGTCAAAGGCCAGGTCATCGACGCCCGCGGCGTGGCGGCCTGGGGTTACGGCGGCCAGACGATCGAGCGCGGAGACTGGAAAAACGGCCGGCCGTCGGATCGTCCCGCCGATCAGATCCATGCGTGGAAGAAGCAGACCGTCCTCGCGGAACACGAGCTGCCGGGCACAGCGCGTCACGACCCCCTGGCCTATCTGCAGAATCGCACCGTGGACTGGCTCGATCACCAGCTCGCCGCCCGCGAGCTGCTGGATCTCGACGTCGCCCGTACGCACCTCGTGGTGGAACACGAATATCCGAAGGCCCGCATTCAGGATGGCGATCGCCTGAAGCCCATTCTCCAGGGCTCGATCGCGTTCGTCCGGCGGATCGACCAGGCGGCTGCGTCGATGTACGCACTGCAGCACGACGTGCTCCCGGCCCAGGGGATCCCCCGCAGGGCACTGGGCGGGAGCCGTATCGATCGTGAGCGTGCGTATCAGAAGACGCGCTTGTTCCTCGTCAGCAGCCTCGCGTTGACCATGGCGGGCGTCGGCTCGGCGCTTCGCGCGAACACCGCGAGCGATCTGCAGCGCGTGTTCTTCGACCCGATCGACAAGGTCCACTCGGGCGAAATGATCGCCAACGTCCTCGGCCTCCCGTTTCTCGGCTTTGCTTTGACTATCGCCATCGGCAGCCCGCTGCTGGACTACATCGGCATGGGCCTGCTGCTCCCGCTGTCCGGCGTCTGCTTTACGCTCGGCGCGCTGCTCATGATCTTTGCGGGGTCGATCGCCGCTGGTCCCGGCGTCTACACGGTGATCTGGATCGGCGCGCTCATCACCGGCATCGGCTGGGGCCTGGTCGAGACCGTCGTCAACCCGCTCATCGCCTCGCTGTATCCCGACGAGAAGACGGGCAAGCTGAACACGCTGCACGCGTGGTGGCCGGGCGGCCTCGTCATCGGCGGCCTGTCGGGCGTCGCGATGTCCGCGGTCGGTCTCGGTGGCAGGCCAAGCTCTTCGTCGTCATTCTGCCCGCGCTCGCGGTCATCGCCCTGTCGATCGGGGTCAAGTTCCCGCCGACCGAACGTGCCGCCGCCGGCGTGTCGATGGCCGACATGTTTCGCGAGCTGCTGAATCCGCTGTTCCTCGTTCTCTTCTGCTCGATGTTTCTGACAGCGGCCACCGAGCTCGCGCCGGGCCAGTGGGTGGACTTTGCCCTGAGCCGCACCGTGCACATGCCGGGCATCCTGCTGCTCGTGTACGTGAGCGCGCTGATGTTCGTCATGCGGCATTTCGCCGGGCCGCTGGTGCACAAGCTGTCGGCCATCGGCTTGTTGTGGATGTCGTGCCTGATGGGATCGCTCGGCCTGGTCGCGCTCGCGGCCGCGAACTCGCCGGTCACGGGGCTGCTGGCGGCCACGCTCTGGGGCACCGGCGTCTGTTACATGTGGCCGACGATGCTGGCGACGGCGTCGGAGCGGTTTCCACGCGGCGGCGCGCTGTTGATGGGATTGATGGGCACCGCGGGCACGTTGTCGATTCGTTTCGTGCTGCCGATGATGGGCTCGATCTACGACGCCAAGAAGATTGAAGTGGCCGGTGGCGAGGCCGCCTTCACCGCGCTCCAGCCGGGCGCCGAGCTCGAGCGCGTGCTCGGGATCGCGGCGCAGACGTCCTTTCGCGCCGTCGCCATCCTGCCGGCCGTGCTCCTCGTCGTCTTCTGGCGGCGATCTGGTTGTGGACGGACCGTCGCCGAGATCGCTGGAGTAGCAAAGGCAATAAACGCAGAGATCGCGGAGATCGCCGAGTCCTAAGTTTTCTTTGCGATCTCTGCGATCTCTGCGTTTATCCCGTCTCCGCGTTCTCCACCGCAGGTGTCCGGAACGCGACACCCACTCACACCCCCTCAACCGCACAATGGGATTGACGAGCTCTGCAACGGCAGAGTCAGGGAGGCAATATGGGTTCGAAAGTGGCTGTGATAGGTCTTGCGCTGACCACGATGCTTGGCGGGTTGGCCTGCAGCCAAGGCTCGGCCGACCAGGCAAAACGCAGCGCCGACGCTACGGTAGACGCAGGCAAGGTGGCGGCGAACAAGGTAGCGGAAGTGGCCACGGCCACAGGTGAAGCCGTCAGTGATGGCTGGATTACGACCAAGCTGAAGGCGAAATTCGCCGACGAAGTGGTGCTCAATGGCAGCGACATCACGGTCGACACGAAAGAGCACGCGGTCACGCTCAGCGGCTTGGTGCTGTCCCCGCAAGCAAAGACGCGCGCGGTCGAGATCGCCAACGGCACTGAAGGCGTGCGGTTGGTGGTCAATCACCTCGTCGTGAAATAGATCGTGCGATCGACGCTGCTTCAGGCCGCGGAAACATATACTTCCCGACGACCGCAGACGGGATGGCGGCAGAGGCGCGCCACTCGCACGAGGTGAGTTATGAAATGGGCTCCGGGAGATCGCGACAACATCGAAGACAGGCGAGGAAGTTCGGGCATGCGCACGGCCGTGCCGATCGGAATCGGCGGGGTGATCATACTGGGCCTTCTCAGCTGGGCGACCGGCACTGATTTTCTGTCGCTGTTGAACGACCAGGGGGCGACGCAGGTGTCCGACAGCGCCGGCCCCGTTCAAAGCACTCCGCAGGAAGAGCGGAAGGTGGATCTGGTCGACGCCGTCGCGCGCGACGTGCAGAACACGTACGAGCAGGAGCTGGGCGGCCGCTACCAGCGCACGCGCGTGGTGCTCTTCCGCGATGCCATCGAGTCGGCGTGCGGGTCGGCCGAGTCTGCGACGGGCCCGTTCTATTGCCCGGGCGATCAGAAGGTGTACCTCGACGTGGGCTTCTTCGATGAGCTGACGCAGCGCTTTGGCGCCCCCGGTGAATTCGCGGAAGCCTATGTCATCGGGCACGAGCTCGGCCATCACGTGCAGCACCTGCTCGGGCTCGACGAGAAGACTCGCGGCGCGGCGGTGGGCGCCAACAGCGCGTCGGTGGCCCTCGAGCTCCAGGCTGATTGTCTCGCGGGAGTCTGGGGTCACGCCGCCTCGCAGAGCGGCAGGTTCAAGGCGGGAGGGATCGAGCTCGATCCCGGCGATGCGGACGACGCGCTGCGCGCGGCATCTGCAATCGGCGACGACCGTCTGCAGAAGATGGCAACCGGGCACGTGATGCCGGAGCGATTCACGCATGGCACGTCGGCACAACGTGTGCAGGCTTTTGGCCGGGGGATGAGCTCGGGCGATCTTCGCGCCTGCGGCATCGGTGTGCGCGGCACCTAGGCGTTTTCCACGACGCCGTAGCGGCCGGCTTCAGCCGGCCGGTGAACGTCCGCCTGAAGGCGGACGCTACGGCCAACAAGTACGGGAGAGTCGATATGAAGCCTGTTTCGATGGTCGGCGTGCTGCTGGTCGTGCTCGGCGTATTGGCGCTCATCTATCAGGGCATTACGTACACGAAGCGCGAAACCGTGCTTGATATCGGTCCCGTGCACGCCACCGCGGATCGCCAGAAAACGGTGCCGCTTCCTCCTGTCGTCGGCGCGCTGGCGCTGGTTGGCGGGGTGGTGCTGCTCGTGACAGGCGCGCGCAAGACGAGTTAGCCGTGACGCGCGATCTCCGCCAGGGGTTTCGCCGAAGGAGCGTGCTCAGGCTCCTGCTGGTCGGGACACTCGCCGTGGCGGGAATCGCGACACCGAAGCCGGCATCCGGCTACTCGGTTCTGACACACGAAGCCAACATCGACGTCCTGTGGGACAGCTCGATCAAGCCGGCGCTTCGCGCCCGCTTTCCGGCCGCGACGCCCGATCAGCTGCTCGAGGCGCGCGCGTACGCGTGTACGGCGGCTGCGTCATTCAGGATCTCGGCTACTATCCGTTCGGCAGTCACTTCTTCAGCAACCTCCTTCATTACGTGCGGTCGGGCGACTTCGTGCTGGCGTTGATCCGCGACGCGCAGGATGTCAACGAGTATGCGTTCGCGCTGGGCGCGCTCGGGCACTACGCGGCCGACAACGACGGGCATCGGCTGGCCATCAATAAGACGGTCCCGCTGATGTATCCGAAGATCCAGGCTAAGTTCGGAAACAATGTCACGTACGCGGAATCACCAAAAGCACACCTGATGGTGGAGTTCGCGTTCGACGTCGTGCAGGTGGCCGCCGGCGCGTACGCGTCGCAGGCCTATCACCAGTACATCGGGTTCAAGGTGGCGAAGCCGGCGCTCGAGCGCGCCTACCGCGAAATCTACGGGCTCGAGCTCAAGGACCTGTTCGCGAGCGAAGACCTCGCGATTGGCACGTACCGCCACGCCGTCGCGGCCACGATTCCTGAGATGACAAAGGTGGCCTGGAAGAAAAAACGCGAGCAGATCGAGCAGGTCGCGCCCGGTATCAACGAGACGAAGTTCGTCTTCAACCTGGATCGCCGCCAATACGAAAAGGAATTCGGGAGCGACTACGCGAAACCGCACGGTCTCGCGCGCTTCATCGGTTTCATCTACAAGCTCGTGCCGAAGATCGGCCCGTTCCGCACGCTGAGTTTCACGGTGCCCACTCCCGAGGCGGAACGGCTGTTCCTCGACAGCTTCGTCAGCACCCGCGAGCGCTTTCGCCGTTCGCTCGAATCGGAGCGAAACGGACGGTTGAACCTCGCGAATCTGAATCTGGACACGGGCAGGGCCACGGCGCGCGGCGAATACGCGCTGGCGGATGAGACGTACGATGAGCTCCTGGACAAGCTCGCCGATCGCGAGTTCGCGGACGTGCCAGCCGCGCTGCGCACGAACATCGTCGCCTTTTACGGCGCCGCCGATTCGCGCGTCGCATCGCTCACGGCGGCGTGCGCAGGCTGCTGAAGAACGCAGCCTGAACGTTCCCGCGACGTTTCCCGTCTAGGGAGCAGCCGGAGCCGGGGCCGGGTCGGGCGTGCCCGTCTCGAATGACGATCCGGCGAATACCTGACGGCCGTCCGCGAGGGTCACGGTTCGCGCGTTGGCCACGGTGGCCTCTGTCTTCGAGTGAAAGCCGGTGACCGTGACGACATGCCCGGGTTTGAGGGAGTTCCGGTTCCAGCCCCGCCGCATCAACCCGTTGGGCGGGCCGAGCTCGAAATCCCAGTGCACGACCTTGCCGGACTCGTCCTTGACGTCGATGAACACTCGGGCGTGCGGGTTGGTCCATTCGAGCCTGACCACGGTGCCTGAAACCGTGAGCGGCCGGTTGGCGTCATATTCGGCGGCAAAGGAATGGTGGGCCGAAATGGACGCGGCACCCAGGCTCAAGCTCAACCCTACGACTGATAATGTCAGCGACCTGCCGCTCATGTTTACCCTCCCCAACGCGCGCCGAGCATGATACCTTGACGGGCTCCAGGAGATCGTCGATGAATGCCCTCATCAGGACCGCCAGCGCGACAGCGATATGCGCGGCGTTGTCTTCAACGCTTCTCGCTCAGTGGCCGACGTTCCCCGCGTATCCGGTTCCGAAGACGGCTGCGGGCGAGCCCAATCTGAGTGCCCCTGCGCCGCGGACAGCTGACGGGAAACCGGATTTCTCCGGCGTGTGGCGTGGAGCGCCGACCGGACAGCGCGGCGCGCCGCCGCCAGTGGCGACGACCGGGCTGCCCCTCGCGACATTTCGCGACATCGGCTCGACGTTCAAGGACGGCCTGCCGCTCACGCCGTACGGCTCCGAGCTGCTGAAGAAGCGGATGGCCGGCAACAGCAAGGACAATCCGGAGGCACACTGTCTGCCGATGGGCATCATGCAGTTCCACACGCAGGGCATGCCCAGGAAATTTGTCCAGACACCCGGGCTCATCGTCATCCTGTATGAGGCCAGTTCCGGTATCCGTCAGATCTTCACCGACGGGCGTCCGCTGCCGCCCAACACCGATCCGCAGCCGTGGTATTACGGCTACTCCACGGGAAAGTGGGAAGGCGACACGCTGGTCGTCGAAACGAACAATCTGCGCGACAACGGCTGGCTCGACATCATCGGGTCGCCGCTCACCGATCAGGCAAAGCTCACGGAACGTTTCCGCCGCGTGAATTACGGCCGTATGGAAATCGATATCACGGTTGACGATCCGAAGGTGTACACGAAGCCATGGACGGTCAGGCACCTGCAGGACATCATGCCGGACGGCGAGCTGATCGAGTTCATCTGCGAGGAGAACAACCGCTTTCCTCCGCAGTAGCACGATCGCTGCGCCTTCCTTATCGCCGGCTTGCGTCGCGCTCACGAACGGTTGTGATCCGTGGAAGTTACGGGGCCTTTACTACTTCGTCGGTACGCCGGTGGGAAGATATGGGTATGGAGGGAACCATGTCACCAACCCAGACGTCAGTGGCGGATTGGCTGCAGATCATTCGCGGAGAGTTTGCCGAAGTGCCAGGCCTTCACCTGACCAGACAGCAGTTCCAGAAGCTGTGGGGTCTCGACGGCGAGACCACCAGCACGCTGCTCGATGTTCTGGTGGACCAGAAATTCCTGCGTCGGACGTCCGATGAAGGCTACGTTCGCCTGAAGTGAGTTCATCCGGACATTTCTCCCGCCATTCCTGAGCGGCGCATCCGGCGCCGCGCTCGTCGGCGCGTGTACTCCGGTCGCGTCCCACAGCCACCTCTCGATCGTGGCGTGTTCTGGCGAACGGCCGCCCCGGCGCGGTACACTACACAACTTGCCATGAAGGTTCTCAAGTTTGGTGGCTCCTCCCTTGCCACGCCCGCGGCGATCCGCGCGGTTGGCGCGATTGTTCTCGAAGCACGCCGGCGCGAGCCCGTGCTGGTCGTGGTGTCGGCGTTTCGCGGCATCACGGACCAGCTGCTCGATTGCGCGCGGCTCGCGGAACGCGGCGACGAAGCCTATCTGCGCGCGTTCGAGCAGATCGCCAGGCGCCATCGCGCCTCGGTCACTGCGCTTGTCACGCGGGGGCGGGCCGGGACGCGGAAGCAGGTGGACGCGCTCCTCGAGGAGCTCCGGAGCACGCTGCAGGGTGTCTTTCTCCTTCGACACTGTCCGCCTCGTGCGCTCGATATGACCGCCAGCTTCGGCGAGCGCCTGTCCGCGCTCATCCTGGCCGCGTACCTGAAGCGGTTTCACCCGTCCGAGCTGGCCGACGCCAGGGACTTTGTCCGGACCGACGACCAGTTCACGCACGCGGTGGTGAATTTCCCGGTGACCAACCGGACGATTCGCGCCCGATTCTCGCCGCTCCTCCGCAAGCGGCGCGCGGCCATTCCGGTCATCACGGGTTTCATCGGCGCGACAGACGACGGACAGACAACGACGATCGGGAGAAACGGGTCGGACTACAGCGCGGCGATCGTCGGCGCTGCTGTCGGCGCATCAGTGATCGAGATCTGGACCGACGTGGACGGCGTGCTCAGCGCCGACCCGAGGCTGGTGCGCGGAGCGTTCGTGCTGCCCCGGATGACGTACGAGGAGGCCATGGAGCTCTCGTACTTCGGCGCCAAGGTCATTCACTCCGCCACCATTGCGCCGGCCGTCGCGAAGCGTATTCCGATTCTCATCAAGAACACGTTCAACCCGCCGGCGCCGGGCACGCTCATTTCGGCCAAAGCGGGCGAGTCCGGCGAGGCGGTGGCCAAGGGCATCACGACGGTCGACGGCCTGTCGTTGTTGACGCTGCGGGGGCCGGGCATGGTCGGCGTCCCTGGCATCGCGGAGCGGCTGTTCCGGACGCTCGCGGCCAGCCGGGTCAACGTGATCCTGATCTCCCAGGCGTCTTCGGAGCACACGATCTGTTTCGCCGTCCGGAGCGGCGACGCGCAACGCGGCGTGGAAACCCTCGAACAGGAATTCCGCCATGAAGTGGACGATCAGCTGATGATGGTCGACCACAGGCCCGACCAGGCCATTCTCGCCGTGGTGGGCGAGGGCATGAAAGGGCGGCCGGGCATCGCGGGGAAGCTGTTCGACTCCCTTGGACGGAACAACATCAACATCAACGCGATCGCGCAGGGCGCCTCCGAGCGCAACATCTCGTGCGTCATCGATGCGGGGCACCAGGTGCGGGCGCTCAACGCGATCCACCAGGCGTTCTTCGAATCGCGGAAGCGGCTGGCGCTGGCGATTGTCGGTGTCGGCAACATCGGCAGCGCCCTGATCGAACAACTCAGACAACAGCGGCATTACCTCCTGTCGCGCGGGTTCGACGTCCGGGTCGTGGCCCTGGCCAACAGCCGGCGGTTCGTCGTTTCGCCCTCGGGCGTCGACCTGGCGAACTGGAAGAAAGCACTTGGCGCGTCGCGCAGCCGCACCAGCCCGGAGGGTCTGGCGGAGCGCCTGGCCGCGCTGGAGCTCACGAACGCGGCGCTGGTCGACTGCACGGCCAACCCGTCGGTGGTTGACGCGTATCCGGCGTTCATCGAGGCCAACTTTCACATCATCACGCCGAACAAGCGCGCCAACGCGCTGCCCTGGCGAAAGTACTCGGCGTTGATGGCACAGATGTCCCTGCGCCAGAAACACTTCTTCTACGAAGCCAACGTCGGGGCCGGCCTGCCGATCATGTCCACGCTGCGCGACCTCATCGCCAGCGGCGACGAGATCCTCAAGATCGAGGGCATCCTCTCCGGCACGCTCAGTTATCTGTTCAACAGCTTCGATGGCCGCGTGCCGTTCAGCGCGCTGGTGCGCGACGCCCACCGGCTGGCGTTTACCGAGCCCGATCCGCGCGACGACCTGTCGGGCCAGGACGTCGCGAGAAAGCTGCTCATCCTCGCGAGGGAGATCGGCCTCCGGATGGAGCTGGACGACGTGAGCGTGGACAGCCTGGTGCCGCGTGCGCTGCGGAGCGGAAAATTCTCGGAACGGTTTTTCGAGAACCTGGCGAAATACGATGCCGAGGTGGCCGACCGCGTGGAGGCCGCCCGGCGGCGCGGCGCGGTCCTCCGGTACGTGGGCGTGCTGGAAGACGGGCGTGCCCAGGCGGGCTTGAAGGAGTTTCCCAGGGATCATCCCGTGGCGTCCGCCAAGGGAAGCGACAACGTGATCGCGTTCACGACGAAGCGGTACCGCCGCACGCCGCTCGTCGTTCAGGGTCCTGGCGCCGGCGCGGACGTCACCGCCATGGGCGTCTTTTCCGACATCCTGAAGCTGCTGCATTACCTGCCGCGGTAGACTGGCCTCATGCCGTTCAGCGACGCGATCGACAGCGGCGCGCGTGCCGGAAATCGGCGTCTCATTGCGCTGCTGGCGAGGTCCGTGCACCGCGGCATGCTCCCCCCGAGCCTGATTTTTTCCGGTCCGGCCGGGGCCGGGAAGCGGCAAACGGCCGTCGCGACGGCGCAGGCGATCAACTGTCTGTCGCCCCGCGGCGAGGGCGAGTCGTATGACGCGTGCGGCACGTGCGCGGCGTGCACACGCATCGCCCAGGGCATGCACCCAGACGTCGTCATCGTCGAGCCGGGCGACAGCGGGTCGATCAAGATCGAGCCGATACGCGAAGTCATCAAGGCTGCGGGCTATCGGCCGTTCGAAGGACGGCGGCGGGTCGTCATCATCAACGAGGCCGACGCGATGGCGTCGTCTCCGCAGAACGCGCTGCTGAAGATCCTCGAGGAGCCGCCCCCTTCGTCGGTGTTCATCCTGGTCACGGCGCGGCCGGACATGTTGCTGCCCACCGTGCAGTCGCGCTGTCAGCGCGTGCGGTTTCAGCTTGCCGAGCAGGGCGCGCTCGATGCCGACGCCATGGAGGTGGCGCGCCGCGTGCTCGAGCTTGCAGCGGCGAGCGACGAACCGCGTCAGCGGATCGAGGCGGCCAAAGAGCTGCTGGTCAATACGGGCGCGGGCGGCCGGGAAGATCGCGAACAGCTCGCGTCGCACCTGCACGCGATGGCCTCGCTGATTCGCGACGTGGAGCTGTTGTCGAGCCGGGGGGCCTCGGGCGGCCTGGCCAATCCCGGCGTCCGGCCCGAGATCGAACGGCTGACGAAGGCCTACCAGGGGAAACGCGGGCTGAGCGCGTTCGAATCGGTCGATCGAGCCCTGGCCGCGCTGAACAGCAACGCCAGCGTCAAGATTGTGGCCGACTGGCTCGTGCTGAAGCTCTGAGTCCCACGAGCCACGGGCCCCGAGCTACGAGCCCCGAGCCAGCCACGGACAGCTGACGTATAGTGTCCCTGTGAGTGCCGTTCCTCCCCGCCTGGTCTCGGTCAAGCTCACGCCGGTCGGGCGTCCGCACACCTATCTTTCGGCGAACCTTCCAGGCGGCCAGACCCCTCGCCCCGGCGATGCCGTCGTCGTGCAGGCCGAAGGGGGAGCGGCGGTCGGGACGCTGGTGCGTTCGATCCCGCAGATTGTTGCGCGCCGGCAGCAGAACGGCGACGCCCCGCCTCCACGGGTCGTCCGCATCGCCTCCCACGACGACATCGTCCTGCGGTTGAAACACGAGCAGCGCGAGCGCGAGGCCATGCGCATCGCGATGCTGAAGATTCGAGAGCGCGGACTGGGCATGAAGGTGACGCGGGTCGAGCAGCTGTTCGACGGGTCGCGCCTGGTGTTCTATTTCACGGCCGACGGTCGAGTGGACTTCCGGGAGCTGGTTCGCGAACTGGCCACGGAGTTCCGGACGCGCATCGAGATGCGCCAGATCGGCGTGCGTGACGAAGCCAAGATGATCGGCGGATACGGCACGTGCGGACGCCCCTTGTGCTGCACGACGTTTCTGACCTCGTTCGAGCCCGTCTCGATCAAGATGGCCAAGCAGCAGGACCTGAGCTTGAATCCCTCGAAGCTGTCGGGCTTGTGCGGGCGCCTCAAGTGCTGTCTTCGCTACGAGCTCCCCAACGCGAAAGGTGTCGCGCACGGAGGATGTGGCAGCGAAGGCGGCTGCGACAACCCATCCGGCTGCGGGACCGGTGGCTGCGGAACCGGCGGGTGCGGCAGCAGCAGCTGCGGCTGCCGGACGTAAAACACAAAAACGCAAACGTGAAGCCGAGAGTAGCCATTACAGAAGGCGATCCCGCGGGGATTGGACCGGAGATCGCCCGCCGCGCGGCCGGAGATCCCCGGGTGCTGGCTGCGTGCGAGCCGATTCTCTACGGAGCGGCGGCGGGGAAGACCTTCGCGCCAGGGGTCCTCTCCGCGGACGCCGGCCGGGCCGCCTACGACGCGATCGTCAATGCCACCGCCGACGCGCAGCGTGGTGTCGTGAATGCTGTAGCCACGGCGCCGATCAACAAGGAAGCGCTTCGTCTGGCCGGGCTCCCCTGGAACGGCCACACGGATCTGCTCGCGCACCTGACCGGGTCCGCGCGCGTGGCGATGATGTTCTATTCCGAGGAGCTTCGCGTCGTCCTCGCCACCGTGCACGTGCCGCTCGCGGATGTTCCGCGCGTGTTGACGCGCGAGGTGATGGAGCAGACGATCGAGCTCACGGCGCGCGAGCTTCCGCGCTTTGGCGTCTCGAAGCCGCGGCTGGGTGTTGCCGGACTCAACCCCCACGCCGGCGAACACGGGTTGTTCGGCCTGGAGGAACAGCAGGTCATCGAGCCGGCCATCGCCTGCTGCCGGACGAGAGGTATCGACGTCTCCGGTCCGTTTCCCGCCGACACGCTTTTTGTTCGCGCCCGGCGCGGAGAGTTCGACGTCGTCGTCGCGTGCTATCACGATCAGGGATTGATCCCGGTCAAGCTGGTCGCGTTCGGCCGCGCGGTCAACGTCACGCTCGGTCTCCCGATTATCCGGACGTCGGTCGATCATGGAACGGCGTTCGACATCGCGGGCCGGGGCGTCGCCGACGCCGAGAGCATGGTGGCGGCGGTGCTGCTGGCCGCACGGCTCGCGCGGCCAATGAATTTGGTCATCTGGTCATCTAGTCATCTGGTCATCGTTTGGAAATTTGCCAGATCGCACAGATTGATCAACGATGACCAGATGACCAGATGACTAGATGACTAGATACGATGAAAGAAAAGACTGAGCGCGAGCTGGCGCAGGCCAACATCGCGGAAAACCGCAAGGCCTTCCACGATTACCATCTGCTCGAAACGTTCGAGGCGGGCATCGCGTTGATGGGCACCGAGGTCAAGGCGATCCGCGAGGGTCGCGTGAACCTGCGGGACAGCTACGCGCGCCTCGAGAACGGCGAGGTGTTCCTCTTCAACGTCAACATCAGCCCGTACAGCCACCGGGGCTACGCCGAGCACGAGCCGCTCCGGCGGAGGAAGCTGCTGCTGCACCGCAGCGAGATCCGCAAGCTGATTGGCAAGACCGTCGAGAAGGGCATGACCCTCGTGCCGACGCGCCTCTACTTCAAGAACGGCCGCGTCAAGGTCGCCGTCGCGCTCGCGAAAGGCAAGAAGGATTACGACAAGCGCGAGACCGAGCGGCGCCGCGAGGCCGACCGCGAGACCCGCGCCGCCATCAAGTCGAGGCGGTAGAATAGTCCGGCATGTCTCCGAAGGTCCCTCTCCTCGATCTGCAGGCGCAGTATGCCCCGCTGCGCGAGGAGATTCTCGCGGCCGATCGCCCGTGTCTGCGACAGCCAGCGGTTCATCATGGGCCCCGAGATCGAGGCGTTCGAGGAAGAGATGGCGCGGATGCTCGGCGTCCGCCACGCGATCGCCGTCTCGTCCGGGACCGATTCGCTGCTGCTCGCGTTGATGGCGCTCGATATCAAGGCCGGCGACGAGGTCGTCACTTCCACGTACTCGTTCTTCGCCACGGCCGGATCCATCGCGCGCCTCGGCGCGAAGCCCGTGCTGGTGGACATCGACGAGACCACCTTCAACCTCGATCCTGAACAACTCTCAGCGGCCATCACGCCAAAGACCAAGGCCATCCTGCCCGTGCACCTGTTCGGCCTTGGCGCCGACATGGATCCCATACTCGACATCGCCGCCCGGGCGTATGTTCCCGTCATCGAAGACGCAGCCCAGGCCATTGGCGCGTCGTACAAGTCCCGGCTCCTCGGCGGGCTGGGCGCGGCGGGCTGCTTCTCGTTTTTCCCAAGCAAGAACCTCGGCGCGTTCGGCGACGCGGGCCTGCTGACAACGAATGACGACGGGCTGGCGAAGCAGGCGAAGCTCCTTCGGAATCACGGCATGGAGCCTCGCTATTACCATCACATCGTCGGCGCGAACTTCCGGATGGATGCGCTGCAGGCGGCCGTTCTGCGCGTCAAGGCGCCGCACCTCGCCGAGTGGACGGCCCGGCGCCGGGCGAACGCCACGCGCTATCGGATGCTGTTCAGGGATGCGGGCCTGCTCGACCGCGTGACGCTGCCGAGCGAGCCGCCCGATCGCTGGCACATCTTCAACCAGTTCGTCATCCGAACGGCCGACCGCGACGGCCTCAAGGCGCACCTCGACGAGCGCGGTATCGGCACGGAAATCTACTACCCGGTGCCGTTCCACCTGCAACCCTGCTTTGCGAATCTCGGCTACCGCCGAGGCGATTTCCCGCGGGCTGAACGCGCCGCGGCCGAGAGCCTGGCGCTTCCGATCTACGGCGAGCTCACCGCCGCGCAGCAGGAAATCGTCGTGGCTGCCATCGGCGACTACGTCCTCCATCGAGTCGGCGTGTGAACGCCGGCGCAGCGCCCGCGCACTCTCGGACCGGGGAGCCTGTGCCGCGCCGCGGTCCGTCGCTCACGACACAGATTCTCATCGGGCTGGTTGCGGGCGCCGTTCTCGGGGCTGTCTGGCCGCACGCAGGAGTCGCGGTCAAGCCCCTCGCCGATGCGTTCCTGCGGATGATCAAGATGATCATCGCGCCGCTGCTCTTTTCGACGCTCGTCGCCGGCATCGCCGGCGCGGGCGATCTGAAGGCCCTTGGGCGAATCGGCCTCAAGGCCATCATCTATTTCGAGGTGGCCACGACGGCGGCCCTCGTGATCGGCCTGGGACTGGCCAACCTGTTCAAACCCGGCGCCGGCCTGACGATGCCCCTCGGAGACACGGCGGCCGTCACGGCGATCGCGAAGAACAGTCAGACCGGCTGGGACATCTTCCTGCACCTGTTTCCCACGTCGGTTGTGGATGCCATGGCGCGCGGCGACATCCTTCAGGTCGTCGTGTTCGCCACGTTTTTCGGCGTGGCGCTGGCGGCGCTGGGGCCGTCCGGGCGTCCCGTGCTGGCGGTGTTCGAGAGCACGGCGCACGTGATGTTTACGTTCACGTCCTACGTGATGGTATTCGCGCCGGTGGGTGTGTTCGCGGCCATTGCCGCCACGGTCGGGAGCCGGGGTCTGGCGGTCCTCTTCACGCTCGGCAAGCTCGTGGCGCTGATGTACCTGGGCCTGGCGCTGTTCGTCCTGGTCGTGATTGTCGGCGTGTCGTTTCTCATCGGCGTGCCGTTCCTGGCATTTGCCAGGGCAGTCCGCGAGCCGTGTCTCATCGCCCTGACGACCGCCAGTTCCGAAGCGGCGCTGCCCAAGGCGCTCCAGGCCATGGAGCGTTTCGGGGTTCCCAAAAACATCGTCGCCTTCGTGCTGCCGCTGGGCTACAGCTTCAACCTGGACGGCTCCACGCTTTACCTGTCTCTGGCGAGCGTGTTTGCGGCGCAGCTGGCCGGCGTGCAGATGTCGGTGGGCCAGCAGCTCGTCATGATGCTGACGCTGATGCTGGCGAGCAAGGGCGTGGCAGGTGTGCCGCGTGCGGCGCTCGTCGTGCTCACGGCGACGCTGACGCAGTTCGACCTGCCGCTCGAAGGGGCAGCCGTGCTGCTCGGCATCGATCAGATCATGGATATGGGACGCACCGCCGTCAACGTGATGGGGAACTGCATGGCCGCCGCGGTTGTCGCTCGCTGGGAAGGCGTGCTCGAGAGGACAGCCTGATATGCGCGTGGTCGTAGTCGGCGCCCGGGGTCAGCTGGGCACCGCGGTTCTTCGTGAGTGCGAACCGCGCCATGAGGTCGTTGCGCTCGGCCGGGATTCGCTCGACGTGTCGGACGATGCGGCGGTGGCGGCGGCAATGGCGCGCGAGCGTCCCGATGTGATCATCAACTGCGCGGCGTACAACGACGTGGACGGCGCCGAGGATCACCCGGTGGACGCGCTCAACGCGAATGCATTTGCCGTTCGCGCGCTCGCGCGGGCCGCTGCCGAGCAGGGCGCGGTCTTCGTCCACTACAGCACGGATTTCGTGTTCGACGGCACCGCGACCGAGCCCTACACCGAAACCGATCCTCCAAACCCGAAGAGCACCTACGCCGCGTCCAAGCTTCTCGGAGAATGGTTCGCCGCCGACGCGCCTCGCGCGTACGTCCTGCGCGTCGAAAGCCTGTTCGGCCGCGCCGCGGGCGGCGGGGTTTCCAAGGGCAGCGTCGCGTCGATCGTCAAAACGCTCCTCGCCGGGGGAGAAGCGCGGGTATTCGAGGACCGCACGGTGTCGGCCACGTACATCATCGACGCCGCGTGGGCGACGATGCGGCTTGTCGAGGGGAACGCGCCGGCTGGTCTCTACCACTGCGTGAACACGGGTCACTGCACGTGGCTCGAGTTTGCGAAGGAATTGGCGCGTCAGCTCGGCGTCGAGCCGCGACTGGTTCCTGTGCGGATGGCGGAGCTGACGCTCCGGGCGCCGCGGCCGCTCTACTGCGCGCTCTCGACCGCCAAGCTGGCTGCCGCCGGTGCGGACATGCCGACATGGCAGGATGCTGTCCGCCGCTTCGCGGCCGCCGAGCGGCGGAACGTCAGAACGTAAAACGTAAAACGGAGAACGGAAAACGAGAACGGAAACGAGCCACGAGCCACGAGCCACGAGCTACGGAGCTCAGCCCGCCCCGTCCCGCACGATCGCTGCGACCATCTCCCCGATGGCCAGGCAGGATGTCAGGCCCGGCGATTCGATGCCGGCCGCATGGACGACGCGGACGTTGTCGCGATCGCGCCGGATGAGGAAATCCGCAAAGGACTCGGTCGCCGGATGCAGCTTGGGGCGGATCCCGCTGCCCGACAGGCGCAGGTCGCCAACGGTGACCATCGGCAGCAGCTCCCTCACGGCGTCCGTGAATTCCTCGACAGGCAGCCGATCGTTCTCGTAGTCGTCTTTCCGCTCCTGATACCGGACGGTGGGACCGAACCAGACGTTCCCGGCGGTCGATTTCGTCACGTGAACGCCGAGACCGTGGCCGGCCGCATGCGGCAGCGGATACACGAGCGCATTGACGAGCGATCGTTTCGAAGGCACGAGCTCGGCGTATTCGCCACGGACGGGATAAATGGTGAAGCGCTCGCCTCCCACCATCCGCGACACATCGTCCGCGTACAAGCCGGCGGCGTTGACGATCGTGCCCGCAAGAATGGTCTCCTGATCGGTGCGGAGCGCGATGCCGCCAGGGTTGGCGTCGGCGCCGACCAGCTTCGTTCCCGGCAGGAATATTACGCCGGCATCTTCGCCGGCACGGAGCAGGGCCTTGACGAGCGCCTCGGCTTCCACGATCCCCGTCTCGGGCGAAAAAATTGCCGCCTCCGCCCGAATATTCGGCTCCCGCTTCGTGATGAACGCCCGATCGACCATCTGCAGGCCGTCGACGCCGTTGTCGCACCCTCGTTTGTAGAGCGCCTCGAGCCTCGGAGTCTCGCTCTCGTCCGCGGCCACGATGAGCTTGCCGCATCGCTCGAAGGGCACGTGATGGCGGTTGCAGAACTCGTACAGGAGAGGGCGGCCTTCGATGCAGAGGCGCGATTTGAGCGTCCCGGCGGGGTAGTAGATGCCGCCGTGGATCACACCGCTGTTGTGCGTGCTGGTGTCGAGTCCGGGCCGCGGATGACGTTCGAGCACGCAGACCGACCGGCCGTCGGCTGCCACCGAGAGCGCGGCTGCCAGCCCGGTTACGCCCGCGCCAATCACCGCGACGTCGATCTGTTCCATCAGCTGCGATACCCGATGGCGGCGTAGTCGAAGTGCGTGAACAGCAGGTTGTTGAGGATCGCCGCGTTCGCGTTCACGATGCGCGCCATCTGTGCGACTGCGGCGGCCTCTCCGCCTGCGGCCGCGAGGGCCGCGACATCGACGGGCTGCATTTTCATGTGTTCCGGGACCGGCTGGCTGTACTGGAGGGTCACGCGGCCGAAGCCGCTGGCCTGCAGCAGGTACTGGAGCGTCTCCGGATGAACCGGCTGGACGTGCGTGAAGTCGCGGATGTAGCTGCTGAAGAACGCCAGCCAGCACGCGGGGTTGATGGTTTCGACGACCAGCGGCGCGCCGGACCTGAGCTTCTGAAAGGCGGCACCGAGGAGACGTGTCAGATAGGGAGGCGTCAGATGTTCCACGACCTGCGCGGCCATCAGGCCGCCCAGCGATCCGTCGGGAACCGACTCGAGGTAAGCCAGGGCATCTCCCTGGACGACATCCAGGCCACGCTCGCGCGCCGTGGCGACCATTTCCTGGTTGGTGTCGACGCCGCGGGCCGTGACGCCGGCGGCCTTCAGGAGCGCGAGAAACTCCCCGCGCCCGCACCCGATGTCCAGCACGTCGCTCGCGCCGGCAAACAGCGGCACGTAGGTCCGCAGCTTCTCGCGAATCTCATCGTCTGATCCGCGAAAGCGATCTTCGAAGGCGACGTATTGATAGTCGAGGTTCGAGGGGTTCGAGGGGTTCGAGGGGTTCGAGGGGTTCGAAGGGTTCGAAGGGTTCGAGAGGTTTGCGCGCGTCAGCATCTGCGTCGCGCGCTGCAGCACGGCCAGCTGCGTCTGGATGTCCGGCAGCTGGTTCAAAAGCCGCTCGTGCTGCTCGAGCCGCGAGGCGGCGGCGTCGGCAACCAGTCGATCCTTGCTTTCGACGAACGCGGTGATTTTCTGGAGGAAGATGATGAGCGCCGTCTGGAATCGTGCGAAGGCGACCTGGCCTTCCTGGTCGGTCAACGCATCGATCGCGTCGACGACCTTGTTGTCGAAGGTGCGTTGACGCGCGAACACCGGCGCCAGCCAGCGATGCACGACGCGGAGCCAGGGTCTGTGCGGGCCGGCCGGAGGAGGCAATACCGCGTCGGGCCAGGGCACGACCGGTCCGGGTGTTTCGTCGGCGGGAATGAACGCGTGATCGACCGCGGTGAGCGCGTCGTTGTATCTTCTGTCCGCTTCCTCCGCGTCGAGGCGCAACCGATCGCTGTCGTTCATCCGGTGGGATTGTAACCCGGCGGAATACCTTGACCATCCGCTGAAGCGCCCCGTACAATTTGGAGATCTTTATGGCCAAGCGAGCACTGATTACAGGCATCACCGGCCAGGATGGTTCGTACCTGGCGGAGCTCCTCCTCGAAAAAGGGTACGAAGTCTACGGGATGATCCGGCGGTCCAGTGCGCCGAATTTCTGGCGCATCCAGGGCATCGTCGATCGCCTCGTCCTCAAGCCGGCCGATCTGCTCGACCAGCTGTCGCTGCTGCGATTGGTGGACGAAGTGCGGCCGACAGAGATCTACAACCTGGCGGCGATGTCGTTCGTGCCGGCCTCCTGGGATCAGCCGATGCTGACGGGCGAGTTCAACTCGCAGGGCGTGACCCGCCTGCTCGACGCCGTTCGCCAGGTGGACACCGGCATCCGGATCTACCAGGCGTCGTCCAGCGAGATGTTCGGCAAAGTGAGAGAAGTCCCGCAGACCGAGCAGACGCCGTTCTACCCTCGCAGCCCGTACGGTGTGTCGAAGGTGTTCGCGCACTACATCACGGTGAACTACCGCGAGAGCTATAACCTGTTTGCCGTGTCAGGCATGCTCTTCAACCACGAATCGCCAAGGCGCGGCCTCGAGTTCGTGACGCGGAAGGTGACCGACGGCGTCGCGCGCATCAAGCTGGGACTGGCCGACACGCTTGCCGATCGGCAACATGGACGCGCAGCGCGATTGGGGATTTGCCGGCGACTACGTGCGCGCGATGTGGCTGATGCTGCAGCAGGATCAGCCCGGAAGACTTACGTGATCGCCACGGGCGTCAGCCACTCGGTCAAGGATCTCATCGAGATCGCCTTCGCCCGAGTCGGGCTGGACTGGCAGAAGTACGTCCGCGTCGATCAGGCGTTGCTGCGGCCGGCCGAAGTCGATCACCTGCTGGGCGATCCGACGAAAGCGCGCACCGAGCTTGGGTGGACGCCGGCCGTCAACTTCAAGCAACTGGTGGAGATGATGGTCGACGCCGACATGGCGCTGCTGGCCTCGACACCCGCTCCGGCGCGTGCCACGGTGCGGTAACCCAGCACCAGTTGGGCCGGCCATCGCATTCATGACCTCGAACCCGAACCACCAGAACCTCCTCGACCGGATTCGTACGAGAAAAGCGAAAATCGGCGTCATCGGGCTTGGCTACGTCGGCCTGCCGCTGGCGGTCGAGTTTGCCCGGCAGGGGTTCGACGTTTCCGGGTTCGATGTCGACGAATTCAAGACCGGCGAGATCAACGCCGGCCGGAGCTATATTCCGGACGTATCGCAGGCCGAGTTGAGCGACGCCGTGAAGGCGGGCCGGCTGCGCGGCACGACGCGCATGGCCGAACTCGCCAGCATGGACGTCATCGACATCTGCGTGCCGACGCCGCTCCGGAAGACGAAGGATCCGGATCTGTCCTACGTCGTGCGCGCCGTCGAAGCCGTGGCGGCCACGCTCAAGAAGGGGCAGCTGGTCATCCTCGAGTCCACCACCTACCCCGGAACCACGGACGAAGTGGTTCAGCCGATGCTCGAGAGCCGGGGCATGAAGGCAGACGCAGATTTCTTCCTCGCGTTCTCGCCGGAGCGCGTGGATCCCGGCAACCAGAAGTTCAACACCCGCAACATTCCCAAAGTTGTCGGCGGTGTCGGCGCCGCAAGCAGCGAGGCGGCGGCGTTGCTCTACGCGTCCACGGTCGACACCGTCGTCCAGGTCAGCTCGACGCGTGTGGCCGAGATGGTGAAGCTGCTCGAGAACACCTTCCGCGCCGTCAACATCGGCCTGGTCAACGAGCTCGCGCTGATGTGCCACAAGATGGACATCGACGTGTGGGAAGTGATCGACGCGGCCAAGACCAAACCCTTTGGCTTCATGCCGTTTTACCCGGGGCCCGGGCTCGGCGGCCACTGTATCCCCATCGACCCGTCGTACCTGTCGTGGAAGGCGCGGCAGTACGGATTCGAGTGCCGGTTCATCGAGCTGGCGGGGACCATCAACTCCGCGATGCCCGACTACGTCGTGGAGCGGGTGGCCGAAGCGCTGAATACCGTGCGCAAGCCGATCAACGGATCGCGGGTGCACCTGATTGGCGTGGCGTATAAAAAAGACGTCAGTGACATGCGGGAGTCGCCGGCGCTCGATGTGCTCGAGCTGCTGTCGAAGCGCGGCGCGCAGTTGAGCTATTCGGATCCGTTCGTCCCGCAGCTGATCCATGGCGGCCGCACGCTCGAGTCGGTGGACTTGCCGTTGGCTCTGACCGCGAAGCCCGACTGTGCGGTGATTTGCACCGACCACACCTCCTTCGACTACGACGCGCTCGTGAACAGCGATACGCTTCTGGTCGATACCCGGAACGCGCTCAGGAACCGGCAGTCGCCTCGTATCTTCCGCTTGTAAGCGGGTAAGCTTAAGCGAAAGCGCCTTTTCGCGCGTAGAACGTCTTTGCTTTCCATACATGGCTTCTAGAGGTCCCAAAAACCCCGAGCGCTCGTTTGGCATTTCCGTTGGCGCAGTGCTTTCCGCCATCGCCCTCATCCTTGCCTGGCGCGGGCGGCTGACGCGCGCCGAGGTGCTCGGAACAATCGGGGTGCTGCTGCTCGTCCTCGGGCTGTTCCGGCCGTCGCTGCTCAGAGTGCCAAGCGCCTGGTGGTGGCGTTTTTCACGCGCGCTCGGTCACTTCAACGCACGTGTTCTGTTGTCGCTGCTGTTTGTCGTCGTGCTGATTCCGATGGGGTTTATCTGGCGGCTGATGGGCAAGGACCCGCTCGCACGCAGCAAGAGCGCGTGGCCGGGGTGGTCGCCGTACCCGAGCCGCTACCGCGATCGCCAGCACTATCGGCGAATGTTTTGAGGATCATATGAGCAAGGGCCGCGTTCTCTCCGAGTTCTGGATGTTTCTGCTCCGTGAAAAGAAGTACTGGCTCGTGCCGATCGTGGTCGTGCTGGTCCTGTTCGGGCTGCTGATCGTCTTCTCGCAGTCGAGCGCCGTGGCGCCGTTCATCTACACGTTGTTCTAAGTGCCGACCAGGATCCTCGGCATCTCCGCCTACTACCACGATTCGGCCGCGTGCCTCGTGGAAGACGGCCGCATCGTCGCGGCGGCGCAGGAGGAGCGGTTCACGCGCAAGAAGCACGACGCCGGCTTCCCGTCGAAGGCGGTTGAGTACTGCCTGCGTGAGGCGGGTGTGACGGCGTCGAAGCTCGACCTGGTCGGCTTCTACGAGAAACCGCTCGTCAAGTTCGAACGCCTGCTCGAGACGTATGTCGGCTGCGCGCCCAGGGGCCTGCGGTCGTATCTGATGGCGATGCCGCTGTGGCTTGGAGAGCGCCTGTGGATGGCGGACGACATCCGCGATCAGCTCGAGGGATACGAGGGCGACGTGCTGTTCGGCGAGCATCACGAATCGCATGCTGCCTCGGCATTCTTTCCGTCGCCGTTCGAGCAGGCGGCCATTGTCACCATGGACGGCGTCGGCGAATGGTCGACGTCTTCGGTCGGCGTCGGCAAGGGAAACGAAATCGAGCTGACGCGCGAGCTCCGCTTCCCGCACTCGCTCGGGCTGTTGTACTCCGCATTTACGTATTTCACCGGGTTCAAGGTGAACTCCGGTGAGTACAAGGTCATGGGGCTCGCTCCATACGGCGAACCGAAGTACGTCAAGACCATCAAGGATCACCTGATCGAGATTCGCGAGGACGGCAGCCTCTGGATGAATCTCGAGTACTTCACCTATCCCTACGCGCTGACGATGACGGGCAAGGGTTTCGAACAGCTGTTCGGGCCGGCTCGCAAGCCCGAGGAACTGCTGACGCAGCGGGAAATGGATCTGGCGCGGTCCGTTCAGGAGATCACCGAGGAAGTCATGCTCAAGACCGCGCGTTTTGCGCGGCGCGAGTCGGGCATGCGGGATCTCTGTCTGGCGGGCGGCGTCGCGCTCAACTGCGTCGGCAACGGGCGCCTGCTGCGGGAGGGCGTGTTCGACCAGATCTGGGTTCAGCCGGCGGCCGGCGATGCCGGCGGCGCGCTAGGTGTCGCGATGAGCCTTTGGCATCGCCACCTCGAGAAGCCCAGGCTCAGCCCCGAGGCGGCGGGGACGTGGGATCAGGCCCTCGTCTGCCGCGGTTCGTTCCGCGCCGCCGCGCTATGCGGACGGCATGAGCGGCTCGTATCTGGGGCCGCGCTTCACGGACGAGGAGATCGGCGCGTTTCTCGGCCGGAACGGCTACGCCGCGCGACGGTACGAGCACCCGGCGCTCGCCGAGCGGATTGCGGCGCTGCTCGCCGAGGAACAGATCATCGGCCTGCTGCAGGGTCGAATGGAGTTCGGCCCGCGCGCCCTCGGCGGCCGGTCGATTCTCGGCGATCCGCGATCGCCGCGCCTGCAGTCGGTGATGAACCTGAAGATCAAGTTCCGGGAGTCGTTCCGTCCGTTCGCGCCGTCGGTGCTCCGCGAGCACGTGAGCGAGTGGTTCGAGCTCGACGGCGACAGCCCCTACATGCTGCTCGTCGCCGACGTGTGCCCATCGCGGCGTGTCGAGGTGCCGGACGAGGCGAAGGCGTTGTGGGGGATTGAGAAGCTCAACGTGCCGCGTTCGACGATTCCGGCCGTGACGCACGTCGATTACTCGGCGCGCATCCAGACCGTTCGGCGGGAAACCAACCCGTTCTACTACGACATCATCGAGGCGTTCTATCGCCTCACCGGGTGCCCAGTGGTCGTGAATACATCCTTCAACGTCCGCGGCGAGCCCATCGTCTGCACGCCGGAGGACGCCTACCGCTGCTTCATGCGAACGAACCTGGACGTCCTCGTGCTCGAGAACTACGTGCTGGCGAAGCAGGAGCAGGGCGCGGTCGCCGTCGACGAATCCTGGCGACAAGAATTCGTGCTCGATTGATTCGACTCGCGATCGTTGACGAGGTCACGCCAGGCTTACCCTGCACCATAGGGAGCCTTGGAACCGGGACGTCGGTGCTCGCTCCCCACTGATAGCTCATTGCCCCGGTGAAGCCGGTGCTGGATTTCAGGATGAACCAGAGACCCGTCGACGGACGGTAGACGGCGAGGTCGGTCTTCCCGTCGCCGTCGTAGTCGGCGGGCACGGGGATGTCGCTGGCCATTCCCCACTGGTAGGCAGTGTACGTGTCCGTGAAATTGGTGCTCGAGTATCAGCATGTACCACTTGCCGTGGATGGTCGATAGACCGCGATATCGGTCTTGCCGTCACCGTCGTAATCGCCCGGCACGGGGATGTCGGTGCCGGTCACCGCCAATGGACGACCGCGTAGCTGGTGTAGTTCGTGCTCGAAGCCAGCCCCCACCACTGGCCGGTCGATGGGCGATAGACGCCGATGTCCGCTTTGCCGTCGCCGTCGAAGTCCATCGCGGTCGTTGTGCAGCGAGCCGGAGGAAACGTGAAGTCGCCCGTGTCACCCGCCGGCAACGACACGACCACGACGTTGGTGCGCTCGCGCACGGATGTCACCGTGCCCACGCCGCGCGCATTCCCGGCCGACACGAAGAACCCCATCTGCTCGCCGACTTGTGGCTGATAGTGCGCCATCGCGCCCCAGCGGCTGTCGTAGACCCAGTTCCGCGCGAAGTCCGTCAGGATGGGAGCGCCGGTGCTCGGGCGTTCACGCCACATCTGGATGATTCCGGACGTGTGCCATTGGCCGTTGATTCTGACCGCAGCCCAAACGGTGTATTGGATCGGCCCGTCCCAGCCCGGGGGCGTGTAGTTTGGCCATGTGTTGTGTTGGGGAGAAGACAAATGACAGCCCAGCCGATTGCCCGGGCCGCATCGACAACTGGGTGATTGCCCCGGTCACAGGCCAACTCGCGATATCCGGCGGCGAGTTCCACACGGTCGCCTGGGACAAGTCGATAGCATCGCGCGGCGGGCAGGCCGCCCACGCCATAGACGAGGTTGACGCGAGGACGAGCAACGTGCCGCATGCTTTCCGAAACATCTTGCCTCTCAAGGGTATGGGCCTGGTGCCGTCGTACGCGGGATTTCCTACCCCAACGTTCATATCGTCTGGAGCGACCGGGACGAATAGCGGGTTAAGACCCGACAGCGCTCTTCGATAAGGCTGAAGCCTTTATGGACGAGCAAAACACGCGCCACAGAAGTGGCAGGGGTTTTCCCAAGGAAGGCCCCCAGGGTACCAGTCGCTTGTGAAGAAAGTACGTGGTGCTGCGCAAGAATTGTCAGTCGCGTCGCGAAACCGTCAGCGGACTACCGAGCCTGGTTGCGGTCAACGGACCGGCTGGTGTCGTGCTGCCGCAAACACGTTCGCCCGCATGCCCGCACCGAGCAGCACCCAGAAGACCGGGGCGACTGACACGACGCTGTCGTTGAAAATGCCGGCGCCGAGGTAGCCCGCAATTCCCGCGAAGCAGCCGAGACCGATGAGCCAGGTTTCTTCCCGTCGAAACCGCGACCAATACGCGCGGCAGGATGCCCGTCGTGTATGAAACGAACAACCCCAGGAGAACAATCACCGACAGCACGCCGGAGCTCAGCGCGGTCTGAAGGTAGAAATTGTGCGGCTTATCGACCAGCATTTCTGATGTCCCGTACGCGAGGTACTTTCCCGCAAAGTCCTGCTGCGGAAAAGCCGCAGCAAAGGTATCGGGGCCATAGCCCACGACGAGCGTGTCGCGAAGAAGAGGAATCGCCCGCGACCAGATATAAACGCGGCCGGACGCCGCATCCTCGTGCCCTGTACCGCCCCACGAATCCACGGCGCCCAAAGGCAGCGGCCGGCCTGCTTCCGAGACGTATTCGAATCCGCCAGCCGTCAGCAAAAACCGCATGAGAAAAGGCCCCTGCTGCACGACCATGACCGGACGTCCGTTCAATGTGCCGTTCAGAAGCTGGAAGCCCGAGAAGCGGTCATCGGTGATGCTGACGCGATTGGTTGAAGCCTCCACGAACACTTCCAGCGGCCGGCCAGTCGCATCCGCGACCGAGAGCGTGCCGTCGTGATTCACGACGTCGAGCTCGCCGCGTCGCGTTTCGAGCCGGAGCCGGTTGCCCGCCACGGACGCCGCACGAACGGGAAGGCTTTCGAACCGCGCGCGCTCCGCTTCACCAACAGGCGCCAGGAGGTTGGCGATCCCGGCACGCGCGCGCGTTGCCGTGCGGCCAAACAATTGGGGCCGCGCGAGGAGTGCCACTGCGAGCACGACGAGCACGCCGCCCGAGACCCGCCACGCGTACTTCAGCCAGACGTGTCGAACAGCCACCAGCAGCGCCACTGCGGCAAAGGCCCCGCCGACCAGGCCGGCACGCGACCCGCATACGATCCACACAACCGCAAGCATCCCCGCCGCGACACGGCTGACCGCGCGAAGGCTCGTGCGCTCGCTGCCCGCCGCAAGGGCCAGCAGCACCGGAAGCACGAGGACGGCATAACTGCCCACGTAGTTGTAGTGCCCCAGTGTGGAGTAAATCTGGCCTTCAGGAAGCCTGAAGATCACCGACTCGATCCTGCCCGCGAAGGCGGCGGACAAGATCGCCCTCTTGCCCAGTGTTGTGCGGAACGGATCGAATCCGGCGCGCTGCAGGAGACCGATACCGGAGACAACCATCGACGAAGCACGCGAGGCACCACGACAGCGTTCGTAATCTGGCCGTCTCGTCGAAAAGCGCGTACGCGGACACCATCAGCGCCAGATAGGACAGCAGCACCCAGAAGCCTTCGTACCGGTCCACAAAACCTGGCCAGACGATGGCGGGATAGGGAGATGTGAGCGCAGACGCCAGCGTCAGCGACGCATACAGCGCAAGCAGCGCGAGTTGAAACGCTGGAGGGAATGCACGGGCGGCCGCCCTGCGGACCGTCACGACGGCTATCACAGATGCCGCGGCCAGGAAGACGGTCGAAGCGGCTTTGTAGAACGAGAAGAAGTCGTAGGCGGTTTTAGGGCCGTTCCGGTACTGGGCAACTGCGTTGTCCAGAGGAACGGCCCGAAGAAACACAATCAGCGGAACGATGGTCACGGCGGCCAGAGGCGGCAGCCGTACTGCCGCCTCCAGCCGTGATCGAGTGGTTCGTCCGCGCGCCATGACGAGACGATCTCAGTGCCCCGCGGGCGCGCGTGTGGCGCAGGGCACTGCCGCTCAGTGGAAGTTGCCGGCCGCCATCGCTCCGGACTCCCCGCGCTAATCAATGCCCAGCCGCGTCCGGTCTCGTAACCCCACAACCCCGCTGCGCCGAAGTCGATGATCACCTCGCCCTTGCCGTTACCGTCCAGGTCCGCTACCACGATGTTCTCGGGGACGAGGGATGCACCAGCGCCCACGTCGCGCCGTTGTTGCTCCGCGCCCAGACGCCGATACCGGCGCCGAAGTCGAGCACCAGGTCCGGTACACCGTTGCCATCCATATCGCCCGCCGCCAGGTGCTGCGCCTCATGCGCGTTAATCGACGTCCAACCAGCGCCGTTCATATAAGCCCATACGCCGTATGTCGGGAAGTTCACCACCAGGTCTTCTTTACCGTTGCCATCCAGATCTGCGGCGATCATTGACGTGACATCGAGCGGGTGCAGAGATGCCCAGACGCCCCCGCCGTAGGTCCATAGCCCGTATCCCGGGAAGTCGACCACGAGCTTCTTTCCGCCCGCGCCGAGATCCACGGCCACGAAAGATGATGGGTTGCCGGAATGGAGCTGGCCACCCCACGTCCCGTTACCCCCGTTGAACCACCAGATGCCGAAGCCGGGGAAGCTGAACACAACGTCATCGTCGCCGTCGCCGTTGACATCAAAGAGCGCCATCCCCGATGGACTGAGCGTATGGAGCTGGAGCCATGTGTCGTCACCCAACCAGGCCCACAAACCGACGCCAGGCCCGAAGTCGATCACCACGTCGTCGTGGTCTCTTCCGCCTTCTGAGAATACCCCGAAAGCCCTCCCGTTTAACGGATTCAACTGGCTCCAAACAGTTCCCCGACGCAGCCAGGTCCCATAGGCGCCGAAGTCCATGCACGAGATCGTCGCTCGGTGCTCTCCAGATTGCGGACTCCCGATTACCGCCGAACGTCGCCGACGATGTTCCCGATGTTATTGATCCCGCTGGGTTGACCCGGAAAACTCGTTGGGTCGCTGGTGATCGCGACCATGCCGCCCTCGGGCGTCCACGAGAACGGGTGCAGGCCCACCACGCCGTTCACGGTAGTGCTGCCCACGATCTGCCCGCTGTCGTTGATGTCCGTCGCCATGCTGACTGGTCCACCGAACGAGGGCGCCCCAAGCGTGCCCAGATCGACCATGCCGCCGGCCGCGTCCACCGGAACGCATGGAAGTTCCCATCCGTGAAGCGTCTCTGACCGACCACCACTCCCGCGCTGTTGATTCGGAACGCCCTGCTCTCTGTACCTGCCAATTGTCTCGATGTCGACCATCCCGCCCCCGCTCGTCCACACGAAGGCATGAACCTCGCCGCCCGCCGTCGCGGTCGAGCCGACAACGACGCCGGCATCGTTCACGTCGTTCGCGATACTGTCGTCGTCGGTCCGCCCAACGTGCCGAGATCCATCATGCCCCGCCCGCGGTCTTGATGAACGCATGTGAGTTGCTCTATCCGTCGAACTCGCTCCGACGACCGTCCCCGCGTTGTTGATGCCGTTGCCGATGGCGTAGGGAGTAATGCTGGCGCTGCTGCCGAGCACGCCCAGATCGATCGTGCCGCCCGCGCTCGTCCACAAGAATGCATGGGACCCGCCCGCCACTCCGCTCCGGCCCACCACCTGGCCGGCGTTGTTGACCGCCCTCGCGTTGGAAGACGAATTCTCACCGCCGGGCAACGGCGGAATGGGAATCATGCCGCCAGCGCGGGTCCACGAGAATGCGCGCATCAGGCAGTTCTCTGGACTTGCGGCGCTGCATGGGCCAGCGGAGCCGACCGTCGTGTCAAGCCTGCTCTGGCCGACGACCATTCCAGAGTCGTTCACATCGAGCGCGATCGCGCTCGGGGTCGTGTACCGTGACCTGAAAGCTTGGGAGCGAGCCAATGCGGTATTGCGCGTGCGCCGACGCCGGGATGGCGATCGTCAGAAGCGCGGCCATTGCGAGGCTCGCGATCGTTCGAACTAGAAAGATGTGCCGTCTGTTCCATGAGGAGACGAGCGATAGCTTCATCGAAACGGCTCTCCTCGTTGCGCTGACTGTCATGAATGCATCCACGCGTACGGATGAGAAGAAGGGCGCAGTATAGCTCAGCTGTCAAGAGCCGATCGGTAATTTTCTTACCCCCTTGATGTGGAGGTGAATTACACGCTAAACTGCTGATAAGACGTCGTTTATACATCGTTTATGAGATCTGACATGCCGTCAGATCGGGAATTGAAGGGCCCTTCCCCTTGATTCAGGATGACTGGCGCGACGCGCGCTGTTTGAGGCGGCACCGCAGGGCGAGGAGGATTCGCGCCACGCGGCGCATGACGGGTGTCCGCGCGACGTGGGTCGCATAGTAGAGGTAGGCGCTTTCGTGAAATGCCCGCGTTGACAACGCGTGGGCGGTCCGGCCTCGATTGCCCGGCCTGGTGCACGACCTCAGCGCTCGTGACGTAACGGATGCCCCAACCCTGGCCGCGCAGGCGGCGGCAGAGATCGGCATCCTCCCAGTACAGGAAGTAGCGTTCGTCGAATCCGCCCACCCTTCTCAGCATGTCTCGCCGCGCCATCATGCACGCGCCAGAAACCCAGTCGACGTCATAGCCCGAATCGCTCGCGCCATCGCCTGTCACCAGATCGAATCGCACGTTGCGGCGGGCCAGCTCCGAGCCCGAGAAGAGACGAGTCAGCAACGTCGATCGCCCGAACAAGCCCGTCAGCAGCGTCGGATCACCGCGCGCGCTTCCTTGCACGGTGCCGTCGTCGTTGAGAATCTTCGGGCCGGCGATTGCCGCGTGAGGATGCAGCCGCAGTTCAGACACCAGCCGATCGAGCGAGCCGGGCCGCAACTCGCAGTCCGGGTTGAGCAGCAGCACGAATTCGCCGTCGGTACGCGCCAGGCCCTGGTTGACGGCGCGCGCGAAGCCGACATTCTCGGCGTTTCGCTGCAGCGCGACACGCCCCCCTCGCTCGGCGGTCTTGTCGCTGCCGTCAGTCGAGGCGTTGTCGACGACGAGGACGTCCGCGTCCTTTTCGAGTTCGGCGATCGAGTCGAGACATCGGGCGAGGGAGCTACCGCTGTTGAAACTGACGATGATGACGGAGCCGGTGAAGCTCATGCCCGGTTCGCGATGCTCCTGTCGAAGCGTTTTTCGCGGAGCTTGATCGCGATCCAGCGTCGCTCCATGAGCCTCCACAGTTGGATCCACGAGATCTGTCGCTCGCGCTGGATCTGCCCGCGCTGTCGCCACACTCGAGGCAGTTCGCGCATGGCGGCCCATTTGGCGCGTGCGAACGTTCGGAACATTCCCATCCTGGCGAAGTGCAGGGCCGCCGCCAGGTCGTAGAGGACGTGACCGGGAAGCGTGAGCAACAGCAGTGGCCAGGGAGTGTTCTTGAAATACATCCACTCCATGTTTCGCTGGCCCCAGAACACGGACAGATCGCTCAACCGCCCGAGCGTCGCGCTGCCCGCGTGATGGACCACTGCCTCCGGGACGAATCGACAGCGGGATCCGCTGAGCTGGAACCGGGACCAGAGGTCGACGTCCTCGTACACGGCAAAAAACGCCCCGTCAAAACCACCGGCCCGTTCGAACAGGTTGCGGCGAACGAGAAACGCTGCGCCGCACGCCCCGAAAACGTCGGCGCCGCCGGACGCCTCGCCGACGGGGCGGCCGTGGGCGCGTTTGAACGCACCGCCCCAGCGCGTCAGGCCGTCTCCGGCGCTGTCCACAGTCGACGGGTCGTGCATGAACACGATGAGTGACGACGCAAGGCCCAGCGTCGCGTCGCCATCCAGCGTGCGCCTGAGCGCGGCCAGCCATCCCGGACGGGGTGCAGCGTCGTTGTTGAGAAACGCGACATACCGTCCCCGTGCCGCTTTCGCGCCTGCGTTGTTGCCCCCGGCGAAGCCGAGATTTTCGGCGAGCGCAACCGTTCGGATTGAAGGAAAGGCGCGCGTCACGAAATCGACCGACCCGTCGCTCGAGCCGTTGTCGACGACAATCAATTCACAGTCCGGTGCGAGCTCCGCGACGGCAGCCCCGAGGCATCGCTCGAGCCAGCCGCGGCCGTTGTAGTTCAGGACGATGACCGAGACGGCAACCGGGCCTTCGCCACGATCAGGGGTCGATGTTGGGCGGCGGTGCTCATCGTGCGAATCGCACTCCGTCTGCACGTCATGGAGCATCTCATATCGAACGCCAGCAACGGAAGCGCGGGCTCAGTCACCGGGCGGGAGACGGGGCACCTGCCTTCAAAGAACAAAGCGACCCGGACAACGACTTCTGGATTCAACTGGTCAACCGGATCTGGATCGCGTCTCTATCGCGCTGCGCGAGTACTTGCCACCACGATGTGTCCCACGCGACTTCGTGAGGGCGCCGAGCCAGAACGCCCGAGAGCCACGTGACATCGATTGTATAGCCTCCTGCGGCGCGCACCCGGGAGGCTCAACAGGTGTTCGTTGAGGATTGAAAGTGCTTTCTGTCCTCGAATTCAGCCAGGTTGCGGTCATCAAGCTTGATTCGCGAATGCCACGTCACACCCTGTCCGATGTCTCTGCCAGTCAACCAGTCGATGATCAGCCGTTGGTATGCCGGCGAAGTGGGGCGTCCGCTCGGAACGGCTTCGATGGGTCGCCGCTGAACCAGCGTTCCCTGTCGTTGGTCGACACAACTGTGCGGAGGCTTCCGAGTAACGCCGGTGGAAGGAACATGCAGGAGGTTCGTATCCAGTGCTGGCTCGTGGCGCCCATGATCTGAACTGGCTCGTTGTAGCAATCGATGTGGCCGAGACACACGGGCCGGCCGGCTATTCCCGAGAGAACTTCGGGCCGGAATCGCTGAAGGTAGCCCCGATACAATTCGCGAAATGCCGACGTCGTCAGATTGACGACGTCGTAATTGCGCACGTCGTCGCCGACATGAGCCAGGCCGGCGTCGAAGCCAGAGAACTCCGCTGCGAATTGTCCCCGCCGATGACGCCCTCTGGTGTGGACCCAGTGTCGCCCGGCTTCAGTGCGGTGTCGACGACCACTACGTCGCGGTCGACATCCGGGAGTTGTTTCCGAAAGAGTTCGGTGAGCTCCGCCTCAGCCCCACGTGTACCTGGCGCGCCATGAGCGACGAAGATGCTGAGTACTTTCACGCGCTGGTTCCGTCTATGTCTTACCTGCCGGAACGACGCTTCCTGACTCGTGCGAGTCCGCCACTGTTCCTGAAGACCGGCGGACAGTTCGCCGGACACGATGTGGGGAGTCGTTGCCCGTTCGATGCACTGGCGTTCCGCTGGCGAAAAAGGCTTCGGTACGACTCTCGATAAGCCGCCTGACGACCTGGCGCCCGAACTCGGACCAATCCTGAACGACATCGCAGACGCCGCGTAAGTCGCGAGGGAGGCCGTCGACGCCGGTGGGCCATGTGACAATCGGACGCAGGTGACTCAGCGCCTCGACGGTTTTGATCTTGACGCCGGTTCCAGCGAGCGCCGGGTTGATGACGACACGGGCGAACGGTCCATACACCTCGGCCAGATCCTGCACCGGACCGAGCGCGAGCACGCCGGGCAGTTCATTCTCGATGAATTCGGAAACAGCCCCCGCAACATGCAGTTCAGCGTCCGGCACGTGTTGCCTGATGGACGGCCAGGCGAACTGCAGGAAATCGCGAAGGCCTCGCACATTCATGGGATTGCCGGAGGCCACATACAGGACGAAATGGGATTCGGGGAGGCGGGGATCTCCAACGATGTCGAAGTCGATACCTGCCGTGACCACCTTTCTTTCTGGGATGAGGCGCTGCAGGATTTCATGCTCCTGGTCTCTGGATCGCCACGACGAGATTGGCCCGTGCCAGTCGCTGCGCCTCCTCCTCTGGATTCAGCCAAAGATCCCGGATGCCCCATCGAAGCACTTTTCTCTTTCTCTCGTTGAAAACACGTCGATGGTATCGATGACTATCATGGCGCGGTCATCGATAAGAGGCAGCACTCGAGTCATCCAGACTGTACTCGGTCAGGAAGTATGTAGCGCTCAAGGGCCGAGTGAATCTTGAGCACGGCGGCAATCGCCGCGTCGTGACAATACATTCGATCGATCACGAGAACTTCTCGATTACGGCCGCTCATCGGCTCTTCTTTGCCCAGCAAGGCGGAGTAAGGCGGCGTCGGCTCGCCGTTGAGCGGCTCGAGAACGTCGACATGTCCGCGAGCGAACAATCGATTGTCCCGTCCCGGCCGACGACCACGACATTCGAAAACAGTTCGGCCACCTTGTCGATCGATTGACGGCTGGGTTCTTCGCCAGCAAGAGGTGCGACGACGGGCAGGACGCGAAAGCCGTCGCGCTGCAGCCAGGACAGAAGCCGGTAGATTCGATAGGCGTTACCGGCGTATGGGGGCCAGGGACAGACGTGCGTCAAGCAGACGACGAGCGGTTGGTCAGCCCGCTGACTCGTCGAAGGTCCAGGCCGCCGTCGAGTGGTCAGGCGGACACTCGGTGGCGGAGGCAGGCGACCTTCGCCGATAGGCGTCGCATCTCTGCCCTCGGCGCAGCCGATTTCGACATAGTGCGCGAGCGGGTTGACATCGGCGATCCGGACGTCTTCATAGCGCCCCACATAACTGGCGGCGTCGAAACACGGCAACGGACTTCCCCTTCGCGCCAGCCGCCCTGCAGGAAGTGTCGCAAAGGGTTCGGACTCCGGCCGCTCGAACGTCCGGGTTGCCGGCAATAAGTACCGGGTGTCGAAGTGGGGCCCGGGATTCCGCGCTCTTCCTCTGCCCCGTGGGTCAGGAAGTGGGCCAGAGGCTCAAATCCGGCGCGGCCGACGTCGGGATAGCGTTCCGAGACAGGACCCTGGGTCGAACAGCGGGTTTGGCTGACACCCTCGAGGCTCCCCAAAGCGTGTAGTGAACCAGAGGATGGATTCGCGCTCTCGCCACGTCGGCATTCCGATTCCAGGCATTGACATCTCGTCGAGCAGACCGCTTCGAGCGACGACGGACATCTCGCGGATTCTGCGTGGGTTGGTTGCGAATTCCTTAAGAGCTCGAGCCGCGCTACGCCAGCTGCCGGAGCCGACGGCCGTGGCGACCACGGCGGGGACCGAACGAAGGATCGCGCCGGCACGCCAGACCCCCGAGCGCCGAACCGCACGAGGGGACGTCGGGCGATCAAACACAGATATTATAGTGACGTGCCATTGTTCAAATCGCAACCGCGTCAGCCACGTGTGGACGATTCGGATCTGATCCCGCCGAAGGAGATGCTGTTCGACGGTTCTTCAACGCCCGAGCAGTTTGTCCTGTTCGGCGACGGTTTCGGCAACCGCGCGGTCATTCCACGCGGGCAGCTATTGCCTTCTCTCGGCGTTCCTCGACATAGGCTGCGGTAACGGCGGCGTGGCCCGTCCCCTGACGAAGTTTCTCTCGCCTCCTGGGCGTTATGAGGGCATCGACGTTGATGCGAAGGCGATCGCGTGGCTTCAGAACCACGACGAACCCTTCCCCAATTTTCACTTCACCCACGCGAACGTGTCGAACAGGTTGTACAACCCGGGCGGGCGTTTGAGTTCAGGTGATGACCGGTTTCCATTCCCCGATGCGATCTTCGACGTGGTTCTGTTGAAGTCAGTGTTCACACACATGCTGCCGCCAGACGTCCGCACAGATCGCGCGAAATTGGCCGCGTGCTGAAGCCGGGAGGCCGCGCGATCATTACCTATTTCCTGCTGAACGATGAATCGCGACGTTTGAACGAACAGGGTCTTGGTGCCGTTGTCTTGAGGTTTGCGCTCCCCGGCGATCCGCTCAGTCGGATCGCCAAAAGCGAGATGCCGGAATCGGCCGTCGGCCACGATGAGAGTCGCATTCGGGAGTATCACGCCGAAGCGGGACTGGGGACACTCGACGTGTTTACCGGTAACTGGTGCGGCCGCACCTCTGACCTGGGCCTTCAGGACATGATTGTCG
>CAVSND010000001.1:0-15907 GCA_963729215.1 uncultured Acidobacteriota bacterium | reverse complement strand
AGGTCAGTTTCCTCGATGAGCGGCCGGGTTCGCCTGCCACCAGGCCATATAGACATATGGTATATTTCTAGAAAGGAGGCACCATGGCGCTGAGCCTGAAAGATCCTGAAGCCGACCGCCTGGCCCGGGAAGTGGCCGCCCGCACGGGTGAGACGCTCACCGCGGCCGTCGTGGTCGCGTTGAGGGAACGCCTCGCTCGACTGCGGGGCCGATCCAGGCGCCGGCGGCTGCGCGACGAACTCCGCGAGATCGCACAGCGCTGTGCCCAGCTACCGACGCTCGACGACCGATCTGCCGAAGAAATTCTCGGCTACGACGAACGAGGGTTGCCCCGCTGATGGTCCTCGACACGTCCGCACTCTGACTAGTTACGCCGGCACATGGGAGGAGCCCGATGGCTATATCTGAATCCGGGCAGACCTATCGAATCACGCCCGCCTCTTTCCGCTCTTCCACCTTTTCGCCGCGCCATCCTCATCGCCAACCTGGTATATGCGCTCTGGCAGATCGTTCGGGCACCGTCGCTGGGCACGGTGTGGAACGCGGTGTTCGCGGCAGGGCTGGTCGCAGGGCTGACGGCCGCGCGGCTGATGGCGCTCTCGGTGCAGGACCGCGTGATTCGCCTCGAGATGCGTCTCCGGCTGCGCGAGGTGCTCCCGGCCGATCTGCAGGCTCGAATTCGAGCTGACACGGCGGCAGCTGGTGGCCTTGCGGTTCGCCAGCGATGCAGAACTGCCGGACCTCGTGCGGCGGGTGCTGGGCGGTTCGCTTGGGAATGCGGCGGATATCAAGAAAGCCGTCACGCACTGGCAGGGCGACTACCTTCGCGCGTGAAGCGCATTTTCCGCGGGCATCGCGTACCTCAGCATTTATAAGTTCCTCACATTTCAACAAGTTGACCTTTACGTGCACCGTGCGGATACGCCGCATGTTGCATCGATGTTGCGTCAGCGACGTGCGCCCGTTACGAGCAACTCACAAGCTGAGCGGCTCGTGGCAGAAAGCCGCAGGGTTACAGATCAACGGACTGAGGAGGGCAAATGAAGAAGGTTCTCGCGCTCGGCATGGTCGCCGTGGCGCTCGCAATCGCTGCCGCCGGTGCGGCGGCGGGCACGAATCCGAACACGCTGACGCTCGCGGTGTTCGGCGACTCGCCGTATTGGACCCTCGACCCAGCCCTTACGCGTCCGCACGCCGAGTTCAACGCGACGCCGGCGTTCATCGACACCATCAACGCCGACCCGAGCGTGCAGGAGGTCATCCACGTCGGCGACATCCATTCCGGCAGCGAGCCCTGCACCAAGCCGTTCGACCAGTCGATCTTCAACCTCTGGACGGCGTTCAGCCGGCCGCTGATCTACACGCCGGGCGACAACGAGTGGAGCGACTGCACGAAGGCGAAAGAGCTGCCGGCAGGGAGTCTTCGGCAACCCGCCGGACAATGCCGGCATCACGCGAGCCCCTGTGGCCAACCCGCTCGCGCACCTGACTCTGGTTCGGTCGATCTTCTTCGCGAACCCGGGCTGGACGCTGGGCCAGCACCCGATGCAGGTCATCTCGCAGGCGACCGCCTACGACCCGGCGTATCCCGACAGACGCGCAGTACGTCGAGAACGTCATGTGGGAGCAGTCGAAGACGGTCTTCGTGACGCTCAACGTGCCGGGCGGCTCGAACAACGACATCGACCCGTGGAACGGCCCGTGCAACACGAATGACCAGCAGAGCGAGATGGCCCGCACCGCCGCCGACGTGCGCTGGCTGAACGCCGCCTTCGCGCTGGCGGAGGCCGACAACGCGCACAGCGTCGTCATCATCGGCCAGGCCGACATGTGGGACACGGCGGACTCAGTGCCCGTCGCACCAGACGAACTACGAGCCGATCATCGCCGCGATGGCATCCAACTCGGTGACGTACGGAAAGCCGGTGCTCTATCTTCAACGGCGACTCGCATGTCTATCGCTCGGACAATCCGCTGCAGCAGAACTCGACCTGCTACACGGAGACCGATCCGTGCAGCAACGACGCGTGGCTCCAGCATCCGTATTACGACGTTCCGAACTTCCACCGGATTGTCGTGCACGGCTCGACGTTCCCGTTGGAGTGGCTGAAGCTGAGCATCGACCCGCGGGCGGCGTGGGAGAACGCCTCGACGCCGACCTCCTGGGGTCCGTTCAGCTGGCAGCGCGAGACGCAGCCGCAGCTCACGCCCTAGCGGCTATGCGGGAGGCCGCCGGGCTTGCTCGACGGCCTCCTTCGACTCGCACTCCCGCGCCTGCAGGAGTTTTCCCATGGGCTGACGGCGGGTTTCGGCGAGACTCCAGGTGGTTCTGGAGCTTTGGTCCCGCGAAAGCGCATAATCCGCAGCATGCGCCACGCTTTCCGCATCCTCGTTGCCGCGCTGCTCGTGACGTGCTGTCAAGGGCCGTCCGGGCGCAGAACCCGACGCCGACGGCGATTCCGAACGGCCTGCCGGAGTGGGCCTACAACCTTCCGGACAAGGTGCAGCCGCCCGAGGCAAAGGTGCCCGCGACCGTCCGCGCCGCCGGCAGCAGCCGCGAATACGAGGCGGCGGCGATCGCCGGCAACGCGAACCCTCCCGACTGGTTTCCCGACGAGCATCCCCCCGCGCCGCGCAGCGTGAAAGGCCCGATGCCGAACGCGTGCGGGTCGTGCCACCTGATGTCGGGCCAGGGTCACCCGGAGTCCGCCGACATCGCGGGCATGCCGGCCGAATACATCGTCCGGCAGATGAAGTACTTCAAGAGCGGCGCGCGGAAAGAGGAAGGGCGCATGGGGCCGATCGCCCGCGCCGTCTCCGACGAGGACGTGAACGAGGCGGCGGCGTATTTCGCCGCGCTCAAGCCCGCGCCGTTCGTCAAGGTGATCGAGACCGCGACGCCGCCGAAGACGTACATCAGCGCCGACGCGCGCCACCGGCGGCTCCACCCGGACGGCGGGACCGAGCCGATCGGCCACCGCATCATCCAGGTCCCGGAAGATCCGATGCGGACGACGATCCGCGATCCGCATGCGGGGTTCGTCGCGTACGTGCCGCCGGGCAGCATCGCGGCGGGCGCCGCGCTGGCGAAGGCGGGCGCCGCGGGCAGGACGATTCAGTGCGCGCTGTGCCACGGCGACGCGCTCACCGGGCTTGGCGAGGTGCCGCGCATCGCGGGCCTGCAGCCGGTCTACGTTGCGCGGCAGCTCATCACGATGCAGAACGGCACGAGCGCCGGCGCCAACGCGGCGCTGATGAAGAAGGTGGTCGCGAAGCTGTCGGAAGACGACATCATCGCGCTCTCGGCGTACCTGGGGTCGCTTCCGCCGAAGTAGCTCAGTCGATCAATCGATCTTCACGCGCTGGCGGAACTGGTTGTTCTCGTTGCAGATGAACTCGATCACCTCGTCGTCCGGCGAGATCTGCTGATTGACGCGAAGCGTGAACGGCTTCGTGTACGCCTTCGCGTCCTCGATCGTGATGTCGATTTCGAGCTTCCCGTATCTCGGCCGCCGGAAGCGCTCGATGAACTTCGCCTGATCCGAATACGGGCTGCCGCGCACGTCGAGCCACCCGTCCGAGGGCCCGGTTTCGGCACCCCTCAGGTTGTTCGTTTCGACGACGAGCGTGTCGCCTTCCCAGCGTCCCACCGAGTACCCGTACCAGAACGGGTTCACGCTGCCCTGCGCGGGCAGCTTGCGCCCGTCGATGTAGATGTAGCGAAGGCCGTAGTTCGCTTCGTACATGATCGCGATCACGCGCGAGTCCTGCATGATCTTGCGCGGCTGGCCGTGCATGTGGAACTGCGTCAGGCCCATGGGCAGGCAGTTCGCGTCGGGATTGTCCTTGTCGTTCACGGCCATCCGCTTCTTCTTCAGCGCCTCGGCCCATGGCGTGAGAGGCAGTCCCCCGGGGACATTCGCGCCAATCTCCCAGAACGCGGCGATCGGGGGCGAGTTGGGATCCACGGCCGGAGGAGGAGTTGCCGGCGTCTGCGCCTGGCCGCCGCCGGGTTGCGCGTCAGGCCGGCGAGCTCGGGCGGCGTGAACGCCCCCTCGCCCCTGAACCGGACCCAGTTGCCGGACAAATCGGGCTTGCCGTCCGGCGTGCGCGGCGTCGGCGCGTCCATCGCGACCTTCCCGTCCGCGTCACGCGGGATGCCGGGAGCCGCATACTTCGGCCATTGGGCGGCAATCGACACGGAACACGTCGCGACGATGACGGCCGCGCCGGCAAATGCGCATCTCATGTCGATCTCCTGATTTTCAGCCGATCCGGCGGATGCGGCGCAATTCTACGCCAGAATCCCGAGACGTCCTTGCCCACGCGCCAGAGACACTCCGTGCGCCGCGCGCGCGGTGGACACGCGCAGTGGCCAATCCATTGGCCGCTGAAGACTTTACGAACATTTGCGATTCTTTTCGTGCGCCGCGGGAGACACTTCCCGCGCGTTGGTGTATGAACGGCGCGCGGCCGAAGGCCGCCCGGGTGAAAGGAACAGACGTGGCTTCAACCAGCAAGTCGAAGAATGGGTTCTCGGTCACCGCGTACCAGGGGGACTTCAAGACCCTGCTCGCGTTCAACCTGGCCAGCAAGGCGGGCGCGAAGAACCTGGCGGGCTTCACCGTTCAAACCCAGCCCAAGGGGAAAACGGCGTACTTCCTGTTCAACTCCTATCAATTCGAAACCCCCTCGCAGCACACGCAGGTAGCGACCGAGCCGCCCAATTCGAGCATCAACGCGCCCATCCACAAGTTCCGCTGGGTGCATTACCCGGGATCCTTCCACCAGGGCAAGACGCCGGCGGTCGGGCCGTACACGTACACGGTGACGCCGCGGTTCTTCGACAGCGCGCAATCGCTGCTGCCGATCGATCCGTCGCGCAGCGTGTCGGTGACGATTGACGTGGAGCCGTTCACGAAGAAGAGCCTCGAGGTGGGGTTCGCGCGCGGCTTCACGCAGTCCCAGGCGTTCGTCCACCACTTCGGGAAGGACGCCATCGTCCGCCCCAAGGCCAAGGAGCTTCTCTTCGACACGACGCAGGTGTCGGGCACGGGTCCCGACGGGAAACCCTACACGTTCGCGGACGAGTACGACTGGCTCGGCTTCACGGCGCGCAAACAGGTGTTCGCCCTCCTGGACGAGGTGCTGGGGAACAAGAACCTGCGCCTGGACGTGTGCGCGTACGACCTGAACGAGCCCGACATCATGGAGGCCTTCCTCACGCTGGCCGGGCAGGGTCGCATCCGGATCATCCTGGACAACGCCTCGCTGCACCACAACGCCACGACGCCCAAGCCCGAGGACCAGTTCGAAACGGAGTTCACGAAGGCCGCGAAGGCCGGCGCGACGATCGTTCGCGGCAAGTTCGGCAACTTCGCCCACAACAAGCTGCTGATCGTCTCCAACACGACGGGCGCGGTGAAGGTGCTGTCGGGCTCGACGAATTTCTCGGTCACCGGCGTGTACGTCAACGCCAACCACGTGCTGCTGTTCAACGACAAGAAGGTCGCCGCGCAGTACCTGGCGGTGTTCGAGGAATCGCTGACGGCGCTCGCCGGGAAGAAATCGGCCAGCGTGTTCGCCGCTTCGTCTGAGGGCTCGCAGACGTTTTCGATTTCGTCCGCGGACACCCCGAAGTCGGAGATCACGTTCGCGCCGCACGACGAGACGTTCGCGACGCAAATCCTGGACGCCATCGTCGCCCGCATCGACGCGGAAGGGAAAAAGACGGGCGGCAGCGTGCTGTTCGCCGTGATGCAGCTCAGCGTGGGCACGGGCCCGGTGATTCCCGCGCTCAAGGCGCTGCACGCCGGCCAGAGCATCTTCACGTACGGGATTTCCGACAGTCCCGGCGGCATCGCCCTGTACAGTCCCGCGAGGAAGACGGGCCTGCTCGTCACCGGCAAGCCCGTGAACACCCAGCTGCCCCCGCCCTTCGACCAGATGGTGGACGTCATCGGCCTGGGCCACCAGGTTCACCACAAGTTCATCGTCTGCGGATTCAATTCGCCGGACGCGGTGGTGTATTGCGGATCGTCGAACCTGGCGCTCGGCGGCGAGACATCGAACGGCGACAACCTCATCGCCATCCACGATCGCGACGTGGCGACCGTGTTCGCCATCGAGGCGCTCGAGCTGGTCGATCACTTCAATTTCCTCGATCAATTCCAGAAGCCCAAGGCCGGATCGACGACGCCCGCAACGACGCCGGCACCTGGACCGCACAGCGGGTTCCTGTCCACGACGGACAAGTGGGCCGAGAAGTTCTTCGACCCCAACGACCTGCGGTGCATGGACCGCAAACTCTTCGGCTGAGGCGATCGTTTTCGGGTTCCGACAGCCGGCGCCACCGTGAGATCCTGTGCGCAGTCAGGTCTGAGTCATCAGGCCGGCACATGGGAGGAACCCGATGGCGACGTCCGAATCCGGACAGACTCTTTCGAATCACACCCGCTTCTTTCCGCTGTTCCACTTCTTCGCCGCGCCCATTCTCTTCGCCAACCTGGTGTATGCACTGCTGCAGCTCGTTCGGGCGCCATCGCTGAGCACGGCGTGGGGCGCGCTTTTCGCGGCAGGGCTGGTCGCGGGACTGACGGCCGCGCGGCTGATGGCGCTGTCGGTGCAGGACCGCGTGATTCGCCTGGAGATGCGCCTGCGGCTGCGCGAGGTGCTCCCGGCCGATCTGCAGGCCCGCATTCCAGAGCTGACACGGCAGCAGCTGGTGGCATTGCGTTTCGCGAGCGATGCCGAGCTGCCGGATCTCGTACGGCAGGTGTGCGGCGGTTCACTGAGCAACGCGAAGGAGATCAAGAAAGCCGTCTCGCACTGGCAGGGCGACTACCTGCGTGTGTGAGTCACGCCCGGACGAGGTAGACGCTCAAAGAGCTATGGCAGAATGGCCGGAGGGAGCAACGACACATGGCGAACCCTGCTGGCAGCTTCATCTGGTACGAGCTGATGACGCCCGACCCCGACGCGATGGCGCCCTTCTACGGCGCCGTGGTCGGATGGACGATCAGCGCAGCGGAACCGGGACAATCCGGCGGCATGGACTACCGCATGATTGGCCGCTCCGACGGCAAGTTCGCCGGCGGCGTCCTCCGCCTCTCGGCGGACATGCAGCGGCACGGCGCCCGGCCGCTCTGGATCGCCTATCTGTCAACGCCAGACGTCGACGGCCGGCTCTCGGCCATCGTCGCCGACGGAGGGAAGGTGCAGATGCCGGCGACGGACCTCCCCGTCGGCCGGATCGCCATGGTGGCCGACCCCCAGGGCGTGCCTTTCTACCTGATGAGGCCGGTGCCGCCGCCGGGCGTGGCGGACGCGACGAGCGACGTGTTCGACCGTCACGCGCCGCAGCACGTGAACTGGAACGAGCTCGCCAGCCCCGATCTCGCGGCGTCGAAGGCGTTCTACAGCCGCCACTTCGGCTTCGAATTCAACGAAGCGATGAACATGGGGCCGATGGGCGACTACTGCTTCATCGACCATCACGGCAATCGCCTCGGCGGCGTGATGCAGCGCCAGGACGACCGCCAGCCCGCCGCGTGGCTGTTCTACATCGGGGTGCCGTCGATAGCGGCGGCCACGCGGGCCATCAAGGCCAACGGAGGCACGGTGCTCGTGGGACCGCGCGAACTGCCGACCAGCGAGTGGATCGTCGTCGCCACCGATCCGGCCGGCGCGGGATTCGGACTGTCGGGGCCTAAGGGCGAGTAGACGCGGCCACTTCAAGTGGCCCGGTGTCGAATCACGTCAGGCCGTACACGGCGAGCGCGAAGCGAATCACCTCGGTCAGGTACACGAACCCGAGCGCCGCGATCAACGACTGCCAGACCGGCGCCATTCGCTCGCCGGTCGGCGGCGTGCTCGAAACAATAAGACTGCGGCGCTTGTGGCGCGCCAGGCGAACGTGACAGCGCGTCCTGATGTGTTCGGCGCGTGTGATGTCCGGTTCGGCGGCCGGCAGCTCGCCCAACATCCGGATTAGCGAGTCGGACATGACGGCACTCCTTCCAGAACGATTGGGTCGGCGGCCGCGTCGCGCTCGAGGGCCTGCGCGAGCAACTCCCGCGCTCGATGCAGGCGTTGTCGAAGCGCGCCGGGCGTGATGCCACAGATGTCGGCCACCTCCGATTGATCGAGTCCCGAGACGCCCACGAGGAGCAGCACTTCTCTCGACGCCGCCGGCAGGTTCGCCAGCGCCCGTTCGATGCGGCGCTCGAGCTCGTTGGCCGCGGTCGCCTCGAAGGGGGAAGTCTCCCTGACGCTGAAGGGCCACAACCCGAAGAGGCTCGCCGCAGCGGATTCTTCCAGCGCCCGAGAACGGCGGTAGCTGACGTGAAGGTTGCGCGCCACCGTGAAGAGCCACGCGCCAAGCCGCGTGTCCTCTCGTAACCGGCCGGCGTGCTTCACCAGCCGGAGCCAGGTCTCCTCGTGGAGGTCCTCGGCGACATCGCGCTGCCGCGACAGGCGGATCAAAAACGTGAACAGCGGCTTGTTGAACGCCGCGTAGATCTCGTCGAACGCGTCCGCCTCGCCCTGGCGAAGCCGCGCGACCAGCGTCAGCTCAGTATCCCGGTCCACGGAAGGATCTAACGCGCCATCTCCGCGCGTGTGACATTGATCACCACGATCGCAACCTGGGTCACAACAAGCCTCGGGGCGCGTTCTCTCATAACAGATTCGCCATCAACTGTGAGGTCACCATGGCACAGATGCTCCACAATACCAGCCTGTTCGGACGTTTGACGCTCATGATGGGTGTTGTTCCGCTCGTGATGGCGGTCGTGTACGCCATCCGTCCGACAGAGCAGAACCTCGCGCTGATGCGGCCACTGTCGCTGGCGGGCCTGTTCGCGGCCATTGCGGGCACGCTGCTGGGATTCATCAACGTGCTCAAAGTCTTCTGGACCCGCGAGGCGACGACCGAGACGTACCGCGTGATGGCGGTCGGGGCCGCCGAGTCCCTCGTGCCGGTGCTTCTGGGATTCGCCTGTCTCACGGTCGCCTGGCTCGTCGTCGCGATCGGCATGGGGCGTCGAAGCGGGCGAGTCTAGTCACCGCGTGAGAGACGGCTGTTCCGGAATCACGCGGTAGGTCCACCCGTCGCGCCGTCGGACCACTTCCTTCAAACGAACCAGCTCGCGTGACGCCGGATCGCGCGAGGGGGCTCCGCTGACAACCAGCTGGTCACCGACCCGTAACGTCGTCAGCGTCACGTGCGCGTGGAGCTGAAGCCATGACGCCGCCTGCCATTCGGCCAGGTAGACGACACCCTCGGCAGTCCGAATCTTCAGCAGGACATGCGGATTCGCGTACCTCAGCTCTTCGAGTGTGCCTTCGACGGTAGCGGTCTGACCCAGCAGGAAGTCCGGGTGGGTGTGGTGGGCGCGCACGGAGATACCGGCCAGGACAACGATCCCGACGATCGCCGGGAACAAGCGTCTCATTCGTCGCCTCCCCTTCATTTCCAGGAACAGGGTGGACGTGCCGCGCATCCCATTCTGACGCAACGCCAGCCGATTGTATTCGCAAAACTTCTCAGCGCGATCCTGCCGTCAATCGCCTTGGTCTCGCTGACAGGGTGCTGCCCTGCTCGGTGCGCAGCCGCAACTGCGCGGTTGGGGCCTGAACGTAAACGCGAAACGGAGAACGGAGAGCTTAGGCGGTGCTGGCAAACCTGAAGACTCGCCAGCCGCCCGGCCGCGCGCTCTCGACGAAACCACCGGACGTGTACGACCGAATGACCTCGCTCCAGAACGGGAGCCCGGCCCGGTTCGCTTCCGAGACGCGCACGACCCAGTGTCCCGGCACGGCATCCCACAGCGCCATGGCCGCCAGACGGCCAACGCCCGAGCGACGATGCCCGCGAAGGACGAAGAATTCCGCCACGTCGAGGTCTTCCGGATTCTCGCTCGCCGGCGAGCCGCGCGTGGCGAAGGCAAAGCCAGCGACGTGGCTGCCGTTCTTAATCAGAAACGCGTGGCGCAGAGTCGGCTCTGCCCAATAGAGAGGCAGTTTGTCGTACCCGAAGAGACCGTCAGGCCCGATCTCGATAGGAAAGATCTCGCTCAGATCGTGAACGTACAGCTCCAGGAGACGGCGCAGCAGCGGAGCCATGTCCGGCGTTGCACGCTGCAGGCTGACTGATCCGGATTCCGGCAAACCTGCCTCTTCTGCCGTCTAACCAGTGGGGAGGCCGCCCGGAATATCCCGGCCGACCCAAGGACGTTCGCAGCATAACGCCAAATCAGTGTCGAACGACTGCCCGACGAACCCGGCACATCGGCGTCACACAAGAGAATCCCGTCGGCACTCGCTCCCACGCGTATACTCAAGTCACTGCTTGGCACGTTGCCACGGCACCCTCTCGGCGTTGCACGACGTTCGCGCGCTATCCCAGCCAGGGCGGCTATTCTCTGGCTCGACACCGAGAGGACCCGTGACTAATGCGCCAAAATCACCCGCTCGCGATCAGCCTGTTTGTGGTCATCGCCGTCTGTGCGGGTCAACGCGCGGACCTGCGTGCCGGCCAGGAAGGCAGTGCCCCAACTCTGTCGAGCGCCGGTGAGCAGGCGTTCCGGTCGCTCTACAAGGAACTGATCGAGATCAACACGTCGCTGTCCGTCGGCTCCTGCACCGCGGCGGCAACAGCCGTCAAGGCGCACCTCCTGCAGGCCGGCTATTCCGAGAACGACCTCCGGCTCGTCGCACCCCCCAATCAGCCGAAGAATGGGAACCTGATCGCCCTTCTGCAAGGGACGGACACCAGTCTGAAGCCCGTGATGCTGCTGGCTCACCTCGACGTCGTCGAAGCCAGGCGCGAGGACTGGAAACGCGACCCATTCAAGCTGGTCGAAGAGGGAGGGTACTTTTACGCGCGCGGTGCGGCCGATGACAAGTCCATGGCGTCGATCTTCGCGGATTCGATGGTCCGCTTCAAACAGGACGGCTACAAACCCACGCGCGGCATCAAGCTCGCGCTCACATGCGGCGAGGAGGCCACGGAAGCTTTCAACGGCGTTCGCTACCTCCTCGAACATCACCGAACCGTGATGGATGCCGCCTTCGCGCTCAACGAGGGTGGCCGCGGCACGCTGGACCCCAGGACCGGCGCGTACCTGTCAACGGCGTTCAGGCCGGTGAGAGGCTCTCTCAATCCTTTACGCTGGAGACGGTCAACCAGGGTGGCCACTCGTCGCGACCGACGCCGGACAATGCGATCTACCAGATGGCCCAGGCGCTCGCCAAAATCCAGGCGTTCGAGTTTCCCGTCGAGTTCAACGACGTGACCCGCGGCTACTTTGCCAAGTTTGGCGACATAGTCGGCGGAGCGCAGGGTGCCGACATGAAAGCCGTAGCCGCCAGCGGCGATGCGGCTGCCGCGTCGCGGCTCACAAAGGACCCCAATCTCAACGGGACGCTGCACACGACATGCGTCGCCACGATGATAAACGGGGGGCAGGCCGAAAACGCCCTCCCGCAACACGTCGCGGCCACCGTCAACTGCCGCATCTTCCCGGGGCATGCGCCCGACGAGATCCGTCAGACGCTCATCGCGACCATCAGTGATACGGGTGTGAAAGTGGCGTTCCAGGGTACACCTGAGAAGGCCGCACCGCCACCGACATTGACGGCCGAAATCATGGGCCCTATCGAAAGGCTGACCAGTGAACTATTCCCCGGCGTCCCGGTCGTGCCTGCGCAAAATCCCGGCACGAACGACGGGCGTTTCCTCACCGCCGCAGGCGTGCCGACATATGGGGTCTCGGGGATCTTTTTCGATCTCGCGGAGACGAACGCCCACGGGCTCAACGAATGCATACGCGTGCGGTCGTTGATGGAAGGTCGCGAGTTCTTGTATCGGCTGACCAAGATGTATCCGGCGGGAAGTAAAAGCATGCCTTCACTTGATTCGAAAGTTCCACCGCCAGCGGTTGTATTGGTCATGGCGGTGTTCATGTGGCTGATCTCGCGGACCGTGCCATCGCTTCACTTTGACCTCCCAGGGCACACCTGGCTCGGCGCCGTAGTTGTCCTGGCTGGATTTGTGACCGGCAGTTCAGGTGTCCTGAGCTTCCGAAAGGCCGGGACGACGACTAACCCGCTGAAGCCTCACGCGTCGACGTTGGTCACGCGGGGTGTCTACGCGATGTCCCGCAATCCGATGTACCTGGGCGGCCTCATCATGTTGCTCGGTTGGGCTTTCTTCCTCCTGAACGCGCTCGCCTTCGTGTTTCTTCCCGCATACGTTCTGTACATCAATCGATTCCAAATCGAGCCGGAGGAGCGCGTCCTGGCGTCCTTGTTTGGCGAGACGTACGTGGCCTACCAGGCGCGTGCGCGGCGATGGCTGTAGCTCGGACTCTGTGCTATAAAGTCCTTAATGCCTGAGGCTCAGGAGCCGGTTCCCGCGCTCCACGCGCACGCGATGGACAACCTCCGCTTCATCCGCCGGACGATGGAGCGGGCGGCGCCGTTTACGGCGGTGCCTGGCTGGGGCGGCGTCGGCATCGGCATCGTCGGCCTGGCGGCCGCGGCCGTCGCGGGTCCGCTGGGGGGCGCGCGCTGGCTCCCGGTCTGGCTCGGGGCGGCGGTCGTGGCGACGGGGATTGGCGTCGGGACCATGGCGCGGAAGGCGCGCGCGTCGGACATGCCGCTCGCCTCGCAGGCGTTCCGGCGCTTCGCGCTCGCCTATCTCCCGCCGCTCGCGGCCGGCGCCGTGCTGACGGCGGCGGCGCTCGAAAGCGGCCTCACACCGCGGCTCCCCGGCTGCTGGCTCCTGCTGTACGGCGCGGCGGTCGCGGCCGGCGGCGCGCTGTCGGTGCGCGTCGTGCCCGTCATGGGCCTCGCGTTCATGCTGCTCGGCGCCGCGGCGTTCGCGTCGCCGCCCGCGTGGGGCAACGCGTTCATGGCCGTCGGGTTCGGCGGCCTTCACATTGTGTTTGGCGTGATCATCGCGAGGAGATACGGTGGGTAAAGCGAGCAGTCAGCGGTCGGCAGTCGGCAAGCGGGAGCCGCGAACCACGAGCCACGAGTCCCGAGCCACGGGTCGCGAGCCACGAGCCGCGAGCCATGAACCCAAAGTCCTCAGCCTCGATCGGCTGATCCACGAGCGCCTCCGGCTCGGCATCATCAGCGCGCTCGCGGTCAACGATCGCCTCACGTTCAACGAGCTCAAGGCCCTGCTCGAGACGACGGATGGCAACCTGAGCGTGCACGCGCGGAAGCTCGAGGACGCCGAGTACATCTCCGTGGACAAGTCGTTCGAGGGGCGGATGCCCCGCACCGAATACCGCCTCACTGCCGCCGGCAAACGCGCGCTCGAAAAGTATCTCGCGCACATGGAAGCGCTGATCAAAGCCGTCCGGGATTGATGCGGCAGCGCTATCCGTCTTCGAGCTCACCTGGTGACGGCCTTTGCCTTGCGCCACGCCGAATGTGCACAACCCGCACAACTCTGATGGCGTCATCGATCGTGAAGAACACGCGATAGACGTGAGGGCTGCGGCCGTAGTTGAAGACTCGAACCGGCAGATCCCTGTCCAGGCTCTCGGGTGCCATCCGGCATCGCTTCGGAAATTGCTCTAACGAGAGGATCGCCCGCTCCAGATCATTGAACCAGGCTGCCCCCCGGCTCGGCGCTCGTTCGACGACCCAGAGATAGAGTTCTTCGAGCTGGACTCCAGCACTCTTCGTGAGCTCAACGCGGTACGCCATGTTTGCGTCGAAGCCGGTTGAACACCTCGCGCGCCGGCTTCGTGCGTCCAGCCTTCACATCGGCAAGACCTCGCTGAATCCCCTCGATCGTCTCGACCCGCTCCAGAAGCTCCTGATAGGCTTCCGCATCCTGCACCACCACTTCGGCCCTCCCGTTGATCGTCAGGACCAGAGGGTTGCCGCTCTTCTTGAGACGGTCGAGGAGCTCCGACGTGTTTCGTTTGAAGTCGCTGAGGGATCGAATGTCATTGGCAATGTCCAGCATGGGCCCCCACTAAATTTGCATCGAATTTGATGATGCCACCCTCAGCCCTGCTCGTCAACTCGGCCAAGCCGTTAGGAAGCAGCAATCGTTCGGACGTCGTAGGCATCGAACACCGGATCGGACGTCAGGATCGCCAGGTGCTCGAGTTGCGCCTGCGCGACGAGGAGACGATCGAACGGGTCGCGATGATGCTCCGGGAGCGTGGCGACATGCAGCGCGTGAGCCTGGTCGATGGGCAGCGGCAGGACGCCAAGCTGCTCGAGCCGCGAGGGCACGTATATCAGGGGAGGATCCGGCAGACGAAGCCTGCCCTGTGAATATTTGATGGCGATTTCCCAGGCGCTCGCGGCGGACAGATACAATTCGTGCTCGCGTCCTTCAACAAGCACGTGCGCGTGCGAGGACAGCCGCTCGGGTGCCATTCGCCAGCCCGGTCGCGATGGCCAACCTTCTGTCCTTGCCCGCCACGCAAACCCAGCCTAGCCCTGAGCCCTTATCCCGACTTTACGCGCGTATACGTGTGCAATTGCTGAGTCCCGTCAGGAGGATCAATGAGAGTGCAACGTCTGTTCGGCACGGTCACTGTGTTGGGTTTTGCCAGCGTCATGGTCGCCTCGCTGTCTGTCCCGGTGCGAGGCGAGAGCGATCGCGACGGCCGTCAGCTTTTCGAGCGTGAGACGTTTGGCGGCAACGGCCGGACGTGCCTCACCTGTCACAGCCGCAAGACGGGGACCGTCTCCCCCGCCGACGCGAAGGCGCGCTTCCTGGCCAATCCCCACGATCCGCTGTTCCTGCACGACGGCAGCGACGATGGCCTGGGCCACGGCGTCACGCGGATGCTGACCGATGCCACCATCCTGATGAAGATTGCACTTCCGCCGAACGTGCGCCTGGCGCACTCCGAGGATCGGTTCGTGACCGTCCGGCGCGGCATCCCGTCGACGCTCAACACGCCGGCCCTCGACCCGACCCTGATGCTCGACGGCCGCCAGCCGTCGCTCGAGCTGCAGGCCCAGGGCGCGATTCTCGATCACGCGCAGGCCCCGGCCTTCCCGGAGCTGGGCGACCTCGAATCGCTCAGATTTTTCCAGCAGACCGACCTCTCGTTTTTCAGCTCGTTCGAGCTGAAGATCCGCGCGCTCGGCGGTCCGGTTCCGCACCTGCCGCGCGGCACCACCGCGTCCGAGCGCCGCGGGCGGCGCTTCTTCGAAGACGTGCCGCCGGATCCGTCCGCCGGCTTCAAGCCGGGCCTGTGCGCGCACTGCCACAGCGGCACGCTGATGAACCAGACCAACGAGTTCGCGCCGATGTTCATCCAGGCGCCAATCCCGACGGCGACGCGGTTCTTCAACATCTTGGTAGGGGCGTTCAACACGGCGAACCAGCCCGTCCAGGATTTCATCTTCAGCACGGCCAAAGGCGACGTGCCGGTGTCCAGCACCGATCCGGGGCGGGCGCTCATCACCGGAAACCCCGATGACGTCGACGCGTTCAAGACGTCGCCGCTGCGTGGAATCCGGAAGACGGCGCCCTACTTCCACGACAACTCCGCGAAGACGCTCGAGGAAGTCGTCGCGCACTACACGAAGTTTTTCGCCATCGTCAGCGATCCCGATGGTCCGGGCCGATACCACCACTGGTTCAGTTGGCGCCGCAGGACGAGGCGGACATCGTCGCCTTCATGAAACTGCTCGACTAGGAATCTCGCGAATCCGGTTGAATCATCTGGTCATTTGGTTATCTGGTCATCTGGTCATCGTTTGGCAATTGGGCAATTTCTCAATTGACCAACGATGATCAGATGCTGAAATGACCAGATGACCAGATCTACAGGAGTGGGCGCGCGAGGAGCCGCTCGAGAATGCGCAGCGGCGACTGCCCGGGCTCGCGCATTGCGTCCACGGGAAGCAGAAAAGT